>JAFKJU010000101.1 GCA_017305935.1 Hyphomicrobiales bacterium | reverse complement strand
GCCTGAACGGACATGCCTTCCATGACCGTATTGATGAATTTGCCTAGCACGGCCGGATCGGTGTTGGCCGCAAGCTCGCCCTGCGCGGCGCCGCGTTGCAGACGCTCGATCAGGAGGGCCTCCGCCGCGATACGCTTGTCGCGCAGCAGGCATTCGATGGCGGCGGACGCCGGCGAAACGGCTACCGCTGCCGAATACATGAAGCAGCCGGCCGGCGTTCCAGGTTCCGAGAATGATGACGCCGCTCGTTCCAGCAGGCCTTTGACGGCCTCGTAGGTGGACAACGCCGGATCGTTGATGGGTGCATAGAGGTGGACGCTGAACGTCGCGGCGTAGCGCTCGATCACCGCCGCAAACAGCCCCGCCTTGTTGTCAAACGCTGCATAGAGACTGGCGGCGGCGACGCCAGTCTCCGCCACCAGATCGGCCATCGATGTCGCCTCGTAGCCGCGCTGCCAGAACAGCCGCACCGCCTTGTCGAGCGCAGCGTCAGTGTCGAACACACGAGGGCGACCTGCGCGGCGACGGGCTTTCGTCTCTGTCATCTCTGGTGCACGATATGGAACGATCGATAAATAATATCTTGAAACTGGTGGTCCGCTCCTTTACAGAACGATCATTCAATAATCAAGGAGTTTCCAATGAGCCGCATCGTCCGTATCCACGAATATGGCGACGCCAGCGTCCTCAGGATTGAAGATGTGGCAGTCCCCGCGCCCGCGGCCGACGAAGTGCAGATCGCGGTGAAGGCGATAGGCATAAATCGCGCCGAGGTGATGTTCCGCAACCATGCCTACCTTCAGGAAGCCGAGTTCCCGAGCCGCCTTGGCTATGAGGCTGCCGGCACTGTCGTTACGGTCGGCGCGGACGTGACCGGGTTTGCGGAAGGCGAAGCCGTCAGCGTCATCCCCCCGCTCGCCGGCGGCGCTGTCGTTCGAGGAAGCGGCGGCCGTGTGGATGCAGTATGTCACCGCCTGGGGTGCGCTGGTGGAGCAGGCGAAACTCGGCGAGGGCGATTTCGTCATCGTCACTGCTGCCTCCAGCAGCGTCGGCCTTGCTGCCTTCCAGATTGCGCGGATGGTCGGCGCGACGGTAATCGCGACGACGCGTACCGGCGCCAAGCGCCAGGCCCTGATCGATGCCGGTGCACATCATGTCGTCGCGACCGGGGAAGAGGATCTGGTAGCGAGGGTGATGGAGATAACCGATGGTCAGGGTGCGCGCGTGGTGCTCGATCCGGTCGGAGGCCCGTCGTTCGAGCCGCTGACCGAGAGCATGGCACGCGGCGGCATCCTGCTCGAATACGGCGCGCTCAGCGGCGAACCGACGCCGTTCCCGTTGTTCTCCGTGCTGGGCAAGAGCCTCACGCTCAAGGGGTATCTCTACAGCGAGATCGTCTCGGACGATGCCGCCCTCGATCGCGCCAAGGCGTTCATCGTGGCGGGTCTGGAATCGGGCGCGCTCAAGCCGCGGATCGCGCGCACTTTCCCGCTCGACGCCATCCAGGACGCTCACCGCTTCCTCGAATCTAACGACCAGATCGGCAAAGTCGTCGTTACGGTCTGACCGGCATACCGGGGGGAGTGAGCGATCGCTCCCCCCCCTTCCCCGACATAGGATCGGACCCTCGGCGCCCATGCCAAGGCTGCTCGTGGCGCAGGCTTGAGAGCATGACCGGAACCTCGCCCGATTAGAAAAACGCCCGGCTCTGTGCAGGATTGAAACTCCCCCCCTCTATAGTATACTGGAGCGAATTCTCGGGAAAACGCGATGCCACATTCATCAGAGGACAAGAAGCGAGCCATCACACGCTTGCGGCGTATCAAGGGTCAGGCGGACGCTCTGGAACGCGCGATCGAAGCGGGGGCCGATTGCGCTCCCCTGCTGCAGCAAATTGTCGCCATGCGTGGTGCGACAAATGGACTGATGGCAGAAGTGATGCAGAGTCATCTCAGGGAAACATTCGGTGCGGGCGCAGATCGGGCCGTCGGAGGCGCAGGTGGCGATCACGATGACGGCGTGGAGGGCGTAATGAAGATT
>JAFKJU010000029.1 GCA_017305935.1 Hyphomicrobiales bacterium | reverse complement strand
GCGCTGGCGGCCATGGCTCTTGGGGAAATAGGGCTGAAGACGAGCCATTTGCTCGTCCGTCAGCCAAAACAAATTACTCATCAGTCGGGCTCCTATACGCCCATCTGAATCACAGCCGTCAGTTCAAATCAATGGGTCCTGACCCTAGATCGTCTCTGCTCGCGTCTTCCCGATGCAGCACGCCTGCTTCATGATCTCACAGTGAACGGCATGGAGCTTTGGGCGGCAGATCCCGGTATCCGGATCCAGACCAAGGATCTGATTGGCTATTATTGCAACGATCCGGGAAAGCCGCTTGCAGGTTTTCAGTATTTCGAGGAGATGCCTGATGGCCTCTATGACGTGAACGATCTTGTTCCGCTTCCCTACGGCTACCGCTACACCGGCGCCTATGATTCCAATGGAACGTATGTGTTCGGGTTTAAGGCCGGCGATAAGGAATGTGCCAAGGTCGTCCGTCGGATTTTCCGGATGTATGCGGACGGAATGTCGCCGGCAAAGATCGCGGAAGCCCTGAACGCTGAAGGCATCCCGGGCCCTCGTGGCGGCAAGTGGCGTGACACCACCATCCGCGGTGACCGCAATCGGCGAACCGGCATTCTCAATAACGAGATCTATATCGGCCGGTCCTGGGTACCGGGTCGTAATTACGACAGCGCCTATGCGACGCGAATCGTCAGCGATGAACTCTGGAGGCGCGTGAAGCTACGCCAGGGTTTGGCGGCGCGGGGCCCTGTGGGAACGCCGTAAGCTTTTTGCCCAGACATCACACTGGCCGGCGCTCCCGGCCAGTGTTCCCCATGATATTGTTTGAGACGGAATTCAGACCATGACCAAGAACGTTCTGTTCTATGCCCGCTACTCCACCGACCGCCAGAACGAGGTATCGATCGAGACACAGGTCGAACTCGGCAAGGCCTTCGTCGCCAACAAAGGCTGGAAGCTGGTGGAGACCTATGCGGATTCTGCTATCAGCGGGACCTCCTTCACATCGCGTCCGGGCATCCAGCAGGTCCTGGCTCATGTGAAGCGCGAGCGGATCGACGTGGTCCTCTGCGTCACGGCTGATCGCTTGTCGCGCGACGTGGAGCATAGCTCGAAGATCCTCAAGGAACTCAACTACCACGACACGGCGATCTGGACCGTGCAGGCTGGTCAGGAGATCAGCCATATGGAGCTGCATATGCGCTCCACGCTCAGCCATGAACTGGTCGAGCAGATCCGCTACCGCACCCGTGAGGGCATGAAGACGGCGGTGAAGAAGGGCAAGGCGTCCACCTGCCTCGCCTACGGTTACCGACTCTCCCAGCAGCGTGATGCTAGCGGCGACCGGATCAAGGGCCTGCGCGAGATCGACCTTGAGAAGGCAGAGATCGTACGACGCATCTATCAGCTCTATGCTGACGGCATGTCACCGCGTGACATTGCACAACTCCTCAACAGAGAAGGCATCCCCGGTCCGCGCGGACGCAAATGGCGCGATACCGCGATCCGTGGCCATGTCGGCCGTGGTACCGGCATCCTGAACAACGAGAGCTATATCGGACGGATGGTCTGGAACCGGCGCCAGTACCGCAAGAACCCGCAGACCGAACGCCGAACTGCACGCGCGAACGATAGCTCGGATTGGGTCGTGACGGACGTTCCCGAGATGCGCATCGTTTCGGACGACTTGTGGAGCCGCGTCAAGGACCGGCAAAAGGAGATCGGCGACCTGTTCGACTTCGGACAGAGCAACCGGCTCAATGCCACGCACCGGCCGGAATATCTTCTGAGCCATCTCCTCGAATGCGAGGAGTGCGGTGGACCCTACGCGATTTCCGGCAAGGATCGCTATAGCTGCACCAACCGCAAGAAGCGCTTGCCGATCGACGAACTTGGCGGCGCATGTTGCAGCAATAGCAAGACGATCATTCGCCAGGAACTGGAGAGCCGTGTACTGGACTGCCTGCCGGCAGCCTTCTTTGCCGAAGGCATCTTCGACACGCTATCCGAGCGGAGCATCGCCTACGAGACGGCAAAACTCAAACGTCCGCTTGCCGAGCGCGACCAGATGAAGCGCAAGCTCTCGGAACTCGCGGGCAAGCAGCAAAACATCATCCAGCAGATCAGCGACCGTGCGGCGGAAGGCCGCCCTCGCCTGCCGGCGCTCGACGATACGCTCGACCGGCTGGAGGCAGAACGACAAATCCTTGAGATGGAGATCGCCAGTTTCACGGAAAGCGGCCCGGACATGATCGCCAAGATCGAGGAACTGCGCCGCCGGCATAATCCGGAAGAGACGGAGATGGCCATGCGCCAGTTCATGATGGTGGCCCGCAAGGGCAAGAACGAGGAAGCCAAGCGCATGCTGATGCCAATCGTGCGACAGCTCGTCCAGAAAGTCGTGATCGGCAAGACGCCGGGCCATCAGCCGGCAAGCCTGCAGGTGCACGGCCTGATCGCCTCGATCCTCGCGCAGATGGACGTGCTCGACTACATGAAGAGCCGCTTCATCTCGGAGATCCACGAGGACTTCGTGGAGCGGCTGGAAGCCGGTGAACTCGACAGCGAGGAGAAGAGAGAGATTATGCTCGACATTTACCGCGAGGAACTGCTTGAGCGGTTCCCCGAGTGGGAGAATTTGCAAGTTTCAGTGGTTGCGGGGGCAGGATCTAATCTTTACTTGCTGCCCGAGCAAGTAAAGATGGTTGCGGGGACGGGCAGCCATCATAACTTGCTATTCGAAACAGCTGCATAACCTACTCGTGGGTGACCTATTGCGCGCTGTATCCGTCAATTTTTCGAACGGAAGCGACAACCTTCGCGGAGCAAATCGATGCGTCCAGTTTCATTACCCTGCCTGCGCCAGAGTTAAGTCCGAGCGAGCATAAGGTAGGCGAAGTAAGCTATGTAGCAACCGACAAATGCTGCCCCTTCGGCCCGCGACAGAGTTCTGCCCGTGAGGAAGGCTGGAACGCAAAGCACAGTTGCCGCAGCCATAACAGGAATGTCGACGGCGATGAGCGTTCTTTCCACGGTGATCGCTTCGCTCGGAACCAGCATCGTCAGCCCAAGAATGACTGCAATATTATAGACACTGCTGCCCAAAAGATTGCCTACCGCGATCTCGCGCTCATTGCGTACGGTCGAGACGATTGTCGTGATCAGTTCAGGGCTCGATGTGCCGATTGCAACTATGGTCAGTCCGATAAGAGCTTCGGAGACCTCCAACCTGCGAGCAAGATCGGAGGATCCCCATACGAGCCAATCCGCGCCTATTGTGATGACCGCAATACCACCAATCATGACGGCGACGTTCAACCATCCGCTCCGCGGAGCGTCGCGCATCGGGCGTGGCAGGACTGGCAACTCTTTGTCGGGTGGCGAACTTCTTAAGCGCGCGCTTCGAACGACCAGGACGATATAGCCGATACCACCAAGCAGGAACACAAGGCCCTCGGCTCTCGACAGATAACCATCAGCTGCAAACACCCAGAACGCCAGTGCGGCGGCTATCATTGCAGGGAGTTCAAGCCCAACGGAGACCGGTTCCAAAACAACGGGCCGAGCGATAGCACATAGTCCAAGGATGAACAGCAGACCGAAGGTGTTGGTGCCGGCGATGTTCCCGACGACCAACCCTCCTTCTCCCGTCAACGCGGCATTGATGCCCACCGCCAGCTCAGGTGTGCTTGTCCCGATCGCAACAAATGTGAGCCCGATGACGAGCGGGGATATGCTCAGCCGGCGCGCGAGCGTCGACCCGCTGCGCACCAGTATATCCGCTCCGCCGACCAAAGCGAGGAGGCCAAGCGCGCACCAGAGAATTGCGGCCGTCAAGGCTTGTGTCTCTGCAGAAGCACCGGATATGCGGCAAGGCCTGCATGCCGCTCTATGACCACGCTCCGGATCAGCCGATTTCGCCTAAGGGCTGGATATATGTCACCGAAAGATGATCCGGGAACTTCAGCGCTGTTTTAATAGCTTCGCGGTCCACCGTACCGAGGAGGCATGTGCCGAGCCCTTCGGCAGCGCAGAACAGATAGACGTTCTGGGCCATGATGGCTGAGTTGACGCGTGCGGCGATAACCAGTTCTTCGGGCGCAGACTTGGCCAGGTCACCGGCGGCAGCGGCAAGTTTCTCGGCATCAGAGACATAGATCAGCACCACGGGCGCCCTGCGTACGAAAGCCGTGGGGCTGACATCCGCGCGAATATCTGTATCGGCCACTTTGTTGAGAGCGTTTGCCACGGGGTCGTAGAGACTGACGCCATCTTCCAGCGCGACGTAGATATCGACGTTCTTCGCACCGTGCCAGGCGGGCGCTGTGCGTCCATCACCGTCCGCGCGGTTGACACCATTGGCCGCCCACAGTGCTTCGAGCACCTTTTCGCGCGCAACGTCACCACGCCCGAAGCGCTTGGTAGAGCGGCGCTGTTTCAGGGCTTCCTGCACGGAGACGGTTGCAGCGCCGCCGGAGGCCACCTGCGCATTGGCTGTCCCGACGATACCTGCGGACGCTGCCGCACTGGTTCCTGCGAGAAACAATCTTCTGGAGAGCTGTCGTGTCATGATATCGGTCCTTTTCTTTTCCGGGGCTTTGTTATGTCCACTGCCGTGAAAGGGCGTTGAGGACGTCGGTACGGCTGATCTGGCCGACAAGTCGGCCATGGCGGGTGACGGGGAACCGCCGGTACGAGCTTGCGACAAAGCGCTCACACGCTTCGACGATGTCGATACCCGCATCGAGCGTCTCGAGTTCGGTGCTCATATAGTCGGCGACACTGCCACCCCATTGTTTGTAGTAGGAGGCGTTGAGTGCGGCCTTCAGGCAATCGCGTTTGGACAGAACGCCGACGAGATCGCCGGCGCCGTCGATGACGCATGCACCCGACACGCCGTTTTGCATGAGCACGGACACGGCCCGTACTATCTCCATGTCCGGCGTTAGCGTGATCAGGTCCGTGCGCATATGATCGGCGACCGTGTCGAGTTTCATGTCCCGCTTCCTTCGGATCGTTCGCAAGCATGGCATTTGCCGCCGCAGGCCGCGCCGCCGCACGATCCCTTGAGCGGTGCGCGGCCGGCAAAAAGGCCGGCGGCCAGCGCGAGCATGGCAAGCCCGGTCAGAAGAACAGCGGCGAAAATGGTCTGCATGGCTTTATGCCCTCCCCTGGTCGATGAACAACCTGTTGGCTCTGGCCTTAAGACCTCCCGCCTCGCGAAGCAGATAAAGCGCGGGCAGACGGTTGGCGGAGGCGAATGCAAGGCCGCCTTCAGGACCCATTACCAGAAGGGCGGTCGCAAACGCGTCGGCCTCCAGCGCTGTCGGGGCCAGAACGGAAACCGAGGCGACGCTGTTGCGAACCGGCTCTCCGGTTGCGGGATCGATCGTATGACTGTAGCGGCGGCCCGCGATCTCATAGGCATTGATCGCATCGCCCGAGGTCGCCATCGCCACGCCTGTCAGGGGAAGCGTCGTGTGGACACCGGTGCGAAGCGGGTCCGCAATGCCGACGCGCCATGGACGGCCGTCAGGGCGCGCACCGAAACCATAGACTTCGCCACCCACCTCGATCAGGAAACTCGGCAGCCCTTGATCTCTCAGGTGTCCTGCAAGCCGGTCGACGGCGTAGCCCTTGGCTATGCCGCACAGATCGAGCGAAAGTTCCGGCTCTGCTTTGGAGAGGCCTTCGGCACTGACGGCAAAAGCGGTGTAGCGACCGGACCGCCCGGCAGCGATCGGCCCGAAACCGTAACGATGGACAGCGGGCCCGACGGCCGGATCGAACGCGCCGCCGGTCAATCGCGCAATCTCGAGTGCCTTGCTAGCAACCGTCCGAAGCGGCTCGGAGGCTGCGAACGGTGTGATTTCCGAACGGCTGTTGAAGCGCGAAAGCTCCGAACCCGCACGAAACGGGCTCATCGAATGATCGATCCCGGCCAGTAAGTGCCGGAGATCCGCGCCAATCTTGCGGGCATCGGCATCGGCCGGAACGGTGACCTGCCATCGTGTGCCGAAAGCGCGCCCGGAGATGCGCGTGAGATCATCGGCACCGGCTCGGGCCAAAGACGGCAAGGACATCAGTCCGGCCAGGGCTCCCAGTCCAAATACGATCTCGCGCCTTGTCGTCATGCTCCTAGATCCCGAAATCGTCATTGAAGATGCTCTCGCTCTCCACACCGCATTCATCGAGCATCGCGTAGATGGCCTCGATCATGAGCGGAGGGCCGCACAGATAATATTCGCAGTCCTCCGGCGCCGGGTGATCCTTCAGATAGGCGCGGAAGACGACATCATGGACAAAGCCTAACTCACCGTCCCAGGGGTCGTTTCTGGCTGGTTCGGAGAGGGCTGGCACCCAGCGGAAGTTCTCATGACGCCGGGCAAGCTCGTCGAATTCGTCGGCGTAGAACAGTTCGCCACGGCTTCGCGCGCCGTACCAGAAGCTGATCTTGCGGCGGCTTCCCTGACGCTCGAGCATGTCCGTTATGATGGCGCGCAAGGGCGCCATGCCGACGCCGCCGCCGATAAACACCATCTCGCGCCCGGTATCCTGCGCCCCGAAGTGACCATACGGGCCCGCCACTTCGATCGGGTCGCCCTCGCGCAGACCGAACAGCCATGACGAGACGATGCCGGGAGGTGCATGCGGTTTGGCTGGCGGTGGCGTGGCCAGACGGATGTTGAGCACGATCATGCCGACATCCTTGGGTCGGCTGGCAACCGAATAGGCGCGAGAGACGGGCTGAGGGCTTTGCGACGAGAGCTTGTCAATTCCGAGTTTTTTCCATTCGGCGGCATGCTGCGGTTCAAGCGCGATGCCGGAGAAGTCGAGACGATAGGCCGGTGCGGTGACCTGCACGAAATTGCCCGCACGAAAGTCGAATTCCGCGCCCTCCGGCAAGGCGAGCACGATTTCCTTGATCAAAGGCGTGACACTGCGCGACGATGCCACGCGGCAGTTCATCGTGGTGATGCCGAGCACCTCGTCCGGGACGGTGACGGCGAGGTCGTTTCGCACCACGATCTGGCAGGCGAGCCGCATTCCAGCCCGAACGTCGGCAGGAGAAAGCCGGGCGCGTTCCGTCGGCAACGGCTCTCCCGTACCCGTGACGCCGCTGACGCGGCACAGGCCGCACGTTCCCGCGCCGGCGCAGCCCGAGGGCACGGCGATGCCGTTGGAATTCAAAATATCGAGAAGCTTGAAATTCGCCAGAGCGCCAATCTCACGCCCGCCGTTAACGGTGACCGCCACGGGTCGCGACGGCAGCAGATACTCCCGAACCTTATGGACAACGGCTGCCAGCGCGACGAGCAGCAAGGAAATGAAGCCGATGCCGAGCAGGATCTCCGTCATAGCACGCGCACTCCCACAAAGGCGGAGAACGCCATGGACAGGAGACCGGTGACGATGAAAGCAATGCCGAGGCCCTGCAATCCTTCGGGGACATTGGCATAGCGCAGCCTCTCGCGGATCGCCGCGAGCGCGACGATGGCCAGCGCCCAGCCGATCCCGGTGCCGATCCCATAGACCGTGCTTTCAGTGAGATCATATTGCCGCTCGACCATGAACAGACTGCCGCCGATAATGGCGCAGTTGATGGCGAGCAGCGGCAGGTAGATGCCAAGCGCGCCGTAGAGGGCGGGCACGTAACGATCGAGCAGCATCTCGATGATCTGCACCATCGCCGCGACGATGCCGATGAAGGTGATCAGCCGCATGAAACCGAGATCGACATCCGGCAGCCCCATCCACGCGAGCGCCCCGGCACTCAGGATATAGGCGTGCAGCAGGTAGTTCACCGGCACGCTGAGCGATTGCACGACGATCATCGCAACACCCACGCCGAAGGCTGTTTCCACGCGCTTGGAGACGGCGAGGAAGGTGCACATGCCGAGGAAGAAGGACAGCGCGAGGTTTTCTTCGAAAATGGAGCGCTGGAACAGTTCGATCATGTCTCAGTCGTCCTTTGCTGCTCGCGCAACTCGAATTCAGGCGCTTCCCTCTGGCCCCGGCGCAGGCTGCGAACAGCCCAGACCAGAAGGCCAAGGATGATGAATGCGCTCGGCGCGAGCAGCATAAGACGGAGTGGCTGGTACCAGCCACCGTCGGCCACGAGTGGCAGCAGGCCGACGCCGAACAGGCTTCCGGCGCCGAACAACTCGCGGATGGCGGCGACAGTGAGCAGCACCAGGCTGTAGCCGAGTGCATTGCCGACGCCATCCACGATGCTGGGAACGACCGGATTGTGCAGCGCATAGGCTTCGGTGCGCCCGAGCACGATGCAGTTCGTGGCAATCAACGAGACAAACACCGTCAGCCGCTGGCTCATCTCATAGGCAAAAGCCTGCAACATCTGGTCGGCGACGATGACCAGCGAGGCGATGATGGTGATCTGCAGGATGATGCGCACGGAGGACGGGATGTGTCGGCGGATGGCGCTGATGACGCCTGCCGACAGGCCGAGCACGACGGTCAGGGCGATCGACATGGTGAGAGCGGTGGACATCGATGTCGTGACCGCCAGTGCCGAGCAGATGCCGAGGATATGGACGGTGACGGGGTTCTTGTCGATGAGCGGATCTGTCAGGTTGCGGAAAGGGATAGTCATTCGATCTCGCCTTTCTTCAGCCTGTCGAGAAACGGCCCGAAGCCGTGCTCGCCCATCCAGAATTCGAGCATGTCCGAGATCGCATAGCTCGTGACGCTGGCGCCGGAGATGCCGTCGACTTCATTGGGGCCGCTGGCATTGCCGCGCACCACGGAAATGGCGAAATCGCCATCGTCGAAGATGCGCTTGCCTGCCCATTGCGCCTGCCAACCGTCCTCGGCGACGCGGGCGCCGAGGCCGGGCGTCTCACCCTGCTCATAAACCGTGAAGGCGGCAACGGTGTCGAGATCGGCCTCCAGCGCCAGATAGGCCCGGATGGTCGACTGGTAGCCGGCGCCGCGGACCGGAAGCACAACGAGCGCCAGTTCCTCGCCGCGGCGCAGAAGATAGACAAGCGCGTGGTTTTCGCGGCGGCTGAGACCAGCGAGGTCGTCAGCGCGCGGCAGGGCCGAACTTCGCTCTGCGTCCGCCGCCGCCGCTCGCTGATCGAAGCTTCCCGGATCGACATCGGCGGCGACCGTTCCGCTTGCGAGGTCGATGACGAGCGTTTCGACGCCGCTTGCGCCAGATTCCTTCAATATCTCCCCGATGCCCGGAACGTTTTCCAGCATCTGCACCATGCGGCCCTGTTGCTGGGCGACGATATTGGCCTGCTGGATCGGCCGCAGGACGACCGCTGCGATGGAGACGGTAAAGCCGCAGCCAATGGCCACCAGAAGCGACATGCCGATCGTCTTGACGCCATCGGTGTTCGGACGGTTCAGAAAGCGGCGCCACATGCCCGGGCGCGGGCTGGGAGGACGAGCGTCAGCCATGTCGCCTTGCCCTCCGCCTTACATGGATCGCCACGACCACGTAATCGATCAATGGTGCGAAAATGCTGCTCATCAGGATCGCGAAGATCGCGGCTCCAAAAGTCGATCCGGCCTGCGAGAACAGGCCGATGAGCACGCCGGTCAGAATGCCCTGTGCAAAACGACCTGGATTTGTCGTGCAGGAACATACAGGATCTGCCGCCAGAAAGAGGATCGCGCAGCCGATCGCACCCGAAAGCAGGTTGACCGACGGATCGCTTCCCTGCGCCCAAACCATGAGGGCCATCGTGCAGTAGGCCGCAAGCAGCAATCGCCATGACGCCTGGCCGCTGAGGAGCAGGAGAACCAAAGCCGGAAGCAATGCCGCCAGAGGAATGTTTGGCCCGGCTCGATAGTCGATTTCAGTGAAGGAGAACATCACGAAGGCAAGGGCGGCGACGGCAGGATGCACGAAATTGCGCCCGCGCCCACCGAACACCTGTTCGGCGATCACCACGCCGAAGCTGACGCCCAAAGCGAGCTGCCAGAGCGGCGCATCGGCCGGGACAAGAAGGGCGATCAGCGTGGCGGCGACAATACCGTCAAGTCCCGGCCTGAGACCCCGGACACGTGTGAAGACATGCTGCCACGCAAGGGTCAGGCTGACAGAGATCAGCAGCCGCGCTGCGAACTGTTCCGTATCTGCGACAAGCGCGGACACGACCGGGACGATCACGCCGAGCAGCGCGGGCGTGGCGCTGTCGGACAACAAGGTGCGGCCGACGCGGCCCGCCTGCAGGTCATGGAAGAAGGCGATCATATCGCTTCCTCCAACTCATCGAGCGTCGCACGCAACAGGGCGCCATAATCCGTGCCCGACCCGTCGACATGGCTCAGGAGCGCCAGATCCTCTTCCACAAGTTCCAGCGCACCAAGTTTCGCGGCGGTTTCCACATCGCCCGTGCTGATGGCGCGCAGGAACGGCGCGGGCAGGATCCCGCAAGGCGCGGCCCGTTCATGAACGGCATTGGGAATGAGCGGCGCCGGAAATTGCTCGTTGAATGAGGTCAGGTAGCGCATGAGAAAGGAGCGCCGGAGCGGATGCCTGTGTGGGATGGCGGTGGCCTGCACGTCATAACGCCGCAGGAAATGCTCGACCGTTCCGCCGAGCGGAGAGCCCGAAAGCAACTGAACCGAGGGACCGGTGAGCGAGGCGCCGAAAAGATCTTTCAGATTCGCGCCTGCGGGAGCGACAACGAGGCGCGGACTGCACGTCCCCGGTCCGGTCAGCGCAACGACGCGCCGTGTCCATATCCGGCCCGTATCGAGCAGGCATCCCAGCGCGATTACGTCCTGATAGCCGATGTGCCAAACCATCCTGTTTACACCGACAGGATTGAGATGATGGATATGGGTTCCAACCAGACCCGCCGGATGCCTGCCCGCGAAACAGACAGCCTTGACGGCTTCGGGAACGGCCGGGGAGGCATCGGCCCCGTGACAGACGTAAACGGGACCGTCGGTCAGGTGACGCAGCGCCTCCGCGCCGAGACGAAACCATGATTCGAAGCGCCTTATGACGGGGGCCGGATCACCTGCGAGCGGCGCGGTATCGGTGGCTGTTACGAAAATCGCATCAGGAGCCTGCCGGGGATCGGCGAGCCGACCGAATGGCCGGGTGCGAAATGACTGCCAGCAACCGCTTTGGAGCAGGAGCGACTGCATGGTCATGCGATCTGGCCGTGAGGGCCTGTCGAATTCGACGGCGGCTTCGTCCTCGACGTCGATAATAATGGAATCGAGGCTTCTACGCGCGCCGCGCGAGATTGCGCGGATTGTTCCAGCAACAGGGGCTGTAAACGTCAGATGAGGGCGGTGACGATCCGTAAACAGCCGCTCGCCGGCTCGCACGGCTTGTCCGATCGCGACATCGATAACCGGGCGCAGGCGCGGGTAATCTTCTCCCATAAGCGCAACCGAGCGAGCCACGACCGCATCTTCAATCGTGTCTATCGGCTTGCCTTCCCATCGAAGATCGATCCCGCCCCTGATATGTACCTGCAAAAAATACCCCTCCCACGTAAGCGATGCTGGACGTTTCCCTTCCCGATCGGACATCAACCGGGCGTGGCCACCTAGGCGTTGCCTGACCCGGTTACATTTTCGGACAAGGCGATCCTCAGCTTCTCTTCCTGCTCTGGCGACAGGGACGTCTTGAGAACTCGACCACGCAGGCCTTCGAACTCCGCCAGCACCTTTTCCGGCTGGACCTTGCGGACAAGAACGAACAGCGCAGACGAATTGCTTGGAATGGTCTCGCCCAGAGACTTGATGAACGTATCGTCGATGCCATAGTCGGCAAGGGAGCCGGACAAGGCGCCGACACCCGCTCCCGTCAGGCCGCCAATGGCGATGCCGGCAAGCGGATTGAGAAAGAGCAGGCCCACAAGGCCGCCCCAGATCGTTCCCGAGAGAAGGCCCGATGTGGCGCCGAGAGCCGCCAGGTTAAGGCTCTGCTTGAGATGGACCTTGCCTTCGCCGTCACGAACGACGACGACGGCATCTTCCAGATCGACCAGATATTCTTTTCTGAGAGCAGCGAGCTTGAGAAGCACCTTGTCGGCTTCATCAACCGTATCGAAACCGACGACGACCAGATCGGACATGTTTTCTTCTCCTGTGTTGTAATCTCTTTTTGCCGACGGCCTGCGGGGCCCACCCACCCTGTTGGACGATCACGTCTTATCGCGAAAGAAAGATCGGGATTTTCGGATTGGCCAGAATGGTGCGTGTTGCGCTGCCGAAAACGAACTCGGTGATCCGGGACTGCCCATAGGCGCCCATGACCACCAGGTCGGCGCCAACCTCTTCCGCGCGCGACAGGATCAGATCACCGGCATTGCTGCCTTCCAGGCGGTCAAGCGTCACCCTGATCCCATGGCGCGCGAGATGGAGAGAGATATCGCTTCCGGGGTCCTCCCCCAGAAGCCGCGCGACCTTGGGCTCGGGAACAACGACGACGTGGACGGCGCGAGCGGTGGCCAGGAACGCCATCGAATCGGCAATGGCGCGGGCCGCTTCCCGGCTGGCATTCCATCCAACCACGATCGTCTCGGGCACGGCGCCATCGCTTTGCCAGAATGTGGGCAAAAGGATCGAAGGGCGACCGGAGGCGAAGATGATATCCTCCGAGACGGTGAGAGCCGTCTCAGCGCGGTCCGGGTCACGCCCCGTTCCGACGATCGCCAAGGCTGCGTGGCGGGCGTGCAGCATCAGCGCCTCGCCCGTTTCACCGGAACATATGCGAAGCTCGCAATTCACGCCGGTAGCGGACGCTACATCCGAAAGGAGCCCCCGCAGCTGCTCTTCGGCGTCATGCCGGCGCCCTTCGAAGGAGGTTATCATGCTGTTGATCGCCTGCCCTCGGGCGAAGCCATGGGAGGGAGTGGCGATTAAATCTTCCGGCACGAAGGCCACAACGACATGCGCATCCCATGCGCTTGCGAGTGAGACAGCATAATCAATATAAACCCGACAAACAGAAACATCGGCTGTATCGATATAAACGACAATATCTTTTGGCGTCTTCATTCCCCCCCTCGTCACCAAACATCAGCTTTACCCTAATGAACATACTCCGTGAGTCAACAGCTGATGATTGAGAGGGCGAAAATCCTTTTTCTTGTGCCTCACGATTGTGTCAGGGAGTCCGGCGGGCCAGCGTTCAGCCTTACCGTGTGCGGGGACGGTGGGCCGCAGGGTCGTTCTGAGGCGTGATTTCATTCGGGGCTGTGTTTTCCCCTTCCGGCGCGGATCTGGTCTCGTCTGTCTTTTTCAGGGCGCGGCTTGGAGAGAGTTCGTGCTGTTGCATCCGGCGTTTCTTTCGGACCTCCACGGTGAACGGTGTTGTTTGCTTCATTGTCGTTTCCAACCTCCGGTTCTTATTCGTGATTGCGGTCGATCCTGAGGGACCGTCGCAGCGCGAGCGCCAATGCGCTCAGGGCACAGCCGGTCACCATGACGTCGATCGCCAGCAGTGCGCCGATGATCCACAAACTGTTGACCGGCCAGCCCGCAAGGATGACAAGTGCAACAAGCACCGTCGCGGCGCCGGCCGCCGCGAGCCATAGCCAACCGGAAGCCGGGCGGATCGCCAGACCGGCGGCAGTCCTGACAATGCCTGCGACGAGCATGCTGAGAGCCATCAGTAGTGTCAGGAAAGTGGATGCCAGGACCGGGTTCCAGAATGTCATCACACCGGCCGCGACATAAAGCACACCGACAACGAGCAAACCGACAGTTTGGCCCCATCGCTTCATCTGAAATGCGAAGACGATATGCGCCGCACCCGCCAGTAGCATCGTGACACCGACAAAGAGGACGGAAACGACCGTGGCCAGCAACAGGTTGGAGAGGGCGACAAGAGCTATCAACACGAGCACGATGCCGGCGACCAGCAGCCATCGCCATCGCGATCGCAACAGTTGCAGGTCGGCGGCGTCGAGGCTTGCGGTGTAATTGAATATCATAAGTATTCTCCTGCGATAGTTGCGTGAAGAAAGCTGCTTCGCGTCGTGTCAGTTTCCGCCGACGATCTTGCCGGCAAGGACAAACGGGCTGGAAAGGACCGCGCCAGCCGAATTGAATACAAACGCTCCGGCTTGCCTGAGATTTCGGGGGTCGCTCGTTCCATCCCGGCCCGAAAGCTTCGGATAGTAGGCAGCGAGACCGACGAAACGATTGTGGCGGAAGCTGTCTGAGGCCTCGATATCCGATATATCGATCACCTGCACATTCGCCCTGCGCGCCGCCTCCTCGATTTTCGGATCCGTCACGTCAATCCTGCCCAGGCGCTGACGTTCTGTGGATAGAAATTCCGAGACCTTCAGCGCCCTGTCATCCTTGGAAACAAGGATTGTCATCGGCGGGTTCAGTGTCCCGATCGTCGCAAGCTGTGCCTGGAACACGTCGACATCGATATCGGGCGCCGCAAGCACGACCTGCAGTCGACGGATCGCCGCGTCCTTGCCGGTAAGCCGCAGTTGGCGCACGGCTTCCGTCGTCAGCCATCCCCCCATGCTGTGGCCGACGAGCGTGATGGGACCCTGGGTCTGTTTGCGCGCCAGGGTGCTGAGCAGATCCGCCAACTGGTCCCGCGAGAACGTCACCGCGTCCTTGTCGGCGACGTAGCCGCTCAAAGCGCCTTCGGACGGCCAGGCAAACAGGATCGGGGCGGCATCGACGCCGGCGTCAGCTGTCATCTGGGCTATGCGATACACGGCCTCGGTGAAATTGGTGTTGTAGCCATGCACGAACACGCCGACACTCGGCGGTTTGCCGTTGTGTTTACGCGTGACTTCCGCCTCGAATGTCGCCGCGTCGAGAATGTGCTGGTCGACGGTGACAAAATCCGTCTTCGGGTTCGGCTTCGATTTCGGCCATTCGACATTGCCCGTCTTGTGACCTGGCGGGATGGAGACCCTGTAGCGGATATAGCTAACCTCGCGGCTACGACCCGACGTGTAGATACCGTTCTCATCACGCTTGCGCGTGGTCGCCACATAAACCGTCGTGAGCTTGGCCCCCGGAACGGCTTCGGCCCTCTGGGCGAGCAGTTCCGGGCCGGGGCGGCCGGCACAGGCTGCAAGCAGGCTTGTGAGAAGAAGTAGCGTAAGGCGTAGACTGAATTCACGCATTGACTGAACCGATTTCTTACTTATGCATTCGAAGCATCGCGCTCTCGATATGACAGAGTTCACCCTGTCGCCGCGCGAGCGGCGACCCCGACTTAGTTTGCATCAGCCCGCCTTCTGGCTAGGCCGTGATGTGGAAACCGTTGTCGGCGTATACCACCGACCCCGACAGAGGCGTTGCCGCCTCGCTTGCCAGGAATGCGGCGATACGCCCAACCTCAGCGATGCTCACGAGGCGTCGCGATGGTGTTCTCTCACGCACCGTGTCGATGAGCTCATCGAAACGCTCGATTCCGGAAGCTGCCCTGGTGGCGATCGGCCCGGTGGACAGGCAATGGACGCGGATGTCCCGCGCTGCGAGATCGGCGGCCAGGTAGCGTACGCTTGCTTCCAGGGCCGCCTTCACCGGTCCCATCAGATTGTAGTTGTCGACGACGCGCTCAGCCCCGAAAAAGCTGACGGTTATCAAGGATCCGCCTTCCTTCATCAGCGGGGCGGCGAGCCGCGCCATTCGGATAAAGGAATGGCACGATATATCCATGGCCTGCGCGAAACCGTCAGCGGAGCAGTTGACGATGCTCGTCTGCAAGTCCTGTCGTGGCGCGAAGGCGATCGAATGAAGCAAGAAATCGAGGCGGCCCCATTCATTTGCTATGGTGTCGAAAACCGCCTCGAGCTGCCCATCAATGCGAACGTCACAGGGCATGAACAGCGACGCGCCCAGGGCATCGGCGACCGGGCGTACGAACGGGACAGCCTTATCGTTGAGATAGGTGACCGCCAGATCGGCGCCGGCAGCCTTGAACGCGGTTGCACAGCCGGCTGCGATGGAGGAATCGTTGGCGATGCCGACGACGAGGCCACGTCTTCCGAATATATCAACGATCGCAGCCATCGCTCAGCCTCCCGAGATTCTCAAGGCGTCAGTGGCGATCACCTGCTCCTCATCGGTCGGGATGACAAGGACGGTAAGACGACTGGCAGGACTGCTGATGACGGGACCGCTCCCGGCGTTCGCTCCAGGATCGAGATCAATGCCGAGCCACATCAGCCGGGTGCAGATATCAGCTCTGATCGTCGGCTGATGCTCGCCGATCCCGGCGGTGAATACGAGAGTGTCGAGGCCGCCCAGCGTCGAGGCAAGCCGGGCAATCTCACCGGCGACCCTGAAGGTGAACAGCTCGATTGCTTCCTTGGCTTGCTGCTCATCACTCTCCAGAAGCACGCGGCTGTCGGCGCTGATGCCGGAAGCGCCCAGCAGACCCGAACGGTGATAGAGGAGATCCTCGATTTCGCCGGGATCTCGCCCGGCCTTTAAGAGGTGTATGACCACGCCGGCGTCGAGCGCCCCGCAACGCGTCGCCATCGGCACCCCGTCCAGCGTCGAGAAACCCATGCTGGTGTCGCGGCTGACGCAGTTGTGCATCGCGCAAAGACTGGCGCCGGAACCGAGATGGGCGACGATGACCTTGCCCGCCGCCTGCTCCGGCCATTTGCTGATAAGCTGGTTGGCAATCGATCGATAAGAAAGGCCGTGGAAGCCATAGCGTTTGATACCCTCTTCGTAGAGCCGCCTCGGCAGGGCGAAGCGGCGGACGACCTCGGCATGCGTGCGATGGAAAGCCGTGTCGAAGGAGGCGGTCTGCCTGATTTCCGGACGAAGGCGCGCGATCGCCCGGACAAGGCGCAGCGCCTGGGGCTGATGGAGCGGCGCAAGCGGTATCAGCGCTTCCATCTGCGACATCGCCTGATCGTTGATGAGCACCGGTCCGTCAAACAAGTCACCGCCGTGCACAACGCGGTGGCCGATAGCGGCGATGCCGGACAAATCATAGTGCCAGGACAGCCGATCGAACGCTTCGCGCAAGACCTCGTCCAATTCTTCCTCCGCTTTGGCTTCCAGCTCGACATCGAAGCGATCCGGGCCTTCGGAAAGCTCGAAGCGCAACGGGGCCTTGCGGAAATCGATCATTCCCTTGCCGACTCGCGTGAGGCCACCGCCTTCAATGGCGAACAGGCCGATCTTGACCGTGGAGGAGCCGGCATTGAAGGTGACAAGCAGTTGCCGGCTCATGAGATGGCCCCCGCCCCGGGCACCTGGTTGCGGGCGACGAGCAGTCTTGCGAGCGTTGCCGAGGCGATGCGTGCCGAAAGCGGATCGGAGCGACTGGTCAGTACGATCGGCACACGGGCGCCGAGCACGATGCCAGCCGCCGTCGCCCCCGCGAAATAAATCAGTTGCTTGGCGAGCATGTTGCCGGCTTCAAGATCCGGCACGAGCAAAATGTCGGCCTCACCCGCGACCGGGGAGACAATGCCCTTCGTCTTCGCCGCATCAAGGTCGATGGCGTTGTCGAAGGCAAGCGGGCCATCGACACGCCCGCCCGTGATCTGACCACGCGCCGCCATCACTGTCAGCGCGGCGGCGTCGAGAGTCGACGGCATCTTCGCATTGACGGTCTCGACCGCTGCGAGCACCGCCACTCGGGGCTCATCGACGCCGAGAGCGCGAAGAAGGTCGATCGCGTTCTGGCAGATGTCGCGTTTCTGGTCGAGTGTCGGCTGGATGTTGATCGCGGCATCCGTGACGATAAGCGGCTTACCATAGGCCGGGACGTCGAACGCGAAGACATGGCTGATGCGCCGCTCCGTCTTGAGACCGGACCCGGTGGCGAGGACGGCGCCTAGAAGCTCGTCGGTATGGAGGCTGCCCTTGACCAGAACCGATACCGCGCCGCCGACCGCAAGTTCGACAGCGCGCGCGGCTGCGGCATGACTATGGGGAACGTCCTCGATCGCCATGTCGCCGAGATCGATCCCTGCGGCTTCGGCCGCGGCGCGGATCTTCGCTTCCGGCCCGACCAGCAGCGGGTCGAACAGGCCCTGTTGGCGGACCTCGACCGCAGCCAGGATTGCTCCGGCAGAGCATGGGTGGACGATGGCGGCCCGAACCGGAGGGAGGCGACGAGCTTCGGCAACAAAAGCTTCATATCGGCTTGCTCGCCGTGTATCCTGCAATGCGACGGAGGGTGTTGCGGTCCATTCGACCAACTTGTCGGGCGCGATCACCATGGCGTTACCAGTCAGGACAAGTTCCGCTGTTTGATTGGCGCAGATTGTCTCCAGCGCAACCGTCCGGTTTTCGGGGTTCTTGCGAACAACCCGCACGGTTGCCGTGATCGTGTCGCCGGAGGCGACCGGCTTCACGAAGCGAAAATCCTGTCCCAGATAGATCGTCCCTGGCCCCGGAAGCCTTGTGCCGATCACCAGAGAGACCAGCGCGCCTGTCCAAAGCCCGTTGGCAACGATATCGTTGAAGAACGTCGTTGCCTCCGCTGCCCCGTCACCAACTGCCGGCCTTTTGCCGAGCATCGCTGCCAGCAGATCGATGTCGGTATCACCTGCCACCCGTGTGAGGCTTGCGGTATCGCCAACCTGTAAATCGGCGAAGGTATGATTTGTCAGTAGTTTTTCCGCCATCGCACTCTCACTTCTGGAACACGTAGGCACCGGGCGCCTCGGCAATAGCAGGAAAGCCCCTCTCGGCGGCACCAAGCTGAGGCGGGGCTACCCGAACCTTACCTGAGTGCGCGGCAAGCCACGGCAGCCAGGCCTCCCACCAGGAACCGTTCCGGGCCTCAGCCTCTGCTGCCCATTCGCCGGGGCCAAGGCAGATGTCGACTGCCAGTCTGGTCGCGATGCGATAACGGCGACCGCGATGGCCCGGCTCGCTGACAATGCCTGCATTGTGCCCGCCGCTGGCGAGAACGAAGGTAACATCGGTATCGGCTAGCTGGTGGATCTTGTAGACCGATCTCCATGGCGCGACATGATCGCGTTCCGTTCCCACGACGAACATCGGCACGCGGATATTTTGCAGCGCCGCCGGACGGCCATCGACCATGAAGCGGCCGGTTGCAAGCTCGTTGTCGAGGTAGAGGCGTTGCAGATATTCAGCATGCATCCGATAGGGCATGCGCGTGGAATCGGCATTCCACGCCATAAGGTCGTTCATCCGCGTGCGTTCGCCCATGAGATAGTCGTGGACCAGTCGCGACCAGACGAGGTCGTTGCTCTTCAATATCTGAAAGGCACCCGCCATCTGGTCCGCCGACAGATAACCCCGATCCCACATCATGCTTTCGAGGAAATGCATCTGGCTCGGGTCGATGAAGAGCGCCAGTTCGCCGGGTTCGGAAAAATCCGTCTGGGCTGCGAAAAGGGTGAGCGTTGCCAGCCTCCCGTCGCCGGCGCGCCCCATCGCAGCCGCCGCGATCGCGAGAAGCGTGCCACCCAGGCAATAGCCCGTCGCATGGATCCTGCTGTCGGGAACGATGGCGGCGATCACGTCGAGCGCGGCCATGACACCCAAACGGCGATAATCGTCCAGCGTGAGATCGCGATCGTCTGCCCCAGGGTTTCGCCAGGAAACGGCGAAGACCGTGTGCCCCTGCCCGACCAGATAGCGCACCAGGGAATTCTCCGGCGACAGGTCAAGGATGTAGTATTTCATGATCCAGGCAGGCACGATCAGCACCGGCTCCGCCATAACGGTGTCGGTTGTGGGACTGTACTGGATCAGTTCGATCAGATGGTTTCGGAAGATGACCTTTCCGGGAGTGACCGCGACATCCCGCCCCGGTACGAACCCTTCCGTGCCCGCGGGCGGGCGACCGCCCGCAAGCCTGTTGATATCTTCGAACCAGTTCTGAAACCCCGCGAGGAAGTTTGCCCCACCAGTGGCGATGGTTTTGTTGATCACCTCGGGATTGGTGAACGGATTGTTGGATGGCGAGAACATGTCGAGCACTTGCCGCGCGGCGAAGGAGACCACGTCCTCGTGGTGAGGAGCGACGCCTGGCACCTCCCGTGTCGCATTGTGCCACCACTGCTGGGCGAGCAGGAACGCCTGAGCATAGGCCGCATAGGGGAGTTCCTTCCACGCCTCCCCGGTGAAGCGGTAGTCGCCCGGCAAGGGCTCGATGCAGCATGGAGTGTCGTCATCGAGACTGGCGGCGCAGAGATAACCCGACAGCCGGGCGCTTTTCCGCACGGCCTTGTCGGTAAGTTCCAGACGCTTTCCAGGCGCCGAGGCCAGATGGATCGACCAGTCGAACAAGGCCAGCGCCAGTGCCGCCGGAGAAAGCCCGCCAGTCATCCGCGCGCTCAGCGCCTCGCGCATCCGATCGATTGCGCGGTAGGTTTCCGTGTCGAAAGTGTCGTGGCGGGCGTCCGCCGCCTTGATGTCTCGCCGGCTCAAATCATTCATTGCGGCTCCCGACTGATCGGCACGGCGGTCGTCATGGTTTGACATCCCTTGTCTTCGTTCATGATGAACTCGACGACCTGGGAGACCAGAGCCATCAGTTCACGATCATTTCCACCACTCTGCAGCGCTGGCGTACCGATGACGTCACGAAGGATGCTGACGCCGGCCAGGAACGCGGCGACCATGGAGGCGCGCTGTTCGGACACAACCGGACATTTGGAAGCCATTGGCTTGACGAGCCCCTCGTCAATGAGTTCGCGAAAAACACGCGAAGCCTCGGGACTGGAAAAAGATCTAGCGAGGACGTCAAAAGATCGGATCTCGTTGGCGCCCTTCTCGGCTAGAACCTCTTTTGCCAACGTTACGTGTAACTCACTCGCCTCGCCGACCAGCCAGACCTCGGGACGAACGATTGCCTTGACAGCCTCCCGGAACAGCTTCTCCTTCGAACCGAAGGAACGATGAACATAGGCCATGTCGACACCGACATCGGCGGCAATGTCTCGCAACCCGGTTTCCTCATAGGAGTGGGTGGAGAAGCGAAGTATCGCGGCTTTCAGGATGCGCTCACGGGTGGTGTCTTCCGGGACGGGCCGGATCATTCGGTTGGGCATAATTTCTCCAAATAAACGGTTGTCCAGTCTATCGGCGCAACGAAAGGCAGTCAACAGCCGATGACCGACGCTGTGATGTGCTCTTCGTTTCGCGTTTTTTCACAAACTCGGAGTAATCGCGCCAAATTACCTTGAGAGAGGAGCGCTTGATCGCGAGTCATTAAAAATGTTCAAACCCTTGCTTTCGTTCAGCGCCGCAGGGTTGGTCGTTCCCACGCATTGGCCATGCTTTCGAGCGTCGCCGTCATCAGCGCTGCGACTGCGGTTCCGACGAAGGTCAGTGCCAGGCGGGTTAACGCTGCATAGGAAGGTTCCTGCGTGGTAAGGGCACCAACGATCAGTGACAGAGCGGCCGATGCGCTGAACTGGTAGACCATCGGAGGATGGCGGCCGATCATCATCATGGTGGCGAAATATAGCACCGTGAGAAAGACCAGACCGACCAGCATGAAGAAATGGGCGTTCAGGGTCATCAGGAACAGGGCGACACCCGCTGCGGATGCACCTAGCACCGTCGCAAAGATCCGTTCCCGGGCCTCTGCAAACAACTGCTCGCGTGTCGGGAAACACAGCACGAATATCGCGGCGATCGCCATCATCATGTTGGACATATCGATGAAGCTGTAGAGCCAGAAGCTGAGCCCGAGCAGGACGACCGCCCGGATGAGCGCCGATCGCACGTGATTGCCCGGTGCGGGCGTATATTCGTCGATCATTTTCTCCTGGGTAGCCGGCGGAATGAGGAGGTAAAGGACCGGAATCGCGATCAATGCGAGGATGCCCGCCTCGACCACCGAATCACTTAGGGCGTCGAGCGCAGTGATGGAGTTCATACCCAGGATAGAGGCGAGGCCAACGGACACCAGGATCAGCATCCCCATCGGGTTGCCGGTGCTCTGGATGAGATAGAACGCGACGAAATAGAGGCTGCCGACCGCGATCAGGAACGCCACCGGCCAAGACATGAGAAGGGTGAGCACGCCGCTTGCCAACCAAATCATCATGATGAGCGCCAGAGGACCTCCTATGGCTTTCTTCGGATCGAAGGCCTTGCGCATGCCGGCCATCAGGCCAAACGGCAGGGCCGCCATCAGCGCCGGCATAGAGGGCATGACAAAGGGTATCGCGCCCACCGAGATCACCGCAAGCAGCGCCATGCGCAAAGGAAAATTTGGGTCGTCGCGAAAGCTCGGCCGGGGCGAAACATACATGGCCCCACCTCAATACAGATAGGACAGAAGCGACTGGGCGCGGTGCAGGGCCATTGCGATCCACGCTGACGGATTGCTTTCGCCTGCGGCGTAGACCACGACGGTGGCCTTCGCGCCCACCCTGACGGTGCGAGGCCATTCCGAAAGCGCTCGATCGAGTTCAATGCGCACGGGAAACCGGCGGGCCGGCTCGAACCAGCGCGTTTCCGGCTCGTTCTGCACCAGACCGCTGGATGCGGTCCGTCCGGTATCGATGCCCCAGCCGACGCTGTGTACGGTCCCGGTAAAAATCTGCCCCGGCAAGGCATCGAAAAGCAGGCCCACCTTGTTGCCCGGCTCGATATTGGCGAGCTGGTTCTCGCGCATATCGGCCGTGATCCAGGCTCCCCTTCCGTCGATGAAGGTGAGAGCGGCCGAACCCGCGCTCACGTACTGGCCGACTGCTAGATCGAGATTCGTGACCACGCCGAGCGTCGGTGCCACGACCCGTGTGTAGATCAGGTCGAGCTGCGCCCTTTCCAGCTTGAGTCGAGCGGCCTTGATGCGCGGATTGCTGGCGCCCGCCGCCCCCAACTCGGCTTCCGCGCTAGACAGATCAGCCTCCGCCGCATCGACCTCCGCCTGCGCGACCTCGAGTTCCGCGCGAGATGCTTCCTCCTGCTTCCGCGCGGCAACACCACGCTGTACAAGGCTTTGCGTCCTGGCGTTCGAGGTCTTGGCGTTTTCGAATTTGGCCCTGGCCTGCGACACCTTGGCCTGTGCAGCGATCAGCGCCGCCGACGAGGCGTTGATTGACTGGGTCGCCTGTTCGAGTTCGACTTCCGCCTGCTGGACCGCGATCTCGAACGGGCGCGGGTCGACCACGTAAAGAAGATCGCCCTCCTGGACAATCGTATTGTCCTCAACGTGGACGCTGATTACCGGGCCTGAAACACGGGGCGCTAGTCGGGCAATGTAGCCGCTGACCGTGCCGCGGTCGGTATAGGGGGCGAGCTTGTCGGAAACGGCGTACCAGGCTACGAAGGCGACCATGAGCCCGATAACGAGCACGCCGACCCGGACTCCCGTCCTGGTCGGCCCCGCCTCGACCGGAGCGTCAGCCAACGCTTCGGGGGCACGGTCGGCGGGCCTGTCCTCAGAAGAGCCTGTCGGCAGGTCATGTTGGTTCTTATCATCCATTTTTTTCTCTTGGGGTTCGGACGAAACGTAGCCGGCGCTATCCTGCGAATATGGCGATCACGACCGCATTGACGAGGTCGATGAAGAAGCCGCAGACGAGCGGCACGACGATGAAGGCCCTGTGCGCCGCGCCATATTGCTGGGTGACGGCCGTCATGTTGGCGATGGCAGTGGCAGTGGATCCGAGCGTGATGCCTCCGAAGCTGGCAGATATCACGGCCGCTTCGTAGTCACGCCCCATGGCGGGAAAGACGATGAAAACCGTGTAGACGATCGTGAGCGCGATCTGCACCGCGAGCGCGGCGACGACAAAGGTGAAGACGCCGCTCAACTGCCACAGTTGCAGGCCCATCAGCGCCATCGTCAGGAACAGGCCGAGAGAGAGGTCGGACAGAAGCGACAATCCTTGTCGCACGCCGGGCCAGATGCGGGTGATGGCCGCCCCGGCTGCCAGCGGCATCAGATTGCGGATTGCAATGCCGGCCAGCAGGCAACTGACGAAGGTCGGGAGTCTGAAGCCCGTCAGCGCGATCAGGGAGTCGAGCGCCATGCCGAGCATGACCGCGACATTGAGCGCCAGGATCGCCCAGAGCAGGCAGAAATAGTCCATCTTCGGCTCCGGCTCCTCATGGGCGGCGCCGACGTCGATATCTGCGTCGCCCGAGGTGACGATTCCATTGCGGCGGATCAGCAGGGCGGCCATGGGGCCGCCGATCACACATGCCGCGATCAGCCCGACCGTGTTGCTGGCGATGCCGAGCTCCATCGCGTTGGCGATCCCGAGGTCCCCGACGAAGATCGGCGCCCAGGCGACCGTGGTGCCGACCCCGCCCGTCAGCGAGACGGACCCGACCATCAGGCCGGCCTTCGGATCGAGCCCGAACAATGCGGCGATCCCCATCCCCGTGACGTTCTGGATGAGCATGAACGCGGTTGCGAGCGCGAGCAGCACGATGAGCGGCCTGCCGCCCTGCAAAAGGGTGGCCGTATCCGACTTCAGACCGATGCTGGCGAAGAACAGCAGCAGCAGGTGGTCACGCACGCCGAGTTCGAACTGGATTCTCCAGCCCGCAATCCAGTAGGCCAAAGCCACTAGCAAGGCGCACAAAATGCCGCCGACAACAGGCTCCGGTATCGAGTACTTTCGCAGCACCGCGATGTTCATCGTCAAGATCTTGCCCACGATGAGGAGCAGGACCGCAATCGTGAAAGATAGAAAGGGGCTAACTTGAATCATCTTTTTCGGCGGACTTCCATTGATTGATTTCTGGCGGGACCATCCCTGAGCGTGCGCAGACAACCCATTCCAGTGGTGGCCTTTCGATTCCATGCGTTTGCAGAAGAGGCTCGGGTCATCGGCTTACTGCCGATCCGAGCGCGTTACCTGCCGCGCGGCCAAGTCTTTCGACCTGCTCGCCGATGCTGCGCCGCATAGTCGATTCGAAAACAGTGATCGGCGCACTGACGGCCACGCTCGCCGCTACGCCGACGGTCTGCGCTGCTTGCATCGCCCCCGCCCCGAGGTGGTCCCCCAGACCAACGTCGGCATCGATGCTCGCGTGTCTCGTCGCCGCCCCCAGCGCACCCACCTGCGTGACGCCTTCAACCGTGGCTCTGCTCGGAACCATTGTGTCCTGAGATCGGGAAGCACAGTCCGAAACAGGCAGCCAGCGTGTTATTGCGCGGCGTTTTCCGATCGTGTGGATGCCACTCATAGTTCCATCTCAATTCCTCGGACGAAGATATCGATGGTGCGTTCAAGGGCGGCCCGGTCTATCCCCGCGATCCCCGGCGGCGTCCGCTGAAGAACGGCCTGCCGCAGTTGCGGTATCATCGTGATGGACAGGAATATCTCCGCATCACGGGCCAGACCGGGTTCACTTGCACCGTGGTCGCGCAGCACGGCCATTACCTCCTCGCGGATCGGCGGCATTCCATACTGGCCGACGAGACTCGCCAACTTCGGAAACTGCCACGACTCGCCAACAACAACTCTTTCCAGGGAAATGATGAGCGGATCAGTCGCTACTTCTAGAATGCGCAACGACAAAGCCAGCAGCTTGTCCCGCGGAGTCTTGCCCGACAACTGCTCCGTGACGATATTCGATAGGCCCGTGTTTACAACATCGAGGACAATCGCTTCGAAAAGTGCGGCCTTGCCTGGATGGCGCGAATAAAGAGTCCGCTTGGAAATTCCAATTTCCGCGGCGATCGCGTCCATGCTCGTCTGCGCAAACCCGTCTCGCAGGAACAGCTTGCGCGCAGCCGCCATGATCCGGGCCGATATGCGTTCAGACTCCGCCGGTGTCGGCCGTCCGCCGTGGTGGCTCGCCACACGCGCATGATTGATCTTGTCGGTCGGCGTCATTGAAGCGCTTTTTGCTACGTTGCCTTATGAACAGGGATTGGCAGGGAATGCCTCCGGAGACGGAACATTCCTTCAGATGCCGCTCCTTGACGAGCTGGCTAGTTAAACGATACGGTTTCGTTTACTTTGTTTTATATAGAATTTCAACCGTTTTGCATCCGGGGTTTACGGCTTGGGTGCGGCGATCGCGAATCGCTCTGCGCCGCACAGACATAAGGAGAGCTGCATGGCAGCATTGAACTCATTGAAGCTCACTCGGGACGATCTCGAACGTCTGCGATCGAGATGGGAGGTGCTGAGCGGCGCAGGCATCGCCCTTGCGGCAGTTGGAGTACTGGCGCTCGCCAATGTCCTCACGGCCAGTTTTCTTCGTCGGTGCGATGATGCTCGTCGGAGGCTCCGTGCAGGTCATCTGCGCCTTCAACGTCAAAGGTTGGAGACAGTTCGCCGGCTGGCTGCTGATCGGTGCCTTTTACATCGTCGCCGGTCTGTTCGCATTTGCCAACCCGCTTCTCGCCTCGACGATCCTGACGCTGCTTTTTTCTCTGAGCATCATCACGGCGGGCGCTATGCGTATCGTTACCGGCTTTGCGTTGCGACCCGCGCAAGGATGGGGCTGGCTAGTGCCGGCGGGTATTATTGCATTCGTCGCCGGGGCGATCGTGATTGCCGGATGGCCTGTCAATAGCCTGTGGCTGATCGGGGCGCTGCTGGCGTTCGATCTCCTTTTCAACGGCTTGGCCATGATCATTTTTGCCTTTGCGCTGAGGCGGCGACCACAGTCACCCGCTTGAGTTTCTTTCGCCACCTTTGGGAGGGCGCGTGCCATGGAGAGACAATGAGCGACCGCGTCAGGCCAGACCTCGCCCTCACGACCGAAAGCCGCTCACGCTCGCGTGTCGGCCGTGCCTTGCTGGCCCTCGCCGTCATGTCGGTATCGATCTGGAGGATGCTGGCGATCTGGCATCAGGTTGAGCCACCATTCACCTGGCCCTCCCTAGCAGCCGCTGCGGCGGCAGCGCTCGCCATCCTTGTCGTTGGAAGGCGCCGGCGGCTGTCGCCCTGGCTCCTGCTCGTCCTCGAAGTCTTCATCATCGCGGTCTGGTGGAGTTCGATCACGCCATTGAATGATCGCAACTGGGCGGCCGATGTGGCTCATGGCGTGACCGGCGAAATCAGCGGATCGCAGGTGACGCTCCGCAACGTCCGGAACTTCGAATGGCGTAGCGCCGAGGACTTCATGCCGCGCTGGGAGACGCGCCGCTACGACCTTAACGAAATCGGCCAAGTTGATCTGATCAGCTCCGTATGGGCGAACCCCGCCATCGCGCACACCCTGATCAGCTTCGGCTTTTCCGACGGCCGGCATCTGGTGTTCTCTGCCGAGATCCGGCGGGAAGAGCATGAGTCGTTTTCCGAAATCGGCGGATTTTTCCGCGAGTTCGAACTGGTCATGATCGCGGCAGAGGAGAACGACATCGTCCGCTTGCGCACCAATATCCGCAAGGAGGAGGTTTCCCTTTTCCCTCTCGAGGTGACACCCGAGCAGGCCAGGGCGCTGTTCCTGTCCTATCTCGGAAAGGCGAATGAACTGGCCGCCGAACCACGATTCTACCACACGATCACGACCAACTGCACGACGGTGATCTTCCAGCTGGCACAGCTTCTGGAGCCGCGCATTCCCACGGACTGGCGCATCCTTTTCTCGGGCTATCTTCCCGACTATCTCCATGATCTCGGGGTCATCCGGACAGATCGTCCGCTACAGGAACTGAAACGGGAGGCCGTGATCAGCGACATCGCCCGGCAGACCTCTTCCTTGGCCGACTACTCCCGAACCATCCGCTCACGACAAATCGGCGTCCACCGTTGACATTCTAGTCATCGAGTGATGATATGCTCGCGATTTCAAGACAAGCGTTGATGAGGCTGGGGCGAGTAGCAGTTCTTCACGCAAACACTCTGGTGAGCCATGAAGAACGTGCAAAAAAACCCGTCTACGACGAGCTTTCTATTAGGTTTGAATCTCGAGACCACAAGGCAGATTAGTTGCAGGCCGTGCGAAGGCAGCAGAGCGCCGCGACGGCTCATTCTCACCCGACTTCCACGCTCTCTCGATTATCGCGCGCAATCAATCGCTCGTTCGCACCCGGGAAAGGAAGCGGGACCGTCTCGTGTTTACCCGAGCGCCGCTTTCCGTGACCAACACAGGGTCTTTTCCATGACAATGAAATTTCGCATGATGACCTCAGATAGTCTCCATAGCCATCCGCGGTACGCTCGTGCGGCCGCTCCGCAAGGGGAGGTCCGCGCGTGAAATCGCTCAAGAACTGGATAGTCGCGATCGTCGTCATTGCCGTGGTCGCCGGAGCCTATTACGGCTTGCGCATTTATGATGCATCGGGGCTGCCGGCCGGGATCGCCGGCGGAAACGGTCGGATCGAGGCCACGGAAATCGATATCTCCACGAAGACCGCGGGCCGGATCAAGGAGATCCTGGTCGAGGAAGGCGCATTCGTGAGCGCCGGTCAGGTGCTCGCTACCATGGACACACAGCAGCTGGAGGCTCAGAAAAAACAGGCCGAAGCCTCGCTGCAGCGCGCCGTCATCAGCGTCGATACCGCAAGAAGCCTTCTGTCCCAGCGCCAAGCGGAGCGTGAAGCTGCCGCTGCGGTCATCGGCCAGCACGAAGCCGAGCAGGAGGCTGCCGAGCGGAAACTCGCACGCACCGAGCAACTGATCAGAACCAATACGACATCGCTGCAAACACTTGATGACGACAGGGCATCGGCACAGAGAGCACGGGCAGCCGTCGCGGCTGCGAAGGCTTCACTTTCCGCCTCCGATGCTGCCATCGGTGCCGCCAAGGCCCAGATCACTGATGCAGAAGCTTCTGTCGTGGCCGCCCAGGCGGCCATCGAAAGCATCGTTGCGGATATCAATGACAGCACGCTGAGATCACCCCGCGAAGGGCGCGTACAGTACCGCGTAGCCCAGCCGGGCGAAGTGCTGTCGTCGGGAGGCCGCGTCCTCAACATTGTCGACCTGAGCGACGTTTACATGACTTTCTTCCTGCCAACCGAGCAAGCGGGCCGCATTCAGATGGGATCTGAGGTTCGTCTGGTTCTCGACGCCGCTCCTCAATACGTCATACCCGCCACCGCAAGCTTTGTGGCGGACGTCGCGCAATTCACCCCCAAGACCGTCGAGACCGAGGAGGAACGCCAGAAGCTGATGTTCCGCATCAGGGCGAAAATATCGCCGGAACTGCTGCGCGAGCACATTCAGTACGTCAAGACGGGGCTCCCCGGGATGGCCTATGTCCGCATTGCGCAGGATGCCGAATGGCCTGCACATCTCACCGAGGCCCTGGTGAAATGAGCAGCCTGTCGTCGGGAGTGCACGACGCGCAGGAGCCCTCTGCCGCAGTGGTAAGAATTAAGGACGTCAGCCTGTCTTACGGCAAGACGCGCGCCCTTGATGCTGTCAGCCTAGACATTCCCGCCGGCATCATGGTCGGGCTGATAGGCCCGGACGGCGTCGGAAAATCCAGTCTGCTCAGCCTGATTGCGGGCGCCCACAAGATCCAGGACGGCCATATTGATGTGCTAGGCGGCGACATCGCCGACAAGAAGCACCGCGACCGGACCTGCCCGCAGATCGCTTACATGCCCCAGGGTCTCGGAAAGAACCTCTACCCGACACTGTCGGTGTTCGAGAACATCGAGTTTTTCGCGCGCCTGTTCGGCCAGGACAAGCGCGAGCGTGAACTCCGCATCGACGACCTGCTCCGGCGTACCGGGTTGGCCCCCTTCCCCGACCGCCCGGCCGGCAAACTGTCGGGCGGTATGAAGCAGAAGGTCGGACTTTGCTGCGCCCTGATCCACGACCCGGATCTGCTGATCCTCGACGAACCGACGACAGGCGTGGATCCCCTGTCACGCAGGCAATTCTGGGAGCTGATCGACGATATCCGCCGCGACCGCCCGTCGATGAGCGTCGTCGTCGCGACCGCCTATATGGAAGAGGCGCAGCGCTTCGATTGGCTGGTTGCCATGGATGACGGCAAGATCCTTGCCACGGGTACGCCGCAGGAGTTGCTCGCCCGCACCGGAGCGGCCAATCTCGATGCCGCCTTCGTCGCCCTTCTTCCTGAAGAAAGGCGTTCCGGTCACCACGAGGTGGTCATACCGCCCCGATCCGATGAGGGAGGGTCGGACTTCGCCATCGAAGCCGAACACCTGACCATGCGTTTCGGCGACTTCACCGCCGTCGACAATGTCAGCTTCCAGATTCCGCGCGGCGAAATCTTCGGGTTCCTCGGCTCGAACGGCTGCGGCAAGACCACGACCATGAAGATGCTCACCGGCCTCCTGCCGGCGAGCGAGGGAACCGCAAAGCTGTTCGGCCACGAGGTCGATCCGAAAGATATCGAGGTCAGGCGGAAGGTCGGCTATATGAGCCAGGCCTTCTCGCTCTACACCGAGCTTACGGTTCGCCAGAACCTCGACTTGCACGCCAGGCTCTTCAACCTGCCGCCCGATAAAATCCCGGCGCGCATTGCAGACATGGCCGAACGTTTCGACCTCGATGAAATCATGGATACGTTGCCGGATGCGTTGCCGCTCGGCATCCGGCAGAGATTGTCGCTCGCCGTAGCGATGATCCACGCGCCCGACATTCTGATCCTGGACGAACCAACATCGGGCGTCGATCCGGTGGCGCGCGACGGGTTCTGGCAGATCCTCTCCGACCTGTCGCGCAAGGATGGCGTGACGATCTTCGTTTCGACCCATTTCATGAACGAAGCCGAGCTTTGCGACCGTATTTCACTCATGCATGCCGGCAAAGTGCTTGTCAGCGACACGCCACGCGGCATCATCGAAAAGCGTTCAGCTGGGACGCTGGAGGAAGCCTTCATTTCCTATCTGGAGGAGGCTATCGGCGACAAGACTTCACCTGCGTCCGCCCCAATCGCGCAGCGTGAAGAGGCGGATGAAGCCGCCGCGCCCCCGCCGGCTTCATCCGCCAGCTCGACTTTCAACCTACGCCGTATGCTCGCCTATACGCGGCGGGAATCGCTCGAATTGCGCCGGGATCCGATCCGCGCGACGCTCGCCATTCTCGGCAGCGTCATTTTGATGTTCGTCGTGGGCTTCGGCATCAACATGGATATCGAGAACCTGTCCTTTGCCGTGCTCGACCGGGACGACACCACGATCAGCCGCGACTACACACTCCAGATCGCCGGATCCCGCTATTTCACGGAGAAGGCGCCGATCGTCGATTACAACGACCTCGATCGACGCATGCGCAATGGCGAACTCAGCCTCGCACTGGAGATCCCGCCAGGCTTCGGGCGCGATGTCGCGCGGGGCACCAAGGTCGAAATCGGCGCCTGGATCGACGGTGCAATGCCTTCGCGGGCCGAGACTGTGCGGGGTTATGTGCAAGGCATGCATCAGACATGGCTCACCCAGAAGGCACGTGAACTCTATGGCGACGCGGCAACCACCGGCACCTTCCAGATCGCCCTTCGATACCGCTACAATCCGAGCGTCGAGAGCCTCAAGGCCATGGTGCCGGCCGTCATCCCGATGCTGTTGATGATGATCCCCGCCATGCTCGCCGTTCTGAGCGTCGTGCGCGAAAAGGAACTCGGCTCTATCATCAATTTCTACGTGACGCCCGTCACTCGGGTGGAGTTCCTCCTCGGCAAGCAGTTACCCTATACCGCGCTTGCCATGCTCAACTTCTTCATGTTGACGGCCTTCGCGATCTTCGTGTTCCGGGTGCCGGTGACAGGCAGCTTCCTGACGCTGACCGGTGCTGCACTTCTCTACGTCACGGCGGCGACCGGGCTGGGACTTCTCATTTCCACCTTCATGAGCAGCCAGATCGCTGCGATCTTCGGGACCGCGCTGATCACACTCATTCCGGCCGTCCAGTATTCCGGAATGATCGATCCGGTCTCCTCCCTGGAGGGGGCCGGCGCATTTATCGGACAGATCTATCCGGCGACCTACTTCGTCACAATCGCCCGCGGTACGTTCTCCAAAGCGCTGGAGTTCCGCGATCTCGCAGCGTCCTTCATCCCGCTCCTGATCGCTGTCCCGGTTCTTCTCGCCAGCAGCGCGGCGCTCCTCAAGAAACAGGCGGGGTGATCCATGCGCTTGGCCAATATCCTTCAACTCGGCGTCAAGGAGCTACGCGGTCTCGCCCGGGACCCTATGCTTGTCGTCCTTATCCTCTATGCCTTCACCCTGTCGATCTACACGGCCTCGACCTCGATGCCCGAGACGCTCAACAAGGCAGCCATCGCCGTCGTCGACGAGGACCAGTCGCCTGTCTCCTCCCGGATCCTGACCGCGTTCTATCCGCCTTATTTTTCCATTCCCAAGATCATATCGCAGCATGAGATGGACAGTCGCATGGATGCGGGGCTCGACACCTTCGCCCTCGACATTCCCCCGAATTTCCAGCGTGATCTGCTTGCCGGTCGAACGCCGACGATCCAGCTCAATGTCGACGCCACCCGCATGTCGCAGGCCTTCAGCGGCGGCGGCTATATCCAGTCCATCGTTTCCAGCGAAGTCAACGAGTATCTCGACCGCTACCGTGGAACCACCGAGGTTCCTGTGGATCTCGCTCTGCGTTCTCGCTTCAACCAGGAGCTCAACAAGGGTTGGTTCGGCGCCATTTCCAATGTGATCTCATCGATCACGATGCTTTCGATCGTGCTCACGGGCGCGGCGCTCATACGTGAACGCGAGCATGGCACCATCGAGCATCTTCTCGTGATGCCGGTGACGCCGACAGAGATCATGCTGAGCAAAATATGGTCGATGGGGCTGGTCGTGCTTGTTGCCTGCGCCGTGTCGATCGTGTTCGTCGTGCAGGGGGTTCTTCAGGTGCCGATCCAGGGTTCCGTCGGCCTTTTTCTGGCGGGTGCAGCGTTGCAGCTCATCGCCACCACATGCATGGGAATTTTCCTTGCCACCATCGCCGGCTCGATGCCGCAGTTCGGCCTGCTGCTGATGCTGGTCCTGCTTCCTCTTCAGGTCCTTTCGGGCGGCCTCACACCGCGCGAAAGCATGCCGCAGATCATTCAGGACATCATGCTCGCGGCGCCAAACACCCACTTCGTGATCCTTGCACAATCGATCCTGTTTCGCGGCGCGGGCCTCGATGTGGTCTGGCCACAGCTGCTGGCTCTCGTGCTGATCGGCGCGGCGCTCTTTGTGTTTGCGCTCCGCCGCTTCCGAACCTTCTTGCAATAAGTGAGGCCGCGGTGATCCGCGCAGCCTTATCCAGGTAATCGATCGAAATACAGCAGCGATTTATTCGAACGGGAGGTTTGTCGTCATGCAAGGACTTATGAAAGCTGCAATTGTTCATGAATTCGGAAAGCCACTGTTGATCGAAAACGTTCCGATACCCGTACCCGGCCCGGGCGAACTGCTGGTGAAAGTGGCCGCCTGTGGCGTGTGCCACACCGATCTGCATGCCGCCTCCGGCGACTGGCCGGTCAAGCCATCCCTGCCCTTCATTCCCGGCCATGAGGTAGCAGGCACCGTCGCGGCACTCGGTCCAGGTGTCACGGACTTTGTAATCGGCGATGCCGTCGGCATCGCATGGCTCCATGACGCCTGCATGCGGTGCGAACATTGCGAAACCGGCTGGGAGACGCTTTGCAAGCATCAACACAATACGGGCTACAGCTGCGATGGAGGCTTCGCGGAATACGCGATTGCCAATGCTGCATTCGCCGCAAGACTGCCTGACGACGTTGATTTCGCGGCGGTCGCGCCTATTCTCTGCGCCGGGGTCACGACTTACAAAGGGCTCAAGGAAACCGAAGCGCGACCCGGGCAATGGGTCGCAATCTCCGGCATCGGCGGCCTGGGCCAGGTAGCCATCCAATACGCCAAAGCAATGGGACTGAAGGTCGTTGCACTGGATTTGGCGTCTGAGAAGCTCACATTGGCCAGAAGAACCGGAGCCGATCTGGCGCTTGACGCGCGGTCCCCGGACGCCATCGCCGAGGCCCTCGAAGCAACAGGCGGCGGAGCACACGGAGTGCTCGTCACCGCGGTATCGCCTCCGGCGTTCTCGCAGGCGCTCCAGCTCGTTCGACGAAAAGGCACCGTTGCTTTGGTCGGATTGCCGCCAGGCGAATTCGCGACCCCTATTTTCGATGTCGTCCTGAAGCGCATAACCGTGCGGGGCTCAATCGTCGGCACGCGCCGGGATCTTGACGAGGCCATCGCCTTTTTTGCCGAAGGCAAAATCAAGGCTCAGGTCACGCCGGCGCCGCTTGAGGACATCAACCGGATATTTCAGGAGCTGAAAGCCGGCCGCGTCGACGGCCGTGTGGTTCTCGACATGACAGGCAAGGCAGCCTGATCAGTTTGGCGCTGCGGTTTTTGAAAAGGGGTTAGACATGATCACATCCGACATCATGACGCGGGACGTTGCCACGATCAGTGTGGATGCTCATGTGCGTCACGCTGTTTCAGTCATGCTGGAGCGTGGCGTCAGCGGTCTGCCGGTGACGGATAGCGACGGAAAGCTCGTTGGGATCATTACGGAAGGCGATCTGATGTCCCGCAAGGAGATCGGAAGGTCTTTGCTCGATCGGCAGGACCATCCGATGACCGATGAGAACGATCTTAAAAATTACATTCATTGCAACAGCTGGCGCGTTGGTGATGTCATGTCCCCGGAAGTTGTGACAGTAGCTGATACCACCTCCTTGGCGACGGTGACCGAGATGATGCTGAGCCGCAACATCAAGCGTATTCCGGTAACGTCCGACCGTGCGGTTATCGGGATCGTCAGCCGCCGCGACCTTTTAAAGGCGACCTCCTTTTCGGGTATCGAACACATTGCGCGTGGAGACGAAGGTATCAGGCTTGCAGCTTCGGCGCGTATCCGCAATGACCTCGGATTTGATCCGGAAAGGCTGAAGATCGACGTGCACGGCGGGACGGTCGCGGTCACCGGAGTACATTTGACAGATCTTCAACTCCGGGCCGTGAAATGTGTCATCGAGGGCATACCGGGTGCGAGCTTCTCCGGCAAACCGACTTGATATTGTCTTCGCCCAAACCGATGTTGATCGATATCTACGCTTGGCATCCGGTATACCTTACCTGACTGCGCCGGATATCGAAGCGCGGCTCCTTTCCCAGAATTCGGTCAGCAAGCAGACAATGCAGCGCGAGATCGTTGACCGACGCTTTGGTTGAACACAACAGCCCAGGAATCAGCCTTCGGGAAAGTGCCATAGCGTTGAATTCTACTAGTCATCATCTGTTGACTCAGATCAATTCCCTGGCCTAGAAAATAAGCAATGGTCACTTTGGCTCGATGGAGAAGCCTTTCTCTGTTCCGGAGCATTCGCTTGCGGTCAGATGCCAGCTTAGCTTGTCAACTATTTCCTGGGAGGGGGTATGAGCACTGTTTCTGAAGCACCGGAGGAACGACGTTTTCAGTTCCCAACCGCATTCACCATCCTCTTTGGCTTGATCGTTCTAGTCGCCGCACTCACATGGATCATACCGGCCGGGCAGTACGACCGTGTTCAGAATGCGGCCCTGAACAAGCAAGTGCCCGTCGCCGGGACCTATGCGGTCGCTGAGCCGGCGCCGCAGGGGATAGTCGACATCATCATGGCGCCAATCCGCGGGTTCTACGACCCCGCAGCCGGCACCGCAAACGCCATCGATGTCGCTCTTTTCGTCCTGGTGATTGGCGGGTTCATCGGGGTCGTCACCTCGACAGGCGCGATAAATGCCGGAATCGAGCGCGCTATGGCCAAGCTCAAGGGACGGGAAAAGTGGATGATCCCGTTCCTGATGGCGCTGTTTGCCTTCGGCGGCACCACCTATGGAATGGCCGAAGAAACGCTCGCTTTCTATATGCTGCTGATCCCGATTATGATCGCCGCGCGATATGACGCGGTTACCGCCGTCGCCATCATCCTCCTTGGAGCAGGCGTTGGTGTCTTGGGGTCCACGGTCAACGCATTTGCCACCGTTATCGCCTCTGACGCGGCCGGCGTGCCGTTCACGCAAGGGCTGGTTTTGCGCGTCGTCATTCTCGGGCTGAGCTGGCTCGCCTGCGTTGCCTACGTCATGCGCTATGCGGAACGGGTTCGGCTCGATCCGAGCAAATCGCTCGTCTACGACATGAAAGCCGACAACGAGAAGCTTTTCCTCAGCGCTCATCACGAGGGGACGATCGACTTCACCCTGGTACACAAGGTCGTGCTTGCGGTCTTCGGCATCACCTTCGTGGTGATGATCTGGGGTGTGCTCAAGGGCGGCTGGTGGATGGGCGAGATGAGCGGTCTCTTCCTCGCCTCCGCCATTGTCATAGGCGTCATTGCGCGAACGGGTGAGAAGAACTTCACGGATGCCTTCGTTAACGGAGCACGCGACCTTCTCGGTGTTGCCCTGATCATAGGTCTGGCGCGCGGCATCGTTGTCATCATGGATGAGGGCAAGATTACCGACACCATACTGCATTGGGCCGAAGGTTCGGTCGCAGGCCTCGGCAAGGTCGCCTTTATCAACGTGATGTACTGGCTTCAGATCCTGCTGTCGTTCTTCGTGCCGTCGTCGTCGGGTCTTGCAGTCCTGTCGATGCCGATCATGGCCCCGGTCGCCGATTTTGCCGGCGTGGGCCGCGATCTGGTGGTCACTGCCTATCAGTCGGCGAATGGCATCGTGAATCTCATTAATCCGACCTTCGCCGTGGTCATGGGTGCGCTCGCCATAGGTCGCATCCCATACGAACGGTGGCTGCGCTTCATGTGGCCGCTTCTCGTGATCCTCACCGTCATCATCATGGCGAGCCTCAGCATCGCCGCCATCATCGTCTGAAGGAGATTGTCATGCCCCACGCCTACGGAGTCCATTCCGAGGTCGGCAAGCTTCGGCGCGTTCTGGTCCATCGACCTGGGGCAGCGCTTGCCCGGCTCACCCCGTCGAATTGCCACGAACTGCTCTTCGACGACGTCATCTGGGTCAAGCAGGCCCGCGTCGAGCATCTGACCTTCGTGGACGCCATGCGCCATCGCGGCGTCGAGGTCGTGTTTCTGCGCGAGATGCTGGTAGAAACGCTACAGATTCCCGAGGCTCGCCGATGGCTTCTTGAACGGCGGGTCAATGACGACACGGTTGGCGTCGGCTTCGCCGATGATCTCAGGGCGCATCTGATGGAGATCGAGGCGGACGCCCTTTCCCTGATCCTGCTGGGCGGACTGAGCAAGACGGAGTTACCGATCAAAAGCGCCGGCCTTCTCGCCGAAACGCTGCGGCCGGAGGATTTTGTCCTGCCGCCGCTTCCCAATCACCTCTTTACCCGTGACACGACCTGCTGGATCTATGGCGGCGTCACGCTCAATCCGATGCGCTGGAACGCGCGCAAGCTCGAGACCGTCAACATCGCCGCCATCTATCGCTTCCACCCGGATTTCCGCGACATGGGCTTCCCGGTCTGGTGGGGCGATCCCGACAAGGACCACGGCCTTGCCACTCTCGAGGGGGGCGACGTCATGCCGATCGGCAACGGAACGGTTCTTGTGGGCATGGGCGAGCGGACGACACCACAGGCCGTCGGTCAGCTCGCGCGGTCGCTGTTCGCACAGGGCGGCGCGGAAAGAGTGATCGCCTGCAAACTGCCTATCGAGCGCGCCTCCATGCACCTCGACACCGTCTTCAGCTTCTGCGACCGCGATCTCGTGACGCTGTTTGCGGATGTCGCCCACAAGATCGAGCCCTATTCCATTCGTCCGGGCGAGCGCGAAGGCACGATCGATGTACGCAAGGAAGAGCGGCCGCTCGTAGAGGTCGCGGCCGAGGTGCTGGGGCTGAAGCAGTTGCGCGTGGTCGAGACGGGCGGCGATGCCTATGTCGCTGAACGCGAGCAATGGGATGACGGCAACAACGTCGTGGCGCTCGAGCCTGGCGTCGTCGTCGCTTACGACCGCAACACCTACACCAACACCCAACTGCGCAAGGCAGGCGTAGAGGTCATCACCGTGCCGGGCGCCGAACTCGGCCGCGGCAGGGGTGGCGGTCATTGCATGACGTGCCCCCTCATCCGGGATCCGGTTTAAAGGAGGTCTATCATGCCCGTTAACCTGAGAGGTCGCAGTGTCCTGAAGCTGCTCGATTTCACGCCGGACGAGATCCGTTTCCTGCTCAAACTGTCAGCTTCGCTCAAGCAGGCGAAATATGGCGGCTACGAGGAGCAACGCCTGAAAGGCAAGAACGTCGCGCTGATCTTCGAGAAGGATTCGACGCGCACACGCACGGGTTTCGAGGTGGCCGCCTATGACCAGGGCGCCCACGTTACCTATCTCGGGCCAACCGGCACCCAGATCGGCAAGAAGGAGTCGATGAAGGATACCGCCCGCGTTCTCGGGCGGATGTATGACGGCATCGAGTATCGCGGCTTCGGACAGGAACAGGCGGAAACCTTGGCGGCCTATGCCGGCGTTCCGGTCTACAACGGACTGACCGACGAGTTCCATCCGACGCAGATTCTCGCCGATTTCCTGACCATGCGGGAATACACGCGCAAGCACCTGTCCCAGGTAAGTTTCGCCTTCCTCGGTGACGCCGGAAACAACATGGGCAACTCGCTGCTGGCAGGCGCCGCGCAGATCGGCATGGATGTGCGCCTCGGCGCGCCGAAAGCCTGCTGGCCTGAGGACCATTTGGTGCGTCAGTGCCAGGAGATCGCAGCCAGGACCGGTGCGAAGATCGCCCTGACCGAAGATCCTTACGAGGCCGTCAACGGCTGCGATTTCGTCTACACCGATGTGTGGGTGTCAATGGGGGAGCCGGACTCGGTCTGGAAGGAACGCATTGAACTGCTCACACCCTATCGTGTCACCGCTGGCATCATGGCGGCGACGGGCAATCCGCATGCGAAATTCATGCACTGCCTGCCCGCGTTCCACAATCGCGAGACCGAGGTCGGCGAGAAGATCTTCCAGCAATACGGCATCGACAGCATGGAAGTGACCGAAGAGGTCTTCGAGTCCGAAGCGTCCATCGTCTTCGACCAGGCGGAAAACCGAATGCACACGATCAAGGCCCTGCTGGTCGCAACCTTGGGGTCGTGACATGAGGGTCGTGATAGCACTGGGCGGTAATGCGCTCCTCAAGCGCGGCGAGCCAATGACGGCCGATGCGCAACGCACCAACGTTCGCAAGGCGGCCGCAGCGATGGCCGATCTGGCGCGCGACCATGACATCGTGGTCGCCCATGGAAACGGACCACAGGTCGGTCTCCTCGCCTTGCAGGCGGCGGCCTACAAAGACGTCGACCCCTATCCGCTCGATGTCCTGGGTGCAGAGAGCGTCGGCATGATCGGCTATCTGGTCGAGCAGGAGCTGACCAATGCGATGCCTGCGGGTTCAAGGATCGCGACACTGCTGACCCAGATCGAGGTGGACCGGGACGATCCCGCCTTCGCTCGCGCGGAAAAGCCGATAGGTCCGGTCTACACGCAGAACGAGGCGCTAAAGGCGAAAGAGGCATATGGCTGGCCGATGGTAGAAGAAGCGCAGGGCCGCTGGCGCCGGGTCGTCCCGTCACCACTACCTCAGCATATTACCCAGATCGAGACGATCAGGCTCCTTGTGGAGGCTGGCGTCACTGTCATCTGCGCCGGCGGTGGAGGTATCCCGGTCATGCGCGAAGCCGATGGGACGCTTCGGGGACTGGAAGCGGTGATCGACAAGGACAAAGCAGCCGGGCTTCTCGCCAGGGCGCTCGGGGCCGACGCTTTCCTGATGCTGACCGACGTGGACGCCGTTTATGAGGGGTGGGGAACGGTGGATAGGCGGCCGATCCGCAAAGTAACGCCTGCCGAATTGACCAGCGATATGTTCGCGGCCGGGTCCATGCGACCGAAAGTCGAAGCGGCGTGCGATTTTGCGAACGCGGGCGGGATTGCTGGAATAGGCCGGCTTGAAGATGCGCGCGGGATTCTAGAAGGGCGGCAAGGCACGTTGGTGACGCTTCAGGCGATCAATCCAGCGAGCTGATATCGCAAGCTGAGAGCGGCGGCGAAAAATCCGGCACTGCGCGCCGAACGCGGTCAGCGCAGGTTCGTTTGTCATCTATCACCTCTGACCGACCTGGAACGGGACGCAGGACATCGCCATGCAACTGCGCCCTCAGTTCCAGCCAACGCGCCTTGAGAACCTGCCAGTTGTGATCGTCGTATGTGCCACTGACGACAACAGGGTGAACCCGAATGCGGGGCGGGAGACCATCACCATGATCCCTCCATTTCCGCCATTCGCGAAGCCAAAGACTGTTCTTGCGATCCACACGCCCAATCTGCTGCTCGACAATGCCGGGATTCCACTCCGCGTGCAGTAGAATCACTGTGCGACAGGCCTCATGCAGATTCAGGCCCTCACGCCCGACGCGGGATTGCGCGAGTAGCACCATCGGCCAACTGGACGACCGGTTGAATGCAGATTGCAGCATACGCCGCGTTTGCGGTGCGGTTGCGCCTGACATCATCCTGGCGAAGTTGCCCTCGCGCCCGGAATAATCGTTCAGCCAGGCATCCAGCCTGGCTTTCTGCGTATCGTTGTTCTCTGCTTCATCATCCCCGGCAAGCTCCATGAGCAGTTTTTCGAACAGCCCGAGCATTTCCCGCCCCGTCCAGGAAGCGCCCGCAACTTCCCGCCTGCCACCAAGTGCCTCGAGCAATGCCCCGAATTGAAGGTCTTGTTTGCCGTCCTCATGGCGCAGAATCTCTGACAGAAATGCAGCAGCTCCTCCCTCCAGCGCAAGGTCTTCCAACTCCCGATGAAGCCGTGCGAGTTCAGCCCGGCGCTCGCTCGCCCACTCCTGATAGCGGGTTTTCAACATCACATCGATTTCGTCGACCCCACCCGCCACCGCAAGATCAGGATCCCTCATCGCCGCAATGACGGCTGCTATATTGCTTTCCCCGATCCCACTGGCAGGCCAGTGCTGTCCGTCTCGCAAACGACGCAGCATCTCACGCGCGTCCAGCAGTCTGGTCAGCACATTCATCGGCGTCAGGAACCTGCCGAAGACGAGCACTTTCTCGCCGGCCCGTGTATAGGCCTCGATTTGTCTCACAGCCGCCAGGATCGCAGGGTGGCTATAGATGTCGTTGCTCTCAGCGGTGAAAGCTTCCGTCCAAAACCCCGCCGGACCAACGAGTTTTGCATCTGTCATGCCAGAAGGGCTGTCTTCCTCATCCTCTCCAAAGCCGAACCCATACCCCTGGGCAACGGCGAGCCTGACCCGTTTCACACGCGGATCATCCTGAGGGAGTAACGACAGCGCCTCAGCCGCACAAAAGCGGCGCAACCAGTCACGGGTAAAACCCTCTGCCTCCGGTGAAACCGGGATATCGGTGACCTCACGATAATCACCATGACTGTCTTTGAAGACGCAGAATTCGGGGTCACTGCGTTTGTCCCGGCGCAGGACGTATGGTCGCAATGCTGCGCAGAACTGCCGGGCGGAGGTCTCGAATTCCCCGGTCAGCGTCTCGTCCAGTTCTTCGGTTTGAATCCGACGAACAACATCCACATAGCCGGTGATCCATTCCGTCAGCGCTGCGAGCGCAGTCATATCCTGATTGCCATCGCGACCATTGAGCCGCTCCAGCGTGTCGATCCACTGGCTGGAGTCCAGCTCGACCGGGGTTGCGGTCATGCCCAGACGAAAAGGATCATCCGCTTCCCAGCTTACCGGGCCGAGAATGCGCGAAAGGCTTGAATCTGCGCCGCGCGCCTTGTGGGCTTCGTCAACGACTATGAGATCAAACTGACCCAGGCCATAGCCGATCAGCGGCAGGATCCTGTTCTTGTAATCGTCCGCCGAAAGCCATTTCTGATCGCCGTTAATGGCATCGCGCGGCAGTTCGTGGTCCAGAATCGTTTGGGCAATGTGCCGCGCCGCACGGCGACTGGCATATACATAGCCCACCTCACCCGAATGGAAATTTTCGCGCATGAAGTTGCGCCGTCGGCCGTCAATCAGGCGGGCGACGTTGGGTAAGAGTTCCCGGCGCCAGCCTCCAGCGGGGCCTTCTCCACGATTGGGAAACTGCATGTTCGCGAAGGAATGAGAGATCATTATGATCTCTTCGGCGGCCCAGCCGTTCTCCGGCAACTCACGCTGCTTGCGGCGATCCGAAAGCCACTCCTTATGGCTGTGTATCCGTCTTGCGCTCCCCTCCGCATCGGTATCGTGCAAGAAACCGGAGATGAAACCATCATAGCTGCGCAGCGGCAGCAATGTCTTGTCGTCGGCGTTGAACCGTTTCAGTTCCTGTTGCCATTGTGCCCCAAGGCCCGCGGGCAGAACAATGGCGCTGCGCCCGCCCGCCTCCCGCACCGCTGCGATCAGTGCCGCCGCAATGCGGGTCTTGCCCATACCCACCTCATCAGCCAGCAGGGCCGAGCGTTGGCCCGCCCGGATACGGCACGCTAGTTCTGTGACACTCGCCTTCTGGCCATGATCTAGCAGGGTATCATCAGACGTCCCTGCGATACGATCCAGAATGCTCGCGACCTCGTTCCAGTCCACCATCACGCGGCCTCCCGTTCCCAGAGCGATGGGTAAGCGCTGAGCTCCCACGCGACGGACACTGCCAAAAGCGTATCTCTCAATAGGTCTGGCGAAACCCCTTCCGGGCGCATACGCGGATCTGCTAGAGCAGGCAGAGGATTTGCCCTAGCCTTCCGGAAGAACTCGAGCATCGTTTTTTCGCGAGACGCGATAGCGCAAAGGTTCTGTTGCAACTCCCGACACCACCTTTGCCAGTCCCGCGGGTCCAACCTTGCCTGTGTCTCACAAAGACGCACCAGAAGTTCCATCATCCTGCGAATGGGATAGGCAGCTGGCGGAGCTTCGGTGGTATCTGAGGCGTCGGTGAGCGGCTCTTCGCCTTCCTCACCCTCATCTTCGCTGTCAGCATCACCTGGCTCGGGAAATGAGCCAAGGCTGGCAAGGATATCTTCGACCGACATATCGGAGGGGCGAGCGACAACAAGTGCTTCGGAAGAAATGACAGGCAGCCGCCAGCCGCCCTCCGCGAGTGTCACAATCGCTGGAGCCGGTGCAGGCCATGGACAAGGTGTCTGGGCCTGAGCCGCATCGACACCAATCACCATCACCGATTTATCTTCGGGGGCCGAGAGCACCCCGTCTTGCCATATAAGCCACGCAACTGGCGGCTGGGTTTCTGGCTCATCGGGGCGCACAAAGCCTTCCCCTTGCTGCAGGGCCTCGGGCGTCACCACATCAGTGAACTGGATCGGCAAAACAGCGGCGATACCGTTCCGCGTGTCTCTGCGTCGCGGCCATTTCAGCCCCCCCGGCAGATCGACGATCACACCTGCCTCAAGGTTTCCCCCGGCGCTTGCGGCACGCTCAAACCCGTTCATGCTCAGATTGCCGGATCCAAGATAAGCCCGTCCCGAGGCCTCGGTCTCGCCCGACGCCAGCACCACAAATTTTGCATGCAGGCACCCATCAGTTCCATGCAAGACAGAGCGCGGAGGGCGCAAGTTCCAGCCTGCGTCAATCAAGGCACCGGCCCGGGCAGCAAGCCCCTGACAGGAGGACGGGTTGAGAAACAGGTCAAGAGCCGCTGTTTTCGTCAGGGATTTCTCCTGCACCAATGCGCGGCGCAGTCGCTCTGGCAGGCCAGCAGCACCATCGCCGTCGCTCTCGAAATAGCCAGACCCGAGGATGAGACGGTCGGCCTTCTTCTTCGTACCCAGGCGCTCGACCACCTGAGGAAACAGCGCCTGATTGCGGCTGTCGATGAAGCGGGGACGCGCGGATGACGTGGGCAAGGCTGTGATCGCGGCCTCCAGCAAGGCGTCTGGCCGGTGCCCGTCAAAACTGCGTTCGATCAGGGCGCAATCTGCCCGCTCGCGCAGCCAGCCAAACATCTCATGCGCGGCGCGGATATCGGCTATGTCCTGTGCGTCAGGCACAGCAGAGTCCAGATCGATCGACCAGAACAGGTCGATGCTGCGAGTAAGCGGATCCTGTGTCCAGTTCCCCGTGCTGACAGCGAGGCGAATGACATAGCCATCTCCGCCGCGCTTGCGAAAACCCAGAAGCGCCACCTTGGCATGGAGAAGGTTGTAGCCGCGTCCCACGAGGCGCATCCACATCCAGGCAAGTCCCGGAACGTCCGAGATCGCATTCACGGTTGGATGGATGAAGGCGGCCAGCACCGGGCGCGCCATCTCGCCTGTGAATGTTCGGCGGATCTGCCCCAGGACCTGCCGCGTCGCGGTGAAGCCGCACATAAGGCCAAAGTCGCCATAACAATCTTCGGGCGGCATGAAGAGGGAGTAGAGCGTCGTGTTCTGCATCAGACGGCCTCCGATCCCGCGTCACGGCTGCCCGGGTTCACCTTTCCGGACAGCTCCGTCACCAGACAATGAAGATTGTGCAGCCGGAAAAGCTGCGGCGCGAAGGCCTCGTCCTGAGGAGGCCGATTCTCGTCCTGGGTCTCCGAGCTGCCCCGCAACTCGCCCGCAGCCGGCCCGAGAACAATGTGGCCTTCGCACTGACAAATTACGGTAGAATCGCGCTCGGCCAGCCTCTGGATCAGCTGCTGATCGGACAGATTTCGGATTTCCGCGATCAATCTGCGGCTAGTCTCCTCATTGCCCTGATCGACAAGCGCGCCTTTTGCCGAGGCCAGATCTCGCAATTGTTTCAGCGGCTCGACGGCGACTTCGGCTGCCTCCGCTTCTGAAAGGCGCACAGGCTGATTATCGTCGCGAAGCTTCAGCAGGTGCTGTTCCAACTGGTCCAACACCGTCAACGCGGCATCGCGAATATCCATAAAAGCCGCTCCGGCGCGCAGATCTGACCAGTGATCCGGCGCAACCCCCGCCAATGCGGTTTCCTGGTCCAAATGCGTGGAACTGGGGCCAGTGCCGAGGCGCGCCAGATCCCGGCGCCGGGTCGAGCCGGGATCATTTCCGTCGAGCAATCGGGCAAGGATCAGTTTACGCACCGCTTCCGGGACAGCCCCAACCGGGGAAAGCACTGCCAGGGCCTCCTTCAGGCCATGTGGCTGTCTGCCATGCGCCCAGGCACCAAGCAAACGGCGCGGTTCTTTCATCGCATTCAGCTCCAACAGCTCTCTGCCAGCGCTATGTATGCGGAACGCGCCGTAGCGGCTGCCCTGCACGAACCCGAGTGCGACCAGAGGCTGCACCATCGCCATGCGGATCGGCTGAACCACATAAGTTCCGCGACGCCTTAGATTGTGGAAACTGCTATCCTTCAAGCCCTGCATCTTCCTCGCCCCTCGCACGCGGCGATCCTGCGGGCCCGCGATGACTTCAAGCATGACGCGCGCTTCGACCGCGTTGCCGACAGGCAGTGCTGGCACACCAAGTTCCTCGGCGATAGAGATCGCCAGAACCGACCAAAGGATGGGCATGGGAAACCACATGCATAGGCGGCAAGATCGCGGTGCAGCGGCCCCGGCAGTTCCACCGCCACCTTCACGGGTTTGTCTTCGATGAGAGGCCCGAGCTTCAGCTTCGTCATGGTCAGTTCCTATAAGGTTCGAGTACGAGATCGCGGGTAACGATGACCCTGACCGGGTAGCCCGGCCGGATCGTCAGGGTCGGCGCGACCTGCAACTGGCGCTGGACGATCTGTTGCCCTGCCTGATTGATGGTATCCTGCGCTCCGTCGCGGATGGCCCGGATCAGACGATCCTCGTCGTCGGTCGCCAGTTCCGTGCCGATGCCGAGCAGCGTGGACAGCCCCGCCGCCTTCATGAGATCCCACCAGTGGTAATCAACGCCATCTTCCAGCCCGGCATAGCCGGAAGCGTCCGCACCGGGCTGGCGCTCCAGCACGATAGAGCGGCCGTTGGGCAGGATCAGGCGGTTCCAGACCAGCAGCACGCGGCGCTGACCGAACTGCACACCGGCGTCATACTGACCGATGATGCGCGTTCCCTGCGGGATTAGCAGCAGGCTGCCGGTCGGGCTGTCATAGACATTTTCCGTGACCTGCGCGGTGATCTGGCCGGGAAGGTCCGAGCGGATGCCGGTAATCATCGCCGCCGGGATTACGGCCCCTGCCTGAAGGATGTAGGGCGAGGCTGGCGCCATGATCCGATCCATGGCAACGGTCTGCCGTTCCACCGGCCCATTCAGAAATGCCGTGTGGCGGTCCTGTGTTGCGGGCTGGCCACCAAGGTCAAGGCCAGCAAGGCCCGGCATATTGGAGCCAGGCGTCGTCGCCACTCTTGGCCCGGACTGGAAGAACACTGTACTGAGACGCGCAGCTTCTTCTTCGGCAAGCCGGCGCTCTTCGGCAGGATCGCGGGCAGGCGTCGCCATGGCGGGCGGCGTGACGGGCTGACCCCGGTTCTGGGCATCCAGGATCGGGCCACCGAGATCGCCCGGCAATGCCGGCCCCAGGACCGGCCCGGTATAATCCTTCGGCAGACCCGCCAGTCCATCTGCCGTGGCGCGATTCTCGGTCGAATAGAGTTCTTCACCGTTTCCGCTCATGTCGCGCGTCTGGAGCGCATAGATCAGCGCCCCGCCGATGCCGAGGAGCGCAACAGCCCCGGCACCGGCCAGCATCTTGCGCGACAGGCGCGTGACGCGCGGCGGCTCGGCACGCAGACGCATCGGCGTTGGGTTGGTGGTGGCCTCTTCACTCATGACGGTTGCTCCCCGGTTTTGGCGGGCTGGGCAGCTTGCCTTTGCTCGATGCGAACGATCCTGACCGTCTGCTGCTGCTTGCCGCTACCAAGACGCAACTCAGCCGCGCCGAACAGGCGATCCACAATCAGGATGTTCTGGTGAACACGGGAATTGACGATCTGGGTCTCGCCCTTGGAACCGATGACGAAGATCGGCGGCATCTCTCCCTGCACGATGCCGCGCGGGAAAACGACATAGACACGGCGGCCATCGTCGAAGACGGAAATCGGCCGCCATGGCGGCGTATCTCCGGTCAGGCCGTAACGATAGTTGCGTGCCGCCTCGACCGGGATGATGGGTGCTGCGGGAACGGTCTGGCGCTGACCGGCAGGCAGCGCCGGATAAGACCAAGATACGGACGGCATGTAGAGCGCCTCGCGGGCGCGCAGCTCGATCATATAGGTGCGTCGATCGGTCGTCACCACGAGATTGGTTGAGATGTCGGATCGGGATGGTTTGACGAGAATATGGACCCGGCGCGACGTACCGCTCCCGCTCTCGGTATCGCCAATGATCCAGCGGGCGGTGTCTCCCGCCGCGATCGGTCCCGCGCCGGTCAGGCTTTCGCCCGGCTCCAGCGCGATATTGGTGATCTGTCCTGGTGCTGCATAGACCTGATAGAGCGCGCCTTCCGACCAGGGATAGATCTGGATGGCGTTATAGTAACCCTCGCGGCGCGGTTCGACGCGGGCGGCGGCATTGGCGTTCTCGACCCGGCCTGCCGGTGTTCCCGCTGCGGTCCCACCACGCGCAACCGTCCAGGCTGGCGGCGTGTGAAGCGGTCGGGGCCGATCATCCGTAACGGTGGCCTGCACGGTCGGTAGAGCCGGAACATTGGCATCATAGCTGAACTGCGGCGTCTTGTTGGTGGCGCAGCCTGCCAGCATGGTGGCCGAGAGCATCAAAGCCGCGAGGGCGGGCTTACGGAAAACCGGCAAGGCGGAATTGCGGGGAAACGCGATGGTCATTGGCTCATCTCCCGCGACCATGAAATTGCATTGACGTAGATGCCGAGCGGATTGGTGCGCAGACGCTCGGCATCGCGCGGCGTCTGGATCACGATGGTCAGGATCGCGGTCCAGCGCTCGGTCCTGGAAAGCTGCCCGTTCTCATAGTGACGCTCGGTCCAGGCGACGCGGAAGCTGTCGTTCGAGGCGCGTATGACGCTGGAAACCTCGACTGCGATCTGCTGGCGGCCGACACGGGTGAACGGATCGTTGGCGCGGGCATAGTCGTTGAGCGCGGCCGCTCCCCTATCTGTGGTGAACTCATAGGCGCGCAGCCAGTTCTGGCGCACGATGATGGCGTCCGCCGGGATCGAGCGCGTCTGCTCGATGAAACGGCCAAGATGGAAGGCGATCTGCGGATCGGTCGGACGGTAATCGGCGGTGGCTGCGGCGACGGTCTGGGCTTGGCCGAGATTATCGACCTGCACCACCCAGGGCACGACGGTCCCTCGCGCCGATTGCAGAACCAGCGCGGCAGCGAAGCCCGCCGAGAGGATCAGCGAGCCGAAGGCCATATAGCGCCAGTTCTTGGCCTGCACGCGAGCCGAGCCGATGCGCTCGTCCCAGACTTGTGCGGCTTTCTGGTAAGGCGTCTCGGGTTCGGGCGATTTGCCGTAATGGGTCGCTGGACGTCTGAAGATGTTCATGAGCGGTCACTTTCGGAAATGTTGACGGAAGAGCCGCCGCCGTGGCTGTCACCGGAGCGGACGGCATGGGCGGCCATGGTCGTGCCGTGATTGAGCGCCTGGCGGCGGTGCATCTGCTGCGCCCATGCAGGCGGTCCGCCCGCCGGTGCGGAGGCGGGTGCGGCACCGGCCACGCTCGCACCACCAATGGTTCCAAGCGAGGCCGATCCACCGGTGACGCCGAGCCCGGCGCGCGCGCCATCGGAGAAGCTGGATTTGACGCTTTCCGCTGCTTTCGAGGTCGCTCGTTTCAGGGGCGATGCGGCGGCGGAGCCTGCCGCGCGGGCAACACCGCCGAGGCCGGAGGCAACACCGGCAGCCCCTGACTGGCCGAGCGATCCGACACTATAGGCGGCGCTCGCCGCACCTGCGGCAGCAGCACCGCCACGGACAGCCGCAGCTCCACCCGATAGCGCCGCTGCCCCTCCCTTCGCGGCCATGCCTGCGGCAGCGCCGCCGGCAAGCATCATGCCGCCAGCGGCGAGACCGGTTCCGACTGCTGCACCTGCACCAAGCTGCGGGCCGCCAGAAACCAGACCGGAAGCGATGCCGGGACCGAAGATGCCGAGGCCGAGAAGGGAAAGTGCGGCCAGCACGATCGCCATGGCGTCGTCGATGGTCGGCGTCACGCCGCCGAAACCGACCGTAAACTGCGAGAACAATGTCGAGCCGATGCCGATGATGACGGCGAGCACCAGCACCTTGATGCCGGAGGAGACGACATTGCCAAGAACGCGCTCGGCCATGAAGGCGGTCTTGCCGAAGAGGCCGAAGGGAATGAGGACAAAGCCCGCCAGCGTGGTCAGCTTGAACTCGATCAGCGTGACGAAGAGCTGCACGGCGAGAATGAAGAAGGCCAGCAGTACCAGCGCCCAGGCGAACATCAGGCAGGCGATCTGGATGAAGTTCTCGAAGAACGACCAATAACCCATCATGTCCGAGATGGATTCGAGCAGCGGGCGACCGGCATCGAGGCCGGTCTGCGCCACCTTGCCGGGCCGCAGCAGATCGGCGGCGGAAAAGCTGGTGCCCGAACCTTTCAGGCCAAGACCGGCGAAGCTGTCGAAGATGATCTGGGCGAGATTGTTCCAGTTGCCGATCAGGTATGCGAAGACCCCGACGAAGAGCGTCTTCTTGACCAGCCGGGCGATGACGTCGTCATCCGCACCCCAGGACCAGAACAGTGCCGCAAGCGTCACGTCTATGACGATCAGGGTGGTGGCGATGAAGGCGACCTCGCCGCCAAGCAGGCCGAAGCCGCTGTCGATGTAACTGGTGAAAACACCCAGAAAGTTGTCGATGACGCCGGTGCCGCCCATGGTTCACTGTCCCCCGTTCTGATGCGGAGCGGCGGGCACCGGCGTCCGGCCGAGGAACCGGTCGCGGTTCTCGGCCCAAGTGGCGAGGCAGCCGGGATCGTTCACGGCGGCCTCGCCTAACTGCTGGCAGTGGCGCAGGCTCTGGCGCGGCGGATCGGCAGGCGCCTGAAGCGCCGGGGCCGGTCGGGGCTGCGCTGGTTCGTACTCGCGTGTCATTTCGATCACCGTTGCGGTGATGGCGATGGCCACGAATATGATCGCGCCCAGCCGGGCCAGCATCTTGCCGTCCATGTCGCGCCCCTCCTGTCCGGTCAGTTGTTGCCGTTGCCGAACATCCGGGCATTGCCGGGCTGATAGCCCGATCCAGGCGTCAGAAAGCGCTCGCGCTGGATGCGGCCCTGTTCGGCAGCAGTGGCGCGCTCGGCTTCGATCAGGGCTTCGGAGCGACCATTGGCGGACATCAGCGCGATCAGGTCGGAAAGCTGCTGCGACTGGAGCGCGAGAAGCTGATTGCCCGCCTGTGTCGCCTGCAACGCGCCGGTCGCGTTCTGGCTCTGCCCGACAAGGGCGGACATTTCAGCGCGGTTGGTGTCGATATTTCCGACGACACCAGCCTGCACGCGCATGGCGTCCTGCAAACCGCCGACCGTATTCTGCCAGCGGGACCGCGCATCGGCGACGAGTTGGGCGTCGGTCGCGGACAGCGAAACCTTGCCGTATTTCTGTTGGAACATTTGATCGACATTCTGCACGTCGAAGGCAATGTTCTGCGCCTGGGCCAGAAGCTGCTGCGTGCGCTGGACATTCTGCTGCAAAGTCTGGAGCGAGGAATATGGCAGACTGGCGAGATTCTTCGCCTGATTGATGAGCATCTGCGCTTCATTCTGAAGCGAGGTGATCTGGTGGTTGATCTGCTCCAGTGTGCGTGCGGCGGTCAGAAGGTTCTGCGCATAGTTGGTCGGATCATAGACGATGCGGCCGAAGCCAAAAGCGTGAGCGGGGCTTGCCAGCATGGGCGACAGTGCAACAGGCATGGCGAGCGTCAGCGCCAGCACGGATGCACTGACATATCGGGAAACGGGGATACGGATCATGGCAGGGTCTCCTTTTCTTGGCTGTCATCTGGATGGATTTGATCTGGCGCGACCGACCGAGCGGGCTCTGTCCGTTCGACAAGATTGGTGAGGTTCGGGATCAGATCGACGGCCCATTCGACGCCGCGATCGCGCAGCCAGGCCGCGAGAAAACCGTCCTGCCCATGCTCGGCGATGAGTTCGGCGATACGGGTCTGATCGGATTTGGATGATGCGGCGCAGAGCGCGAGACCGACTTCGGAAAGGCCAAGCTCGAACAGGCGATTGCCGCGCCGCGATTGGCAGTAGTAGTCCCGCTTGGGCGTGGCCCGCGCGAGGATCTCGATTTGCCGGTCATTGAGGCCGAAGCGGCGGTAGATTGCCGTGATCTGCGGCTCGATGGCGCGTTCATTCGGGAGAAGCAGCCGCGTCGGGCAGCTTTCGATGATGGCGGGCGCGATATTGCTGCCGTCAATGTCCGAGAGCGACTGCGTGGCGAAGATGACGGACGCGTTCTTCTTCCTGAGTGTCTTCAGCCATTCGCGGAGCTGATTGGCGAACCCCTCATCATCGAGCGCCAGCCAGCCTTCGTCGATGATGAGCAGGGTTGGCCGACCATCGAGCCGGTCGCCGATCCGATGAAACAGATAGGACAGGACGGCAGGCGCAGCCCCAGTGCCGACCAGCCCCTCGATCTCGAAGGCCTGTACATCGGCTGATCCGAGATGTTCGGCCTCGGCGTCGAGCAACCGGCCATAGGCGCCGCCAATGCAGTATGGGCGCAACGCCTGTTTCAGATCGTTGGATTGCAGCAGCACGGCAAGGCCGGTGATGGTCCGTTCCCCCGCCGGGGCGGATGCCAGCGATGTCAGTGCCGTCCAGATGTGCTCCTTCACCTCCGGCGTGATGGTCATGCCTTCACGCATCAGGATCGCGGCGATCCAGTCAGCGGCCCATGACCGCTCATAGGCATCATCGATCTGCGCCAGCGGTTGCAGGGAAACGGAAACCTCCGATCCCTCGGTCAACCCACCGCCAAGATCATGCCAGTCGCCCCCCATGGCGAGCGCGGATGCCCGGATCGATCCCCCGAAATCGAAAGCGAAAATCTGGCTGCGATCATAGCGGCGAAATTGCAACGCCATCAGCGCCAGCAGCACGGACTTGCCCGCGCCGGTCGGGCCGACGACGAGGGTATGGCCCACGTCGCCGACATGAAGGGAAAGCCGGAACGGAGTCGAACCTTCGGTCTTGCCGTACAGCAAGGGGGGCGCTCCGAGATGTTCGTTCCGTTCCGGCCCCGCCCACACGGCCGATAGAGGGATCATGTGGGCGAGGTTGAGCGTCGAGATCGGCGGCTGCCGGACATTGGCGTAGGCATGTCCCGGGATCGAGCCTAGCCAGGCATCGACGGCATTGACAGTTTCCGGCATGGCCGTGAAGTCACGGCCCTGAATGATCTTCTCGACCAGACGCAGCTTCTCGTCGGCGATACGGGGGTCGGCGTCCCAGACGGTGACGGTTGCTGTGACATAGGCCATGCCGGCGACGTCAGCGCCCAGTTCCTGCAAGGCCATGTCGGCATCGAGCGCCTTGTTGGACGCATCGGTGTCCACCAGCGCCGATTGCTCGTTGGTCATCACCTCCTTGAGGATCGCGGCGATTGATTTTCTCTTGGCGAACCATTGACGGCGGATTTTGGTGAGGAGTTTCGTCGCGTCCGTCTTGTCCATCAGGATGGCGCGGGTGGACCAGCGATACGGGAACGCGAGCCGGTTCATCTCGTCGAGCAGGCCGGGCGTGATCGCTGTCGGAAAGCCGATAATGGTCAGGACGCGCAGATGCTTGTCACCAAGGCGCGGTTCCAGACCGCCAGTCAGCGGCTGATCGGCCAGCAGCGCATCGAGGTGCATGGGCACTTCGGGCACGCGGACACGATGGCGGTTCGTGGAAATCGTGGAATGGAGATAGGTCAGCGTGCCCGCGTCATCGATCCAGTGGCATTCGGGCATGAAGCCGTCGAGTAGCGCCAGCACGCGGTCGGTGCGGTCGATGAAGCCGCGCATCAGCTCCCATGGATTGACGCCGGATTGCTCACGGCCCTCGTAGAGCCAGGTCTCGGCGCGAGCTGCATCTTCGGCGGGTGGCAGCCAGAGGAAGGTCAGGAAGTAACCTGACACGAAATGCGTGCCCGCTTCCTCAAAGGCAGCCTTGCGCTCGGCATCGACCAGAGCGGAAGCCGGATCAGGAAATTGGCTGCCGGGATAGATCGCGGCTTCGCTTCGTTGAGCCTCAACAAAGATCGACCAGCCGGAGCCGAGGCGGCGCACGGCGTTGTTGATGCGCCCGGCGACCGCGACCAGCTCGGCGGCGATAGCGGAATCCAGATCCGGCCCGCGAAACTTCGCTGTCCTCTGGAAACTGCCGTCCTTGTTCAGCACGACGCCCGAGCCAACGAGCGCGGCCCAGGGCAGGAAATCCGCGAGGCGGGTGGCGGTACGGCGATATTCGGTGAGGTTCATCATGGGCGCGCCTTCACACCGACAGATGACCGGGGATGCGCAGATGCCTGCGGCCCACCTCGACAAAAAGCGGATCGCGTTTGGCAGCCCATACCGCGAGGAAATGTCCCACCGCCCAGATGGCGATGCCAACCAGCCAGAGACGAAGGCCGAGGCCGACGGCGCCGGCCAGCGTGCCGTTGACGATGGCAATCGAACGCGGTGCGCCGCCGAGCAGGATATGCTCGGTCAGCGCCCGGTGAACCGGGATAGAGAAGCCCGGCACCGCATCGAGCTGTTCAAACCCGCCCGCCATCAGATGAGCGCCCCGCCGCCGAACGAGAAGAACGACAGGAAGAAGCTCGACGCAGCGAAGGCGATGGACAGGCCGAAGACGATCTGGATCAGGCGGCGGAAGCCGCCGGAGGTATCGCCAAAGGCCAGCGCCAGGCCGGTGGCGATGATGACGATGACGGCGATGATCTTGGCGACAGGACCTTCTATCGACTGGAGGATCGACTGAAGCGGGGCCTCCCAGGGCATGGAGGAGCCGGAGGCGTGTGCGGCAGGCGCCAGCATCAGACTGATGGAAACAGTGGCAGCGGCGGTTGCCATGATGCGGCAGCCGCGTGAAATCGTGCGGATCATGAAGGGTTTCCTTTCGGGGTGGTTGCCAAAGTAATGAGATGCGTGATGGCGTAGTCGCCGTCCGGTCCCAGCCCATCGACGCGGGCGAGTTCGACCAGGCGGCGGGACGATCCACGTCCGGCAAGAACGGCGACAAGGTCGATAGTCTCGGCGATCAGGGCGCGCGGGACAGTGATGACGGCTTCCTGGATGAGCTGCTCGAGGCGTCGCAGCGCGCCAATGCCGGAACCGGCATGGATGGTGCCGATCCCGCCCGGATGGCCGGTGCCCCAGGCTTTAAGGAGGTCGAGAGCTTCGGACCCGCGAACCTCGCCGACCGGGATGCGATCCGGGCGCAGGCGTAGCGACGAGCGCACCAGATCGGAGAGCGTCGCCACGCCATCTTTGGTGCGCATCGCGACCAGATTGGGCGCGGCGCATTGCAGTTCGCGCGTGTCTTCAATGATCACGACGCGATCCGAAGTCTTGGCGACTTCTGCCAGCAGCGCGTTGATCAGCGTGGTCTTGCCAGTGGAGGTGCCGCCCGCGACGAGGATATTGGCCCGCGTGGCGACGTTCAGGCGCAACACCTCGGCCTGATGGCTGGTCATGATCCCAGCGTTTACATAGTCGTCGAGCGTGAACACCGCGACGGCGGGCTTGCGGATGGCAAAGGTTGGCGCCGTGACGACAGGCGGCAGCAACCCTTCGAAGCGCTCTCCGGTCTCAGGCAGTTCGGCCGATACACGCGGACTTCGGGAATGAACTTCGACGCCAACATGATGGGCGACCAGCCTGACGATCCGCTCGCCATCAGCCGCAGACAGCCTGTCTCCCGTATCGGCCAGACCTTCGGAGAGCCGATCCACCCAGATGCGGCCATCGGGATTCAGCATCACCTCGACCACACCGGGATCTTCCAGAAACCGGGCAATCGATGCCCCGAGCGCGGTGCGCAGCATCCGCGCACCACGCGCAATCGTCTCGGGTTTCTGATGTGATGCGGTCATGGCGGCCCCGTTCATGGCGGGACGCGCAAAAGACGGACCCCGGATTGGGGTCGATTAAAAGAACCTGATTTAGGGCCGTTTCAACAGATGTTTGTGCGCGTGCGGGCATCGGCGGCGCAGGGCGGCAAATAGGATGGATCGAAAGTTCAGAGCTGGTTTCCATCCGCTTCGGACTGGCCTTGTGACGAAAGATCGTGAAGCGAATCCATATCCCGCGACAACTCTTTCAGGAATCTGTCGCCGGAAGCCAGGCGCTTGCCCAGCGTCTGCATGAAGCCTTCGAAGCGCTCGTTGCCCTTGATGCGCGCCGACTGTTTCGCGCTATCTGACAGCGGCGGCGTCATGGTGAGCCAGAATTGTACGAACAGCGAAAGCGTCTCGCCGAGGATGGCCACATCTTCGTCCAGCATATCGAACTGGCGGCCAAGCTTATCCAGGCGTCGCGACATTGCGGCTTCCAGCCGTTCGGTCGTGTCACCAGACAGGAAGGATGCTACCGCAGCCTCGATCACTGCGGATTTTGAAACATTGCGGCGCAGCGCCAAGCCTTCGACCTGCTTCAGTAGATCCGGGGAGAAGTAGACATTCATGCGGGTGCGGCTCGTCATGCCTGCCTTCCTTCTCAAAGGTCGATGCCGTCATTGGGGTCGAGAGATGCCTGCCGCGCGACCATGCGCATCCGCTGACGCATAGCGCGGGCCTTGGCGGCATCGACGTCGGGCTCATCATCGAGAAAGTCGAATTCTTGCGATGGCGGCGGTGGTGCCGGGATGATTTCCTCATGCTCGGGAAGCTCCGGCTCACGACGGATACCGGCATCGGCAGGATCGCCGTCGGACGTGTTCGACGCGGGTCCGTGGCCAACCGTGGGCGTAACAACACGGCTCGTCCAGTCGTCTGGTGCCGATGTTTCCATCTTCACCGACTGCTTGCGTAGATCGGGCGGCGGCAGCACCCGTTCCTGAAGCCGCGCATCGGCATAGTAGCGCGCCTTGGCGGCGCGGATGGGCGGCACACCCGCTACCATGACGATCTCGTCGGTTGGCGGAAGCTGCATGATTTCGCCGGGCGTCAGGAGTGGCCGCGCCGTTTCCTGCCGCGACACCATGAGGTGCCCCAGCCATGGCGCGAGGCGATGACCGGCATAGTTGGTGGAATCGCGCATTTCCGTGGCCGTGCCGAGCGCATCACTGATCCGCTTGGCGGTGCGTTCATCATTGGCAGCAAAGGCGACACGCACATGGCAGTTGTCGAGAATGGCGTTGTTCTGCCCATAGGCGCGCTCGATCTGGTTGAGCGACTGCGCGATCAGGAACGCTTTGAGGCCATAACCGGCCATGAAGGCGAGTGCCGATTCAAAGAAGTCCAACCGCCCGAGCGCGGGGAACTCGTCCAGCATCAACAGCAGGCGATGGCGCTTGCCGGAGGTTTCCAACTCCTCGGTCAGCCGCCGCCCGACCTGATTGAGGATGAGGCGGATCAGCGGTTTTGTGCGATTGATGTCCGATGGCGGTACGACGAGGTAGAGGCTGACGGGTTCTTTTGCTTCGACCAGATCAGCAATGCGCCAGTCGCAGCGGGCCGTCACGCAGGTCACGACCGGATCTCGGTAGAGGCCGAGAAAAGACATCGCTGTGGACAGAACACCGGAGCGTTCGTTCTCGGATTTGTTCAACAGCTCGCGTGCCGACGAAGCGATGACGGGATGCACACCGGCTTCGCCCAGATGCGGTGTGTCCATCATGGCGCGCAAGGTTGCCTCGACCGGACGGCGGGGATCGGACAGAAAACTCGCGACGCCGGCCAGCGTCTTGTCCTTCTCGGCATAGAGTACATGCAGGATGGCGCCGACCAGTAGCGAATGGCTGGTCTTTTCCCAGTGGTTGCGCTTGTCGAGACTGCCCTCGGGATCGACCAGAATATCCGCGATGTTCTGGACATCGCGGACTTCCCACTCCCCCTGACGGACTTCCAGCAGCGGGTTGTAAGCTGCGGAATGCACATTGGTCGGATCGAACAGCAGGACGCGGCCGTGATGGGACCGGAAGCCGGCCGTCAGATTCCAGTTCTCACCCTTGATGTCGTGCACGATGCAACTTCCCGGCCAGGTCAGCAGCGTCGGCACAACGAGACCGACGCCTTTGCCTGATCGGGTGGGCGCGAAACAAAGGACATGCTCGGGGCCGTCGTGCCGGAGATAGTCCTTGCTGTGCCTGCCAAGGACCACGCCATCGGGACCGAGCAGTCCGGCAACATGGATTTCCTTGTTCTCGGCCCATCGCGCCGAACCGTAGGTGGCGACGTTGCGCGCCTCGCGCGCCCGGATGATCGACATGAAAAAAGCGGCGGCGATAGCGAACAACGCCCCGGACGTGGCGATTAACGCGCCCTCGGTGAAAATGTCGGGCGCATAGGCGTCATAGGAAAACCACCACCAGAAAAAGGCCGGAGGATAATAGACCGGCCATCCCGCAACATCGAACCATGGATTGCCGAGCTGGGGCTGAAAGCCAAGGCGGAAGGCCACCCATTGTGTCGAAGTCCAGACCATCACCAGGACAATGGTGAATACGACAATGATCTGGCCCCAGAGTATTCGGCCACCACGCATACAGGCTCCAATCGGCAAGAGAGTCGGAGCCGATCAAAGAATAGACGTTTTCGAAAGCGGCAACAGGAAAAGCAGGGGTGCCGTGTTGCCGGATACTATCGGCGGCACATCGGACAGGCCCTTTCAGATGCCGATGTCGACAGAACAATTTGCGAGGTGCCAGATCGGCAAAGGCTCAAATCCCGAGCCCTCGTGTTCGCCCCATTTGCCACGATACCGATCCACCCTGCACGATGCCCGCAACCTCGCGGCCGAGCTGGCGGTCGATCACTGGCCGCCATGGGACAAGAGTGAACTCGTGGCTCTTTTCGACAATGGCGAACTTGCCGCTCGATAGATGTGCGGTCCCGGTGAACTTGCCGCTGATATTTTCGCCATCTGCAGCCGCCCGGAACGGCAAGCCTTTGCTGCTGGCCATTTCCGCACCGACGCGGGCCACTTCCCTTTCTCGCAGATTGGCGAGCAGGTTGCGCCGATAGAGGATGCGTCCATTCTGCTGCCGCGTGGCATCGCCCTGTGCGATATGGTGTTCACGCCGCTGGTCCATAGCCTCGCGCACCTGCTGGCCGAACCCTGCCGGGGTAAGGTCCGAGGCGTCCGGTGTGACCAATCGTCGGTCCAGCCAGGTCGCGCCATCGGCGCCGATCTGTTTTTCCAGATCGAAGGTCGAGACGACACGGATGCTGGCCTGCCGGTTGCGACCGGCATCATAGGCGGTGGCGCGGCTCTCGAAGTCTTCGGGGATGCGCCACTGGTCGGCGTCGATCCGCTCGGCAATCCCGGCCCGGCGTAGCGACTCCAATCGCCGGACATGGGCATCGACATAGCCCTCATAATCGCCACCCGGCACACGTCCCTCGAACTTCGCCTGTTCGAGGTGGCGGCTCGGTCGGTAGATACCATTCTCCGAGATCGCAGAGATGGTGCGATCAGAGGGACGTTGCGCCGTGTCGGCGGGGCCGACTTCCACGATGCTGCCGATTCGGGCATCTTCGACGCGGGCCGGATCAATGCCGGGAAGATGGTGTGTTCGCCCGTCGATACCGTCCACCACGAGCGTCAGGTTTTCGCCCATCTCGTCGGTGAGATATTTGTCCACGACGCGGCCGATGATGGGCGCCGCGGGTGCGGCATCGTGAAGCTGGAAGGTCATCGGATCACGTTCCTGCCCATCGGCCTTCAGCGCCTTGTGCATGTTGCGGATGATGTCACCGCGCTCACCGAGTTCACGCAGCGCCGGTTCCATCTTCGCGCCAAGCTCCCAGACGCCGGGTGCATGTTCCATAGCCAGCCCCATCTTTTCCAGCTTGGCGAGACGGCGCAGGCGAAGTGTGCGGTTGAACTGGCGGCGTGCATCTGCTGGTTCGTGGCGCAGATCGAGGAACCTTTCGTCGGCTTCCTCGGTCATGGCGCGGTCGATGCGCGTGAAGCGGTCCTGATCGATTTCGGCAGACAGCTTGCGGCTCTGCTCGATCTCGGTCACGGGGCCGAGTTCCAGCGTGGTCAGTTCGCTCGCCCGCTCACGAATACCATTGGCGAGATAGTCGCCATTGATAACCAGGTTCTCGCCCAGATCGTCCTTCCCCCGAACAATGACGTGGACATGGGGATGGCCGGTATTGTGGTGATTGACAGCCACCCAATCGAGTTTCGTGCCAAGGTCGGCCTCGATGCGGTTCATCAGATCGCGGGTGTGGTCGGTGAGATCGGAAAGATCGGCGGCATCCTCGGGCGAGACGATGAAGCGGAACTGGTGGCGATCATCCTTGCTGCGATCAAGGAAGGCATCTCCATCAGCGCGGTCCTCGGTCGCCGAATAGAGCTGGCCACGTTCGCCATCGCGCGAGGTGCCGTCGCGCTGGATGTAGCGCAGATGGGCAGCCCCTTTGCCATTCTTCCCCGCGCTCTGGGCATAACGGGTCTTGACAACGACGCGGCGCACGCCGGCCGTACTGTGCCGCCAGCCGCCCGACAGCATTCGGACGCGGACAAAGGCCGCACCACGACCACGCTTGACGCCCGGACCTTTGCCGGCCGGCGATGCCTTCCCACTCTTTCCGGCCGAACCAGATGAAGGCGACGAGTAGGTCCGTGATGCGAATGATGATGATCTGCCGGGGCGGTTGCTATGCTGACGCGCCAGCTTCTTTGCCTGCGTCAGAAAGCTCTTCGCCTTGCCCGCCTTCGGCACGTCCGACCTGATGCGGCCAGGCTTTGGGAGAAAGCGGCTCTCGTCGTCGCCACTCATCATCGTATCCGAAGCCGTGACGGCGGAAAATCGGCCGATATTCGGTTAGAGTGCCGGTCAAAACCCCGCAACGCCAAGGCTTTGCGCCATATCGCGGCACGCGAGGCCCAAAAGCAGGGTGCCGTGCGCCGCGTCCCAAAACAGTGTGCAGGCAAGGGCTTGCCCAGAAACCGCCCCGACAGGGTGCCGGTTTCCTTTATCTTGCCCTCCGCCTTTCTTCCCCTTTTTGCCCTTCCTGCCGGGAATGCAGCCAGGCGACCCCTTGCCTGACTGCACACCGGAAGCGGACCGAAAGTGCGTGGAGACACCATGCTCATGGCTCGTCTCCATTGCCCGCACGGGCCACGAATATGCCGCCGTCCTGCGGCTCCTGATCGACGGAAACGCGCATAGGAACGGTTGCGCGGACGTCGTTCGACGGTTGATTGGCCGTCGCCGAATGGCCGCTGGATTGCACAACGAAGAGCGGAGCTTCGCGCCAATCCGGCGGTGGCGGCGGCACGATCGTCGGCACATCAGGCGCAGTCGCCCTGCCAAGAACAGGTGCGAGCGTGGCGACATAGGCGCGCGTTTCAGCGGGCAAAGTGCGGCCCGTCGCCAGATGCTCGTCATAGCGACCGGGACCAGCATTGTAGGCGGCAAGCATGGCCGCAACATTGCCATAGCGGTCCCACATCTCGCGCAGATACGCCGTGCCTGCGAAGATGTTATCGCGCGGATCGTAAGGGTCGCGCCCGAGACCATGGCGGCGGCGCAGGCCCGCCCAGGTATCGGGCATGACCTGCATCAGTCCCATCGCGCCCGCCGATGAAATTGCGCGCACATCGCCCGCGCTTTCCACGCGCAGCACGGCTCGAATCCAGTGCTCTGGAATGCCGAAACGCTGTGACGCCTCGGCAATGAACGCAGCATGGGGATGCGCGGTGACAGGCGCAGGTTGCAGCGTGACCTGCGCCATGGCCGGCATCGAGCCGCTGCCAGCCGACAGCAGGGCCGTGAAGAGAAGAAAGGTGCGGGATCGCATGATCTCAGTCGCGATCTTCGCGGGGCCGCGGGCGGCTCCAGTGCAGCGACCATGACGAGCCTGCATCGTCGTCGCGGAACAGGTTGGCGCGGATCGGGTGCGGTAAGGCCGGATCGTCGAGCAGCACCGAGAGATATTCGCCAGCCTTTTCGCCGGTGCGTTTCCATGCAGCACCGACCTCGGGACCGTCATGCTCAATGTAATGGACGCGATAGTCCGGCGCATTCTCCGCATCGGAATGTTCAGCGGGCACGATGACGAGATCGCGCTTCATGGTGAGCGTGACGAGCTGACCGGCGAAGCCGGATGCGTCACGCGCAAATTGACCGATCTGTGGCATGGTATGTCTCCTGTGTTGGTGGGTTTGGCGTGGGTTCAATGCGTGACCGCCCGCCATTCGTAGCGGCCATCGCCTTCCTCATCGGTCCAGAGCGGAAGCGCCCGGCCGATGACGGAACTGGCGGGAACAGGTCCGAAGTAACGGCCGTCGAGGCTGTCCCGGATTTCCCAATTCATGAGGAAGAGTTCGCCGTCGCGGATGATGCGGCAGCCCTGCCAGACCGGCAGATCGCGTCCCATCCGGTCGCGCTCCAGTGCATCGCCCATCTCGACGTTATCGACGGTGATCGTCGCACCGCTGCGGCAGACGCGCTGTCCCGGCAAGCCGAGGACGCGTTTCAGCAGCGGCACGCCCCGCCCGATATAGCCGCGCTCGACCATGAACCGCTCCAGCGGTTCGGGCGGCGCGATGACGACGAGTTCAGGAACTTCGACCACATCGGCAGGAACAACTGTGTAGAAGCCGATGGGCGCGCTGGCGGTCGCATTCCAGATCAGCCTGGTTGGCGGATCGGCAACGGCCGTGGCGACAAGCGTACCGACGGCCAACATGGACACGGCGAGGATATGACGGCGGCTCATGGTGCGATCCTCCGGCGGCTGACCCATGCGGCATGGCGTTCCGGCGTGTAGGGGTTGGGGTCCTGACCGGCGATCATGCGGTTGTGGACGTGCCGCCAATGGTCCGGCGCAGCATCCGCAGGATCGACGCCAAGCGCGTCCACGGCGTCGATGGCGGCCAGCGCTTGCTGCACCTTTGGCCAGCCATCAATACGCAGCAGGATCTCGCCGCCGGGGCGAACGAAGGGCACGGTCTGGAACGGCTCGCCACGCCCGACAGCGCGCAGTATGTCGAGCCGCGAGACGATGGTGCCGTAGTCGTTGGAGGCCCAGCGGACGAAGGCGAAGATGCTTTCGGGTGCGAAGCCGACGAGACTGCGGCGGCGGTCGATGATCTGCTCAAAGCTCTTGTGGCCGAAGCGTATCCAGTGCTCAACCTTCCGCTTCTGGAAGGCCAGTTCGACAAGTGTGGTGAAGGGCGCTGGACCGTCCGCCAGCGGATGTTCATGCGCACCACGCCCGGTTTTGCCGGTCATGGCCGGTCTCCTTCGGTGGGTGGAAACTCGCGGCCCAGCAGCTCGCGCAGCATCACGGCGACGGTGACGCCGCGCCGGAAAGCGGCCACCTTGATGCGCCCGCGCAGTTCGGGTGTGATGTCGATGGTCAGGCGGGCGGTAAACGCCTCGGCAGCCATCTTTCCGGTTGCCGGCGCATCGGCGGCCCTGACCCAGCTATCGGGATTACCCGGACGCGATGCGAAGCCGGATTTGGCGGGTGGACGTGTCATCGCACAATCCTCCCGATCCCGAGGCTATCGATCTCGGCCACCAGCGCTGTGACCTCATGTGCAGCCCGTTCGCCGCCATCGGTCTCTGAGACCAGTCGCCCAGTTTGTGCGGCTTCAGCAAAGGCGACGCGCTGGCCGATGGTCGTGGCCAGCAACGGCGGATCTTGGTCCGCCAGTGTCTCAGCCGTTTCGCGGGCGATGACGGTGCGCGCAGCGCATCGGTTCAGCAGAAAACGGGCGGCCAGTTCAGGACGATAGATGCGTGCTTCGTTCAGAAGCGCCAGCATCTCGGCGGAGGCCCAGCCGTCGAAAGGAGATGGCTGCACCGGGACCAGCACCAGATCGGCTGCAAGCAGCGCTGAGCGCATCAGACCAGCGACACGGGGCGGACCATCGATGACGACATGGTCGGCGTCACGCGCCAGCTCCGGCGCTTCCCGGTGCAGCGTATCGCGGGCCAGGCCGATGACACTGAACAGCCTTGGCAGCCCTTCATGGCCACGCCGCTGCGACCAGTCGAGTGCGGAGCCTTGCGGATCGGCGTCGATCAGGATGACGCGTTTGCCTTCCGCAGCCCACGCACCGGCGAGATGCAGCGCCAACGTGGTTTTTCCGACACCGCCTTTCTGATTGAGGAGAGCGACGATCATCGCTGTCCTCCCGGCTTGCCGAGAGGAAGTTCAGGCGTGCTTGTTGACGCGGGCGATCCTTGCTTTGGGGGTGTCAGCTTGCCTTTATGGGCACCCGATCTGAGGGCCGCACCAGCCTTCGCGATGAGCTTTTCCACATCGCGCCGCCGCTCTTCAAAGTTAGATTCTGTGTTAGACTCTAAGTTAAGGGCGCGATTTTCGCTTTTGTTACCGAAGGATAGGAGGTGTTTGGGTTCCCGATAGCACGAGCCTCCGGTTCCTGATGGCACGATAGTCCGGGTTCCCGATAGCACGAGACTATCCACAGGTTTTCCACAGGCCGGGACAGGCTCGAAAGCGAGCAGCATCCGGCCGCCGGTTTCGACCTCGGCGAACAGGGTGTAGCCGGGCAGTGGCTGGCGGCGGATAATGTCGCGCAGCTCGAAGGCGAAGCGCTTGAACGGCGACAGACTGCCCGATTTCTGGTGCAGGTGACGGAAGTCGAACCGCCAACCGTTTTTCTGTCGCCCACCATGCTTGCGCACCAGGCGATAGAGCCAGCGATCCAACCCGCCGGTCAGATTGAAATAGGCCCGGTCGATGGTGAGGATCAGGGCGTCATCCAGAACCGCACTGTAGAACCAGTCGGGCACGATCATCTCGATGCCGTCCGGACGGCCATTGGCATCGGTCCGCTCGTGCCATTCGTTGATCCACGAAAAACGATGTCGCCGTCCATTCGCGCGCTGGCGGATCGAGGTTGCAACCGTGGTCGATTGCAGCCGGTCCAGCGCCGCCTTCAGGCGCTGATAGTCCCTCAGGGAGGTTCCGCGCCCTGTGAATGTCAGGATTTCATAAGGCGTTGCCGCCATCAGGCGCGACGTGCGCAGACCGGCGTCCCGCGCTTCCACGATCTGGCTGGCCGCCCAGATCAGTATATCGGCGTCCCAGATCGTCGCCATACCGTGATCGGGAACAGCTTCGACACGGATCGAGACGTTGCCCAAGGCAAAGTCAATCGGGCGGATACGGTGCGATTTGGAAAGGGAAAAGAAAGGATAGGCCATGAGATCCTGCGCGTCTCGTGGTGCGAATTCCCCGGGAAGCGCCCGAAACAGATCGAGTTGTCCGCGTTCCGAGGCGGATGGATGCTGCGCTGCCATCAGGGGGTGACAACCACGTTCAGCGCGTGATGCGCTTGGGCGAGGTGAACGCGGTCGGGGGCAAAGGTTTCGCCGGGAGAACCTGTCCACGCGGGTCCGACGTGGAAGTGACTGATCCGCGCGCAACCCAGGCTGCGAGATCCTCGACCGAATAGACAACGCGGCCGCCGAGCTTGTGATAGGCAGGTCCGGTTCCGTAGGTTCTGTGCTTTTCCAGCGTGCGCGCGGACAGGCTGAGGAAATCGGCAGCTTCCTTGGTGCGCAGGTAGCGTGGCGGCAAGGCGGCGAGATCAGGTCGCATGGGGTGGCCTCCGTGGTTGTGCAGGATGCCGCTGACGATCAACGGCATGACATGCGCACGGTGGCGAAGGCGCGGCGGCATGGGGGATGAGGAAGATCGAAGGGGTAAAATCCTCACCCTCGATCAGGCGTCAGCGTCAGGGTTTGCGACGATGACGCAGAAGGTCACGGTAGCCGCCGTCGATCAGAGTGGCGGCAGATCGGACAAGGGCGATAACAGAGGCGCGCAAAGCCGATGTCTTCCACGGTTCGGCCCGAACGCGCGCCTCTCCGTAGATGGCGATGGCAATCTCACGATAAGTCGCGTGGTTGGTGTTTCCGTCGGCGGCTTGCATCATCAGGCGGAACCGCCGGCGCTGATACGGCGTCATTCTGGGGTCGCGGCGCGCGGGTTTCCCGGCCAGCATGTGCCAGAGCCTGAGAATGGCTTCGAGCCGATCCGGCAGATTTTGGTCAATTGGCAGGATGATCGCCGGCTGCGAATTGGCATCGGTGTCGGCGAGGATCAGATATTGAATGCCGTCTCTGGCGTCAAAGACACCATATGTCCCCTCTGGTCCGCAGATGGCATCAGCAAGATCGACCGATAAGGCGGACGGAGAAGGCGGAAGAAAATCGGGCGCCGCCCCGAGCATCAGCACGTCCGGATTGGCAGCAGGCGACCAGATGACCGGTTGGTCGAGCGCGGAAAAGCAGGGGTCTGCCGGAAAATCGCAACCCCCAGCGATGTTGGACATCATCCGCAAAGGGAAGATGCCCGGTGCCTTGCGCTACAAGATCATCGAAACTGGCCTGATAGGAGGCGTTACGGCGCAGGCATTCCCAGGCGACGCCCTCAACGGGCAGCGCATCGTAGAATTCATACTGGTCCTGGTCTCGCCAGCGGGATGTATCCGGCTTCATTGCTCCGCTCCTGGTTGAAACTGCACAGGTGGAGCGTGAAAGAATTGCGGCACCTCTACCGAGATGGAAGCCGGAACGAAGACATGGGGTGATGCTCTGAGGGCATCACTGGTGCGACGGCGGCGAGGTCAGGTCCGATCTGTTGGATGACGCAGCAGCTGACGATAGCCGCTCCGTGTCATCCAGCGCGCCCGTGCCAGATGGCTGTCATGGACCTGCCGGGCGCGTTCAGGTTCCCGAACAGGGTCAATTCCGAACAGAACATTAACGGCTTCGGTCCATTCCGCCCCATCATCGGCGGCATCGAGCAGCCGCATATAGAGCTTGATATGCGCGCGGTCATATTCGGTCAGCTCGCAGCTAACAGGTGCAATATCGTTGAAGGGGGGAAGCGGGGATGTCATGTCGAGGGTCGCCACAGAGCACAGGCGGCCGCAGCGGATCGATGATGCCGCCCACGCCGGTCAGGCGTCTTGGTTCTGTCGGTGTCTCTTCTCGTCTTCCCCATGAACCAGCAATACTCCTTGCCCGCGATCCGTGGACAGGAGAACAATCCCTGCTGCTTCAAGCGCCCGGCGCACCTGATCCCGCGTTGTCTCATACACCTCGAGCCGGTTCTCGGACTCAAGGCGTTTCAGGGCAGTCAGCGATATTCGGGCCTTGTCAGCGAGCGTCTCCTGCGTCCAACCCAGCAACGCGCGTGCGGCCCGCGACTGTCGAGCGGTGATCATGCATGATCACCTCCCATCGCGACCGGCGCGCATTCCAGAACTACGGCTATTTTAGTCGCCTTCGCCCGATACGCCATACGAAATCGTCGAATCTGGCCAGGGCGTTATCTGCACGGCTGAGCATGCAGCCCGACTGATTCGCCTGTATGCCGCAATTGCAGCACTTGTGCTGGCCGTAGCGCCGACCAGCACAAGATGATCCCCAAACGCTCCAAGAGGAATGATCGTGATATGTTTGGAGATCATTTTCTTTGCGTTCTGCGCTGGATATGATACCCATCCAGATCAGTGCAGCAAAAATGATCTGTAAAGGCGTCACATGAAGGCGGAAGAAGAAACACTGAGGCTGATCGGCGACCATTTTCGCCGCGCGCGTCTTGCAGCGGGGTTGACCCAGGAGCAGGTGGCCGATCTTGCGGGCATTTCGCGCCCGCGCTACCGCGACATCGAGACGGGGGCGGCGGCTGCGCGCACCACGACATTGATCAACATTGCCAGGGCGCTTGGGCTGGAAATGATGCTGGTCCCGCAGGCGATGGTGCCCGCCATCGAGGCGCTTCTGCGCCCCGAGGCCGAGGATGATCATCCGGCCTTCAGCCCGCAACCGGAGAGCGACGATGACAGCCGTCCGTACCGCTGAGACCATCACCGCGCTGGACGTGTTCCTGAACAGTGCGAAGGTTGGCACGATCGTCAGGACGCCGGGTGATTTCAACGCCTTCAGCCTTGATCCAGCCTATCGCGCGACCGGCGGCATTCCGGTTCTGAGCCTGTCGCTGCGCGCGGCATCAGGGGGCCTGCGCAAGGATCCGCGACCTGTCGCAGGCAGCCTGCCGCCCTTCTTTGCCAACCTGCTGCCCGAAGACCGGCTGCGCGAGGCGATGGAAAAACACCATGCGGGCAATGTGCGGCCGGGGAATGATTTCGATCTCCTGGCCACCCTTGGTGCGGATTTGCCGGGGGCCGTTCGGGTGCTGCCCAGTGACGGCCAACCCGGCATCGGGGTGGCGCCACCCCAAGGACGGCCCAAGGCTCGCTTCTCGCTGGCAGGCGTGCAGATGAAGCTCTCGGTGATGAAGAACACCGGCAAAGGCGGCGGGCTGACCTTGCCGCTCGGGGATGACGAGGGCCAATATATTGCGAAATTCCCCTCGACCGCCTTTCCGGGCGTGTCCGAGAACGAGTTCGCGAACCTCGCGCTTGCCGAAGCCATCGGTATGAATGTGCCTGAGCGGGAACTGGTCAGCCGAGACCAGTTCGAGGGCATTCCCGAAGAGTTTGAAACACTTGCCGAGGGGCTGGTCCTGCTCGTGCGGCGTTTTGATCGCGGGGCAGACGGGGAGCGCATCCATATCGAGGATTTCGCGCAGGTTTTCGGCCTGTACCCGGCGCGCAAATATGATGGCGCCGCCTCCCACGACATCGCCTCTGTGCTGAATGTGGCAATCTCGCCGTTCGCCGCGCTGGAGTTTGTCCGGCGGCTGACCTTCTCGGTGGTCATGGGCAATGGCGACATGCACCTCAAGAACTGGTCACTGATCTATTCGGGCGACGGCGACACGCCCGCTCTTGCACCGATCTACGACATGCTTTCGACCATTCCCTATATTCCGGCAGATGGGCTGGCGCTGTCTCTGGGCGGCGAGCGGGCCTTCAAGGGCCTGGCCCCGGCCCGCTGGAAGACGTTTGCCAATCGGGCAAGGCTTCCCGAGCCTGCCGTGCTCAAGGCCGTTGTCGAGACGGTGAAACGCATCGATGCGAAATGGTGGACACTGCCGGAACGCGAGGTGGTCCCCCCGCCCGTGCTGGAACGGATCGACGCCCATGTGAAAACCATGATCCCGATCCTGACCGGCTGAGCAGTTCCAGCCCGGTCAGGTCACCGGGCCTGGCGGCTTTCCCGCGGGCACGGGAAAGGCCCCGACCTTGCGGTCGGAGCCTTTGTTCCGCGCCTCAGTCGCCGCGGCGACCGTTGGGGCGGGACCAGATGAGGGAGAAGGTTTCGCCGTCTTCTTCGTCGAAGAGGTTGGCGTAGATCGGAGCGTTGAAGCTTGGATCGTCCAGCTTGAGGCCCAGATAGTCGCGGCCCTCGTTGGAGCGCTTGGACCAGGCGGCGCCGATTTCAGCGCGACCGACCAGAACGCGGTGGCTGGGGGCATTCTCGCCGGTGGCGCGCAGGTCGGGGATGATGCGCACGCCCTTGGCCTGGACGCTGAGGGTGACGATTTCGCCGGTGAATTCGTTCGAGCCGGTCTTCTTGAAGGTGCCGATGGTTGCCATTTTAAGTCTCCGCTTTCCGTTTCCGAGCCCGCACCATTGCGGCCTCTATGGCGATCGACCGGCCGGAGACGAACGCTGGCGCACCCCAAAGGGGCTGGACAGCACAGGAGGAACTTTCTTGTTCCGCGCGGAATGGCGGCTTTGCCGGCAGGGGAAGAAAGTTGTGACGACGCTGTTGCGCTAAAGCGGTCGAAGCGCATCGCGCTGTTCTTCGGCCAGATCAGGCCATTGAAGAGGCCGTTTGGAGCGGTCGAGACACGGGGGTGAACGGGGACGGTGGCAACCTCGAGGCTCCATCAGGATGACCAGACCGGCGCACCGGCTTGTCTGGTCCCCCGCGTTTCAGGTCGTGCACATCCTTTTCTCCGGCCTGTGCTATCGGCATTGCCCCAACCGGTTTTCGGTCAGTCCTCGAATGCTGGCACTGACCGTCCTGCGCTCCTATGGACCGTGCCTGTGCCTCACGCTGCCCTGGGATCCACACGCTATCTACCCACCCGCCTCCTGACGAAGACGGCAGATGATCCGTATCCGCTTCTGGTCCTGCCTCTACGGGTCACTCCAGTTCAGGTGCGTGCAAGGTTCCCGTCCGCAGGGCCGGTTGCCGCCATGCCTGCAACGCGCAGGAACGCCGTCACGCCCACCGCGACCGCACCGACTACCGAAAAGATGATCTGCCACGTCTCGGACGGCATCATGTGTTTGACGATCCCGAGCGTAGCGTAAAACCCTGCCACGCCCGCCGGGGCAACGAAGGTCAAAGCGATCAGCAGCCGTGCCCAGATCGGACGAACCAGCATGAGCAGGCCCTGACCGACCGCCACTGTCAGACCCGCAGCGATAAGACCGATGAGGATGCCGCCAAGCCAGCCAGCGCCCGTGCCATAGGCCCATATGCCTGCGTTCAGGCCGATAAAGAACGGCAGGGCAAAAACGGCGAGATTGAACAGCAGCCAGCACATGGTCCCGATGGCTGCAATGGAAACAATAATTCCGAGAACGATCATGGTGGTGACTCCGTGCAAAAGGTCGGACGGCTGCGCCTTCCACCACCACCACCATGGCGCAATCACAGCATAGCAGCATTCCTCTCACCGCGCGAGAAGCGATGGCTTTCGAGGCCAGGCCTGTCCGAAAACTAGCAGGTTGAATGAGAAACCTTATGCGTCTGGTGGACCAGTATCTGCTGCACCTCTACGATGACCATATCGTTGGGCGGAAGGATGCGGGTTAAACTTTATGGCAGAAGTCGATTGGTCAGATCGGGCATTTTACGACGATGGCGAATGGGTAAGCTGGTCAGACATTGACGAACAGCTTCGCCACAAGGAATGGGGAGCGAAGTATCCAAACGCCATCCGATCAATGATCCCGTATTTTGAGGACCTGATCTCACTCGCTGAGAGCTACCATCTGGAGACGGGCCTGCATTTGTCCGTGTATGGCGACATCGGTGAGCTGTTCGGTGCCATCACCTACGGCATCAAGTTGAACAAGACCTACGCGCAGGGTTCGGACGGCAGGCTCGAAAACGATCATGTCGAAATCAAAACCATCACACCTTTCAAGACCAAGGACGTAGTGATGGTGGATACATCGAGGCATTTCAACAAGTTGCTCGTGGTCAAAATAAATGCGGAGTTCCAGGTCTCCGGGCGAATGGTCAGCCGCAAGCAATTGCCAAAGCGCTCAGGCCGTTATCTCCGGATTCGCTGGGAGGACCTGGCGCTCTTGCAGTAGTGCGCAATGGTGTTATGCCGAACCGGCAGCGCTCACGCGCTGCCGGTCCCGAAGCGATAGACTGGGATGCCCATCTTGCGGGCCTTGTCGGCAAGGTTGTCCTGAATGCCGGTGCCGGGGAAGATGATGACCCCGATCGGCATGATGTCGAGCATCTGGTCGTTGCGCTTGAACGGTGCTGCCTTGGCATGTTTCGCCCAGTCAGGTTTGAAGGCGACCTGTGCGACCTTGCGGTTATTAGCCCATGTGGCCGCGATGCGTTCCGCGCCCTTGGGCGATCCGCCATGCATCAGCACCATGTCCGGGTGCTTGGCGTGGACCTGATCGAGCTTGGCCCAGATCGTCCGGTGATCGGTGGTGTCACCGCCCGAGAAAGCGATTTTCGGTCCGGCGGGCAGCAGCACCTCGTTGTCGGCCCGGCGTTTTGCGGCGATGAAGTCGCGGCTGTCGATCATGGCCGAGGTCATCTGGCGATGGTTGACCCGTGAGCCGGAGCGTTGCGACCAGGGCGTCCCGGTGGTGCGCAGATAGATGTCGGCGGCGGTATCGCGGAAGGTTTCCATGCTGTCGCGGCGCTCGATCAGGCTTTGTCCCGCGCCGATCAGGGTTTCGAGCTGGACGGATTTGACCTCGCTGCCATCCTGTTCACGCTGAAGGCGCTTCTGTGCCTGCTCGTTATCGTCGAGTTTGGTCTCGATCCGCTCGACAGCGCGGTGGAAGGTGTTGACGGTGGACCAGAGGATCTCGTCGAGGTCGAAATCGAGGCTGGTGTCGGCCATGGTGGAAATCAGGGCGTCGAAGATGTCGGAAACTGCGCCCTGGATGACGTGATCTTCGGGTGTAATCCGGGGATCGGCCTCGTCTTCGGAGGGACGGTAGCCGTAGAGTTCGAGTTCTTCGATGGCATGGCCGGTCGGGGACGTGCTGTGATCGGGTTCGAAATCGTCGTGCGCGTACATGGGATGCTTCCGTCAGTTGGACCGCGACCGTCGCGGCCTTCATGGCGAGACACGCCCACGGGCGCTCCGGTCTGGCAGCGCGAGCCTCTGGCGAGGGCCTTGATGGCAAAGCCCGGCTGATTTGTTTCGCGCTGTAAAGGCGGGCTGCCCGCCGACGGAAATCAGTCGGGCGCCGCCATTGCCTGACCGGAGCGTTTGTGGGCCGATCGCCCTCTCGGAAGGCCAAGGCGCGGTCCTCTGCTGATGACAGGATGCAGCCTGCACGCATGACAGGATCGGAACGGTCCGATCACGGCCCCGTGCCGGCTATGCAATTGAAGCCATGAAGCGGCTGACGTCCTCGGGAGCGATTTGCACCCGGATCTCTGTCCGAACGGCATCCAGTCCATGAGTTGTGAGATCTTCGTTGAAGTCCCCCATCATGGGGGAGAGCGTGATGGTCTCGATCCCGACCTCGTGCGCCCGGTCCACCAGGCTATCGCGGGCGCTGTCACCTGCCGGATCGTTGTCGCGGACGATATAGAGCCTGCGCAGGTGCGGCGGGAACAGGATGGCAGCGAGATGCCCGGCCGAGAGTGCGGAAACCATTGGCATGGTGGGCAGAGCCTGACGCAGCGACAGGATGGTTTCGATACCTTCCCCCGCTGCCATGACATCCCGCACATCCCCGAAACGAACCGCATGTCCGAGCAGGTCGCCCATTGCCTTCCTCGGCGGATCGACAGGTGCCTTGCCGGAACCGTCAGGGGCCAGCCATGTGCGGTGCGCACCGGTAATCCTGCCACCGAAGTCGGTGACGGCGGCGATCATGGCGGGCCATGTTTCGGTCGGGCTATCGTCCTCGGGCCGCCAGTAGCAGCTGGGGTGGAAGCGCAGATTTGCGGTTTGGCGTAAATCCGTAATGCCGCGTCTGCGTAAATACGCTTCTGCGGTATTGCCGATTAGCGGCTGTGTCATGCACCAGAGACGACGTGCCGCCTCGGATGATCCCGATGGTGCAGGCGTTCGGGACGGACGGGATGGTGGCTGCGGTTCAGGATGCGGCAGGCTGAGGAAGTGCCGGGCTTCTTCGGCAACATCTGCGAAGTCGATCAAACCGAGCGAGTCCCGGATCACGTCGAGCAGATCGCCATATTCACCCGTGGCCGAGTCCTGCCATTTCCCGGCAATGCCCTTCACGCTGTCGTGCAACCGGACGAACATCGAGCGGCCAGCCGTGTTTCGGACATCGCCAACCTGCCAGTAATTGCCCTGTTTGCGGCCATTGGAGAGATAGTGGCGGCACACCGCCTCGGCCTGTCGGCCGAGACGCTGCGCCAGTTCGGAAGCGTTGAGACGCGCCATTATGCGGCCTCCCGCTCACCGATGCGCAAGGCCGGGAAGCGGTCAAGCAGTTTGCCGATGATCTCCGACCCCGTTGCATCGACGGGCACGAAGAAGCGCAGTTTCCACGAGATGATCTCACTGAAGAGGCCATAGGCTCGCAGCCGGTCACGCATCGCATCGGTAAAGCCGGTCAGTTCGATCCGGTTGGCGCCCATGACGCGGACGCGGCGCAGTTTCAGCCCTTCGGCGAGATCAAGGATCGTGCGACCTTCGATCAGCGCGGCATAGGCGGCATCCGGTGTCAGGCTGTTGGTGACGCCACTGGTCGAAGCATTGGCGGCCCAGGCCGGCGATACCCGGCGACCGATGATGCGTTCGCCCTCGTCGGTCTGGAGCCGATAGACGCGGGCGGAGTCCTGCGGCAGGCGTTTCCAGATCGGCAGAAGCAGCCCTGTCACCATATGCAGGATGCTGTCGGTGAACTCCGGCACCTGGGCCAGTTCCGCCTTCCAGGCTGTGGTGAAGGCGGCACGGTCAGCCTCGATCCAATGGGTCTCGCCCATCGCCCGCACCGGAATGTTCATCGCTTCCATCGGCCGGATCAGCCGCACGCGCCTTTCGATCTCACCATCATCCAGCATGACGCTGGTGGTCGGGACCTGAACGGCAGCGCGACCGGATCGCTCGTTGATGAGCAATCTTGCGCGGGGATCATCCAGTTCCGCCAGGGCGGCATCGAGCGTAACCGGCTGATTGCGTTTGCGCTCGGTGAGCGTCAGGAGCCGGGTTTCCGCCCCGGTGCCGGGATGGGTGTGGATGACCTGCCGGTCTGTGACGATGAAGCTTTCGGCCTTCAGCGTCTCCAGCCCCATGTCATAGGTGCCAGATGCGATTGCTCCGTCGATCCGTGCCTGCAGAAGCTGCTCGAAGGCCGAGAACAGGATGCCCTGCAATTCGATGGTCAGCGCCAGCAGGCGGTTGAGGAAGGTGGTGATCGGCGGCAGTTCGTCCTTCACACCGGTGCTGTCCATCAGCTTCAGGCTGGTGGCGGATTCAAACCGTTCGAGCGAGCATCCCTCGACCTTCCCGCGCACGATGAGCAGATAGAGCTGGCGCAGCGCATCGCGGGCATAGGCGGATTCCAGATTGTCCTCGGGACGGAACAGCCCCTGACCGCCTGTCTGGCGCTGGCCGCGTGTAATCGCTCCCAGCGTGTCGAGGCGGCGGGCGATGGTCGAAAGGAAGCGCTTCTCGGCTTTGACATCCGTGGCAATCGGCCGAAACAGCGGCGGCTGCGCCTGATTGGTCCGGTTGGTGCGGCCCAGCCCCTGAATGGCGGCATCTGCCTTCCAGCCCGGCTCCAGCAGGTAATGCACGCGCAGCCGCTGGTTTTTCGCCGAGAGTTCGGCGTGATAGCTGCGCCCCGTACCACCCGCATCCGAGAAGATCAGGACGCGCTTCTGGTCATCCATGAAGGCCGAAGTCTCTGCAAGGTTGGCGGAAGGCGCACGGTTCTCGACCGCAAGGCGGGCCGATGCCCCGTCGCCCTTGCGCACGATCCGGCGTGAACGCCCTGTGACCTCTGCCACCATATCTGTGCCGAAACGCTGGACGATCTGGTCGAGCGCACCGGGGACAGGCGGAAGCGAACCCAGCTGCTCCAGCATCTCGTCGCGCCGCGCCACCGCTTCGCGGCATTCCACCGGCTGACCATCGCGGAAGACGGGGCGTGACGACAGGTTGCCCTCGCCATCGGTAAACGGCTCATAGAGCTGCACCGGGAAGGAATGCTGCAAATACGAGCCTACATATTCCCTCGGCGTGACATCGACGGAAATATCGTTCCATTCCTCGGTGGGGATCTCGGATAGCCGGCGTTCCATCAGCGCTTCGCCGGTCGAGACGATCTGGATGACGGCCGCATGGCCCGCTTCAAGATCGGCATCAATGGACCGGATCAGGGTCGGGGTTTTCATGGAGGTCAGCAGATGGCCAAAGAAGCGCTGCTTGGTGCTTTCAAAGGCCGAACGGGCGGCGGATTTGGCCTGCCGGTTCAGCGTCCCATCGCTGCCGGTGATGTTGGCGGCTTCCATCGCCGCGACCAGGTTTCCATGAATGACAGCGAAGGCGGCAGCATATGAGTCGTAAATGTGCCGCTGTTCGTCCGTGAGCTGATGCTCGATCAGTTCATATTCGACGCCATCATAGGAGAGTGAGCGGGCGGTATAGAGGCCGAGAGATCGCAGGTCGCGGGCCAGGACCTCCATGGCCGCAACGCCACCGGATTCGATCGCCTCGACGAACTCGGCGCGGGTCTGGAACGGAAAGTCCTCACCGCCCCAGAGGCCGAGGCGCTGAGCATAGGCGAGATTATGGACGGTGGTGGCGCCAGTCGCCGAGACATAGACGACGCGGGCGTCGGGCAGCGCGTGCTGAAGCCGCAGGCCCGCACGTCCCTGCTGCGAGGCGGCGACATCACCGCGTTCACCTTTTCCGCCACCGGCATTCTGCATGGAATGGCTCTCGTCGAAGATAATGGCTCCATCGAAATCGGACCCCAACCATTCGACGATCTGCTTGACGCGGGAAACCTTCTCGCCCCGGTCGTCGGAGCGTAGCGTGGCATAGGTGGTAAAAAGGATGCCTTCCGACAGCGTGATCGGCTTGCCCTGCGGGAAGCGTGACAGAGGCGTGACCAGCAGCCGTTCCATGCCGAGCGCCGACCAGTCGCGTTGCGCGTCCTCGATCAGCTTGTCGGATTTGGAGATCCAGATCGCCTTGCGCCGACCGCGAAGCCAGTTGTCGAGAATGATGGCGGCGGACTGGCGACCCTTGCCAGCGCCGGTTCCATCACCGAGCATGAAGCCCCGGCGAAAGCGGATCGATCCGGCAGCATCCTCGGGCGCGGCACTCACATTGTCGAAATGCTCGTCCACGGTCCATGCACCCGCGAGATGATCGGCATGGGCTTCACCAGCATAGATCACCGTTTCAAGCTGGGCGTCCGACAGACGCGCGCAGATGTCAGCGGGCAGCAAAGGCCGGTAGGAGGGCTTCGGCGGTGCGACCGAGGCCATGGCTGCGGATTGCACAAGCTTGGTCGGATGCGGCTGCGCGCCAGCAATGCGTAGCGATTGCGGCGTATATTCCTCATAGATGGCGTCGGACAGGCGAGCGCCTTCCGGTTGCGTCCAGTCCACGGTCTCATAGGCGAGTTCGGCGCCCTCGGGATCGTTAGCGAGAGCAGCGGCAGGTCGTGCCGCTGTCGCGCGGGTCAGATAGCCCCGCACGGTTTTCGGCGCGGCGGTCGAAGCAGGCACCACGATCTTCGGCAATGATACCGGCGAACGCTGCGGGACATGCGCCTCGATCCAGCCGATCAGCGTGGCAACATCGGGAGCGATGCCCGGTGAGGCCGGAAAGATGCCAGGATCGTCGGCGGGCAGTTTGTCGATCACGGTCAGCCGCGTGTCGATCGTGGTGCCGTGCTTTGCATAGACCGCACCATCGACGGCAGCGCTGAACACCACGCGGCCACGGGCCTGCAAGCGGATGAAGGCGTCTCGCCATGCCGGAGCTTCGGGGCCAAAGCCAGCGCCGGTGATCGCCACGAGGCGGCCGCCGGGAGCAAGACGAGACAGTGCCGAGGCAACATGGCGGTACGCGGCATCGGCCATGCGACCGCTGACATTGGCCATGACCGAGAATGGCGGGTTCATCAGCACCACGGACGGGACAGCATCCGGAGCCAGATGATCATCGATCTGGGCGGCGTCGAAGCGGGTGACGGCAAAAGCCGGAAAGAGCTCGGCAAGCAGATCGGCGCGGGTCTCGGCCAGTTCGTTGAGGATCAGCGAGCCACCGATGGTCTGCGCCAGGATCGCCAGAAGGCCGGTGCCCGCCGATGGTTCCAGCACCCTGTCATCGGGCGTAATCGCGGCAGCCGTCAGAGCGGCAAGGCCGAGGGGGATCGGCGTCGAGAATTGCTGGAAGTTCTGGCTTTCCTCGGAACGCCGGGTCTGCGTCGGCAATAGTCCGGCGATCTTTGCCAGCACGGAAATCCGTGCAGCCCGAGACGCTGCTTTACGGAAAAGCGCCTTTCCGTATTTGCGCAGGAAGAGAACTGTGGCGACCTCGCACGCCTCATAAGCCATCTTCCAGTCCCACGCGCCGGTAGCATCGGATGCGCCGAAGGCCGTTTCCATAGCACCGCGCAAGGTGGCGGCATCGACACGCTGACCCCGTTCGAGATGGGGGAGCAGGAGATTGGCCGCAGCCAGGATCGCAGGCGTGGCCGCCAACGGTGTGACCGGATCGGCTACGGGGAAAACCATGTTCATGTCGGGAACCTCAGGAGAGCGGGAAGGACAAGCCCGGACAGCGCTCTCTCTCGACCACCCGGACCTGACCCTTTCCGGCCCACCTCTCACTCTCAAAGCGCAGCATGAAAAAGCGCCCCGACCGGACGGCGGGGCGCTTGTCAGTGTCTTCTCGGGATCATCCGAAGCGGCGACCGGCTTCGGTGAACGTGTATTCATTGGCGGCGATGGTTTCATCGACCGCTTCGTCCGAGGACAGATAGTCATATTCGCGCTCAAGCTGGCGGTAGAGCCAGCGGGCCAGATCGCGCAACGCCTCGATGATCGTCTTCTCGGCATCAGCGGTCATGTCCTGCCAGGTCGGGCTGTCGCGCTCGACCGAGATCGACATGCAGTATTCGTGATAATAATGGCCGCGATGGCTCGCCTCTGCGCGAATCTGATAGAAGTTTCGGCGCTGGATCGCCTGAAGGGCATCGGCGATGCGGTGCAGTTCGGTGTCCTGCGGGGCGTATTCCCGGATCAGGTGCGGCGCCTGTTTGCGGTAGGAATAGAGAGATTCGAAGCAGGCACCGTCCCCTTGTGACCAGAAGCCCCGGAACCAGATGCACGGTTCCTGCCGTGTGCCGCCGTCCATCAACCGGACGGTGCGGGTCTTGAGGTTGAGCCCGAGGATTTCGGCGATGCGCTGGAAATCCTCATAGACGGCATCGTACCAGTCATAGTCGAAGCCGCCCTCACGATACCAGGCGCGGGCCTTGCCCTTCGCCGCGTCGGAAAGTTCTCCCAAGCGATAGACGGTGGTTTCGATGATCTCAGGCATAGGGATCTCTCCCTTCCAAAACTGAGGAAAGCCAGCCGTCAGTATAGATCCAGTCCACTGTTTCGCCGGTGGCAAGATCGAGGACATGCGCACCACCGCCGAAGCCGTCGATTCTCGGCCTGGAACAACTGTTTGCGTATTGAAGGCCCCATAGGCCCGTCAGGCGGAATTCAGTGGCGCAGCGTTTGACGAACTGGATGACATGCTCGGGATCGCCGGTGACATCATCACGCATCCAGAGCTGTGTGCCACCATGTTCTGGCTGGATGGAGAGCAGGAAGCCATCCGAGGGCGGATCTTCGGCGGCATTGTCATCCGCCAGAGCGTTGTAGAGATCAAGCGCGCGGGCAGCGTTTTCGGGGGTGCCTACGTCGAGGAGGCAAGAAAAATGCGTGTAATAGTCGGGCATGGCGGTCTCCAGACATGACATGGCCCGGCGTATGGCCGAGCCGAATGGGATGGAAAGGGTTAAGCTCAGGCGGCCTGCGGCAGGCGGAGCAGATCGGCCGAGGTTTCGCGCCAGAAGGGATCGACCAACCGGGCCTCCAGCGCAGCGGCGCGATAACGCAGCCGTCTCGCATCACCGGGGTCCGAGGCCCGGAATGCCATACCGCGCAAGCGGCTGGCCTCGGTCACGATCCTGCGTGCCTCGGCATCGGATGCGACTGGCTGTTGCCAGAGGATAATGCCGGCGCGGATTTCACCGGCGAGGACCAGGCGCTGATCTCGGTCCTGAATGAGCATGATGCGCGGCTGAAAATACGGAAAGCTGTCCGGCCCCGTGCGAATATCACCGCGCGACAGGCGCAAGGCTGCGGCCTGGATGGCCTCTTCCGGTGACGGGCATTCGCCAAGCGGGATCACGCGGTCAAAACCGTTCGCCGCGTCACTGGCGTCATAACTGGCCACGCCAAGGCATGAGATACGCAGCGGCAGCTTTTGCGACCGATAAAGCGCGGGCAGAACATCGGCAGCCAGAATCTGGCCGATGGAACGGAAGGTTTCGGAACGGGCAAAGGTCATCGGGATCACTCCATGACGGGCGCCGGTGAGCCTCTCTCTCCGACCCTCAACCCGTCACGGCCGAACGGCCCGCACTCTTCCTCTCTGACCGGGCTCGTTCCCGGTTCCGCTGCCGGCGATGGGAACCATCGCGAGGCGCTGAAGGCCCGAAGCGCGGGCTGCCGCGCTCGGGCCGTCGGGGATGAGGCGCTTTCGCGCCTTATTCCCACGGGTCCAGCTCCAGCTTCACCATGTCGTCGTCGCCGTCGAACTCGGCGGCAGGGCACGCGGCGTGGGTGCCGTCTCCGGCCTGGAACACAACGATCGAAACCATCAGCGTGGCGGCAAGGCTGGCGGCGAAGGCGGTGGCATCTGCATAGGACATGGGTTCCGGCTCCTGTCTTTGGGAGGCGGGGGACCATCCCCCGCGCGACAGGCGCCCGAAGTGTCTGACCGGATCTGCAATCACCCGAGGGCGTTCGGACTTTTCCCGAATCCCCGAGGGCGGCACGCGCGCGTAAGCCGACCCCTTTGGGGTTGAATGTCAAAGAGACGGATCGGACCAAGGTTTGCGAATGGAAGCGGGGGTGGTTTTTCGCATCTGACAGGATGCCGGATACCCGTCGCAGATGCTCTGCCGCGTCAGCCTTGCCACCATGCTGGCATCAGGATCGTGTTCCTTCAGGCCAGAGATGGCTGCCGCTTGTCCTGATCGGGATGGCGGATTGCATGGTGAAGCCGGATTGGGCCCGTCCGGTGCAGACATCCCATCCTCACGGCCAGAGACCCTGCGATCGGGTCTTCAGCTCCAAAGCCCATCGGCAATTTCGCGGGCAACCATCGCGCGGGCTTTCATCATCAGATCGTCGCCCGATGTATCGATGTGACCATAGAAGCGCGCACGGCCGCCATGGGCAGTCCATTCGGCATAGCGGCAGTATTCACGGGCATCGAGCCGGAAAACGCGCATATCTTCGGCCCAATGGGGCTTTGGCTCCACAACAACGGTCATGCCGTCGCGGCTTTCCTCCCAGGGCAGTGTACGCTCCAGCGGACGGTTTTCCCGATCCTGAGCAAATATTTCATCAACGTCGATGCTGGCAGCCATGGCGGCTCTCCAAATAAAAAGCCCGATCACGAGGATCGGGCGAGTTACGGAAACGGAGCGGTTAGAACGGGGCGACCGAAGCCGCCCCGCATGAGTGCTATTCAGCAGCGACCATATGCTGTTCTTCCTCATCGTCAGCGGGGTCGTCCTCGCCATCGCCGGAGAGGAAATCGGGCAGATTGTCGGCTTCCGCCGCAGTGCCCGATGCCGGGTCGACTTCGATACCCTCGTCCGCCATGCGCAGCGGCTCAGGCAGCCAGCCGGTTTCCGCCAGCAGGCGTTCGGCTTCCTTGGCCATGTCGCCCTTCTTGAGATGTCCGATCAACTCGGCGGCCCGGTCTCCGGCCCCTTCACGTACAGCTTCAAGGATACGCGGCTTGGTCACGCGGCCGAGATAATTGCCGACCGTCGGCCGCCAGCCCACGGCCACCATGTCGAGGCCGGTCGAACGGGCCAGCCGGTCAGCCTGCGACAGGCGGATGTCCAGCCCGTGCTGGCTGACGCCCGTGCCGCTGTAAGGGTTCGGCTTCTCATAGAGCGCATTGACACCGAAGCTGACGCAATGGGCGAGTAACTCCATGCGCGAACCATCGTCCAGATCGGTCAGCCAATCCCAGAGGGCGGCATCGTCTGCCGGGACATGATCGCACCAGCGTTCGTGGCGGTCAGCGATAGCCTTGGCCGACGCGCTGTCGCGCAGATCCTCGGCCTGTGCGGGCAGATGAACCTCCCGGACCTGGGCTTCGAGGCATCCCTTGCTGGAATGCGGCATGAAGCAATCCATGGCCAGCCTGTGCAGCAGTGCCGTCATAGCGACATGCGGGTTTACTGCCACCGCATCCCGCAGCGCCAGCGTGCGATGCGCGGTCAGCTCGCTGACCAGGCGATCGGGCAGCGGCTTGATGATGTCGGCCTCGTCTTCCTCCTCAGTTTCGACCGCCTGGCCGCCCAGCGTGATAACTGCACCCATGCGGCTTACCTCCGGTTCTGACCGCTGGATCACCTCGCCGGTTTCCGGGTCAACGATTTCAGCTTCCGGTTCCGCAGGCGTTTCATCTTCGGCGCGAACATAGCCGCGCTCGATCAGCAATGCGCCATCGGCGTCGATGCTGATGAAGACACCCGCCATGCTGATCTGGTCCGGCTCGAAGGTCATCGGACGGCGCTCGAAGGTTTCCAGAGCCAGTTCGATCTCACCCAAGCGGGCGTCGATCTCGTCAGGCAGCTCGTCCGCCTCGCCATATTCGACTTCAAGCCGGTCATACTCGTCGCGCAATGCTTCGCGGGTGGCGCGTTCCTCTTCGCTCAGATCGACCGTGGTGCCGACAATCTGGCGTAGGCCATGGTCGTGACCATAGGGGAAGGTGATGGCGACCTCGATCCATTTCCAGCCCTCGGCGGCGATGGCTTCGCCCTCGGCCTTCAGTTTTTCGCCCACCAACCGGTCGAGCAGCACCGGATCTTGCAGCCAGCCACCATTGTCCTGCTGAAAGAGATCACGCAGCACGCAGCCGCCAGCCTCTTCATAGGCATCGATACCAACGAACACCGCCCGTTTGTCGGCGGCGCGGACTGTGGTTTCGGTCAGCAGGCGTCGGATGTGGTAGGGTTCCTTCTGCCAGCCATCCCTGATCGCTTCCCAGACCTGCTCCTGACGGGCATGGTCAGAACTGACGCTGAAGGCCATGAGTTGTTCCAGCGTCATGCCGTCCTCGGCATAGACGTCGAGCAATGCCGGTGAGACGGAAACCAGACGCAGGCGCTGCTTCACCACCTTGGCATCCACAAAGAAGGCGGCGGCGATGGCTTCCTCGGTCATGCCCTTTTCGCGCATGGCCTGGAAAGCGCGGAACTGATCGAGCGGATGCAGCGGAGCGCGCTCGATATTCTCGGCGAGCGATACCTCGTCGATCAGCACATCGGCGCTGGCCTCCGACACCACGCACGGGACCGGCGCACTTTTGGCGAGGCGCTTCTGCTTGACCAGCAGTTCCAGCGCCCGGAACCGGCGACCGCCGGCGGGCACCTCGAACATGCCGGTTTCCTTGCCCCCGGCATCCACCACCGGACGGACATGCAGGGACTGGATCAGGCCGCGGCGGGCGATGGACTCGGCCAGTTCCTCGACCGAGATGCCGGCCTTGACGCGCCGGACGTTGGACTGGCTGAGCACCAGCTTGTTGAAGGGAATGTCGCGCGAGGACGACAGGGTGATCTTCTGAACGGCAGTGGCCATGTCAGTGACTCCATGACGGACGCCGGTGAGCCTCTCTCTCCGGCTATCAGCCCGTCACGAAGCGAAGCGCCGCCCTCTTCCTCTGAAGAGAGCGACGCCAGCCGCAGAACCTGAAACCCGGAAATCAGGCACTCCGGTTTTCTGTATCGGCGGATGTGCGGGAAAAGCTCGCGCCGACGCCGTAGAGCAAACGCTCGGCGGCGCGGATGCTGCCGGTCTCACGGGCGGCCTCGGCCCAGACCGAGATCGGGAAATCGCCGGTGAACAGCAGATCGCGCTCGATGACCATGCCAAATGGCAGCCGGACTGACTGCATCTCGCCAAGGCTCCACGAACCCAGTTCGGGATGGCCGAGATCCGCCAGGCCGAACATGATGTCGCCATCCTCATCCAGCTCGGTAGCGAGCCAGACGCCTTCACCGAGGGGATTGAAGAACTTCACGACCGGGATGTGATCTTGATCGCGCTGGCGACCATTGGCCAGCAGGCGGTCCTGCTGTGCGCCTGTCAGGAGGATCATGCCGCCGCCCTCCGGTCGGTTTCGCTCGCATCCGACTCCCCGGTGTCTTCGGCAAGCAGATGCGACAGCAGCCAGTCCGCCGCCTTGCTGGCCTGCGAGGCCGCGCGGACAATCGCGCGGGAATCCTCGCGCATGACCTCCAGCCACGACCCGATGTAATCGGCATGGCGGACGGTCGGCATGATCCCGAGCGCGGCGCAACTGAAGGCCGCGGTCTGTTCGGCAATCATTTCCTCGAAGGCGTATTTCTTCGAGCCGAACGAGCCGGTCAGATCGCGGTTGAGGCGGCTGTGATGGCCGCTGGCGTGCCCCAGCTCATGCAGGGCCGTCCTGTGCCAGTTGATCGGCTCGAAATAGGCTTGCGGAGGCGGCACCTGCACATAGTCGAGCGACGGCATATAGAAGGCGCGATTGCCGCCAATACGGAAGTCAATGCCGGTAGCCCGGATCAGCGCCTCGACCTGAGGTTCGATAAGGCCCGGCGGCGGTGGCGGCGCGACTGCCGTGATCTCATCGGGTAGGCCATCGCATTGCGCGGCGTTAAAGACCGTGAACCGCTTCAGGAACGGAATGGCATGCGCATCCTCACCCGTTTCGCGGGCACGGCGCTTCTCGTCCTCGGGGGTGAAACGGTCGGCATAAACGACAGTCGTGCCACGCTCGCCCTTCCTGACATTGCCGCCAAGCGAAAGCGCCTGGCGGAACGTCAGCCACGCCTGAGCGGGGAAACCATGCTGGATGACAGCCCCCCAGAGGATGAGAATATTGATGCCGGAATAGGACCGGCCGGTTGAAGCATTTCTCGGCAGGCCCAGCGGGGCGGTATCAGGCGACGCACCCCAAGGCTGGACCCATGGCAACCGCCCTTGCTCCAGCTCGGCGATGATCTTGTTGGTGATGTCGTCGTAAAGGTTGCTGCGCGCGCCACCTTCCGCGAGGTTACGACCCTGTCTGGCCATCGGGATGATCTCCGCGACGGGTGCCGGAAGCCTCTCCTCCAGCTCTTAACCCGTCACGGAAAATCCGCCCGCACTCTCACTCGGAAGGGGGCGTTGCGGGGATCTCCCCGCAGAAGGGGTAGGTAGAGACCAAGGCTCGGCCGCAGGGGAAGGCTTTCCCCCTATTCGGTATGTTCCCCTGCGCTTCCTTGAAAACTGTCAGAAACTCGCGTATATTTCCAACAGGAGAAAGACGATGACACGGCTGACCGAACAGATTCTGGCACATGCGACGGGACTTCCCGAAGGGATGCCCGTGTCCGCCAAGGGCCTGCTCCACCTCGGAAACCGGGCGGCCGTGGATCAGGCATTGTCGCGTCTGTCCGAGCGCGGGCAGCTCATCCGCGCCGGTCGTGGCGTCTATCTGCGCCCCATCGCCAGTCGGTTTGGCACGCGCGCACCTTCGGTCGAGCAGGCTGTCGAGGCCCTCGCGACCCAAAAAGGGGAGATCATCGTCTCGAACGGAGCCGCCGCGGCGAACGCGCTTGGCTTGACGACGCAGGTGCCCGTCCGCTCGGTCTATCTGACCTCCGGACGCAGCCGAAAGATACACCTCGGCAAGCAGGTCGTCGAATTGCGGCACGCGCCGCGCTGGCAACTGGCCCTGGCCAACCGCCCCGCAGGCGAGGCCGTGCGGGCGCTGGCCTGGCTCGGCCCCGAAAAGGCGGAGGCCGCGCTCACGACCTTGAAGCGGAAGATGCCGCCCGGCGTGTTCGGCGAACTGGTCGCCGCCGCGCCGCAGCTTCCGACATGGCTCGCGCAGAGCGTCGGAAAGGCGGCCTATGGCTGACGTTTTCCTCCAGCTTTCGGCCGAGGATCGGCGTGACGCGTTGAGCGTCGTCGCCGACCGTTCGGGTCGTCCCACCCATCTTCTCGAAAAGGATGTGTGGGTGGTGTGGGCGCTGGCGACCCTCTACGCGGCACCGCTCGGCGAGCATCTGGTGTTCAAGGGCGGCACGTCGCTGTCGAAAGCCTATCAGGTCATTCGCCGGTTTTCGGAGGACGTGGATCTGACCTACGACATTCGGGCGATTGCGCCCGATCTGGTCGGGGACAATGGCGAGGGTCTGCCGAAGACACGAAGCGAGGAAAAGCGCTGGTCCAGCGAGGTCCGTCGGCGGTTACCGGCATGGGTCGCGGACACCGTGCAGCCTGTGATCGAGACCGCACTGGCCGTCGAAGGTCTGGCGGCGGCCGTCCGGGTCGAGGATGAGAAGCTCTTCATCGACTATGAGGCGACCGCAGCCGGGTCCGGCTATGTGGCTCCAAGCGTCATGCTGGAGTTCGGCGGGCGCTCGACGGGCGAACCCGCGAGCTTGCGCGACGTCGTCTGCGACGCGGCCGGCCTGATCGACGGCCTGGTGTTTCCGACGGCGCGGCCGCGCGTCATGCACGCGGAGCGGACCTTCTGGGAGAAGGCGACCGCCATCCACGTCTTTTGCCTCCAGGAGCGGCTGCGCGGCGACCGCTTCGCGCGACATTGGCACGATGTTGTCCGACTGGACGAAGCCGGCTTTGCGGAAGCCGCTTTTGCCGATCGCGACCTGGCCAACGCTGTCGCCCGGCACAAGTCGATGTTCTTCGCAGAGAAGGCTGCCGACCGCACGCCGATCGACTATGCAGCGGCTGTCAGCGGCGGCTTGCAACTCGTGCCGGTCGGCGATGGCGCGAAGGCGTTGGAGGATGACTATGCCCGCATGGTTGAGGATGGACTGCTCTTCGACGACGAGGAGCCGTTCGAAGCGCTCATGGCGCGGTGCGCTGATATAGCCGCGCGCACGAACAGAGCAGCCAAGTAAGAAACTGGGAGGACCGGGGTGTGGTCAAAGACATCCGCCGGGCGACACGGCGGCACTTTTCATCGGAAGACAAGATCAGGATCGTGCTGGATGGCCTTCGTGGCGAAGACAGCATTGCCGAGTTGTGCCGCAAGGAGGGGATTGCGCAGAGCCTCTACTACACCTGGTCGAAGGAATTCCTGGAAGCCGGCAAGCGGCGACTGGCAGGCGACACGGCCCGTGCTGCGACGACCGGTGAAGTGCAGGACCTTCGTCGCGAGACCCGCGCGCTGAAGGAGGCAGTCGCCGACCTGACGCTGGAGAACCGTCTGCTCAAAAAAAGCATGATCGCGGATGGGGGCGACGACGAATGAGATACCCCGCATCCGAAAAGCTCGAGATCATCAAGATCGTCGAGCAGTCGCACCTTCCGGCGAAGAAGACGCTGGATCAGCTC
>JAFKJU010000084.1 GCA_017305935.1 Hyphomicrobiales bacterium | reverse complement strand
CGCACTTTTGCCCAATATATCATCAAGCCGCTGACCGACGCCTTCTACAAGAGCATGAAGGAAAAATAAGCGCTTGCCAGTTCTCGAACGATAAAGCCGCCTCTCTGTTGCGAGGCGGCTTTTCTTTTGGGCTGGCTCAAGCCCAGGCTGCCGATTCCCATTGTTGTGTCGATACGGCCACCAGATCGACACCACCGGTATGAGCATTGTCGGTCAGCGTATGATCGGGCATGTTGGCGCGGTTCTCGTCGCTGATGGAGAAGGCGACCAGGACATCCGCGCGGCTCTGGCCATGGGCCATGGCGTCGACCCAATAGGAGACGCCATTGGCTTCGCCGGCGCGGTCGAGAACGTTCTTGTAGAGCACGTTGACGAAAGCGGCATCGTCCATCTGGGCGGGGTTGCCGAAATGCGCTGCGAATTCCTGGCTCGCGATGATGCCGGAGGCAAGATAGCCAAGGCTTGCGCCTTTATCGATCATGTTCGACCAATACTGCAGGCCGGGCGTGTCGATGTCGCGGTCGAGACCGGCGCTGTAAACCAGGGCGATATCGTCCTTGATGCCGGCACTTGCATCCGGGCCGATGACGGCATCGGAGCCGCCGATGGCATAAATGCCGTCCTTGAGCGCCAGATAATCGATGTCCGTCGCTTTGGTGGAGCCGCCCTCATAGGTGAAGACCAGTTCGTTGCCGGTTTTCGTGACGCTGATCGCCGACAGGGATGCATCGATGATCAGCGTGTTGAGCCCGCCATTGCCCTGGACAGTGTCATGGCCGGCGCTGGCGACGAAAACATCGTTTCCGGTGCCGCCGATCAAGGTATCGTCGCCATCGGCCTTGATGGTCGGCAGCGCGGCGCTGATCCAGTCCGCCTTGTTCAGGCCAAGAAGGGAAAGCTGGTTGTCGATTGTGCCACCGGCCAGGATATTGTTTCCGGAAATGCCTTCCAGATGGTCATTGCCGGCGCCGCCGATCAGGACGTTGTTGGCGACATTGCCCTTGATCGTATCGTTGCCGTTGCCACCGACGGCGTTCTCGATCAGGGAGCGCTCGTCTCCCTGGTAAAGATAGGCGAAGGCCACGTTGCCGGGCGCGTATTTGCCGGCGCCGAGGCTGGCGACCTGCGAATTGCCGAAATTGGCCCAGCCACCCGGAGCAAGGTCTATCTTGAGATCGCTGGTATATTTCGACATGTCGATCGTATCGCGGCCGCCGCCATCCCAGAGGGTTTCGAAGACCTTGTTGCCGCCGGGCGCACCGGCGCCAACACCGTTGATGAACTTTTCCCCTGTCGACTCGCTCCAGGAATAGACGGTGTCGCCGGAGCGGGTGTTATAATTGGCGCCGTAAAGATATTGGACGGCCGCGACATCGCGCAGCATCGGCGTCTGGGCATAGTCCCATGTGCCGTTCGTGTAGCCGGTGCGGCCGTCATTGGCATAGGACGAATAGCTCATGATCGAATAGGCCATGGCGTCGATCGAGTTCGAGGCCGTGCTGCCGCCGAAATCCACCGTGCCATTGACCATGCCGGCTTCCTGGATCTGGATTGCCTCGGCATTGCTGACCATGCCGTGGATAAGGCCGGCGCAGCATGGGCAGAGGCTTTGGCCGGTTACCTCTTCGGCGCTGAAATTGCCGGTTCCCAGCTTGTTTTCGTGGGGATGGGCGAGGCCGAGCGAATGACCCAGTTCGTGAATGAAGGTGTGAAAGCCATAATTGCCGGCCTCGGGGTTGGTGTAATAACCCGCAGAGGTGCCGAACCAGGCATCGCCCGCTTCGCTGCTGGAGCCGGGACCATAGGCCCAGGCCGTTTTCGGAGCGCTGGAAGAGGCAATGCGGATATCGGCGGTATCGCCGGAAGCCTCGGTAAATTTCACGTCGATCAAATCGCCCCAGAGCGCCATGGCAGCCTTCGCGGCCGCCATTTGGGCCGGGTTCAGCGCCTGAAATCCCTTGGCGACTTCGCCGATACCGTAGGTCGAGGAATATTGGGTCGCAGACTTCGTAAAGCCGAAGGTAATGGTATCTTCCGACCAAGCCGTCTTGTTGAGAAGATCGTCAACAAAGTCTTGACCGGTCGCCTGAACGCTTATTGTTTTTGCCATTACCCTGTTCCATCTGTTTTTGTTTGAACAGAAGGTACAAGATAAATTTTTAGATAGATTTTAGCTCTGTATGTGCATTTTATCGACTGGAATTACTTATAATTAACTTTGAAAATGAAGCGGCGATCAACGTTTATTTCTTTTTTCTTACCTGCAAAAGAGCGAGCATAGGCAAGCTCCGACTCCGCGCAGCGGCTTGCCAGCACAGGCGCGGGCGTTTACTAGGCTCATTAAAATCCAGGGTGGTCTCGTGCGGCAGTGATCCGGGGCCATGATCAAAGCATAATATGCGACCCGCCGGAGTACGCCTTTCATGAAGATCATTCTGTCGGTGCAGCCGATCCGGTTTCCGATGACCGGAATCGGCCGATACACATTGGAACTGGCCCGGCATCTCCAGGCAATTCCGGATATCGAGGAATTGAAGTTCTTCGGGGATGAGCATTTCGTCGACGGATTGCCCGTGCCCGGGAACAGCCGGTCGAAACCGGCTTCGCTCGTCACGCGCATCAAGCACCGGCTGGCGCGCAATCCGGTCCTGCTCGATATCTACCGCAAGCGGGTGCATGATCGCCGCGGCCGGGCTTTGAAGGACAATGGCGATTATCTCTATCACGGCCCCAATTTCTATCTGCCGCCTTTTCCGGGCCGCTCCGTCGTCACCATTCACGACCTGTCGGTGTTCACCATGCCGGAACATCATCCGGTCGAACGCGTGATGTTCATCCGCAAGGAAGTGGAGTTTGCCCTGAAGCAGGCGACGATGCTGATCACCGATGCGGAATATACCCGGCATGAGGTGGCGGATTATTTCGGCTGGCCGCTCGACAAGGTCCGGTCGGCGGCACTGGCCGGCGGTGCGGAATTCTATCCACGCGATGCCGAGACGGTGGCGCCAATCCTGGCGCGCTACGATCTCAAGCCCGGCGGTTACGGGCTGTATACCGGCACGATCGAACCTCGAAAAAACCTCATCCGCTTGCTCGATGCCTATGGTCGCCTGCCGCAGGCCCTGCGCCAGCGCTTTCCCCTCATCCTTGCCGGCTACAAGGGCTGGAACAATGAGGAGACGGTGGCGCGGATCGACAAGGCCGAGCGGGAAGGCTGGGCGCGCTATCTCGGTTTCGTTCCGGATGCGGACCTACCGGTCCTGTTTGCCGGCGCGCGGCTGTTTGCCTTCCCATCCTTGTACGAAGGTTTCGGACTGCCGGTACTCGAAGCCATGGCGTCTGGCATTCCCGTCGTCACCTCGACTAGCTCGACCCTGCCGGAAGTCGCCGGCGATGCTGCGGCAACCTGCGCGCCGGAGGATGTGGAAACCCTGACCAGCTTGCTGGCACAGGGGCTGGACGACGATCAATGGCGACGCAATGCTATCGAAAAGGGCTTTGCGCAGGCCAAGAAGTTCAGCTGGCAGCGTTGCGCCGAGGAAACCGCCGCAATTTACCGCACGGCCCTGGCCCGATAATCCGTGAAAGATGCGCCTTTTCGCCTCTATTCCTACCGCATTTGTGCGACGCCAAGTGTTTCCACTCGGCTGCAAAATGCACTAGAAGAGGCGACCGATAAACGAGCAGGAGGCAGGCTCTCCTCATGCCCATGGACAGTTCGCGCTTATGATTGGCCGTTTCGCCGATAGCGTCCTCTGGCGTTACCGCTACTTCATCCTCTCGTCGATCCAGTCGGATTTCCGCTCCCGTGTCGCCCGCAGCCGGTTGGGGATGCTGTGGATCGTCGTTGCGCCGCTGGCGCAGGTGGTGATCTATGCCTTCGTCCTCTCCTCGCTGATGCGTCAGCGTCTTCCCGGCATCGACACGCCCTTTGCCTATTCCATCTATCTGATGGCGGGTTTTCAGGGCTGGTTCCTGTTCATCGAGATCGTCAATCGCTGCCTGATCATCTTCATCGACAACGGCAATGCTCTGAAGAAGATCTCCTTTCCGCGCATGGCGTTGCCGATCATTGCCGTCGGCGCCGCGGTTCTCAACAACCTGATCTTCTTCGTGCTGGTGATCGCCGCCTATTTTCTGGTGGGCTACCATCCGGGCTGGTCGCTTCTGTGGTTCCCCTTGCTGCTCATCCTGACCAGCGGGCTTGCCACCGGGCTTGGCCTGGTGCTCGGCGTACTCAACGTCTTCATGCGCGATGTCGGGCAGATGGTCGCCATCCTGCTGCAGTTCGGCTTCTGGCTGACGCCGGTCGTCTACACGATCGACATCCTGCCGCCGGCTTTCCAGACCATCGTGCGTCTCAACCCGATGTTCTGGGTGATCGACAGTTACCATCGGGTTCTGGCCTATGGCGAAGCGCCCGATATGATCGGCCTTGCGGTAATCGCCGCGCTGGCCGCAGCCCTGCTTGGCCTCGCCATGCTTCTGTTCCGCAAGGCCAGCGGTGAAATGGTGGACGTCCTATGAGCAATGATCCCGTTCTCACCGTCAGCGGTCTCGGCAAGGTTTTCCGGCGCTACCGGCGCGAGTTGCACCGCGTCCTCAACTGGTTTTCATTTCATATTCCGGCCATGGAAGAGCGCTGGGTTCTGCGCGATATTTCCTTCGAGGTCAGCGCCGGCCAGGCACTTGGTATCGTCGGCCGCAATGGCGCCGGCAAGAGCACCTTGCTCAAGATGATCACCGGCACGACACGCGCCAGCGAAGGCGGCGTGCATATCCGCGGACGGATCGCCGCCATCCTCGAACTCGGCATGGGTTTCAACTACGATTATACCGGCCGCCAGAATGTCTATCACGCCTCCGGCCTGATGGGATTCCAGCGCAGTGAGATCGACGCCATCCTACCGGAGCTGGAAGCCTTTGCCGAGCTGGGTGCCTATTTCGACCAGCCGATCCGGGTCTATTCGAGTGGCATGCAGGTGCGTCTCGCCTTTGCCGTGGCGACGGCATTCCGCCCCGATATCCTGATCATCGACGAGGCGCTCGCCGTCGGCGACACCTATTTCCAGCACAAGAGTTTCGAAAAGATCCGCCAGTTCCGGGAGCAGGGCACGACCCTGATCCTCGTCTCGCATGATCGCCTGGCGCTGCTCAGCCTGTGCGACCGGGCCATCCTGCTCGATAGCGGCCACCTGGCCCTCGATGGCGACCCCGAAAGCGTGCTCGATTATTATAACGCCCTCCTGGGACGCAAGGAAGGCGAGACGATCGAAACCCGGATGCAGGAAAACGGCCGCATCCAGACGATTTCCGGCTCGCGCGAGGCGACGATCGAAAGCGCGGTGCTGCTGAACGCCAAGGGCGAGCCGATCGACACGATCGAGGTGGGAACCGAGACGCAGATCGTCGTCAAGGCGAAAACCCATGCGCCGATTCCGCGCCTGGTGCTCGGCTATGCCATCAAGGACCGGCTTGGCCAGACCATGTACGGCACCAATACGCATTACAGCGCACAGGCCCTCGACGGATTGGCGGTCGGCGAAACGGTCGAATACCGCATCCGCTTTCCCGTAGCGCTTGGCCCCGGCACCTATTCCGTGGCGCTTGCGCTGTCAGGCGCGGAAAACCATCTCGGCCAGAATTACGAATGGCGGGATTTGGCCATTATCTTCAGCGTCGTCAATCTTCATGAGCAGGTCTTCGACGGTACGATCTTCATGCCGGCGGTCATCGACGTCGAACGATCCTCGGCGGCTCAACCGCCGGAGCGTGTGTAACGCTGCCGCATTTCGAGGAACGGCCGCTCGATCGTCCCATAGGAGAGGGCGGAAAACAGGAGCGTGGCCGCAAGGACGATTGCCCCGTTGAAAGCGAGGGCCAGACCACCGGTGCCTCCTAACGGACCAAGCAGCTCGTGGGCGAGATAGATGATCATCGCGTGCCACATGTAGAAGGAGAAGCTCCATTCTCCGCCCTTGCCGAGCAGGCGCCCGATCGCCACCGGCCAGGGAGGCCGGGCAGCCAGATAAGCGATTACGACGCCGGCCCATAGGACCGCTTCGACCGTTCCCCAGACGACACCGAGCGGCTGCTTCGGCTCGGGCGCCATATAGCTCAACCAGCGCGCCTGGAAAGCGGCTCCTAGGAAGACCAGAAGAAGTGACAGGCCAAGCAGAAGCTTGCCATGGCGTTCCAGCCTTTCCTTCATGCGGCCATAAAGAATGGCCGCGAGCATGCCGATCAGAAACTGGTCGAAGCGCCCGACCAGCGTGGAATACAGCATGTGCCGGCTGTTCTCCGCGGCGAAATAAGCGGCCAGCTTGATGATGAACATCAGGCCGATCGCCTGAAACAGATAGCGGACGCCCCGCTCGCGCGTGAAAGCGGCGAGGAAGGGGAACACCAGATAGAAGGCGAATTCGACGGAAATACTCCAGGCCGGACCGGTGGCGAAGTGCCAGGAGGTCGGCGCATCGCCAAGATTGGTGATAAACAGATAGAGGAGATCGGTGGCCTGGAAGCGATTGCGGCCGATCGACACCGCGACCACGAAGACGATGACGAACAGCGGCGCGATCCGCAGGATGCGATTGCGCAGGAAAGATCCATACCGGATCTCGTCGCTAGCCAGCGCAATGGTCATGAAGATGAAGCCGGACAGGACGAAGAACAGGCTGACGCCGGTATGGCCCTCGGTGATTAGGCCCAGAAAGGGATGCTGCGGATAGGGCAACCAGCTTCCGACATAGAAATGGAAGAAGTGGAAGCCGAAAACGAGCAGGGCGGCCAGAAGCCGCAAATGATCGATCTCCGGAATATAGCCGATATTGCGGGACTTCATCGCAACGCTCCAAATTTCTCTTTTCGCCCTGACGATTACCCGCGAGTCAGGCTCAGCCCGGTTTGCGTGAGCTTGTCGATGAAGCGTTCGGCGATCACCTTCCAGGAATAATGGTCTTCCACCAGACGGCGGGCGGAAACGATCATGTCGGAGAGTTTGGCCTCGCCCAGTTTTTCCAGCTTGTCGAGCGCGGCGGCAAACCCGTCATCGATGGCGATGAAATCCCTGTCCGGTTCGATGGTAAGGCCTCTCGCCCCGAAACGAGTGGAGATGACCGGAACGCCGGCAGCGAAATAATCGAGCATCTTCAGATTGGTGCCGGAGCCGGAATGCATCGGATTGAGGGCGACGTCGGCCGCCGCCAGAAGGCCGTTGCGGATGTCGTCGTCGACCTGACCGAGAAGGTGGACATTCGATGGCCGCGCCCGATCCTTGAACGGCGTGCAGGCGCTGCGCATGACGATGAAGCGGGTCCGGCGCGCGGTTTCCGCGGCCTTCAGGATATCCTCGATCGCCTCCAGGTTCGGCCCATGCCAGCTGCCCATGAAAATGGCCGTCTGGCCATCGAGCCCGACACGACTGCGCAGCCGCCGGCGCTCGGCCAGATCCGTATAGGGAATTTCATCCAGCGCAAAGCCGTTCGGCACTTCGTAGAGATGGGCGCGCGTCGGCCCGTAGATCGAGGCCAGTTCATCGAGGTCGCGCTGCGCGCAGGCAAAGACCCGTTCGGCGGATATCCAGCAAGCCCGCTCGGCCGTGCCGACTTCGCTCAGCAGCGGAAGCGCCGCAGGCTTGCCGGTGAACATGGCCGATTTCAGCGTCATCTCCACATCCTGGGCTTCGTACCAGAGCGGCTTGTCCGGTGCCGCGCGGCGCAGGGCCTCGATCAGATAGGGATGGCAGGCGATGACCGCATCGCTGGTCATCGCCGAGATTTCCAGAGCCTCGTCGAAGGCCGGCGTCAGGCCGATCAGCGTATGGGCCGCGATGTCGCCGATCGGAACCTGCTTGAGGATCTCGTCGATGTCCATGGGACTCCTTCCGTCCGCGGCGGAGGCTCGGTTCCCCCAAGCGCCACCCCGCCTCATCGCTCACAGTAGCGCTCCGGAGGTTGCCGCGGGAGAACGGATCCGGTCGCGTAAAATCGATCCATGCGCGCTGCGGACATGCCCGACGACCTGCCCGACGACGACCCCCGCAC
>JAFKJU010000028.1:87018-147215 GCA_017305935.1 Hyphomicrobiales bacterium | reverse complement strand
GCGCTGGCGGCCATGGCTCTTGGGGAAATAGGGCTGAAGACGAGCCATTTGCTCGTCCGTCAGCCAAAACAAATTACTCATCAGTCGGGCTCCTATACGCCCATCTGAATCACAGCCGTCAGTTCAAATCAATGGGTCCTGACCCTAGAAAAGCTGGCCAGCCTGCGCGCGTCGGGCGCGCTCGACGAAACCGAGTTCAACAAGATGAAGGCCGAGCTGCTTGCTCAGCAGGGGCAGTGACATGGCCTTTGGGCACAAGCCAACTTATGCTTTGACAGGGCTGGTGCTGCTGCCAGCCCTGCTGTTTCCTTCGTCGGCAAAAGCCAGCGACGGTGATATCGATACCGTCCTGCTCATCTTGTTTTTGCTGGTTCTTCTCTATCCCCTGCCGGCCATCGTCGGCTTCCTGCGCGGCCATCCCAATCGCTGGCTGATCGCGCTGATCAACATGGTGTTCGGCGGCACGGTGCTGGGCTGGTTCGGTTCGCTCATCTGGGCGATGCAGGCGGTTCATCGCAGCCCCACCGGTAACCACGGCGGTGAAAGCGGCCTCAACCTATTCGCCAACGACGTCCAGGCCGTGCGGCTCGAAACGCCGGGTTTGCAGCCGGCTGCGACCGGCATCGACGATATCTCTGAGCGGCTGCTGCGGCTGAAGGCGCTGCATGACAGGGGCGCGCTGTCGCCGGCCGAATACGAGGCATTGAAGCGCGAGGCGATCTACGGCCGCTGAGGCCGGTAAGGCGGTCATCCGCCCGGCCGGCTCAGTCCGGCCCGTGATGACGAAACAGAATAAATCCCAAGCTTACGAGGTGCCCCCGATGAAATATCGCTTTCTGGCCGGCGTTTTGATGCTGACACCAGCACATACCTTGGCCGCAGAAGACAATTTGCAGCCGATTGTCGACTATATGGTGGATGAGCGGTTCTGCGATACCAGCATGCCTGAGCCGGGCATCCTCAAGCCCAAGCTCGAAGCCGCGATGCGGGGCAGCGGCCTGACAGCGGCCGAAGTCAAGCGCGCCGCACAGGAAAAGGCAAAGGATGTCGAGCGAGAACTCGTCATGGGCGGCGTTGACCGGGAAGGCTATTGCGAAGGCCGTGACTTCACCCGCAAGGAGGAATGGGACGCATACCAAGCTGCGAACCCCGATGCTGGCAACGACAGCGCTGCATCGTCCGACGCGCCTCGAAACGACGATTTAGACACGTTGATCCCGGAGCTTATTCCCGAAGGCACCGCTGAGCCGGTTCGTGTCATCCTTGGTGCCCGCATCAATACCGTGGTTTGCAACTTCAGGCAGGAATCGGGCTTCATGTTCAATGCCGCCCTGCTGGAGGCGTCCGAAATTCTCGGCATGCAGCCGCTGCAGGCTTATCAGCATTTGACACGCGAAGCCTATGCGCTGGCCCGGCCCGTCATCAATACCGAAGAGAAACGCGCCTATTTTTGCATGGTACGGCGACTGAAAGCCGAGGCCGATTTGATCAACAGCCTCAAGGGCAGCAAGGATTCTCCTCAATAGGCAGACGTCCGCCCGCCGATGCGCGGATCCTAGGCGGTCGATTTCAAGTTTCCGCTGCGACAAGGGCGCCGTCGACCAGAACCTCCAGTTCTCGCCCGGATATGATGGGATCGGGTTCAAGCCCCACATGAACGAAGAGTTCGATAGCCGACAGGTCGTCAATATGCTGGCGACAGAATCCGACTGCTGTTTCGAGCGAGTCGAAGCGCTGATTCTGTGTCGTTTCACACCAGCTATGAAGAGTCGTCTCCTTACCCCTGTAGGTTTCAAAAATCGTCTGCATGGCAAGCCTCCTCGTATAAGCTCCTTAGGATGTTTGCTTTTTTTGACAAACATCAAGGCTGGCGCTCACCGGTTCCATCCGCGCAGTTACCAATCCGTAGGGTGTCGCTCCATTTTGGAGCAGCATTCGCCAATTGGTCGATTTGGGCGCTTTACGACGATTTTTCTGCTCCGAAAGGCCTGGGGACTGTGGGCAGGCGGGAGACCATGAAGCGACCAAGCAAGGCTTGGCGGATCATCTCCACTATGCGCTCTCACCTTCAAAATAGGTCAGCGCGGCCGTAAGCATCGCCATGATGATCGGATTGGAACAATGAGCCTTGTTCTCCGTATGGGCAAATCGCAGGGCTTCTACCGCGCCTTGCCGCGTCAAAGCAGGTTTGTGCCAACTTTGCAGCGCCTGCAGCGATTTGGCATAGGTTTTCTCGATTACGGCCTCTTCGCCACCATGCAGCGGCCAGTCGTCTTCCTTGATGGCGTCGAAGGCAGCAATACCATTCTTATATGCTCTGATAGCATCGACCAGCGGATCGGGCGGAGCTTCCGCAAAACCGCCACCCGCCACGGCGGGATGACCAGTGGTAGCGAGCACCAGCCCAGCTTTGAGGACAGTGCGGCGTGTACTGTGACCAGTCGAAGCCATTCCTTGATCCTCCAAGATCAGGGTTCGGTCAGGCCCGTTGCTGAGGTGCAAGCTTCGCTCGGGCCGTTATATTTGTGGGTGACTGTGTTAGTCAGCATTCAACCCGATTGGATGTCAACCGCACACAAATGAACTCCCGGCAAAAGCTGCTGCCGTGTTTAGGCGCGTCGAGGACGTCTTTGAAAAGCTGCAAAATAAGGTGATCGGTCTCGCAGGCTTTGCCCGGGGGCGCTGCTTCGGCAGACGTTCATGAGCGTCGAGCCGGTGCGCCGCAACGCTTCAGGACCAGACAGCACTATGTCACCCGGCACCCGCGCAACAAAAAAGGCCGGGGCGAAATCGCACCGACCTTCCTCATCATCGCTTACCTACCAATGCCAGTACATCCGTGGTCAAAAGCCAGAAGCGACGCGGCAATTGCGAGCGGCGAATTCATTTCAGCGCTCATCAGCAATACCGATTGCCGATATATAGCTGGCGATTGTGTTCGAAACAAGTTCTGTGCGGTCACGATCCGGCATAAACTCAAGTGAAGGCGCACGGTCAATTCTCGTGAGATTTTTCGGCTCTGGCCAATGCGATTGCGAATAGTTCGTCCTTCGACCGCTGACCCTTGCCGCTGTTCAATCCCTCATCGACAAAGCACTGCATGGCTGCGATTTTGCCGATGCCCGCCTGATCTTGACGGATCAGGGCGCAGACATAATCGCTGGCATTCGCGTAGCAACCGGTTTTCACCTGTGTCTCCACCCATTCTTTCATGGTGTCAGGCAACGATACGCATACTGCCGCCATGTTGGTCTCCTATCGCCAGTGGCCACAACATGACGCAACTCGTCAAAGCGGCATAACATCCACGAGCTTCGACGAAACCGCCTGTCGCTCCAACTTCAAAACCCTGTAGACCTGCATCCGCGAACAGCCGAGATCGATGGCGATTTCCACCACGCTTCGCCCGGCCGCCTGCATTTGTCGGATCGCATGATGGTCGAGCCTCGGCCGGCCACCCTTATAAACACCTTCAGCCTTGGCGCGCTCGATGCCTTCGCGCTGTCGCTCCTTGATAAACCGTCTCTCCATCTGTGCGACCATGCCCAACACCGTCAGCACCACATGGCCCATTTCGCCGCGCATCGAAACATGGGGGTCCAGCACCGTGACAGACGCGCCACGCTGCTCGCATTCGTGAATGATGTTCAAAACGTCGCGCGTGTCGCGGCCTAGGCGGTCGAGCCGCGTCACCATCAATTCGTCGCCGGGCCGTAGAAAGGTAATGATCGTCGCCAGTTCGGCGCGACCGTCGCGACTGGCCCCAGATATCTTCTCGGCGCGAACAATTTCGCAGCCTTCGCTGGTCAGGCGGGCAATTTGCGCTTCGACGTCCTGGTCAGTCGTGCTGACGCGGGCATAACCAATACGAGCCATATGTCACCTCAGAGTTTAGGCCCGAGGCTAACCTGTCACAAATAGCCGCTGTCAACCTGGATGTGACATGGGCACCCGCCGCCGATGTGACATAACATGTGGGTATACCCCAATGTTTCATAACGAGTAACCGATTTGGGGCCGAGAGCGGAATGGCGGGTTTCTGCTTCACTCTCAAAATAGCGGCCAAAACCAGCCGCTAACGGCGGTGTCAATCAGTCAGCGGCGATGGAAATCTCTCACAAAAGTCCCCTGCATTATTCTGACTTTTGCACCTGATTTTTGCGACAGAAATTCCTAATGCGTTTCAATTCGGCTGACTTTCTCGCGAATGTCAGGATTAATGCACCCTTTGCTGGAAATGTAGCTCCGCTTCCACAATGCGATCAGCTTGGCCGGCAACGAGGTCGGTTGCGGGGAAGATGCAAAATATGTAGAGGTTGTTGCAGTAAGGGGTCATTGCAATGCCAAATTCAAACCGCGCAGAAACCAAACCTAAGCGACCTGCTCGCATTACTTATCTTCGGGTTGAAAATTTCCGGGCTCTTAAAAGCATTGAGCTTAAGAACATCACGCCTCTTACCGTCCTTCTCGGACCAAATGGCAGCGGGAAATCCACCATTTTCGATGTCTTCGCATTTCTCTCTGAGTGTTTTGAGGGAGGGCTTCGCAGGGCGTGGGATCGGCGTGGCCGAGGTCGAGAGCTGAAAACGCGCGGTAGTGAAGGCCCGATTGTCATTGAGATTAAGTATACTGAGCCGGGTTATCCGATCATCACGTATCATCTAGCGGTCGATGAAAAGAGTGGTGCGCCTGTCGTAGCCGAAGAATGGTTGAAGTGGCGACGCGGTGGCACCGGGCAGCCTTTCCGCTTCCTTGATTACAAAGAAGGCATAGGTCGAGCTATAAGCGGACAGTCGCCTGAGATTGACGATACCCGCGTTGATATCCCACTGAAATCGCCGGATTTGATCGCTGTGAATGCTCTAGGGCAGTTTGCGGAGCATCCGCGTGTTGCTGCCCTCCGCGACTTCATCACCGGATGGCATGTTTCCTATTTCTCGGTTGATAACACCCGAGGCCAGCCGGAAGCAGGACCACAGGAACGCATGTCGCGGACAGGCGACAACTTGGCCAATGTGATCCAGTACCTGAGCGAAGTACACCCCGACCGGCTGGAGAAGATTTTCCAAGTTCTGCGGAAACGTGTGCCCCGCATCGAAAAAGTGATGGCCGAGGCCATGCCTGATGGCCGGCTGCTCCTGACCATCAAAGACGCCCCGTTTGAAAACCCGGTCCTATCGCGTTTTGCCTCAGACGGAACGCTTAAGATGCTCGCATATCTGGTACTTTTGTACGATCCGGCCCCACCCCCGTTCATCGGGATTGAAGAGCCGGAAAACTTCCTGCATCCCCGGCTTCTATACGGCCTTGCGGAGGAATGCAGAGCTGCGGCCGAGAAGGGGCAGTTACTGGTAACGACACATTCGCCATTCTTCCTGAACGCCCTTCAACCCAAGGAAGCTCGCGTTTTGTACCGCGACGAGGGCGGATATACACAAGTTGCGACAGCCGGAGATATCACCGGAATTAACGAGTTCATGAGTGAAGGCGCCCTTCTGGGAGATCTATGGCTGGAAGGTCATTTTGGCGTAGGCGACCCGCTGGTGAACCAAGGTGCTCCCAAAAGGGACATCTTCTCGTGACGGCAAAACATTTTGAAATTATTGTAGAAGAGCCTTCTATGGAAGCATTTCTAACTGTCCTGCTCCCCCGGCTGTTGGACGGTAGAGCGACGTTTGATATTCATCCCTACCAAGGCAAATCAGACTTGCTGAGGAAGTTGGAAGGCCGACTACGCGGATACGCGAAATGGCTTCCAGACGATCACCGGATATTGGTTTTGGTAGATCGGGATGACGATGACTGCGTAGCGCTGAAAACGTCCCTGGACGAGCTTGCCGGAAAAGCGGGGCTGGTCACAAAAGTTGGCGAAAACCATAAATGGCAAGTCGTTAACCGGATCGCTATCGAAGAGCTAGAAGCATGGTTTTTTGGGGAGTGGACGGGGGTTAGAGCGGCCTATCCTAAACTCAAGGCTACTACAATCGCCAAGCAAGCTTACCGCGATTGCGACAAGATCGCCGGGGGCACTTGGGAGGCATTAGAGCGGGTAATGAAGCCCCATGGTTATTTTACGGGCGGCCTCCGCAAGGTTGAACTTGCTATAGCGGTAGGGGAGCATTTTAACCCGGCGCAATGCACATCACCTAGCTTCGCAAAATTCTACGGTGCGCTCACCGAAGCACTAACACCTCCCGACGCCTTTGCCTAAATTTGCGCCTAATTTTTGCGACGGCACAAAACAGAGGATTTTGCGTCGAACAAAAACGCGTGTAAAGAACGGCTGCTTTCAGGGTAAATCGCTGTTGGAGTGAACGACCGAAATGACGGCGCAAAGCAGTCAAACCAATATGCCAGCTGCTTGCCGAACGCGATCCTACTGAACGAGTGGTTTGGGATAGTACGTATCACATTAGATGTAGCCCTTGGTTGCAACGAGGCGAGCCTTGAATCCGCGGTTACTTGATTGCCGCTACCTAAACATAGCGATATAAGTTAGCGGTGTAGGGCGACCTGAAATCTGGCCGCTAACTTCGCAAAGCAGGCATCACACCCGAAGCAAAAGCATTTTTGTTGGTATCTACGTTGGTATCATTCAAAAATCGAACTGAATATGCTAATAAATATCAGCACGATAGCAGGCCTCTTCGTGTCCTCTTCTGGCACCAATTTCATAACCCAAGTTGTCCAACAGGGCGCTTAGGTACTTCAAAAGGCCCGGGAAACCGGGCCTTTTTGTTTTTGATTGTCCAGGTTCATCCCGTTGCATCCAGCAGTTTTTCCGACAGCTTTGTCGTGTCGTCAGAAGGTGGTGAGCAATATCTCGCCGGTGACGATCGTTTCGAATGCAAACCTGAAATCATTCGCGCCACTCGATTTTGCATTGCGAAGAAATATTTTCGCGATGCCTTGAATGATCGTGTTAAAAATCCTACATTGGATTTATCGAACTTTGTCTGCGACTTTTGTCTCTGCGCCTTGAGCGCCTGTCATTCTTCCCTTCATCGTCGATTATTTCGCCGGAAACTCCCGGCAATTCCAACGATTGAAAGGAAATCGTTATGAACACAGGCACCGTAAAGTTTTTTAACGGCACCAAGGGTTTCGGCTTCATCGCCCCGAACGATGGCGGCAACGACGTATTCGTGCATATCACTGCTGTCGAGCGCGCCGGCCTTCGCTCGCTTAGCGAAGGGCAGACCGTGCAGTACGATCTCGTACAGGATCGTCGCTCGGGCAAGTATGCCGCAGACAATCTGCGCGCTGCTTGATGACTTTGTCATTCGCCGGCGCTGACCACGGATGTACTGGCGGCGCGGCTGAGTGATCTTGAGAGGTCGGGGTCATGCCCGGCCTTTTTGCTTTCTGCCTCTGGAATCGCTGTGAAAGGATAGGTTCTTGCAAGTTCTCGTCAGGGACAACAACGTCGATCAAGCCCTCCGCGTTTTGAAAAAGAAAATGCAGAGAGAAGGGCTTTTCCGGGAAATGAAGGCACGGAGCGCTTATGAAAAGCCTTCCGAAAAGAGAGCGCGGGAAAAAGCCGAGGCCGTCCGGCGCACCCGGAAGCTGGCCCGCAAGAAGGCGCAGCGCGAGGGGCTCCTGCCCGCTCCCAAGAAGAAGCCGCTGCCAGGCCGGGCGAAGTGACGCCACGAGACGCCGGAATTCGAAGGAGCCCTAGATGACCGCATCTGAAGAGCAGTTTTTTAAGCCGGGAAAGGCCAGCGCCGCCAAGAAAGCGGAAAATACCGATTCCGCCGCCAAGGGCATCGTTGCGCAGGAGACGGCGGCGCGGGAGAAGAAGACCGAAAAGCTTCGGGCGCTGCGTTTGGCCAAGGAGGCCGCCGAGCCCGCGCCCTTGCCGAAAACCAAGCGCAAGTGACGCAAAGACGCTGACCAGGCCGGGCGCAGACCGCCCGGACATACCTGCCTGGCGCGCACCATCAAGCCCGATGGCGATTTCTCCGCGCCACCCCGGCTATCCGACTGCGATCACCATGTCGGGCGATCTCAAGTTTGGTGGCGCGGACAAGGACAGGGCATCGGGATGACGAAACCCGCCTGCGACCGCGCAACAAAAAAGGCCGGGGCGAAATCGCACCGACCTTCCTCATCATCGCTTCCCTACCAATGCCAGTACATCCGTGGTCAAAAGCCTGAAGCAACGCGGCGATTGCGAGCGGCGAATTCATTTCAGCGCTCATAAGCAATGCCGATTGCCAATATATAGTGGACGATTGTGGTCGAAACAAGGTCCGTATGGCCGCATCGCCAAATGACCTTAATTGACGATTTGCCATTACCGGCGCAGAGGCGCATTGTGACAGCCTCGGCACCCATGTTTCGGGCACATGCCGACTAAGGACTTGCTTCCTTGCCCCAACGAAAGGAGGACCAGATGTCTTCCAATATCCAGCATATCGATTTCGGTCCTCGCCACGCGCGCCTGCTGCGGGAGATTTTGAGGCGTGCGGGCTATGTCAGCGAGAGAATGGAGCCGCTTGCCGGCGCGGAGCGTCAAGCGTCGCTCATTCTGCTGCGGCGGTTCAATCGCGAACTTCAGCCAAGCCGATAGGGGCGACTCGACCATGTTCCCTTGGCAATCGTTTTTCCTCTCTTCAGGATCCGGCGCATCCGCCAGCCCTGAGAAAGCGCGGCCTCATCCCATGAAGACCACCCATCCAGACACGATCTGCGGCGTGACGCGGCTGCATCGTTACGCAATTCAAGGAATGCCTGCGGCCGGTCGGCTTCACCAGAACGGCAAGCCGGAGGCAAGCCTGGTGCTTCTCAATTTGTCATCGACTGGCAGGGTCGAAACAGGAGGATCGAATGTCGAAAGGCCAGATTCGAAGCAGCAAGGAGCCGCGCAAGCCCAAGCAGGACAAGGCGCAAAAGGCCAAACTGCCGCCAACCAACAACGGCCGGCAGGTCGAGGTTTTGCCTGGCTCAGGTAAGAAGAAATAGCCGGCGCCCGCCAGTCATGTCAGAACAGGCTGCCTTGCGTCGGCGGTTCCGATTTCGGTTTGGAGGAGCGTTTTTTGACGGGTGACGCGGCGTCCGGCGCGGTGGCTTCACCGGTGACGGCGTCAACGCGGCCATCGGCGAACTGGATTGAGATCGCCTCACGCGGGCCGATGGCGGCGGCGCGGGACAGGGGACGATCCTCGGCATCGCGGATTACGGCATAGCCGCGCTGCAGCACATTCTTGTAGGATAGCGATTCGAGAACGCGGTTTTGCGCCTGCGTGTCGGCGCGCAGGCGGCCGAGGCGGTGCGTCAGCGCGCTATCGGCGTGGCGCATGAGGTTTGCCAGGCGATCGGAAAGGCGCGCCGTCTGCACCTGCAGGCGGGCGGGCACGAGGCCGAGCACGGCATCGGCGCGACGCAGCCTTGCGCGGGCCTCGTCGGTGCGGCGTTCGACGAACCGTTCGATGCGCTGCAGGCGATCGGCCACTCGCTGGCGGCGCTCGGCAATACGCGCGGAGAGCATGTCCGGGCGTAGATGGCTGGCGACGCGCTCAAAGCTGCGGCGTTTGTTCAACGCCGTCATAGACAGTCCGCGACCCAGGCCGACGGCCGCTTCGTCGAAGCGGCGACGCGGAAGCGCCAGCAACTGGTCGAGCGAGGGCAGCGCCCGCACCAGGGCACGCACATCCTGCCGGCGGCGATCCATGTGGCGGCCAGTACAGCCTTGCAGGCGGGCGGCGAGGCTGGAAAGCTGGGCCTGCAGCTCGGCCTTGACCGGCACGGCCATTTCAGCAGCACCGGTCGGCGTCGGCGCGCGGATGTCGGCCGCGTGGTCGATCAGTGTCCAATCGGTCTCGTGGCCAACTGCGGAGATCAGCGGAATGGTGCTTTCGGCGGCGGCGCGCACGACGATTTCGTCGTTGAAGCTCCACAGATCCTCCAGACTGCCGCCGCCACGGGCGACGATCAGAACGTCCGGGCGCGGAATCGGTCCGTCCGGCGTCATGGCGTTGAAGCCCCTGATGGCGTTGGCCACCTCGTTTCCGGATCCCTCACCCTGCACCTTCACCGGCCAGACGAGGACATGCACGGGAAAGCGGTCGGAAATGCGATGCAGGATATCGCGGATCACCGCGCCGGTCGGCGAGGTGACGACGCCGATGACGCGCGGCAGGAACGGCAGGCGGCGCTTGCGGTCGGCATCGAACAGTCCCTCGGTGGCAAGCTTGCGGCGGCGCTCCTCGAGCAGCGCCATCAGCGCTCCGGCGCCAGCGGGCTCCAGGCTTTCGATGACGATCTGGTATTTAGAGGAGCCGGGAAAGGTGGTGATCTTGCCGGTGGCGATCACCTCCATGCCCTCTTCCGGGCGAACCTTGAGCCGGCTCATGGTTCCTTTCCAGACGACGGCATCAATGCGGGCGCGGTCATCCTTCAGCGAGAAATAGGCGTGACCCGAGGAATGCGGTCCGCGATAGCCGGAGATTTCGCCGCGCACCCGCACCTGGTCGAAGGCGGTCTCGACCGTGCGCTTGATGGAGCCGGACAATTCGGAAACGGTATATTCCGTCAGGTTCGAGGCGGCATCGGTGTCGAAAGGATTGGTCATGGCCGAAGTCTAGCGGATCGCCGCCGCGATGGGCAGCCGGAAAGCGCGAGCGAAGCCCCTTCTGCACGGGATTTGCAGGCGGGCGCGGCAAAAAACCGTCCTCTTTCATTCACGGGCCGGCGCGCCGGGAGAAGATGGGGCGATCAACACCCAACCCGAGAGGATCGCCATGTTCGACCGTTTTGCCAATGTTCAGCCCTCGCTTTCCGGCCCGGCGCTCACCGCCTTTCCGGTGACGCCCGACGACGGCACCGATCTGCCCGAGGCCAGCCGCGCCGTCTATATCGGCACGGGCGGCAATCTCAGCGTCAGAATGCTGTCCGGCGAGATCGTGACCTTTACCGGTCTCGCCGCCGGCACGTTCTTGCCGGTGCGGGTATCGCGCATTCGCGCAACCGGGACCACCGCCGGCAATATTATCGCGCTCGCCTGAACTTCCCGCGCTCTCAATCGTTAGGGGAGACGCGCTCCGCCGAAAGCATTTGTTAGCAAGGCCGGGGCAATATTCCCCGGCTACAAACAGCGAAGGGGGCGAGCATGATCTTTTTGACAAGCATGACGATCGGCTTTACCGCGGGACTGATGCGTTCGGTCACGGCGGTGTTGGTTGCGGCCCTCCTGATCCTTTTCGCCTATGGCGCGGCCTCGCTGTTTTCGGGCCTCGTCTCGGTGCGCTGGCTGGTCTATTCCATCCTCGGCTTCAATCTCGGCATTTTCGGCCTCGTGCTTTGCATGCTGGCGCTCGACCGCCGCCGGCCGGCCGAAAAGCGGCGCGACGCCTGAGGTTGACTACGGTTTGACGCGGTAAAGCTGAAGCGGCGCCGTTTCCGTTCCGGCGACCGGCTCCAGGTAGCCGGGTATATTGCCCGCGGTCAGTTGCCCGTAAAGCCCCTGCGGCTCCAGCTTGGCGAAATTCATCGTCTGCCAATCGCTTCTGCAGAACGCCACTACCCCGACGCCGGCACCGCGCAGGAAGGCTTCCGCCTGTTTCGGCTTCGACAGGCCGATATAGATCTCCGTCAGAATGCCGCCCTGGTTGCGATGATAGGGCGCGGTCAGAACGCGATGGCCGGTGTAGCGCAGGATCGACACGCCGAATTCGACGGGTGCGGCAACCGTGGTCGGCGGCAGGGCCGCAAGCGTCGCAAGTGCGGCCGGCCCGATACAGGCCGGCGTATTGCCGGCATCGACTTTTGGCGACAGACGCTCGACGATGCCCTTGACGCCTTCCGTGGCGACCAGCCCGGCCATCGCCCAAGCCGATGGCAAGGCGGCGAAACCCATGCAAAGATAGAGAAAACTGGCGCCCATATGCTGCGGATTGGCATGGACGAAGCGGCGCAGATCGATCAGCAGCAGCGAGAAGGGCAGGATGCCGAGCAGGTTGGCAAAAGCCGCGCCGCGCACCTGCAGGGCCGCAACCAGCCAGCTCACGCCGATCAGCGCCGCGAGAATCAGCGCGGTTTCCACCCGCCTGCCCTCGATGGCGAAAAAGATCGCAATGGCGAAGGCGACCGCGCCGACCCCGTAGAACGCACCCCAGGCGGACGGATCGAGCCTTGCGAACGCCACCATCGAGCGCGCCTCGGTGACATTGGACAGCCATAGCCGCACAACCAGCGGATCGAGATCGGCCAAGGGATTGCCGAGGCATTTCGGCGCGATCAATACGGCCGTGCCGGCAACGGCCGCGCCGACGAGTCCGAGCGCCCCCAGCCGCGCCGAGAAGCGACAGCGGGCGGGAAGAAAGGTGGCGGCCATCAGGCCGAGGCCGCCGGCGGCGATGATCGAGTAGAAGCCGAGCGACAGGTTATCGCAGGTGACCGCGCCATAGCGCGACGGTGGTATGGTGGCGAAAAAGGCGGCGGAGACGACGCCCACCAGACCGAGGCAATAGGCGCGCGCCGCCCGTGCCATCATCGGCCCATGCCAGCCCCAGAGCAGGGCGACGATCATGCTGGCGACCGCCACATGCGGCACGGTTTCGGCGCCGATGGCGACGGCCAGCGCCGCCGCGGCCCCGGCGAAGAAAAAGCTTGGCGCCCGGCGCGCCGGATCGACCAGCATGGCGGCCATGGTGGCGATCAGCACCTGCTGGACATTGTGATGATCGATGGAACCCGGCAGGAAACGGTTTCCCGTGACCATGAACAGCGCGGTCAGCCCAAGGCTGACATGCATGACCGCGATACCGCCGATCCGCCGCCCGGCGAGCCCCATCGCCGCCAGCAGGGCCAGGCTGAGGGAGAGCGGCCAGACCGTCAGCGCCAGCGCCTCGGCGCGCTCATGCGGCAGAAACAGGTCGAATGTGGAGATGAGGTTGGCGAGCGGCAGGTCGATCAGCCTCGACCAGTGCATCAGTGTGCCATCGCCGAGGCCAAGGCGGTATTGCATCAGATCGAACCAGCCCTGGCCGCCGAGGAGATCGCGCACCTCGATGAGGCGCATGACGTCGTCATTGTCGGCGCCGACATAATCCGTGGCATTCGGCAGGTTGAGCAGCAGAAGCACCAGAATGGTCAGGATGCCGTAGAAGGCGATGGCGGCGGGCAGGCGCGAAAGCAGCAAAGCCAGGCGGCCGGGGGCCGCCTTCGCCTCGGCCGGACCGGCACCCTCGCTCGCAAGCAACGCATTCGTCATGCCGGCCTTCCTTTTCCGCCGCCCTTTTCCGCGTTGGGGGCCTTGGCGGAAACCATGCCTTAACCTTCTCAAGAAATAGTAAAAACGACCTGGCGGCATGGGCGGCCGGCACTGTGTGTTTTGCGTCGAGGACATCATGACGGATGCCGGGCCCGGCTCGCCGCAGATCGCGGTTCTCATTCCCTGCTACAACGAGGCGGGCACCATCGCGGCAGTCGTGCGCGGTTTTCGCGCGGCGCTGCCCCAGGCGCGCATCCATGTCTACGACAACAATTCCACCGATGGCACGGCACTGCAGGCGATGCTGGCCGGTGCTGCCGTGACGCGCGAGCGGCGGCAGGGCAAGGGCAATGTGGTGCGCCGCATGTTCGCCGATATCGAGGCCGACATCTACCTGATGGCCGATGGCGACGGCACCTATTCGCCAGACGACGCCGAAGACCTGATCCGCACGCTGATGACCGAAGGCGCCGACATGGTTGTCGGCACCCGCCGCAACGTGCATGCCGATGCCGGACGCAACGGTCATGCCTTCGGCAACCGGCTGTTCAACCAGCTTTATCGCGGCATTTTCGGCAGTGAGTTCACCGATATCTTTTCCGGCTACCGTGCCTTCTCCCGCCGTTTCGTGAAGAGCTTTCCCGCGATTTCGGCCGGCTTCGAGATCGAGACGGAAATGTCCGTGCATGCCTCGCGTCTGAAACTGCCGGTCAGCGAACTGGAGCTGGATTACGGGCGGCGCCCGGAAGGCTCGCACTCGAAACTCTCGACCTTCCGCGACGGCGCCAAAATCCTCTGGATGTTCGCCATGCTGATGAAGGAGACCCGGCCCTTCGCCTTCTTCGGGGCGCTGGGAACGGCGGTGATGGCGGCAAGCCTCGTCTTCATGACGCCGGTGCTGATCGAATTCTTCGAAACCGGCCTCGTGCCGCGCATGCCGACCTGGGTGCTGTCCATGGCGCTGATGATGATCGCCTTCATCCTCTATGCCGCCGGCGTCATCCTCGATTCCGTGGCGCGCGCACGGGCGGAGCTGCTGCGGCTGCATTATGTCAACCTGCCCGCCGCCAGGGCGGGCGTGCCGGAGGCGCGCGCCGCCGCAGCCCAGGCGGACAGGGCGGCCTGACCGGAAAACGACCATGAACCGCGAAACCACCAACCGCATCCGTTTCGTCATCGAAGACGTCCTGCCGCCGATCCTGCGCGATTGCGCCGCCTTCCGCTGGATGGCACGGCTGGCCTGGGGCGACCATATCGACCATCTCGCCCGTTTTCGCGAACGCGCGCCCTTCCTCACCGAAACCGAATATGAAACGCTCTACCGCAACCATCCGCGTGTGCACCAGGGCACCGACAATTCGGCGGCCACCATCCGACGCATCAATGCCGGCGTGATCGGCGACAGCCTTTGCGACGTCGGCTGCGGCACCGGAGCGCTGCTCTCGCATATCCAGGCGGCGCATCCTGAAATCCAGCGCCTGACCGGCGTCGATTTCGTCGTCGAGGATGCGGCGGCCCTGCCCGGCATCGAATATGTCGCCGCCCGCATCGAGGAACTGCCGTTTGCCGATGGCGAATTCGATACCGTCGTCTGCACCCATGTCATCGAGCATCTGCTCGATTATCGCCGGGCGATCGCCGAACTCAGGCGCATCGCGCGGCGGCGGCTGATCATCGTCGTGCCACGTGAGCGCGAATACCGCTACACCTTCAACCCGCATTTCAATTTCTTCCCCTATACACATTCCTTCCTGCGGGCCGTGCATCCCGTGCCGGAGCGATTCGAATGCATCGATATCGGCCGCGACATTTTTTATTGCGAAGACAAGGGGTAGACGGATGTTTCCCACGCTTCCGGCCGGCATCTGGATGGGGTTGCTCGGCACGCCGCTGCTGATTGCGACAGGTCAGGTGCTGTTCAAGCTGACCAGCGCGTCGGCGGGCGATTTCGGCTTTCGCGGATTGTTGCATCTCGCCCTCAATCCGCTGTTGATCGCCGCGCTCGCACTCTACGGCATCGGCACGCTCGTCTGGATCTACGTGCTGAAATCCGTGCCGCTGACGCTCGCCTATTCCTTCATGGGGCTGACATTCTGCTTCGTGCCGCTGCTGGCGCAGCTCTTTCTCGGCGAGACGCTGACCTTGCGATATGCGCTCGGCGCCGCTCTGATCGTCGCCGGCATGCTGGCGATCAACGGCTGATGGCGCGTTATCTCGGCGTGCTCCTGGCAGCGCTGGCGGCTGATCTGGCCGTTTGGCACCTGCTGTCCTATCGGGTCGAGACGACCATGCTGATCGGTGGGGTCGCCGGCCTTTCCGTGGCGCTGGGCGTCGTCCAGCTTTCGGGTCTTCAAAGGCGCGCGCGCGATCTCCTGACGATCAGCCTCGTGCTGTCGACGCTGCTCTCGCTGGCGTTGATCCTGCTGCTGCCGCTGTTGCAACCGCTGGCAGCGCGGGCGCTGGCCGCCCTCGCCGCTCTCGGCTTCGCGCTGTTCGGCTTTGCGCTCTACCTGCGCAAACCGAAAGGTTAGACCGTTTCCCAGCCGTCCTTTTCGCTGGCGCGATAGATGGCGTCGATGAAGGCCTGGTTGAGTTTCGAGCTTTCCAGCGAGACGATTTCCTCTTTTTCGCCCAAGGCGGCGCGGGCGAAAGCCTCGGCCTCGCGCTTGTACTGGCGGCTGTCGGGAAAGCGGAAGATGCGGGACTCGCCGTGGTTGCGATTGGTGAGTTCGATCTCTTCCGCGCCGTAGCGATCGGCATTGAAGGGCGATTTCACCTCGATGAACCCATCCGTGCCGTGGAAGACCATCACCTGACGGTTGGCGAGTTGGGTGGAGATGTAGAAGCTCAGTTCAAAACTGTCGAACTCGGCCTTGACGCTCGAATAGATGTCGGTGCCGAATTCCGGATCGCGCTCAGTGACGGCCTGGACCCGCTTCGGCTCCTGCCCGGTCGCGAAGCGGGTGGTGATCGTCGGATAGACACCGATATCCGGCAGGCCGCCGCCGCCGAGCGCCGGGATATTGCGCATATTGCCGGGATCGCGGTTGAAATAGGTGAACGCGCCCTGCACATGGCGCAGCTTGCCGATCGCCCCTTCCTGCAACAGCGCGCGCACCTTGCGCCAGACCGGCGCATAGGTGACCATGAAGGCTTCCGTCACCACCACCTTGTTGCGGTCGCGGGCGGCGATGACGGCGTCGATCTCGTCGGCCTTCAGCGCCAACGGCTTTTCCACCAGCACATGCTTGCCGGCATCGGCGGCCCTGATCGCCCATTCGACATGCTGCGAGGTCGGCAGCGGGATATAGACCGCATCGATGACATCGGAAGCCAGCATCTCCTCATAGGAGCCGAAGGCATGGGGCACGGAGAAACGATCGGCCATGGCCCGCGCTTTGGCGAGATCGCGGCTGGCGACGGCGGTGACGACACAGTTTTCCGCATCCTGAATGGCGGGCATGACCAGCTCGGCGCCGATCTTCGCGGTGGACAGAATTCCGAAACGCAGCATCTCTTCCTCCGAAATCTTTTTGACGTGCGGCACCTTAGTCAGCCGATGGCGATCGCGCAATCGGCTCGCCGCTTTCGACGGCGCTTCACGCGAATGCGACTGGAAAGAGGCCAAGGGGAGCGCTAGCTTCCCGCCCGAATGCCGGCGATTTGCGCGCCGGCGCAACGAAGGAGTGGAGAGTATGGAATTGCGACCCCTTGGCCGAACCGGCCTGAAAATCGCGCCGCTGGTGTTCGGCGGCAATGTGTTCGGCTGGACGGCGGATGAAAAGACCTCGTTTGCGCTGCTGTCGCGCTTCTTCGAGGCCGGCTTCAACACGGTCGATACCGCCGATGTCTATTCGTCCTGGGCGCCGGGCAATTCCGGCGGCGAATCCGAGGTGATTATCGGCAAATGGCTGAAGTCCGGCGCCGTGGCGCGCGACAAGGCGATCGTCGTCACCAAGGTCGGTTCCGATCTCGGCGAAGGCCGCAAGGGCCTGTCGCAAAAGTGGATCATGCAGGCCGTCGAGGATTCGCTGAAGCGGCTGCAGACCGATTACATCGACCTTTACCTTTCGCACTGGCCGGATGCCTCTGTCCCCTACGAGGAAACGCTGGCCGCCCACACGAAACTCAAGGAACAGGGCAAGGTGCGCGCCGTCGGCGGCTCCAACCTCGACGCCACCCAGCTTCAGGCTTCGCTCGATGCGGCCACTGCAAACGGCTTGCAGCGCTATGACGTGCTGCAGCCGGAATACAATCTCTACGACCGCGGCGGTTTCGAAGGTCCGCTCGCCGAGCTATGCCAGAGGGAAGACATCGGCGTCATCACCTATTTCAGCCTCGCCTCCGGCTTCCTGACCGGCAAGTACCGCACGCCCGCCGATACGCAAGGCAAGGCGCGCGGCGAGGACGCCGGCAAATATCTCGACGCCAAGGGCCAGCGCATCCTCGCCGCCCTCGACACGGTCTCCGCCGAGACCGGCGCCAAGCCCGCCGAGATCGCCCTCGCCTGGCTGATGGCCAAGCCCACTGTAACCGCCCCCATCGCCTCCGCCACCAGCCTTTCCCAGCTCGAAAGCCTGATCAAATCCGCCAGCCTGTCGCTGACCCCGGACCAGATCGCCCTGCTCGACAAGGCCGGCGCCTGAAACGACAAAGGGCGCCGGTCGATGCCGGCGCCCTTCGATAGTCTAAAATGCCGCTACGGCATCATTCCCACTCGATTATTTTGAGATAACCTAGTGCATTGAAAAATAATGCAAAAATATTTTTTTGCATGTCGAGATACCGTCAAGCCTACCGTCAGAAAAGTTCGATCTTGAAATTGTTGAGCTTTTCGGGCTGGCGATGAAGCTCGACATTTCGCCATCTATCGCTGGAGACGGCAACTGCCGGCAGTTTGGCATCGACTCGGTGAATGTGCTCGATGAAACAGGATTGTACCGTCGCGGTGCTTGGTTGGCCATCCGCAAAGTCGGCCGCTCCAACCTATCCAATACTCATGACAACGGTTCTGATGGGCACGTACAGCGTTCGGCCGTCTTAAAATGGAATATCATCGTCTAACCCAAACGGATCGGCCAAACCCGCCGGTGGATCAGGGACGACCGGGACACCAGCACCGTCCGCCTCTTCCGCTTTTGCAACGGCTGACGGAGGTGAGACCGACCATTGCATGGCTACTTCGCCCCAATTAATGGGCCTTTCGTTAGCTCCTGTCCAGACATCCCAAAAATCAGGGTCGGCAGATTGAGGCTGATGCTCCTTTACCAGTTCGTCGATCTCGACCAGTACGGGAATAGGCGTCGCCCACCCCAATAGGATCGCCTGCCTTGATGGCAGGCTGGGTAGGTCGCGCAACAACCCTCCCACATTGTCAGGTACGAGACGTGCGACAAGGTTCTGGTCGGAATCGTTGACTATACGATGAAGAATGAAGGTGTTGCACTGAGCCAGCACGGTCGGCGACAGCTCTGATGGGCGCTGCGAAGACAGCACCAAACCTAAACCGAATTTGCGTCCCTCGCGGGCAATGCGCTCGAAGGTTTCTCGGCAGAGTTGGCTAGGGCTGGACGCTGGACCTTCATCGTCTTTGCCCCGCCGAATAAAAGTGTGGGCTTCTTCCAGCACGAGTACCGTGGGTAGGGATAGCCCCTCTGCATGAAGCCGCCGATAGCGTTGCAAGGATTCAAAAATTACCCGCGCCAGCACGGCAACAACAACGTGAACAACCTCGGATGGAACCAAGGAAAGATCAATGATCGCTAATGGGCCATTGCTTGCGCCGTCGTCGCCGATGTAACTCTTAAGCCACTCCTCGAAGCTGGTTGGTGGTGTCTTTCCAATAACGTTTCCAAGCCGCTGATCCGCGAGCATGCTACGAATACGAAGTCCAAGTGTGCTGATGAACCCGGCCAAATTACCTTGTCCAGCAGCTATGCGGTCAAGATGGTCTGCCAAAAGGTTCACATCAAACGGGATGGGTGCGTCCTCACTGATCGAGGTAGCGACGGCATCGTCGTCAACGCTATCCATGTAAGCCGTCAGTCTGTCTCTGATGGCTTCAATGTCGACTATGCTGAAATCCGTTACATATTGAAGTTGCGGACCTGAGCGCCGTGCAGCGATAAGGGCCGAAGCCTCCTGAACGATTGCACCCAACACGCTACTCCAAGGTTCTTCGACAGATGGCTGGAATGCCTCGCAGTCCGAAGAAATATTCTGAAGCAGGTCGCGGCACTCGTATTTCTTGTTTCCCGTAAACGCACCGACACCCCGACCGAGCATGTCGCGGATTTGGATCAAGTATGAATGGACGTAGCGTCGTACCTGAACCTCACGGGGTAGCTCCTCAGTCTGGTTTGATTTCAGCTCGCGTATACCACGGAGCAGAAGCGGGCGCTGCGTACCCGGCGCTGCGTGAGCAACAGCGGTCCATTCATGACCGCTCCAAAGCCATGCCGGGACATCCAACTCCTTTTCAGTTCCAACAACGGGAGGGACGCGGAACAGACGGAGTTGATCTCCTTGATCCGTAAAGGCTTTTGCATATTCGCCATTGGGATCGAGAACGATGAAGCGCGCGTTCGGATGGCCTTTTCGGCCCGCATCACGTATCGCTTTTGCGCCGGCGTCGAGCGACCAGCGGATCAGCCCAGCAACCGTACAGGATTTGCCGCTACCCGTGTTGCCAAGCACGGCGAGATGCCTGCCGAACAGCTTGTCGGGATCAACCTTAATCTCGGCGCTCGACGCAAGGGCCGAAGTTCCGATGCGGACACGCCGATCCGACTCTTTCGCGCCAACAATAGCTTCGACCTGTTCAGGCGTCGGCATGAGTACTTGGTCGCCCACCGAAGGAAACGCGGCGACACCGCGCGACAGTTCATAAACTGTCTGTTTCGACGCGCGATCCCGGCGAGAGGTCAGCGTACCGACAGGAGAGACGCACATCTTTCGCAGTGGAAACGGAAGGTCGATCAGGCCGAAATCTTTCAGGCCCGACCGCTTGGGATAGGGCGACCGTTCGATCCCGATCCATGATATATAGGCAACTGTCGCCCCTGCCTCATTGGGTACGAGGACATAGCCGTTAAGTCGGGGAAAGGCGGCAGGCGTCCCCGTGTTGAGCGCAGTTGCCTGCGGTGCATCCAGCTCGAGCAGGATGCGAATTTCATCGGGAGAAACGGACTCAACCGCGCCGATCACCAAGCCAGCAATGGACTCGATGGGTGTAGTCATGCCGTTGTTCCACCGCCCAATACTTCGTCGAAGTCATCCGCAACCGGGACAGCAGGGTCCGGCGCTTGCGTATGTTCCGGCGGACGGTGCTTCATAAGTTCGGTCATACGCCCGGTAATATAGTCTAGCGTTGGCTTCGGGAGATAATTCTCGATCAACGTAGTAAGGTCGCCGAAGTGAGAGCCGATCAGCAGCGATACCTGTGCATCCCGAGTCCGCGCGAGAAAGCCTTTCAATCGGTCATCCGCTGAGTAAGCAAACACGACTAGATGCGTTGACGGGATCGTCAGCATGTCGAGCAGCACACGGTTGATATGATCGTCGCCAAAGCCATAGCCGTAGGTCACGACGACTGCATTGGGCCTGCACGTCGCGGCGGCAAAATCGCGGAATAGCTCGGCATAGGGGTACTGGGTGGTTTCGACATCCTTTGCCGGGTTCGGATAGATCATTACCGTATCGACGGGATTTTTAGGCAGGTCAGTGTGATCGGTTGGCGCACCGAAGGGTATGCCCTTCCGCGAAATCTTCCGGTCTGCTTTGCTGAACAGCCAGTCGAGGGAGCCGTGAAGTTTCGTCAGTCGGATGACGCCTTCCATGAAGCGGGGCTCTCCGCGAATACCTGGCGGGTTATAATGTACGTCAACCTCGACACGGGCTGACCGGAAAACTGGCGTGAGCGCCCCAACGAAACGGTCGATGATACGAAGCCCGGCGAGATCGCAGCCATGCTCAATCAAACGGTCGTAGTTCGTCGTAAAGACATGAAGCCGCTCCCGCGACGCCGCGCGGCTGGCAAAGCTGAGGAGGAACGATTGCACCGCACTTTCGGCGACAACCCGTTTTTCCGGATCGCCACCGATTAGCCCCGCTTCAGTTTTGAGAAGTGACTCAAGGAAATCCCGGAGTTGCCGATCCATTGCGTCTTTGAGGGCGGACGCTTTCGCCGCATCGATGATCCTCAGTCCTTCATAGACTGAGAGGGCCGCGCGGAACTGATCCTCAATATTGGCCGTGCCGCGCCCCATGAGCGCGGCTTTGCTCGCGGCATAATTGTCGATCTCCGCGTCAAACTCACTACCGAACACAACCTTGCCCATGCCCGTTGCAGCGGCCCCGGCCATATATCCTACTGCGGTTGTGAAGCCGCTCCCGATAAGCAGATTAAGATGCTCAGCCTGAAACACGGCGGACAGCCACGGCTCGATCCGCTTGCGCGCCGTAGCGATAAATTTGTCGAGTTCGTCATCGCCTGCGGGGAGGTCATTCCAAGATTCGGAATGGCTCCCGACACGATAAACATGCTTGTCGTCGAGATTCATGTTCCCCTCCGGTTACTGAGACCGGGCAGCTTCGGCTGCGATGTGCGCGGCGAATGCTGCAACGAAGGACTTCAAACTCGTTAGGTCCGACATATCTGAATAGTCGCCCGTTGTTTCGGCGGAACGCGGCGAGGCAAGGACGCAGGCGGCTGTATAGAGGTTTTCAAGGACGAGCTTCTTGCAAAGGATGTCGTAGCGCTCGAGATATGACGCCCCCTTGAAATCCTCAAAAATCGGGAAGTGTAGCGAGGCTTCCCGCTTGGATGGACGCCGTGACTTATCAGCATCTTCCACCATCACCAGCCAGCCGACAAAGGGTCGGGCTGCATCAGCGCCGAATGCGCCTTCACGATACGCCGTCCAGAAATCGTGCGCCGTGCCGATGGCTTCTTCGGCACGGTTGTTCGCGTTGTTTCCGAATGACGGGCCAACATGGCTCTTCATTTCGACAGCAGCAATCAGTCTGCCATCAAGGATGACGAGAATATCCCAGAGTTTGGTCGGGCGGAAAAATCCCGGCAAAGTCAGCACTTTTCGGTGCCGGTAGATTTCCGCGTGTCCTAGACCATTCGCCTCAACGAGGTCGATCATCAGCGCCGTGAACCCATCCATCGTATTGCCAGCGGTCACAGCACCGCGTTCACCCGTGTCTGTCTTTCCAGCCTCAACTTTTGCTTGAAGGGCTTTTTGGCGATTTCCCCAAAATGCCATCGCTGCATCTCGGGCTTTCGCCTCGTAATCCGCTAAATCCAATCCCATTACTTTTCCGCTCCCCCAAGCGTGGCCCTCTCCTGAGCCGACAAGCCGTATAGATCAAACGTCAGGTTGTTGCATGCCTCAACATCACTCGCTTCGGCGGCTTTCTTAAGAGCTTGGCGCATCTTCGGCGTCACGACTTTCCAGTCCGGCAAACGAATGCGTCGCAGATATTGTGCCTGAAAGCGAAGATAGCCGCCTCGCATCCGCGTCGAGTACGTCGCTACAAACAACCTTGCTATGCCCGAAAGTAGAACCGCTTGTAGCGCGCGCATCTCCCATGTGTCGGACGTGATGAAATACAGGTTGTGATGGGGATAGAGGCGGCCTTCCTCGTAAACAATATGCGCTGCGCCCTTAATATCCGGGATCAACAGCTTCGGCTCTTCCGCCAGCTCGGGATAAATCCGGTCGATGGTACGATACCAGTTGGCCGGGGCCTTCTGCGCAACATGCCGCCCGGCGATTAGCCCACGGCGCTCTTCAAGATAGCGTTTCAACTTCGGGAATTGGTCGAGCTTCACCAGTTTGCCATCGTCACCGAACGGATTGACCACGCCAAGTCCGCGCCATTTGACGCTGCCATCCATGATATCGCGGGTCATCACGAGCGGAAGTTTCCGGTTCTCCTCCACATCAAGCGCGTCGAAGTTTCCGATGAACGCCTTGTCGGCTCCGGTCGCCACACCGATGCCAATCTTGCATCCGGCATCCTCAATCAATGGGAACTCAGACTCGAGTCTACGCACAAGCGCGAGTTGATCGGATGAGTCCAAAATCCACGGTTCTGCGCCGGAGGTGACGGCCTGAATCTCTCTCACACCAGAAGCCAAAAGAGGCGTTTCTGGGGATCGGAGCGTAGCGGCAAGCTGCGAGAGCGCGCTATCAGAAATCTCAGGTTGAAGGGCAACGCGAGTCAGGCCAGATTTCTCACATCCGATGATGGTGATGGCCGGATAGGCAACAACCTCCTGATGGAAGGCCGGAGTGTCCACCATGTCCACATAAACGCTCAGGTGGAAACCATCCGCGACCATCGCACGCAACGGCCCACCGTAGCGATTCTTCATCCAGCGATCCGCACAGATAAAACCGAGTTGCCCTTTTTTTGCCAGCAGACTCAGCGACCGTTCGATGAACGGGATATAGATGTCGGCGCGGTCATAGATGGTCCGGTAGCGGCTGCGATATTCGACCATGAGCGCATTCGGGATTAGCTCCTGTCGCACATAGGGCGGGTTTCCGATGACGACATCGAACTTGCCCGGCAGAGGGACGAGCAGGAAATCGCCTTGCATCAACCACCGATCGGCAAGGCTTTCTGCATCCCGCAACCCGATGCCAGCGACGCGAAGCTTCTGAACCACGAGAGCATGGGTCCGGTTGAATGACGCACGGTGAAGCTCCACGCCCCGGATGGCGTCTAGGAGAGCGTCTGATCCGACCCCGCTGCGCTTCCATGCGACCAGCAAACGATCAATTGCAGGTAGCAAGAAATCGCCATGTCCAAAGGACGGTTCGAGAAGGCGGCGCGTGTGCAGTGGAGAGGCGGCGTCATAGCCAGCAAGGTCGAGAATGAATTCGACAACCTCGCGTCGCGTGAAGATCGCGCCACGTTCCTCGATGCCCGCATTTGCCATCGACTCCACTGCATCGGTAACGGGACACAGGCCGGGAAACGATGGTTCCCGTAGCATGGTGGCGAGATCAATATCGGTCATCACGTTCCTTATCGTTCATTCGAGCAGATAAAGGACTAATGCCTTCGTGCCCAATTATGTTGGCGCGAATCGACCCGTTTCAGACGGAACGAAAATGTGAACAAAAGAAGATCATGGGCACGGGTTTGGGTCAATGAGAAAGGTGCCGGACCGCACCGTTGAGAGCCATTTCGGGGGCATTTAACCACATGATTGAACCCATACGTCATGACGCGCAGTCGCCTCCGGGCCTACGGTTGCCGCTGGTTCTCTTACATAGGTTGCTAAGGGCGTTGCCCTCGCGTAGCGCAAGAAAACTCTCCGGCCTTTCGCGGCATAAACGGCCCGCTCCCCGCAAGCGGGTCCCCTCCATTTATTCCACGGTGCCAAAGACTTCTCCTGCGCCTTGCTACCCGTGGCTCGCCGCCGGGCAAGGGTTCAGGAGCGGCGCTGCGCTGCTCTGAACCCCAGACCCGAGGATCAGAGACATGACCAATCTTTCCGACAGCAATCCCCGCATCTATGTGGCCTGCCTTGCCGCCTACAACAACGGCTATCTGCATGGGGCTTGGATCGACGCGGAACAGGACGCGGACGAAATCAGGGACGAGATTGCCGCGATGCTTGCGCGCTCGCCGACAAAGGGCGCGGAGGAATACGCCATTCATGACTATGAGGGTTTCGAGGGCGTCACCATCAAGGAATATGCCGGCATCGACACCGTGGCGCGCATGGGCGCTTTCATCGCCGAGTATGGCAGGCTAGGCGCTGGCTTGCTGGAGCAGTTCGTCGGCGACATAGACCAAGCCGAAACCGCTTTGCAGGACTGCTATCACGGCCAGTTCGCCAGCCTCGCCGACTTCATGGAGGATTTGACCGCTGAAAGCGGCATCACGATCCCCGAGGCGTTGCGCTACTACATTGATTGGAAAGCAATGGCCCGTGACGCTGAAATGAACGGCGAGTTTTTCACAGTCGAAACCGCACATAACGAGGTGCATGTGTTTTCTACTCAATGAAAGCCGGAGCGCCTTTCCCGCACTTTTGCGGGCGGGCATCTCGCGGAATCATCGAAATAGTGTTAAGCAGAAAATAACCAAGAATGATCGGGCTGGCCGCTCAAGGTTTCTGCTTTGAGCGGCTTCTATATTTCCAGCGATCTTTGAACCTCTAAGGGCTGGGCGCTGCCTTGCGCGCCCCGGCTTTGGGAGGTGACGCCATGCTTAGCATCGACTGGCGTTCGCCGGCGGCATACAGGCACGCGAAGCACATAGCTGCCGCCGGTTTCGCTTGGGAATACCTGCGCCGGAATGACGATTATCGTCAGGCGTTCCAGACCATTGCACTGACCGGGGGACCGTCCGGCCGCGACCTTGAAGCGTTCGCGGATCGCTGGGGGTTGCGATTTCCCGTGCGATCCCGACGCGCCGCATGACCGGCCGCCGCCAATCTGGAGTCCAAACCTTCAACCGCAAACGGTGATGCTATCGCCGGTCGAGCATAGGGACGGCGACACCGAACCAATATTGACGCTGGCGCATCTCGGCGGCCTCGACCTGCGCCGTGCTTCCGATGGTTGGCATGGCATCTGGCAGGTCGATGGCGTCGCGCATCAATTCTGGCTGCCCGAGGCGGTGCCGGACGCCGCCGCGTTTTACGCCGTCACGCTGCCGATGGATTCCTTTCTGGAGCTTCGCGCCCACGCCGCCCGCCGTTTCTGGCGATCCCTCAATGGCCGCGCGCCCGGTCCCGACTTCCGGGCGATCCCCGCCCAGCTCCGGCAATGGCATATCCTATCCCTGCGCGCGCTCGACGCGCGGTTGCGCGGCGAAAGCTATCGCACCATCGCCGAAGTCCTGCTCGGCTTTCGCGGCAGCAAGGAGGACTTTGAGAACGATCCGCGCAAGAACAAGGCCCGCCGCCTGGTTGCGCATGGCATCAAGATGATGCGCGGCGGCTATCGCCTGTTGCTCCACTATCCGATCAAGCCCGGAAAAACTTGAGGGGTTATATCGCGGGATTTCCTCGGCTTGTTGATCCCCACAGCAGCGCAACGAGCGCCAGATTGGCGAGGGCAAGCGCAGCCAGCATGATTAGGGTCTGGTCTGCCCCGGCGACGGAAAGCAGAAGTGCGCCCACGGTCGGCCCGACCGCTTGGGCGATGAGGCCCGGTCGCGCCAACCTTCCCATGATCGGCGCATAGCGTGCGGGACCGAACAGGGCGAGCGGAAGCGCCCCCTTAGCTATAGAAAAGATGCCATTGCCAGCGCCGTAGAGGACGAGCGATAGCCCGATGACGGGGAAGCCGGAGGCGAGCATTGTCATTCCTGCCGCCCCCAAAGCCGTAGCGATTGCGAGCGTCCAGAACGGATGATGCCGCCCGCCGCTCACCATTTCACCGATACGGCCGGCGACTTGCGCCGGACCAATCAGCGCCCCGAGTGCAACCGCCTCGGCCAGCGAGAAGCCGCGTTGCTGCAACAGGGTCAGCAGATGCACCGAAACGATGGTGACGCCTAGACCGGCCAGAACCATGATCGCCATCATGGTCAGATAGGCCCGGCGTTCGTGACCATACAGCGCCAAGCGTGGTGTTTCGCGCACGCCGCCGAGAGGCTTAGGCTTGCCGTTGCGCGGCAGAACAAGGACCACGAGTGGCAGGCAGATCGTGAGGTGAATCGCGGCATAGGCGGCGCATGTTCCCCGCCATCCCCAATGCTCCAGAAACAGAGCCGATAGTGGCCAGCAGACCGTGCTTGCGAAGCCGCCCCACAGCGTCAGGGTGGTGATGGCGGATCGCGCCGAATGGCCGTAATAGCCGCTGAGCGTTGCGAAGGCGGCATCATAGAGGCCCGCCCCCATGCCGAGGCCGAGCACGACCCATCCGGCGACAAACACCCACAGGGACGGCGCGACCGCAAGGATGACGAGGCCAGCGGCAAGGAGCAGACACGCGACCGTCAGGACAGGCCGCCCGCCATGCTGGCCAATGGCATCGCCCACGCGCGGAGATACGATGCCGGCGGCGAGCAGGCCGATGGAGAGCGCGCCGACGATCCACGCCAGCGGCCAGCCGGTATCAGCCGCGATTGGCGCGGCGAGGACCGCCAGCAGATAGTAGGAGCTGCCCCACGCGAATATCTGCACGACGCCGAGCGCGGAAATGATCGGCCAGCGGGGGCCGGCAAGAAGCTGATTTGCGGATGCCGGCACTTCGTTCATGGTGGATCAGCGTTCCGCCTCTACAGGAGCGGCGCGGCGGCTGCCGCGCTCATACCAGCCTTTCGAGCGATTCACGATCCAGACGACCGAGAGCATGACCGGCACCTCGATCAGCACCCCGACCACGGTTGCGAGCGCGGCCCCGGAATGGAAGCCGAACAGGCTTATGGCGGCGGCAACTGCCAGCTCGAAGAAGTTGGATGCACCGATCAGCGCCGAGGGACCGGCAACGCAATGCTGTTCGCCCACGGCCCGGTTGAGCAGATAGGCCAGCCCCGAGTTGAAATAGACCTGAATCAGGATCGGGACCGCCAGCAGGGCAATGACGAGCGGTTGCGCGATGATCTGTTCGCCTTGGAAGCCGAATAGCAGCACCAGCGTCACCAGCAGGGCCACCAGCGACAGCGGCCCGAGCTTCACCAGCAGCGCGGCGAGCGCAGAAGCGCCGCCCGTCGCAAGGAGCCGTCGCCGGACGATTTGCGCGACGATCACCGGAATGACGATGTAGAGCACGACCGAGAGGACCAGCGTTCCCCACGGCACGGTGATGGCGGACAGGCCAAGCAGCAGGCCGACAATCGGCGCGAAAGCCACCACCATGATAGCGTCGTTGAGCGCGACCTGACTCAGCGTGAAATGCGGCTCGCCCTTGGTGAGATTGGACCAGACGAACACCATGGCCGTGCAGGGTGCGGCGGCGAGGATGATAAGGCCGGCGATATAGCTGTCGATCTGATCGGCCGGCAGGTGGGGCCGGAACAGCCAGCCGATGAACAGCCAGCCGAGCAGCGCCATGGAAAAGGGCTTGATTGCCCAATTGATGAACAGCGTCACGCCGATGCCGCGCCAGTGCCGGCCGACTTCACCGAGGGCGGCGAAGTCGATCTTGAGCAGCATGGGAATGACCATGAGCCAGATCAGCACCGCGACCGGCAGATTGACCTTGGCAATTTCGAGAGCACCGACAGCGTGAAACACGCCGGGAAACCAATGCCCGAGGGCGATGCCGACGACGATGCAGAGGGCCACCCAAAGGGTGAGGTAGCGTTCAAAGGTGGACATGGGATTTCCTTACGCCGTCGCCACGCGGCGGCCGTGTTCGTCAATCACCCGCCCGCCATCCTCTTTCACGAACTCGCCCCGTTGTAGTGGCAACAGATCAAGCACCGCTTCGGATGGTCGGCAGAGCTTCACCCCTTTGGGGCTGACGACGAGAGGGCGATTAATCAGGATCGGGTGCGCCATCATCGCGTCGAGCAAGGCGTCATCGGTCAATTCAGGCTCGGCAAGGGCGAGGTCGGCATAGGGTGTTCCTATTTCCCGCAAGATCGAGCGGGCCGACAGGCCGGCGCGCTCGATGAGCTGCAAGAGCAGCGCTCGCGAGGGCGGGGTTTTCAGATATTCGATGATATGAGGCTCAACACCTGCGTTACGGATCAGACCAAGGGTATTCCGCGACGTGCCGCAATCGGGGTTGTGGTAGATAATAACATCCATGTCTCGCCTCATGCCGCGCTGCCGCGCGGCGAGCTTGCGCCTTCGGACTGGCCGATTTCGACAAGGCGGGTGCGCAGCGTCGATTTGTCGAGGCTGGAAACGGGAAGTGCCGCGAAAGCTCCGATCCGGTTGCGGAGATAGCGGAACGCGCCCACGAACGCCGTTTGCCGGGCAATCTCCGGGCCTTCGACGGCGGCAGGGTCTTCGATCCCCCAATGCGCTGTCATAGGCTGGCCCGGCCAGACCGGACAGGTTTCGCCGGCCGCGTTGTCGCAAACGGTGAACACGAAATCCATGACCGGAGCGTCAGCCCCGGCAAATTCGTCCCATGCCTTCGAGCGCAAGCCCTCGGTGGGATAGTCGAAGTTCGCCAGCGTCGTGATGGCGAGCGGGTTCACTTCGCCCTTGGGCTGGCTTCCGGCCGAATACGCGCGGAAGCGGCCCGCGCCATCCTTGTTCAGGATGCTTTCGGCGAGGATCGAGCGGGCGGAATTGCCGGTGCAGAGGAACAGGACATTGAAGATGCGTTCGGGTGCGGTGTGGTCAAGCATGGGTGGCGTCCTTGGCGGGTTCACAACAGGCGACGAGCTTGTTCACGACCGGGCTGCACACGGCCGGATGGCCTTGGCAGCAGTCGCGCATGAGAAATTCGAGCAGACCGGACAGCGCCGGATAGGAGGCGCTGTAGATGATCGAGCGGCCGTCGCGGCGGGACTCGACGAGGCCGGATTGTTCAAGGTGGCTAAGGTGGAAGGACATGCGCGACGAGGATGCGCCGTCCATCGCTTCGCCGATTGCGCCGGCCGGCATCCCATCCGGCCCGGCCGTGACCAGCAGGCGCACGATACGCAGCCGGGTTTCCTGCGAGAGCGCCGCGAACGCGGAGAGGGCTTGCTTTTCATCCATGATCGTCTCAATATCTCAAGAGTCGTTGAAACATGGATATACGGACATGAACGTTCACGCCAGCCCCCTAAAGACGGATTTTCAGGATGACGCCTCCCTCGGGGCATTCCTCGATGCTTTGGAAGCGCACGGCGACAAGGCCCTTGTCCTCGCCTACGGCGACGGGCGGCAGGTGCAGGCCGGCTATCATGTCACCGAAGTTAAGGCCGGTTCCTTCATCACGCTCGATTGCGGCGGCAACCCCGATGCGTGGCGGGAAACCGTGTTACAGGTCGAGGACATTCCGGCAACCGAACGCAGCGCGCCCATGACCGTCGCCAAGTTCCAGTCGATCTTGGGAACGGTCGGCAGCAGGGTCCAACTCGACAGGGACGCCCGATTGACTTGGGAAGTAAGCCGTCCCGGCAATCCGATGCAGGTCTATGATGTGGCCGGCGTCGAGATCAAAAGCGACCGGGCGATTGTGCAGTTCAGCCCGCGCCCGGCGATCTGCAAGCCAAGGCATCGTGCGCAGCAGGCCGGAGCGCCTGCCTGTTGCAGATAGCCTCACGCCTTGTTGGCTGCCGCCTGCTCCAGAATCTTCCGATAGCCCTCACGCGATAGCCATTGCGCGCGTTCGAGATGGCTTTGCCAGCAACGATAGGTCCGAAATTCGTCTCCGAGCGGATCGCGGTGCAGCACGATCCGCGCGACTTCCTTCCAGTCCGCGCCCTCTGCGTTTGCGTCGAGAAGACGCCAATAGGTGACGTGGTGCCGTTCATCATAGACGGTAATGGTGTCGCCGGTCGGCGCTTCGTCGTCCACATCGGGATCGAGTTCGACAGGAACCCGCATAGTCATTCCCCGTATCCGAAAGAGCTTGTCTGCGGTGCGCCCCCGCAAACGATTCTCTCTGACTCTTGGTGATCGGGGAGTTAGTAACCGTCACGAAACGGCCCCATGGCCTTTAGCTCGGAAAGCCTGTTGTATACGCCACAGGCTCCCCGACCATAGGTCAAGGAGTTGGTGCCGTTCTGGCTGGCACCGGCCATCCGTGAGGGGTTACTACGCCCCAGAGCAGCGCGTCTGCTCCACCCACAATCTTAGCCGAGCTGCGCGCGAATGTCTTTGCCTATTCGGCGGGGCAGGCAACGAGCCGCTAAAATCCCTCATCTATTGACGGCGCACCGCCCCGAAGGGGGGTGCCGTCAGCGCATAGGCGCAAATGCGGCACGCTACGCGCCGCCGATCCCTCGCCATGGTTCGCCACAGTCCGCTGCCGCCTCCGGCAGCCCATTCCCGACTGGAGGTTATCCATGCCCAACCCGCTTGCGGGCCTGCCGCCGCGCCTGCTGCGCACCAAGGAAGCCGCCCGCTTCCTCGGCATATCCATCCGCACCCTTGAGAAGCATCGCACCTATGGCACCGGGCCGACCTATCGCAAGGTCGGCGGGCGAGTCCTCTACACCGTCCGCGATCTGGAAGACTGGAGCGCGGCGGGCGAGCGCAAATCCACCCGCGACAAAACCGCCGGCACCGTCTTTCCGGCGCGTCCGCTTACGCCCGAAGAACGGGGCGACTGCTAGATGCTGCGCGAGGACGATCACGACCCCGCGCACCCTACCGAGGACAGCGAGCGCAGCCGCCTAGACCCCTTCGTGGTCGCAACGGGCGACGCGCCGCCGCGCGACCAGCGCGACTTGATGGAACGGCCGTTCTTCTCGCTGGCGAAGACCCCGCGCACCAAGCCGATTCTCTACAAGGCCGCCGACATAGAGGTGCAGGTGTTCGGGATGCCCGAGCACGGGATGGCGACCATATGGGACGCCGATGTGCTGATATGGGCGGCCTCGCAGATCGTCGCGGCCGAGAACAACGGCCTCACCACGTCGCGCTTTGTCCGGTTTACGCCCTACCATCTGTTGCGCGCCATCGGGCGGCCGACCGGCAATCACCAATACCGGCTTCTGAAAGCCGCGCTGGCGCGGCTGCAATCGACCGTCATTGCAACCACCATCCGCAACGGCCCGCATTGGCGTCGCCGGCAATTCTCATGGATCAACGAGTGGGAGGAAATGACGACGCGCGCCGGCCGCGTCGAGGGCATGGAGTTCGTCCTGCCCGAATGGTTCTACAACAGCGTCATCGACCGTTCGCTGGTCCTGACCATCGACCCGGCCTATTTCCGGCTGACTGGCGGCATCGAGCGATGGCTTTACCGCGTCGCCAGAAAGCACGCCGGGCACCAGCACCATGGCTGGATTTTCGAGGTCGCGCACCTTCATCAGAAATCCGGCAGCCTCGCGCGGCCGTCCGACTTCGCGCTCGACCTGCGCCGGATCGCGGCCCGCCAGCAGCTCCCCGGCTACCTGCTCCAGATCGAGCGGGAAGACGGCCGCGAGCTGCTGCGCATCTGCCCCGAAAGCCTGTCAACAGGCACTGTTGATAACCCTGTTAATGCCATCGGCAGATCAGGCGCACGAGGTATCGGCACATCAGGCGCAGCACTATCGGCACATCAGGCGCACGAACCGCAGCTAACGCTTTGGCCTGAAACGCGGAATCCGACCGCTATCTTATCTAACAGAGAATCTAACTCTTTTTCTTTGACGCGCGCGCACGCGAAGCGTGGTGCCGGTTCTGCCCGAAGGGGCGAGCCATGACGGCCGCGCTCGACGCGCTGCGCCCGCGCAGCCCCCAGCACATCACCGGAGACGAACAATGACCCGTCGCGCCCACCGCAGCGCGCACGGCCGTCCGCTGCCGGACGGGCCTGCGCCCTTCACAACATTGGTCGAGTTGACCTTCGAGAAACGCAAGGTCGAGCACTGGATACGCTTCGGCCGCAAGAGCTACGAGCAGATCATCGACCGCCGCCGCAGCGTCGTCGGCTTCGCGCCGGGCAGCGTCTTTGCCTTCGTGCGATGGGCGAAAGGCGAGCACGGCACTGTCGTTTCGCGCATCGACATTGTGCGCGCCATCTGTCGCGGCGAGCCGTTCCAGACATTGCCGTTCGTTCGACCCGGCGGCGAAATCCTCTTGCGCCTCGACGGCTGGCCCAAGGTGCAGCGCGCGCTTGCAGCCATCGACGCCGTGGATGCACTCGGCCTCGATCCGGCCGATGCCTCGCCGGATCACTGGCGGCACGTCCACAACCGTTTGTCCGCCAATCTGGAGCCGCACGCCTACACGCCCGAGCGACATGCCGCTTGGCTTCATCGCCGAAGGATCGACCCATGACGCGCCGCCGCACCCTCACGGTGACGGTGCTCGCTGTCATCGGCATCGCCGCCGCAAGCGCCGTCGAGACGCCGACGAAACTCATATGGAACGCCACCGCCAGCGCGCCGGTCGGGTTCTACACCGTCGAGCCGGCCGACCGGATCGACGTGCCCGAGCTGGTCGCCGTCATGCCGCCCGAACCGCTCGCCGGCTTCATGGTCGAGCGCGGCTATATCGCGCGAGGCGTCCCGCTCTTGAAGCGCGTCTTGGGTCTGCCGGGGCAGCAGGTTTGCCGCGCCGGCCGCACCATCACGGTTGACAGGATCGAGATGGGCGAGGCGCTGGAGCGCGATAGCCTCGGCCGCGATCTGCCCATCTGGCAGGGCTGCCGCGTCATCGGCGGCGACCAGCTTTTCCTCATGAATTGGGAAGTCCGCGACAGCCTCGACGGCCGGTATTTCGGACCCATCCCCGCAGCTTCCGTCATCGGCCGAGCGGTCCCGCTCTGGACCGATGAGGAAGGCGTCGGCCGCTACGAGTGGCGCGCGCCGACCCACTGAAACCACCCCCCGAAAACCAACCGCAGGAGATTTCCCATGGCAGAGATAGGCACCTTCACCCGCACCGAAACCGGCTATGCGGGAGAGCTTCATTCGTTCGGCCTCCACGAAAAGCTGTTCATCGTCCCGGCCAAGCCCAGCGACGTGAAGAACGCGCCCGATTACCGCCTGCGCCTCGACAGCGAGGACGGGCCGGACGCAGGCCCCGCATGGAAAGACTCCAGCGAGAACGCTGGCGACTTCGTGTCGATGCGATTGGAGGGACCGATCTTTCCGTTCCCGATCCGCGCCAAGCTGTTCCAGTCCAACGACGATCCTTCGGTCTGGACCCTGCGTTGGAAGCACCTCCGGAAGATCGAGGACGAGGAATGACGGCCGCGCGCGTCCGGCCCGCCATCCGGTCAAAGATCGGCATCCCTTTGTTCGCGGAAAAGCCGTCTCATCCCTTCGTCCCGCTCGGCGACCAGACGGCCGGCGCGCGCAGCGAAGGTCAGGGGCGGCCATCGGCCGGCGCTTGCGCCTTGCCCTTGACCGCAGCGAGCACGCTGGCAGGCTGGCGGCGAAGCGGAGACAGGCCGGCATGGCATTGTGCCGTCCTGCTGCTGGCGGGGGCGCTTTCCGTCTGCATCGGATCGGGCGTCGCTGTCGCGCAATCCATGCCAGTCGAGCGTCCGGCCGCCGCCCATCCCTATGCGGCGCACATCGCCGAGGCGTCGCAGCGTTTCGGCATCCCCGAGCACTGGATTCGCGCCGTGCTGCGCGCCGAGAGTGCGGGCGACGTGCGCGCCGAGAGTGCGGGCGACGTGCGCGCCGTATCGTCGGCTGGGGCGATGGGGTTGATGCAGGTGATGCCCGACACATGGGCGGGCTTGCGTGTCCGTTACCAGCTCGGCCGCGATCCCTATGACCCACGCGACAACATCCTCGCAGGCACCGCCTATCTGCGCGAAATGTTCGACCGCTACGGCAATGTCGGCGCGATGCTTGCGGCCTATAACGCCGGCCCCGGCCGCTATGACGAGCACCGCGCGACGGGCCGACCGCTTCCCGCCGAGACACGCGCCTATGTCGCCGCGCTCGCCCCGATCCTCGGCGGCGCGGCTCCATCGGATGCGCCGTTGCAAACACCGGCGCCGCCGCCCGATTGGCGCGAGGCACCGCTGTTCGTCATGCGCCCGGCCGACACGCGGGCTGCCGCCGCGCCGCCGTCCGAGGTGCAATCAGGCGACGGCCGCGCTGCCGTTCCGGCGCGCGACCCCGCCCGCGTGGAGCCGCAGGACGGCAGCATTTTCGTGGCGAGCGCCAGCGACGGAGGAACACCATGAAGGCGGCGTTCCCGCGCTCGGCGACGCTGGTTTCGACATCCGGTCGGGCAGGTTTGCGCCCGGCTGGATTCTTGGCAGGAAGGGCAGAAAAGACAGAAAGGGCGGAGGGCAAGATTAAAGAAGACGGCACCATATCGGGCCGCTTCTGGAAATTATTGTTGTCTGCACACTGGTTAGGTGGCCGGTTCCGGCACCATGGTTTTGAGGGGCCGCGTGCCGTGATTTTGCGCAAAGCCTTGGCTTTGCAGGGTTTCGAGCGGCACCATAGGCCCATATCGGCCTGTTTTCGGCGGTTTTGGCTAGAGTCGCGCCCATGAGCGCCGACGACGAAAACCGCTTCCGTCCAAAGCCCGGCCGCATCCGATCCGACACGCAGAAGGCCGGGAGACCCAAGAGCTTTTTCACGCAGGTCAAGAAGATCACCCGGCAGCATCAGGCAGCCGCCTCCCGCGATCCTTCCATGCCGTCATCCGCCCGCCCGTCATCGCCGGGGCGGTCCCGCGCCGTGGTCGCCAGCGGCAAGGGCGTGAAGCGCGGCCGGGGCGCGAGCTTCGTGCGCGCCCGCAACATCTCCGGCCAATGGCATCATCGCCAGCCCGGCAGCCGCCGCGTGATCGTTAAGCAGCGCAGCGTCCGCGCCGCGTGGAAGGGCGGACGCGCCCGCGCGCATCTGCGCTATGTCCAGCGCGACGGCACGTCACGCGACGGCGAGCGCGGCCGGCTCTATTCGGCGACCGAGGACCGCGCCGATGGCGACGCCTTCCTTGACCGCGGCAAGGATGACCGCCATCAATTCAGATTCATCGTCTCGCCCGAGGACGGCGCGGAGCTGTCGGACCTCACGGCCTACACCCGCGATTTCATGCAGCAAGTGGAAGCCGACCTCGGCACGAAACTCGATTGGGTAGCCGTCAATCACTACAACACCGGCCATCCCCATGTGCATATTGTCGTCAACGGCCGCGACGATACCGGCGGGGATCTGGTCATCAACGGCGACTACCTTTCGGCCGGCCTGCGCGAGCGCGCCAGCGAGCTTGCCAGTCTGGAACTCGGCCCCGTCACCGAGATCGAGCAGACCCGCAAGCTGTCGGCCGAAATCGACCAAGATCGTTTCACCCGGATCGACCGCGCCATGGTCGAGGAAGCCGATGCCCGTTTCCTCGACCTGCGCCATGAACCGGCAGAGCCGAGGCGGCAGTTCGAGCGGACGCTACGCCTGCGCCGGCTCGGCAAGCTGGAGAAGATGGGGCTGGCGACCGAGCACGCGCCCGCCATTTGGGAATTGAGCAAGAACATGGAGCCGGCCCTGCGCGAGCTGGGCGAGCGCGGCGACATTATCCGCACCATGCAGAAGGCGCTCGGCCCGCAGGGAGGCGAGCGCGATCCCATGAGCTTCCAAATGCATGACGGAGCGCCCGAGACGTCCATTTTTGGCCGCGTCGTGGACAAGCATCTGTCCGACGAGTTGGGCGAGGACCTGACAATCGTAGTGGACGGGATCGACGGGCGGACGCACCACATCGCCGGCATCGCGCCCGAGCGGCTGGAGGATGCCCGCATTGGCAGTATCATAGAGATCGGCCCGGCCGAAGCGGCAGCCCGGCCGTCTGACCGCACCATCACGGCCATGGCTGAGAACGGCATCTACCGGCCGAGCCGTCATCTGGAGCAGGCGAAGTTCGAGGGCCGCGTTCCGGGCGGTGACTATGAGGGCTATGTCGATGCCCATGTCCGGCGACTGGAGGCATTGCGCCGCGCCGGGATCGTCGAAAGGATCGACGCAGACCAATGGCGCATCCCCGATGATCTGGTCAGCCGCGCCGCCGCCTATGACGCCGGCCGTGACCGGCAGGCCAGCGTTCGCGTCCTTTCCCCGGTCGATCTAGGCAAGCAGATCGGATCGGACGGCGCGACATGGCTGGACCGGCGATTGGTCCATGGCGAAACGGCCGACCTTGCGCCGGCCGGCTTCGGCCAGCAGGTGCGCGAGGCGATGGACCAGCGCCGCGAGCATCACATCGAACAGGGCGACGCCAGCCGAGCGCGGGACGGCCGCGTGTTCTACCGACGCAGCCTTCTCGCCACGCTGCGCGAGCGGGAGGTTGCCCGCGTCGGTGCGGAGATGGTGGAAAGCAAAGGGCTGCCGTTCCGTGCCGTCACAGATGGCGAGAACATCAGCGGCAAGTTCACCGGCACCGTCCAGCTATCGAGCGGCAAGTTCGCCGTGGTCGAGAAATCCCATGAGTTCACGCTTGTCCCGTGGCGGCCGGTCATCGACCGCCAGCTCGGCCGCAAGGTTATGGGCATCGTGCAGGGCGGTTCGGTGTCGTGGCAGTTAGGGAGGCAGCGGGGGTTGGGGCTAAGCCTCTAATCTGTTGTAGATGAACGCAGCCGCTCGAAACCAGCGATGAGGCTGTCGAGTCCGAAGTTGAACGCAGCATCCATGCCGTCTGTTTCCAACTCGTGAAACAGATCGTGCAGGAAGGACGACGGTGCTTGCTCGGACACATCTGGCCTGTCCGGAACTCTCTCATCGGCATCAGATGCCTGCTGCTCGAGAACGGAACCGACCACATAGTGACTAACCGCCCGGAGCGCCCAAACGGCGCGCTTCGGACCAAAGCCCGCCGAGCAGAGAAAGCGTATTTGCGTCTCGGCGGTGCCAAAATTCGGTTCTGCCGGTCGAGTGCCAGCATGGATACGCGCGCCGTCGCGATAAGAGAGCAACGCCGTTCTGAAGCTCAGGGCGTTCTCTTTCAGGAACACCCGCCAGTCCTCATCGCCTTCGGGTAGTGAGCGGGTGTGGCGTTCCGCCAGCATCGCCTCCGCCAATGCGTCAAGCAGCGCTCGCTTGTTCTGGAAATGCCAGTAAAGCGCAGGCTGCTGAACCTTGAGACGTTCAGCGAGCTTCCGCGTCGTCAGGCTGTCCATGCCAACCTCGTTCAACAGCTCCAGCGCTGCCGCGATCACGGTGCCCTTGTCCAGTTTGGTCATTCACGTTCCTTCGCCAGTGCTTGACAACTTATCACCGATAAGTTCTATGTCCATATCCTTATCGTTGATAAAGTCGCTCGCATTGAGCGACGCTGGAGTTTCAGGTGCGCAGCTCTGCCATCATTGCCCTGCTGATCGTGGGGCTCGACGCCATGGGTCTCGGCCTCATCATGCCCGTCCTTCCGATGCTTCTGCGTGAGCTTGTGCCAGCAGAGCAGGTCGCCGGTCACTATGGTGCCTTGCTGTCGCTCTATGCGTTGATGCAGGTCGTCTTCGCACCCGTGCTTGGACAGCTTTCGGATTCTTACGGTCGGCGTCCGGTGCTTCTGGCTTCCCTTGCGGGAGCCGCAGTCGATTACGCGATTATGGCATCAGCGCCGGTCTTATGGGTGCTCTATATCGGCCGACTCGTCTCCGGCATCACGGGCGCAACCGGAGCTGTAGCTGCCTCAACCATTGCCGATTCGACGGGGGAAGGTTCTCGCGCACGCTGGTTCGGCTACATGGGGGCCTGTTATGGGGCGGGCATGATTGCCGGGCCAGCACTTGGTGGCATGCTCGGTGGTATCTCTGCTCATGCCCCATTTATCGCCGCCGCCCTTCTCAACGGGTTCGCGTTCCTGCTTGCCTGCATTTTCCTCAGGGAGACCCGTCGCGGTCATGGCAAGACCGGAAAGCCGGTTCGTATCCAACCATTTGTTCTATTCCGGCTGGACGATGTGTTGCGTGGGTTGACTGCTCTTTTCGCCGTTTTCTTCATTATTCAACTGATCGGTCAGGTGCCTGCGGCCCTATGGGTTATATATGGCGAGGACCGTTTTCAGTGGAACACCGCGACCGTTGGTTTGTCGCTCGCGGCGTTTGGGGCAACACATGCGATCTTCCAAGCGTTTGTTACCGGCCCGCTTTCAAGCCGGCTTGGAGAGCGGCGCACGCTACTGTTTGGCATGGCTGCGGATGCGACTGGCTTCGTTCTTCTGGCTTTTGCCACGCAGGGATGGATGGTGTTCCCGATTCTGTTGCTGCTTGCCGCCGGGGGTGTTGGCATGCCGGCCTTGCAGGCAATGCTCTCAAACAATGTCAGCAGTAACAAGCAAGGGGCTTTGCAGGGAACGCTAACGAGCCTTACCAATCTAAGCTCTATCGCAGGACCGCTTGGCTTCACAGCACTCTATTCTGCCACCGCCGGAGCATGGAACGGTTGGGTTTGGATTGTCGGCGCGATCCTATATTTAATATGTCTGCCAATACTACGCAGACCATCCGCAACTTCATTGTGATTTAGTCATGGTGAATTGGCATGCGTAGACTTAGGAGAAATGACGGATTAAATCTGTTGAGCAATCATCTCCTTTCGGGGCGAGTTCCAATGATGACCTTAGTTCACACTCTCGCTGTCGCCGAATATCTCAACTTCCGTCACGCCGCCAATGCGCTCGGCGTTGCACAGTCCAGCGTCAGCGCCCGCGTGAAGGCACTGGAAGAAGACCTCGGCATCCTCTTGTTCGAGCGTCATGCGCGCGGCGTTCGGCTGACCGAGGCCGGACGCCATTTCGTCGAGCGGATAGCCGTAGGTATTGACCAACTCGACCATGCGGTGAAAACCGCCGGCATGGCGGCAGCCGGAGAAAGCGGCCGGCTTCGTATCGGTATCCATGCCCTGATTCCGCATAGCTTCCTCGCAAAGCTGATCGGCCAATACCGCAAGGATTACCCCGATGTTGAAGTCGAGATCGCCGAAGGCCCGGCCCGTGAAGCGGTGGTGCAGCTTCGCGCCGGCAGGTTGGACGTGGCGTTCGTCGCGGGCACGCCCCAACCACCCGACTGCCATTCCCGTCGCACATGGACCGAACCGCTCTTGGCGGTGCTACCGGAACGGCATCCGCTCGCCAAGCGGTCAGCCGTCACATGGCCCGATTTGGCAGGCGAGACGTTCCTTGTCCGGCATGGCGGCACTGGACCGCAGGTTCATAGCCATATCGTGCTACGCCATGCCGAGCGCTGGCCTGCGCCGTCGATCCTGCGCTTCGACGTGGGGCGTGGCACCCTTTTGTCTTTGGTCGGACAGGGCTTTGGCATCACCATCGTCGGCGCGGCCACGGCGCTGTTGCCGACAAACGGCATTGTCTTTTTGCCCTTCGCCGACGAGCCGGAGCCGGTCGCCTTCTCGGCTGTCTGGTCGCCGTCCAATCGCAGCGCGGCGCTTCGCAACCTACTCAGCCTCGCCAACGACATGGGCCGGAAGATATGCATGGACTACCGTTCGATACTACCACGGATAGCGAAGGCGTGAGCGACAAGTCCACCGGCACCGTACAATTATCCAGCAGCCAGTTCGCTGTGGTTGAAAAGAGCCATAAATGCACCCTTGTCCCGTGGCGGCCGGTCATCAACCGCCAGCTCAGCAGCGAGGTCTGCGCGGGCAGATAGGACCGGCGCTATAGGATCAATGCTCTATTCGACCTTCCTCTCAAAAGCGTTATAGCGAACCGAAGTGTTTGCGGAAGCACAGTCCGGGACTGTTACTGCCATCGCCGGAAAGCGACACTTGCATTAACACCGCCAAAGCCGAATCCGTTGGAAATGGCATGTTCCATGAGAATGGGCCGCGCAGATTGGCGAACGAGGTCGATACCAGCGGCAACAGGATCGGGGGTTTCTAAATTTCTCGTTGGGGGAGCAATTTGATCGCGCAAAGCGAGCACCGTGAAGATTGCCTCAATACCGCCTGCGGCACCAAGTAGGTGCCCCGTAGCCGATTTCGTGGCGCTTACAACCACATCATGATTGCCGAACACGGATTTTATCGCGGCAATTTCTCCTCGATCTCCTACGGGGGTGGAGGTGGAATGTGCGTTCAAATGTTGAATATCGATTGGTTTCAACCCAGCACTGTGGAGTGCAATTTCCATCGCACGGGCCGCGCCTCGGCCGTCCTCTGGACCGGCAGTCATATGATGTGCATCGGCGCTTGTGCCGTATCCCACCAATTCCGCTATGGGCTTGGCACCCCGAGCGAGGGCATGTTCTAATTCTTCTATGACGATCAGACCCGCCCCTTCAGACATTACGAAACCATCGCGCTCGGTGTCGAACGGCCTCGACGCCAGTTCCGGGGTAGTATTGTAGCCGGTGGATAGTGCTCGCGCGGCGGCAAATGCCCCGAGACTAACCTTGTCAATACAAGCTTCTGCTCCGCCGCACAGAGCGATATCCGCCTCGTTGGAGCGTATCAGCCGCGCGGCGTCGCCGATGGCCTGAACGCTGGCAGCGCAGGCGGTTACAGGCGTGCCAATTGGGCCTGTAAATCCATACCTAATGGTAGCCTGTCCTGCCGCGAGGTTGGCGAGGAACGATGGCACGGTAAAGGGTGAGAGCCTCCGTGCTCCCCGTGTATCCGTTATGCGAACTGCCGAAGCGATTGCAGGAAACCCGCCTATACCAGAGGCGATAATTGTCGCCGTGCGCTCACGTTCGTAGTCGCTCGTGGGATGCCATCCCGCCGTTTCAAGAGCCTCCTTCGCGGCCGCAAGTGCAAACAGAATGAAGCGATCCATTTTTCGTTGATCCTTTGCGTCAACGATCAAATCGGGATCGAAACCGGCTTCGGAATCTTCAATCTGGCTAGGAACGATTCCCCCGATTTTCACCGGCAGATCGTTGGAGATTTCATCGGGCAAACTCCTAATTCCCGATTTCCCGTCAAGGAGTCTTTTCCAGCTTATTTCAATGCCAGAACCAAGAGGGCCAATTAAACCCATGCCGGTTACAACAATTCGGCGCATTGGATTATTCCGTTTCTTTTCCTGAGCTTATTCGCTTCACGCGGTTTATTACGCGCATCGTTTCCTCTGTTGCCGCTGGGCCTGCTAGAAGAACGGTGTTTTCAGGAGTGATTTTTTCTCCAGTATTCGCATCGACCATGATGGCGTTTCGTTCCCTACCGGTTTCCCTGTCGCCGAGCCGCATGGCTATCTCATTGGGCGCAAGGTTCCGGTTCCCCCATGCGAACAGGGCGATTGCGACTGGATAGAAATCTCGCCCCTTGTCGGTAAGGACGTATTCAAATCGAGGCGGATGATCATTGTATCGTTGCCTTTCAAACAGTCCTTCCGCCGTAAGATGCTTCAACCGCCTCGCCAAAATGTTTGCAGAAATTCCGAGGTTTTTCTCGAATTCATCGAATTTTCCAAGCCCTTGGAAGGCGTCTCGCAGGATCAAGATGCTCCACCAGTCACCGACGCTTTCCAGCGCTCGGGCTGCGGGACACTCGAATGACAGAAAGCTTGTTCGTTGCATGACACATCCATAATGGTGTAACTTCCATCATGCAAGTAACTTGTGCGTAGCAGGCGACATAGAGGGAGGGGGCAATCCATGCGTCATTCTAAGGAAGCCAAGCAACTGCTTCCGCTGCGGCGCGCAATGAAGCACTGTAGTGGCATTTGAGCGATGCGACGGCGGCGATCAGCAACGATGAATGGTTGCCCATGGGGCGTGCCGACCACGCTCGGATCGCGTATCCCCCTCGCATCGCTGATCCAGACGCTTGCCGTCGCCGAATATCTGAACTTCCGCCACGCGGCCAATGCGCTCGGCGTGGCGCAATCCAGCGTCAGCGCCCGCGTGAAGGCGCTGGAAGAGGACCTTGGCATCCTCCTGTTCGAGCGTCACGCGCGCGGCGTCCGACTGACCGAGGCCGGACACCACTTCGTCGAGCGGATCGCGGCCGGCGTCGATCAACTGGACCATGCGGTAAAGACGGCCGGCATGGCGGCGGCGGGAGAATGCGGCCGCTTGCGTATCGGTATCCATGCCCTGATTCCGGGCAGCTTCCCCGCCGAACTGATCGGGCAGTATCGGGAAGGCCATCCCGGCATCGAGGTTGAGATTGCCGAAGGCACGGCACGCGAAGCGGTCATGCAGCTTCGCGCCAACCAACTGGACGTGGCGTTCGTAGCGGGTGCGCCCGAACTGCCGGACTGCCATTCCCGGCGCATATGGACCGAAACATTGATGGCCGTATTGCCGGAGGGGCATTGCCTTGCTGGACAGCAGGCAATTACTTGGGCCGATCTGACGGGAGAAACGTTCCTTGTGCGTCATGGTGGCACCGGCCCGCAGGTTCACGACCATATCGTCCTGCGCTCGGCCGGGCGCTGGCCTTCGCCGTCGATCCAGCGTTTCGATGTAGGGCGAGGCACGCTGTTATCTATGGTTGGACAGGGCTTCGGCATCACCATCGTCGGAGCAGCCACGGCGCTACTGCCGACTACCGGCATCGTCTTCCTGCCCTTTGCCGATGAGCCAGAGCCGGTTGCCTTTACCGCCGTCTGGTCGCCATTCAGCCGCAGCGCCGCGTTGAAAAACCTGCTCAACCTTGCAAACAATATAAGGCGTTTCGGCGATTCGCCCGGCCAGTTGCGCAGCGGCGATCACCCGGCTGGGTGTCGGTGAAGGCAACCCGTCCTATTTGCCGCCGATAGTATCCGGCAGCCCTCCGGCATCCTCTTTCCTGTTGCCCGTCCCGATTTTGCCTACTCTCTGATCGGCTCCGTCTCTTTTACCGACTGGAGCCTGCATTGCGCGGAGGCCGAATCCTTTGGGGTCAGATCGCTGTCGTCTTCACCATCGTTCTGGTGATGACGTGGGCGGCGACGCAATGGACGGCGTTCCGCCTCGGCTTCCAGCCGCAGCTTGGAGCACCGTGGTTCGAGCTGGTGGGGCTGCCGATCTACTATCCCCCGGCCTTCTTCTGGTGGTGGTTTTCGTTCGACGCCTATGCGCCCACGATCTTTGTCGAGGGCGCGATCATCGCCACGTCCGGCGGCTTCATCGCCATTGCCGCCGCCATCTTCATGTCGATCATCCGGGCACGGGAGGCGCGCAACGTCGCCACCTACGGATCGGCACGATGGGCCGAGGATCAGGAAATCCGCAATGCCGGACTGCTCGACCCCGATGGCGTCGTGCTCGGCCGATACGACAGGAACTATCTGCGCCATGACGGCCCCGAGCATGTCCTATGCTTCGCCCCGACGCGCAGCGGCAAAGGTGTCGGGCTGGTGGTGCCTACGCTGCTGACGTGGCCCGCATCCGCCATCGTCCACGACATAAAAGGCGAGAACTGGACTCTGACAGCGGGCTTTCGCGCGAAGCATGGTCGCGTCCTGCTGTTTGATCCGACCAATGCCAGATCGTCCGCCTACAACCCGTTGCTGGAGGTCAGGCAAGGGGAATGGGAAGTCAGGGACGTGCAGAATATCGCGGATATTCTGGTCGATCCCGAAGGCAGCCTCGACAAGCGCAATCATTGGGAAAAGACCAGCCACAGCCTGCTGGTCGGCGCGATTCTGCATGTTCTCTATGCGGAGAAGGACAAGACGCTGGCGGGCGTCGCCAACTTCCTGTCCGACCCGCGCCGTCCGGTCGAGTCCACCTTGCGCGCCATGATGGACACGCCGCATCTCGGCGAGGCGGGCGTTCATCCGGTCATTGCCTCATCCGCCCGCGAGCTGTTGAACAAATCCGAGAATGAACGGTCGGGCGTGCTCTCCACGGCCATGTCCTTTCTCGGCCTCTACCGCGATCCCGTGGTGGCGCGGGTGACGGCGCGATGCGACTGGCGCATTGCCGATCTGGTCGGCAGCCGCCAGCCCGTCACGCTCTATCTGGTCGTGCCGCCGTCCGACATTAACCGCACCAAGCCGCTCATCCGCCTGATCCTCAACCAGATCGGCAGGCGGTTGACTGAGGAATTGACCACCTCCGGCAAGCGCCATCGCTTGCTGTTGATGCTCGACGAGTTTCCGGCATTGGGCAGGTTGGATTTTTTCGAGTCCGCCTTGGCCTTCATGGCGGGCTACGGAATCAAAGGCTTTTTGATCGCGCAGAGCCTCAATCAGATCGAACGCGCCTATGGGCCGAACAACGCGATCCTCGACAACTGCCATGTCCGCGTCAGCTTCGCCACGAACGACGAGCGCACCGCCAAGCGGGTAAGCGACGCACTCGGCACCGCAACCGAGCTGCGCGACTCCACCAACTACGCAGGGCACCGCCTAGCACCGTGGTTAGGGCACTTGATGGTGTCACGGCAGGAGACGGCGCGGCCGCTGCTCACGCCGGGCGAAATCATGCAGCTTCCGCCCACCGATGAAATCGTGATGGTCGCGGGCACACCGCCGATCCGGGCCACCAAAGCCCGCTATTTCGAGGATGCGCGGTTTCAGGAACGCATCCTGACCCCGCCCGATCTGGTCGCCGCTCCGCTGGCGCCCAGCCCATCCGCCGATGACTGGTCCGGCCGAGTGGTCGCGGCGGAAAGCCATTCCGCGCCGGCCGCCGCAGCCGGGGCCGAGGGCGATCCGGCCAATGCCGGCATCCGCCGCGAGCCGGAATTGCCCGAGCATGAGGAAATCGTCGCCCCGCCGCCGTCGCCCGAACAGGAGTTCGAGTTTGTGGACGACGAGCCGGACGTTGACGCGGCCAAGGCCCGCGCCATGCGCCAGCGCATGAGGATGGTGGCGCGGCAGGTGGCGATGAACCCCGATGATGGAATTGACCTTTAAGGACACGCCCATGGCAACCAGAACCCGCCTGAATCTCTATTTCGACCCCGCGCTCATTCCGCAGATCGAGGCGATGGCGCTGCGCCGCTCGGTGGCGCTACGCCGCAATGTCTCAAAATCCGCAATCGTGGAGGCGGCGGTCATGTCCTATCTGTCCGGCGATGCCGACGACCAGCTTGAAGCCGCCATGTCTCGCCGCTTGGATAAACTCGGCCGCCAGATCGACACGCTCGACCTAGATCTCGCCGTCCTCGGCGAGACGGTCGCGCAGTTCATCCATTTCTGGATGACCATCACGCCGCCGCTTACGGGAGCCGCACAATCCGCTGCCCGCGCCAAAGGCGCGGAGCGGTTCGAGGGCTTCATGCAGAATCTCGGCCGGCGTCTGGCGACGGGTGACAGGTTCCTCAAAGAGCTGTCGCGTGACCTCGACTCACTTCCCGACGATCCGGTGCCAGACGAGGCACAAACCAACGGCGATCAAGAGTAAGTATTCGGACCCATCCTATTTACCGCCGTTCGCCGCCGATCACCGCACGCAGCTAGATACTTGTTGAACCGGCCCAATTCCGGGCTTTCTTAATCGACCCCGATCCGGGGATCGCCTGTCGCGCCCCATGAAGAAACGGGGCCGACATGACCACCAACCACCAAAAGCCGGAAGCCATTGCGCGCGGCGCACGCATGTTGCGCACCGCGCTTGGCCCCGCCATCGCCCGGCTGCTCGAAGACCCGGCCGTGGTCGAGGTGATGCTGAACCCGGACGGGCGGTTGTGGATCGACCGCCTGTCCGAAGGGCTTTCCGACACGGGCGAGCGCCTGTCCGCCGCCGATGGCGAACGCATCGTGCGGCTGGTCGCGCATCATGTCGGCGCGGAGGTTCACGCCCGCAGCCCGCGCGTCTCGGCCGAACTGCCGGAGAGCGGGGAGAGGTTCGAAGGGCTATTGCCGCCCGTGGTCGCCGCCCCGACCTTTGCCATCCGCAAGCCCGCCGTCGCGGTGTTCACGCTCGACGACTATGTGGCGGCAGGCATCATGTCTGCCGATCAGGCCGCAACGCTGCGCGAAGCCGTCGCAGCCCGCGCAAATATCCTTGTCGCTGGCGGCACCAGCACCGGCAAGACCACGCTGACCAACGCGCTGCTCGCCGAGGTGGCGAAGACGCAGGATCGCGTCGTCATCATCGAGGACACGCGCGAGCTGCAATGCGCTGCGCCCAACCTTGTCGCCATGCGGACGAAAGACGGAGTGGCGACGCTTTCCGATCTGGTCCGTTCCTCGCTGCGCCTGCGCCCGGATCGCATCCCCATCGGCGAGGTGCGCGGCTCCGAAGCCCTCGACCTGCTCAAAGCGTGGGGCACCGGCCATCCGGGCGGGATCGGCACCATCCATGCCGGCACCGGCATCGGCGCGCTTCGTCGCCTTGAACAGCTCATCCAAGAGGCTGTCGTCACCGTCCCCCGCGCGCTGATCGCGGAAACCATCGACCTTGTTGCGGTCCTTTCCGGGCGCGGTTCCGCGCGCCGGCTTGCCGAGCTTGCCCGCGTCGAAGGGCTGGGGCCGGACGGCGACTACCGCATCACCCCCGCAATCCCCACCAGCACAGGAGAATCTTCATGATCCGCACGATTTCGCGCGGCTATCGCCGCATGGCGACCGCCGCATCCGCCGTCGCCATCAGTCTCATGCTCGCCCCGGCCGCCCATGCGTCCGGTTCGTCGATGCCGTGGGAACAGCCCTTGCAGCAAATCCTCCAGTCCATCGAGGGGCCAGTCGCCAAGATCATCGCCGTCATCATCATCATCGTGACCGGCTTAACCCTCGCCTTTGGCGACACCAGCGGCGGTTTCCGTCGCCTGATCCAGATCGTGTTCGGCCTGTCCATCGCCTTCGCGGCGTCGAGCTTCTTCCTGTCGTTCTTCTCGTTCGGCGGCGGGGCGCTCGTTTGATGGCGGGCGGCCTCGAACAGCTCGACGCGGTGCCGGGCTTCACGGTCCCGGTCCATCGTGCGCTGACCGAGCATATCCTGCTCGGCGGCGCACCGCGCTCCATCGCCATCATGAACGGAACGCTGGCCGGGGCCGTGGGCCTCGGCCTGCGCCTTTGGCTGGTCGGCATCGCCATCTGGGCCATCGGCCATTTCGCGGCCGTATGGGCGGCGAAGCGCGATCCCCAATTCGTCGAGGTCGGACGGCGGCATCTCCGCATCCCCGGCCATCTGGCGGTGTGAGGGCGCGACCATGATGAATCTTGCCGAATACCGCCGCACCGCCACCCGGCTTGCCGACTATCTGCCATGGGCCGCGCTGGTCGGCTCCGGCGTCGTCTTGAATAAGGACGGGAGTTTCCAGCGCACCGCGAAATTTCGCGGTCCCGATCTGGATTCCGCCGTCGCCGCCGAGCTGGTCGCCGTCGCCGGCCGCATCAACAACGCGGTGCGCCGCCTAGGCTCCGGCTGGAGCATCTTCGTCGAGGCGCAGCGCAGCGAGGCCGCGACCTATCCCGACAGCACGTTTCCCGATCCCGCATCGGCGCTAGTCGATGCGGAGCGGAAAGCCGGTTTCGAGGAAGCGGGCGCGCATTTCGTGTCCGGCTACTTCCTGACCTTCCTCTGGCTGCCCCCGGCCGAGGAAGCCGCCCGAACCGAGGCATGGCTCTACGAGGGCCGCGAGAAAGCGGGCGTGGATCCGTGGGAACTGCTGCGCGGCTTCATCGACCGCACCGACCGCGTGCTGGCCTTGCTCGACGGCTTCATGCCCGAGTGCCGTTGGATGGATGACGGCGCGACGCTGACCTATCTCCATTCCACCATTTCGACCAACCGCCATCGCGTGCGCGTGCCCGAGGTGCCCATGCACCTCGACGCGCTGCTCGCCGACCAGCCGTTGACCGGCGGGCTGGAGCCGCGCCTTGGCGACGCGCATCTGCGCGTGCTGACCATCGTGGGATTCCCGACCGCGACGACGCCGGGCCTGCTCGACGAAATGAACCGACTACCGTTCCCCTACAGGTGGAACACCCGCGCGATCCTGCTCGACAAGACCGACGCCACGCGGCTGCTGACCCGCATCCGTCGCCAATGGTTCGCCAAGCGCAAGAGCGTCGCCGCGATTCTAAAAGAGGTGATGACCAACGAGGCGTCCGCCCTTGTGGACACCGACGCCGCGAACAAGGCGCTCGACGCCGACATGGCGTTGCAGGAGCTTGGGGCGGACGTGGCGGGCATGGCCTACGTCACGGCGACCGTCACCGTATGGGATGCCGACCCGCGCCTTGCAGACGAGAAGCTGCGCCTAGTCGAGAAGATCGTTCAGGGCCGCGACTTCACCGCCATGCCCGAGAGCGTCAACGCGGTTGACGCATGGCTCGGGAGCCTGCCCGGACACGCCTACGCGAATGTCCGCCAGCCGCCCATCAGCACTTTGAATCTCGCCCACATGATCCCGCTTTCGGCGGTGTGGGCGGGGCCGGAACGGGACGAGCATTTCGGTGCGCCCCCTTTGCTCTTTGGAAAGACCGAAGGCTCAACCCCGTTCCGGCTAAGTCTCCATGTCGGCGACGTAGGCCACACCCTTGTCGTCGGCCCCACGGGAGCGGGCAAGAGCGTGCTGCTCGCCCTCATGGCCTTGCAGTTCCGGCGCTATGCGGGATCGCAGGTCTTCGCCTTCGACTTCGGCGGCAGCATCCGCGCCGCCGCGCTCGCCATGGGCGGGGATTGGCACGATTTGGGCGGTGGCCTCACGGAAGGAGACGAGGCGTCCGTTTCGCTCCAGCCACTTGCCCGCATCCACGACACCTATGAACGCGCATGGGCGGCGGACTGGATTGCCGCCATCCTCATGCGCGAAGGCATCGCCATCACGCCCGAGGTCAAAGAGTATCTTTGGACGGCGCTGACTTCGCTCGCCTCCGCGCCGGTCGAAGAACGCACGATCACCGGCCTTGCGGTCCTGCTGCAATCCAATGATCTGAAACAGGCGCTCCGCCCGTTCTGCGTCGGCGGGGCCTATGGCCGGCTGCTCGACGCCGAGACAGAGCATTTGGGATCGGCGGACGTGCAGGCGTTCGAGATCGAGGGCCTTGTCGGGACCGGCGCGGCCCCGGCCGTGCTCGCCTATCTGTTCCATCGCATCGGCGACCGGCTCGACGGGCGGCCTACGCTGCTCATCATCGACGAGGGTTGGCTTGCGCTGGACGACGAGGGGTTTGCCGGCCAGCTCCGCGAATGGCTGAAAACGCTCCGCAAGAAAAACGCCAGCGTCATCTTCGCCACGCAAAGCCTGTCCGACATTGACGGCAGCAACATCGCGCCGGCCATCATCGAGAGCTGCCCAACGCGGCTCTTGCTGCCGAACGAGCGGGCCATCGAACCGCAGATCACGGCCATCTATCGCCGCTTCGGCCTCAATGACAGGCAGATCGAAATCCTCGCAAGGGCCACCCCAAAGCGGGATTATTACTGCCAAAGCCGCAGGGGCAATCGCCTGTTCGAGCTTGGCCTGTCCGAAGTCGGCCTCGCGCTCTGCGCCGCATCCGCCAAATCCGACCAGACGCTCATCGCGCAGATCGTCGCCGAATACGGCCGCGACGGCTTCCTCGCCGCGTGGCTGCGCGAGCGCGGCGTCGAGTGGGCGGCCGAGCTGATCCCGAACCTCACCAATCTTGCCGACCGACCCGAATCCGCCGCGCCGGCTCGACCCGATGCCCACCCCACACAGGAGATTCTTCCATGACCTATTCCAAGTTCGTCGGGGCTTCGGCCCTTGCGCTGGCGCTCGCCGTGCCCGTCGCGCTGTCGCCCATTCTGGCAAGCCCGGCCCATGCCCAGCTCTTTGGCTTCGGCCGGATCGTCTATGACCCGAGCAACTACGCGCAGAACCTGCTCACCGCCGCGCGCACGCTGGAGCAGATCAACAACCAGATTCAGAGCCTCCAGAACGAAGCGCAGATGCTCATCAATCAGGCCCGCAATCTGGCGAGCCTGCCGCATTCCTCGCTCCAGCAGCTCCAGCAAAACGTCCAGCGCACGCAGCAGCTTCTCGGCCAAGCGCAGAACATCGCGTTCGAGGTCGGCCAGATCGACCAAGCGTTCCAACAGCAATATGGCAACGTCTCGCTTTCGACGACCGACGCACAGCTTGTCGCCGATGCGCGCAGCCGGTGGGAGAACACGGTCGGCGGCTTGCAGGACGCGATGCGCGTTCAGGCGGGTGCGGTCGGCAATATCGACAGCAACCGCGCCGAGATGGCGGCGCTGGTCGGCCAGAGTCAGGGCGCGACCGGGGCATTGCAGGCGACGCAGGCCGGCAACCAGCTTCTCGCGCTCCAGTCGCAGCAGCTTTCCGACCTGATCGCGGTCATCTCGGCGAACGGCCGCGCCGACGCGCTGACCGAGGCGGAACGCGCCGTCGCTGCCGAACAGGGCCGCGAGCAGCGCCGCCGCTTCCTGACGCCGGGCAGCGGCTATCAGCCGGGCAACGCGCAGATGTTCAACAACGGCAACAACTGACCGGGAGGCTCGCCATGGACGGCAAGATGCTGGCGCGGCTCGGGGCCGTGGTGTTCGTTGCGATTGCCTTGACAGTGACCGCAATCGACATGGCGCGGAAGGACGAGCCTTCCGCGCCAAGGCCCGCATCGGCGCTCCAACCCCCGGCCGATCCGATACGCGAAACCCTGCGCCGCTGCCAGCAACTCGGCGAGGCGGCGGCGAGTGACGCCGACTGCCTTGCCGCTTGGGCTGAATCCCGCGACCGCTTCCTCGGCCGCACGCCAGCCCCGGCCGCGCCGCAATCCAGCGAAGGGCGCTGACCATGGGTAACACGGGCGTCATCGACAATTTCCTCGGGGTCTTCACCTCCTACATTGACTCGGGTTTCGGCCTGCTCGGCGGCGAGGTTGCCTTCATCGCCACGACGCTGATCGTCATCGACGTGACGCTCGCCGCGCTCTTTTGGGCATGGGGCGCGGATGACGACATCATCGCCCGGCTGGTCAAGAAAACCCTGTTCGTCGGGGTGTTCGCCTACATCATTTCAAACTGGAACAATCTCGCCCGGATCGTCTTCGAGAGTTTCGCCGGCCTCGGCCTCATGGCGTCGGGCACCGGCTTTTCGGTTGCGGACCTGATGCGGCCGGGCCGCGTGGCGCAGACCGGCCTCGATGCCGGCCGGCCGCTGCTCGACTCCATTTCCGACCTGATGGGCTGGATCGCCTTCTTCGAGAACTTCATCCAGATCGCGTGCCTGCTGTTCGCATGGGCGCTTGTGGTGATGGCCTTCTTCATCCTCGCCATCCAGCTTTTCGTGACCCTGATCGAGTTCAAGCTGACCACGCTCGCCGGCTTCGTGCTGATCCCCTTCGGCCTTTTCGGCAAGACCGCATTCATGGCTGAGAAGGTCTTGGGCAACGTGGTGTCCTCCGGCATCAAGGTCTTGGTGCTCGCCGTCATCATCGGCATCGGCAGCACCTTGTTTTCGCAATTCACGGCCGGTTTCGGCGGGGCGACCCCGACCATCGACGACGCAATGGCTATCGTGCTCGCCGCACTATCGCTGCTCGGCCTCGGCATCTTCGGTCCCGGCATCGCCAACGGCATCGTCTCGGGCGGCCCGCAGCTTGGCGCAGGCGCAGCCGTGGGAACCGGCCTCGCTGCCGGCGGCATGGTGCTTGCGGGCGGTGCGGCGGCTGGCGGTGGGGCCATGCTTGCCGCGAAGGGCGGCGCTGCTGCCCTATCCGGTGGAGCCGCGGCCGTTCGCGGTGGCGCGACCGCCGCGGGCGCGGCGACCGCTGCCTATAGCCTCGGCTCGCTCGGCCAGACCGGGGCGGCGGGCGTTGCCTCCGGCCTCGGCGGTGTCGCCCGAGCGGCAGGCTCGGCCGCTATCTCGCCGCTCAAGCGCGCGGCCTCCAGCGCAGCATCGCAAGCAGGCGAAAGCGTCAAGTCCAGCTTCTCCGCTGGCGCAAAGGCCGGCTTCGGCGCGACTGGCGGCAGCTCGACCATGGGCACGGTCGGCGGTGCGAGTGCCGATCCCGCAGCCGCTCCATCCGGCCCGGCGGGCAGCCCTCCGGCATGGGCGCAGCGGATGCAGCGCCGGCAGGCCCTCAACCACGGCACCACCATGACCGCCCATGCCGTCCGCTCCGGCGACAGCCACGGCTCCGGTTCCTCCGTCAACCTTTCCGAAAGTGACCGCTCATGAGCATCTTCAAACGACCAGCAACCCACTACGGCAAATCGCCGGAACCCGAGACGCCCTATCAGAAGGCCGCGCAGGCTTGGGACGAGCGCATCGGCTCGGCCCGCGTGCAGGCGAAAAACTGGCGCTACATGGCGTTCGGCTCGCTGATCCTTTCGGCCGGCGTCGCCTCGGCGCTGGTCTGGCAGTCCGCACGCGGGACCGTGGTGCCTTGGGTGGTGCAAGTGGACAATCTCGGTCAGGCGCAGACCGTCGCGCCTGCCAACGCCGACTATCGGCCGACCGATCCGCAGATTGCTTTCCATCTCGGCCGGTTCATCGAGCAGGTGCGCGCGATCCCGGCCGACGCGATCATTGTGCGCCAGAACTGGCTTCGCGCCTATGAGTGGACCACAGATCGCGGCGCGGCGGCGCTCAACGACTACGCCCGCGCCAATGATCCTTTTGCCAAGGTCGGCCGCCAGCAAGTCGCCGTCGAGGTGTCGAGCGTCATCCGGGCGTCCCCCAACAGCTTCCGCGTCGCGTGGACCGAACGCCATTTCGAGAACGGCCAGCTTTCCAGCACGGAACGATGGACGGCCATCCTCACCATCGTCATCCAGCCGCCGCGAGACGCCGAGCGTCTGCGCGCCAATCCGTTGGGAATCTACGTCAATGCAATTTCGTGGTCGCGGGAGATGAGCCAATGAAAACCTCAGCTTGCATCAATCACCTCGCTGATCTTTCCCTCGGAGATCATGAAAAACGAGGTGCCCGTCATCTCGATCTCCTGCCCGGCCTTCCAGCCATTGGACAGGTCGGTCTTGACCTTGGCGCGATAGCCGATGCGCACGGCTGCACGGTCGTCTATCGCGATACAGTCGAGGATCGTCTGTTCTCTTTCAGCAAACAACTGGACGCCCTGTTCCGCCAGCGCGCGGAATGCCTCGATCCCGTGCGTTTCGTTCGTCGTCTCTCCGTTCAATCTGTTGATAAACCGAACGTCGCCCGACAGGCAGTCGAGCATCGCCTGAACATTCATCCTGTTGTAGGCGTCGATATACCGGGCAACAATCGTCGGCACAGAATCCATTCTGTCGGTTCCTCCTTACTGATCCTGAAGTCGCTAACCTATGCGATTTTTGCGACGGCGTTTGCAATTACTTTGGCAGGCTGCGCGACCAACCGGACGCCGCAATTCAGCTATGACGCCAGCGTGCCGCCGCTGCCGACCGTGCAGGCGGCGGCAACCGACAACACGCCCCGGCCGCTGCATGTGCCCCCGGCATGGACCGTCGCACGCGGCGGCATCGCCGCAGGCACGCCGACCGGCCGTGTCGAGAACGCCAATGCCGCCGCCCGTGTCGAACCGCGCCGGGAGGGCTACTACAATGCCATCCAGATTTTCCCTTGGTCGGAAGGCGCGCTCTATCAGGTCTATGCCGCAGTCGGGCAGATCACGACCATCGCCCTGGAGCCGGGCGAGAGCCTGACCGGGGCGGGGCCGATCGCGGCCGGCGACACCGCCCGCTGGATCATCGGCGACACCGAGAGCGGCAGCGGCGCAAACCGCCGCGTCCATATCCTCGTGAAGCCGACACGCCCGGATATTTCGACGAACCTTGTCGTGACCACCGACCGGCGCACTTACATGATCGAGTTGCGCGCGCGGGAATCGCTCTACATGCCGGCCGTGGCATGGGCCTATCCCGCAACGCCGGGCCAGCGCCGAGCTGTTCCGGCTGCGCCGATCATCCCTGCCGAGGCGGCGCGGAACTATCGCTACGCCTTGCAGGTGCAGGGCGACAGCCCGCCGTGGCGGCCCGTCTCCGTCTTCGACGATGGCCGGCGCGTCTATGTCGTCTTCCCGGCCGGGATCGTGCAGGGCGAAATGCCACCCATCTTCGTGCTTGGCGCGAACGGCGAGCCGCAAATCGTCAATTCCCGCATCCACCAGAACGTCTTGATCGTGGACCGCCTGTTCGGCGCGGCCGAGCTGCGCCTTGGCAGCGGCAACCGCCAGCAGGTCGTCAGGATCGTCCGCACCAACCCGACGCAGGCCGCAGCAGAACCAGCCAGCACGACCACGGGAGGATCGTCCTCGTGACCGATACCGACACCACAGCCCCCATGCGGCTGCGCGCCGAAACGCCGCGCGTCACCCGCCTGTCTCGCAAGATGCTGGCAGGCGTCGGCGCTGTCGCCTTGCTCGGCATCGGCGGCGCGCTGATCTACGCACTCCAGACCCGCGATGCAGGACCGGGAGGTGACGAACTCTATTCGACCGAGAACCGCCCCACGGCGGACGGCCTGTCCGGCTTGCCGAGCGACTATAGCGGGCCGGTGCTCGGCCCCGCGCTGCCCGGAGATTTGGGCCGCCCCATTCTCGACGCGCAGAACCGGGGACAACCAGTCGTGCCGCCCGTCATGGCGACGCCCGCCGTCGATCCCGAGGAAGAACGCCGCAGGGCCGAGGAAGAAGCCGCGCGCTTGAGCAATGTGTTCTTCCAGTCCGGCCCGCGCACGGCAGCGCCGGCAGGGACGGCCATGCCCGGCCTTGCCGGTCTTGGCCTCGGCGGACAGCCCGCGACACAGGACCGCCACGCGGCTTTCCTCAATGGACCCGTGGACCGACAGACCGTCGCGCCGGATCGTGTCGCGCCGCCGGCATCGCCCTACATCCTTCAGGCCGGGGCCGTGATCCCGGCTGCGCTCATCACCGGCATCCGTTCCGACCTTCCGGGCCAGATCACGGCGCAAGTGACCGAGAACGTCTATGACAGCCCGACCGGCAGCCTGCTCCTGATCCCGCAGGGAACGCGCATCATCGGCCAATACGATGACGGCGTGACCTTCGGCCAGCGCAGGGTGCTCTTGGTGTGGAATCGCCTGATCCTGCCGGGCGGCCGTTCCATCGTCCTTGAGCGCCTGCCGGGCGCGGACGCCAGCGGCTATGCCGGGCTGGAAGACGGGGTTGATTACCATTGGTGGGATCTGATGAAGGCCGCCGGGCTGTCCACGCTGCTTGCGGTCGGCGCGGAGCTGGCGACCAGCGACGAGGACCGGCTTATCCGGGCTATCCGAGACGGCGCGCAGGATACCGTCAATCAGGCGGGCCAGCAGATCGTCCAACGCCAGTTGCAGGTTGCGCCGACTCTGACCATCCGGCCGGGCTTCCCGGTCAGGATCATCGTCACCCGCGACCTTGTGTTCGAGCCGGCAGGAGGTTGACCATGACCAAGCTGAAACTCGGCCCGCTCCCCGACGACAAGCCCGTGAAGATCACCGTGGAGCTACCCGCGCCGCTTCACCGCGATCTGATCGACTATGCCGAGGTGCTGGCCCGTGAAAGCGGCAAGCCCGTCACCGATCCCGTCAAGCTCATCGTGCCGATGCTTCAACGCTTCATCGCCACGGATCGCGGTTTCGCCAAGGCACGGCGAGCCGCACGCTAGGATCGCTTGGCGGCAGGGGTGCCGCCAGCGCATCACCGCAAATGCGGCACGCTACATGCCGGCGACCTCACTCCATGGTTCGCATAGTTTCGGGGACCTCCAGTTGCTCGGAATCCCGTCGAACATGGCTACCGAGGTTATGAACATGAGTGATCCGACATCCGCGCTGGGTAAACGGACGATTCGCAGGCATCAGCTTCGGGAACTCGTTCCCCTTGCCGACACTACAATCTACGACATGGAGCAACGGGGGGAATTTCCCCAGCGGTTCTATTTGACGGCCCGGTGTGTGGTTTGGGACCTCGCCGAAGTGGAGGCTTGGCTTGAAGAACGTCGCCAAGCCTCCAGAGAGAAAGCTATCAGACGCGCGCCGTCGCCCGATGTGAAGCTCAGGAAATTCCGGCCCGTCAAACGCTAGGTTCAGGCACCAACAGGTCCATTGACGGCGGATACAGCGTCGGCACGTATTTCTGGCCCGCCACCCAAGCGTCCACGAGGTTCGCCCATTCCTGCATCATATGGCGGCGCTGGTGCTCATATTCCGCCTTGTTGTAGATGCCACGGGACGAGCGCCCGTCCTCATGCGCCAAGCACTTTTCGATCCAGTCACTATTGAAGCCCAGTTCGTTCAGGAGCGTGGAGCCTGTTCGGCGCAGATCGTGAACAGTGAAAGGTTCGAGCGGCAAGCCCTCCTTCTTCGCCCGCGCCACGACAGCGGTGGTTATGCGGTTGAAGGTCGCCCGCGACATGGGAGCATCCGCATCGTAGCGCGATGGCAGCAGATATTTGGAATTGCCGGCGCAGGTCTTGAGCGCAATGAGAATGTCGATTGCTTGCTGCGCGAGATAGACGTTGTGCGCTTTGGATCGCTTCATCCGCTCCTTCGGGATCGACCAGACTGCGTTCTCGAAATCGACCTCATTCCAAGTCGCGTCCTGCAACTCGCTCTTTCGGACCATGGTGAGCAGGAACAGCTTCATTCCGAGCCGGATTGTCGGCAGCGTTGGCACATGCTCAAGCTGGCCCAGCATGACCCGGATTTCAGCAGGCGATAGTGAGCGGTCTTTGGGAACAAAGGTTGCGATAGATGCAGGCCCTACCTCATCGGCCGGATTTGCCACCCTTTCCCCGTGCAGGATTGCGAAGGCATAAACGAGCTTCACAATGTCGCGGACGTGAACGGCGGTGGCCGGTGCTCCACGCCCCTTCACCTTTGCACACATCGCGCGCAGATCGTCGGGGCTGATTTCCGTCAGCAGCCGGTTCCGAAAGGTCGGCAGAATGTCCCGCTCATAGATCGAACGACGCATCGCACGGGTGCTGTCCGCCATCCGCGCCTCCTGCAACCAGCGTTCGCCGAACTCGCCGAAGCTCTTTGCCTCCTTGATACGGCGCTTCTCACGTTGTTTCTCGCGCGCGGGCGACCGCCCTTCCGCGATAGCCCGCTGCGCGTCTATCAACTGCTCGCGCGCTCGCGCCAGAGATAGGCCGCCTGCACCGTATCGACCCAGCGTCAACGTCTCCCGCCGCCCATTGAGGCGATAGTCATACCGGAACACGACCGCCCCCGAGGGATTGACCGCGACATACATACCGTCACGGTCAGCGACCTTATACAATTTGTCCTTTGGTTTCAGAGCTTTGATGCCCGCGTCAGTCAGCATTTTGACCCTCCAAGACCGTCCAAAAACGTCAGAGAGCAGCCAATTATACCGTCAGGCCAAAATCAGCCTAGCTGATCGGTAGATTTCCCTTTATTCTCAATGGGATAAGGTCAAAAAATATACCGTCAGAAGCCCTCTTACCCCTGACGGTATATGTAATTTCCGAATGTGACAAGTTTCGCCATACCGTCACCTATACCGTCATTTGCGAGGCTCGCAGGACGATAGACCGCGATAGATGGTGACAAGATTATATAATGATTTCAGATAGTTATGTGCGGAAATCGGCGGTAATCGGTGGCGTTCGGATAGGCCTGAATTATTCCCACTCGATCGTGCCCGGCGGCTTGGACGTCACATCGTAGACGACGCGGTTGATGCCGCGGACTTCGTTGATGATGCGGGTGGCGGCGCGGCCCAAAAATTCCATGTCGTAGTGATAGAAATCCGCGGTCATGCCGTCGACGGAGGTGACGGCGCGCAGCGCGCAGACGAATTCATAAGTGCGGCCGTCGCCCATGACGCCGACGGTCTGGACCGGCAGCAGCACGGCAAAGGCCTGCCAGATAGCGTCGTAAAGGCCCGCTTTACGGATTTCGTCGAGATAGATCGCATCCGCCTCGCGCAGGATCTCCAGCTTTTCGCGGGTGATGCCGCCGGGGCAGCGGATGGCGAGGCCCGGGCCCGGAAAGGGATGGCGGCCGATGAAACTATCCGGCAGGCCGAGTTCGCGGCCGAGGACGCGGACTTCGTCCTTGAACAGTTCGCGCAACGGTTCGACAAGCTGCATGTTCATGCGCTCGGGCAGGCCGCCGACATTGTGGTGGCTCTTGATGGTCACCGAGGGACCGCCTGTGAAGGAGACGCTTTCGATGACATCCGGATAGAGCGTGCCCTGGGCCAGGAACTCGGCGCCGCCGAGCTTTTTCGCCTCTTCCTCGAAGACTTCGATGAACAGGCGGCCGATGGTCTTGCGCTTGACCTCCGGATCGCTCTCGCCTTCCAGCGCCGAAATGAAGCGGTCGGAAGCGTCGATATGCAGGAGATGCAGGTTGTAATGCTCACGGAACATGGCGACGACATCGGCCGCCTCGTTCTTGCGCATCAGGCCGTGGTCGACCAGAATGCAGGTGAGCTGCTCGCCGACCGCCTCGTGGATCAGCAGCGCGGCGACCGACGAATCGACGCCGCCCGAGAGAGCACAGATGACGCGCTTGTTTCCGACCTGTTTGCGGATCGCCGCGACGGCGCGCGCGCGATAGGCCGACATGGTCCAGTCACCCTGTAGGCCGGCAATATTGTGGACGAAATTGGCGATCAGCTTGGCGCCGTCGGGCGTATGCACCACTTCCGGGTGGAACTGCACGGCGTAATATTTCTTCGCCTCGTTGGCGATGAAGGCATAAGGCGCGTTCGGCGAGGTGGCGACGACCTCGAAGCCTTCCGGCAAAGCGGTGACGCGGTCGCCATGGCTCATCCATACCTGATGGCGCGAACCCAGCGGCCAGATGCCTTCGAACAGGGCGCATTCCTTCTCGACGTCGAGGAAGGCGCGGCCGAATTCGCGGTGATGGCCGCTCTCGACCTTGCCGCCGAGCTGGACGCACATGGTCTGCTGGCCGTAGCAGATGCCGAAGACCGGCACGCCGCTGTCGAAGATCACCTGCGGGGCGCGCGGCGAGCCTTCGTCCACGGTCGAGGCGGGGCTGCCGGAGAGGATGACGGCACGCGGCTTGAGGCGCGCGAAGCCTTCCTCGGCGGACTGGAAGGGCACGATTTCGCAATAGACGCCGGTTTCGCGCACGCGCCGCGCGATGAGCTGCGTCACCTGGCTGCCGAAATCGACGATGAGAACGGTGTCGGAGGGAGCTGTCTGGGTCATGGCGAGCCTTTAATGAAATCCGCTGCGACATGCAATCGGCCGCAGGCGTTTATATTGTCCCTGTTGTCCCTCAGAACCAGAAGACCCCGTCCTCCAACGCTTCGAACAGGCTGTCGACGGCATAGGCCAGCTTGCGGTCGACGACATGCAGATATTCCGTCCAGTCGCCGATATGGCTGAGTTCCGCCTTGCCGTCGGAAATGCCGCGCAGGCCGATCAACGGCAGGCCGTAGATCTGGCAAACGCGCAGCACCGCATAGGTTTCCATGTCGACCATATCGGCATCGACGGTTTCGTAGGCGCGGCCCGAGACCACATTGGCGCCGGTGGAAAGCCGCGCTTCGGGAATGCCCGGAATGCGCAGCGGCAATTCGAGGACCGCCGGCAGGTCGAGAAGCGGCGTGCAGCCCTTCTCGAAGCCGAGCGCCGTGGCGTCCATATCGCGATAGGACACGCTGGAGACCTGATAGACTTCCGTATGCTCCAGCGCCGGCGCGCCGGCCGACCCCAGG
>JAFKJU010000028.1:0-86943 GCA_017305935.1 Hyphomicrobiales bacterium | reverse complement strand
ACGCCGGTCAGGAGCGGCGAGAACCGCGTTTCCAGGAGAGCGCCGTATTCGGCCTTCACCGCCATGACGAACAGGATCGATTTTCCCGCGATACGCTTGAGTTCGTAGGTCGTCATCCGGCAATTCCCTCGCGTCCGCGCACCACCATCATCGTGCCGGTCATCGAGGCGACGAGCTTGGCCGGGCCGTCACGCAGCGCATAGGCGCGGCCATCGGCGACGATGATGTTGGAGCCGGGTTTCGTGACTTCGCCGCGAAACAGGAAGCGGCTTCCCCGGCCCGGCGACATCAGGTTCACTTTGAATTCGATGGTCAGGATCGAGGCATCGGCATCGATGACCGTATAGGCGGCGTAACCGCAGGCGGAATCGAGCGCCGTCGCGACGATGCCGGCATGCAGGAAACCATGCTGCTGCGTCAGCTTCGGATCGAAATCCAGCTCGATCTCGACCGTGCCGTGCTCGATGCGGGTCAGCTCGGCGCCGATGGTTTCCATGATCCGCTGCCGGGAAAAACTCTGCCGGATGCGCTCGCCGAAATCGCCGCCGTCTTCCTCTGCCATTGCATGACCCCTGTTCGGGCGGAAAGTGGCACGGACCCTCGGCTTCGGCAAGCCATCGGCGGGGAATTCAGTTCAGCCAGACGATCGATGCGTTGAGAAGTGTCGCGAAACCGACCCAGGCGGCGTAGGGAACGAACAACAGGGCGGCCACGCGATCGCGCCGCCAGCGCAGCGCGATAAAGGCCAGGATCGTTGCCAGCAGCGGCACGATGACCGCCAGCGCCAGATGCGCGTTCCGCGCACCGAAAAAGGCCGGTGACCACAGGAAATTGAGGATGAGCTGCATGACCCAGAGGCCGAAGGCATTCGACAGGCCGTCGCGCAGAAAGGTTCGCGCGCCGGCAACGCCGATGAGGATATAGAGGATCGACCAGACGGGTGCGAAAATCCAGTTCGGCGGATTGAAAGGCGGCTTGGCAAGCGACTGATACCAGTCACCCGGCATGAAATTGAAGCCGATAAACAGGCCGCCGCCGAGCACAGCGGCAATGAAGAGAAGATGGGTGGCAATCTTTCGCATGGCGACTCATCTAGGGCGCGGCGTGCGTTTGGCGAGCGCGGCGGATGCGCAAGGACGGCCGCCTCAGCCGTGGCCTGACAGGCGTAGTATGTGCTGGTCCCAGGCGACGTCGCTTTGCGTCTCCTGCATCCGTCCGTCATAGGAGGAGACGGCAAAACCTTCGGGGGCGGCGGCAATGCCGGCGGCGTCCGGGCGGTTGCGGCTCTCGATCACCCGGCCGCTGGCGGCATCGATGGTGACCGCGGCACCGCCGACCGGCGAGGTGACGCCGACGAGGCCGAGGCGGCGGTTGACGGCGATGGCCCCGACATAATTGCCGAGCGTCCGCACGGTTTCTTCGGGCAAGTCGAGGAAGGCCAGCGGCTCGCCTTTCGAGAACCGGCCAACCAGCGGCGGCCTGTCGTTGCGCGGGCCTTCATACTGACAGGCGAACCAGATCTGTCCAGCGGCATCGAGGTCGATGTGGCGGGTGGAAAGCTGCCGCAGCGTTTCCGGCAAGATGTGGCGCTCGATCAGCGCGCCGTCGCGGGCGTCGATCAGCGCCAGCGACGGTTCCATGCGGTCGAGATTGAGCTTGGTGCGGCCGAAATCCGGATGGGTCTCGATGCCGCCATTGGCGGCGATCAGCATCGCCCCGTCGTCGGAGACGGACAGGTCGTGGGTGCCGATGCCGAAGGCTTCGTACTCACCGATGCGGGCGAAATTCTCGCGCGCATCGTAAAGGCCGATGACGCCGCGATTGGCGTCGAAATCGTTCTCGCTGGCATAGAGCCAGCGTCCATCCGGGGAAAAGCAGCCATGGCCGAAGTAATGCCGGCCATCGGGGGCGGCGATGACCACGGGATCGGCGCCCCCGGCGAGATCGAGGACCATGGCGAAGGTGCCGGGACGGCGGGCGAAGGCGACCGCCTTCGCCGTTGCCGGGCAGGCGGCCATGCCGTGGGCGCGGGCCGGCAGCGGGCTGCGCGAGACGATCTCGCCCCGCTCGGTGACGGTCGCGACACCATAGGAGCCGTCCTTGGCGCGGAAGGCGGAGGCGAAGACGGCGTCGGCGCGCTCCAGCGCATGAAGCGCGCGCGGCGACAGGCCGGCGAGGAAGGCGATGCCGGCCGCCTGCACGAAACGGCGGCGGTCGATGAGCGGGTTCGCCACGCCCTCAATCCCCGTCGGCGAAGGAAAAGCCGGCGGCAAGCCCGATGGCGCCGCCATAGCCGTCATTCAGCCTGACCAGCAGCTCGCGGGTGCCGCGCAGCAGCGCATCCAGCTTCTCCTGGTCCTTCGGGTCGGCAACGGCCTTGGCGACATCGGCATCGACAGTGGGGGCGGTTTCCCCGAGGGAGCTCAGCAGCGCCACGATGTCGGCGGCGATGGCGCGGTCGGCGGGGTCGAGCACCTGCTCCATGCCGGACGCGACGAACAGGGCCTTAATGCCCTTGAGATTGGCGGTGATCGAGGGGAATGTCAGGCCGGCGCGCCAGTAGATCGCCGATTTCGGCCGCACCGGCTTGTCCTTGCCCTTGTAGAAGGCTTCCAGCCGCTGGTCGCGCACCGTCTCGACGCCGTGGACGAGGATGCCGAGCAGCGCCTGGATCGCCTCTCGGCCGTTGCGGAACTGCTCGTTGTCGGGGCCGGGGGTCTTCCACTGGTCGGCGATGCCGCCCTTCTTTTCCCAATCGGCCGAAAGCGTGGCGGCGACGGCATCGACATTGCCGGCGACGGCCGCGCCGAAGCGGCAGCGAAAACCGTCCGCCGCGCCCTCCAGCGTCTCGGCGCCGCTGCCGTAAAGCACATATTCCAGCGCGGAAAGACCCTGGACGGCGACGCTCTTGCCGGCGATGCCCTCCGGCGTCGTGTCCTTCTCGTCCTTGCCGGCGATCGTGGCCTGCACCTGCTTCAACGCCAGCCCCTTGCGATCGGGGAAGAACAGGATGCGCTCGAAACGGTTCTCCTCCAGCGCCGGGCCGACGCGGACGATCTCGATCTCAGACCAGGCGGCGACGGCGCTGGCAAAACCGGCCCGCGCCTTTGCCAGCGCATCGGCCGAGGGCGTGGCGCAGAGCGCCTTCATCGCGCCGGTGAGGCCGGTGGCCGTTTCATGGAACCTGCGATAGCCGGGGCGGATGACCTCGTCGACCGCCTTGGTCATGACGGCGGGCACGGCCGCCTCCTGCAGTTTCGACGCGCCATCTTGCGCGGCTGCCGAAAGCGGCATGAGAGCGACGACAAGAACGGGCAGCAGGCGGCAAAGACGGGTCATCACAGCGACTCCAGGAAGGCCAGCAGGGCATCGCGGTCGGGCCGCGACAGGGTGGCGAAAGCGGTGCGCGCCCTTTCCCCCTCGCCGCCATGCCAGAGGATGGCTTCGGTGAGGCTGCGGGCGCGGCCGTCATGCAGAAAGAAGGCCTGGCCGCCGACGGCGCGGGTCAGACCTATACCCCAGAGCGGCGGCGTGCGCCACTCCCGCCCATCCGCCTCGCCGACGCGCTGGCCATCGGCAAGGCCCTCGCCCATGTCGTGAAGCAGGAAATCGGAATAGGGCCAGATGAGCTGGAAGGCGAGCGCGGGATCGGCGGCGTCCCGGCGGGTCACGAATTTCGGGTGATGGCAGGCGGCGCAGCCGGCGGCATAGAACAGCGCCTTGCCGGCCAGCACCTTCGGGGCCGCAACATCACGCCGCGCCGGCACGGCCAGGTGCCGGGCATAAAAACTGGTGAGGCCCAGCACCGGATCGGGAGCCTCATAGGGCCCAAGTTTTTTCTGGACGCCGTTCGGGCGCGACAGGCAGGCGGTCTGGGCGGGCGTGCAATCGCCATAGGGGCGGTCGGCGAGCGGCGTCGAAATGCCGATATCGTCGGCAAAGGCGGCAGCGGTCTGCTGCGCGACGGTGGCGTTCTGCGCCTTCCAGCCGAAGCGGCCGAGCGCCGGCGCGCCTTTTTCGTCACGCACCCGGGCCACCCGGCCGGAAATGCCGTCGCCGTCGCGATCCTGCGGATCGGCGAGCGCCTCGATATCGGCGGGGTGGATCGCCTCGATCAGGCCGAGCCCGATCATCGGCGGCGCGACACGCGCCGATAGCGTGGTGGCCGGATCGAGCGGGCCATAACCCAGCGCTTCCACCGCATAGACCGGTCTGCGCAGGCTGACCGTCTCGCGCTCCGAGAGCGCCACGGCCTCTTCCGTATAGCGCACCGCGACCCGGCCCTCGGCGGCAAGGCCGGGGCTGGCGAAATCCTGCAATTGCCGGCCATAGACGGGATCGGGAAAATTCAGCGCTTCGTGAGCGGCGAACGCCGCCCTTTCCGCCGGGGTGGACGCATCGCGGGCAAGCCGCAGGACCATGGAGACCGCATTGCCGTCTTCCGGCGGATGGCCACGGCCATCACGAACATGACAGCTCTGGCAGGAACGGGCGTTGTAAAGCGGACCGAGGCCATCCGAAGCCAGTGTCGAGGAGGGTGAGGCAACCCAGAGTTTTCGAAACAGGGCGTTGCCGAGGATGAAATCATGGCCGGCCGCACTGTCGAGATTGGCGGACGGGGTCGAAAACACATCCCGCCCTTGTGTCTTGCGGCCAGTCGTCGCTCCGCCCGGCATCGCCTCGAAAGGTTCGGCGCGGGAAAAATCCGCAGCCGGCGCGGTGACCGCCAGAACCCGGCCGAGATCGTCGGCCGAAAGATCGTCGCGCCGCGCCTCCCCCGCCGCCATGCCGCCGGCCGCAACGGCAAGGAAGATGGCCAGGGACGTGAGGCCGAGACGGCGGGAAACGGAAGAAAAACGCCGCCTCATTTCCATCTCTCCGTTCCGGGAGAAAATGGCCCGAGGGGCCGGATGAGGGGTGTGAGACGAGGGAATATTCGGCTTCTTGCGCCTGCGACATCCCCCTCATCCCACTGCCGCGCCCTTTTCGCCCGATGGGAGAAGGATTTTCGAGGCAAACGCCGCATTTCATAGGCAACAGCCCTGTCTCGTGGGAGAAGAGAGAGAGCGACATGGATGTGCTTCACCTGCAATCCTCCCTTCGCCCGAAGGCAGGGAAAAGCGCCAAGGAGAGCGTTATCGGCGCTTGTCTCAACCGGAAACCGGGCGAAATGGCAGAGCATCGGCAATCGGCCGGAGGCTGACGCCGCCGGTCGCTTTTCCTTACTTGAAGACGGAGCTGGGATTGTCGAGGCTGGCGGAGCCTTCGAGCTTCACCGTGCCGAGATCGAGGGCGGCGATCACGCGTTCGATGCTCTTGGTCTGGTCGACCAGACCGTCGATGGCGGCCTGGACCACCGCATTGCCCTTCTTGTTGCCCTCGCCGATCATCTGGTCATAGGCTTCGACGCGCTTGCCGCGATCGGCCATGACGCGCATGGCGTCGAGCGTCGTCTTCAGCTTGCCCTTCATCTCCTTGTCGAGCGCCTTGTCCTTTTCCGCCACCAGTTCGGACAGCGAGGGACCGTGCATCTTGGTGCCATCCGTGCGGATGTAGTCGCCGGTATAGGCGGAGGCGATGCCGATGGCGTCGTAGAGATGCGAATTATAGGTGTTGTCGGAGAAGCAATCGTGCTCCTCTTCCGGATCGTGGAGGATGAGGCCGAGCTTCATGCGCTCGCCGGCGAGTTCGCCATAGGACAGCGAGCCCATGCCGGTGAGGATGGCGACGAGGCCGGCCTTGGGATCGGCCGAAACATGCTTGGTCGCCTCACCTTCCGGCGCCCAGTCATCGGTCATCTCCTGGAGATCGGATACCAGCAGCGTCGAGGCGGCCTTGAGGAAATCGCCGCGGCGGTCGCAATTGCCGTGGGTGCAGTTCTTCTGGTCGTAATCGGTGTAGGGCCGATTGCCGGCGCCGGGGCCGGTGCCGTTCAGATCCTGGCCCCAGAGCAGGAATTCGATGGCGTGATAACCGGTGGCGACGTTGGCTTCGACATGGCCTGCCTCATGCAGGGTCTGCAGGAGTTCCGGCGTGATTTTCGAGGCATCGACATCCTTGCCGTCGATCTTGATCGTCTTGTTGGCGATGACATTGGCGGTGTAGAGCGCGTTTTCATCGCTTTCGGTGCCGTAGGAGGCATCGACATAGTCGATCAGGCCTTCATCCAGCGGCCAGGCATTCACCTTGCCTTCCCAATCGTCGACGATCGGATTGCCGAAGCGGTAGACTTCCGACTGCTGGTAGGGAATGCGGGCCGCAAGCCACGCAGCGCGCGCCGCCTTCAGCGTCTTTTCACTGGGCTTGGCGATCAGGGCGTCGATGGCCTTGTCGAGCTTCTTCGCCGTGGTCAGCGAATCCTCGTATTTGGCATGGGCGACATCGGTGTAATGCTTGATGACGGCGGCGGCATCGGTAGCGGCATGCGCCGGAACGGCAAAGGCGGCGGACACGGCAAGCAGCGCCAGCCCGGCGCGCAGCATGGATTTGCGGATCATTCGGCTCTCCTGTGACGGCGGGAAGCCGTCCCCTCATTCGACAGCCGATGTCATCGCGCAAATCTATAGTGGTGTCAAACGCTCTAGTTTGGAATCATTATGGAAAAGGCTTAGGCGCCACGCTGCATCAAAGCGAAGAAAAACCCATCCGTATCGGTGGAGGCCGGCGTCAGCGTCAGCAGGCGGCCGTCGCGCGAGCGCGGTTTCGGCGCGTCCACCCCGAACAGCTGCGTCCATTTGTCCAGTGCCGGCACGATGCGATAGTCGGGATGGCGCTCGCAGAAACCAAGCGCCTGCGCATCGTTTTCCTGCGGCAGGATGGAGCAGGTGATATAGATCAGGAAACCGCCCGGCCGCACATAGGCGGCGGCCTGGTCCAGCGCTTCCTGCTGCTGGGCGAGGCGTTCGTCGAGGTTCTTGGCGGTCAGGCGCCATTTGGTGTCGGGGCGGCGCCGCCAGGTGCCGGTGCCGGTGCAAGGCGCATCGACGAGGACGCGGTCGCAGCGCTCCCTCAGCGCGTCGAGGGCGGCGCGGCCGTCATGGACCTGGACATTGCGGGTGCCGGCGCGGCGCAGGCGCTCGATGATCGGCGCCAGACGCTTGCGGTCGGCGTCATAGGCGTGGACCTGGCCCTTGTTGTGCATGGCAGCCGCCATGGCGAGCGTCTTGCCGCCGCCGCCGGCGCAATAATCCAGCACCTGATCGCCCTCGCGCGGCTCGGCGAGATCGGCGACGATCTGCGAGCCCTCGTCCTGCACCTCGAACCAACCTTTCTGGAAGGACAGTTCGGCAGTGACGTTCGGCAGGCGCGACGGGCCTTCGCCGGCGGGAATGCGGATGCCCTGGCGGGCGATGCGCGCCGCCTGCGGCTGCGAGCGCTCCAGCGCCTTCAGCACCTTGGAGCGATCGGCGCGTAAGGTGTTAACGCGTAGATCGAGCGTCGGGCGTTCGGCCAGCGCTTTCGCCTCGGCCAGCCAGTCCCCGCCGAAATTTTCCTCCAACGCCGGCTGCGCCCAGTCGGGGATGTCGCCCTGCACATAAGCGGGAGCGTCATCGAGGTTTCGGGAGGACAATGCCGCCAGCCATTCCGGCTTCAGCGGTTCGGGGGCGAAGCGGTCGCCCTCCAGTTCGGCGCCGATGCTGTCCGGCGTTTCACCCCATTGGCGCAGCATGACGGCGTAGCCGAGCGCGGCGGGGCTGTCGTCGTCCATGAGCCAGGCATGGGAAAGGCGTTTGCGCAGGGCGTCATAGACGATGTTGCCGATGGCCGCCCTGTCCCCGGAGCCGGCGAAACGATGCGCCAGACCCCAATCCTTCAAGGCGTCCGCAACCGGTCGCTTTCGCGTCTCGATATCGGCAAGAACCTCGATGGCTCCTGCCAGCCGGCCGCCCAAACGCATGACGTCTTCTCCTGTTGTCGTTTTTTCGGAACATTTCCGAACGGAGGCCGTTTAGAGGTCTCCGGAAACTGCTCCGGCGGTGGTAACCGCGATCACGAGCGAGAGCAAGTCTTTACACGGCCGGGCGGCGAACCGTGCAGCCGGCATCAGCCGATGACTTCGTAGCAGACCTTGGCGGTGCCGGACGAGACCATACCGATGTTCTGGGCGGCGGCCTTGGACAGGTCGAGCACGCGACCACGAATGAACGGTCCGCGATCGTTGATGCGGACGACGACGCTGCGCCCGTTGTTGCGGTTGGTGACCTTGAGCTTCGTTCCAAAACGGAGGGAGCGATGTGCGGCTGTCATCATTCTCGGGTTCATGCGTTCCCCGGAGGCGGTTTTCGATCCGAGGGCGTACCAGGAAGCGCCACCACAGCCGGCGGCATAGGCCTGAAGCGGGGCGAAAGCAGTGGTTGCAAGAATGGCGGCGGAAACGAGGGCAGTACGGCACAGTTTCTTCAATGCGAGGCTTCCCATTTTCGGGGCGGTCGGAACCGCGTTCGGCGATGGGGGCGGCAAAAACCGACGAAAAATGGCAAAAAATGGCCGCGCAACGATCACGGACTGTTACAGTCTGTAATATTCGTGATTCAAACGGACCTTTGATTCGCTCCGGGCGCTTGCGCAAATTTGAGAAAAAATAAAGTAGATTCAGTCGAAAAGCGGAAATAGAATCCAGGTTCGTTGCGAGACCTGGCCCAATCACAAAAATATGTAAAATTTTTTTTCGCGAATGGGCTGGAATGGCCCCAAACAGCGCCATATTTACCGTCTGTTAGGACTTGTTTTGAGCAAATTTGACTCTCAACCCGGCCTGAAATGAAATTTTCAGTTCGTCGACGTTCGGAAATGCATGGTTTCTGCCTACAACCACAGGCAGCATTACACGGCAGTCACGCCGGCGAACGAGTCAGCCGCGCCAGCCCTGTTCCTGCCATAGCGCCGCCAGCGAGGCGCGGTAATCCGCAAAACGCAGCGCATAGCCCAGCGCCCGCAGGCGGCGATTGGAAACACGCTTGTTCTCGCCATAAAAAGAGCGCGCCATTGGCGTCAGCTCGGCGGTTTCGAAGGCCTGTTCCGGCGGCGGGGCAACACCCATCAGCCGCGCGGCCTCGGCAACGATATCCTGCGGCGGCGCCGGCTCGTCGTCGGTGACGTTGACGATGCCACCCACCCCCCGTTCCGCCATGAACAGCGTCGCGCCGGCGATATCCTCGACGCGGATGCGGTTGAACACCTGGTTCGGCTTCACCAGCCGGCGGGCCGTTCCGTTCTGAAGATTGACGAAGGCGTTGCGGCCGGGGCCGTAAATGCCGGCAAGGCGCAGGATCGCGACGGGAATGCCGGCCTTTTCGCCCAGCGCCATCCAGCCCTGCTCCGCCTCCACCCGCTCGCGCGAGCGCTGCGACACCGGGCGAAAGGGCGTCTCCTCATCCACCCAGCCGCCCTGATGGTCGCCATAGACGCCGACGGTGGAAAGATAGCCGATCCATTGCAGCGCCGGCATATGGGCGCGCACGGTTTCGCCTGCCAGCCGCAACAGCGGATCGCCCTCTCGGCCGGGCGCGATCGACTGGACGAGGTGCGTGGCCGTCGCCATGCGCGCCGCGATCTCCGGCGACAGCGACGAAGCCGCGCCGTCGAAGAGCAGCGGCTCTATACCGGCGGCGGCAAGGCCTGCGGCTTTCTCCGGCGCGCGTGTCGTGCCGCAGACGTCCGCGCCTTTGGCTTTCGCTTCCAGCCCGATCGCCTTGCCGGAATAACCGGCGCCGAAAATCATCATCCGCATGTCATGCCCCCGCTAGCCGCCATTCATCCAGGACGGCTTCATCCGTTTCCGCCTCTCTGTAAAGAGAGAGTGTTTCGAATTCTTGAGCCGCCATCAGCCGCGAGAGCGCCCAGACCGCCATGGCGCGCACCACCGGCGCGGCATCCTCCAGCAATGCCCGGCAGGGCGCGATCAGCGACCGGTCGCCGGAATTGCCGGCGGCGATCAGCACATTGCGCACGAAGCGGTCGCGGCCGATGCGCTTGACCGGCGAGCCGCTGAAGAATGCACGAAATTCGCCGTCCGTGAGTTTCAACAGGTCGGCGATGGCGGGTTCGTTGAGATCCTCGCGCGCTTTCAGCTTCATCTCGGAAGCAGCGGCGGCGAACTTGTTCCAGGGACAGGCGGCGAGGCAATCGTCGCAGCCATAGATGCGGTTGCCCATCCGGACGCGCAACGCCGGATCGATGACCCCCTTGTGTTCGATGGTGAGATAGGAAATGCAGCGGCGCGCATCGATCCTGTAGGGTGCGGGAAAGGCGTCGGTTGGGCAGGAAGACAGGCAGGCATGGCAGGAGCCGCAGCGGTCTTGCTCCGGCTCGTCGGCGACCAGATCGGCCGTGGTGAACATGCTGCCGAGAAACAGCCAGGAGCCGAAGTCGCGACTGACCAGATTGGTGTGCTTGCCCTGCCAGCCGAGACCGGCAGCGGCGGCGAGCGGCTTTTCCATCACCGGCGCGGTATCGACGAAGACCTTGACATCCTGCTTCGACCGCGCCGCGAAGCGCGTGGCGATCTCCTTGAGCCGGCCCTTTATAATGTCGTGATAATCGCGATTGCGGGCATAGACGGAAATCGCCGCCCGGTCCGGTTTTTCCAGCACTGCGCGCGGATCGGTCTCAGGGCCGTAATTCAGGCCGAACAACACGATGGAGCGGACATCGCCCCAGAGCACGCGCGGATCGGCGCGGCGCGCTTGCGTCTCCGCCATCCACGCCATGGTGCCATGATAGCCGGCGCCGAGGAAAGCCGCGAGGCGCTCCGGCGTCTGTGGAATGGCGTCGGGGCGGGTGATGCGACAGAGGTCGAAGCCGATGGCCTTTGCTTCCGCCTTGACGAAATCCGTCAGGACGCGGCGCTGTTTTTCGTTTTTGTCGGGGCGGGCGGCCTCGCTCATGGCCGCCTCCTTCAAAAGTCGAGGTCGGCGTAATGAGAAACGGGGGTCAGGCCGCGCACCCGGTCGTTGAGCATCGGGCGGAAGGAGGGGCGCGATTTCAGCCGCTGATACCAGTCCTTGGCCACCGGCGATTCCGACCAGTCGATTTCGCCGAGATAATCCAGCACCGAAACGGCGGCGGCGGCGGCGAGATCGGCATAGCTCAGCCGCTCGCCGGCCAGCCATTGCCGTGAGCCGGCCAGCCAGGAAAGGTAGCGCATGTGCTGGCGGATATTGTTGCGGGCGGTGCGCAGCACCTTGCTGTCGGGGGCGCCGCCGCCCTGTTCCGAGGTCATCTGCAGCTTGAAGACGCGTTCTCGCGCCAGGGGCCGGGTGACGTCCTGCTCCATCTTCTGCAGGAACCATTCGGTCAGGCGGCGGATTTCGGCGCGCTGAAAGGGATCCTCGGCCAGAAGCCGCCGGTCGCGCTTCAACACGCCGTGAGTCTCGTCGAGATATTCGGAAATCACCGTCGCCCCACAGAGCGCCCGCATGCTGTCGTCCACATAGACGGGCAAGGTGCCGGCCGGGTTGAGCGCGAGAAAGTCGCGCCGCTTGTCCCAGGGCTGCTCCTCGATCAGCTCGACCTGGTAACCGTATTCCGCAAGCACCAGCCGGATGAACCGGGAGGTCGTGGAGATGGGGTGGTGATACAGTACTGGCATTCTTCGCTTCGGTCCGCCCGCTGGCGCCTTGGGGATCTCGTATCCTTTATCAAACTCCTAACGATCAGAGTTTAAGAAAGATATAGGATTACATGGTCGGTTCAGTATGAGAATCAAGTTTTAGCCCTGCCCCAAGCGCCGCCAATCATGGACATTTCATGACGATCCGCCGAAACGGGCGTTTTTTCGCCATGCGGATCGGGAATGGAACGATGCGCGGCGCATCTCGCTCACTGTCTTGTCGCATTTCCGGACGGAAAACCGCTTCACACCGGAATGCTCAGGCTCCCGCCGCCTTCAATCGGAGACCTTCATGGACTACATCAACGTTATCATATTGGGGATCATCGAGGGAATTACCGAATTCCTGCCGATCTCCAGCACCGGCCATCTGATCATTGCCGAGCAATGGCTGGGTGCCCGGTCGGATACGTTCAACATCGTCATCCAGGCCGGCGCCATCCTTGCCGTGACCATCATCTACTGGCGGCGGCTGCTCGATCTGGCGCTCGGCTGGCGCGAGCCGAAGAATCGCCGCTACGCGATGATGCTGATCCTCGCCTTCCTGATCACCGCCGTCCTCGGTCTCCTCGTCAAGAAACTCGGCTTCGAACTGCCGGAGACCGCCACCCCGGTCGCCTGGGCGCTGATCATCGGCGGCTTCTGGATGATTTTTGCCGAATGGATGGCGGCGCGCAAGCCGCCTTACACGCAGATCACCTGGATGGTCGCCATCCTCGTCGGCATCGCCCAGGTGGTCGCCGGCATCTTTCCCGGCACCTCGCGTTCGGGCGCGACGATCTTCGTCGCCATGCTGGCCGGCACCGCCAATCGCGCCGCAGCCACCGAATTCGCCTTCCTGGTCGGCATTCCCACCATGTATGCGGCGAGCGCCTACCAACTCCTGAAGACCTGGAAGGACGGCGGCGCGGCCGGCGAGGACTGGACGGCGCTGGGCCTGGCTTTCGTGGTGTCCACCATCGTCGCCTTCGTCGCGGTCAAATGGCTGCTCACCTATATCCAGAGCCACCGGTTCACCGCCTTCGCGATCTACCGCATCATTCTCGGCGTCATCCTGCTCGGCATGGCCGCGCTCGGCTATATTGCCTGAGGCATTGCGGCCGGGCGCTGCGGCGCCCGGTCCTGGCGTCTTTCGCAAGGCATGGAAAAAGGCGGTGAAACATCCTGCCGTTCAAGCAGGCGTTCTGCCGCCTTCGCTCATGCGCCTGTCAGCGCGCGAAAAGGACCCCGCTCAGTTGGCGGAGATGCTGCCGGTGCTGCACGGATCGACGCCGTAGGCAGGGGCGCATTCACCCTTGATCGCCGCGACCGTGCCCGGCGCGATGAACGAGCCGGCGAGAATGACCAGAGCCGCACACGCAAAAAACAGTGCGATAGACTTTCCCATGGAAAAATGCCTTTCAAATCAGGATGGTGCGCGGCGCCCGTCCCTTGGCGCCAGCGTCACGCCGGGCGTGTCTAAGCCGGCGGCTGACAAACATCAATAGAGGATTCACCTGAATCGCCGGTTAATGCGTTCCGTTTTCGCGTGCGATATTTGTGCAACGCCGGAACCCGCCGAAGGCTAAAAATCGCGCCGCAAAACGGCGGATCCTGAGATATTTTTTGCCTGAAACAAAATCGCCGCCGCGGGTGGACCCGCAGCGGCGTTACAGTGATTCGTAATAAAGAACTGTCTTGGAAACGCTCAGGCCGCCCGGCCGGAGCGGCGGAACTGGCCCTGCGGGCGATACTGTACCATGTAGGTCGGCAGCACGGTGTCGACCATGGTCGGCACGATGCCCATGCCGGCAAGCGTGCGGCCAGCCTCGGTCGCCTGCTTCGAGACGATGTTGTCGGACTTCAGCAGCGTCACCTGGTCCGCCGTCAGCGGCGGCTGCACGAAGGGCACCAGCGAGGCGATGGAGCCGATCAGCGAGGCGATGCCGAAGGGCATCGGCACCAGCGGCTTGTGGCGATCGACCACCTGCAGCACGGTCTCCAGACACTCCTTGAAGGTCATCACGGCCGGGCCGCCCAGTTCATAGACCGCGCCGGGCGTCAGCTTGCCGTCGACTGCGCGCACGGCCGCTTCGGCCACGTCCTCGACGAAAACAGGCTGGAACTTCGTTTTCCCACCGCCGATCAGCGGCAGGAAAGGCATGGTCTGCGACATGCGGCCGAACTTGTTGAAGAAGCTGTCGTCCTGCCCGAAGACGACCGAGGGGCGCAAGATCACCGCATCCGGCTTGATCGCCAGCACGGCCGCTTCGGCGCGGCCCTTGGTGCGGGCATAGGAGGACTGCGAACTGGCATCGGCGCCGATGGCGGAAATGTGGGTGAGCGTCGCGCCGGCGGCGCGGGCGGCTTCCGCCACGGCGCGGGCGCCGAATTCCTGCACGGCGTCGAAGGTATTGCGGCCGGCCTCATGCAAGATCCCAACGCAATTGACGACATGGGTCGCGCCGGCGACGGCGGCATCGACCGAGGCGCGGTAACGCAGGTTGGCCTGCACCAGGGAAATCTGCCCGACATTGCCCATCGGCTGAAGGAAGCCGGCCAGATCCGGACGACGCACGGCGACACGGATGCGATAGCCGCGCTTGGCCAGCGCACGAACGATGCTGCGCCCGACGAACCCCGAGCCCCCGAACACGGTGACGAGCGGCGGCAGGTTGGACAAGGTCATGGCAGGCTCCTTCAAGAAGGCGAAACGATAGCTGTTGCGTTTCGTCTTAGCCGAAGAGAGCGGCGGCGTGAAGAGCCATCACGCCGCACCGCAACCGGTTGCCTTACGCTTTCAGACGCCTTCGACGACGATCATTTCGGCGTCGGCGACTTCCTGGCGGATTTTGGCGGCGATCTGGTATTCAGGCGAGTTGTAACAGTCGACCGCAGCCTGGTGGCTGGGGAACTCGATGACAACGTTACGGCCCCGCGCCGGGCCTTCCAGCGCGGTATAGGCGCCGCCGCGGGCGAGGAAGTTCGCGCCGTATTTCTCGAACGCCGGCTTGGCGGCGGCGACGTAATCCTTGTAGCGCTCGGGGTCGCGCACATCCACCCGCGCGATCCAGTAACCCTTGGCCATGATGTCCTCCTTGACTTTCTAGCGGTTGGCCGGCCAGCTCGCGGCGAGCATTTCGGCAAGAATGGCGTGCGCGGCAGCCTTCGGATCAGGCGCCTTGACGATCGGGCGGCCGACGACAAGATGGCTGGCGCCGGCCGTCAGGGCGTCGTAAGGCGTCATCACCCGCTTCTGGTCGCCCTTGTCGGCGCCGGCCGGGCGAATGCCGGGGGTGACGAGGGCCATATCCAGGCCGATGACGGCGCGCACGGCCTCGGCTTCTTCGGCCGAGCAGACGATGCCGCCCATGCCGGCGTCGCGCGCCTGGTCGGCGCGGCGCAGCACCAGCGTGCGCGGATCGTCGGCATAACCGGCATCCCTGAGGTCGGCCTCGTCCATCGATGTCAGCACGGTGACGCCTAGCAGGCACAGGCCGGAGCCCTTCGCAGCCTCGACGGCGGCGCGCATCGCCTTGGGATAGGCATGCAGCGTCAGCATCGACATGCCCATCTTGGCGATGTTCTCGACGCCTGAAGCGACGGTGTTGTCGATGTCGAGGAGCTTCATGTCGAGGAAAACCCGCTTGCCGCTCTTCGCCAGGTCGCGGGCGAATTCCAGTCCCCCCGCGAAGACGAGCTGGTAACCGATCTTGTAGAAGGAGGCCTCGTCGCCGAGCAGCGTCACGAGCTTTTCGGCCTCCTGAACGGTCGGGACATCGAGGCTGACGATCAGACGGTCGCGTGCTTGCATATCTCTCTCCACCCTTTCGGCAATCGTGCGGTCAAACCGGCATCCCCTCGCACGGGAGGACGTCAAAGGCAAGCCGGGCGGGAGAGGCTATTTGCGACACCACTTGCGCGGAATGTGATGCAGTTCGCCGCCGCGTCGATAGGTCCAGATCTGCGCCGGCGGGATATTGCGCATGATGAAATCGAAATGCTCGATGCGATACCGATCCGGCTGGGCGACGATCGGCGACACCGGCCCATAGGAAAACTGCACCACGGGACGGCCGGGCGGCAGGAGATCGAGCAGATCCTCCAGGAGCGACACGCGCATATGCATGGGGAAATTCAGCAGCGGTATGCCGGAGATGACACTGTCGAAACGCTGTTCGCCGAGATCGGAGAGCGTTTCCTTGAGATCGAAGGCATCGCCGTTGATGAAGCGCACGCCATCGAACATCCGCTTGAGATGCAGGTAGAAATCCGTGGAATATTCGACGGAGACGAGTTGATCGGGCGCGACGCCGCGCTCCAGAATGGCGCGGGTGATGACGCCGGTGCCGGGGCCGAGTTCGAGCACGGGCAGGCCGGAGCCGGTATCGATCAGGCTCGCCATGCGCCGCGCCATGCGCGCCGAGGTCGGCATGATCGCACCGACCGCCTTGGGCTTTGTCATCCAGCCGCGAAAGAAGCGGATTTCATCATCGAACCGGCGGACGAACCGCTCTTTCATCTTGGCATGCAACATCATGTCGCCCCGACTTCCCCTGTTATAGACCGGCTGTCCTCAACCGTTCGCAATAGATCGGCCGCAACTGCGGCAAATCCAAGTCGCGCGGCCGCCGGGCTTCGCCGGGGCGAATGCTTGTCAGACCCGCATCGGCATCAGTACATAGAGCGCGTCGTCATCGGCCGTATCGCGGATCAGCGTCGGGGAGCCGGCATCGGCCAGCAGGAAGATGGCGTTCTCGCCGGAAAGCTGCGCGGTGATATCCAGCAGGTATTTGGCATTGAAGCCGATTTCCATGGCGTCATTGTCATAGGAGACCGCCAGTTCGTCGGTGGCGCTGCCTGAATCGGGATTGTTGACGGTCAGCAGCAGCTGCCCGTCGGCCAGCGCCAGCTTGACCGCGCGGCCGCGCTCCGAGGAAATCGTCGAGACGCGATCGACGGCTTGGGCGAATGTCTGGCAATCGACGCGCAACTGCTTGTCGTTGTTGGCGGGAATGACGCGCTGGTAATCCGGGAAAGTGCCGTCGATCAGCTTCGAGGTCATGACGATCGAGCCGATGGTCAGGCGGATCTTGGCGTCGGACACCTCGACGGTGACGATCAGTTCGGGATTGTCGACCAGCTTCTGCAATTCGCCGACCGTCTTGCGCGGGATGATGATGCCCGGCATGCCTTCCGAGCCCGAGGGCGCCTTGACATCGGCGCGGGCGAGGCGGTGACCATCGGTCGCCACCGCCCGCAGCTTGAGATCGCCGTCCGCCTCGATGGTGTGGAAGAAGATGCCGTTCAGGTAATAGCGCGTCTCCTCGGTCGAGATGGCGAACTGGGTGCGGTCGATCAACATCTTGAGATCGGTCGCCTTCAGCTTGAAGGTATGGCTGAACGCGCCCGCCGTCAGGTCCGGGAAATCCGATTGCGGCAGGCACTGCAGCGAGAATTTCGAGCGGCCGGAGGCGACCGTCATGGCATTCCCGTCCGGCGTCGTCGCCAGCAGCACTTCGGCGCCATCCGGCAGCTTGCGCACGATATCATAGAGCAGATGCGCCGGCACGGTGGTGGCGCCGGCCTGCTCGACATTGGCCGGCGTTTCCTCGGTGATTTCCAGATCGAGGTCGGTCGCCTTCATGGCGAGTGCGGCTCCATCGGCCCGCAACAGAACGTTCGACAGGATCGGGATCGTGTTGCGACGTTCGACCACGCGATGAACGTGGTTCAGCGACTTCAGGAGATTGGACCGCTCAAGAGTAATACGCATGAGATGCTACCGCTTTCGACCGGCGCCGTGCCCGGAAACCCCGGGGAGACGCACATTGACCGCCCGGCCCGATGCCGGAAATATGGACGGGCAAAATGGCAGAGTTTTCAGGGCAATTGCAAGGCCTATGGCATCTTGCCCCCCGACATTCGGCCAATTCCACAGCCTCGATCCGCTAAATCGCCTTGTGCAAACGCATCCGCATGGCCCATAAACGGCCACAGACCGGAACAGGAAGGCGGCACGGGCGTGGACAGGCATGACGAGGACGGCGGGGGCCATGCGCGCAGCTACCGCCTGCATGACGTTTCCATACCCGCCCGGCCGCTGGAGCCGGCGCTCTATCTCGTCGCCACGCCCATCGGCAATCTCGCCGATATCACCCTGCGTGCGCTGGAAACGCTTGCCGGAGCCGACGTGCTCGCCTGCGAGGACACCCGCGTCACCCGCGTGCTGCTCGACCGCTACGGCATTCGCAACCGGCCCTTTGCCTATCACGAACACAATGCCGACGAGGCCGGGCCGCGCCTGCTCGCCTTCCTCGCGGAGGGAAAATCCGTGGCCCTCGTCTCCGATGCCGGGACGCCGCTGGTTTCCGATCCCGGCTATCGCCTCGCGACACTGGCTATCGCGGCCGGCTTTCGCGTCGTCCCCCTGCCCGGCGCCTCCGCGCCGCTTGCCGCACTGGTCGGCTCCGGCCTGCCCAACGACGCCTTCCTGTTCGCCGGCTTCCTGCCGCACAAGGACAAGGCGAAGCGCGACCGCTTCGCGGAACTCGCCGCCATTCCCTCAACGCTGATCTACTTCGATTCCCCCCATCGAATCGGCGACAGCCTCGTCGCGGCGGCGCAGGTGCTCGGCACGCAACGCCGCGCCGCCGTCTGCCGCGAGTTGACCAAGACGTTCGAGGAATTCCGCCGCGGCACGCTCGGCGAGCTTGCCGCCGAATTTGCCGAACGGACGGTAAAGGGCGAAATCGTGCTAGTCATCGCTCCGCCGGACGCCCCGCCGCCACCGGAAGAGGCCGATGTCGACGCCCTCCTGAGCCAGCTATCGAAGGACATGCCGGCCGGCAAGGCCGCCACCGAAGCGGCGCGCCTGAGCGGCCTGCCGCGCAAGGATCTCTACCGCCGTCTGCTGGACATGAAGGGCAATGGAGGCTGACCCGCTCAAGAACCGGCGGCGCAAGGCGCATCGGCGTGGCCATGTCTCCGAATGGATCGCCGCCGCCTACCTGCTGCTCAAAGGCTATCGCATCCTCGCCCTGCGCTATCGTACGAAACTCGGCGAGATCGACATCGTCGCCCGCAAGGGCGATCTTGCCGTCTTCATCGAGGTCAAGGCGCGCGGCGACGAACTGAGGGCCGTCGATGCCGTCAGCGCCACGGCGCAGAAACGCATCCGCGCCGCCAGCGACATCTGGCTGTCGCGCCAACGCGACGCCCATCTGCTGTCGCAGCGTTACGACATCGTCGCCGTAATGCCGCTGCGCTGGCCGCGCCATTTTGTCGACGCTTTCTAGAACATTTCCGGTGAACACAGGTCACGGGGAATGATCTATTCTCTTGGTTCCACATTGTCCGACGCCGAAGCGAACACGCTTCGGCTGGTCATGCTTTAGGGTCGTTAAAATACAGCGGAAAACCTGAACCGAACCGTTACGGCTCATGGCGTAACCTGCCTCCCGGTGGGCGTCCCGTTTTGGGACATTGTAAAATTGGGGGGCAAGTATGGTCTGGAAAATGATGCTGGCGAGTGCTGCGACGATGGCGATGCGCGCGGTGCCGCCGAATCTTCTGTCGGGCAACACCATGCCGCCGCTGGTCACCGCGCCCATGGGCGAGATGGAAATGACGCCCGCGCCGATCAATCCGGCCTGGGTGCTCTCCGGCGACCCGCAGGCGCGCGCCGCCGAACATTCCCGCAGCCCCGACGACGCCGCGCTGACTGCCGTCTGGGATTGCACCGACGGCAGCTTCCGCTGGTATTTTCCCTGGGACGAGACCGTGCTGATCCTTGAGGGCACCGTGCATGTCACCGCCGCGGACGGGTCGACGCGAACACTGAAGACCGGCGACATCGCCTATTTTGCCGGCGACACCTGGGCGACCTGGCAGGTGGAAGGCTATGTACGCAAGATCGCCTTCCTGCGCCGCCCCTTCCCCAAGCCGCTGGCCGCCGCCATCCGCATCAAGCGTTTCCTGACTTCGGGCGGATCGGTCGGCCTCGCCGCCTGACTTCGGGCGCCCCCGTTGCCATCAGCGCCGGCGCATCCTAAATGGAAGCGCGCGAACTCAGCGGGGAGCCCTTCGAGCCTATGGCCAAGATCAAGAACGTAGCGGTCCAGATGGACCATGTTTCCGGCATCAGCATTGCCGGGGATTCGACCTTTGCCATGAGCCTGGAAGCGCAGGCGCGTGGCTACAAGCTGTTCCATTACACGCCCGACAAGCTGACCATGCGCGACGGCACGATTTTTGCGACCGTCGAGGAAATGGCGCTACGCGACGTCAAGGGCGACCATTTCACCCTCGGCACGCCGGAGCGCATCGACCTCGCGACCATGGACGTCGTCCTGCTGCGCCAGGATCCGCCCTTCGACATGGCCTATATCACCTCCACGCATCTGCTCGAGCGCATCCATCCGAAGACGCTCGTCGTCAACGACCCGGCCTGGGTGCGCAATTCGCCGGAAAAGATTTTCGTCACCGAATTCGCCGACCTGATGCCGCGGACGCTGATCACCCGCGATCCCGCCGAAATCGCCCGATTCCGCGCCGAAATGGGCGACATCATCCTCAAGCCGCTCTACGGCAATGGCGGCGCCGGCGTCTTCCATTCCTCGCGCGACGACCGCAACTTCTCCTCCCTTCTCGAAATGTTCGCACAGATGTTCCGCGAACCCTATATCGCCCAGCAATACCTGCCGGATGTGCGCAAGGGCGACAAGCGCATCATCCTCGTCGACGGCAAGCCGGTCGGCGCCATCAACCGCGTGCCGGCCGAGCATGACAGCCGCTCCAACATGCATGTCGGCGGCCGCGCCGAAGCGACCGAACTGACGGCGCGCGAGCGCGAAATCTGCGAGCGCATCGGCCCGTCTTTACGCGAACGCGGCTTCCTGCTCGTCGGCATCGACGTCATCGGCGACTACATGACCGAGATCAACGTCACCTCGCCGACCGGCATCCGCGAAGTGAAGAAATTCGGCGGCGCCGACATCGCGGCACTCCTCTGGGACGCGATCGAAGCCAAGAAAAGCTGAGCCTTCCTCCCTCGTTTGTTCCAGCCATACAACCTCCCGCAACCTGATCACACCGGATGCGGGAGATTGTTCATTTTGTGTTCTTGTTTTATTCCATATTCCATGCCAGATTGCAATCCATAACCCGCTGAGGGTGCATCGGATCGGGCGAGAGGGCAGGAAACATGGTTGGGCGCGTCAGCACGCTGGCCTTTCAGGGCATCGAGGGTGTTCCCGTCGAGGTGCAGGTCATGGTCGCGCCCGGCAAGGTGGGCATGCAGATCGTCGGCCTGCCGGACAAGGCGGTAGCCGAAAGCCGCGAGCGAGTGCAGGCAGCCCTTCACGCCTGCGGCCTCGCCTTGCCGCCGAAACGCGTCACCGTCAACCTCGCGCCTGCCGACCTGCCCAAGGAAGGCTCGCATTTCGACCTGCCGATCGCGCTCGGCCTGATGGCGGCGCTGGGCGCTGTGCCGCCTGATGCGCTCGCGGATTACGTCGTTCTCGGCGAACTCAATCTGGACGGCACGCTGGCCCCGGTCGCCGGCGCCTTGCCGGCGGCGATCGCGGCGCATGCGCTCGACAAGGGGCTGATCTGCCCCGCCGACAGCGGCGCCGAAGCCGCCTGGGCCGGCGAGGGTATCGATATTCTCGCGCCCCGCAGCCTGATCGCGCTTGCCAATCATTTCCGCGGCACCCAGAAGCTGTCCCGCCCCGTGCCGGCGATCCGCGCCAATCCCGCCAATTTGCCCGATCTCTCGGAAATCAAGGGACAGGAAAGCGCCAAGCGGGCGCTGGAGGTGGCAGCCGCCGGCGGGCATAACCTGTTGATGGTCGGCCCGCCCGGTTCCGGCAAGTCGATGCTGGCGGCGCGCCTGCCCTCGATCCTGCCGCCGCTCTCGGCCGCCGAACTGCTGGAAGTGTCGATGATCCATTCCGTCGCCGGACAGCTTGCCGGCGGCAAGCTGTCGGACCGGCGGCCCTATCGCACCCCGCATCATTCGGCGACCATGGCGGCGCTGGTCGGCGGCGGCTTTCGTGGGCGACCGGGCGAGGCCTCACTTGCCCATCACGGCATCCTGTTTCTCGACGAATTCCCCGAATTCTCGCCGCAGGTTCTGGATGCCTTGCGCCAGCCGCTGGAAAGCGGCGAATGCATTATCGCCCGCGCCAATCACCGCGTCTCCTACCCCGCCAATATCCAGCTCGTCGCGGCGATGAACCCCTGCCGCTGCGGCATGGCCGGCGAGCCCGGCCACAGTTGCGCCAAGGGTCCGCGCTGCATGAGCGATTACCAGGCGCGCATTTCCGGGCCTTTGATGGATCGCATCGATATCCGCATCGACGTGCCCGCCGTTTCCGCCGCCGACCTCATCCGTCCCCGCGCCGCCGAGAGCAGCGCGACGGTCGCCGCCCGCGTGGCGCGTGCAAGAGACATGCAGCGCCGGCGCTATGTCGCCGCCGGCCTGCCGGCCGCGACCACCAATGCCCGCTGCTCCACCGCCCTGATCGAGGTGGTGGCCGAACCGGACGAGCCGGGGCTGAAACTGCTGCGCGATGCCGCCGAGAAAATGAAATTCTCCGCTCGCGGCTATCATCGCATCCTCAAGGTGGCGCGCACGCTGGCCGATCTCGAGGGACAGGAAACGGTCGGCCGCATCCATCTGGCGGAAGCGATTTCCTATCGCATCGCCGGCGAGCGGCTGACGGCGGCGGCGTGAGGCCGGCGCTTCCGGCAAGAAGGAAGGCCGCACCGGGACAGGCGCGACCCTTCGCTCTTTGAAAAGCTAACCGCCCAGCCCCTCGAACAGCGCGGTCGAAAGATAGCGCTCGGCGAAGGAGGGGATGATGACAACGATGGTCTTGCCGGCATTTTCTTCGCGCTGGCCGATGACGGTGGCCGCCGCCAGCGCCGCGCCCGAGGAAATGCCGACTGGCACGCCTTCGAGGCGGGCGACGAGGCGGGCATTGGCGAAGGCGTCGTCATTGCTGACGGTGACGATCTCGTCATAGACGTTGGTGTCGAGGATTTTCGGGGCGAAACCGGCGCCAATGCCCTGGATTTTGTGCGGGCCAGGATTGCCGCCGGAAAGCACCGGGCTATCGGTCGGCTCGACGGCGACGACCTTGACCGAGGGCTTCTTGGATTTCAGAACCTGGCCGGCGCCGGTGATCGTGCCACCGGTGCCGATGCCGGCAACGAGGATATCGACGGCGCCATCCGTGTCGTTCCAGATCTCCTCGGCGGTGGTTCGGCGGTGGATTTCCGGATTGGCTGGGTTTTCGAACTGCTGCGGGATGATCGCATCCGGCAGGTCGGCGGCCAGTTCCTCGGCCTTGGCGATCGCGCCCTTCATGCCCTTCGGCCCTTCGGTCAGCACCAGTTCCGCCCCGAGCAGCGCCAGCATCTTGCGGCGCTCGATCGACATGGTCTCCGGCATGGTGAGGATCAGGCGATAGCCCTTGGCGGCGGCGGCGAAGGCAAGCGCGATGCCTGTATTGCCGGAGGTCGGCTCGATCAGCACGGTCTTGCCGGGAGTGATGCGGCCCTGCTCCTCCAGCGTTTCGATCATTGCCACGCCGATGCGGTCCTTCACCGAGGCGATCGGGTTGAAGAATTCCAGCTTGGCCAGCAGGTTGGCCTTGATGCCCTTTTCGCGCGCAAACTTGTCGAGGCGGACGATCGGCGTATCGCCGATGGTCTCGGTTATCGAGGAATAGACGCGGCCGCGGCCGGGCTTGCGGGGTTCGGACATGTTCTCTCTCCCTTGGTGCGCGATATGTCGGCATGGACAATAGGGGCAATCGCGCCCCTATTCCAGTGGCCGGCACCGTAACCGGCGCGGAAGAAAGATCACGATCCGGCGATGCGGAAAGATCAGTCCTTGGGATCGACCTCGACCTCAGGGCGGTCGCCGCCATCGACATGCTCGTGGCGCCAGCGACCGTCGCCGGCCTGGTAGTCGATCTCCGCATTGTCGCCGCCGACCTGCTGGCGCTCGGCGGCGCGGCGGGCAGCGGCCAGTGCTTCGTCGTGGGAGGCAAAGGGTTCGGACCAGACGTCGCCCAGCCTGTAGGCCCAGCCGCCGTCATGTTCCGCGATATGGTAGGTGATCTGCATGATGGGGTCTCCGGTGCGGGCCGGCGCTCGCCGCCGGTGTCCGCCGCCCTTCAAACCCGCAATCGACCCCGGTGGTTCCATCCGGCCTGGAACAATGGCGGCCTGATGTCGTTGGTCCCTGATACCGACGCATGCCATCGCCGCAAGGCTGCCCGCGTTTTCGCAGGGGCCGAAACCCATCAGGAGAATGCCATGAGCTATCCCGTCGAACCCATTCCGGAGCCCGCCAAGCCACCCGTTCCGCCGCCGCTCGATCCGCCTCCGCCGATTTCCGAACCGGAACCGGACCGCCTGCCGGACGAGGCGCCACTGCCCAATCCGGACGAAAACGACAATCCCGCCAAACGTCTATGATAAAGGAGAAAGCGGGAGGCTGAAAATGAAAGTGCCCGGCGCGGGAGGAGGAGGCGCCGGGCACTGATACTGACTGACAATCGGGAGGAGGAGGATCGTCAGTCCAATCGGGCGGCACTGGGAGGAGGAGTGTGCCGCGTCGATGAGAGGAAATATACACGATTCCCGACTAAAAAACAGGCTTTTATTGCAGCGCAGCAATGCGTAATTCGCATAGCTCAACGCCAGGGATTGAAGCGGCGGCCAAGCTCGCTTATTCAGGCTCCATGAGCATCGAATCCGTCCGCGCCTTTTTCCGGGCCAACGCACCCGATATCGACGTCATCGAAACCGAGGCCAGTTCGGCGACGGTGGCGCTGGCGGCCGAAGCCCATGGCGTCGAACCCGACCAGATCGCCAAGACGATCTGCATCCGTGTGGGCGAGCGCACGGTGCTCGTGGTGATGGCTGGCACGGCGCGGCTCGACAACCGCAAATGCCGCGAGACACTCGGCGGCAAGCCGCGCATGCTGACCGCCGACGAAGTGCTGGAAGCGACCAGCCATCCGGTCGGCGGCGTCTGCCCCTTCGGCCTGCCCTCCGCGCTGCCGGTCTATTGCGACCGGTCGCTGGAAAAATTCGACACCGTCGTTCCCGCCGCCGGCGCCACCAATGCCGCCGTGCGCATCCCCCCGCAGCGCATGGCCGCGCTGACGGCGGCCGAATGGGTCGACGTCGCACAAGGGTGACACCCCCACCGCACCTTTGCCAACGATCTTAAGAAGGCGTTAAATCGCCGCATTTAAAGTTCAACGGGACTGCCGGGCTCGCCTGTGATGTCACAGGCTTGAGGCGATTTCAGCAACCAACGGGGCAGCGTCGGTCGGGTATGGCAGGAAAAGGCAAATCGCGGCAGCGCATCGAACCGACTTTCGACACGGGTCGAGGGGCTGGCGACCGCGACGACGAATTTCGCCTCGGCGCCGGCGACCGGGTCACGGGCGGCGGGCGTGGTTCGGGTGGTGGACGCCGCGAGAACCCGAAGCCTGCCAAATCCGCGTCGCGAAAGAGCAGCAAGCGCCGCTCCGGCGGAAGCGGAGGCCTGATCGGCCTGCTGCGTCGCCTTGTTTACTGGTGCCTCGTGCTCGGCATCTGGGCCGGCATCGGCGTTGCCGGTCTGGTGGTCTATTACGGCGCGCGCATGCCCAATGCCAGCACCTGGGCGATCCCCGACCGGCCGCCGAACGTCAAGATCGCCGCCGTCGACGGCTCGATCATCGCCAATCGCGGCGATACCGGCGGCGAGGCGCTATCGCTGCAGACCATGTCGCCCTATATCCCGCAGGCGGTGATCGCCATCGAGGACCGGCGCTTCTATTCGCATTTCGGCATCGATCCGCTCGGCCTCGGCCGCGCCGTCGTCACCAACCTGACGACCGGGCGCATGGTGCAGGGCGGCTCGACGCTGACGCAGCAGCTCGCCAAGAACATGTTCCTGTCTCAGGAGCGGACGCTGGAGCGCAAGGTGCAGGAAGTGCTGCTCTCCTTCTGGCTGGAGCAGCATTATACCAAGGACCAGATCCTGGCGATGTATCTCAACCGCGTCTTCTTCGGCTCGAACGCCTATGGCGTCGAGGCGGCGTCGCGGCGCTATTTCAACAAATCGGCGCGCGACGTGACGCTGCGCGAGGCGGCGATCCTCGCCGGCTTGCTGAAGGCGCCGTCGCGCCTGTCGCCGGCGCGCGATCCGCAGGCGGCGGAAGCCCGCGCCCAGCTCGTGCTCGAAGCCATGCGCGAAGAGGGTTTCGTCACCGACAAGGAAGTGGCGACCGCCATGTCGCAGAAGCCGACGCGGGCGAAGAGTTTTTGGTCCGGCGCCGAGCATTATGTCGCCGACATGGTCATGGACCAGCTTCCCGGCCTGATCGGCAATGTCAAGGAAGACCTGATCGTCGACACGACCATCGACATGGGGCTGGAGAAGAAGGCGGAAAGCGCGATCGCCCATGCGCTCGACAAGGACGGCCGCAGGCTCAACGTCTCGCAAGGCGCGCTCGTCGCCATCGACGGCACCGGCGCCATCCGGGCGCTGGTCGGCGGGCGCGACTATGCCGAAAGCCAGTTCAACCGCGCCGTCAAGGCCAAGCGCCAGCCGGGCTCGGCCTTCAAACCCTTCGTCTATTCGGCGGCGCTGGAAATGGGCATCCGCCCCGGCTCGATCCGTCGCGACGCGCCGGTCAGGATCGGCAAGTGGACGCCGGAGAATTACGACCAGAAGTTTCGCGGCGAGGTAACGCTTGCGTCCGCGCTGGCCAATTCGCTCAACACCATCGCGGCACAGCTCGTCATGGAAGTCGGGCCGGACCAGGTGACCAAGCTTGCCCATCGCATGGGCATCGAATCGGAGCTGCAGGCGAATGCCTCGATCGCGCTCGGCACCTCGGAAGTGACGTTGACGGAGCTCACGGCCGCCTATGCACCGTTCATGAACGGCGGTTACAAGGCAACCGCTCATGTCATTCGCCGCGTGACCACGGCCTCGGGCAAGGTGCTCTACGAAAACACCTATGACAATCCGCCGCGCGTGCTCGCTGAAAATGTCGTCGCCAATATGAATGCCATGCTGATGCGGGTCATTACCGAAGGCACCGGCAAGAAGGCGCGGCTGGACGGCTGGCAGGCTGCCGGCAAGAGCGGCACGACGCAATCGTTTCGTGACGCGCTGTTCGTCGGCTATACCAGCAATTTGACGACCGGCGTCTGGTTCGGCAACGACGACGGCAAGTCGATGAAGAAGGTGACCGGCGGCGGCTTGCCGGCGCTCGCCTGGCACGAGTTCATGACAGCCGCCCATAAAGGCCTGACGCCGGCGCCGCTGTTCGGTAACGGCCAGCCCGTCGACGACATTCCGGCAAGCACGATCGAACCCGCGGCGGAAGCGCCGGCCAATATCGGCGACATCATCAGCAATGCCGATCCCAACCCCTATCCGCCGGTGCCCGTCGGCGCGGAACCGATGGTTTCGGCGGCCGGTGGCGGCATGGACGTACCGGCCGGCATCCCCGCACGACTGCCCGAACGCAGCCATGGCGGGGCCGGCGTCGATCCCGACCTCATCCCGCCCGCAGACGTTGGCGGCGGCGGAACGCCGGCACCCCGCCGGCAGACGCTGCTCGACGTTCTCATGGGCAATTGATTCCCCGTATCCGGCGCTTTCCCTTGCCCGAATCGCCGGCACGGCGCAGCATGGCGCTCCGCCTTGCGCAACCGTCGCGAAGGCCGCCGAACAAATCGTCATAAACGGCCCAATTTGCCGAATTCCGGCGCATCAACCGCCTTGCAGTCGCGAAAACTGCTTCTTATATACGCCGCATCGCTGCAGTGACCGCTGCGAAATCCAGTGACCAATCCCGTTAAGGGGCTGTCCATGGAATGCCTTTACGAGGGTCCCGACAGCTTGCTTCAAGGAGAGAATGATATGGCAAAAGTAATCGGTATCGACCTGGGAACGACCAATTCCTGCGTCGCCGTCATGGACGGCAAGGATGTCAAGGTGATCGAGAATGCCGAAGGCGCGCGCACGACGCCGTCGATGGTGGCATTTTCCGACGACGGCGAGCGTCTCGTCGGCCAGCCGGCCAAGCGCCAGGCCGTCACCAACCCCACCAATACGCTGTTCGCAGTCAAGCGCCTGATCGGCCGCCGCTACGAAGACAAGACCGTCGAGAAGGACAAGGCTCTCGTCCCGTTCAACATCGTTCGCGGCGACAATGGCGACGCCTGGGTCGAAGCCAATGGCAAGGGCTATTCGCCCGCCCAGATCTCGGCCATGATCCTGCAGAAGATGAAGGAAACCGCCGAATCCTATCTCGGCGAAAAGGTCGAGAAGGCGGTCATCACCGTTCCTGCCTACTTCAACGACGCCCAGCGCCAGGCCACCAAGGATGCCGGCCGCATCGCCGGTCTCGAAGTGCTGCGCATCATCAACGAGCCGACGGCTGCCGCGCTCGCCTACGGTCTCGACAAGAAGGACGGCAAGACCATCGCCGTCTACGACCTTGGCGGCGGCACCTTCGATATCTCGATCCTGGAAATCGGCGACGGCGTCTTCGAAGTGAAGTCGACCAACGGCGATACCTTCCTTGGCGGTGAAGACTTCGACATGCGTCTGGTCGAATATCTCGCGGCCGAGTTCAAGAAGGACAGCGGCATCGACCTGAAGAACGACAAGCTCGCGCTTCAGCGCCTCAAGGAAGCTGCCGAAAAGGCCAAGATCGAACTGTCCTCGTCGCAGCAGACCGAAATCAACCTGCCGTTCATCACGGCGGACGCTTCCGGTCCGAAGCACCTGACGCTGAAGCTGACCCGCGCCAAGCTGGAAAGCCTGGTCGACGACCTCGTGCAGCGCACTGTCGCTCCCTGCAAGGCGGCCCTGAAGGATGCCGGCGTCAACGCCTCCGACATCGATGAAGTCGTTCTGGTCGGCGGCATGAGCCGCATGCCGAAGGTGCAGGAAACCGTCAAGCAGTTGTTCGGCAAGGAGCCGCACAAGGGTGTCAACCCGGATGAAGTCGTCGCCATGGGCGCCGCCATCCAGGCCGGCGTTCTCCAGGGCGACGTCAAGGACGTGCTGCTGCTCGACGTGACCCCGCTGTCGCTCGGCATCGAAACGCTGGGTGGCGTCTTCACCCGTCTGATCGATCGCAACACGACGATCCCGACCAAGAAGAGCCAGACCTTCTCGACCGCCGAGGACAACCAGCAGGCCGTGACCATCCGCGTCAGCCAGGGCGAGCGTGAAATGGCCGCCGACAACAAGCTGCTCGGCCAGTTCGACCTCGTCGGCCTGCCGCCGTCGCCGCGCGGCGTGCCGCAGATCGAAGTCACCTTCGATATCGACGCCAACGGCATCGTGCAGGTTTCGGCCAAGGACAAGGGCACCGGCAAGGAACAGCAGATCCGCATCCAGGCCTCCGGCGGCCTTTCGGACTCCGACATCGAGAAGATGGTCAAGGACGCCGAAGCCCATGCCGCCGAGGACAAGAAGCGTCGCGAAGGCGTGGAAGCCAGGAACCAGGCCGAAAGCCTGATCCACTCCACCGAGAAGTCGCTGAAGGACTATGGCGACAAGGTCTCGGAAGCCGACCGCAACGCCATTTCGGATGCGATCGCCTCGCTGAAGACCGCCATCGAAGCTTCCGAGCCGGATGCCGACGACATCAAGGCGAAGACGCAAGTCCTGACGGAAGCCGCCATGAAGCTCGGCCAGGCCATCTATGAGGCCCAGCAGGCCGAAGGTGGTGCGGAAGCCGCAAAGGGTGATGACAACGTCGTCGATGCCGACTACGAGGAAATCAACGACGACGACAATAACGACCGCAAGCGCTCCGCATAAGGCTGGGCCAAGGCTGTCATGTCATGAATTTCCGGCTGCTTCGGCAGCCGGAACGCTATGAGCAGGTCCGGAGAGCGCGCGAGGCGCGGGCCCGATGGATTTGCGTACAACAAAAGAGATAGGGCGAAGCCGCTTTTCCAGGAGAAGCGGCAAAGTTCTGTTGACCGGGGTCTTCAACCGAATGGCAAAAGCTGATTTTTACGAAACGCTCGGCGTTTCCCGGACGGCGGACGACAAGGCACTGAAAAGCGCCTTTCGCAAGCTGGCGATGCAGTATCACCCGGACAAGAATCCCGACGATACCGAGGCCGAGCGCCGCTTCAAGGAAATCAACGAAGCCTATGAAACGCTGAAGGATCCGCAGAAGCGCGCGGCCTATGACCGCTTCGGCCACGCCGCCTTCGAAGGCGGCATGGGCGGCGGTGGCGGCGGCTTCGGTGGCGGCGCCGGCGGTTTCTCCGATATCTTCGAGGATATCTTCGGCGAGATGATGGGCGGCGGACGCCGTCGCTCCAGCGGCGGGCGCGAACGCGGCGCCGACCTGCGTTACAACATGGAAATTTCACTGGAGGAAGCCTTCTCCGGCAAGACGGCGCAGATTCGCGTGCCGACCTCGATCACCTGCGACCTCTGCACCGGCACCGGCGCCAAGCCCGGCACCAGCCCGAAGACCTGCGCCACCTGCCAGGGCTCGGGGCGCGTGCGCGCCGCACAGGGCTTCTTCTCGATCGAGCGCACCTGTCCGACTTGCGCCGGGCGCGGTCAGACGATCACCGACCCCTGCACCAAATGTCATGGCGCCGGCCGCGTCACCGAGGAGCGCTCGCTCTCGGTCAACATTCCCTCGGGCATCGAGGACGGCACCCGCATCCGCCTGCAGGGCGAAGGCGAAGCCGGCGTGCGCGGCGGCCCGGCGGGCGATCTCTACATCTTCCTGTCGGTCAAGCCGCATGAATTCTTCCAGCGCGACGGCGCCGATCTTTACTGCACCGTGCCGATCTCGATGACCACGGCGGCGCTGGGCGGCAAGTTCGAGGTGGCGACACTGGACGGCACCAAGTCGCGCGTCTCCGTGCCGGAAGGCACGCAGCAGGGCAAGCAGTTCCGCCTTAAGGCCAAGGGCATGCCCGTGCTGCGCTCGACCCAGGTCGGCGATCTCTACATCCAGATCCAGATCGAGACGCCGCAGAACCTGACCAAGCGCCAGCGCGAACTGCTGCAGGAATTCGAGCAGATCTCGTCGAAGGAAAACAGTCCGGAATCCACCGGCTTCTTTGCCCGGATGAAAGATTTCTTCGATACGCTGAGCAACTGACGAAAAGGGCGGCATGAACCGCCCTTTTTTATGCCCGGCCCGAAACCTTTGACATTTCAAATATTGCCGCTTAGACCTTTGGTGTGAGCATTTACAAGGGGATCCGGCGTCGGATGGCGGAGACGGACAACAGCGCGATCGATCTGGAAATCATCGCCCAGGGCGGTGCCGGCAAGCCGGAACTGCGGCTGTGGCTGCGCATGCTCTCGACCACCAAACTGATCTCCCAGGAAATCCGTCGGCGCCTGCGCGCCGAATTCGGCGCGACGCTGCCGCAGTTCGACCTGCTCGCGCAGCTCTATCGCGAGCGCGAGGGCCTGCGGCTCGGCGAACTCTCCAAGCGCACCATGGTCACCAACGGCAATGTCACCGGCCTCGTGGAGCGGCTGGAGGCGGACGGTTTCGTCATCCGCGAGACGCCGGACGGCGATCGCCGCGTCACCGTCGCCAAACTGACGCCGCGCGGAGAAACCTATTTCAGCGCCATGGCCGCCGCCCATGAAGGCTGGCTGCGCGACATCATGGCCGATGTCGAGCCGGCGACCGTTTCGACGCTGCTCGGCGAGATCGGCATCGTCAAGGCCTCCGCCAACAATCACCTGTCAGCCGGCCCCGCCGATTGAGTTTTCCCGCGCAACTCCCAACGGAAAACCGCTACGCACTTCTCCTGGAATTGCTTAGCGCTTCTTCTCTTTCTGAAACTTCTTTTCGAGCAGGCTGACGAAGCGCACCATCGGCCAGAGGCAGGCGATGTAGATCAGCGCCGCGCCGATCAGCGGCGTCGGATTGGCGTGCAGCGCCTGCGCATCCGTCGCTTCCTTCAGAAGTTCCGGCAGGGCGACGGTGGAGGCGAGCGCGGTATCCTTGAACATCGACACGCAATTGCTGGTGGTCGGCGGGATGACGATGCGCAGCGCTTGCGGCAGCACCACCTTGCGCAGCGTGATCAGGAAAGGCAGCCCGAGCGCCGCAGCCGCCTCGAACTGGCCGGTCGGCACGCTTTCGATGCCGGAACGGAATACCTCCGCCGAATAGGCAGCCATGACGATCGACAGGCCGAGCGCCGCCGACGTCCAGGACGAGAAGCGCAGGCCCAGGAACGGCAGCGCATAATAGATCAGGATCAGCACCACCAGCACGGGCGCCGCGCGAAAAATATCGATGTAGAGGATCGCCAGCAGCCTGAGCGGCTTTGGCGCATAAAGCCTGACGAGGCTGATGGCCAGACCGGCCGAAACGCCGAAAACGATGCCGGCGATGCCGAGCAGGAACGTGTTCAACAGGCCGCGCATCAGCGCCGGAAAACTGGCGATGAGAACGTCGATGTTGAAGAAGGTATCGGCGAGCGTCATGGCGGGCTCATCTCAAATGGCGTTCATGCGAAAACCTCGCGCCACCCGGAAAGGCGGCGCGAGGTGACGGCGGAAATCCGGCTCAGGGCGTCGGGATCGGCAGCTCGGTGACGGTGGCGGAGCCGGCCGGCGGCTCCGTGCCGAACCATTTCTTATGGATCGCGGCCAGCGTGCCGTCCTTCTTCATCGCAGTGATCGCGTCATTGGCCCTGTGCAGCAGCGGATGGTCCTTGGTCATCATCAGGCCATATTGCTCGCCGGTCTTGATGCGCACCTTCACTTCGAGATCCTTCATCTTCAGGAACGCATACTGCATGCCGGGGATGTCGCTGACGGCGGCATCGATGCGGCCGGCATTCAGATCCATCAGCATGTCCTGCTGGGCGTTATAGCCCTTGACCTCGGTGATACCGAATTTTTCCTGGTTTTCCTTCGACCACTTGTCGCCGGTGGAACCGGAGAGCACGCCGACGATCTTGTCCTTCAGGTCGCCTTCGGCGGCCAGCGTCGAATCCTTCTTCACGGCAATGCCCATGTCCGAATCGTAATAGGGCTGCGTAAAGGACTGGCTGGCAAGGCGCTCCTTGGTGATGGTGATCGAAGAAATAGCGACGTCGATACGGCCGGAGCTGGTAGCGGCGAACAAGGCCTGGAAACCGAGGTCGGAGATTTCGGTCGTCATGCCGAGACGCTTGGCGACCTCCGTGGCGATGTCTACCTCGAAGCCCTCGAAAGTGCCGCTTTCATTCTTGTATTCGAATGGCGGATTGCTCGGATAGGAGCCGATCTTCAGGGCTTCCGCGGCGGCGATCGAGGCCGTGCCCGAAAGCAGGCCGATGGCGGCCATCAGGCCAAACACATGTCGTCTGGTGAAATTCATGGCATTCTCCCTCTGGCGTTATAGCCATTCTGTTGTTGTTTTCCTGCGTCTTTCGCCGGCGCAGGGGCCGGCGAATACTGAAGACCCGTCAGCGCAAAGCCTCGACCATGCGATCCAGCGCCTCAGCCAATTGCCCCGTCTCGCGGAACACGCACATGCGCAGGAAAGCGCGCGAGGAGTCGCCGAACAGATAGCCGGGCGCGAGGCCGACGCGGGCTGATTCGAGGATGCGGTCGCAGGCGATGCCGGAATCAGCCTCGCCCTCCAGCCCGAAAAAGGCATACATGCCGCCCTTCGGCTTGTCCGGCAGGATGATGCCGGGGATCTGCGACAGGCGGTCATAGGCGAGATCGAGGCCGGTCTTGACCCGCTCGCGGATATCGCCGATCAGCCCCTCGCCATTGCGGATCGCCGCCACGGCGCCGGCCTGGACCGCGCCCGAGGTGCCGCTGTTGATATATTGCGTCATCGCCGCCAGATGGCCGGCGACGCTGGCCGGGTGGCTCAGCCAGCCGATGCGCCAGCCGGTCATCGCCCAGGCCTTGGAAAAACTGTTGATCGAGATGACCCGATCCTCGTCTTCGGCGATCTGCAGGATCGACGGCGCCACCGGCCCGTCGAAATAGAGCCGGCCATAGACTTCGTCGGAAATGATCCAGATGCCGGTGCGGCGGGAGAACTCCAGCAGCGCCTGCATCTCGTCGCGGCTGGCGGTCCAGCCGGTCGGGTTCGACGGCGTCGACAGGAAAATCGCCCGAGTGCGGGCATCGCAAGCCGCGAACAACTTGTCGAGGTCAAGACGGAAATCGGTGTCGAAATCCAGGGCCACCGGGCGCGGCTCGCCGCCGATCAGGTGGATGGCGTTGTGGATGTTCGGCCATTGCGGCGAGACGTAAACGACATTGGTGCCGACATCGACCAGCATTTCCAGCGCGACGTAGAGCGCCTGCATGCCGCTCGGCGCCACCGTCGTGCGCTCGATGCCGATGCGGCGGCCATGCAGCGCCGTCTGGTAATCGGCAAGCGCGGTGTTCAGCGCCTCCATGCCCCGCATGTTGGGAATGTAGAAGGTGTTGCCGTCATCGAGCGCCGCCTTGGCAGCGTCGCGGATGAAGGCGGGCGTGACCATGTCGCCCTCGCCATACCAGAGCGGGATGACATCGCCGATCTCGCGGGCGCGCAAGGCCAGCGCGGCGATATTCTCGGTCCTCAGATCCTGAATTTGCGGGCGAATGCCGGAGAGCGCCGTGCGCTCTCTGTTATGCCCCTCACCAAACGAAGCATTCTCTCGCGCCATCGACGACCTTTCCTGGAACCGACTTGAGACTGATCGTGAGACAAATCCGGCCGGTTTTCAAGCGAGAAGTTTTAAGTTTAAAAAAATTCCATGCAAATTCATGTTTTCAATCGACGATCGCCTCGACATCGATTTCAACCAGGTACTCGCCGACCAGATCTCCGGCCGCCAGCAGCGTATTGGCGGGGCGGATCTCGCTGAAATAACGGCCATGGATACGCGACACCGGCTCCCAGTCGTCGATGTTTCTCAGAAAGACGCGGCTGCGCACCACGTCTTCCATCCGCGCGCCAAGCGCGGCGAGGCTCGCGGCAATCTTGTCGAGGATGAAGGTGGTCTGGCCGGCGGGATCGCCGGGGCAGACGACTTCGCCCGAACCATTGGTCGCCGTCGTGCCGCTGACCATGACGCGGTCCTTGACCCGCACGGCACGGCTGTAGCCGGCCAAGGGTTCCCAGACGCTGCCGGAATCGACCCGCAGCCGGCCGGGACGGCCGGGCACGGGTTGCGCCGAAAAGTATTTCGGGACGGCGTCGAGATGGTGGCTGAGGTCACCCGAGGCGGTCAGGAAGGGCGGCTTGCGGTATTCGTCGCCGCAATCGCCCGCCAGCATCTTCGTGCCGGCCAGCGCCGTGTCGATGACGGCCTTGTCCCCGGCATCCAGCGCGAAGCCGAAGAGTTTCAGATTGTCGCCGCGATGCTCGCGTTCGCCGAGCCGCGCGCCGATGATGGTGGCGGCGACCGCCTCATGCTCCAGCACCCAGCGGGTGGCGACGTTGGAGATCGAAACGCCGTGTTTCTTCGCCACCGTGTCCAGCGCGCCGAGGATCGATTGCAGCGCCGGCCAGCCGCCGATCTCATCGACGAAACGCTTGTATTTCGATTTGCTCCAGTCGCCGATATCGCCTTCGGCCGGCTCCGGCTTGCCCAGCCAGCGTTCCGACATCAGCCCGCCGGCCAGCGTGCCGTAGGCGAGCAGCCGGACGCCGTTTTCCAGGCAGAAGGCGCTCATCTCGCCGGCGGCGCGGCGGTCGAGCAGCGAGAAGCAGACCTGGTTGGAGATCACGGGAATGCCGTGTTTGACCAGCACCTGCAGATGCGCGGTATCGAAATTGGTGAGGCCGATATGGCCGATCAGGCCCTCTTCCTTCAATTGCGCCAGTCCTTTCATGGCATCGAGGTAGGCCGGATGCTCGAAGGTCCACCAGTGGAACTGCATCAGGTCGATGCGTTGAACACCGAGGCGTTTCAGGCTGCGCTCCACGCCTTCGCGCACCACCGAAAGCGGCATCGGCCCCGGCACCGGGCACCATTTGGTGAAGGCAACCGGGCGATGATCGCCGGCCGTCTCGCCGCCGGCGACGCGCGACAGCAGGCGGCCGGCGATGATTTCGGCGCTGCCGTAATGATCGGCCATGTCGAAACTGTCGAAGCCGGCTTTGGCGTAATCGAGCAGCACCGAGGACATGGCGTCGGGGTCGAGCGCCGGCCGGTCGCGCTCCATGTCCGCCACCTGCCACAGGCCGGTGACGATGCGGCTGATGTTCAGGTCGGGCGCGAGCTGGAAGCGGTCGGGAGCGGTGGGAAGCGTCATGGGCGTCGGTCCGTTCGGTCGGAGAAAAGGGAGGTGTCAGCCGGCTTTTGCCGGCTTGGCGTCGGTGTGGCGCGAGACGTTGATGCGCTCGCCGAGCAGGCCGCGCGGCCTCAGCAGCAGGGCGAGCGACAGGAGCACACCGATGCCGGTGATCTGCAGGGCTGCGGCACGCGCCTGCTGCTCCGGCGGGAAGAAGACGGTGATGGCGCTGCCGGAAACGCTCCACAACGCCCAGATGGCGACGCCGCCGAGGATGGCGCCGAGATTGTTGCCGGAGCCGCCGATGATCAGCATGGTCCAGACCTGGAAGGTCAGTGTCGGCAGGTAGTTTTCCGGCGCGATGAAGCCGATGAAATGTGCCTGTACCGCGCCGCCCAGCCCCATGATCGCGCCCCCGAGCACGAAGGCCTGCAGGCGATAATGCGACGGGCTCTTGCCGAGCGAACGGGCTGCCTCCTCGTCCTCGCGCACGGCGCGGAGCACCCGGCCCCAGGGGCTGCGCACCAGCCGCTCCAGCCCGATATAGAGGATGAGCACGACCAGCGCGACGGCGGCGAGATTGGCGAAATTGAACAGCAGCGCATCTTCCGCCCAGCCGGAAAACAGACGCGGGATGAAGCCGATGCCGAACGGGCCGCCGGTAATCGCCTGCGCATTCAGCGCCACGAGCTGGATGGTCACCGCGATGCCGAAGGTGGCGATGGCGAGGTAATCGGAGCGCAGCCGCAGCGTCAGCAGCCCGACAAAACCAGTGGCGGCGGCCGAGACCAGCATGGCCCCGGCCCAGCCGACAAGGATCGGCAAGCCGAAACCGCCGAGATGGGTGTCGCTCGGCGGCGTCGTCAGGATAGCCGAGGTATAGGCGCCGATGGCGACGAAACCGGCAACGCCGACATTGAAGAGGCCGGTCTGGCCCCATTGCAGGTTGAGGCCGAGGCAGATGATCGCATAACTCAGCGCGGTCGCGAGGAAGAAGGCGAGATAGCCGGCCAAACCGGAGGAGAAGAATTCGAGCATCAGGCTTTTCCTCCCATGATGCCTGCGGGGCGGACCAGAAGCACGGCGATCAACAGCACGAAGGCGACGGCGGCGCGCCACTCGGCACCCACGGTCTGCACGGCGAAAGCCTCCGCCAGCCCGACGATCAATCCGCCGATCAGCGCGCCGGGGATCGAGCCGATGCCGCCGAGGATCGCGGCGGCAAACAGCGGCAGCAGCAGGTCGAAACCCATATAGGGACGGATCTGCACCAGAAGCCCGACCATGACGCCGGCGAAGCAGGCGAGCCCGCCACCGATCATCCATGTGATGTTGACGATGCGCCCGACGTCGATGCCGGCGACGCGGGCGAGATCGGGGTTTTCGCTGACGGCGCGCATCGAGCGGCCGGTCTGGGTGCGGGTCAAAAGCAGGTGGATCGACAGGACGAGAATGCCGGTCATGACGATCAGGATCATCTGGTCGGGCGTGGCGCGCACGCCGAGCCCGAGTTTCTGGGCGATCTGCAGCTTCTTGCTGAAATAGGTCGGCGAGGAGGTGAAGATGAATTCGAGCAGGCTGCGCAGCGCCATCGACGCGCCGAAGCTCGCCATCACGGCGGTGATGGTGTTGGCGCGGCGCAGGCGCCGGAACAGCACATAATCCAGCGCCAGCGCCAGCAGGCCGGTGAGGAGGACGGCGATCACGGTCGCGGCGATCAGCGTCCAGCCGAAGGAGAAGGGGGCAATGGCGGAGACATTGCCGCCGGCCATCCAGCCGAGCAGGGTGGAGGCGGCAAGGGCCGCATAGGCGCCCCAGGCGATGAATTCGCCATGGGCGAAATTGGAAAAGCGCAGGATCGAATAGGTGAGCGTCACGCCGATGGCGCCGAGCCCGATAATCGAGCCGGTCAGCAGCCCGTCGACCACGAATTGCAGGTTCATCGCGTCCCCTCCCCGTCCTGCCGGATTTTGCCGCCGCCGAGATAGAGGGCGGCGATGGCCGGGTCGTTCCACAGATCCTTCGCCCCGCCCTCATGGGCATTGCGGCCTTCGGCAAGGATATAGGCGCGGTCGGCAATGGCGAGCGCAGCCTTGGCGTTCTGCTCGACCAGCACGACGGTGACGCCGGCCCGGCGCACCGCGGCGAGATTGACGAAGACCTGCTCCACCAGTTTTGGCGAAAGACCCGCCGAAGGCTCGTCCAGCATGATGACGCGCGGGGACACCATCAAGGCGCGGGCGACCGCCACCATCTGCCGCTGGCCGCCGGAGAGCCGGCCGGCCGGCAATTTGCGCTGGCGGGCGAGATCGGGGAACATGTCGAACATGTCCTGCAATCGACCGGCGCGCGCCGCTTTCGGCAGGATGCCGGCGGCAAGCAGCAGGTTGTCCTCGACGCTCATCAGGCCAAAAACGTTTTCCGTCTGCGGCACGAAGGCGAGGCCCTCATGCACGAGGCGATGGGCAGGCACGGCGGCGATCTCGCGCCCTTCCAGCCGCACCGAGCCGGAGGCTTTCGGCACCAGCCCGGCAATCGACTTGATGAAGGTGGATTTGCCGGCGCCGTTCGGCCCGAGGATGACGGTGATTTCGCCCGGCGCCACCGTCATCGACGCGCCGCGGACGATGGGCACGCCGGGATCGTAACCGGAAACCAGGGCGGAGACGGCGAGGATCGGTTCGCTCATGCGAGATGCCCTCCGCCGAGATAGGCCTCGATGACGCGCGGATCGGCGGCGACGGCGGCCGGCGTGCCCTCGCAGAGCAGCTTGCCGGTCGCCATGACGAAGACATGGCGGCAAAGCCGGGCGATCATATCCATGTTGTGCTCGATGATCAGGAAGGTGGTGCCGCGCCGGTTGATCTCGATGATGCGGTCGATGATGACTTCCAGCAGGCTCGGATTGACGCCGGCGGCCGGCTCGTCGAGCAGGATGATGCGCGGCTCGGCCATCAGCACGCGGGCGAGTTCCAGAAGCTTGCGCTGGCCGCCGGAGAGCACCCGCGCCGGCTCGCGGGCGAGATGGGTGAGTGTGACGAATTCGAGCAGCGCCATCGCCTTGTCATAGGTCTCGCGCTCCTCGCGGGCGACACGGCCGGGGGCCAGCCAGTTGGGCAGGATGCGCTCGCCGCTCTGGCCCTTGCGGCCGAGCATGACGTTTTCGACCAGCGACATCTGCCCGAAGGGGCGCGGGATCTGGAAGGTGCGGCCGAGGCCGACCGAGAGGCGGCGATGCGCCGGCTGCGTCTCGACGCTCTCGCCCTCGATCAGGATGCGGCCCTCGCTGGGCGCCATGGAGCCGGCGATGAGATTGAACATCGTCGTCTTGCCGGCGCCGTTCGGGCCGATCAGGCCGGCGATCTCGCCATCGCGGATCGAAAAGGAGACGCCATCGACCGCCGCGACGCCGCCGAAGCGCTGCACGACATTTTCCACCGCCAGCAGCGGGCGCGCCGTCTGCCCGTCTCCTCGGCCTGTCGCCGTCGCCATGTCTCCCTCGATTTCCAACGGCAACCTCCAAAAAAGATTTGATCTTCAATTTGTGATCACATATCGTCAATCACACGGTAACGCGACATTTCTTCCCTTGCAAGAGCGATCCGGACGGGCAGATGGCGGAATTTTCGAAAGTTCTGGAAGTCGGTGAAAGCGCCTTCGGCGTCGTGCCTCCGCCTGCCCCGCATAACAAGCTCAACCCGGTGGTGCGCGAGACGGTGCAGGACCGGGTCTACAAGGAATTGCGCCAGGCGCTGATCTACGGGTTGTTCGATCCGGGGCAGGTGCTGATCATCCAGGATTTGGCGGCCTCGCTGCAAGTCAGCACCATGCCGGTGCGCGATGCCTTGTCGCGGCTGATTTCGGAACAGGCGCTGGAAGCGCTGCCCAACCGTTCCGTGCGCGTGCCGCCCATCGACCTCAAGCGGCTCGACGACCTGTTGCAAGCCCGCATCGTCATCGAGGGCGCGGCGCTGGAACTGGCGGTCGCCCGCATCAGCGATGCCGAAATCGAGGAATTGCAGCCGCTGATCGGCCGTTACGACGAAGCGATTGCCCGGCGCGACAGCTACCCCATCGAACAGGAGCTAGAACTCAACAAGCGTTTCCATTTCCAGATCTATCAGCATTCCGGCTCGGACGTGCTGTTTCCGATCATCGAGAGCCTGTGGCTGCAATCCGGCCCTTACGTGCGCGCCGCCGTATTGAAATTCGATCCGGCCAGCGAGATCTCGGCGCTGCACTACCACCGCGATATCCTGACCGCGATGAAGGTGCGCGATGCCGCCGCCGCCAAGCAGGCGCTCGCCTCCGACATCAGCCGCGCCTTCGACCTGCTGCGCGACGCGCCGATCCTTGAGGCCGACCCGCCCCTTGCCCCCAAACGCCGCTACAGACGGAAGACATCATGAGCGCTGCCCCCGACGACAGTTTCGAGCTTTACGACCTCCGCGTCGAGGCGGTGGTGCCGGAGGGCAAGCCGATCTTTTGCGGCGCAAAACCCGGCGATTATTTCGAGCTGCGTGGCGAAATGCTGTCGCTGCCGCCGGGCCAGGGTTTTTCCATCTATTCGCTCTCGGCTGTGCTGCCGCTGCTCGCCGCCAAGCAGCGGGCGACGCATCCCAACGACTGGATGACCAGCGACGCCGAAATCGCCTGCCCCGATCCCCATTGCGCCAGCCGGCTCAAAATCGTCCGGCTGGGAAAGCGCCGTTTCAGCCATGCCGAAACGACCGCCGTGCCGCTGCCCGAGAAGGAATGATCCATGAGCGAGACGAGTTTTACCCTGCGCCCCGGCTACAGCATTTCGCGCGTCATTCGCGGCGGCTGGCAGCTTGCCGGCGGCCATGGCGCCATCGACAAGGCCCAGGCCATCGACGACCTGATCGCCGCCTTCGATGCGGGGCTCACCACCTATGACTGCGCCGACATTTATACCGGCGTCGAGGAGATTATTGGCGCGTTCCGCGCCAAGCTGGCGGAAACGCGGGGTGCGGATGTCGCGGCGAAGGTCAAGGTCCACACAAAGATGGTGCCGGATCTCGATGTCCTACCAAAAATCAGCAAGGCCTACGTTGAAGGCATCGTCGACCAGTCGCTGCGGCGGCTGCGCATGGAGCGGCTGAACCTCGTGCAGTTCCATTGGTGGGATTACGCCTTCTCCGGCTGGCTCGATGCCTTCGGCTGGCTGGAGGAATTGCGGCAAGCCGGCAAGATCGAGAATGTCGGCGGCACGAATTTCGACAGCGCGCATGTCGCCGCCGTGCTGAAGGCGGGCATTCCGCTGGTGAGCATGCAGGTGCAATATTCCGTGCTCGACAATCGGCCGGAACACGGGCTTGCGGCGCTCGCCGCCGCAAACGGCGTCAGCCTGCTCTGTTACGGCTCCGTCGCCGGCGGCTTCCTGAGCGACAAATGGCTTGGCGTGGACGAGCCGGAAATGCCGCTCGAAAACCGCTCGCTGACCAAATACAAGCTGATCATCGACGATTTCGGCGGCTGGAGCCTGTTCCAGGAACTGCTGCGCGCCCTGAAAAATGTCGGCGACCGGCATGGCGCCGATATCGCCACCATCGCCAGCGCCTATATGCTGACGCGACCGACCGTCGGCGCCGTCATCGTCGGCGCCCGCAACCAGGCACATGCGCTCGCCAATGCCAAGATCATGGCGGTCACCCTTTCCGAGGCGGACAAGGCCGAGATCGAGGCGGTCATGGCCCGCCGCCAGGGGCCGGAGGGCGATATCTACACGCTGGAGCGCGACCGCACCGGCCGCCACGGCTCTATCATGCATTACAATCTCAACGACGGGCGGCACTGATGGCAGACAGTCTTTTCGAAACCGCCCGGCGCGAGATCGTCGAGCTGCACAATTTCTTCGTCAGCTGGTTCGTCGATGACGGCCAACCGGAACCGGACTTTTCTCGGTTCGAGACGGCGATGGCGGCGGATATGACGATGATCCCGCCCTCCGGCGCGGTGCTCGATCGCGTTGCCGTCGTCCACCATGTCCGCGCCGCACGCGGCACGGTGGACAGGGATTTCCGCATCGAGATCGACGATGTCCGCGCCCATATCGAGGACGAACGCGGCATCCTCGTCAGCTATGTCGAGGCGCAATGGCGCAACGGCCAGCAGACGCGCCGCCGCTCCAGCGTGTTTCTCACCCGCAATGCGACCGCACCGCTCGGCCTCGAATGGCGATACCTGCACGAGACCTGGCTGCAACCGCCAAACAATTCCGCAGACTGATGACTTCAAAACAAGGGGAACGACCATGAAGACATTGCTTCTGACACTGACATCGGCGCTGGCGTTAAGCGCCGCCGCCGCCAATGCCGCCGACTGCAAGATCACCGTCGGCGTCGTCATGGAACTGACGGGGCCGGCCGGCGAATACGGCCAGGCGGGCGCAAAATCCGTCGACATGGCCTTCCGCGACATCAACGAGGCCGGCGGCGTGCGCGGCTGCCAGCTTGCCACCGATACCCGCGACAGCCAGAGCCAGGGCAACGTCGCCGTCGATGCCGCCACCCAGCTCGTGCAGGTCGGCAAGGTGCCGGTGGTGATCGGCGGCATCATCTCCTCGGTGTCGATCCCGATCCTCACTTCGGTGACCGCACCGGCCAAGGTGGTGCAGGTTTCGCCCGCCTCCTCCTCGCCGACGCTGACGGCGCTCGGCCGCGAAGGCAAGACCAACGGCATCTTCTTCCGCACCATCACCTCGGATGCGCTGCAGGGCGTGGCCGCTGCGAAATATGCCCTCGACCAGGGTTTCAAGAAGCTCGCCGTCATCCATGTCAACAACGACTTCGGCGTCAACATGGTCAACGAGTTCTCCCGCGCCTACAAGGCGCTGGGCGGCGAGATCGTCTCGGTGACGCCCTATAACGAGAAGCAGTCGAGCTACCAGTCGGAAGTCACCAAGGCGATGGAAGGCGAGCCGGATGGCCTCTACCTCATCTCCTATCCGGTCGACGGCGCCACCATCGCGCGCGCCTGGATCTCGCAGGGCGGCGTGCAGAAATTCCTGCTCAACGACGGCATGAACAGCATGGATTTCATCACCGCCGTCGGCGCGGAATATCTGAACGAAGCCTATGGCACCTCGTCCGGCACCAGCCCGACCAAGTCGACCGAATATTTCAACGCCAATTACAAGGCCTTCTCCAATATCGAGCCCTCCAACCCGGCCGCCGACCGCTCCTATGATGCCGGCGCCATCGTCGGTCTCGCCATCGCCGCTGCCGGTTCGGACAAATCGGCCGATATCCGCGAGGCGATCTACAAGGTCGTCGATCCCAAGGGCGAGCCGATCTATGCCGGCAAGGAAGAATTCGCCAAGGCGCTGAAGCTGATTGGCGAAGGCAAGCCGATCCGCTACGAAGGCGTCATCGGCCCCGTCGCCTTCGACAAATACGGCGACATCACCGGCCCCTTCCGCCTGTGGAAGATCAAGGACGGCGAAGTCACCACCGTCGGCGAAATGAGCACCGACGATGTCGGCAAGCTGAAGGCCGAGACGGACAAGTGAGATTGGCGCATACCCTGCCCCGCGACGTCATCCTCGGGCTCGTCCCGAGGATCTGCCAATGCCTTCCAAGCAACTGACGATAATGGCTTTTTGAGGCGTGATTGGATGCTCGGGACGAGCCCGAGCATGACGAAGGTGATTGTCATTTGAACCCCGGATCGGTGATCCGGGGTTTTTCATGCCAGGAAATAGCCGGCTATGCGTTCTGCCGGGCAAGGCGCGCGACGGCGTAAGGGCGCAGCGTCAGATGCGGACCGGTGAAAGCGGTTTCGTCGAAGCGGTCGTGGGCCGCCTCAAGCACGGTGTTTTCGTCGAGTATCGCCAGCGATGCATCGGTAAGGCCGAGGGCAGAGAGGTCGGCGGTCTGGGTCTGCGAAGTGATGTTGGTGACCAACAGCCCCCGTTCGCCGTCGCGGCTTTCGCCCGCCAGCGCCAGAAGCTCGTGCGGACGGGAGGAAACAACCTCGCGCCATGTCCAGCCGGCCATCATCGCCAAGGCCCGCACCACATGGGCGAGCGGGCGCAAGGCGCCTTCCGGCATCGGTTCGCCGGGGCCGGCGATCAGGCCGAAAGGGCCGGTCACGGCCGAGAGCGTCAGCCGCTCCAGCCCAGCGCCGGCAACGCGGGCGGCATAACCCAGCGCGAAGGCGGCGCCGAACAAAGCGTTATGGCGCGGATCGCGATGGGCCATGGCAATGCGTCCGCCACCCGGATTGTCCATGGTGCGGCTGCCATAGGGGTTCTGGCGCATGGGGATGGTCGAGGGGCCGATGCGATAGGGTTTTTCGCCATAGACGGCCCGCAGCGAGCGGGTAATGAAGGGCAGCGCCTCCAGCGTCTGCATGACGCTTTCATCGTCGGCGGCGTGGACAATCGGGTTGGTGGCGTGGCTGACGAAGGCCAGCCGCTCCGCCGGCACGCGCTTGCGGTTGATCTCGGTGAAATAGCTCAACATGCCGCCGCCGATGCAGGTCGACGGAAAGGCGGTTTTCGCCGCCGTATAGACGTCGTCCAATGCGGGGCAATCCGGCCAGGCACTGCCGGGTGGTGTCGATTGCCTGTCGACGGAGGGCGAGACGATGATAGCATCGAGCTTCAGACCGGCCTCGTGGGCGAAGGCGGCGATCTCCTCCATCTCCTCGCCGAGCGGGCGCTGGCAGGGCACGGCGATTTCCATGGTCAGGCAGCCGCGATAGTGATGGCTGAGCGCGGCAAAAGCCTCGATGGTGCCGCGGCCATGGCCGGCCTCGGGATCGAAATGCAGCAGCAATTCCTGCGCGCCGAAATCGCCGACCTCTTCCAGCGCCGCTAGCGTCACGGCCGCCTCGTCCGGCGACACCGCAAGGCCGATGGACGGCAGAATGCCGGTGCCCTCGCCCCAATGCAGGCGGATCGGTCCGGCGGCAAGCTCTTGCATCGCCTGCGATTCACTTCGATCATCACGGATAGTCAGCGTGATTTTCTGAGTCACCGCCTCACCGGCGGCGATACGATAGGGCCAGGGCAGCGCCAACGGCCGCACATAGGTCTTGTAGGAGGCGTCGGACCAGTTGCGCTGGTCTTCCATCTCGAAAGTGTCGCCCTCCATACGGCATTCCGCGGCGACGCCGGGCAGGACGGCATGGGTGATCGCCCGCATTTCCTTGAAGGGCTGCCATGGCTCGATATGGTCGGGCAGACGTGTTTCCTCAACCGTGCCGTCGACATGCTCGACGGTGACCGGCGCGCCGGCAAGACCGACGATGGGATGGAGGATGCAGAAGCCGCAGCGATTGGTTTCGAACCCGGTCGGCGTCTCGGCGCTCGCTTCGAAGGTCAGCGTTTCAGGCGTGCCGGTGATCGTTGCGGCAATAGTGAGTTCCGTGCCGTCAGGCCCGGCGCAGCGGGAACGATAGCGCACGATGAATTTTTCCGCGTCCTGCTCGACCGTGAGGTCGGACAACGCCGGATCGTATGTGCCCCAATCGCGGTCGCGCACCAGGAAGGAGATGGCGCGCAGCACCTCGACGCCGTCATAGGCGATGCGGCGCAGGGCGCCACCGGAAAATTTCGCCGTCAACCGGCCGGCCTTCAGCTCGGTCGGGGCGGGTTCGACTTGCGTCGTGCCGTAGAGCAGAAAGGCGCGGTCGGCGGAAATCGTCATCTGAGCAGCCCTCCGATATCGACCGGCTGGCCGGAGGCAGCGCTTGCATAGGCCGCTTCGACCAGCGCAAAGGTTTTGAGATTGTCGGCGCCCGAGGTCGAGGTCTCGACCCCGGCTTTTAGGGAATCCGCCCAATGCTGCTGGATGGCGAAAACGCTTTCCTGGATATTGTGCCAGGGCCGCGAGGCCCAGGAGAGCAGTCGTGGCGAGACATCGGTGACATCGATGCCCGAGGCATTGGTGATCGTCAGGCGATAGCCCTGCGACAGGCGCAGCGATCCCGCGCTGCCGTCGAGTTCGATCAGGGTTTCCGGGAAGGGTTCCACCGCCTGCTTGGTCGCATAGCTGACATCGACGATGGAGGTGGCGCCGTTTTCATGATCCATCAGGATCGTGGCGACATCCTCGCCCTTGATATCAGGGTTGACCCGTTTCGTGCGCGCCGTCAGCGACGTCACGTCGCCAAGGATGAAGCGGGCGATATCCAGCGTATGGATGCCGAGATCCTCGATGATGAAGCGCGAGCCTTCCGCCAGATAGGGCTGGGCGGCGAAAACGTCGAAGCCGGAGCGGAAGGAGAAGCGGCCCCAGAAGGGCGTGCCGATGGCCCCCGCCTCCAGCGCCTTGCGCACCGCCTGGATCGGCGTCTGCCAGCGGAAATTTTCGTGGATCATCAGGGGGATGCCGGCATCGCGGCAGGCTTTCACCATGGCCTTGGCGTCATCCAATGTCGGCGCGAAAGGTTTCTGGCAGATCGCCGGGATTTTGTGGGCTGCGGCCATCTCGACCAGCGCCCGGTGGCTCTGCACCGTGGTGGCGATATCGACGAAATCGAAGCCGCCATCGGCAAACATTTGGGCGGCATCGGTATAGCGCCTGGCGATGCCGAACTGGTTGCCGACGACCTTCAGCCGCTCGGGATCGCGGTCGCAGATCGCGACGATCCCGGCGCCGTCCACATCCTTCCAGCCATGCATCTGATTGACGGCGAAGAAACCGCAGCCGATCAGGGCCCCGTTCAACTCTGCCATGTCCATCAACCCTGCTTTGCCATCTGCATCAGGGTAACGCGCGCCTGCAGTTTTCGTTGCGCCTGATCGACCACTACCGCGATGATGATGACGAGACCCTTGATGACCATCTGCCAGAAGGATGACACGCCCATCATCACAAGGCCATCGGAAAGAATGCCGATGACGAAGGCGCCGACGATGGTGCCGCCAATGGTGCCGCGCCCGCCCGACATCGAGGTGCCGCCGAGAACGGCTGCGGCGATGGCATTGAGTTCGAGATTGGTGCCGGTCGCCGGATGCGCGGCCATCAGCTCGGAGGAGATGACGAGGCCGACAAGCGCGGCGCAGAAGCCGGAGAACATGTAGACGAACATTTTCACCCGGTCGACGCGGATGCCGGACATGCGCGCGGCGCGCTCATTGCCGCCGACGGCGAAGATATGCCGCCCCAGTGGCACGAAGCGGGCGAAATAGGCCGCCCCCAGCGCCACGACGATCAGCATCCACACAGAGACCGGCAGGCCGAGCCATGTACCCGAACCGAAGATCGCATAGCCGGTATTGCCGAGGTCTTGACGGCCGACGAGATTGGGCAGCGTCTGGCCGTCGGAATAGAGCAGCGCCATGCCGCGCGCCACATACAGCGTGCCGAGCGTTGCGATGAACGGGGCGACGTTCAGCCGGGTGATCAGCAACCCGTTGAGGATGCCGATGACAATGCCGACGATGGCGACGATAACGGCGACTTCGAGGATGTTGAAATAGACCGTATAGCCCATCGGCAGGTCGATGCCGTGCAGGATGAGGCCGCCGGCGATCATGCCGCACAGCCCGACGATGGAGCCGACCGAGAGATCGATGCCGCCGGTGACGATGACGAAGGTCATGCCGATCGCCAGGAAGGCGTTCTGCGTCGCGTGTTTCGACATCAGGATCATGTTCGCGGTCGAGAGGAAATTCGGCGCGAAGATCGAGAAGAAGACGATGACCGCAAACAGCGCGATGAAGGTGCGCAGTTTCATCAGGGTCAGCAACAGGGAGCCGCCGGTGGCGGGGCCGGCAGCGGCCGTCTGGGTGGCGCTGGTCATCACGCATGCATCCTTCTGGTCTTGTGTCCCTCGGCGGAGGCGGTCACGATGGCTTCCTCGGTGGCCTCAGTGCGGTCCATGACCGCGATCAGACGGCCATTGCTCATCACGGCGATGCGATCCGACAGCGCCATGACCTCTTCGAGGTCGGAGGTGGAAAACAATATGGCGAGGCCCTCGCCGGCCAGGCGCCGCATGGTGCGGAACACATCCGCCTTGGCGCCGACATCGATGCCGCGGCTCGGCTCGTCCATCAAAAGCACTTTCGGGCCGGTCATCAGCGCCTTGCCGATCACCACCTTCTGCTGGTTGCCGCCCGACATCGAGGTGACCTCGAAATCCGGGTTGCGCGCCTTGATCGACAGGTTGCGGATCGCCTCGGCAATGGCGCTACGTTCGCGTTTCGGCTCGATATGGAAGCCGAATTTCACGAACTGGCCGAGGCTGGCGAGCGACAGGTTTTCGGCAATCGACAGGCATTGCACCAGCCCCTCGCGCTGCCGGTCCTCGGGGATCAGCGCGATGCCGCGCGCGATGCGGCCGGTGGTGTCGCGCTCCTGCAATTCGCGGCCATCGACAAAAACCTTGCCGGTATAATGGCCGTGGCGGCCCATGATGCATTCGAACAGCTCGCTGCGGCCGGCGCCCATCAGCCCGTAAATGCCGAGGATCTCGCCCTTGCGCACCGACAGCGACACATGGTCGACGGCATAGCCGCCCTGGGCGCGCGGCAGGGTGATGTCTTCGAGGCGGACCACCTCGTCTCCGAGCGCATGGTCCACCTCCCTGGCGAAATCCTTTGCGTCCGAGCCGATCATCGAGCGGACGATCCAGCGGGTATCGATATCCCTGACCAGCGCATGGCCGGTGATCTGGCCGTCCTTGAGCACGGTGATGTAGTCGCCGATGCGCATCAGCTCTTCGAGGCGATGCGAGATGTAGACGATGGCCACCCCTTGCGCCTTCAACTCGGCGATGACCCGGAAGAGCACATCGACTTCGGCCGCCGATAGCGCCGAAGTCGGCTCGTCCATGATCAGGATGCGGGTGTCGAGCGAGACGGCGCGGGCGATCTCGACCAGCTGCTGCTGGCCGATGGGCAGATCCTCGACCAGCGTATCGGCGGTGATGCCGGCTTCGAGGCGGTCGAGGAATTCATTGGCCTTTTCGACCTGCGCCCTGTGGTCGATGCCGAACAGGCCGCGCGTCAGCTCGCGGGTCGCAAAAATGTTTTCGGCGACAGTCATGTTGCCGAACAGGTTCAGCTCCTGGAAGACGATGCCGATGCCGTGGCGCACGGCATCACCAGGCGAATCGAGATGGATGCGTTCGCCCTCCATCCAGATTTCGCCGAGCGTCGGCCGCTCGACGCCGGCGATGATGCGCATCATCGTCGACTTGCCGGCGCCGTTTTCGCCGACGAGCACATTGACCGCGCCGCGCCGCAGTTTCAGATCGGCCTTCTTCAGCGCGACGATGCCGGAATAGGCCTTGGTGATGTCGCGCAGTTCGAGGATGACGTCGCCGTCTTCGGTATCGCCCATCGTCAGCCTCCGACCGTGATGGTGACCGGCACGAATTGCGGCAATTGCCCGGCCGCCGGCAGCGGATAGGCGCCGAGCGCCTCGACCTCTCTGCCGACAAGCCCGTCGCGCGGCAGCTTTTCGAGAGAGAGCGTGTTGATGCGGGTGTTGAACGCCTTGCCGTATTGCGCCCATTCGATCTGGTTCTTGAATTCGTTGAAATTCACGAAATCGAGGGCGTCGCGGATGGCGGTGCCGCGGATCGCCGGGCCGATGGCGACACGCACATCCGCCTTGCCGTCACCGTCGACATCGACGTCGACGGAGCCGGCGCGCGACTTGGTCTCGGCGGCGACGATTTTTCCTTTGACGGAGGCGGCGAAGGTCCAGGGGGCGTTGCCCTGCTTTTCCTTGTGGCCGTATTTCTGGGCGGCGGCATCGAGATTGCCGGAGACCAGCGCCGACACGTCCTGGAAGGAACCGGCCCGCCCTTTGAGATAGGGAACGACCTTGGCGTCCCAGATATCGGCGACGAGCTTGTCGGGATCGAAAGCGCCGGCGGCGGCTTCGGCCTGCTGGTCGGCGGTCTTGACGAATTTGCAGCCGCTCATCGCCAGCACACAGGCGACGAGAACGGTGGCGGCGCACATCTGCGGCAGCGACAGCGACATTGGATTATCCCCGGAAACGGCAGCGGGGCGCGGAGCCGGCAAAAACCGTTCCGCGCCCGTCAGGCTTGGGAGGGCTTATTCGGTCAGCGCGAAGGTTTCGAGCTTCTTGGCGTTGTCGGCGGTGATCAGCACGCAGTCCATGAGTTGCTTTTCCTCGACCGGCTTCTTGCCGGTGGTGATGAAATCATGGGCCTGCTGCACGGCAAGCTGCGCCTGGGCATAGGCCGGCTGCATCACCGTCGCCTTGATGCCGCCCGACTGGATCGAGTCGCGCACGTCGTTGGAGCCGTCGAAGCCGACGACGATGACATCCTTGCGGCCGGCGGCCTGCAGGGCGGCGATGGCGCCCATGGCCATGGTATCGTTGCCGGCGATGACGCCCTGGATATCCGGGTTTGCCTGCAGGATGGTTTCCATCTTGGAGTAACCTTCCGTCTGGCTCCAGTTGGCCGATTGCTGGGCAACCATCTTCATCTCGGGATATTCGTCGATGACGTCGTGATAACCCTTGGAGCGGATGCCGGCATTGAGATCGGCCTCGCGGCCGAGCAGCTCGACATATTTGCCCTTCTCACCCATCTGCTTGACGAACTCTTCCGCGCCGAGCTGGGCGCCCTGATAGTTGTTGGAGACGATCTGCGAGACGGCGATGCCGGTCGCATTGATCTCGCGGTCGATCAGGAAGGAGGGAACGCCGGCATCCTTGGCCTTCTGCACGGCGGCAATCGAGGCTTCCGAGCCGGCATTGTCGAGGATGATCGCCTTGGCGCCGCGACCGATGGCGGTGTCGATGAGCTGCGACTGCTTGTTGGCGTCGTCGTCATGGACGAGGACCAGCGTCTCGTAACCCAGCTCCTTCGCCTTCTTCTCGGCGCCGACAGCTTCGGCCTTGAAGAAGGGATTGTCGTGCGAGGGCGTGATGATGGCGATGAGATCGGCGGCAAAGGCCGGCATGGCGGTGCCCATGGCGAGCGTCGCCGCGAGCGCGGCCAAGGTCAGTCTGCGTGTGATTTTCATGATATCCTCCCGATAGAAAAATCGACCGCCCCGCTCCCCGCAAGGCAGGTGACATGGCCGGAGGAGGAATTCCCCCGGCAAGACAATGCTGGTCAAGAAGAGGCCGGCATCAGGTGATGCGGCGGATGCTCTCGGCGATTTCCTGCGGCTCGAAGACCTTTTTCCAGTCGTCGCGCATCAGGGCGGGAATGCCGAATTCGATGGCCTTGTTGCAGGCATCGGAGAAGACCCCCGGCACTTCCTCGAAAATCACCGCGCCGAGCACGTTCATGTGGCCGAGCAGGAAATCACGGGCGGCTTCCTTCGGCACGCCGCGGGCGACGCATTCGTCCATCGCCTGACGCATGACGACCAGCAGCGAGGCGCAGACGGTTTCGGAGAGGCCCGGCTCCAGCATCGCCATCTGCTCGACGGAGACGCGGTGCGACCGCATGACCGGCGCCCAGATGATTTTGGCGATCTCTTCGCCGAGCCCATATGCCTCCTCCGGCCCCTGCATCAGCGCCGAGACGATATGCTGTTTGGCGAACAACCCGCCGAAATGATCCTTTTTCGCCTGCATCTCGGTCTCGTCGTTGAAGATCGGCGGATGGCAGGGATGGGTGACGAAATAGGTGAGATCGGCACGCTGCGGCAGATGGCCGGCAAAGGGGGCGGCGGCATCGAGCGCCACGACCATGGTGCCGGGCGCCAGCCTGTCGACGATCCCGGCGGCGACCTTGCCGATTGCCGTATCCGGAACGGCGAGGATGACGACATCAGCGCCATCCAGCGCCCGGTCGACCGGCACGCAGCCGAGGCCGAGCTCGTCCTGAAGCCGCGCCTTGCCGGCCTCGCTGACTTCCACATGGCGTACGTCGAAACGCGAGCCTTTCAGATTTTTGGCGAGCCGGTAGCCCATCTTGCCGCCGGCGCCGAACAACGCGATCGAAGTCATGTTTCCTCACCTGAATGCTGTGTTGGGGCGACTATAGTCAACTGGTATAATGAGTCAATCAGCATATCACTTGCTGTCGAAAGTTTTCACGCCGCCAGCCCGTCGCGAATCTGGGCGAAATAGCCATCGGCGCCGACCTGGCCGCCCTTGAGGGCGATCTGCAGGCCATTGGTGGCGGCATTGGCCCCATGGGCGGTGCAGAGCGGTGAGCCGGGCGTCTGCGGCAGCGGCAGCAGCGTGGTCAGGGCCTGCACGTCGAGCTGGCGCAGGGCATGGCTGGAGGTATCGCCGCCGGCAATGACGGCGCGTGTCAGCCGCGCCTCGGCCACCAGCCGGTGCAGCATGGCACCCAGCATGTTTCCGAGGCGATGACGGCTGCCGGCGATGCGGTCGATCTCGCCGCCTCGGTCGGCCGAGGGGCCGAGCGCGGTGTAGAGGATCGGGCTTAACCCGCGTCCCAGAACCCCAAGCCCGGCGGCGATGGCCGCGTCCATGGCCCGCTCGCCCTCCTCGCCGAGCAGCCCAAGCGGATCGACGGCGATAGCCTCGAAACCTTGCACCGTCGCGGTGCGGATCTGGCGTTCGGTGGTCGGCGAGACGCTGCCGGAGACGACGGCGATTCGCTCCGCCTTGCCGGGATTCGGGAAACTGGCGGTGCCGGGCACCAGGCCCTGCTCTTTCCATGCAGATAGCAAGGCATATTCGACGCCGGAGGAGCCGGCGACGAACCAGCCCTGCGGCGGCGTCAGCCGCCACACGGCCCGGCCGGCCTGCGCCTGCGACGAAAAACTGTCGACATCGAACAGCAGCATGCCATCGCTACCTGCGGCAAGCGCATCGATGCGGGCATCTGCATCGGCGAGATCGAGGATGGCGAGATCGACGAGGCCGGTGGAAAGCAGCGTTTGCCCGGAGAGATGCCGGCGCAAGTCCGCCTCATGCATCGGCGTCACTGGATGCCGGCTCATCACCGGATGGCGGTCGATGCGATAGACCTCGCCCTGATAGGCGGCGAAGAGATGGCCGAAGGCGGTATAACGCTTCAACTGCGGCGCGCCGACGATCAACGGCACGTAGGGCTGGTGAAACAGCGCCTTGCCGATTTCCACCGCCGTGCCGATATTGCCGACTTCGGGGCTGGAATCGAAGGTCGAGCAGACCTTGTAATGGCAGATCGCCGCACCCCGCGCCTTCAGCCAGGCAAAGGCCGGCGTCAGTTTCTCCTGCATCCACGCAGGCGTCTCGCTGCGGCTGGTGCCGGCAAGCCCAAGCGCCCGCACATGCGAAAAGCGCGCCAGCAGCGCCGCGTCGGGAATATCGAGGAACAGCACCGTCTCGACACCGTTCGAGGCCAGCGCCTCCATGACATCGGTGGAGCCGGTGAAATCGTCGCCGTAATAGCTGAGGAGCAGGGAGTCGGTCATGTCATTCTCCCTTGCCGCCGAATTTTTGGAGCGAGGCGGCGAGTTCGGGATGGTCCCTGGCATAGGTTTCCAGCGGGATATCGGCGACGGCCGCCTCCCAGGCCTGCGTCACCGCGCGCACGCCGGCCGCCGGCCCGCCCGGATGGCTGACGATGCCGCCGCCGCAGAGATAGAGCAGATCGGTGGTGCGGCCGGTGCGGCGATATGTTTCCGGCGCCTGCCCGCCCCACTGGCCGGAGCCGGCGACCGGCAAGGCGCAATCGCTTTCTTCGAACAACGGCGTCGTCACCGCCTCGAAGGAACGGACAAAACTATCGTCCGGCTCCCAATATTTGACGCCTATACCGTTGATCTGGAACTGATCGACGCCGAGCAGGCGCCAGAACTGCTGCCAGACGCGGAAATCGAGGCCGATGCCGGGATGGCGGGTCAGCACGTCCCAGCCGTTGCGATGCGCATGCAGGACAAGCCCGGAGCGCTTGCGCAAAAAGGCCATCGCCCCCATGCCGATCGAATTGATGTTGATGACGGCGCAATTGCCGCCGGCCTGCAGCACCAGATCGTGGTTTCGCATCATCTCGTCGGGATCGGTGTGGGAAATGCCGAAGGCATACATCACCTTCTTGCCGGTCTTCTGCTCATGGTCGAGAATTTTCGGCATGATCGCCGCCACCCGCTCCTTGAGTGGCGAATAGGCCGGGCTCATCAGCTTCTCGTCGTCCTTGATGAAATCGACGCCGGAGGAGATCAGCTCGCCGACCAGCTCGGCCGTCTCGTGCGGGCGAAGCCCTAGCGCCGGTTTGACGATGGTGCCGATGATCGGCCGCCCCTCGACGCCGGTCAGCCGCCGGCTGCCGGCGAGGCCGAATTGCGGACCGGGATAGACGCCGCGAAACGCCTCCGGCAGCTTGAGATCGACAACGCGCAGGCCGGTAAACCCCTTGATCGAGAAAATGCCGCCGACGGCGATGGTCATCAGCGCCGAAAGATCGGTGCCGACCGCCTCCAGCGGAAAGCCGATCTCGACATCGGCGCGACGGATCGGCCCCCTGCCGGTCTCTTCCGGCCAGGAGGGGCGCTCGGCATCGGTGAGCCACCGGATCGACAAAACGCGGGCGGCGACGCGCTGCTTCAACTCCTGCGTTTCGCCGGGGACCGGGACAAAAGTGCCCGTCGATTGATCGCTGGCGATCTTCTCCGCCATGGCTTCGATGCTGCCCGCCGTCTCGATCCGGTAGGTGACGATGATCATCGCGGCTTCTCCTCTGGCATCCCTCTCGCAACTGGTATAATGAGTATTCCAACATTGCAAGGGACGATATCGAGACTTTTCAAGCCGCCCAAACACGCCTAAAGCGCGTCGCGATCTTTCAGATTAGCTCCTTGCGCTTTAGATCTTTGTTTTTCGCATGTCGTTCTCGCAAAACCGCTGCACACTTTTGCGCGACATGCTCTATTCGATAAGACCAGCCCCACCGGAATTCTGCCCATGCGATCCGAACCCATCACCCGCCGCAAACTCTCCGACGAGGTGTTCGACCGCCTCGAACGCATGATCTCCTCGGGTGAGCTGACGCCCGGCGACGACATGCCTTCCGAGCGCGAGCTGATGGACCGCTTCAAGGTCGGCCGGCCCGCCATCCGCGAAGCGATGCAGTCGCTGGAGCGCATGGGGCTGGTGGCGATCTCGCATGGCGAGCGCGCCAAGGTTCTGGAGCTGACCGCCAAATCCCTGTTCCGGCAGATGGACCTGACCGCAAAGATCATGCTCGCCAAATCGGCCGATACGCTGGAGCATCTGAAAAGCGCGCGCATCTTCTTCGAGCGCGGCATGGCCCGCGAGGCGGCGCAAAAAGCATCGCCTGAGGATATCGCCGCCCTGCATGCCATCCTCGACCGCCAGCGCGCCTCGCTCGGCAATGCCGAAGCCTTCATCGCCGCCGACATGGCGTTTCATACCCGCATCGCCGAGATTTCCGGCAATCCGATCTTCGCGGCGGTCAGCGAATCCATGCTCGCCTGGCTGCAGGAATACCATACCGACATGCTGATCTGGACCGGAAAGGAGCGGTTTACGCTGGCCGAACATGAGGAGATCGTCGACCGTCTTGCCGCCGGCGACGCAGACGGCGCCGAGCAGGCGATGCTCAAGCATCTGGAACGCTCGCGCGCCCTCTATACGCTGCCGCGCGGCGACGACGCCTGAACGGCGCTTCGCGTTTCCTTCGGGGTGAAAAGGCTCTATAGACAGTTCGAACGCCTGCCCCGGAGAAGACCATGGCCGCTACCATCCGTATCCATGTCGGCGATATCGCCGATGCCGATGCCGCCCGCTATACCGGAGCCGTCGCCATCGATACGGAAACGCTGGGACTGGTGCCGCGCCGCGACCGGCTCTGCCTGGTGCAGCTTTCCTCCGGCGACGGCTCGGCCGACATCATCCGGATCGCCGCCGGCCAGACGCAGGCGCCCAATCTCACCGCCCTCATCGCCGATCCCAGCAAGCAGAAGATCTTCCATTACGGCCGCTTCGACATCGCCGTGCTGTTCCACACCTTCGGGGTGACGACGACGCCGGTGTTCTGCACCAAGATCGCCTCGCGGCTGGTGCGCACCTATACCGATCGGCATGGCCTCAAGGACAATCTCAAGGAAATGCTGGAAGTCGACATCTCCAAGGCGCAGCAATCCTCGGATTGGGCGACTGAGACCCTGTCGCAGGCCCAGCTCGACTACGCGGCCTCCGACGTGCTCTACCTGCATGCGCTGCGCGACCGGCTGATCGATCGGCTGAAACGCGACGGGCGCATGGAGCTTGCCGAAAGCTGTTTCGAATTCCTGCCGACCCGCGCCAAGCTCGACCTGCTCGGCTGGGACGAGACCGACATTTTCGCGCACAGCTAGTCCGGCCTTTCCCTGGCACAACCTTAAGGCCAAATTTACCAGTTTCGCCATAAATTTCCGGGAAATCGCAACGTTTTTCCGGGAGTCCGCCCATGCTCTTGCCGACGGAGCAAGCCGCCAGCACCTACCTGACAGACTTCATGCGCGGCTTCGTGCGCGATATCGAGGAGCGACAGCAGGAGGAGCGCAAGAAGGCCGAGGGCAAACGCGAGGACAAGCAGCAGGAAGCGCTCAAGGCGCAGATCCGCCCCGACGAATCGGCCGCTGCCGCCAATGCCAAGATCAACGCCCATTTCTTCGGCGCCCTCAAGCGCGACGAAAATCCGATGGCGACGCTGATTTCCAATTTTGCCGATGCGCTCGGTCTCGCCCAAGGAAGCGACGAATCGGCCGGCGATTTCGCCGACCGGCTGGCGACCGCCGTCGCCTTCACCCGGCTGGTGTCGCGCGAATATGCCGACGGCCAGGCCATCCCCGTGACGCTGAAGACCTTCGGCGCCAGCGCCGATTCGGTGAAGTCGATCATGAAGGGCGAGACCTCGGACAAGGATGATCCGAAGGCGCGGCTGGCCGCCCGCATCGGGCTCGATGGCGGCGTCGATCCTGAATCCGGGGATTTTTCCGGCCAAATGGAAAAGGCGCTGACGGATGCGCGCGGAAAGCTGCCGAAGACGGTCGAGGAGGTCGAGGAGAAATCCGGCCTGCGCAAGCTCGGCCTCACCGCCGAGGAACTGATCGAGGCGATCCGCCGCCCCTGGGGCGACACGGCGCGCAAGGTCCAGGCCGCGCTCGACGCGCAGGCCAGCGACGAGCGGACGCTGACCAAGGACGTCGCCAAGGTCATCCAGCGGCTCGAGGATATTGCCGACCCGAAGACGTCGTCCGAGCTGAAGTCCGAGCGTAGCCGGGACGATCCGACCCGGGTCGAGGATGCCGAGACCCGCGCCGAGCGCGAAAAGGACATTCAGGTTCGCGAGAGCCAGGAGAAGGTCGAGGACGTCAAGAAACGCCAGGACGCCATCGGCGAGCAGATCCGCGGTGACGGCGATCCCGCCAAAAACGGCGAGGGCGCGCCCGGCAGCGGCGGTATCGAGGCGACCGAGGTCATCCAGGTTCTGGCGGCCAGCGCCGAGGCCTCGCAGACCGCCGCGGTTGCAAAATCCGCCACCGCCACCAAGTCGGAAAGTCCGGTGGATGACGGCGACCCGACTGTGATGAGCCGCGAAGAACAGATCTATCTCGTCGAAAACCATTCGCCGGAAGCCGCAGCCGAGGCGCAGCAGCAGGCCAGAAACGACATTCTGCAGGTGAATGTCGACGACATCGGTCTCTATCGCCTGATCGGCAAGGACAAGAAATCGGCATGATTTTCCGGGGGGCGGACTTATGGATCCGTTAACCAATCTGGCATGAAATGGCGCCGGCCCGGACGAAAGGCATTCCGCATCGCCTCGCTCTTCCGGTCCCGCGTAGCGTAAAGCGTATCTGGGTAGGAGTTGGAATGGGAAATGTATTCCCGCAGGACGGCGTCGAATCCGGTCTTCCGGCCTCGGCACTGGATTTCCTGAATGCGGATGCCGGCAGCTTGCCGGATGATTTCGATGACGCCTTTTCCGCCGAAGACGACGGGTTCGGCATGGAACTTCAGGCCATGGCCGCCGGCGGCAACCGCCAGCCCGCCAAGAGCGTGAAAGGCAATTGGCTCGACGCCTTCCAGCGCGAGAACATGGACGATCACACTGCCGAAACCGGCTATGTGACCGCCGTCAATTCCGACGAAACCGGCCTTTATCGCCTGTTTCGCAACCTGTCGCCGTAAGCGGCGGGGTTTCATCAAAGGGCGCTGCTTCCACGCCAAGGCGAGGCAGCGCCTGCCTTTTTACAGGCCCGCCCCTTGCGCGCGGGCTTTCACCTCGTCGAAACTCCAGTCGCGCAGCAGCTTGCCGTTTTCCCAGACGGGAGCGAGATGGTTGTGGCGGCCGCCCACTTCCTCCAGGCTGACGCCGACGAGTTCGCCGAACTGCTCGACCACGGCGACGCGGCCGTTGCGGGAGGCCTTCTCGCGCATGGTCGCCGGGCGCTTGGCGATGCCGTGCCAGACGCCGTCCGCATCCTCGCAGGCATTGGCCTTCATGGTGAACGAATAGCTGTCGCGCGTCACCTTCTGAAGGAGGCCAGAGCCCATGCCGAAGCGGATATTCTCGGCGGAAAAGCCCATGCCTTCGAGGCGGCCGAGGATCATCGCGATGTCCTGGCCCGAGGCGCCGTCGCCTTGCAACACCTCGACCGGCGCATCGATCACCTTGTAGCCCTTGCCGTTCAACCGTGTGCCGAAGGCATAGGCAAGCTGGTTGACGGCCTGCATCGGCGTATCCACGGGATCGCCGCTGTCGGGGCGGACGATGAGCCGGCCGGACAAGCCCTGCACCCGGTCCTTCAGCGCCTTGCCCCAGATTTCGCTGACCGCGTTGGCGATATCATAGCTGTCGGAGACCACCGAAAAGGTCTCGTCGCCGAAGGCGTCGAGCATGTGCTCATAGGCCTGGGTCTCGCGCTGCGGCCCCCAGGCGGTGACGGTGGAATGCTCGGCGCCGGGATAGGAGGTGCCGGCCATCGGCGCGCCGTAGAAGCGGCGGGCGTGCAGGATGCCGGAGAGCGTGTCGGTCAGTGAGAAATAGAGAAGATGCGCAGCGCCGCCGAGCCCGGCCTGCTCGGCGGACGTCGCCGCGCGGGCGCCAAAATCATGCAGCCGCGTCGGCAACACCTCTGCGGGCGCATCGCAGGTCTTTTCCAGCGCCTGCAGCAGCATGTCGCTGAGCCGCCGCGCATGGCTCGCCACCGTCGCCGGATACCACACGGCGCGCAGCAGCGCGGTTTCCACATAGGTCGTCAGCCAGGCGAAATCCGGATCGGTGTTGACCACCTGGATCAATGGCACGCCGCGACGCACCACCTGCCCCTCCGGCAACGCCTCGATGCGCAGCGGCAGAAAACCGCCATGGCGATCGACGATATCGAGCCAGCCCTGCCGGTTGAACGGCACGCCATGCAAGGCGGAGACTTCGGCCGCCTCCATGATATCCGCCTTGGTCACCGCGCGGGCGAGGTAATCCTTCAGAAACATCTGCAGGCCGAAGAACACCACTTCCGGGCGCTGCGACATGCCACGCGCCTCGACATAGGCCGAGATCGACCGCACCCCCGGCGGATATTGCAGAAAATGGCTGAGCTTGTAGCTGTCGACGTTGAGGATCGGATTGCTGTGAGGCATTGGACGATATCCCGGTTTTCAATCGGGAGGCTTTGCGCACCGGGCAACCGCCCGACCTCCCCCCGACGGTTAGTATTTTATTAACCAACGAATGTTAAATTAATCGTTAATTGAAGCATTCATCGGTGCCATGAGGCGCCACGCAAGCTCAGGCATGCCGCAATCGGCATGCGCAGGATGGGACCGAGGGCCGAAAATGGCGCGGTCCCTGCGACGGAATGCGACGGGCCGCATGAGCGGCCCTCTGTTGGACCTGTTTCAACCGCCATCCGCCAGACATCAAAGGGGTTCGCTGATGCTGCCTCCGCTTCGCTCGTCGTCGGGATCGACGTCGTCATACCAGAATCAATCGCCACTGAACGGCTCCGGCCCTTCGGTGGCGGAAGCCGCCTACAAGGTGCATTTCGCCGACTGGAAGGGGGATTCCAATTCCAGCTCCGCCGGCAAGCTCAACGTGCTGCTGCTCGCCGGGCGCGAGCGCATCGCCGATCATCTCGCCATGCTCGCCGATGCCGTCGGGCGCGCCATCGATCTGCCGCGCCGGGAAAACGAGGGCAATGGCGACTACGTCGTCCGCCTGGCCGAGGCTCTGGCGAAAATGACGCCGCGCCAGCGCACCGATGTCGAGCGCCAGCTCAATCTCATCGTGCAGGGGCTGAAGCTGCGCTTTCTGTTCGAGGCTTTCGGCAACCCGACCGGGCCGCAGGCGGCGCGCATCGTCGCCTATCTGGAAACGGCCCGCTACAAGGACCGCGATCCCGTCGCCCGCTCGGTGGTTACCTCCTACCGCCAGAATGGCGGCCCGGACGCCGGATCCGCCGAACACATCCCTGCCGCAGCACCTTCTCATGGCGAAACCGCCGGAACACCGGCCGCCCAGGCCGCCGGCAAGTCGCAAGAGGTCCTGACAACGCCGCAAACCGCCGCGGCGGCAGCGCCGATGACGGCCGACGGCGCCGAGATCACTGAGGCCCAGGCGCCTTCCAGCGGCGCCGAGACACCGGAGAACGTCGTTTCGGCACCGGAATTTTCCGCGCTCGAACCCGACAACGGCATCGACGCCCGCAGCCTGCAGGCACTGCTGCGCCGCGCCTTCGAAGGCGGCGAAAGCGGCGATTCGACCATCGAGGCCAAGGCGACCGCCGCGCTTCTCGCCACCGCCGAAGAGCGCGTGGCCGCCGAGATTGCCGGCGGTATCGAAGCCCTGGTCGAGGAACCCGTCGAATTCGACCTCGACCCCCGCTTCCAGTTGCAAACGCCGGCCGAAGCGCCGCCGGCCGCCGAATCACGCCCCCTGCCTCGCGCCGGGATGCGCGAGGCGCTGCCGCCCCGCCCGGCCGAGGCCATGGCGACGCATGACGATGTCGCGGATGCGCCGGAGGCGGGCGAACGCGGACGCGATGCCGCCATCCTTTCGCCGCGCGCCACGGCCCTGCTCGCGCGGCCAGCCGGCCATGAACACGAGGACTACCAACCGACGCTGCTCGCCCTGAAGGGCTGGACCGAGGCGGATTTCGATGCCCGCGATCTGACGACGGCCTACGACATCATCGCCGAGGACGGCGAGGAAGCGCAGGCGATGATCGCCGCCGGCACGGAAACCGAGGAGATGGCGACGGCGCAAGCCGTCGACGCGGAGCCGGCGATCGACCTGCCGGAGCCGATGCTGGACGATGCCGATCCGATCTACGATCCGCGCAGCGCCGCCGGCCTGAGCGGCGAGGCCGCCGAAGACGCCGCACCTGCGCGCCTGCCGCCCGCGCCGGAAAAACCGCCCGCCGAATCGGCCGCCGCCAAGGTCGTGCCGGTCGCGGTCGAGCGCCAGGTGCTGGCGCAGTTGCAGCCGACCGGGCGCGAAACCCCGTTGTTCGCCATCGCTCCCTTCTCGCCGCTGGCCGACGTCCTCTCCTATGAGGACGAGAAGGAAGCCGAGGAACGCCGTTTTCATGAGGACGAATCCGAGGGCGACGATGCCGCCGCCGATCAGGACGGGGACGACGAGGACGACAAGGAGCGCCCCCGCCCCTCCTTCGCCGAATTTGCCGCCGAGGATGACGGCGATCAGAGCGAACGGGCCTACGGGCTTTACCAGCGCATGGCAGGCTGGGCCTGAGCGGCCAGAATCCGTTCAACAAAAAACCCGCCGCGATGTCTCGCGGCGGGTTTTTAATCTGAAATCTTGCGGATCGCCGAAGAAAGCCCCGGCGATCCGTCGAAAGATTATTCGGCGTTGCGGTTCTTCAGAGCCGCGCCGAGGATGTCGCCGAGCGAAGCACCCGAGTCGGACGAACCGAACTGGGCAACGGCTTCCTTCTCTTCGGCGATTTCCAGCGCCTTGATCGACAGCATGATCTTGCGGTCTTTCTTGGAGAAGTTGGTCACGCGGGCATCGACCGTCTGGCCGACCGAGAAACGCTCCGGACGCTGTTCGTCACGGTCGCGCGACAGGTCTGCGCGGCGGATGAACGAGGTGATGTCTTCGTGGTTGACGAGACGAACCTCGATGCCACCGTCGTTGACGGCGATGACTTCGGCCGAGACGACGGCGTTCTTGCGCAGTTCGCCGGATGCGGCGGCTTCGCCGACGGCATCCTTGCCGAGCTGCTTGATGCCGAGCGAGATACGCTCCTTGTCGACGTCGACGTCGAGAACGACGGCCTTGACGACATCACCCTTGTTGAACTCCTCGATGACCTGTTCGCCCGGACGGTTCCAGTCGAGGTCGGAGAGGTGAACCATGCCGTCCACGTCGCCGTCGAGGCCGATGAACAGGCCGAACTCGGTCTTGTTCTTGACTTCGCCTTCGACTTCCGTGCCAGCCGGATGGCTGTGCGCGAAGGCCTGCCACGGGTTCTCGAGCGTCTGCTTGAGGCCGAGCGAGATGCGGCGCTTGGTCGGATCGACTTCGAGAACGACGACATCGACTTCCTGGCTGGTGGACAGGATCTTGCCGGGATGGACGTTCTTCTTGGTCCAGGACATTTCGGAGATGTGGATCAGGCCTTCGATGCCCGGCTCCAGCTCGACGAACGCACCGTAGTCGGTGATGTTCGTGACGGTGCCCGAAATCTTCTTGCCTTCCGGATACTTGGCCTGGATGCCATCCCACGGATCCGACTCGAGCTGCTTCATGCCGAGCGAGATGCGGTGGGTTTCCTGGTTGATGCGGATGATCTGAACCTTGACCGACTGGCCGATGTTCAGGATCTCCGACGGATGGTTGACGCGGCGCCATGCCATGTCGGTGACGTGCAGCAGGCCGTCGATGCCGCCGAGGTCGACGAACGCACCGTAATCGGTGATGTTCTTGACGACGCCGTCAACGACCTGGCCTTCTTCGAGGTTCTGAACGATTTCAGAACGCTGCTCGGCGCGGGACTCTTCCAGAACCGTGCGGCGCGAAACCACGATGTTGCCGCGGCGCTTGTCCATCTTGAGGATTTCGAAGGGCTGGGGAATGTGCATCAGCGGGGTCACGTCGCGGATCGGACGGATGTCGACCTGCGAACGCGGCAGGAAGGCGACGGCGCCGTCGAGATCGACGGTGAAGCCACCCTTGACCTGGTTGAAGATGACGCCTTCGACGCGCTCGCCAGCTTCGAACTTGACTTCGAGGCGGGTCCAGCTCTCTTCGCGGCGGGCCTTGTCGCGCGACAGAACAGCTTCACCGAGGGCGTTTTCAATGCGCTCGACATAGACTTCGACTTCGTCGCCGACCTTCAGCGTGCCGTCCTTGGCCTTGGCGCCGAATTCCTTCAGCGCGATGCGGCCTTCGACCTTGAGGCCGACGTCGACGATGGCGACGTCCTTCTCGATGGCCGTGATGATGCCCTTCGTTACATAGCCTTCGGCCAGATCGTTCTTGGCAAAGGATTCTTCGAGCAGGGCTGCGAAATCATCACGGGTGGGGTTAGAAACAGACATGGAATCTCCTGGTGTGTCCGGTTCGGACACGGGCGCGCCGGTGGCTGGTGTTGGACATGACCTGAATCCAGTCCGCCCCTTTTGAGGAGCTTCCGGCGCGTGGACGGAATTTCAGGCTTGCATAAAATCGATCGGGCGCGTGAAATCACGCAAACCCGGTTATTTCGAGGCATTTCGACTCAGGGCGGCGTCGATGATCGATTTCGCGGCCTGAAACGCGGCCTCTATACTCATTTCGGACGTATCAAGCAAGTGCGCGTCATTAGCGGGGCGCAAGGGACTGTCGGCGCGGCCCATGTCGCGCGCGTCGCGCGCCTTCACATCCTGAAAAATCGCCGCGTAATCCGCCGCCCCGCCCCTGCCGATAATCTCGTCGTAGCGGCGTTTCGCCCTGACCTCCGGCGAAGCCGTGACATAGAGCTTCACCGGCGCATCCGGGCAGACCACCGTGCCGATGTCGCGCCCGTCGAGTACCGTGCCGGGCGGCCGCTGCGAAAAGGCGCGCTGCGCCTCCACCAGCGCCTTGCGCACCGGCGACATCACCGCGATCTTCGAGGCCGCCTCGCCGATCTCATGCCGCGACAGCACATCCCGGTCGAGCCCAGCAAGTTCCACCGCCCGCGCCACCTTTTCCGCCACCGCCTCGTCATCAAGCGGCAGCCCAGCGTCGAGCAACGCCTTGGCCGTCGCGCGGTAGGTGAGGCCGGTGTCGAGATGATGAAAGCCGTAGGTTTCGGCGATCTTCCGCGACAAGGTGCCCTTGCCGGCTGCGGCGGGACCGTCGATGGCGATGACGACACTCACGCGCTCGCACCGTCCTTGATCTCGATCTTCGCGCCGAGGCGCGTCATCAGATCCATGAATTCCGGGAAGGAGGTGGCGATCATCGTGGCGTCGTCCACCGTCACCGGATGTTCGCTGGCCAGGCCCATGATGAGGAAACTCATGGCGATGCGGTGGTCGAGATGGGTGGCGACGGCTTCGCCGGCCGCATTGCCAAGCCCCTTGCCATCCGGGCGGCCGCGCACGAGGAGCGAGCTTTCGCCCTCGTCGCAATCGACGCCGTTGAGCTTCAGGCCGTTGGCAACCGCCGACAGGCGATCCGATTCCTTGACGCGCAGTTCCTCCAGCCCGTTCATGACCGTCTCGCCCTTGGCGAAGGCGGCGGCGACGGCCAGCACCGGATATTCGTCGATCATCGACGGCGCGCGGTCTTCCGGCACAGTGACGCCCTTCAGCTCCGAATGGCGCACACGTAAATCCGCAACATCCTCACCGCCGGCATTGCGCGGATTGAGCACCTCGATATCGGCGCCCATGTCCTGCAGCGTCAGGATCAGGCCGGTGCGCGTCGGGTTCATCAGCACGTTGACGATGGTGATATCCGAACCGGGCACCAGCAGCGCCGCCACCAGCGGGAAGGCGGTGGAGGAGGGATCGCCCGGCACATCGATGGTCTGGCCGGTGAGCTTGCCGCGACCCGCGAGGCGGATGGTGCGCACGCCGTCCGCATCGGTCTCGACAGTGAGGTCGGCGCCAAAACCCTGCAGCATCTTTTCGGTGTGGTCGCGGGTCATGACCGGCTCGATGACGGTGGTGATGCCGGGCGTGTTGAGGCCAGCGAGCAGGACTGCGGATTTCACCTGGGCCGAGGCCATCGGCACGCGATAGGTGATCGGCGCCGGCGTCAGCGGCCCGTGCAGCGTCACCGGAAGGCGATCACCTGCTTCCGCCTTCACCTGCACGCCCATCTGGCGCAGCGGATCGAGCACGCGGCCCATCGGACGCTTGGTGAGCGAGGCGTCGCCGATGAAGGTCGAATCGAAATCATAGACGCCGACCAGCCCCATGGTCAGGCGGCATCCCGTTCCGGCATTGCCGAAATCGAGCGGCGCCTCAGGCGCCAGCAATGCGCCATTGCCGGTGCCCTGGATGATCCAGACATCGCCCTCTTTCCGGATCTTCGCGCCCATGGCCTGCATGGCCTTGCCGGTGTTGATGACGTCCTCGCCTTCGAGAAGGCCGGTGATGCGGGTCTCGCCGGATGCCAGGCCGCCGAACATGAAGGAGCGGTGGGAAATCGACTTGTCGCCGGGGATGCGGGCGGTGCCGGACAGGTTCGACGACCGGCGGGCGATGGCGGGTTTGGCGGCTGCCCCATGTGTCCTGGAAACGGGAGACATTGGAAAAATCCTTTGCAATAGGCAGGAGTCTTTCGCAAACTGCCACGGGTGCGGACACCATGCGGATCAGTCTGGCGGTTTTGCGGGTCGTTACCATAAAGCGGACACGCGGTCACGCCTCAAGCGCCAGAAATTCGGCGCGTGAGACGTGCGAAAACCGGCGGTTTTTACATGTTATTTGACATGGACCGGCGCACAGATTAAGGGACCGGCCTTGTTCTCCCATGAAAAAGGCCGGTTTTCACGGCTCTGCCGGCATCGCTCCGGCTGTTTAACGAGGCTTCACAGTGGCAAAAGCGGAACTTGGAACCAAGCGCACCGATCCGGATACCGGCAAGAAATTCTACGACCTGAACCGGGATCCGGTCGTCTCCCCCTATACCGGCAAATCCTGGCCGCTCTCCTATTTCGAGGAAAGCTCGGCCGCCGCCGTCATGGAGAAGGCACAGGAGGAGGACGAGGTCGCGGAAGTCGATACCGAGAGCACCGAAGTCGAACTGGTTTCGCTTGAGGATGCCGAAGACGGCGCCAGCGGCGACGACATCCCCGATATCGGCGACGACGACGTGGATATCGGCGACGACGATGACGACACCTTCCTGGAAGCCGACGAAGACGAGGACGACGACGACGTCTCCGGCATCATCGGCGTGACCGGTGACGACGACGAAGTCTGAGCATCCGGCTAACCCCTTGCAAAACCCGGCGATTCAAAAAAAATCGCCGGGTTTGTTTTTTTCGCTTGCCAAGCCCGAAACGGCAAAGTAATAACCCGCCAACCGACGGCGAGACGCCGACACGGTTCCCGGAAAACCGGTTCGCCCGGTACCCTCTGATGGGGCTATAGCTCAGCTGGGAGAGCGCTTGCATGGCATGCAAGAGGTCAGCGGTTCGATCCCGCTTAGCTCCACCAAATCCTCCTCCGATGATCATAGCGATGTGATAGAGCGACTTGCGGCCGTATTGCTGCTCTGCGCTTCCATCTTGTCGATTCGATTTTGCGTCGGCGTGTGAAGCTTCAGGCTGGAAACGGGCGCTGCCGGGCCGTGTCCGATCAGCGGGAAACTTCCGGCGGGTGCAATCGAAAGGTTATCGCTCTGCCAAAGCCGCGCCATAATTGCTCTATCATCTATGGTAAAACGGGACGTGAAACCGGTGCCCTTCGGCAGGGGCGGGGGTTCAGGACCGTTTCGGGGCGTGACCTTGACCGGATGCGGATCGCCCTATCTTCTTGTTTTCCACGCAATCCCGGCCACCGATGCCGATCGGGCGGGATTGCTTTCGCAACAACCACGGGCCACGAACGAGGATTACCTGAATGAAATTTTATTCGACACCGCGCGATGAGACGTTTTACGGCGGTCCCGGCGTGGACACCGTCTATTTCAGCGGCAAGGGCCAGGATTACACCGTCACGGTCTACTCCAAGTCCGAGCAGGACGTTCGTGACTACGGCAATTACATCAATGACGGGCACGACAAGCTGTTTTCCATCGAGCGGCTGAATTTTTCCGATGGCACGCTGGCCTTCGACACGGATGGCGCGGCCGGCCAGGGCTATCGCATCTACCAGGCCGCTTTCGACCGTAAGCCCGATGCCAGCGGCCTCGGTTACTGGGTTCGCACCCTCGACAATGGCGCCAACCTCGTCGATGTCGGCGCCGATTTCGTCAATTCGAGCGAATTCCGGAAAATGTACGGCCCGAATCTCAGCAACAGCGAGTTCGTGCAGGAGCTTTATTACAACGTGCTCGGCCGCACCGGCGAGCAGAGCGGTGTCAACTACTGGGCCGACCAGCTTTCCTATGGCCATACCCGCGGCTGGGTGCTGGCGAGCTTCTCCGAAAGCGCCGAGAACGTCGCCGGTGTCGCACCGTCGATCTCGGACGGCATCTGGTATACCTGAGTCTGAAACAGCCATGGCCGCCCTTCGAGGGCGGCCATGGCTGACCTGCGGTAATTCCGTTCTCTCACACGAACCAGATGCCGTCGGCAACCTTCGCGCTGACGCCGGTGACGTTCTCGGCGCTTTCCGAGAAGCCGGCGAGAACCTCTGCCTTCGAGACGCCGCTATCGAGGCGGCCGTTCCAATAGGCGATGCCGCCGGCCTCGCCGTCACGTCCCAGCACGTTGTGATAGAGCTTGTCGACGAACTGGCTGTTCGACGGCGCGCTTCCGTAGACCGAGGCGAATTCGGCGGAGTTGACGAAGCCGGTCGCAACATCGTTCAGGCTGCGCCCACCGTCCATCGACTTGATCCAGAAGGACAGGCCGCCCGCATCCGGCGTGCGGTCGAAGGCAGCCTGGTAGATGCGATAGGCCTGGCCGGCATTGCCGCTTGTATCGAGCGCCAGCGTGCCGTCGCTGAATTGCAGCCGCTCGATGTTGAGGAAATTGTCGGTGCCAGCGCCGGTGACGGTCACGTTTGCCGGCGCGGTGATCTTAATGCCGAAGTTGGCGCGCGCGCCGTTCATCACCACGGTGTCGAGCCCGGCGCCGCCATCGAACGTGTCGTTGCCGGCCGTGGCGATGAACACGTCGTTGCCGGCGGTGCCAACCGTCGGCGTCGCCCCCGCCTTGGCGCCATAGAGCGCCTGGACGCCGGCGATATCGCCGCTTCCCAGGCTGTGGAGGCTGGTGACCATCGGATACATGATCGTGGCCGTATCGTCGGTATGATCGAGGCCGATCGCATGGCCGATCTCATGCAGCGCGACGGCAAAGAAATTGGTCTTGTCGTTGGCGGAATAATTGCTGTCCGTCGTCCAGCTTTCCGCCGTGTCGAACCGCACCTCCGCCTCGGTGATCGAAAAATACGGCGCATTCCTGCTGGTCGCCCCCGAATATTGCGCCTCCCCGACCGTGCCGAAGGCGCCGTCGATCGCGTCCCAGCCGAACCGCAATTGCGCCTGGGCGCTGTCGGCGATTTCCACGAAGCTGATATTGGCGACCGCCTGCCAGGCGGCGAGCGCGGCGCGGATCAGGCCCTGATAGGCCGAATCGGTGATCGCCGCGTCGAACTGGTAGCCATCCGGGCGGCTGGACAGCGCAAAGCTCCATTGCACCGTGCCGCCGCTCTGGCCGAGGAAGCCCGAGCCCCACTTTCCCTGTTCCAAGACATAACCAACCATGGAGGATCCTTCTTCTGGAAAACTGCCCCTCTTTCCGATTCGGGCTGAAAGCGTTCGCACTCCGCGAATCGCCGTCGAACTGCAGCGTATAGCGAGGGAAGCCGGAAAGAAAATGACGCAGAAGAGAGAAGGCGCGGCCACAAGGCGGCCATTTCATGGATCCCCTGCCCCATTTTTCGCCGTCAGGCCCAGCCTTGGCGACCCGGCTCTCAACCGGAAACGCGGCTGCCGGCGGACATTGCCCCGAGGCCATTTCGCACGATATCATGAGGGCCACTCTTTTTCGGAAACTTCATGAGCACCTCTTCCCCGGCAAGCGACCTGCATGGCGCTACGAAATCCCGGTCCCTGCCCGTTCTCGTTCTCGGCGCCATCGGCGTGGTCTACGGCGATATCGGCACGAGCCCGCTTTATGCCTTCCGCGAGGCGCTGCGGCCCTTCATGCATGACGGCGTGACGCCGCATGAGGTCATAGGCCTGATCTCGCTGATGCTCTGGACGCTGACGCTGATCGTCACGGTCAAATATGTGCTGTTCCTGCTGCGCGCCGACAATGACGGCGAAGGCGGCACGCTGTCGCTGCTGGCGCTGCTCACCAAGAAGGTGAGCCGGCACGCCGGCATCTTCTTCTTCGCCGGCATCATCGGGGCGGCGCTGTTCATCGGCGATGCGATGATCACACCTGCGCTGTCGGTGCTCTCGGCGATCGAGGGCCTGAAGCTGGTGACGCCGACGCTGTCGCCCTATGTGCTGCCGCTCGCGGTGGCGATGATGCTGGCGCTGTTCCTGGTGCAATCGCGCGGCACGGCGGCGGTGTCGCAGTTTTTCGGGCCGATCATGCTGTTATGGTTCGTGGTCATGGCGCTCGGCGGCATCTCCCATATCGCCGACGACCTGTCGATCTTCACGGCGCTCAATCCATGGCATGCGATCGAATTCGTCTCCCATGCCGGTTTCGTCGGACTGGTCGTGCTCGGCGCCGTGTTCCTGACCGTCACCGGCGCCGAGGCGCTTTATGCCGATCTCGGGCATTTCGGGCGGCGGCCGATCCAGTGGGCCTGGTTCGTGGTCGTGTTTCCGTCGCTGGCGCTGAACTATCTCGGCCAGGGGGCGCTGGTGCTGAAGAATCCGCAAGCGGCGACCAACCCCTTCTACCTGATGTTTCCGGAATGGGCGATCCTGCCGGTGGTCATCCTCGCCACCGCCGCGACGATCATCGCCAGCCAGGCGGTGATCACCGGCGCCTTCTCGCTGGCGCGCCAGGCGATCCATCTCGGCTTCCTGCCGCGGCTGGAGATCTGCTTCACCTCGGAGACCAATACCGGGCAGATCTACGTTCCCGCCGTCAACACCGTGCTGCTCATCGGCGTGCTGATCCTCATCCTCGAATTCGGCAGCTCCGAAGCGCTGGCGACGGCCTATGGCATTTCGGTCACCGGCGCCATGGTGATGACCACGATCCTCGCCTTCCAGTATCTCAGGGTGGTGCGCGGCTGGACGGCGGCGACCACCGCTGCGGTGCTTGCGCCGCTCTTCGTGCTGGAATGCATCTTTCTCAGCGCCAACCTGTTGAAAATCCATGACGGCGGCTATATCCCGGTCACCATCGCCGCCGTGCTGATGACGATGATGTGGACCTGGAAGCGCGGCGTCTCGCTGGTGCGGGAAAAATCCGCCACCGCCGACATTCCGCTGCACTCCTTCATCGAGATGATCGAGCGCCCCTCGGCAAACGCGCCGGTGCGGGTGCCGGGCACGGCGATCTTCCTGACCAGCGTGCCCGACAAGACGCCGGGCGTGCTCCTGCACAATCTCAAGCACAACCACGTCCTGCACGACCAGAACGTGGTGCTCAACGTCCATACCGCCTCGCGCCCGGTGGTGCCGGAGGAGGAGCGTTTCGTCATCACCCGGCTGTCGGAGCGCTTCACCCGGCTGGAGCTGCATTTCGGCTTCATGGAAACGCCGAACGTTTCGCAGGCGCTGACGCTCTGCCGTCAGGCGGGGCTGAAATTCGAGATCATGTCGACATCGTTTTATGTCGGGCGGCGCAAGTTCGTCGGCGATCCCAATTCCGGCCTGCCGAACTGGCAGGACAAGCTGTTCATCGCCATGGCCGGCTTCGCCATCGATCCTTCCGAATATTTCCAGCTTCCCAGCAACCGCGTCGTGGAACTGGGTGAGCAGATGGTGATTTAACGGGTGGGCAAGACGATATCTTCGCGCGGATAGGCGAAGACGTCGACCGGCTCGCCGAGGCCGCGCAAGGGATGGCTGCCCAGCCATTCGACGCGGTCGCGGCAATCGGCCATGTCGACGAAGGCGCCGGAGAGCAGGATCGGCCGGCCAAGTTCCTTGGTCAACGCCTCCAGCCTTGCGGTGACATTGACCGCCGGGCCGATGACGGTGAAATCCAGCCGCTGGCGCGAGCCGATATTGCCGTACATGACATCGCCGACATGCACGCCGATGCCGTAGGCGAGCGCCGGCTGGCCCTTGTCGCGGCAGGCGACGTCGAGTTCGGCAAGCGCAAGCCGCGCCTCGGCGATGGCGGCCAGCAGCTTCGGGCCGGCATCGGGGTCGCTCAGGGGAAAGATCGCCAGCAATCCATCGCCCATGAATTTCAGGATCTCGCCGCCATGGCGCTCGATCGGGCCGGAGAGCGCGTCGAAATAGGCGTTCAACCGCTCGATGACGTCGTCGCGTGGCCAATGGTCGGAAATCGTGGTGAAATCACGCATGTCGCAGACGAGGATGGCGGCGCCGACCGTGGCGCCGCTGCCGCGCGTTGTGGCGCCGGCGAGAATCTGCTCGCTGGCATGCGGGCCGACATAGGTTTCCAGCAGCGTGCGCGCCAGCCGGTTCTTCATGCGGATTTCGCTGACCAGCGCCAGCACCGGCAGGAGGTCGGTGAGGAAGGCGATCTCGTCTGCCGAAAAGCCGCCCTTGCGATTGCAGGAAAAGGTGACGACCTGGCGCTTGCCGAAGGTATGTTCCAGCGGCCAGGCGACGTAGTCGGTTAGCCCTTCGGCGATCAGTTCGTCATAAAGCTGATACCAGCGACCGAGGCGCGCGGACGGATCGTCGAGGCGCTGGCGCACCAGATCGACGCCCTGGTAAAGCGCGTGGATCGGGCTCATGAGATATTGCGCGGTCTTCTCGATTCCGTGGCCGAACGTGTCGAATTTCGGTTTTTCCATACCCGGCTGCCACAGGAAGCGTACGCCCAGCCATTGCGGATGCAGCGTGCGCAGATGCAGCGTCACCCGGCCGAGCGGCAGGCCTGCCTCGTGCAGCTTTCCGCACAGGAGAAGGAAGATATCGTCCATATACTGGACATGACGCGTGCCGACCAGCAGCCAGTCGAGAATGGCGCTGCGCCGTCTCGGCCACTGTCCGGCCTGTATGTCGTCAGGAAGTGTCTGCTCTGCGTTCACGGAAGGGGACTGCTCCAAAAGGCGCCGGTTGCGGCAAAGACGCCGGCAGACCGGAAACCCTTGTCATCGCCGCCGAAGCAGGATGACATTCTACGTTTCGACGCATCTCCAGCGGAATTTTTCCGGAAATGCTAAGCTTGATATAGGATCGGCGCGGCCGATTCGAAAGCGCAAGCGCGCCACACCGGTGAAAATTCCGTCGCGGATTGACAGCGGGGCCTCGCCTGCCTTTTCTGAGGGCCGGGGCAGTTCAGGAGAATCGGGGCCAGTCCATCCATGACGCGACAACGCAGGCGGCGGATCGTTCACGCCCGGCGCACCGGCACCGGGCTGGCGCTGGTGGCGGCCATTTCCTTCCTGGCCGGGATGACCGACGCGGTGGGGCTGGTGATAACAGGCGACTTCGTGTCCTTCATGACCGGCAACACCACGCGCGCGGCGATCGCGCTCGCCCGCAGCGATCTGGCGCATGCGCTGACGCTGCTGCTCGCCATCCTGCTGTTCGTCATCGGCAATGCCCTGGGCGTCGTCGTCGCGCATCTGGCGTCGCGCCGGGTATTCACCGTGCTCGCCTGCGTCAGCCTGACGATCGGCCTCGCCGCGCTCGTCGACACGGAGTCGCTGCCGCTCCTGCAATTCGCGCTCGTGGTGCTGGCCATGGGCATGGTCAATGCGACGGTCGAGCATATCGAGGGGCTGCCGATCGGGCTCACCTATGTCACCGGCGCTCTGTCGCGCTTCGGGCGCGGCATCGGCCGTTTCCTGCTCGGCGAGCGCCGGTTCGACTGGACGATCCAGCTCATTCCCTGGCTTGGCATGGTCTCCGGCGCCATTTCAGGGGCCATGCTCGCCCAATGGCTGCAGCCGCAGGCGCTGAAGATCGTCGCCGGCTTTGCAATGACGCTGGCGCTCGCCACGCTGATCGTGCCGCATCATCTGCAACGCCGCTTCGGCCAGCGCGCGGCGCGCTGAGGCTCCTGCCTTCACGAAGCCTTGAGATTCAGGCGGTAGGACGGGAGAGCGCAACGCCCGCGCCCCGCCCAACCCGCCAAAGAGGAACCGATGAGCTTTACGGAAACGACCACCACCTCCTGGTTCGCGCGGCTGAAGGGCGCGCTGATGCGCATTCTCGTCGGCATCGTGCTGGTCATCGCCACCACCGTGCTCCTGTTCTGGAACGAGGGCCGGGCGATCAAGACCTACCGTGCCCTGGTCGAGGGCGCCGGCCTCGTCGTCTCCGTCGATGCCGGCACGGTGGATGCCGCCAATGACGGCAAGCTGGTGCATATTTCCGGTCCCGTCACCCCGGTCGGCACGCCCGGCGACGACATCTACGGCATCCGCGCCGACAAGGCGGTCGGGCTGGTGCGCGACGTCGAGATGTATCAATGGGTCGAGCATTCGGAATCCAAGACCGAAAAGAAGCTCGGCGGCAGCGAGGAAACCGTCACCACCTACAACTACTCCAAGGAATGGCGCGCCACCGACGTCGATTCCAGCCAGTTCCGCCAGCCGGACGGCCATTCCAATCCGCAGCGCGCCGTCGACAGCGCCCGGTTCACCGTCGAGACCGCGACGGTCGGCGCCTTCACCCTGCCCGGAAACCGTGTCGCGGCGCTCGGCAGCGAAAAGACCATCATTCCCGGCGCCGATGCCATCGCCGCCTTCCGAAACGCCATGGGCGGACAGAACGTTCAGGTGCACAACAATCTCCTCTATGTCGGCAACGATCCGCGCGGGCCGCAGGTCGGAGACCTCAAGATCAGCTATCGCCGGATCGATCTTGCCGCCGCGAGCTTCATCGGCGCGCAGCGCGGCGACAGCCTGCGCCCCTACAAGACCAGCAACGGCCGCGAGCTGTTCCTGAGTGCGGCCGGCGACAGCACCGCCGACGAGATGTTCGAAAGCGCCAAGACCGAAAACACGGTCATCACCTGGATCGTGCGCGCCGGCGGGTTGCTCGGCATGTTCATCGGCTTCGCCTTCATCCTGTCGATCCTCGGCGTCGCCGCCGATCTCATCCCCTTCGTAGGCTCGATCGTCGGTTTCGGCACCTCGCTGATCGCCTTTGCCGCAACCGCCGTTCTTGGCCCCGTGGTCATCGCCATCGGCTGGATCGCCTACCGGCCGCTGCTGGCGATCGGCATCGTCGCCGCCGGCGTGGCAGTCGCGGCCGGCATCGTCGCGCTGCGTCGGCGTGCTGCGCGCCCGGCAGCGCCGTTGCCCACCGGCTTCGGCCGCCCCACAGCCTGAGACGCGTCCCATGTTCCTGTTGTCGAAACTGGCCTGGCTGGTGATCCAGCCGCTCTCCCTGTCCTTCCTGCTGATCGTCGCCAGCCTGCTGGCAGGGATGGCGCGCTGGAAACGGTTGCGCAGCCTGCTGGCAGTCTTCGCCAGCCTCGTGCTGTTCGTGACGCTGTTCACCACGGCGGGCGCGGTGTTGCTGCAGACGCTGGAAGACCGCATTGCCCGCCCCGCCGCCCCGGCCGATGTCGCCTGCATCGTCGTGCTGGGCGGCGGTTTCGAAACCGACGTCACCACGCGGCGCGGCGGCTTCGAACTCAACCAGGCAGGCGACCGCTTCGTCGAAACGCTGCGGCTGGCGCGGCTCTATTCGCAGGCGAAAATCCTGGTCTCCGGCGGCGATGGCTCGATCAGCGGCAAATACGAGGGCGACGCAATCGTCGCCGAACGCTTCTTCCCGGCCTTCGGCATCGAGGCCGACAGGCTGATCCAGGAGACGACCTCGCGCACCACCTTCGAGAACGTGCAGAACCTGAAAGGCTTTCTCGACGAGCGCGGCTTGAAGGATTGCATGCTGGTGACCTCCGCCTTCCACATGCCGCGCGCCATGGGCCTGACGCGCAAGGCCGACCTGGCGATGACCCCATGGCCGACCGATTATCGCACCCGTGGCGATGAAGTCTTCGGCTTCGACTTCACCCAGCCGTCGCTGAACGCGCAATTGATGACCACGGCGACGCGGGAATGGACAGGGCTGCTTGCCTATTACCTGACCGGGCGCACCAACACGTTGTTTCCGCGTTAACGGCAATTACTTCTTGAACAACGTCACCATCCTGGTGCCGCGCACGCGCACCGTCATCAGGCAGGGCTCGCTGTCGGTACGGTCGCAGAAGCGCGGATGCATCTTCAGGACGAAAACCATGTTGCCGTAGCGCCTGATGAAATCGTAGCCGTAGATGCGGGCGGTGGCCATCATGAAATAGCCGCCCTCCTTCACCTGCAGATAGAAATTATAGGGGCAGCCGTCTGCATCGCAATCGGGACCCTTGACGCCGTCGCAGATCAGCTCGCCCTCGTTGACGACAGCGTCAGTGATGCCGTCATTGTTGATGTCGATGCGCGAGACGTAGTTGTCGCCGAACTGGGCATTGGTGCACTGCTTCTGGAAATGCTTCTTCTCGAAGGTTTCCGGATCCCCGATCAGATCCTGCTGGGCAAGAGCGACAGGGGGGAAGCCAGCCAACATCAGGGCGGCGACCAGCGCGAAAATCCGGTGTTTCATGATCAAGCCTTCTGGCAGACGAGCAGATATCAGGCCGCTTTAGCAGCGCGGCCTTGCGTCGCCCTTGAGGCTTGCGGGGGAAAGAAGGCTCAGCCTGCCTTGGGACGCAGGCGAATCACCACGTCGACATGGGCGATTTCCATGCCCTCCGGCGGCTCCGGCAGGTTTTCGATCGTCAGGTTGCTGAGCGGCAGGTCGAGAATCTCGTTGCGGCCTTCGACGAAGAAATGGTGATGGTCGGAGGTATTGGTGTCGAAATAGGTCTTCGCGCTTTCGACGGCGAGAACCCGGATCAGCCCGGCCTCGGTGAACTGGTGGAGCGTATTGTAGACGGTGGCGAGCGAGACGGGCACATTGGCGGCCACCGCCTCTTCATGCAGTTCCTCGACCGTCAGGTGCCGGTCGCCCTTGGCGAACAGCAGGTCGGCGAGTGCGATGCGTTGACGCGTCGGGCGCAGCCCATGATGGCGCAGCCTGCCTTCAACAGTCCTGGCGTTTTCAGCCGTCATCCGTGCCGAACTCCGTCCTTCGCTTCGATCGATCCTGAGATCCCGTCTTTATCGCATATAACTTTTACTTGACTGCATTTCAATAGTTTTAGGTTTTAACCGTGCCGCCGCGGCAAAGACCGAGGTTTCGGCATTTGCCTCTGGCTCCTTCCGCCCCGTTCCTGTATGGGGCGCACATCGAACAAGGGCAACCATGCGGCCGGCAAGACAAGAGCGACGATCTGTGCTTCAATTCGACCTGAACTTGCTCTATTGCTGCGACGGAATATCCGCGCCAGGGAAACGATTTTAAATGACGACACGACAGTCCAGCTTCACCTACGACGAAATCATCGCCTGCGCCAGGGGCGAGCTGTTCGGTCCCGGCAATGCGCAGCTGCCGCTGCCGCCGATGCTGATGGTCCACCGCATCACCGAGATTTCCGAAACCGGCGGCGCCTTCGACAAGGGCTATATCCGCGCCGAATACGACGTGACGCCGGACGACTGGTATTTCCCCTGTCACTTCCTCGGCAACCCGATCATGCCGGGCTGCCTCGGCCTCGACGGCATGTGGCAGCTCACCGGCTTCTTCCTCGGCTGGCTCGGCGAGCCCGGCCGCGGCATGGCGCTTTCCACCGGCGAAGTGAAGTTCAAGGGCATGGTCCGCCCCGACACCAAGCTCCTGCAATACGGCATAGACCTCAAGCGCGTCATGCGCGGCCGCCTCGTGCTCGGCACGGCGGACGGGTGGTTGAAGGCGGATGGTGAGACCATATATCAGGCGACCGACCTGCGCGTCGGCCTGTCGAAAGACAAGGAAGCCTGAGGGCGGAACGCCGCCCTTTACGAGACGTTCAAGAAAAGGTGAGGAATATGAGACGGGTAGTTGTCACGGGTCTGGGGATCGTATCCTCCATCGGGAACAATGCGGACGAGGTGACGGCCTCGCTGCGTGAGGCCAAGTCCGGCATCTCCTTCTCGCCGGATTTCCAGGAGCATGGCTTCAAGTGCCAGGTCTGGGGCCGGCCGACCCTCGATCCGACCGATCTCGTCGACCGGCGTGCCATGCGCTTCCTGTCGCAGGGCGGCGCGTGGAACCATGTCGCCATGAAGCAGGCGATCGCCGATTCGGGCCTGGAAGAGGGTGACATCACCAACGAGCGCACCGGCATCATCATGGGTTCTGGCGGCCCCTCGACCAACACCATCGTCGAGGCCGCCGAAATCACCGAGAAGAACCACAGCCCGAAGCGCATCGGCCCCTTCGCCGTGCCGAAAGCCATGTCCTCGACCGCCTCCGCGACGCTTGCCACCTGGTTCAAGATCCACGGCGTCAACTATTCGATCTCTTCGGCCTGCTCGACCTCGGCCCATTGCATCGGCAATGCCGCCGAGATGATTCAGTGGGGCAAGCAGGACGTGATGTTCGCCGGCGGCCATGAAGACCTGCACTGGACGATGTCCAACCTGTTCGACGCCATGGGCGCGATGTCCTCGAAATACAACGAGACGCCCTCGGTCGCCTCGCGCGCCTATGACGCCAATCGCGACGGCTTCGTGATTGCCGGCGGCGCCGGCGTGCTGGTTCTCGAAGAGCTGGAGCACGCCAAGGCGCGCGGCGCGAAAATCTACGCCGAGATCGTCGGCTACGGCGCGACCTCGGACGGTTACGACATGGTCGCCCCCTCCGGCGAAGGCGCTATCCGCTGCATGCGCCAGGCGCTGTCGACCGTGAAGGGCGATGTCGACTACATCAACACCCACGGCACCTCGACGCCGGTCGGCGATTCCAAGGAAATCGGCGCCATTCGCGAGGTGTTCGGCGCCAAGATGCCGCATATCCAGTCGACCAAGTCGCTGACCGGCCATTCGCTGGGGGCGGCCGGCGTACAGGAATCGATCTATTCGATCCTGATGATGCAGGCCGGCTTCATCGGCGAGAGCGCCCATATCAGCGAACTCGACCCGGAATTTGCCGGCGTGCCGATCGTGCGCCAGCGCATCGACGACGCCAAGATCGACATCGCGCTGTCCAATTCCTTCGGCTTCGGCGGAACGAATGCGACGCTCGTTTTCCAGCGCTACAACGGATAATCGCACATGACGGGAATTATGCAGGGCAAGCGCGGCCTCATCATGGGCGTTGCCAACAATCACTCGATCGCCTGGGGCATTGCCAAGGCCTTGGCGGGCCAAGGGGCGGAACTGGCCTTTACCTATCAGGGCGAGGCGCTCGGCAAGCGCGTCAAGCCGCTGGCCGCCGAACTCAATTCGGATTTCCTGCTGCCCTGCGATGTCGAGGATCTGGCTTCGGTCGATCAGGTCATCGCGGCCTTGAAGGCGCGCTGGGGCGGCCTCGACTTCATCGTCCATGCCATCGGCTTTTCCGACAAGAACGAGCTGAAGGGCCTTTATGCGAACACCACGCGGGAGAATTTCACCCGCACCATGGTGATCTCCTGCTTCTCGTTTACCGAGATCGCCAAGCGCGCGGCTGAACTGATGAATGCCGGCGGCACCATGCTGACGCTGACCTATGGCGGCTCGGTGCGGGTTATGCCGAACTACAACGTCATGGGCGTCGCCAAGGCGGCGCTGGAAGCCTCGGTGCGCTATCTCGCCAGCGATTACGGCCCGCGCGGCATCCGCGTCAACGCCATCTCCGCCGGCCCGATCCGCACGCTGGCCGGTGCCGGCATTTCCGATGCGCGCGCCATGCTCTCCTGGCAGCAGAAGAATTCGCCGCTGCGCCGCACCGTCACCATCGAGGATGTCGGCAATTCGGCGCTCTATCTGCTCTCCGGCCTGTCGTCGGGTGTCACAGGCGAAATCCACTATGTGGATTCCGGCTACAACATCACCTCGATGCCAACGCTTGAAGCGCTCGGCAAGGCCGACACGGAATAGGACTTTCCAGTCCAGAATGAGAAAAGCCCCGAAAGCGTCGCTTCCGGGGCTTTTTGTTTGGGTTATTTCTTCGCCCACAGCACCTTGTAGCGGGCGTTGCGGCAGACCTCGCCGCTCTCGCGGAACAGCCCCGCCAGAACCGGCTCGTAAGGAAGGCCACGATTGGCGACCAGGAGCAGGCGGCCGCCGCCCTTGAGCACCGTCGCCGCCTGGCGGATGAAGGCCTGGCCAAGGCCGGGCTCTGCCGCATGGCCCTCGTGGAAGGGCGGATTCATGATCACGAGTTCATAGCGGTCCTTGATCGTCTCGGCGGCGACGTCGTGCCAGAAGAAGCGCGTGTCGACGCGGCTGCCTGCCAGATTGGCCCTGGCCTGCTCCAGCGAATCGAAATCGGCTTCGTAGAGATCGATGCGGTTGACCATCGGCGAGCGCTCGGCGAGCATGGCCGAAAGATAACCCCAGCCGGCGCCGAAATCGGCGGCATTGCCGTTGAAATCGGTCGGAAGGCGGTCTGCCAGCAGCAGCGAGCCGGCATCGACGCGATCATGCGAGAACATGCCGGGGGCGGCCGAGAAGCGGCCTTCGACGCGCACGGGCGGAGCGGCAAAGGCGGCGACCAGCGCCTCGGGCGCGACCGGACGCTGGAACCAGATGGCGAGGCCGTGATATTTCGGCATGGAGCCTGCCTCGACGCCGAGCTTTTCCAGCTTCTTGCGCAGCGGCTGCACGCCGTCTTCCTTGGAGCCGGCGATGACGATCATGCCGCCGGGGGCGACATGCATCAGGGCGCTGGCAATGCGCGCCTCGTTCTCGCCCTTGTGCTTGCCGCAGAGCACCAAAGCGTGGGCGTAAGTGTCTTCCGGCAATTGCGGCTCGGCCGCGACATGGGCCGCCTGCAGCCGCAGGAACAGCGGGCGGAAGCCTTGGACGGCGACGAGTTCGGCCTCGAAACCGTCCGGCAGCGCATAGCCCGGCTCCGCGCCGAGGAACAGGACCTTTTCGCCGGCCTTCGGCGCATCGAGCACGCCCGAGGCGTAAGGATGGAACAGGGTTTTGACGGCGTCGCGGCTCATGGAAAACCTTCAATCGGGACAATAGAAAAAAGGCGCGGGAGCAATGCCCCGCGCCTCGAAGCTTCTGACGAAACGAAGGCCTTATTCGGCGGCTTCGCCGTCTTCCTTCTTTTTGTCTTCGCGGGCGACTTCCTTGCCGGTCGCCTGGTCGACGGCCTTCATGGAGAGGCGAACCTTGCCGCGCTCGTCGAAGCCCATCAGCTTGACCCAGACCTTGTCGCCTTCCTTGACGACGTCGGTCGTCTTGGCGACGCGCTCGGAAGCGAGTTGCGAGATGTGGACGAGGCCGTCGCGGGCGCCGAAGAAGTTGACGAAGGCGCCGAAATCGGCGGTCTTGACCACCGTGCCCTCATAGACCTGGCCGACTTCCGGCTCGGCGACGATCGAGTGGATCCACTTGCGGGCCGCTTCGATTTCCTTGCCGGAGGAGGAGGCGATCTTGACGGTGCCGTCGTCCTCGATGTTGATCTTGGCGCCGGTCTTTTCGACGATTTCGCGGATGACCTTGCCGCCGGAACCGATGACTTCGCGGATCTTGTCGACCGGGATGTTCATCACTTCGATGCGCGGGGCGAATTCGCCGAGCTGGCCGCGGCTTTCGGTGATCGCCTTGGACATTTCGCCGAGGATGTGCTGGCGGCCGCCCTGGGCCTGGTTCAGCGCAACCTTCATGATCTCTTCGGTGATACCGGCGATCTTGATGTCCATCTGCAGCGAGGTGATGCCGTCGGCGGTGCCGGCCACCTTGAAGTCCATGTCGCCGAGGTGGTCTTCGTCACCGAGGATGTCGGAGAGAACCGCGAAACGCTCGCCTTCGAGGATCAGGCCCATGGCGATGCCGGCAACCGGCTTTGCCAGCGGCACGCCGGCATCCATCAGCGCCAGCGAGGTGCCGCAGACGGTGGCCATCGAGGAGGAACCGTTCGATTCGGTGATTTCCGAAACGACGCGAAGCGTATAGGGAAACTGCTCGGTCGTCGGCAGCATCGGGTGAATGGCGCGCCATGCGAGCTTGCCATGGCCGATTTCGCGGCGGCCCGGCGAACCCATGCGGCCGGTCTCGCCGACGGAATAGGGCGGGAAGTTGTAGTGGAGCAGGAACTGCTCCTTGTACATGCCGGTCAGGCTGTCGACATACTGCTCGTCCTCGCCGGTGCCGAGCGTGGCGACGACGATCGCCTGGGTCTCGCCACGGGTGAACAGGGCCGAGCCGTGGGTGCGCGGCAGGAGGCCGACTTCAGCGACGATCGGGCGAACGGTTTCGAGATCGCGGCCGTCGATGCGGCTCTTGGTGTCGAGAATGTTCCAGCGGACGATCTTGGCCTGCAGGTGCTTGAAGACGGCGGCGACGACTTCCGGCGTGTAGCGCAGTTCGGTCGCGCCCTCGGGGAAGAAGTGGGCCTTGACCTTGGCCTTGACGGCGTCGACGGCGGCGTAACGATCGGCCTTCTGGGTGATCTTGTAGGCGCCGCGCAGTTCGGCTTCGGCGATGCCCAGCATTTCGGTTTCGAGGGCGGAATGATCTTCCGGCTCGAATTCGCGCGGCTCCTTGGCGGCGACTTCGGCGAGCTTGATGATCGCGTCGAGAACCGGCTGGAAGCCACGATGGCCGAACATGACGGCGCCGAGCATGACCTCTTCGTTGAGTTCCTTGGCTTCGGATTCGACCATCAGCACGGCGTCATGCGTACCGGCGACGACGAGGTCGAGGCTGGTTTCGTCCATCTCGTCGATATGCGGGTTCAGCACATATTCGCCGTTGATGTAGCCGACGCGGGCGGCGCCGACCGGGCCCATGAACGGGATGCCCGACAGGGTCAGAGCAGCCGAGGTGGCGACCATGGCGAGAACGTCGGGGTTGTTTTCCAGGTCATGCTGGACGACGGTGACGACGACCTGCGTGTCGTTCTTGTAGCCTTCCGGGAAGAGCGGGCGGATCGGGCGGTCGATGAGGCGCGAAACCAGGGTTTCATTCTCGCTCGGACGTCCCTCGCGCTTGAAGTAACCGCCGGGGATCTTGCCGGCGGCGTAGGTCTTTTCCTGATAATTGACGGTGAGCGGGAAGAAGTCCTGGCCGGGCTTCGGCGCCTTGGCCGAAACGACGGTGGCGAGCACGACGGTTTCGCCATAGGTGGCGAGAACGGCGGCATCGGCCTGGCGGGCGATCTTGCCGGTTTCCAGCTTCAGCGGCCGGCCGGCCCACTCGATTTCGACGGAATGGATATCGAACATATCTTGTCCTTCACATGCGGCATTTCGGACTGCGCCCGCCATTCCTGATGGCCGGCGCGGACCCGTTGCCTCGCATCGTTGCGACGCATCATGGGCAAGACAGCGGGAGGCTTCAAGACACTTGAGGTGTGGCACCCAAGGGAAGCATCCAACAATCCTGCCCCATGACAGGTCATCGGGTTGTCATCGGCGGTTCCGGCCCATCCGGCCCGCCTCAAGCATCATATGGGGCGCAATTGCGCCCCGAATAAGGGACCGGCGGGTTTCGCCAGAAGCAAAACCCGCCGGATCAAGAGATTAGCGGCGAATGCCCAGACGACCGATCAGGGTCGTGTAACGGCTTTCATCCTTCTTCTTGAGGTAGTCGAGAAGCGAACGGCGGCTCGAAACCATCGACAGAAGGCCACGACGGGAGTGGTTGTCCTTCTTGTGGCCCTTGAAGTGTTCGGTCAGATTGTTGATCCGCTCGGTCAGGATCGCGACCTGGATTTCCGGCGAACCGGTGTCGCCTGCCTTGGTGGCGTATTCCTGGATGAGGGCGGCCTTGCGCTCTGCAGTGATCGACATCGGTAAATCCTTTCTGATGGGAGGAATTGGGTCGCCATAGGCCGGGATGTCGTCCAGCCTTGGCCATGAACGCAGGCGGCTTGCCACTTGCTGGCGCCGCCTATACTCCATTCGGGGACGAAAGGGAAGAGGCGGCCTTCAAAGCCGCCCCTCACCCGATCGAAGTTTAGCCGAAGACACGCTTCGGCCGGAACTCGCCTTCGCCGATCTCGCCGATGGCGATCAGTTTTCCGCGCGCGGTGGCATAGGCTTCCGGCTCGGCCACGGGCGCATCGCGCCCGCGCAGGATGATCGGATTGCCCATCTTCAGGCGGTGCGCCTGGTCGTCGTTGACGGCAATATGCGGCAGGTTGGAAAGCGCTTCGCCGGTATCGACCAGGAAGGCATCGAGTGCGGCCAGCCGCTCGTCGCGGTCCTCGACCGCTTCCAGCGCCGTCAGCGTCTCCAGCGGCACCATCTGCTCCTCGGCAAACGGCGCGACGAAGGTGCGGCGCAGCTCCGAAATATGCCCGTAGCAACCGAGCTCACGGCCGAAATCGCGCGCCAAGGCCCGCACATAGGTGCCCTTGCCGCATTCGACCTCGAAGCAGGCGGTGTTTTCGTCCGGGCAGGCCAGCAGCGTCAGGCGGAAGATTTCAACTTCGCGGGCCGGGATGACTACCGTCTCGCCCTCGCGGGCGAGATCGTAGGCGCGCTCGCCGGCGATCTTGATGGCGGAAAACTGCGGCGGGATCTGCTCGATGACGCCGGTATAGCGCGGCAGCAGAGCGCGGATCGCCTCTTCCGCCGGGCGGCTTGCCGAGGACTGCGTCACCTCGCCTTCGAGATCGTCCGTGGTGCGCTCCTCGCCCCAGCTGACGGTGAATTCGTAGATCTTGCGGCCGTCCATGACATAAGGCACGGTCTTGGTGGCGTCGCCGAGCGCGATCGGCAGCATGCCGGACGCCAGCGGATCGAGCGTGCCGGCGTGTCCCGCCTTCTGGGCATTGAACAGCCACTTGATCTTGGAGACGGCCTCGGTCGAGCCGAAATCCACCGGCTTGTCGAGAATGATCCAGCCGGAAATCGGCCGGCCCTTGGGTTTACGCGGTTTGGACATGCGGTCTCATTCTATTCGTCGTCGTCATTGCCGGCATCGAGGTCGCGGCTGACCTCGGGGGAGCGCAGCAGCGCGTCGATCTTGCTGTAATTGTCGAAGGAGGTGTCGTCGCGAAAACGCACCTCCGGCATGTATTTCATCTGGCGAAGCTGGCCGCTGAGGCGGCCGCGGATGAACTTCGCATTGCGATTGAGCGCGGCGATGACGCCGGCGTGATCGGCGACGCCCAGCGGCGACACATAGGCGGTAGCGATCTTCAGATCTGGCGACATGCGCACTTCCGAGATCGAAATCACCGTCTTCTCGATCAGGTCGTCACGCACCTCGCCGCGCTGCAGAACCTGGGTCAGCGCTGCGCGCACCTGTTCGCCAACGCGCAACATGCGCTGCGAAGGCGCGGAAGAGGTTGCTTTTGTCATGGTGTATCCGTTGCTGCGCTCGACAGGAGCGCCCGTAAAGCCGGTCCAATGACTCGTTTGGCCGGAAAAATCAAGGCTTGGGCATGTCGCCACACCCCAGGCGATAAAAAACCGCCGGCCCGCGAGGCCGGCGGTTTCGAATTTCGACGCAAGCCCGGATCAGAGCGTGCGGGTGATATGCTCGACGCGGAAGCACTCGATGGTGTCGCCGGCGCGGATATCCTCGTAGTTCTCGAAGGCCATGCCGCATTCCTGGCCGACCGGCACTTCCGAGACTTCGTCCTTGAAGCGCTTGAGGGTCTTGAGCTTGCCTTCGTGGATGACGACGTTGTCGCGCACGAGGCGGACGCCCGCGCCGCGCTCCACCTTGCCTTCGACGACGCGGCAACCCGCGACCTTGCCGACCTTGGTGATGTTGAACACCTCCAGGATCTCGGCATTGCCGAGGAAGGTTTCGCGCCGTTCCGGCGAGAGCAGGCCCGACATAGCCGCCTTCACGTCATCCACCAGATCGTAGATGATGTTGTAGTAGCGGATCTCGATGCCTTCGCGTTCGGCAAGCGCGCGCGCCTGGGTATTGGCGCGGACGTTGAAGCCAATGATCGCCGCATTCGAGGCCTCGGCCAGCGAGATATCCGACTCGGTGACACCGCCGACCGCCGAATGCACGACGCGGGCGCGAACTTCGTCGGTACCCAGCTTGTCGAGGGCGCCGATGATGGCTTCGATGGAGCCCTGCACGTCGCCCTTGATGAGCAGCGGGAACTCCTTCATGCCGGAGGTCTGCAGCTGCGTCATCATCTGTTCGAGCGAACCGCGCGAACCGGACTGGCGGGCAGCCGCCTTGTCGCGGGCCAGACGCTGGCGATATTCGGAGATCTCGCGAGCGCGGCTTTCATTCTCGACGACGGCGAACTTGTCGCCGGCTGCCGGGGTACCGGACAGGCCGAGAACCTCGACCGGGGTCGCCGGGCCGGCTTCCTTGACGTGCTCGCCCTTGTCGTTGACCAGAGCGCGCACACGGCCCCACTGATCGCCGGCCACGATGATCTGGCCCGGGCGCAACGTGCCCTTCTGGACCAGGACGGTGGCGACGGCGCCGCGGCCGCGATCCAGCTCGGCTTCGATGACCGTGCCTTCGGCGGTGCGGTTGGCATTGGCGCGCAGGTCGAGGATTTCGGCCTGCAGCAGGATGGCTTCGAGCAGCTTGTCGAGATTGGTCTTGTTCTTGGCCGAGACCTCGACGTCGAGCACTTCACCGCCCATGGATTCGACGAACACCTCGTGCTGGAGGAGCTGCGTGCGCACCTTCTGCGGGTCGGCGGTCGGCTTGTCGACCTTGTTGATCGCCACGATGATCGGCACGCCGGCCGCCTTGGCGTGGTTGATCGATTCGATCGTCTGCGGCATGACGCTGTCGTCGGCGGCGACCACCAGGATGGCGATGTCGGTCGCCTGGGCGCCACGGGCACGCATCGCGGTAAAGGCGGCGTGGCCGGGCGTATCGATGAAGGTGATCTTCTGACCGTTCTGCTCGACCTGATAGGCGCCGATATGCTGGGTGATGCCGCCGGCTTCGCCCGCCACCACATTGGCGTGGCGGATGGCGTCGAGCAGCGAGGTCTTGCCGTGGTCGACGTGGCCCATGATGGTCACGACCGGCGGACGGGACTGCATTTCGCCTTCTTCGTCGGAGATGTTGAAGATGCCCTCTTCGACGTCGGACTCGGAGACGCGCTTGACCGTATGACCGAATTCGCCGGCGATGAGTTCAGCAAGGTCGGCGTCGATGACGTCGCCCGGCTTCATCATCTGGCCTTCCTTCATCAGGTACTTGATGACATCGACGGCCCGTTCGGCCATGCGCTGCGACAATTCCTGAATGGTGATGGTTTCCGGCAGGATGACTTCACGCGCGATCTTCTCGCGGGTTTCCTGCATCTGGCTGCGGCGGAACTTTTCCTGGCGGCGGCGGATGGCGGCCATCGAACGGCCACGGGTCGAACCGTCGTCGTCGACGCTGGCTGCACCGACCGTCAGCTTGCCGCGACGGCGTTCTTCCTCGGTCTTGGCGCGCGGGGCGGGCTTGGCCGGTTCCGGACGCACGACCTTGCCGCGGGCGGGCAGACCGCCACGGGGAGCGCCTGCTCCACGACCGTCTTCCTGATCACCGGTGCGGCGACGCACAGGTGCACCGTCCGGAGGCGGCACGGCGCCGGGGGCCTGCGGGCGCGGAGCCTGTGGGCGCTGGTCGGGACGGCGCGCGGCAGGCGCCGGGCTTTCGGTGCGGGCAGCAGCCGGCGCCTGGGCGACGGCGGGCTCGGCGCGGGGCGCAACCTTGGCTTCCGCAGCTTCTGCGGCGCGGCGCTGCTCTTCCTCGCGGCGGCGCTCTTCGGCCTCGCGGGCGGCCTCGGCGGCGCGCAGTTCCTCATCCGCCTTGCGGCGCGCCTCTTCCTCGGCACGACGCTTGGCGTCTTCGAGAGCGCGCGCCTGCGCTTCGATCAGCGCGCGGCGGCGGGCTTCCATTTCGCCGGCCGACAGGCCGTGCAGGACCTG
>JAFKJU010000083.1 GCA_017305935.1 Hyphomicrobiales bacterium | reverse complement strand
GAGAAGCCGAATGCGCCGGTGGAGTAGCCGAGACCGCCGACAACGTTGACCTTGTAGTTGTCGTCATCAACGTAACGGGCATTGCCCCAGACGTCGGTGCCGTTGCGAGCGAGGCGAGCGTCTTCAACCGAGACGACAGCCTTGAAGCCGTTGCCGCCGTCGTAGTTGTAGGTGATCTGGTTCACTTCGAGGCCACCGTAGGAGATGACGTCGTCGTTGATGATGTCGCCGGCATAGTTCGTGAACAGGGAATAGGCCGAGTCGGCGAGACCGACGGTGAAGCCGGCGAGCTGGATGTTGGCGGCCATCAGCGAAGTCGTGGTGTGAACGCCGTCGTTGTAGGTGCCGTCAAAGTCGAAGCGGGTGACGATCTGCGTCTTCAGCGGGCCGTATTCGGTGTCGCTGGCCGAGTCGAGGTAGATCTCAGCGCGCGACTTGGTGCGCCAGCCGAGGTCGCTGTTGGCGACGTAGGAGTTTGCAGCTTCAACGTCGAAGCGAACGCGACCGCCGACCTTCAGGCAGGTTTCGGTGCCGGGAATGTAGAAATAGCCAGTGCCGTAGGCGTCGCAAACGCGGACATATTCCATCGGCTCAGGCTCGGCGGCAACGATGGCATCGGCAGCCTGGGCGCCGGAAACTGCAGCGAGGGCTGCAGCGGAGCCGAGAAGAAGGCTCTTGATGTTCATTTTTGAACTCCAGTCAATCAAATCGTTCGAGAGCATGGTCCGCCAACCGTAAGTCGCGACAAGATGATATCCCGGACCTGCGATTCCGGGATATATACAATCGAAATGTTTGTAAATCTTTTCTGACATCGAAAGCGGTGTCCCCGCGCCTTGGGATTTCGAGTGTGGGATTCCGGCAACAACCACTCCCGGCGCAACGAAGGACTGGAGAAGAGGCGGCCCGAGCAACGACGTGCCCCTGACGAACGACCCCGTTCATCAGGGGCTTTCCGAGTGACCGATAATGCCCGTGGACACGCCTGGAGGCTGCGTGCAAAGCAGGCGTCAGTCGCATATTCGCCGGCATCCCGTTCCCGGATTCAGTGGATCGATCGTCGAAACGGGAGACGCGACGGCTGATTTTTCTATATACAAACGCCTTGTTTGTAAATCAACGTTTTCGCGATCTCCCCGCCCCCAACGCGCCTTTGCCGCCAGAACCGCCTTGACGGCGCGAGGCATCGTACTACTAAGTGACACATAAGATATCGTGCCCATCCCAGCAGTGTGACCGCCTGGTCCGAAAGTCACCCATGACAGAAAAAACCTCACATCGCGGACTCGTCGTCGTCGCGATCATGGCCAGCATGGCGATGATCGCCATCGAGGCGACGATCGTATCGACGGCAATGCCGCAGATCGCCGCGCAACTCGGTCAGATCAACCTCTATTCCTGGGTGTTTTCGTCGTTTCTCCTGACCCAGACGGCAACGACCGTCGTCTTTGGAAAGCTGGCGGACATCTATGGGCGCAAGCCGATGATTCTCATCGGCATCGCGCTGTTCCTGATTGCCTCGGTGCTTGCCGGCTTTGCCTGGTCGATGCCGTCGATGATTGCCTTCCGGCTGCTGCAGGGCGTGGGTGCGGGCGCCATCCAGCCCGTCGCGATGACGGTCGTCGCCGATCTGTTTCCCGGCAACCAGCGCGGCAAGGTCCAGGGTTATCTGGCAAGCGTCTGGGCGTTGTCTGCCGTCGTCGGCCCCCTGCTCGGCAGCCTGATCATCCACAACCTGCCCTGGGCCTGGGTTTTCTGGATCAACGTACCCGTGGGGCTTTTCGCCTCCCTGGCTTTTCTGCTTTTCCTGCATGAGGAGAAACGGTCGCGATCGGTCTCCATCGATGTGCTTGGCGCCGCGCTTTTCGCCATCTCGATTTCCGCGCTGATGATCGCGCTGACCGAACTGGAAAGCGCGGTATCGGGACAGGCCGTCGGCATGCTTGCCGTTTTCGTGATCGCGCTGGCCGGGTTCGTCTGGCAGGAACGCCGCGCGGAAGCGCCGATGATCGCCCCCGGCTTGTGGCTGAAGCGGCCGATCGCCTTTGCAAACCTGGCCGTATTTTTCGCCAGCATGTCGATCATGGGCCTGACGACCTTTCTGCCGATGTATGTCCAGACGGTGCTCAACCGCTCGCCGCTGGTTGCCGGTTTCGCGTTGACCATGCTTCTTCTCGGCTGGCCCTGCGGCGCGACCATCGCTTCGCGCCAGTTCGCGCGCTTCGGCCTTCGTCCCATCATGATCGCCGGCAGCCTGCTGATCCCGGTCGGCACCTTCCTGTTCATCCTGCTGACGCCATCGAGTTCGGCGATCCTCGCCGGCGCCGGTTCGCTGATCATGGGTTTCGGCATGGGGCTGCTCAATATCAGCGCCCTGATCCTGACGCAGGAAAGCGTGAACTGGACCGAGCGCGGCAGCGCCACGGCCTCGAACGTCTTTTCGCGCAATCTCGGCAGCACGCTCGGCGCGGCGGTGCTCGGCGCGGTGTTGACCTACGGCCTGGCGCACGCAACCAACGGCCAACCGATCACACCGGAGCAGATCCGCGGGCTGCTGAACGGCACCGGCGGCGCCATCGGCGGCACGGAAGATATCCGGCTTGCCTTGCAGCACGCGCTGCATGCGACATTCGTCGCCATGCTGATGATCGCCGCGCTTATCGTGCCCGCCTGTCTGTTGGTCCCCGCGTTGCGGGCAGGCGAACATGCACCGCAGGAAGCGTAACCCGTCGCCGCAGGCATCGGTTCAGGCCCGATCGACCTCCCGGCTCCAAGGACATGGCCATCGTCAAATCGAGTTACGCTCGACATAGACCACCGAAGCCCGGTGCGGGCGGTAGGCGCCCGCCTTCCCCGGCCTGGCCCGGCGCAGGGCGTTCACCGCCCAGGCGCCCATCTCCCGATGCGGCAAGATGATCGTGCTCAGCAGCGGGCGCAGGTGGCGGCAGATTTCATCGTCGTCATACCCGATAATGGAGATGTCGCTGCCGATGGCGAGGCCGGCCTCGCGAACCGCCTCGTAGCAACCCGACGCCATCTTGTCGTTCTGGCAGAAGATCGCATCCGGCCGATCCCTATGCGCCAGAAGCCGCCGCGTCGCCTCGTAGCCCGAGGTCGGCGACCAGTTGCCTTCCAGGGTCAGTTCCGGGTCATGCGGCAGGCCAGCCTCGTCCAGCGCCCGGCGATAACCCTTGAGACGGTCGAGGCTCGCCTCCATGAAGGGTTCGCCGGTGATGGTGGCGATACGGCGCCGGCCCCTGGCGATCAACGCCTGCGCCGCCCGGCGCCCGCCCTCGAAATCGTCCGGCACGACCGAGGGAAATTGATTGTCGTCGCTATAGCAATTCAGCAGGACGACGGGAATGTCCAAGTCATAAAGGATGGCGGGCAGCGTGACGCGCCGGGTGAAGATCGACATATAGACGAGACCGGAGACGCCGCCGCGGCTCAAGCTGCGCACGACGGAGTCCTCCATGGAACGGATGCCCATGGTCTGGGCCGCGAGGATGACCGTCCCTTCCTCCCAGGAAGCCTGGCGCGCGCCCTCCAGCGCGTTGACGGTTTCCGGGCTCGTCGCCATCTGGTCGACGACGAAGCCGAAACTCTCCGGCCCATCCATCGCCGCCCGCGCGATCGGCGACGCCTCTCCATATTTGAGCGAGCGGGCGGCCTGAATCACCTTCTGCCGGGTTTCCTCGGAAATCTTCACGCCGACGGCATTGTTGAGAACGAAGGACACCGTTGCCTGCGAGCAGCCGGCAAGGCGCGCGACATCGGTCATCGTCGCCTTGCGGGCCGTGGGGGTTTGCGCAGCGCGCCGTGCCATGCCTTGTCTCCGAACAGATATGACAGGGCTGTATATCATTTATAGGCATAAGCCTATTGACTAATAATTATTAGCTGACGTAGCCTTGCTTCATCATGGGAGGAACGATCATGAACGCAGCCTACGGACAATATGCATACGACATCGACACCCATCTCCAGACACTGCAAAGCGATGGCATCGTCGGGCTGAAATCGGCCTTCACCCCGGAATGGGCGGACGAGATGCGCGAAGACATGATGACGGCCTTCTGGTCCGCCATCCAGCGCCCCGGCGGCGCCGTCGGTCGCGGTCCCCGCCGATGGTATGTCGAAATCCATCCGCAGGATTTCCGCGGCTTCGTCGATCTCATCACCCACCCCTGGGTCACCGGCATCTGCGAACGCATGCTCGGACCGGATTACCAGATCGTCGAGATCGGCCTCGACGTTCCGTTCCAGGGGGCGAAATACCAGCCATGGCACCGGGACTTTCCTTCACCGGCCGATACCTATCGCGATCACAGGATCACTTCGCTCGCTTTCAACCTGACCGGCGTCGACGTCACGCCCGACATGGGGCCTTTCGAAGTGGCGCCGGGTACGCAATGGGATGACGGGCGCGCGTGGAAACACGAGATGTTTCCCGACAAGGCGCTATGGCCGCGATTCCAGGAGCGGGCGGTGCGCAAATATCCCGCCCGGGGCGACATTTCCTGCCGTTCGGCTCTGACGATGCATCGCGGCACCGAACACCTCTCGCCGATCGCCCGCCCGGTCATGGTGCTCGGCGTCGACGCGCCCGGCGCCGGCCATGCCGAACTCCACGACATGATGGTGACCCGCGACTGGCACGAGGCCCTGCCGGAAAAGGCCCGCAGGCATCTCATCTGCCGCGTCGTCGACGAACTCGTGCCCATCACCCAGAAGCACGATATCGAAGGCCTGGTGATGGGTGCGGAGCCCAGCTGAGAGCCGGCGCAACGCATTTGCGCCCGCCGGCAACCGGGACAGGAAGCGTTCCGGGCGTCAATAGGCCTCCGGAACATACATGTCTTCCGGAGGTTCGTTGCGGATGTAATCGTCGTGACGAACGCGCTTGGGCAATTCGATCGGCGCCTTCGGGACGTCCTCGTAAGGCACCTGCGAGAGAAGATGCGCGATGCAGTTGAGACGCGCCTTCTTCTTGTCGACGGCCTCGACGATCCACCAGGGCGCTTCGGGAATGTGGCTGCGCGCCAACATGTCTTCCTTGGCCTTGGTGTAATCTTCCCAGTGGACACGGCTTTCCAGATCCATGGGCGACAGCTTCCACTGCTTGAGCGGATCATGGATGCGCATGCGGAAACGGAATTCCTGCTCCTCGTCGGTGATCGAGAACCAGTACTTGATGAGGATGATGCCGGAGCGAACCAACATGCGCTCGAACTCCGGCACCGAGCGGAAGAACTCTTCCAGCTCGTTTGGCGTGCAGAAGCCCATGACGCGCTCGACACCGGCGCGATTGTACCAAGAACGGTCGAACAGCACCATTTCGCCCGCGGTCGGCAGATGCGGCACGTAGCGCTGGAAATACCATTGGTTGCGCTCGCGCTCGGTGGGCGCCGGCAGGGCGACGACGCGGCACACGCGCGGATTGAGACGCTGGGTCACGCGCTTGATGGCGCCGCCCTTGCCGGCGGAATCGCGCCCTTCGAACAGCACGACCACCTTGAGCTTCTTGTATTGCACCCAGTCCTGCAGCTTGACCAGCTCATGCTGCAGGCGGAACAATTCGCGGAAATAGACGCGGCGTTCCAGCGTCGGCACCGGCGGTTCCGACATGCCCTCGGCGATGAGGTCGTCGAGGCGCTCTTCCTCGATCTGCAATTCCAGCTCCTCGTCGAAGCTATCGGCGATCTCCGCCTTGATGCGATTCAAATGATTGTCGTCGAACATGACTGGTATCCGTCGCTGAGGGAAATTGCGGCCGGCGGCATTTCGTCAGCCACCGGTGTTTCTCGGTATTCGACACCTGTCGGGATGCCGGATGCAAGGGAATGGAAAGAGATCTGGCAGCTTTCAAGACGGCAGCGCCTGCCATCGCACCACTCCATGTCGATAGGGGTCGAGCCGCCTCGAAGGCTGCTCATACCGGGATGCCGTAACGTTCTCGGTCAAAACCTATAGAAACCCGCCATGACGTTTTCGTGACGAACCGGCCGAGGACTGGACGAAGCTGCGGAGGGGAGCCTGCGTGAACCGACCGTCCGGCGCCGCGCGTCGAAGCGATGACTTAAACCACGCTGTTGACGGATCGAAACGGCACTGGACGAGGCCCACCCGATCGCGCTTTAACGGCGAACATCCCGCCCTCATTCCACCGATCGGAAAACGATGCCAATCCACGAACTTGCCGCGCTCGGCGCCGCGACCTGCTGGGCCATGACCGGGCTGATCTCGGCAGGCCCTGCCGGCCATCTCGGCGCGCTCGCCTTCAACCGCGCCCGCCAGATCTTCGTCACCGCGCTGCTGGGGCTCTATGTGCTGTTTACAGGCGCGTGGCATGAACTGACACTGGCGACCTCAGGCCCGCTGCTGCTATCCGGCCTGATCGGCATCTTCATCGGCGACACGCTGCTGTTTGCGACGCTCAACCGCCTGGGGCCGCGCCGCTCCGGCATCCTGTTTGCGCTGAATGCGCCGATCTCGGCGCTGCTCGGCTGGTTGATGCTCGGCGAGACGCTTTCGGGTTTCGCGGTGGCAGGCGTGGCGCTGACCGCATCCGGCGTGTTCCTCGCCATCCTCTTCGGCAAGCGCCGGGCGCAGATGCATCAGTGGGAGACGGTCAAGGGATCGCTCGCCGTCGGCGTGCTGCTGGGGATCGGCGCGGCGACCGGCCAGGCGATCGGTTCGATCATCGCCCGGCCGGCCATGGAAACCGGCATCGATCCCTTCCTTGCCTCGCTGCTACGCGTCGGCATCGCGGCCACCTGCCTCAGCATCCTGATCCAGCTGCCGATCCCTTCCGTGAAGCCGAAGGGGTCGCTGACGCCGAAGGTCGCGGCAATGACGGCCCTGACCGGCGTGCTTGCTCTGGCTATCGGCATGACACTGCTGCTGTTTGCGTTGTCGGGCGGCAAGGTCGGCATCGTCTCGACCCTCTCGGCCACCTCCCCGGCCATCATCCTGCCCATGCTCTGGCTGAGGACCGGCGAACGCCCCGCCGGCGGCGCCTGGGCCGGCGCCGCGCTCGTGATCGTCGGCATGGCGTTCATCTTCATCCGCTGAGGCGATTGCCGCCCCCGTTCACCGCGAAGATCGTCCTGCAGGTCTTTAAGCGATTCGATCAGGCGATGAGCGCGGGCGTGTGGGGGCGTTTGTCGTTCGGGCGAGGCTGCTGGCGAGTGCCGTGTAGCGAGCGAGCGACAGCCCTTTCCCGGCCCGCTGAAATCGTCGTGAACGAAAAGACCGGCGCGCTGCCATCGGCAGCGCCCCGACCAGTTTGTCCTATGCCGCCAGCACGCCGCTCTTCTTGGCGGTCCAGGTGGCGATATAGTCCATCAGGGGCGGATTGAGGCAGTCATAGGGTTCGAGATTGAGATCGCGCAGGCGGGCGCGCACGCCGTCCATCCCGGCCGGATCATAGCCGCTCTCAATGATCGAAGAGACGAACGCGGCAAAGCCCGGCCCCGCCCAGCCGCTCTCCTCAAAGCGTTCCGGATGCACGAAGGACAGGCCCTTGAACGGATGGTCGCGCTCGACCGGTCCATACATATGCACGCCGCATTCCTTGCAGGCATGGCGCTGGATAAGGGCGGCGGGATCGACGACGGCGAGTTTTTCGGCATGCTCGACAACCTCGACGCTTTCGGTCGGAGCCACGGCGACGACCGAGAACACTGCGCCTTCAGGCTTCCAGCATTTGGTGCAGCCGCAGGCATGATTATGGGCGATGTCGCCCTTCACCTTCACCTTGACCGGATTGCTGGCGCAGGCGCAGACCAGCGTGCCCCCGGAAAAGGATGCGTCGGTCGCCTTGAACCCGCCATCGACGGCGGGATGGATCGATATGCTTGGCATGGACTTCTCCTCCTTCATGAGCCAGCGCGGCATGCCCTGGCCCGATCGCTGAATTTCCGATCTCAAGTCCCCGCGCGCACCCGGTCACCCAGGCGGCCCCGCCGATACCGGCATCAATAGACCACGACGCCGCGAATGCTCTCGCCCTTGTGCATCAGGTCGAAACCCTTGTTGATGTCGTCGAGCGGCATGGTGTGGGTGATCATCGCGTCGATCTGGATCTTGCCCTCCATGTACCAGTCGACGATCTTCGGCACGTC
>JAFKJU010000027.1 GCA_017305935.1 Hyphomicrobiales bacterium | reverse complement strand
CCTTCTCCTCGTCCGACCAATCCCGCCGGCGGCCAAGATCATCGGCGGACAAAACCTCAATCGGGGAAATGATTGTAGCGCATGACATAAGCCATGGACTTAACGCCAATCAGCAAGTCAGGGCAGACGGCCTTCGGCGGAGGGATACAATCGTCCTTGCCGCCCAAATGAATGAACGAGACGCCGCCATTACGAGTCCAGAAGGTGGCCGCGCAAATCTTCGGCGATTGTTGGGGAGAGGATCGGCGCTGGGTCCAGACGCCTTTCATCAGTTCGTGATGGGCTGGGTCCTTGCCGAAGCGCTCCTCCATCTCCTGACGATGGGTTTCCTGAGCGTGTTGTACCCAACCTGTCTATCTGACTTCATAACATGATGAAATTACGTTGTTTTTTGTGAATTTGTCAGTGACTGGTGCCGGGGAGTGGGGTATGTCCACAATGCTTGACCGTGATCGTCACGCTCGATCATCAGGGTGCTCGTCGAGTCGCTTTGTAGCACGGCACTGCACTCTATTCCCTTCATCCCACGCTTCAAGCTCCTCGAGGGGATACAGAACGGCCTTGCCGATCTTCACGAACGACGGCCCAATTTTCATTGCACGCCAGTTTCGGAGAGTTCCCACGGAGACGCCTCCTCGATAGCGTTCGGTCACTTCATCCGGAGTGAGGAATTTGGTCTCTGACATTTTGCCTCCTGCGACAGGCCCGTTTGGGTGCTGCGTCGCCGATTACGGGGTGGTCGTTGGACGTGAGCTTCTTCTTTCGAGGGCGGCCATCACTCAGTGTCACCGTTAGGCTTGCCGGCTTCCGGCGACTCACGCTGCTGCACGGAAATGGGTGCACCAAGTGTTCCGGATCAGCGCCTTTGAGACAGAAGTGGCTTAATCGAGAAGAGAGGATTTTCGGCTCATCGTAGCTCATTCAAAGGAAGCGAAGATGAGACAAAAATCCGGGCCGCAGAAGCCGGCGGCCGAACAGGTCATCAAGGACATCCGCCGCGCCACGCGCAAGCACCACTCGGCAGAGGATAAAATCCGCATCGTGCTGGACGGTCTGCGCGGTGAGGACAGCATTGCCGCGATCTGCCGCCGCGAGGGGATCGCCGAGAGCCTCTACTATAGCTGGTCGAAGGAATTTCTCGAAGCGGGCAAGAAGCGGCTCGCAGGGGACACCGCCCGCTCGGCGACCAGCGACGAGGTGAAGGCACTGCGCCGGGAGAGCCGCGACCTGAAGGAGGCGCTGGCCGATCTCACCCTGGAAAACCGCATGCTCAAAAAAAGCATGATCGGGGATGGGGGCGACGAAGAATGAGATATCCCGCCGCCGAGAAGCTTGAGATCATCCGGCTCGTCGAGCAGTCGCATCTGCCCGCCAGGCAGACCCTCGACAAGCTGGGCATTCCACGGCCGACCTTCTACCGTTGGTATGACCGGTTCCTGACCCACGGCGTCGAAGGCCTGGAGGACCGGACGTCCGCACCGTCACGGGTCTGGAATCGCATTCCCGATGACATCCGGGACCGCATCATCACCATGGCGCTGGACCATGCCGATCTGTCGCCGCGCGAGCTGGCGGTGAAGTTCACCGACACGGAAAGCTATTTCGTGTCAGAGGCTTCGGTCTATCGCCTGCTCAAGACGCATGACCTGATCACGTCGCCAGCCTACATCGTCATCAAGGCCAGCGACGAATTCAAGGACAAGACCACCCGCCCGAACGAGATGTGGCAGACCGACTTCACCTATCTGAAGGTCATCGGCTGGGGCTGGTTCTATCTGTCTACCGTGCTCGACGACTTCTCACGCTACATCGTCGCTTGGAAGCTGTGCACGACCATGAAGGTGGACGACGTCACCGACACACTCGACCTGGCCCTTGCCGCGTCGGGCTGCTACCGCGTCAAGGTCGAACACCGGCCCCGCCTTCTGTCCGACAACGGTCCGTCTTACGTCGCCTCCGATCTCGGCGAATGGCTGGAAAAATACAAGATCGAGCAGGTCCATGGCGCTCCCGGCCATCCGCAAACGCAGGGCAAGATCGAACGCTGGCACCAGACGCTGAAGAACCGCATCCTGCTCGAAAACTACTTCTTCCGGGAAGACCTCGAAGCCCAGATCGCGGCCTTCGTCGACCATTACAACCATCGCCGATACCACGAGAGCCTCGACAATCTCACCCCGGCTGACGTCTACTTCGGGCGCGGCCAGACCATCCTGCTCGAACGCGAAAGGATCAAACGAGACACCATCAGACAGCGTCGCTTGAACCACCACGCCAAAGCAGCTTAAATCAACCCGCAAACCGAGCCGGAAACTCCAATCTTCGGAAGTCCCAAAAGTCTCAGATCATTCGACGACGGACATGCACCAAGAGCACTACGACCGGGAAGTTCTATTCCGTGAGCGTAGAGAGTCTGGCTAGTGGAGGATACAAATTGGCTGGTTGATCACGGGAGCACTGCTAACGCGGAAAGCGTACCGGTGCTTCGCGTAATCTTGCCTGAGGAGCGTGGATGGGCATGAATTCTCGGGAACTATCTGCACCGGAGACTCCATGCGGCAGACTTCTCTCGTAGCTCTCATATCTGGCAGCTTGGCAATCCCCCTTAGCGTGCTTGGCGACTCTCCTGTGATTGCAAAGGCAGCCTTTGCTACGCCGGCCGTGTCATCAACGTGTCCGTCGCACGACATCAAGCAGTTCGTAGCCGCTTTCGCCGAAGACACGGCGCTGCAGAAGGCGTTCACCTCGGCGACCATCGACACCGCTTTCATCGATTACAACGCCCAGCCTGAACCAACCGAATCGGTTGAGCCGCTGCCGCGCGAGCAATTGCGCTTCCCGGTGATGCCGAATCGTGCCCAGCAGGCCAGAGAAGGCTTGCGGCATCGCTATGTCTCGACAAACGCCAATCGTGCGGTCGTGGCTCTGGAAGTGCCGGACACCGGCACGCAGTTGACCTACACCTTCCACTTCGACGGCTGTTGGACACTGATCAAGATCGTCGATCCGGCATTCGGCAAGGTGTTTCCTGGGCAAACGCAGGCTAAACCGAGTGCAAGCACGAGTGGGTCTGCGATGGCTGATGGCAATCAAACGCGCCGTGGACTGAGCGCGATTTTTGCGGCGTGTATGCAGCGCGCGGGTTCGCAGCGCATTCCCGGTGCGGCCTGCCTTTCGGCCGAGCGCAACCGTCAGGATGCGCGCTTGAACAAGGTCTATAGGGAGTTGATCGGAAATCTGCGGGGCGAACGGCGCGACCGGATGATGGAGTCTCAACGCGCTTGGGTTCAACTGCAGCAGAAGGACAGCGCATTCGAGGCTTTGATCTTTGACCAGCTCGGTTCGATGGGCGATCTGCAGGCTGCTGAATACGAGGCGCTTGCCATCAGTGAGCGCGCCGACCGACTTGAGAAATATATCGAGCTAAGTAGGCTCTGAGTGCTCAACCGCATTGGCTGTCGCCCCAGGTCTGAGGGCGAAATCGGCATCGACATCGTATTTCATTTGGACAGCGTATCGGTGCTCCGCGCGGACTTGCCCAAGATCTGCTGCCTATCAATAATCGACAAAATCCGGCCACAGCACTCGTTCGCATAGGGCTATTGGGTGTACCGTTTTGACGGAAAGCGCTTTACGCAGCTTCGGCAAAGTGGCCACTGCCTGGCGCAAGGCTGCGATGTCGAACGTGCCTCGGGCCAATTCATTGCTAGCCCCCAGTCGATCGGATGGTTGGACCAGGCGCCAGTTGAGAGCATTATATCCTTCGGCATAGGCAAGTAGATCGCCGAGTGGCAGTTCGCCGTGTCCATTGCGGGTATCGCTGGCGCTGTTAGGAAAGATCTGGGTGGAGAGTGCGGTACTGCCAATGACCCCGTGAGGTTTGACAGGGAACGGTCGCTGCATGTGAATCCCTGCGACTTCGGGAAGGTCTGTGTCGAGTCGTAGCCGCATCTTGAGTTCGATCAGACGTAGTTCGATTGCGGGCTGCTTTGCGGGATCCCAAATATAGGATAGTTCGATCTCTAGCGGGGGCTGTAAAACGTCGCCATTCGTAGTCCAGCGCATGAAGTCGCCCGCGTCGAACGATCCATCATCCTTAAACAGACGGGTGAGCGATATAGTGCCGACTTTTAGTTGATATTCCACCGAGCAATCATAACGCCAGGTCCCTCCGCTGTTTGGCGCCAATCCCAATTCTTGCTTGCCGGGGCCACTCGCGATACGCGCGTCGGCGTCCGCAGATGCGATCAGGAGAAGCGGGAATAGAACAAGAAGGACGTATTGGTGCGCTCCCCCCTGCGGATTTAGGCATCCATAGGTTCTTCCGAACGTCATGCGACCGATCCTTTACCGGGTAAGGTTCTCGCCGGTTTCGACGATCCTGCAATATGCTCGTTCGTTCTACTCGGCATTCATCAACAGCCTGGCAACTCGCCGTCTCCGCCGTCTTTCACGTATTTTGTACCCTTGCGTGCGAAGAACTGCTTGAAATGGGATGTCCCGTCGAAATGGACTTCGAAGGACTGTCCCCGGACGATATTGCGGATCGAGCCGGTTATGGACACAGCCTTCGGGCCTTGGCCTTCAGCTCCGATATTATCGTAGCCGGATCGGAACGCGCCCAGCGATACGGGCTCGCCACCGCCAAGTTCATAGAGTGCGGTGTTTGTGCAGGCCACGCCCTGCCATGAGCCGAATGTCTCGGTCACGACGACCGGCTTGTCGCCGAAGTCCGTCGATACCACCCATTTGGGCGGCCCGCCCATGAGGCTGCCTTCTATCCCGTTCGGATATGCGCCGGTGACTTTGAACGCCGTTCCCTCGGGTTTCAGATAATGGACGGCCAGCGCGCCGAAATCATCGGGACCGGCGCCGTTGACGGTGCCTTCGCTGATGAGGACTGCGCCGACCGATGTCCATGCCAGCGCGCCGGGCCTATACACCATGATCGCGCCGCTATCGAGTTCGACGCGCTCCTTGTCGCTGCTGAACGCTGCGGCGAATGCTCTGGCCAGCTGTTCGTTTTTGGGGAGCGCGCGCATCGCTTCCGCTCCCTTGCTGACCGGCACATCGCCGATCGATGCGTTGAGCCCTTGAGAGAACGCGCTACTCGAGCCGATGCCCCCAGTAACAGCAGCCAGAACGACCGCCCCGATGAGAAAGGTCCGGCTTGAGAAAATGGTTCTCGGCATGGTCACTTTCTCCGGTCCCAACGAACATCCTCGGAGAACTCCCAGCAGTCGGCCGTAGGGCGGAATAGCAATTGGCCCTCGGCATCCGGGTGCGTCCCGTTCGGGATCGGTTTGCCGTTGACGTCGGTTGGTGTGCCAAGGTCTTCCTCGCCTGTTGGCGGGCCGACATAGTGGATACGCGACCATTCGATTGAGATGTCGTTATTCTGACTTTGATTGAATTGGAGATCGAGATATTCGTTGGTGTCGCTGGCGCGGGCCGGCTTGATCGGCCTGTAGGAGTAGTCTTCCATTCTGACAGGGAAATTCGGGTAGCCCGCCCCATCAAAGCTCTGCTTGGAAATCACCGCGCCCTGCGACCCCAGCACTGCGTATTGAACCGTCGCCGCGCTATATTTCTGGCGGACTGCCTTCGACTTCACGAAAGAATCGAAGAATGTTCGATAGTCGTTCGCCTTGCAGGCATTGCTGGCCATATCCAGCAGAATCCGATCGGACTCGCTGAGGGTTTGCGTGGGAGCGGGTGCGCGCTTGGATGATGCGATGCCCGTGTTCTGCGCCAGTTGCGCCGGCTGAGGTGTTTCAGCGGAACTGGCTTGGGAATTATTGCAGGCGCCCAGCACGGAAACCGGCAGCAGCAGGCACAGTGCGAGTGCGCGGGTACGGACACGGATCACTATCGGCTACCTCGCTCGTCGGACAAATAATCAGTCCTTTCAGATTACAAGGAGGCTCCGCGGACGGCACTTGCGAAGACGTACCGGTGCATCGCCATTCGTTGACGGCGGCCAGTGCCGCTGGCCACAGATAGGCTGGTGGTTCAGGAGAGATGCCGGATGGGAAACACTAAGTGCGCGGTCACTATGGCTATGGGCTGGGCGACGGCCCTATGTCTGCCGACGTTGGCTCACGCCAGCGGTCAACTGCCGATTTTTCCGGTGACAGAGAATTTCAAGTCGCATCAGGCTTGTGTAGCAGCGCTCGAAGCGGCCTATGCCGAGGATCGCAAGCAGGTCGCTCCCCTGACGGTTGATGCGAACGGCAGCAGGCGCCAGGTCGAGTTCACCACTAAGGGGGTGAAGCGGATCAGTTCCAGGAGCGCGCGTTATGATGCGACGATCTGGTATCACAATGGCGGACTGCGCGCCGATTTACCTGAACAGCAGATCGAAACCAGCCACAGCTACGAGCACCGCATCCGGCAATGCGACGGCCGGACCATGAAGACTTCGGGGGAACGGGGCTACACGATGAGCACCTTCGATCCCGTTGAAACTGCGGATTCCCCGAAGCGATAAGGCGCATGAGGTTGGCGATACTGACAATTTTGCTCGCAATCGGCCGTATCGCAAGCTGAGACGGCCCGGAGATGTCGATCAAACTCATGAAACCGTTGGTCCGCCGAAATATCCTCCTCGGAGCTATAGGGCTGGTCCTTTTTCCGGCGGCAGCTTTAGCGAAAGCCGGACAAGTGCCTCTGTTTCAATCAATCCAGAACCGGCAAAGCCTCAGCCGCTTCCAGGGATTGCTCGATGGTGGTGCTGATCCTTCGCAGGCGGACGGCGATGGCGACACGGCGATGCACTACGCCGCCGCCGCGCGTGATCCGGGTTATTTGCGGATACTGCTCGCGCACGGCGTAAGCGGCAACATGCCGAACAGCATCACCGGGAGAACACCCATCGTCTCGGCAATGATGTATGAGCGCGATCGTCAGTTCGACATGCTGCTTGCGGCGGGTGTCAATCTCGGACGAGCGGATCGCACGGACAATACGCCGCTTCATGTCGCGGCACAGATCAACGATCCTGGGCGCGTTCTTGCGTTGTTGAAAGCCGGCGCTCCTGCGAATGCGCGCAACAAGCAGGGGCAGACGTTCCAACGCTATTTGTTCATGACGAGGGAGGGGCTCCTTAGCGCGGAAGCCCGTATCGCCCGTCGCGCGGTTGTTACCTGGCTTCAGCAGCACGGCATTCTGGTCGAGGGCGGGTAGCCGTTGCGCTATACGGACGCTTGAAGCTGTGGCACCGACCAATTCCACGGCAGCGGTGCGCTCACCGTCGCTTTGCCAAACAGCCCCTCATTGCATTGCGTACTTTCAATCCATCGTGCCACTGGCCGGAAAAATATACGTTACCATTCCCATCGGATAGACTGTACGATTCTACATCTTCTATCGCATTAGCCAGCGCACGTCCGCTCGGAACATTAAAGGTCACCATACCCATTTTGTTCCCACGGGATCCTGCCTTCGAAACTATGGCTGTCACCGTTTGCGTTTCACCCGATTGGGTGAGGGTGATTTTCATTGTCTTCGGTTTCTCCGGCGCAGGGATGCCATATCCCTGATAGCTGATCCTAGCCGTCCCTTCGCTCCCTTCGAATGCCGTCATGATTACTGCGCCATTCAATGTCCAATAGCTTGCGGCGCAACCGGAGCCTCGTAGGTTGGAGGCAACGCCGGTATTGGCGCCTGGCTCAGATTGCCAATCGGCAAAGGGAGTCTGGCCGGGTAAGAACCATAGGCCTTGCTCGAGCTGACGCCGCCGTTGTCCCATTAAAACCCGTTCTCGCTGATCGCGCTTCTTGTCCTCCTCTATATGATCGAAGAGCGCCTTCCATTGTTGGGGCGAGAAGTATCTCATCGAGGCCGCGCCTTCATTACTTCCAGACCCCCATTCGCACCACGCTTCAACAACGCCACCAGATTGATCATAAACTTCTGTAACAGTGTATTCGTTGGATCTTCCTGCGCACAAATGCTCCGCTCGCGCGGCCTGCGGCCAGAGACCAAAGGCCAAAAAAGTCAGGAAAGTTGGCAACAACTTCCCACGTTGGATTTTGATCGAGCATTCCATCGGCGTTGCCATGCGAAAATCCCTTTGCAATTGTAGACAAGCAATGAGTTGGGCGGTCATTTCGGTCTCGGCCCGACTGGTCGCGCACCGAGCAGCATTTTGATCTCATCCTGTTCGTTGGGGCATCCGCCATCGAGACGGAATACGGCGGTCAGGCGGTCGAGACTGCCCAGCATGAAGCCCTCAGTTGAACGACGAGGGCGTGCTGCACGCCGCATATCGAATTTGACAGTTCCTTGCCGCTTCGTCGCAACTGCGCAGCGCGAGCTTACCGGCTTCATCGATGGTGTTTGCGTAAGCCAGGCCTACCTGGCGATCATCGCCGGTGGCATATGCGGTACACTGGTTTCGATAGGTCAAACGGATACGGCATTCGCCAGCGCCGCCACTTTCTTCACATTGGCGCAGCGCGCCCGAAGTGGCCGAGGCCTCATCCGTCCGGCCACGGGTGGCGCCGAAACCGTTGCCGCCAAGGGCGATGGCACCCCAACGAAGCTCCTCCGCCTGCGCTGGCTGCGCGAAGATCGCCGCTTCCATCAACAGAATGTACGCAAGATGTTTCATACGGGTTAGTTAGGCCTGAAGCAAACAAGGTCGCAATTGATCGGGGTGTACCAGTTCATCACGCTGGGGAGACCGTCGTGGTCTCGGTATTCTCTCGGATTTCATTTGCGGCGCAGGCCTGTTAAGAGGCGACACCCCGGGTAAGACAAGACAAGGAATAGATATATGAATATGATTTTCACTGCGCTCGACTGACTTCGGCAGGTGAAGATCGTCGCAGTCGCTGTACCGCCATAGTCCTGAGTGCTAGGCAAGCTGTGCGCGTCTATCGTGCCCGGTAAGCAATCGCCAACCGTAAAGGGAGAGTTGCTCGGGCGCACCGGCTCAACTGTGATCGCCGGATCGGTCCATTTCGGAGGTGTCCACCCCCTCAAGTCCGGATGCAAAAACAAGATTCCAAGAACCGACATCAGGCCGGCTACGGACAATCCAGCCCAAGCTTTCAGCGCGCGTTTTTCCGATGTCACCGTCATTCGATCCCCAGTGACCGGCGGCGCCTGGTCTCGATGTACCGGTTCCGCGCCCGCTGCTGACAAGGCCGCGCTACCGCGCGATGAAACATCATGTCGATCACGCACCTACCTCTAGGCGAAGCCAGTGGCGGGACTGGCGCCAAGCGCTGCCCCCGCAATTCTGGCAACGACCTCTTGGCGCGTAGAAGCGTTGAGCAGGCGCATGACCTGCGCGATGTGATTGCGAACGGTGAAATGGGACAGGGAAAGCTTGCGACCAATCTCCTTGTTCGACAGCCCCTCTGTCAGGAGGTCAAGGATGTCGCGCTGTCGAGCCGTCAGCTCGGGAAGCCTTATGAAGGATTGTTCTTCACTGGTTCTATATCCGACGGAGGCAGGCGCGGCTTTAGCGAACCTGACATGCAGCCGACTCCCTTGTGGAAGCGCTGCACGGATTATTCCCAGAATGTTCGCGTCGTCGGTCTCGATGGCCAAGTGCAGTATCGTTTTCCGACCGTTTTTGCTCAGCAGCCGCTGCGGGGCAATCGCGTTCCTGCCTCGCAACGCTTTGTCCCCACTGGATCTGTGGCGAGGGCGTTCGAAATGTCTCAAGGAATTTCTATAAGATGACTTGATTTTACTCATGTCGGACAGGCTAATGCTGCTCAGATTTCTGTCGTATCCCCTAATTTGCCAGTGGCGAACGCTCGGCGGTGGACGGCGGGATAAATCTACCAACGGCTATTTTGGGACGACGAGCGGCACACTACGTCGGATTCAGAAGGGAGACCGAGCCCATGAATCGCGCGGTAGCGACAACGATGGATGATACGGCGGACATTAGGGTAAGCCTGCGCAAGACGAGAAGCCTGACGGCATGGGTTGGCCTGCGAAATGTTGCCGAGCAGTTGCGTGCGCGCTTCCAGGCGAACGGACAGTTCTCGTCCGTCCCATCGATCGTTTTGCCGTGGAGGATAGCATGAACGCGATTTCCAGCCTTGTCATTGATGACAGGCCATACGCTCGGCTGGTGCTGCTTCACCTCGCTCGAGGGGAGGATGTACGATGACGAACCCATCGTCCAATTGCGCCATCCGCCAAGCTCAGGTTCGCTTCGGCCTCGTCTATTGGGGGGGCGCGTTCTTTTCGTCCGCTATCCTATACGCTCTCAAAGCAAACGGCTCTGCGGGATATGTCGAGCATGCAATATATATTGTAGAAAAATTTCTTAGATATGGATATGGCTGGATTTGCACAGCCGCTATTTCCTATATTTTACTCCAGATAAATAGATGGGCAATCCGCCGCGGGCCGTCGGAAAGCTCATTGCCAATTTTTATTGTATCTTCCTTCTTCATCTCCCTGGCGGCGGCGCCGATTTGGGCGGCACTGAGCTATGCCGCTCAAGCTGTTTACCCTTTGTCGCAAGTGGCAGCTTACGACTGGAATAGTTTCATCAATGACACAGCGCTTGGCGCGGCCTTGTTTTTTGGCTGGTCCTGCATGTTCATTAGCCTCATCTTCAGTTTCGAACTCCATGATCGTGGACGTCGGCTAGCCGCAGCCCGAGAGGATGCGCTATCCGCGCAAATGCGTGCGCTGCGCTATCAGGTGAATCCGCATTTCCTCTTCAACACGCTCAACTCCATAGCCGGGTTGATCGAGGAAGGTTCGGCCACGCAGGCCGAGCGCATGGTTCTGTCGCTCTCAACTTTCCTGCGCACCACCCTCTCACTCGATCCGATGCACGATGTCCCTTTGGTGGACGAGATCTCGCTGCAGGAGGAATATCTGGAGATCGAGCGCGAGCGCTTTTCCGACCGGATGGCGTTCAATATCGATTTGCCCGAGGATGTGCATCGCGCGCTTGTGCCGAGCCTCATTCTCCAGCCGCTGATCGAGAACGCCATCAAACATGGCGTTGGCGCTACTGCCGGCAAGGTGGAGATCGCATTGCGGGCGGAGCGCGATGCCGATCGCCTTCGGGTCACGATCGAAAACGACATGCCGATTGACGATGGCAAGAAGCCTGACGGCATGGGCGTTGGCCTGCGAAATGTCGCTGAGCGGCTGAATGCGCGCTTCCAGGGGGACGGACAATTCTCGTCCGGCACCATCGCGCCCGGGCGCTATCGTGCATCTATCGATCTGCCATGGAGGCTCGCATGAACGAGATGTCTGTCCTTGTTGTCGACGACGAGCCTCTTGCCCGTCGTAGGCTGACCAGGATGCTCGGCAAGATGGAGTGGGTGTGTCGGATCGACGAGGCCGGTGACGTTGCCCAGGCCTGTCAGCGGGCCGATGAACATCGCCCGGACATTCTGTTGCTCGACATCCAAATGCCGGGCGGGACAGGCTTCGAAGTGTTGGAGCGCCTTGCCCATGCCCCGCCCGCGGTCGTGTTTGTCACGGCCTTCGATCATCATGCCCTGCGCGCCTTTGAGGCTAACGCGATCGACTATGTCACCAAGCCTGTCGAACCTGGGCGATTCCAGATGGCCATGACGCGGGCGCGCCATGCCGCCGCGTCGCGCTCTCAGGATGACCGTATCGCGGAGCTGCGGGAAACCGTCACGTCGCTCAAGCGAGCTTTGAACAGCCGGGAAAAACGTGCCGGCGAATTCTGGGTGAAATCGCAGGGCGAGTATCTACGAATCGCTCCCGAAACAATCATCCGCTTCCAGGCTGACCGTGACTATGTGCGGGTTCATATCGCGGGTGCGGACTACCTCTATCAGGAAAATCTCGCCTCGCTCGAACGCCGCCTCGATCCGGCCGACTTCACGCGTATCCACCGCAGCACGATCGTTCGCCGGAGCGCGATCGCTCGAGTTAAGACGGCTCCCTTCGCTGCCCTGATAGCCGTCCTGTCCGACGGGTCGGAAGTGCGCGTAGGAAGAACCTACGCGACCGGCATACGGGCGGCTTTGGCCCGCTGAAAAGATTTCGGAGAACGGCGGAGCAAAAATTGTTCGCCTGGCTACCTGTTGCCTCCGGTCATCTGCTCAGTTCTGGCAAGCTGCACCCCGAATAGATGACCCGGCAGTTTGAGGTGTGTTTGGAGCAGTTTGTGACAGCAAGGTTCTTGGCTCGCTCCTCGGTTGCTGAACCGAAAGCTATCGATCCTGTGTCACCGCCCGCCAAGGCAGCGCATTGATTGTAGAAAGCCAGCTTGACCCGGCAGGGCTTCCCATTCGATTGGGCCTGACATTCAAGGGTAGCGCGACTGCGTGCCGCCTGCTCGCTTGGATAGCTGACCGCGGTGCCGAAGGAACCTTCTCCGGTAGCGATCGCACCCCAGCGCGTTTCCCACACGGGTTCCGGCGGCGGGTTCGCATCATTAGTGCCCCGGCTTTCGCGGTCATCGCCCTGGCTCTCGTCGGGCGCGCAAAAGCTGGCATTCGGGACTTCCCAGGCTCCGGTTGTCGAATGGGTTCCCGGCATACATACATATTGGGCATGGGCGGTGCCTAAGGGCGCGAGGGTCGCCCAGAGCAGCGCCGCGAAAAATATGCGTCGCGCCGCCCTCATTTCGCTGGCGATTTTCATTGCTCATTCCTCCTTGCCGGGACCTGAGAGGCGGTTGCTGCCAGCATAGCGCTTATGCCGCGCTCAGGCCTACACGCCGGGTGTACCGGTACTCTGTTCACCTTCTGTATTTCGCCAGGGCAAATGACGGAATCGCGGCGGCGTTCCAAAGTAACGGGCCGAAGGAAAGCGGTCCGCCATTCCGAACCCAAGCGGTTCACATTGAAGCAGTGCGACCACTTTGCGGCATAAACATCTATTGCGAAGGTTCGCCCGACGGGTGAGCGGCAACACACTGTACGCCGACTGCCGCCCCCAGGGGCAGCGCGGTTACGCCAATCACGTTGCGGGCCGGCAGTCGATTATCAGAAAAGTTCGCTATCCATAGGCGATTGAGTTCGCTCCAAACGGCCAAGTCCGTCACTGTCACAGTACACATTGCGATATCCGCGCGCGACAAATCATTTGCTTCAAGCACTCCATCAATGTTGCGCATGATCTGCGCAAACTGGGCCTTGAAACCGCTATCCACCAAAAATCCCTCGCCCGGCCGATTGCCGATTTGATTGTTGAGGTAGAGTAGATCACCGACATGGACGGCATCGGAGAAAGGTAGTCCTGCCGCCTTCGTGGTCTCTGATCTATAGTACAGCTTATTGTTGGATACAGGGCTTTCCATTCTTACTGAACTGTCACCTGCGGCCCGCTCAATTGTGCCCAGTCGCGCATCGGGGGCGGTGGGCGATGCACCCATCCCGACGCAAGAGGGAAGCAGCAAGCTTACCCCCAAGATGCAGGCAAGGTTTCGACGGCTCATTCCTGCAGTGGGCGGCATATTCGGGCTCCGTCGCATGATTGCTGAAACATCAGCATGTGGAATCCTCGCCGCTGCTTGGAGAGCCGAGCGGCACATGTCCTTGGATGAAGGCCGGGTTGGCCGCAAAATGGCATGTCGCGCTGCCGCAATTCGTCGGGAGGCTACCGTGCCTATGACGATGGAACGTCGATTTCGCGCGCCGTAAAACGTACCGGTGCATTGGACGTTTGGCATCAGTCCTGGGGGGTGGAACCGGTACACCAGCAGGGAGTGACGAACAGCACGCCAGGGTGGCATCTGGAGGATATTCCGACAAAGCTGGAGTATCCGCGCATGAAAATCCGTCTCGTGGCGAGCCTGTTATTGGCGTTCGGCTATGCTTCTACGGTTCAAGCTCAACCGTGCCGCATCGGCTCGGGGCCGGATTTCGGCGACGGCATCCCCTATTGCTCGGAATTGTCGTCAGACGAGGATACACCTGAGCAGGTGCCGGAAACGCCGCAATGGTCCACGCGCTGGGGCGCGATTGCGATCGATCCCAAGGTTGCTCAAGGCGGCGTTGGAGTAGCTAGCGATATGGAGAGCCGAGTGTCCGCCGAAGCTGTGGCGATGACGGCCTGTCGCGATACTGGTGGAGGAGAATCCTGCCGTGTCGAGGTCTCATATGACAACCAGTGTGCCGTCATCGCCTGGGGCGACCACTACTACGTCACCGCAAATGCGGAGACAGTCGGCGAAGCCTCCCGCATAGGACTTAATGGATGCGGGAGAAGGACGGAGAACTGCCGAATTGTCTATTCGAACTGCAGCTATCCGGTCAGGCTCCGCTGACTAGGAAATACTCGCGGTGCTGGCCGACACACGTTTCGCTAGTTGCGCGTCCGTGACGCCGCGTCTGGGGAGGTGGTTGTTTTGGCGGGAGGAGCTTCTCCGGGGAACGCCGTGCCGAAGGCCGGATCAACAATTTTGATCAGGGTCCAGCAGGCATCGCTGCGGAAGGTGTAACGAAGCTGCATATCGGTATCCGGCACCTCAAGCACCACGGTTACACGATTTCCGCTGTCAGCGGTAGCGCAGACCTTCTTGCTGCCGAGTGACTCGATTGGGGACGAGCGGAAAATGCAACTTTTCGCGCAGTATGGGCTCAACAGATTCGCCCGGCTCAGGTTGTGCATTCCAGTCTACGAACGCTGTTTCCACGGTACTCGCGGTGTATGCGCGCTGAAGTTCCGTGCTCTCTGCGAAGGCTTGGAAAAAATCAGCGATTTTGTCTGACGGGCAGGCAGCACCTCTGGCCTGGCCTGCGGCTGAAGGGTTGAGATCCCGTGCGTGCGCACCGCCGGAACTTCCTTGCATCCATATGCTCGCCGCAACGATGGTCAGTGTGATCGCGGAGACGAAGAAAGGGCGGCGCAAAAAGGTCGTCCGCAGCGTAATCCTGCGCTCCCTGACGATCGCCGCTTGATGGGCGCGGCCAGCACAAGGCGGTCGGTCTGTCGTCTTTGCTCTGGGCGTGACGCGCAGGAGTTTCTCGATCATCGGCAACATGCTGGTCTCCGGTGAAATAGCGAAGCGCAGCAAGGTTGATAGGCGGCTGCATCCGCAGAATTCTAATCCATCTCGTGCCGGTCAACGCGGGCAACGTACTGGTACGCCAGGCACGCTCAACTTCTATCCCTGGGAGAACTAGCGTCTACCGGTCGACAGTCGTCGACGGTCTGTGCGCAACCGCGTGACCGGGCGGTGGCGAGGGAGAGTCCATGTTTAAGATTTCAAAGCCTTGCCGCCCGCGAGAGTGGTGTAATGCCGCCGTTCTTCTCGCCGCCAGCCTCTGCCTGAGCGCCTGCGCGACGATAGAGGGGGTGAATACTTCCGTCATTGCTCAAAAACGGGTGGAGTATGTGATCGCCGGACACGGTGCGCCCGCAGTGGTGATGGAGAACGGCCTTGGGGGGCGGCTGGAGTGGTGGGCGAAGGTATTTCCGGAGGTCGCCAAAGAGACCCAGGTTTTCGCCTACAATCGTCCTGGCACCGGGGCGAGCGACAATGTTTCGATGCCGCGCGATGGGGATCACATCGTTGAGGAGTTGCGGCAGAACCTGCGGGAAACGGGGATCGCTCCGCCCTATGTGCTGGTAGGGCACTCGCTTGGTGGGCTCTACATGCAGCTCTACGCACGACGCTACCCGAACGAGGTCGCGGGTCTCGTATTGGTTGATTCCACACACCCCGAACAAATGAAGGGTGCGGGCGCGCGGGAAAACTGGCCAGCATGGGCGAACGTCGCTTTCAAGGCGATGACCTCCGAGGCCGCAAAGAAAGAATTGGCGGCTATCCCGGCTACGGGCGCGTCGCTGCTCGCGTTGCCGCCGCTCAATGGGAAGCCGGTAATCGTACTCTCAGCCAAGAAACCGATGGATGAGACATCCGAGCTGGCACGGGACGCCAATGCAAAACGCGTCGACATTGCCCGCTTGAATCCTGGGGCAAAGCAGGTTTGGGTGGATAGCGGTCACGGCATTCCGTTGGAAAAGCCCGAAGTGGTCGTCGCCGCCATCCATGAGGTGTTGACGATAGCACGAACGTCGTCGGTCGCCCGTGGGCAGAAGTAAGCCGATAATCCGGAGGTTGATCGGTAGCCTGGTGCGCTCCGCTCGCAAGCATCGAGAGAGTCGGGGGGCTTGCATAAAACCGCTGAAACGCATGGCGTCTTCCACGGGTCTGCGGCCTGCCACCTTTCACCTTTCCCTATGTTGTTCACTCTTGCTTCTGGTCTCGACCGCCACTGCGCAGGTGAAGGACAGCCGCGGCAACGCCTTGGGAGAGGGGCTCCCGGTCAAGCCTATGGCGGACTTTGACGGCGGACGCATCGGCACGGGTCATCCGGCAAAGTGCGTACTGGACGCTGAAGCTCCCGCCGTCTGCACGTTCTATCCGCGCAATGGAAATGGCAGTTTTGCGATCGATCTCGCAGGAAGGGCCTATTATGCCGACAAGTCGTCTGCGGCGGAGATCACCGTGGATTATGATAACGGGGCAAGGATGGTCCCTCTAGGAAAATTCACCCGCAGTCGCCGAGATCCGGCGTGTTGGCTTAAAGGCGCCGAGCGTCGGATCTGCATCTATTGGTCGACGGACACCGCGCCAGCAGGTGAGGCGTCGCTGAAAGAGGCGATGCCAGCAAGCCAGACAAACGAAACACCGAATGTCACGGATTGGTGAATTCAAGCGGCGGTCCACTCTTCATCAACTCCGCAGGCGGTTTTGGCTCCGGCCGGGTCGGGAAATAGGTGCCGCTGATACTGCCATTGGCGCCGCAGGTTCCGATAAAGCCGCCTGGCGTTGGACGATGCTCGACGATCAGAACACCAGCCCGCAGGCGGGCATGAACTGTCTCGCCCTCGACGTCATCAAGTTCAAGCCCATCTTTCGTCCGGTGCATGCGACCTTCGAATTCGCAGGTCCAGGCCAGGAAATCGATATCGACGGGGTTCGCATCAATCCTGTAGGCATTGCCGTCGCGGCTGATGTCGAGCGTGCCCGAGGCGTTTATCCACTCGCCCACATAGTCCTGCCTTGATGGCGCTATCAGGGCCAGTTCTGCCAGCCGATCACGAAGCCGCTGTTCAAGGGTGCCCGGTAGGTCCCAGTCCTCCGTTGTGCCATCCGCCAGCACATATTGCTCGAGCATGATGCTGCGCCGGGCGCGGCCTTCATCCTGCGCCAGCGCCGCGCGGGCGCCGGGCTTCTGCCGACGGGCGAGGCTCGCCAGCTTTCTGTCGATCGCATGCCGCAGTTCGTTGAGCTTCGGACTGCTGCGAATTGTCCGCTCGATCGTGTCGGCGAGCTTCGCGCAGACGGCCAGATTGCGTCCGACATCCATGTCTTCGGGATGATCGGTGATCACGCGCTCGACCCTCGCCAGCTCCCGCCGATAGTCGTCTCCTCGAACCGTGCACTGCAAGCGCGGCACGCCTTTCTTGAACGGCGTGTCCTTGGGCGCCTCCACATCGTCGGTCAGGCGCCAGCAGCCATCATCGGCGGCCACGAAGGTCAGCTTGCCCGACGGTCCTCGGATTTCGACAGGAACGCCGATCCATTTCCCGTCCGCAGGTTCGTTGTCGAAGCGGGCATTCGCCCAGTCGACGCGCCATACGGTTTTCGCAACACGGCCTGTCCTGATGAGGAGATACTTTGCCGTCTTACCGGGAGCGCGGCTGTCCGGCGCGACGTAGTTCCAGCCATGCGTCGCGATCGGCAGGCGGCCGAGATAGTCGGCCTTCGTCATGAAGTGCGAGGGGGCGTCACCGGCCGCAGCGACATTGACCTGATCCGCGGTGAAGCGTTCTCGAACCGCTTTCGATTGCGCATAGAGGCGCAAGAACTGGTTGAACTCGTTGGACCGGCAAGCCTGCGTAGCGGCATTGATCGGATCGGGGTTTTCTAGTCCCTCACCCAAGGCGGCGGCGGAGGCGTATGAACCGATCGTCTGAAAGGCGAGTGATCCAGCCAGCATCAAGATAAGGCCGCGCATACCGGCAACGGGGATGGCACGCCTCATCCGGCGGCCAATTCCGGTCACGGTCGCGAACAGCTTGTCATCTATATGGAAATTGATTTGCCGCTCTGGGGTATTCACCTGCTGGGATCGGGGACGATCAGGAGCAGCGAACATAAGCACGTCTCGGCTTGCCAACTTCCTCAACGATCAGGCGGCCGCTTCCGCGTGCAAAGCGGAAATGGATGTAGCGCGGGCCGTCAGGTCCAGGCCGATCAAACCCGACGAGAAGGTCGTCGGCATCGGCGTAGTCGCCCGCACGGGGAGGCTGCGCCTCATTTGCCGTACTCTGAGGATCAGCCTCCACCAACGCGGTCTGGACCGTAAGGGTTCGCCCGGCGAGAATCGCCAGATTCTGGTCCAACTCCATACGATCCGTATACCTCTGGCCCACACATTTGCCGGACAGTACCGCCCATCGCCCTAAGAAACGGGGCAGGATCACTGCCTGATCCAGCGGGGCGTAAACGGCCCGGCCTGTGCCTGTGGCCGGCTGCACGATTTCGCCGATCTTGCCCTCGGGAGTCTGGGCTTTGCCGCTGCACGGAAAAACGACGGTTGTTATTATGAGGGCGGATATTGCGAGCAGAATGCCCCGCCTCTGGGATTGCTTGGGGATGGTTGTGTTGCAGTTCATCGTGTCACCGCCGCATCATGCGTTTCATCGCCAAGCCGATGCTGATGAACAGCGCCGATCCCAAAATGGCGCCGATCATCGGGAAGTATGCGTGATCTCTGGTGCTTGAAATCACGACGTCGCCAAGGCCCCGGCTGCGCAGATCCATCACCCGCTTTTCGGTGACTGCAATGTTCCACAGGACAAAACCGACGCCGATGATTGCGAAGAAGGCGCGCAACTTTCGTTTGGACCGATGGCTTGGGCTTGGCTCCTCAGGTTCGCGCGAATGGGACGAAACCTCTGGCATAGATCATCCTTTGTAAATGTGGCTCAGCTTCAAGGGTGCATCCCAGAAGGTGTGGCTGCAATTGTGCCGACGTACCGGTGCATCGGCGTAGGTGGCGTTGCAGACGGATAGCCCGGATGCTGACGTCGTAGTCCTTCTCGGAGCCAAACATTGTTATCGGTCGTTCTTGCCGCCGCAGTTTCCGTCAGCCCAATCGGCTATCTCGATACGTTTCGCGATTGGATCGTCGGTTGCGACAATCGGCACGCCTGTCACGCAACGACGCTCTATCCTGAGCCGACATCGGAAGAGGTCGAAACCGGTGCCGATTCCATTGCCGACAATGCAATTGGCATGGCAATCCATCGCAGCGCGGGCGCGAACGATGCGCCCCATGTTCGCTTTCTGGCCTGCTATCAGTGCGAGACCAATCCCGATCCTGCCGGAGTTCGTGGCCTCGCCGTCCTGGACAAGGCCGGCAAGGTCATTTTCCGTTTGAAGCTCAGCGCGAAGGATGCGGACCAGGCCAACGCACCGGACGGATGGCCGCTCCCTGTGGATTCCGCTCTCTTCGCGGCCTTGGCCGAGGGAGAGGTTCTCGACCTCGTTGACGGGGGCGACCGTCCCCTGACCAGCATATCGTTGCGTGGCTTACGTGACGCCATGCGCCGAATGGATGCGGATCAATATCGGTTCGGCACCGTCACAGCCCTGACGGAGCGCGGCAAAGGTGCCGCCTATTTTGTCCCGCCGTGGGTTCCTGAGCAGCCGATAGTCGTGCCGCCGGCTTCAGCTTGGCCTCCGAAGCAACTGGCGCAAGCCGAATTGCTCCGATTGCAGGAAAACCTCAAATGCGACTACCCAGGCGCCGGGTTGCCAGAGCCGATCTATGACAGGCTGGACGATCGAACGACGTTGCTGCTCCTGACGATCGGCTGTGCTTCCTACAACGGCTCCGGCTTTGTCTACCTGGTCGACAACGATGGCCGGTTACGCTCAGCCATCGTTCGCCTGACCCCGTCCGATCCGCCGCTCGATGAGCCGCAGACGGTGTCAGCCGATTGGAACAAAAAGGAGCGGCGCTTGCGCAGTTTCGAGCGAGGGCACGCGATGGCCGATTGCGGTGCGGAACAGGCTTTCGTTTGGGACGGCACTCAGTTCCTACTTGTCGAGGAAGCCGACATGGGAGCGTGTCGTGGTAGCATCGACTACATCACCGTTTACAGGCGAGACACGGTAGAGCGGAAAAAGCTATCGCAATGACCGTTGATTTCAGAACGCCACGCGCAGCAGCGAGTTGGTAAGGGCTCGCATATGTTCGAAGCGGAAATGTTTGGCGTGGACATCAACGTATTGCACCTTGTGCTGGCCGTGATTGTTCTGTCCATCGTGACGACATATTGTGTCGATCGAGCTACCCGCTTGAATTCTGCGGTGACGGCAGGCATTTCGATCCTGATTACACAGGCATTCGCCGGAGTTTTGCTGGTTCTGCTGCGCTCGAAAACCGCGCAACCGGTTCATGATGCGCAGACCTGGATCGCGCACTACATCGCATATTTCAACATCATCATATTCTGGTTCTTGTGTCCGATCTTCACGGCACCTCCGGCCATTCTCATAGCGATGCTGTCGAAGAGAAGGAGTTCGACCGAAGATTAGCCCGGCGTAACCGTCCGGTCTCGGCCCTGTGAGCTTTAGCGCTCTCAGTTGAGACCGCAGCATTTTTTGTGTTTCTTGCCGGAGCCGCAGGGGCACGGGTCGTTTCGCCCGACCTTCTGAGCCGGAGCGGCGAAGGGGTTTGATCGGGTGGTCATGGTCGGCGCCGGGGCGGCGTTGGCGAGGCGCCAGTCGTTGAGTTCGATCACCCAGTCGGCGATCTTGTCGTGAGCGGTGGCGGTGATGGCGTCGATTTGCTCGTCGGAGAAGCGGGGATCGCGGCGGGCGACATCGGCGAGCATCATCAGGCCGGTCCAGGCCCTGGCGGCCTCGATATCGGCTGTGGCGAGGGGCACCCAGGCTTCGGGCTTCAGCTTGACGGCCTTTTCGAAGCCTTCGATCCAGATCTCCCACAGGATCTCGCCATTGCGCCTGTCGATGCTGACGATCGGACCATAGCGCTCGGGTTGGTCGAAGAGCGTGCGCGCGACGTCGTTGTAGTACGCCATCACCAGGCCCATCACCTTGTTGGCGTGGTCGAGGCTCTCGAACACCGGCTCGCCCTTTGCGTCGGCGCTGTTCCAGACCCATGGCAGCCAGGCGCTGGGAGGGATCATCTGCGGGCAGACGAGGAGGCCGGCAATGAAGCCGTCCAGTTCCTCGATCAGCATCGCCTCTTCATCGAGGTCCAGCAGCGCCTTCGACAACTGCTTCTGTTGGCGCGACAGTCCGGGCATGGCTCATCCAGTTCCAGGGGGCGAGTTCACCGACGCGGTTGATGGGATGGTCGCCGATGCGGGCCAGAACATCCCGGAGATAGGCCTGGGGATCAAGGCCATTGAGCCTGGCGGTCCCGATCAGGGTGTAGATGACGGCGGCGCGCTCGCCGCCCTTGTCGGAACCGGCGAAGAGCCAGTTCTTGCGGCCGATGGCGAGCGGCCGGATCGCGCGCTCGGCGGCGTTGTTGTCGATCTCCAGATCGCCGCGGTCGGCATAGCGGGTGAGCGCGGGCCAGCGCGACAGGCCGTAGCGGATCGCCCTGGCGAGTTCACTCTTGCCCGACAGCTTGGGCAGGGTCGTGTCGAACCAGGTCCGCAGATTGGCGAGCCGTGGAACGGCGTGCTCCTGCCGCGATCGTCGCCGTTCGTCGGGCGGGCGGCCACGGACGGCGTCCTCGACCTGGTAGAGCTCCCCGATCCGGCGCAAGGCCTCGGCTGCGACCGGCGAGGCGTTGGCCTGGTGGATATCGAAGAACTTGCGCCGGACATGGGCCCAGCAGGCGACCTCGGCGATCGCGGCGCGCTTACCGGGGCTGCCGGCATAGAGCTTGTCGAAGCCGGCATATCCGTCGGCGTGGAGATATCCGGCGAAGCCCTGGAGATGGCCTTGCGGGCGCACGCCCTTCCGATCCGGCGTATAGCGATAGAGGACGGCTGGCGCGGCATCTCCGGCATGGGGGCGCTCGTCGCGGACATAGACCCAAAGGCGGCCCGTCGCGGTCTTGCCGAACCCGGGGGCGAGCACCGGCACGGGCGTGTCGTCGGCGTGAAGCGCGCGCCCGGCCATGGCATGCTTGCCGATCGCCTCGGCCAGGGGTGTCAGCAGCGCCGCCGCCGATCCGACCCAATCGGCCAGGGTGGAACGGTCGAGATCGACGCCTTCGCGGGCATAGACCTCGGACTGGCGGTACAGCGGCAGATGGTCGGCATACTTGGCCACCAGCACATGGGCGAGCAATCCAGGGCCCGGCCGCCCGCGCTCGATCGGCAGGGACGGCATCGGCGCCTGCACGATCGCTTCACACAGGCGGCAGACGATCTTGGGGCGGATATGCCGGACGACCTTGAACTGGGTGACGCGCTCCAGCACCTCGGTCTCGTCCTGGCCGAGCCGGCGCAACTGTCCGCCGCAAGCCTGGCAACCACAGCCGAGATCGCCATCGGCGATGCCCGCTGGCCAATGCACGATCTCCTCGCGCGGCAGATGATCGGGCAAGGGACGACGAACCGGATGCTGCCGGGCGTCGGGAGTTGCCGGCATGACCGCGCGCTCCAGAACCGTCCGCGCCGCCGTGCCCTCCTCGACATCCTCGAGCGCCAGCTCCAACTGGTGGATGGCGGCGTCGAGCTTCTCCGACGACTGCCCGAACTGCATCCGGCGCAGCTTCGCCAGTTGCGCCTTCAGCTTCTCGATCATGAGCAGATGGGCGGCCGTCTCGGCCCGTGCCGCGATCAGCAGCGCCTGAAGCGTCGCCACGTCGTCGGGAAGGTCTGCGGAGGCGCTCGCCATGGTCCTTTCGAGATTATCCCGAGGCCGGCGGCCAAGCCATTGAATCATGGTCGATCTTGACCGCGGACCACAGTCCTGAATCGGCTCGAAGCACCTCGCTTCACAGCGCCAGGCTGGGGCGATCGGTTCGAATCGGCGCGCGCCAATCGATCCCCTCCAGCAGCATGGAGAGCTGCGCCGGCGTCAGCCGCACCACGCCGTCGGTCGTCACCGGCCAGATGAAGCGGCCCTTCTCCAATCGCTTGGCGAACAGGCAGAAGCCTTGTCCATCCCAGTACAACACCTTCAGAAGATCGCCCCGGCGGCCACGAAAGACGAACAGGTGGCCGGAGAACGGATCCTGCTGCAGCGCCTGCTGCGCCAGAGCGGCCAGACCGTCGAAACCCTTGCGCATATCCGTCGGGCCCATCGCGAGATAGACCCGCATCCCGGCAGGGATCGCGATCATCGCCGGTCCAGCACGTCGAGCACCCGCCGCAGCGCGTCCGCGTCGACATCGCGGTCGACCCGCAGCCTGCGGCCAGAACCGAGCGCAATCTCGATGATGCCGGACAAACGACGGCTCCGGCGCGCGGGCTCTGTGCAGGCAACCTCGGACGCCGACGTGGGCGGGACGTCGGTCACGACAGGAGCCAGTTCGACGGGCAGCAGAAGCGGCGCCGGGCTGCCGCCGCCCAACTGCCCCAGCTTCGCCTGACGCCGCCACGTGAAAACCAGGCTTGCCGCGACCCCGTTGCGTCGCGCGACATCCGTCACCGTCACACCCGCCGAAAAACTCTCCTCGACGATCCGGACCTTGTCCTCATAGCGCCAGCGCCGCCGCCGCTCGATCGCGCCCAGAACCTCAGCCCGAACCATCGCCATGACCTTAAAGCTAGACTTAAGGTCACACCGTTCGGGAAATGCCGCCCACCGCGCAAGGCGGCCGAGACCGGACGGTTACAGCCCGGCGGACTTGCTGACGGCGTAGAGGGCCTTTGCAGCGGGCACTCCGCCAAGCTGTTGATGAAGCACCGGTACGCCCTGATGGGATGACGGCCCTGGTGTCGGGATGCCATCAGGAAATGGTTTGGTCGATCAACCGTGGGATACTTCCCGAATGAGAACATTCCGCGCAGCAAATCTGCCTCTGGCTGTCGCCGTGACTATGATGGCAACCGGTGTGGCCGCAAGTCCACAGGCTGAGGCGAAACCGCAGCTTCCAGGCGCTGTCTCCGCTGGAGCGAGTTATGGCGATGCCCGACAGGCGTTGTTGGATGCAGGTTGGCGTCCTCTGCCTATCGCTGAGTACGCAAGCAATATGGCCTCAGGCTTTGAGAAGCTTTGCCAGACTCTGCCCGAAACCGAAGCCTGTACCGATCCTCATGCGCAGCGGTAGAGGCGCGTTACTGGAATCGGCTCAACCTCAACTCGCCGCCACTCGAGAATCTTGCCGTCGTCCGGAAGGGTGAATTCCTCCAGCGAGTCCCATTCCTTCCCTCGATCGGTATTGTGCGCGTTCACGGAAATCTGCCGGGGATTCTCGCGCGATCGCAGAATACTTGTGACGGCAAGACGCCACTCGCCTTGCCTCAACCCCCTCGCATCGATCGACAGGATGGTGGAAGCGAGGATTGCGGAAAATCCAGTGGCCCGGCAGTCGGCAGCGACGTGAGCCCAGCGGCCGTGGAACGGTTTCGGAAACTCACGGATGGATTGCTTCCGGAGGGGCGAGGTCTCGTCTTCGGCCCTCGTTAGCTTTTCATCTGTGTCACCCGCCCAGGCAGCATTCGGCGCCTCAAGAGCGGAGCAAGCCCCAAAGGCCAGTCCCAGAATCAGAAAGCTGGTCGCGCGCAGAGCGATCATCCGCGTCCTTCCTATTTCGGGCTCTGCACCGGGGACCGAGCCTTCCCCGGCGAAAGAACGGCATCGCCGATACGCGATCCCGCAGGGGTCTGAGCTTGCCATCAGAATGCCGGCAGCGTTGAGATGGAAAGCGATTTCGCGCGACCGTTCCTGAACCAGACGTAGATTGAGTAGGATTTGTTTCTGCCGCAGGTCACATCGTCTGATTGTATGTAGCTGGCGGCTTCATCTTCGTTGTCCGTCCACTTCCGGGATGACAGGCCCGTGCCCACTCTGATTTTGCGCGCGGCAGCGTCATAATCGTCGCCATCGCGCAAGCCATAGGGCATGGAAGGGCCGGCGCTGAGCGGCACCTTCTTGTCAAGTACAACGCCGTCGTCGATCAGATATTCGATTGGCATGCCATCGCTGGTAAGCGTGAAACGACATTCGCCCCGAAGCGGCGCGCGCCTGTTGCATTCGGTAGATCGATACCCCCTGGGCATGGCGTTCAACTTCGAGCAGATGGGCAGACCAGCGAAATCGCCCGTGAGTGCCGCCGAGGCAGGAGCGGTCAGAATCAGGGCAACGGCACCTACCAGTGCGGTTCGCGAAATTCCCATCGTGATCACTCCAAAATTTCGTGTCTCAACAACAGATCCGCACACAATCGCCGGCTTGATAACGGGTTGGCGAGGATCATCCGCAGCCGTACTATTTCGTGGGCTCTGCGCCGGGAACCGCGTGGTTCACCAGGGCGTCGACGTCCGCGGTTCGCCTCGTCTTGAGCGTTTTCAGGAAATCACTGGCGCCTTCGCCATAGTGGCGCCGGCTGATAGCGAACAGGATGACCGCGTTCTTCCCGTCGGGCATCGCCACCGAGACGTAACGATACGCATCCCATTCCACGACAAGCGTGCCGGTGCTTTCGTCGCTGATGAGGAAATCCAGAACGATCTGGCTGCCGTTCGGATTCTGGAGAAGCTGGTAGTTGACGAGTGGGTCGCTGCTCTTGCGCCGATCGAGCATAGCTGTCTGAGCCTTGACGGTATCGGCGAGGCTGACGCCTGAAGTCAGGAGCTCGACGCTGACCATGTCCGTGTAGGTTTCCGGCTTCTGGCCGGATGGCAGATATTCATGCTTGATGTAATCCGCCGATGGCCTCGAACTCCAGGCAAGATGATATTGCGTTCCGGCGAACTCGATCGGGCCGGGAATGCCGAGATAGTCGACCGGGTCGGGCGACTGGGCGAACGCCGGCGCCGCCATCGCGAGATACGCCCCGACCAATGCGGCGCATATGAAATTGCGAACCCCGTTCAGCAGCATTCGATGGTCCTTTGGCTCCCAGATTTCGCGCGTCGATGACGCAGGCCTGCCTGCACTGATCAGTGTTTTCGGAGGAGGCGACAATGGATGGCGTTGTACCGGTGCATCGCCGCGCGTTGTCGCCTGTCCGTGCCTGTCGCATGGTTCCACGGCGGATGTTCCGCCCCACAGGACTGGAGGCGCCGGAAATCCCTTGAGGAGGCCCGGGTCCTGACAGCGCAGCTCGAACTCAAACATCTGCGCTATGCCGTCGCCGCTACGCGCCACAGGAGCTTTCGGAAAGCGGCTGACGCCCTCGGGGTCAAACAGTCGACGCTCAGCCGGAGCATTGCCCAACTGGAGGCTCGCCTCGGGGTAATCCTGTTCGAGCGCACCAGCGGCGGTGTTCGGCTGACAATGGCCGGCGACGAGATTTTGCGCACCTCGATGCACCTGGTCGAAACAATGGATCAGATGATCTCCACGGCCCGGAATATCGGCAACGGCGATGCTGGTCACATCACCGTCGGATTCTACACGTCACTGTCGGCCGGAAACCTGCGCGCGAGCCTTGTCGAATATGCCGCGCGCTTTCCGAAGGTCGATATCCGGACTCATGAAGGTGCGCGTGCATGCCTGTTTGCCGGTGTCGATTCAGGCCGGATCGATATCGCGATCACAACGGGAGATCCGATCGCTCGGGATGGCAATGTCATGGCCCTCTGGAGCGAGCGCATCATGGTCGCGCTACCGGAAGGCCATCGGCTGGCTGGGAACAACATCGTCTACTGGACCGACCTGAGAGATGAGACCTTTCTGCTCAGCCAACGCGACCCGGGGCCGGAGATCCAGGACATTCTGCTGTCGAAGCTCGCTGCGCCCGGCGAGCGGCCCAAGGTGATCAGCCACGACATCACCAGAGAGAACATCAAGAGCCTGGTTGGAGCTGGTTTCGGTGTCAGCCTCATGTGCGAGGCATGTATCGGCGCGAACTATCCGGGTCTGGTCTATCGTGAGGCTCGGGACGGCAATGGGCCTAGCCGGATCAGCTACACAGCGTATTGGAGGAGCGACAATAACAACCCCGCCTTGGCGGGTTTCATCTCACTCCTCAAAGAGCGCCACCCCTCTGTGTCCGTTGGCGATTAAGGACCTCGCCTTGCTTTTGCGAACCCACGATCCGTTGCCATAAATCGTTCGAGCATCGGCACGATCAGCCGGACGGGGTCGCCCGGCGGATGGCTGCTCTCGCGGCCGAGGATTTCGGCATAGGCGGTCAGGTCGCGATGCAGGCTGGCAGGCAGCTCCAGCGTGACCTTGACCGGTTTGTCGTCAGCGATCGGACCAAGTTTCAACTTCGTCATGTCAGCTTCCATAGGGTTCGAGTACGAGATCGCGCGTGACGATCACGCGGACGGGGAAACCCGGCCGGATCGTCAATGTCGGCGCGATGTTGAGCTGGCGGCTGACGATCTGCTGTCCGGTCTGGCTGATACTGTCGCCAGCGCCCTGGCGCAGGGCCCGGACGATCTCGCTTTCCTCGTCCGACGAACCGGCCTGCGAACCGATGCTGAGCAGCGTCGAGAGCGCGGCGGCTTTGAACAGTTCACCCCAGTGATAATCGACGCCATCCTCCAGGCCGGCATAGCCTTGCGTGTCCGCGCCCGGCTGGCGTTCCAGCACGATCGAACGGCCGTTCGGGAAAATCAGCCGGTTCCAGACGAGCAGGATGCGGCGCTGGCCGAAACCGACGCCGTTGTCATACTGACCGATGACACGCGTGCCCTGCGGGATGAGAAGGATGCGCCCGGTCGGGCTGTCATAGATATTCTCCGTCACCTGCGCCGTGATCTGGCCAGGCAGGTCGGAACGAATGCCGGTGATGAGCGCGGCGGAAATCACCGCGCCCGCTTGAAGGATGTTTGCCGATGCCGGAGCGGCGACGCGATCGGTCGAGACGGTGCGTTTGTCGGGCGCCTGGTTGAGGAAGGCGAGCTGCCGGTCCTGCGCCGAGGGCGTCGCTGGCTGCGGCGCGAGGCCGAGACCGGTCAGATCCGGCAGGGGCGGCGTTGTGGTTGTTGCCGTGGTGGCGGGCGACGCCATGTTGCGCGTCTCGGTCGAGGTGAAGAGGCGCGCGGTCCTCGCAGCCTCCAGTTCCTGCAATCGGCGCTGTTCCTCGGCGCTGAGGCCGGGCTGCACGGCAGGGGTGCCGATCCGTGACGGCGTCACAGGCTGGCCGCGGTTCTGCGCATCGAGGATAGGGTGACCGAGATCGCCTGGCAGCGGTGGGCCGAGGACCGGGCCGGTATAGTCCTTCGGCAGGGTGTTGAGGCCGTCCGGTGTCGTCCGGTTATCGGTCGAATACAGCTCCTCGTTCGACCGGCCGCTATGCTGGACCTGAAGCGCATAGATCAGCGCGCCGCCGATACCAACACCGGCGACCAGGCCTAGGCTGGCCAACACCTTACGCGAGAGCCGCGTGACGCGCGGCGGCTCGGGACGCAGCCGCATCGGCGCGGCCGGTTCTCCGGTCAGCGGCCGGGCTTCATCGTCGGACTCCGGCTGGGGTTCCAGCCCGGACTTGCGGCCTTCCTCCTTATCGGGATCGATCTCGCTCACGACGCAGGCCTCCCGTCGGTCCGGGAGACGCGCACGCGCTTCTGGTTCTTGTCCGCGCCGAAGCGTAGCTCGGCGGCGGCGAACAGCCGATCGATGATCATGTAGTTGCCGCGCACCCGGTAGTTCACCAGTTCGGACGTGTCGCCCTCGGGGCCGACAACGAAGAGCGGCGGCATCTCTCCCTGGCCGATGCCGCGCGGGAATTCGATGAAGACCTGTTTGCCGTCGTCGAAGGCGCGCAGTGGCCGCCACGGCGCGCGATCGCCCGCCACCTCGTATCGGAAATTGACGCGGGACAGATCGACGCCACTGGCGACCGGCTGGGTCGCTTGCGCCTCCGCATTCTGGCGGCGAAGCGCGATGAGCTGGTCCTGCGGATACTGCCAAGAGACCGAGGCCATGTAGGTCTTCTCGGTCGAGCGCAGCTCCATATGGTAGGTGCGCAGGTTGGTATTGATGACGAGGTTGGTCATCAGCTCTGTGCGCGTGGGCTTCACCAGGATGTGGATTTGCTTGGTTGCGCCCGTGCCGCTCTCGGTGTCGCCGATGATCCAGCGCACGGTATCGCCGGCGGCGACCGGGCCGGAGCCGACCAAGGTTTCGCCGGGCTGGAGCGCGATGTCGGTGACCTGCCCGACGGCGGTATAGACCTGATAGAGCGCGCCTTGCGTGAAGGGATAGACTTGCATGGAGTTGATGAAGCCGTCGCGGACGGGCTGGATGCGGGCCGCTGCGTTGGCCTGATTGACGCGGGCTGTGGGATCGGTCGGCTCTGGCGTCCGGCGCGAGGCTTCGACCGGCTTCATCTGGCCGGGAAGCGGCAGCGGCTTTGGCAGTTCGACCACCGTGACGGGTGCGGGTGGATCGACCGCCTGAACGGCGGGCGCGGCATCGTCATAGGAGATTTCCGGGGGCTTATGCGCCGTAGCGCAGCCGGCAAGCGCCGAGGTGCAAACGAGGAGAGCCGAGAAAGCGGATTTACGGAAAGCCGGCCTCCCGGCGGCGCGGAAGGTCGGTGTCATTGTCCAAGCTCCTTCGACCAGTTGATCGCGTTGACGTAGATGCCGAGCGGATTGGCCCGGAGTTTTTCGGGGTCGCGTGGTATCTGCACCGCGACGGTGAGGATGGCGGACCAGCGTTCGGTCGAGGCGAGCGAGCCGTCCTGATAGCGGCGTTCGATCCAGGCGACGCGGAACGAGTCCGGCGAGGCCCGGATCACGCTGGAGACCTCGATGGCGATCTGCTGCTTGCCGACTTTGGTGAAGGGGTCGTTGGCGCGGGCATAGTCGTTGAGAGCCAATGCCCCGGCCTGCGTGGTGAAGTCGTAGGCTCGGAGCCAGTTCTGCCTGACGATGATCGCATCGGCCGGGATCGAGCGGACCTGCTCGATGAAGCGGGCGAGATGAAACGCGATCTGCGGATCGGTCGGGCGATAATCGGCGATAGCGGCCGCGACCGCCTGTGCCTGGCCGAGTTTGTCGACCTGCACGACCCACGGCACGATCGAGCCGCTCATCGACTGCCAGACCAGTGCGGCCGACAATCCGGCCGAGAGCGCCAGCGAGCCGAAGGCCATGAAGCGCCAGTTGCGGGCCTGCACGCGGGCGGAGCCGATGCGGTCGTCCCAGACTTGGGCTGCGCGCTGGTAGGGCGTCTCGGGTTGGGGTGATTTGCCGTAATGGGTGGCGGGTCGTTTGAACATGGTCAGTCGCTTTCGGAGAGGTTGACGGAAGAGCCGCCGCCATGGCTGTCGCCCGACTTGACGGCGTGAGCCGCGGCCTGGACGCCGTGCGACATCTGCTGCGAACGCTTCATGCGCTTCGCCCAGGCGGGCGGGCCGTCGGTGGCGGGAGATGGGGATGTGGCAGCGGCGGCCGGAGGCGCTTCGGCTTCGGCGTCTTGCGAACCACCGCCGATAGTGCCGGCGGTGGATGATCCGCCGGTCACTTCGAACGCAGCACGCGCACCAGACTGGTAGCTCGACTTGAGGCCATCGGCGGCCTGGGAAGCCGCGCGTTTCAACGGCGAGGCTGCGGCTTGCGCACCGGCATTGGCGACATTGCCAAGGCCCGACGTCACAGCCGATGCGCCGGATTGGCCGGCAGCACCCAGGCTGTAGGCGGTGGACGCACCACCGGCGAGCGCAGCCCCGCCACGGGCGGCAGCGGCGGCTCCGCCAGCAAGGGCAGCGCCTCCAGATGCGACGGCGCCCACCGTGGCAGCACCGGCCGCGACCATGCCACCGGCGGCGAGACCCGTGCCGACCGCGGCGCCAGCCCCAAGCTGCGGACCGCCCGAGACCAGGCCATTGGCTATGCCGGGGCCGAAGATGCCGAGGCCGAGCAGCGATAGCGCAGCGAGCACGATCGCCATCGCGTCATCGATCGAAGGCGTCGCGCCGCCGAAGCCGGCAGTGAACTCGGAGAACAGCGTCGAGCCGATGCCGATAATGACGGCGAGCACCAGCACCTTGATGCCGGAGGAAATCACGTTGCCAAGCACGCGCTCGGCCATGAAGGCGGATTTGCCGAACAGGCCGAAGGGGATCAGCACGAAGCCTGCGAGCGTCGTCAGCTTGAACTCGATGAGCGTCACGAAGAGCTGGACGGCAAGGACGAAGAAGGCGAGCAGCACCAGCATCCAGGCAAACAGCATGCAGGCGATCTGGATGAAGTTCTCGAAGAAGGACCAATAGCCCATCAGGTTCGAGATGGAGTCGAGCAGCGGCCGGCCGGCATCGAGGCCGGTCTGCGCCACCTTGCCGGGGCGAAGAAGATCGGTGACGGTAAAGCCCGTGCCGGAAGCCTTCAGGCCGAGGCCGGCAAAACTCTCGAAGACGATCCGGGCGAGATTGTTCCAGTTGCCGATGATGTAGGCGAAGACGCCGACGAAGAGCGTCTTCTTGACCAGGCGCGCGATGATGTCCTCATCGGCGCCCCACGACCAGAAGAGGGCTGCCAGCACCACATCTATGACGATCAACGTGGTGGCGATGAAGGCGACCTCGCCGCCGAGCAGGCCGAAGCCGCCATCGATGTAGCGGGTGAAGACCTCGAGGAAATGGTCGATGACGCCGGTCCCGCCCATATCAGTGCGCTCCCGGCCGGACAGGTTCGGGCTGCGCGACCGGAGCGGCGTCCTCGGCTGCGGGCGCGCTTTCCTTGATGGCCGGATCTTCGGTTGGGAAGAGCGTCACCGGCGCCTCCGGTGCCAACGTCATCGTCCCGCCCGGTTGGGAAGGCTTCGGGCCTTGACCCAGAAATCGGTCGCGGGCCTTGGCCCAGACATCGAGGCAGGTGGGATCGCGGGTCGCCGCTTCGCCCACGTCACGGCACCGGCGCAGGACCTGGCGAAGCGCATCGGTGTCGTCGCGCTCATGGACGAGCGTGCGGACCTGCGGCTCCTCGGGCTTGCGGGTCAGTTCTATGACCGTGGCGGTGATGGCGACGCCGACGAAGACGACGGCGCCGAGCCGGGCGAGCATCTTGCCGTCCATGGCGATCCTCCCGTTCAGTTGCTGCCGGGGAACATCCGGGCGTTGCCCGGCTGGTAGCCCGTGCCCGGCGTCAGGAAGCGGCGACGCTGTTCGCGGCCCTGTTCTGCCGCAGCCGCCTGTTCGGCCGATTGCAGCGCCTGCGCGCGACCGTTCGCTGCGACGACGGCAGTGAGGTCGGCGAGCTGCTGGGCCTGAAGTGCGAGGAGCTGGTTGCCGGCCTGCGTCGCCTGAAGCGCGCCGGTGGCGCCCTGGCTCTGGCCGACGAGCGCGGACATCTGGGCGCGGTTGGTGTCGATGTTGCCGACGACGCCGGCCTGCACTTTCATGGCGTCCTGCAGACCGCCTACCGTGTTCTGCCAGCGCGATCTGGCGTCGGCGACGAGCTGTGCGTCCGAAGCGGAGAGTGAGGCACTCCCGTATTTCTGCTGGAATGCCTGGTCGATCTGCTGGACATCGTAGGCGATGTTCTGTGCTTGGCTCAGAAGCTGCTGCGTCCGCTGCACGGACTGCTGGAGCTGTTGCAGCGAGGAATAGGGCAGGCTCGCGAGGTTGCGGGCCTGGTTGATGAGCATCTGCGCTTCGTTCTGAAGCTGCGTGATCTGCTGGTTGATCTGCTGGAGCGCGCGGGCCGCCTGAAGGACGTTCTGCGCGTAGTTCGTCGGATCAAAGACGATGATGGCGTGAGCTGGTGTCGCCAGCATGGGCGCGACGGCGACGGGAGCGGTAAGCAGCGCGGCAGCGAGCCGCACTGCGCGTGAACGGCGCAGTTTCATGGCAGTTTCTCCAGGTTGGTGAGGTTGGGAATGAGGTCGGCGGCCCAGCCGGCGCCGCGCAGGCGTAGCCAGGCATCGAGGAAGCCATCCGGGCCGTGCTCGGCTGTGATGCGAGCGATGGCTGCCTGATCGGTCTTGGAGGATGCGGCGCAGAGCGCCAGCGCGACCTCCGAAAGGCCGAGTTCGAACAGCCGGTTGCCTCGTCGGGATTGGCAGTAATAGTCGCGCTTCGGCATGGCCCGCGCGAGGATCTCGATCTGGCGATCGTTGAGACCGAAACGGCGATAGATGGCAGTGATCTGCGGCTCGATTGCCCGTTCGTTGGGGAGCAGAAGCCGGGTCTGGCAGCTCTCGATGATGGCAGGCGCAATGGTGCTGCCGTCGATATCCGACAGGCTCTGCGTGGCGAAGATGACGGAGGCGTTCTTCTTCCTGAGCGTCTTCAGCCATTCACGGAGCTGGCCGGCAAAACCCTCGTCGTCCAGCGCCAGCCAGCCTTCATCGACGATGATGAGGGTCGGTGAACCGTCGAGCCGATCTTCGATCCGGTGGAAAAGATAGGCCAGCACGGCCGGCGCGGCGTCGGTTCCGATCAGCCCCTCGGTCTCGAACGCCTGGACCGTCGCAGTGCCGAGATGTTCGCTCTCGGCGTCGAGCAACCGGCCCCATGCGCCGCCGATGCAATAGGGGCGGAGCGCCTGCTTCAGGTCGTTGGACTGGAGCAACACGCAGAGGCCGGTGATCGTGCGTTCCTCGACCGGCGCCGAAGCCAGCGAGGTCAGCGCTGTCCAGATATGCTCCTTCACCTCCGGCGAGATGGCGACGCCCTCCCGTGTCAGGATGGCGACGATCCAGTCGGCGGCCCAAGCGCGTTCGCTCGTCTCCCCGATGCGCGCCAGCGGCTGAAGCGAGACGGAGGTCTCCGAGCCGTCCGTCAGGCCGCCGCCGAGATCGTGCCAGTCTCCGCGCATCGCGAGTGCGGCGGCGCGGATCGAGCCGCCGAAGTCGAAGGCGAAGACCTGTGCGCCGGCGTAGCGGCGGAACTGCAGGGCCATCAGCGCCAACAGCACGGACTTGCCCGCGCCGGTCGGGCCAACGACGAGCGTATGGCCGACATCGCCGACGTGAAGGGAAAACCGGAACGGAGTCGAGCCTTCGGTCTTGCCGAAGAGCAGTGGGGGCGCTGCAAAATGCTCGTCCCGTTCCGGCCCCGCCCACACCGCCGAAAGCGGGATCATGTGGGCGAGATTGAGCGTGGAGATCGGCGGTTGCCGGACATTGGCGTAGACATGGCCCGGCAGGCTGCCGAGCCAGGCGTCCACGGCGTTGATGGTCTCGGCCATCGCGGTGAAGTCGCGGCCCTGGATGACCTTTTCGACCAGCCGCAGCTTCTCGTCGGCAATACGCGGATCGGCGTCCCATACCGTCACCGTCGCGGTGACATAGGCGATGCCGGCATAGTCGGCGCCGAGTTCTTGCAGCGCGAGGTCGGCGTCCGCGGCCTTGTTCGCCGCATCGGTATCGACCAGCACGGAGGCTTCGTTAGTCATCACCTCCTTGAGGATCGCGGCGATGGACTTGCGCTTGGCGAACCATTGCCGCCTGATCTTGGTGAGCAGCTTGGTGGCGTCCGTCTTGTCGAGCAGGACCGCGCGAGTGGACCAGCGATAGGGAAAGGCCAGCCGGTTCAGCTCGTCGAGCAGGCCGGGCGTGGTCGCGGTCGGAAAGCCGGTGACGGTTAGGACGCGCAGATGCTGATTGCCAAGGCGCGGTTCCAGCCCGCCGGTGAGCGGTTGATCGGCGAGCAGCGCGTCGAGATAGATCGGTGTTTCGGGGACGCGGACGCGGTGGCGGTGCGTGGAGACGCAGCCATGCAGATAGGTCAGCGTCTCGCCGTCATCGAGCCATCGGCATTCCGGCATGAAGGCTTCGATCAACCGCAGCAGGCGATCGGTGCGGTCGGCGAAGACGGTCAGCACCTCGTTGGGGTCGATGCCGGTCTTCTCGCGGCCCTCGTAGAGCCAGGTCTCGGCGCGGGCGGCGTCCTCGGCCGGTGGCAGATAGGTGAAGGTCAGGAAATAGCTGGATTCAAAGTGCGCTCCGGCTTCTTCGAAATCGGCCTTGCGTTCGGCATCGACCAGCGCCGAGGCGGCATCGGGAAAGGTGCTGGCCGGATAGATCGAGGCCGAATGTCGCTGCGCCTCCACGAAGATCGCCCAGCCGGAGCCGAGACGCCGGAAGGCGTTGTTCAATCGTCCTGCGACTGCAACCAGCTCGGCAGGCACGGCAGAATCCAGATCGGGACCACGAAACCGCGCCGTGCGCTGAAAGCTGCCATCCTTGTTGAGCACAATGCCCGCCCCCACCAGCGCGGCCCAGGGCAGGAAGTCGGCGAGCCGGCTGTTGCGATTGCGGTATTCGGCGAGGTTCATCATGGCCGCGCTCCCCTCAGACCGTGAGATGCGTTGGGATGCGCAGATGACGGCGGCCGACATCGACGAAGAGGGGATCGCGCTTGGCGGCCCACACGGCCGCGAAATGTCCGATCGCCCAGATGGCGAGGCCGACCAGCCAGAGGCGCAGGCCGAGCCCGACCGCGCCGGCCAGCGTGCCGTTCATGATCGCAATGGCGCGGGGAGCGCCGCCGAGCAGGATCGGCTCGGTCAGCGCCCGGTGGACGGGAACCATGAAGGCAGGAACCTCGCTACCCTGATCGACGACGCCCGCCATCAGACCAGCGCTCCGCCGCCGAAGCTGAAGAAGCTGAGGAAGAACGAGCTGGCGGCAAAGGCGATCGACAGGCCGAAGACGATCTGGATCAGGCGGCGGAAGCCGCCGGAGGTGTCGCCGAAGGCCAGCGCCAGGCCGGTCGAGATGATGACGATCACAGCGATGATCTTGGCGACCGGTCCTTCGATCGACTGGAGGATGGATTGCAGCGGCGCTTCCCACGGCATGGATGAGCCAGAGGCGTGGGCGGGCACGGCCATCACGACGCTGAGCGTGGTGACGGACAGCACCATGGCGAGGCGATGGCGCATTGAACGTGAGGCTTGGATCACAGGTTTTCTCCTTCGGGGCTGGTGGGGATAGAGGTCGCACCTTCGTCGCCCTCGGCAGCCAAGGCCGTGACGGCAGGCGTGACGCGGTAGTCGCCGCCAGGGCCGAGGCCCTCGACACGGGCGAGCTCGGAAAGCCGACGCGAAGAGCCGCGGCCAGAGAGAACCGCCACAAGGTCGATAGTCTCGGCGATCAGGGCGCGGGGCACGGTGACGACGGCTTCCTGGATGAGCTGTTCCATCCGCCTGAGCGCGCCGATGGCGCTGCCTGCGTGGATGGTGCCGACGCCGCCGGGATGGCCGGTGCCCCAGGCTTTGAGCAGGTCGAGCGCTTCCGAGCCGCGTACTTCGCCGACCGGGATGCGGTCGGGGCGCAGGCGGAGAGAGGATCGGACGAGATCGGAGAGCGAGGCGACGCCGTCCTTCGTTCGCATGGCGACGAGGTTGGGTGCTGCGCATTGCAGTTCGCGTGTGTCCTCGATGATGACGACGCGATCGGAGGTCTTTGCGACCTCGGCCAGCAGCGCATTCGTCAGCGTCGTTTTGCCGGTGGAGGTGCCGCCCGCGACGAGGATATTGGCGCGCGACGCAACACCGTGGCGCAATGCTTCGGCCTGTCCGGCGGACATGATGCCGACCGTGACGTAATCGTCGAGCGTGAAGACGGCGACGGCAGGCTTACGGATTGCGAAGGCCGGAGCCGCGACCACGGGCGGCAACAGCCCCTCGAACCGTTCCCCCGTTTCCGGCAGCTCGGCCGAGACACGCGGAGCGCCAGAGTGAACCTCCGCGCCGACATGGTGCGCGACCAGGCGCACGATGCGTTCGCCATCCGCCGGTGATAGCCGCTCACCTGTGTTGGACAGCCCTTCGGAGAGACGATCGATCCAGATGCACCCGTCCGGGTTCAGCATCACCTCAACGACGGAGGCATCTTCGAGAAATCGGGCAATGGCCGGGCCGAGTGCGGTGCGTAGCATCCGCGCTCCCCGTGCCGAACCTTCCGAGTTTTGGCGTGAACCGGCCATCTGATCCCCAATTCAATCGGGGAAAGTCAGACGGTCCCCGGACGGGGTTGATTAAAAGAGCCCGATTTTGGGCCGCTTCAACAAGAAACTAGAGGCGTAGTAGTGTGGCGTACAAATACAGGAAATAGCGTAGATCATGTCGTTGCTATGATCTGAAAATCACAAAAGGAGGCGCGCGATTCGCTGTCACTGGAGGGCTGAATGAAGGGGCGACTGCAACGGACATTGAAACGCGCCGTTCGTCTCCAAGACATGGTTGTGATTACGAGCGATGATCTGCTTCAGATCGATGCTGACGGCTATCAAGAGGTTAGGCGCTCCGCCACGCGGGCTCGTAACGATGGGCAGGCCGCCTTCGTCTGCGACCATTGCGGCTTTCCGGTCTACGCACCGCGCGAGCCCAACACGAGACTGCCGTTCTGGCGTCACCACAAGGGCGCTCCGCGCAGTTGCCCTTGGTGGACTGGAGAACCCGGTTCGACGGATGCGGTCAGCGCGTCACAATTTCAGGGGGCGCAAGAAAGTCCCCTGCATCTGCGCGTCAAGAACCTCGTTGCTGAGCTGCTCAACGCAGATCCGCTGACCGAGCCAGGATCAGTTGTCGTCGATGAATATGTTGTTTGCGGGGACAGTCGTCGCCGGCCTGACGTGCGCGCGACATATGATGGAAAGCCGATCGCCATCGAAATCCAGCTCGCGACGACACAGATTCCGATCATAGTTGCGCGCGAAGATTTCTATCAGCGCGAAGGGCGGCATCTTATTTGGCTGACTTGGAATTTCGTGCCTGTCGAGCGGGCGTACCTTCTGACAGCTTTCGAGGATATCTTCTATTCGCACAACAAAAACCTGTTCTCCCTCGACGACGAAGTTGTGGCCGAGTGCCGAGCAAGGAAGGCATTTCTGGTTCGGGCGTTTTGGGAACACGGTTCAGGCTGGAACGAGAAAATCACGGCGCTTCCCGAACTTGAGTGGCCGCCATCGGGGTTGCCTTATGCGGTCGCTCCGCCGCCTCCGTGGCACATGGAGTTTCGGGCACGCTGGCTTGCAGCAACGACAAATGGTGGGACACCGTGGTCACTTAGGAGAGACTTGCTCACCGACCTGGCGGAACGGCTCAATGAAGACACGATTGATGCGACAGCCCTCGAAGAGGTCGACATGGGGGCGCTCCTCAATGCAATCATGTCGTTTGTTGAAGGCAAACCAGTCGGTTCAGCGCAACGAAACCTGAGCGAGGTCATTAACACGTTCCTGTCGAGTGAGCGGCGCCACAGGTTCGCGCGCATCATGCGAAAAGTTATTTCGGTGACGATGGGACCTGAACTTCTCGATAAGCCAAGCGTTGTGGCGAAATTTGCTCGCGCAATGGAAGATGCGCAGGATGCTCCGGACAGCATGGTCGGTAAAGCTGCGCTTCTGCTCTTTCCCGAGTTGTTTCAAAAGCGAAAGCTGACCACCTAATCCGCATCGCCTTGAGGGCTGACATCCTCCGTGATCTCCTGTCTTAGCTTCGGCCCTTTGGCGAGACGCCGACCAAGCGCAGTGACGAACTGATCGTATCGCTCGCCGGCCTTGGCGCGTGCTGCCTGCGCGGCGGGTTCTGGCAATGCAGGCGTAGTTGCGAGCCAGAACTTGATGAACACGGCCAGGCTCTCCACCGCGATGCCGACATCGCGCTCGAGCCGAGTCATGCGGCGGTCGAGCTGATCGAGGCGCTTGGCGATCACAGCCTCCCTCCGCTCGGCAGCATCCGGCGAGAGGAAGGAGGCGATCGCGGCCTCGGCGATCATCGACTGCGACTGATCCCGGCGCGCGGCATGGTCGGAAAGCATCGTCATGATCGCTGGGTCGAGATAGACCGAGATTTGCGTCTTCTTCTTGCGGGTCTCCATGACCGTCACAGCTCCATGCCGTCATTCGGATCGAGCGAGACCTGCCGCGCCACACCCTGCATGATCCCGGTCATCCGCCTGTTACGGGTGGCCGCGTCCTCCATCTCGTCATCGCGATCGGCATCGATCTCGAACTCGTTCTCGATCGGCGGTTTCGTCTCGACCGGCTTTATCCGGTTGAGTTCCGGCTGATGACGGCGCTCGGATTCGGTTGGGTCTTCATCCTGGGCGGCCTCGGCTGGTTTCGGCTCGGCGAGCTGAGGACGCGACGGAAGCGGCAGCGTGGTCCAGTCGTCGGGTCGTCCCTGCTTTGGCGCGGTGAGTGCGGGAGGTGGCAGAAGGCGCTCCTTGAACCGGGCATCTTCGTAATAGCGCGCCTTCTTCGCCCGGATCGGTGGCGTGCCGGCGACCATGACGATCTCGTCGGTCGGCGGAAGCTGCATGATTTCGCCAGGCGTGAGCAGCGGCCGCGCCGTCTCCGACCGCGACACCATCAAATGCCCGAGCCATGGCGATAGCCGGTGGCCCGCATAGTTCTTCATCGCTTTCATCTCGGTCGCGGTGCCGAGTGCATCGGAGACACGCTTGGCGGTGCGCTCGTCGTTGGTCGCGAAGCTCACGCGGACATGGCAGTTGTCCAATATGCTGTTGTTCGCCCCGTATGCTTTCTCAATCTGGTTCAGGGACTGGGCGATCAGGAAGCTTTTGAGCCCGTAGCCCGCCATGAAGGCCAGCGCCGATTCGAAGAAGTCGAGTCGTCCAAGCGCCGGAAACTCGTCGAGCATGAGGAGGAGCCGGTGTCGCCCGGCTTTGGCCTGCAGATCCTCGGTCAGACGACGGCCGACCTGGTTGAGGATCAGGCGGATCAGCGGCTTGGTGCGGTTGATGTCCGACGGCGGCACGACGAGATAGAGCGTCGTCGGCTGCTTGGCCGTCACGATGTCGGTGATGCGCCAGTCGCAGCGGCGCGTCACCTCAGCAACGACGGGATCACGGTACAGGCCGAGGAACGACATGGCGGTGGAGAGCACACCCGACCGCTCATTGTCGGATTTGTTGAGCAACTCACGCGCGGCGCTGGCGATGACCGGATGCGGCCCGGCCTCGCCGAGATGCGCCGTCTTCATCATCGCGGCGAGCGTCGATTCGATCGGCCGCTTGGGATCGGAGAGGAAAGCCGCGACACCGGCGAGCGTCTTGTCTTCTTCCGCATAGAGGACATGGAGGATCGCGCCGACCAGAAGCGCGTGGCTGGTCTTCTCCCAATGGTTCCGCTTCTCAAGGCTGCCTTCCGGATCGACCAGGATGTCGGCAATGTTCTGGACGTCGCGCACCTCCCATTCGCCGCGGCGGACTTCGAGCAGGGGATTATAGGCGGAGGACTTCGCATTGGTCGGATCGAACAGCAGCACGCGGCCGTGCCGGGCGCGGAAGCCGGCGGTGAGCTGCCAATTCTCGCCCTTGATGTCGTGGACGATCGCCGAGCCCGGCCAGGTCAGCAGCGAGGGCACGACCAGGCCGACGCCCTTACCGGATCGCGTCGGTGCGAAGCACAGCACATGCTCCGGCCCGTCGTGGCGCAGGTAGTCGCGATCGAGTTTGCCGAGCACCACGCCATCGGGGCCGAGGAGCCCGGCGTCCGTTACCTCTTGCCTTTCGGCCCAGCGGGCGGAGCCGTAGGTTTCGACCTTCTTCGCCTCACGCGCCCGCCAGACCGACATGCCGATGGCGACGGCCACGGCGATAAAGCCTCCGGAGGCGGCGATGAACGCGCCTTTCGTGAAGATGTCCGGTGCGTAGGCATCGTAGAAATACCACCACCAGAAAAAGGCCGGCGGCAGGTAGAAAGGCCAACCGAGAACAGTGAACCACGGCGGCCCGAGCTGCGCCTGGAAGCCGAGCTTCCACGCGACATATTCGGTGGCGCCCCAGGTGGTGGCAAGCACGATCAGAAAGACAGTGAGGATCTGACCCCAGAGGATTTTGGTGGCCGACATGGCAACGGTCCTTTCTTGGGAATGAAGGGTTAGAGGCCGAGCCCCCGCTTACGGCCAAAGCTCCAGTCGATACCGCCGTCGTCACGGGCGACGCCGGAGACGTGGCGACCGAGCTGCTTTTCGAGCGAGGGCGTCCAGGGCACGAGTTGGAAACCGAGCCCGTCGTCGATCATGGCGAAGCGGCCGGAGGCGAGCGTGAGGCGCTGGCGATAGGTGCCGGCGACATATTCGCCGCTGCCTGACCGGTTGAAGGGCTGGCCGATCTCGGTGGCGAGCTTGTCGCCAGCCGCCTCCAGTTCCCGGTGGCGCAACGTGTCGATCAAGTTGCGACCGAAGCTGATGCGCTGGCCCTGCCGTTCGGCAAGACCCTGTTCGACCAGATGCTCAGCGCGGGCGGACATGGCTTGCCGCACCTCGGCGCCGAAGCCGCTTTCCGAGAGAGCGACCGGCTCGCGTGCAATGTTCTGCCGATCAAGCCAGGTGGCGCCCGACGCCGTGACCTGAGCATCAATGTCGAGATCGGAGCGCACGGCGAGCGCGACGCGACGCTGGCCACGCGCGTCATCGAACTTTCTGAGCTCGACGATCGAGCCCGGCGCGCTGTCGCCGGCCGCGTCGAGGTCGGGCAGCTTGATGTGGTGGGTGCGTCCGTCCACGCCATCCACCACGGCGTAGGCCGTGCCGTTCAGCTCGTCATCGAGACCGCGTTCGACCAGCCGCCCGACGACGGGCAGATCGAGGCTTTCGGCCGCCAGGACATAGTTGGTGGAGCCGCGGTCGATACCGCGTTCCGTCAGCGCCTTGTGCATCCGCTTGATGATGTCGCCACGTTCGCCCAGCTCACGCAGCGTCTTCTCGGCTTCCGGCTTGATGAACCATTGCGCGTTGCCGACCTGGCTGGCGAGACCGAGGGTTTCGAGCTTGCGCAGCCGTCCGACCTTCAAGGCGTGGAACTCGTCGGGCTGCTGGCCCGGAACAGGCGCGAGGTCGATGACGCCGGTATCGCGCCCGTCGCGGGCAAGCTGACGGTCGAGTTGGGTCCAGCGTTCCGTTTCGATCTGTCGCTCGAGGGTGCGGCGGATGTCGAGGTCGGTGCGTGGCCCCAGTTCCTGGGTGATGAGATCGCGCGCCCGGTCGCGCATCCCTTCCTTGATGTAGTCGCGCGCGATGACGAGGTCCTGGCCGTCGTCACGCACCCCGCGCACGATCAGATGGACATGCGGGTGCTCGGTGTTCCAATGATCGACCGCCACCCAGTCGAGCCGGGTGCCGAGATCCTTTTCCATCTGCTCGACGAGATCGCGGGTGAAGGATTTGAGATCGGACATTTCCAGCGCGTCGTCGGGCGAGACGATGAAGCGGAAATGATGCCGGTCGTCCTGGCAGCGCTCGGCGAAGGCGCCGGCATCCGCGTTTTCGCTTCCCGGCCCGAACAGGCGGGCCTTTTCCCCGTCGCGGGTCACGCCCTCGCGGCGCAGATAGTTGAGGTGCTGCCCAAGCGGTGCGGTACGGGCCGAATGGCGCACGACGCGCGCTTTGATGACGGCGCCGCGCGAGCGTGAAGTGATGAGGCGGTTCGCCTGGATGCTGGCGCGCTGGCCGTGCCCGAAGCGCGAGCGGTTGCCGGGCACGATACGGCCCGAGCGCGATACGCCGCCGCCAGCCTTCTTCGCCGCCGCCAGCGCCTGCGCGATGAACGGCTTGGCCCGCTGCGCACCGGAGGAGCGGATGCGGCCGGGCCGGACGCGGAACTCGCGCTCATCGGACATGGCGCGGCCCCGCAATGTGCGAAATCTCTTTGAGATACGAATACTTGTACCTGCGGCGCACATTGCCGCAAAAGGCCGCAAGGTGCGGAAAGGCCAAGAAAATCCAGCAAAAACAACCAACCGACCGACACGCAATGTGCGCCCTTTTATCCTGCCCTCCTTCGGTCGTGTTGCCCGGTCCCCACCTCTGCGCCCCATATACTGCGCCAGAGCCCGACAGGATGTGAATGGGAGGCAATGCGGTCATCGGACCGGCCTTTCCGCAGGGCGTGTGACGAACAGGCCGCCAGACTGCGGCGTGATGGCGGAGACATCGCGCACGGCAGTTGCGGCCGGTGCGTCGTTCGAGCGACGCTCCGCCGGCACGGGATCGGCAGCAGCGGTGCTTATCCGTTGCGCGATGAACAGCGGCGCGCGGGTCCAGGCGAGTGCATCAACAGCGGCAATGATGACCGGGCTGGCGATCTCGCCGCCGTCGATGACCGGCGCGATGGCAGCGACATAGGCGCGGGTTTCCGCGGGCAGCGAGCGGCCGGAAAGCGAGGCTTCATAGCGGCCGGGGCCGGCATTGTACGCAGCGAGAAATCCCGGTGAGCCGTAACGGTCGTACAGTTCGCGCAGGTAGGCCGCGCCCGCGAGGATGTTGTCGCGCGGGTCATAGGGATCGCTGCCCAGCCGATATCGGACGCGCAATTCCGCCCAGGTCGCCGGCATGATCTGCATCAGACCCATTGCGCCCGCCGAGGAGATCGCTTGACGATCGCCGGCGCTTTCGGCGCGCAGAACTGCCCTGATCCATGCCACAGGTACGCCGAAGCGCTGCGAGGCCTCCGCGACATAGGGGGCATAGGGATCGCCGGGACGTGGACGCTGCACCGGCTCCGCCTGCGCCATTGCGGACTCCATCGGCGCGACGGCGAAAGCCAGGCCGGAAAGGAGAAGGAGGACAGGATGGCGCATGGCGTCAGTCCTTCCCGCTGCGTGTCTGCGGGCGGCTCCAGTGCAGCGACCATGTGCTTCCAGCATCGTCGTCGCGGAACAGGTTGGCGCGGATCGGCTGCGGCAAGGCCGGATCGTCGATCGTGAGTGCGACGTACTCGCCCGCGCGCTCGCCTGTGCGTTTCCAGGCAGCTCCGACTTCCGGGCCGGTCTCCGCACCTTCGCCGCTACCGAGATGGATGCGGTAGTCCGGCGCGTTTTCAGCGTCGGTCGGCTCAGTCGGAACAAGGGTGATTTCTTGAGTGATGGTGACGGTGTGAATGCGCCCGACGAAGCCGGATTGCTCGCGGGTAAAGCTGCCGATCTGCGGCATGGGAAACCTCCATTGCGTGGGTTCGGGGATGGAAAGCGGCGGTCGTCAGCGTGTCGCCGCGCGCCAGACAAAGCGGCCGTCGCCGTCCTCGTCGGTGTAGAGCGGCGTTGCCTTGCCGATGACGGCGTGCGCCGGGATCGGGCCGAAGTAGCGGCCGTCCAGGCTGTCGTGGACATCGGGGTTCATGAGGAAGATGTCGCCGTCCGCGATGCGACGGCAGCCGTGCCAGATGGGCAGTTCGCGGCCATGCCGGTCTCGGTCGAGCGCATCGCCGAGCGGCACGGCATCGACCGTGATGGTGTTGCCGGTGCGGCAGACCTGTTGGCCGTGAAGTCCCATGACGCGCTTCATCAGCGGCACGCCTGGGCCGATATAGCCGCGCTCCACCATGAAGTCGGCGAGCGGCTTGTCCGGCATGACCGCGACAAGATCGCCGACCGCCAGATTGCGCGGCGGGTCGAGGTCATAGAGGCCGATCGGCACGCTGGCTGAGGCATTCCAGACGAGGCGGAGCGGCGTCGGAATGAACGAGGCCAGCGCCACGCCCATCACCGAGAAATACGTCACCATGACGTAGCCGAAGCGGGTCATTGTTCGATCTCCCGCCGCTTGAGCCACGCCTGATGTCGATCCATCGTGTAGGCCCGCGGCGCGTGGCCAGCGCTCATCCGGTTGGCGACGTGCCGCCAGTGATCGGGCGCGACCTCGCAGGCGTCGATGCCGGCGGCCTCCACCGCATCGATGTGGTGGAGCACCTGTTCAACTTTCGGCCAGCCCTCGATCTTGAGCAGGATGTCGCCGCCGGGCCGCACGAAAGGCAGCGTCTGGTAAGGCTCACCTGGTTCCACGGCGCGCACGATATCGATGCGCGAAATGATCGTGCCGAAGTCGTTGGCCGCCCACCGCACGAAGGCGAAGACGCTGCCGGGCCGGTAGGAAAAGATGCGACGGCGGCGGTCGAGCACCTGTTCGCTCGCCTCGCGACCGAACCTGATCCAGTTCTCGATCCGCTTTTCGATATGGGTCAGCTCGACATGGGTAAGGCTGTCGGCGGAATGCACGCGCGGCACCGGGCCGCCGCGCGCGGAGGGAACCGCGGCGCTGGTCATGATGGGTCTCCTTCGGAGGTTGGGGGATATTCGCGCGCGAGCAGGTCGCGCAGCATGTCGGCGACGGTCTGCCCGCGCCGGAACGCGATGATCTTGATCCGGCCGCGCAATTCCGGGGTCACGTCGATGGTGAGCCGCGCGGTGAAGCCGCCCGCGTCGCTGTCGCGTGGTGGCGTATCGGCCGCCTTGATCCAGTGTTCTGGATCGGCAGGCCTGGAAGCGAAGCCTCGACGGGTTGGGCGCTCGCTCATCGTGCAGCCCTTCCGATACCGAGCCGGTCGATCTCGTCGGCCAGTGCCGCGATCTCGCGCGTGGCGGGTGTGTTGTCGTCGAGTTCCGAGACCAGGCGGCCCGACTGCGCAGCCGCCGCAAAGGCGATGCGCTGACCGATCGTGCTGGCGAGCACGGGTGGATCGTGGTCGGCCAGCGTCTCGGCTGTCTCGCGGGCGAGGACGGTTCGGGCGCCGCAACGGTTGAGGACGAACCGCGCGGCGAGTTCGGGCCGGTAGATGCGCGCCTCGGTGACGAGCGCCAGCATCTCGGCCGCGGCCCAGCCGTCGAGCGGCGAGGGCTGCACCGGGATCAGCACGAGATCTGCGGCGAGCAGCGCTGAGCGCATCAGCGCGGCGACGCGGGGCGGGCCGTCGATGACGACATGATCGACATCGCGGGCCAGTTCTGGCGCTTCCCGATGCAGCGTATCGCGTGCCAGGCCGACGACGCCGAACGAGCGGGCCAAGCCCTCGCGGCTGCGTTGTTGCGACCAGTCGAGCGCCGAGCCTTGCGGGTCCGCATCGATCAGGGTGACGCGCTTTCCCTGCCGAGCCCATTCGCCTGCAAGGTTCAGCGCCAGCGTCGTCTTACCGACGCCGCCCTTCTGGTTGAGGAGCGCGACTATCATGACGCGCTCCCGATCGTCGGCGAGCGGTTATCCGCAATCGTAGAAACGGCGGAGTGCGTTAGAAGAATTCCATAGGAATTCTGGTTAGATAAGTTACGGGCGCTGCAAGCTTTTGATTCAAAGCGAGGAATCGACGATTCCGGTCCCCGATAGCACGAGGATCTGGTCCCCGATGGCACGATAGGTGCGGTCCCTGATAGCACGAGACTATTCACAGCTTATCCCCAGGGCGAGCGGTTGCACGGCGACGGCGAAGCCGCGGCACGCCGAAGGGGGCCGGGTCGGTCGGAGCGAAGGAAAGGCGTTCGGGAAGACCTGACGGCTGCTCGATCACGAGCCGGTAGCCGGGCAGCGGCTGGCGCCGGACGATGTCGCGCAGGTCGTAGGCGAAGTGCTTGAGAGGCGAGAGCGACCCTGACTTGGCGTGCAGGTGGAGGAGATCGAAGCTCCAGCCATATTCCTGGCGGCCGCCATGCTTGCGCACGAGCCGATAGAGCCAGCGTTCGAGCCCGCCAGTCAGGTCGAAATAAGCCTGGTCGATGGTCAGCACGAGCGCGTCGTCGAGGACAGCGGCGTAGAACCAGTCGGGCAGGATCAGTTCGAGCCCGAGCGGGCGACCACGATGATCGGCCTTTTCCTTCCACTCGTTGATCCAGGAGAAGCGGTGCATGCGCCGCTCGGTCGGCTGGCGGATCGATGTCGCCACGGTGGTTGACTGAAGCCGATCGAGCGCCGCCTTGAGGCGGTCGTAGTCGCGCAGGCTGACGCCTCGGCCGATGAAGGTCAGGATTTCGTAGGGCGTCGTCGCCATCAGGCGGGACGGCCGCAGACCCAGATCACGTGCTTCGACGATCTGGGACGCCGCCCAGATCAGCACATCCGCGTCCCAGATGGTCGCCATGCCGTGTTCGGCAACGGCTTCGACTCGGATCACGATCGACCCGGCCTTGAAGTCGATCGGCGCCAGGCGCTTCGATTTGGCGAGCGAGAAGAACGGATAGGCCATGAGATCCTGGGCGTCGCGCGGTGCAAGATCGCCCGGCAGCGTCCGGAAGAGATCGAGCTGATCGCGCTCGTTGCTGTGACGGTGAAACGTCATGGCCGACCGCTCAGCGGGCGTAACGGCCGGCATGGGCCGGCTGCGTCGGCTCTTGCCGCTTGGCGGGCAGCACCGCGCCGCGCGGATCGGAGGTCGAGGTGACGGCGCCACGCTCGGCCCAGGCTTGTAGGTCGTCGACCGCGTAGACGACGCGGCCGCCGAGCTTGCGGTAGGCCGGGCCAGTCCCATAGGTCCGGTGCTTTTCGAGCGTGCGGGCTGAAAGACTGAGGAATTCGGCGGCTTCCTTGGTGCGCAGGAAGCGCGGCGGCAAAACGGCGAGTTCGGGTCGCATGGATCGGGCCTCCGTGGGCTTCGTTAGGGCCGTCGAGGATCGGCGGCGGACGAAGAGCACGGTGGCGAAGAAGGCCCGGCAGGAGGGAGGGCGAAGATGGGAGGGCTAAATTCTCCCCCCTCCCGGAAAGGGGGAATTCGCTAGGATCGGCGACGATGACGCAGAAGCTGACGATATCCGCCCTGGATCATGGCAAGGCCGTCGCGGACGAGATCCTTGACGGTGTCTCTAAGCGCAGATGTTTTCCAGGGCTGGTCGGCGACACGACGCACGCCGAAGAGGATTTCGGCGATCTCGCGATAACTCGCGCCGTCGGTCCGGCCATCGACGGCTTGCAGCATATGGCGCGCGCGGCGCAATTGCTGGCCGGTCAATCGGGCGTCCTGTGGAACGACACGCCCATGAAGCGCCTTGAGAAGGCGAGTAACCGCTTCGGCACGATCGAGACCATCCGCGTCGATAGGTACGAGGGCAGCCAGAGGCTGGGCTCCATCGACGCCGCTCAAGCGGACCAGGTGCAGCGACTGCCCGTTGCCGAGATCATAGAGGAAGTGCGCGCCGGCTCCGTCGAGGCGGGGTTCGTTCGTATCGAGGGCGGTGCTGAAATTGCTGTCGGACGGAAGAAGCGATGGAACGTCCGTCAGGACGATAACGCTGCTGTCTTCTTCAGGCGACCAGAAGACGGGAATCTCAACGGCGGTGAAAATAGGGTGGACAAGGAAATTGCAGGCCCCAGCGGCGCCGCACTGCGTTCACAAGCAACTCGGACTCATCCGTCTGGCCTTCGACCTTGGAATAGTCATGCTGATACTCGCTGTTGCGCCGCAACCATTCCCAGGCGAGATCGGGCGCCACTAGGCGGTCGATATAGTCGTAGTTCGGTGAAGCTCTCCAGTTCGATATATCGGGAGTCATGTTTCCTCCAGGCTCGCATCATTCGTGCGTATCGCGGCCTGTGATGATTCCCGGTTGCAATGCTGGTCGGAAGTCCTGAAGGTTGCAACGTGCGATGCCGCGACTGCATCGCCATTCGATCAATGAAGCCGGCCTTCGCGCACCAACAAGCGATAGCCGTGCTCCGTCATCCAGCGCGCGCGGGCCAGATGGGTGTCATGGACATGGCGCGCACGTTCCGGCTCGTTCGTGGGGTCGAGGCCGAACAGGATCGTAACGACTTCACACCAATCGGCGCCGTCAGTCGCTGCGTCGAGCAGGCGCAGATAGAGAACCATGTGCTTACGGTCATATGCCGTGAGCACCGCGCTTTCCGGCGGTTCGTCGAGAAAATCTATGTCCGTCATATTGTGCCCCAGTACCCATTTATAGCTGTTCTAAATCCCCGTGTTAACCATTGGATTTGGGTGCGAAGCAGCGAGTATCGCGACGCATCAGGCGATGCGCCGTGTGTATCGCCTGTCAGTTCGAACGGGCAGAAATCACGAAGACTTGCGGCTGTCGATTTTCGCACGGACAAGCATCACACCTTCACCCTGGTCGGATGTGAGGAGAACGATGCCGTTGCCTTCAAAGGCCCGACGAACCTGATCGCGCGTCGTCTCATACACCTCGAGGCCACTTTCGGATTCGAGGCGCTTCAACGCGGTCAGTGATACCTGGGCCTTGTCAGCGAGCGTCTCCTGTGTCCAACCCAGCAACGCGCGTGCGGCCCGTGATTGTCGGGCGGTGATCATGCATGATCACCTCCCACTCACGCCGGCACGCGCGCCAGAACTACGACTATAATAGTCGTTCTTGGGGCTGCGAGCCAAGCAATTTCTGCTGATTGGCCAGCTTCAGCCGTTGTTCCGGCTTAACTGATTCGGTTGCGGCGGCAGCGCTTCGGCCCCGCCCGGATTATCCGGGCGGGGCGGCTGCGGCCCTCAGTCGCCATTGCGGCGGTTGGGGCGGGACCAGATCAGCGAGTGGGTGTCGCCTTCTTCGTCGTCGAAGAGGTTGGCGTAGATCGGGGCGTTGAAGCTCGGATCGTCGAGCTTGAGGCCCAGATAGTCGCGACCTTCGTTCGAGGTCTTGGACCAGGCGGCGCCGATTTCGGCGCGGCCGACGAGGACCCGGTGGCTGGGGGCGTTTTCGCCGGTGGAGCGCGTGTCAGGGACGATGCGCACGCCCTTGGCCTGGACGCTGAGGGTGACGATTTCGCCGGTGAATTCGTTCGAGCCGGTCTTCTTGAAGGTGCCGATGGTCGCCATTGTAAGTCTCCGTTTTCCGTTTTCGAGCCCGCACCATGCGGCCTCGATGGCGATCGGTTGGCCGGAGACGACCGACGACGCATCGCTTGCGACCGGAGCGAAGCGGAGGATGGCGCAGGCACGAGTTTCTTGTCTCGCGAGGAATGACGGCCATGGTCGGCAGGGGAAGAAAGTCGGGACGCGCCGTTGCGGCATAGGCGGTCGAGGCGAAGCCGTTCTTCGGCCAGATCAGCCCATTGGAGAGGCCGTTTGGAGCGGTCGGCGGACGGATGTCTCACGGAGATGATGGCGACCTGACGCGACCGGCACGGAGATTGTTCGATCTCTCACCGGCTCATCCCTCCCTACCGGCTGGCCGGATGTGCTTCTCCGCCGCCACGCTCTTCCGCGTCATGAGCGCCCGCCACTACGCCATGGTTGGTTGCGTCGGGCCGTGGACGCCGCTGGTCCAGGCGTATCAGCACGATTGCAGATTCTGGGCCTCTTGCCGCCACGCTGCCATCGCCGCCTTGCCACGTCTTCGACGACGAGGCGGGCGCGCGGATCAGCCGTTTGGTCTGGCGAACCATCGCATGGAGAAACGATCAGGCCCGCATCGTGCCTTGACCGGCCGGGGCGGTGGCCGCCATGCCTGTGACCCGCATGAGTGCAGTGATGCCGACAGCGATCGCGCCGATGACGGAAAAAGCGATCTGCCAGGTCTCCGACGGCATGGTGTGTTTCACGATACCATGCGTGGCGTGATAGCCCGCCATCACTGCGGGCGCGACAAAGACGAGCGCGATCAGCAGCCGCGCCCACATGGACGGACGATCACGAACAGGAGCTGGCCGATGCCGAGCGTGAGCCCTGCTGCGACAATGCCGACGATGATCGCTACGAGCCAACCCGCGCCGGTGTGCCAAGCCCAGGTTCCGGCGCTCAGCCCTGCGAAGAACGGAAGCGCGAAGACGGCGAGTGTGAACAGAAGCCAGCAGAAGAAGCCGATGGCTGCGATGGAAAGAAGAATGCCGAGAAAGATCATGGTGGTGTCTCCGTGAGGAAAGCTCTGACGGTCGCGCCTCCACCACCACCACGGCGCGAAACAGAGAGTAGCAAAAGATAACCGTCAGGGGGAGCGGAAACCCGCAAGGTTTTCGTCTCGGCCACGAAGATCTTCGCCCCTCACGGGGCGAAAGGATCGATCTCGCTGACGATTTCGGCGGCATCACCGTCGTATTCGGTTGCGGGCGTGACCGAGAGCGTGCCGTCGCCGGCGCGGAAGATGACGATAGCGACCATGAGTGTTGCGGCGAGGCTGAAGGCGAAGGCGTGAGCGTCGTTGAGGGACATCGATCCGGCTCCTGCTTGAGCGGAGGACCATCCCCCGCTGACAGGCGCCCGATGTGTCCGGCCGATGGCCGCAATCACCGCGAAGGTGAAACCGCAGCGGCGGCACGCGTTTCGCGTAGTCCGACCCCTTGAGGGTTGATGGCGTCAGGCCACCGGCCGGACCAAGGATCAGTGCCGATAAGCGGGGGTGGTTTCCGATAGGCCGGAGTTGCCGAATGATGGCCCCGTAGGACGCATTGCGGCGTGGATGCTGCAATGGAGTCAAGCGTCGGAAGAGTTCTTCCGGCGCAGTTACAGGACGGCGTTCAGAATCTCTTGATGCAATTCGCCGTATTATTTCAGAATTGAGCGGGAATGGGGAAAGCGAACTGATTGTCCGACACGCCGAAAACATACCCTGGGGAATCCGCCACGCCTGAGCAAATACTCCGGTTGGCAGAAGAATACAGAAAAGCGGCCCATCTGCTGCTGCAACTCGGACGACGCGGAGATCCACTATCACGCGCTCCTTGCCGGTTGTCGGCCATTCACGCGATCGAACTTTATCTGAACGCGCTGCTTCTCTTCATGGGACAGGAAACATCCCGGATAAGGGGGCTGCAACATAACCTTGCCGCGCGATCCGAAATGGCGATCGCGAATGGCCTCCAACTGCGAAAGCGCACTGCTGCGCATCTGTCGGCCATGGCTGGGAACAGAGAATATCTCGTGACGCGGTATGGGCCGGAAATGACGGCAACGATCTCGCAGATCAACCGGCTCACGGCGACTCTGGATGAGGTCGCCAACAAGGTTTCTGCGATGATGGCCGTACCGAATAGAACTCGTGCCTGATGCCACACATGGGATGGCCGTAAGAGGCAGGTGGCGCTCACGCGCCACCTGAGCCGAACCGGTAGACCGGGATACCGAGTTTGCGGGCCTTGTCGGCAAGATTGTCCTGAATACCCGTGCCGGGGAAAATTATAACGCCGATCGGCATGACGGCCAGCATCTGGTCGTTGCGCTTGAAAGGGGCGGCCTTGGCGTGCTTCGTCCAGTCGGGCTTGAAGGCGACCTGTGACACCTTGCGCGTGTCGGCCCAGCGGGCGGCGATCTTCTCGGCGCCTTTGGGCGAGCCGCCGTGCATCAGCACCATATCAGGGTGCTTGGCGTGAACCTGATCGAGCTTGGCCCAGATCAGCTTGTGGTCGGTGCTGTCGCCACCGGAGAAGGCGATCTTTGGCCCGGCGGGCAACAGGACTTCGGCCTCAGCGCGGCGTTTGGCGGCGATGAAGTCGCGGCTGTCGATCATCGCGGCGGTAAGGTTGCGATGGTTGACCATGGAGCCGGTGCGCGGTCGCCAGCTTGACCTGGTATGCCGCTCGAAGTGGTCGGCGGCTTGATCGCGCATCAGTTCGAAGGCGTCACGGCGTTCGAGAAGAGTCTGCCCCTCGGCGGTCAGGCGCTCCAACTCGACCGATTTCACCTCGCTGCCATCCTGTTCGCGCTGACCGCGGCGCTGTGCCTGCTCGTTGTCGTCCAGTTCGCGTTCGATCCGCTCTGAGGCGCGATGGAAGAGATTGACGGTCGACCAGAGGAGATCGTCGAGGTCGGGTTCGAGGCGGGTGTCTTCGAGCGTCGAGATCAGGGCATCGAAGATGTCGGCGATGGCGCCAGCGATGCGATCGCCTTCGGGGAGTGGCCGGGGATCTGGTTCATCCTCGAAGGGACGATAGCCGTAGAGCTGAAGCTCGTGCAGGACGTGGGCGGTTGGGGATTCGCTGTGGTGGGGTTCGTAATCGTCGTGCCCGTTCATGGGATGCTCCGTCGGTGTGGACCGCGACCGTCGCGGCCTTCATGGCGACGAAGCCCATGGGCGGGACGGCCTTGCACCTTGACGCGAAGCGTCAGGGCCGGAGCGTTAGCGGAGGATGGCAGAGGGCGACTATTTTGCTTCGCGATGGAAAGGCGCGGGACGCGCCGCCGGAAAATAGTCGGCCGCCGCCATTGCCGGGCCGCACCGGCTGTGGGCCGATCGCCCTCTCGAAGGCCGAGGCGCGGTTCATCTTCCGATGGATGAACGCATCCGGACGGGCACGATGACGGAGCACCGTCATCGCTTCCCTGTTCCAGGCTACGCTGCCAGGAGCATGAAGCGGGCGACGTCCTGCGGGACGAGTTGCACCCGGATATGCGCCATCAGTGCGTCACGGCCGAACGTGCGGAGATCTTCATTGAAGTCCCCGAGCATGGGTGACAGGGCAATCGCCTCAATCCCCACCGCGTTTGCCCGTTCGATCAGCGTGTTCCGCGCACCGTCCCCGGCGCGATCATTGTCGCGGACGACATAGAGCCGGCGCAGTGGGTCGTGGAACTGGATGGCAGCTAGGTGCGCCGCGGAGAGTGCCGCTGCCGCCGACATGCCGGGCATGACCTCACGAGCCGATAGCACGCTTTCGATCCCTTCGCCGGCCGCCAGCACGTCACCGGAGAGCCCGAAGCGGACCGCATGCCCAAGAAGGTCGCCCATCGCCTTGCGCTGGACGTCGATCGGCGCCTTGCCTGAGCCGTCGGGCGCGAGCCAGGTCCGATGCGTGCCGGTAATCCTGTCGGCGAGGTCGGTGACGGCGGCGACCATGGCCGGCCAGGTCTCGGTCGGGCTGTGCTCGTCGGGTTTATAGTAGCAGCGCGGATGGAAGCGTAGGTTTCCGGTTCCGTGCAAAGCCGTAATGCCGCGATTGCGGAGATACGTTTCCACGAGTGTGCCACCGATTGGCTGCGATATGGCGAACAGCCGCCGTGCCGCTTCGGCTGAGCCTGACGGCGCCGGCGCTGTTGCGTGCCGCTTTTGTGCGGGCTCTGGTTCGGGATGCGGGATGCTCAGAAAGCTGCGAGCCTCTTCGGCAACATCTGCGAAGTCGATGAGGCCGAGTGCTTCCCGTATCACGTCGAGTAGATCGCCGTGTTCGCCCGTCGCCGCGTCGGTGAATTTACCGGCAAGCCCCTTGGGCGAGTCCTTCAGCCGCACGAACATGGATCGCCCGGGATTGTTGCGGGCATCGCCAACCTGCCAGTAGTTGCCCTGTTTGCGGCCTGCCGAGAGATAGTGGCGGCACACCGCTTCGGCCTGACGGCCGAGACGGCGGGCAAGATCGGAAGCGTCGTGACGCGCCATCACGCAGCCTCCCGTTCGGAGATACGATCGATGGGGTAGGTGTCGAGCAACTTGCCGAGCACGGTCGGTCCCGTGCTGTCGACCGGAACGAAGAACCGCAGTGACCAGGAGATGATCTCGGTGAAGAGGCCGTAGGACCGCAGGCGTTCGCGCATCGTTTCGGCGAAGCCGGAGAGTTCGATGCGGTTCGCGCCCATGACGCGGACGCGGCGAAGCTGGAGGCCCTCGGCCAGATCAAGTATGGTCCGCCCATCGACCAACGCTGTATAGGCGTCGTCCGCCGTGAGGCTGGCTCTGCCGGTCGACGCGGCGTTTGTCGCCCAGGCCGGAGAGACACGGCGGCCAATGACGCGCTCGCCGTTATCGGTCTGGAGCCGATAGACCCGCGTCGACTCGTTCGGCAGGCGTTTCCACACCGGCAGGAGGAGACCGGCGACGATATGGATAGTGCTGTCGGCGAAGGGTGGTGTCTCTAGCACCTCCCGCTGCCATGCGGCTGCGAAGCTGGCATGATCAGCTTCCTGCCAATGGCTCTCTGCCATCATCTTCAGCGGAGCGTGGGTGTGTTCCATCGGCCGGATCAGCCGGACACGGCGTTCGATCTCGCCGTCATCAAGCATGAGCGAAGGGGCGGCCACCTGCACGGCAGCGCGGCCGGATTTGGCGTTCACCAGCAGCCTGCCGTGGTCATCTTCTACATGGGCAAGGGCGTCCGTCAGTGTCATCGGGCGATTGCGACGACGTTCGGTGATCGTAAGGAGCCGCGTTTGAGCACCCGTCGCGGGATGGGTGTAGATGGTCTTCCGGTCGGTGACGACGAAGCTCTCCGCCGTCAATGTCTCCAGCCCGATATCATATATGCCGCTGGCGATGGCGCCTTGGACCTTGGCATCGAGCAGTTGCTCGAAGGCGGTGAAGAGGATGCCCTGAAGCTCGATGGTCAGCGCCAGCAGACGGTTCAGGAACGTGGTGATCGGCGGCAGTTCGTCCTTGATACCGTTCATGTCCATCAGCTTCAGACCGGTGGAGGACTCGAACCGTTCCAGCGAGCAGCCGTCGATCTTGCCGCGCACGATCAGCAGATAGAGCTGGCGGAGCGCGCCGCGCGCATAGGGAGATTCAAGATTGTCCTCCGGCCGGAACAGGCCCTGGCCACCGGTCTGCCGTTGTCCTCGCGTGATTGCGCCGAGCGTGTCGAGCCGCCGCGCGATGGTCGAGAGGAAGCGCCTTTCGGCCTTCACATCCGTTGCGATCGGGCGGAAGAGTGGCGGCTGTGCCTGGTTCGTGCGGTTGGTGCGCCCGAGCCCCTGAATGGCGGCGTCGGCCTTCCAACCCGGTTCGAGCAGATAGTGGACGCGCAGGCGTTGGTTCTTTGCTGAGAGTTCGGCATGATAGCTGCGGCCGGTGCCGCCCGCGTCCGAGAAGACCAGGACGCGCTTCAGGTCGTCCATGAACGCGGCGGTTTCGGCGAGATTGGCGGAGGGGGCGCGGTTCTCGACAACGAGGCGGTCGCCCTTGCGAACGATGCGGCGGGAACGGCCCGTTACTTCTGCCACCATGTCGGTGCCGAAGCGCTGGACGATCTGGTCGAGCGCGCCAGGCACTGGCGGCAGCGATGCGAGATGTTCGATCAGCTCGTCACGCCGGGCAACAGCTTCCCGGCTCTCGACCGGTTGGCCGTTGCGAAACACTGGCCGCGAGGAGAGGTTGCCTTCGCCGTCGGTGAAGGGCTCATAGAGCTGCACCGGGAAGCCGGTCTGCAAGTACGACAGCACATACTCGCGAGGAGTAATGTCCACCCTGACGTCGTTCCATTCCTCGGTGGGGATCTCGGCCAGGCGCCGTTCCATCAGGGCTTCGCCGGTGGACACGATCTGGACGACGGCGGCGTGGCCCTGCTCCAGATCGCGGTCGATGGACCGTATCAGGGTCGGCGTCTTCATGCTGGTCAGAAGATGCCCGAAGAAGCGCTGCTTTGCCTGCTCGAAAGCGCTGCGGGCGGCGGACTTGGCTTGGCGGTTCAGCGTGCCGTCGCTGCCGGTGATATTCGCCGCCTCCATCGCTGCGTCGAGGTGGTTGTGTATGACTTGGAAAGCTCCGGCATAGGCGTCGTAGATGCGGCGCTGCTCGTCGGTGAGCTGGTGCTCGACCAGTTCATATTCCACGCCGTCGTAGGACAAGGACCGCGCCGTATAGAGGCCAAGCGAGCGAAGATCGCGCGCCAGAACCTCCATGGCCGCGACGCCGCCGTCTTCGATCGCCTCCACGAATTCGGCGCGGGTGGCGAACGGGAAATCCTCGCCGCCCCAGAGGCCGAGCCGCTGGGCATAGGCGAGATTGTGGACGGTGGTGGCGCCGGTGGCCGAGACATAAACAACGCGGGCATTGGGAAGCGCATGTTGCAGGCGTAGGCCGGCGCGCCCCTGTTGCGAGGGAGCGACGTCGCCTCGTTCTCCTTTACCGCCTCCGGCGTTCTGCATCGCGTGGCTTTCGTCGAAAATGATCACTCCGTCGAAGTCGGAGCCCAACCATTCGACGATCTGCCGGACGCGCGAAACCTTCTCGCCACGGTCGTCGGAGCGTAGCGTGGCGTAGGTTGTAAATAGGACGCCTTCCAAGAGCGTGACCGGCTTGCCTTGGGGGAAGCGCGAAAGCGGTGTGACCAGCAGGCGCTCCATGCCGAGCGCGGACCAATCACGCTGCGCGTCCTCGATCAGCTTGTCCGACTTGCTGATCCAGACGGCCTTGCGGCGTCCGCGCAGCCAATTGTCGAGGATGATACCGGCCGACTGACGGCCTTTGCCCGCACCGGTCCCGTCGCCAAGCATGAAGCCACGACGGAAGCGGACGGAGTGCTCGGCGTCGGCGGGCGCGGCCCGAACGACATCGAAGGTCTCATCGATCGACCACGACCCGGCGAGATACTCGCCATGCGCCTCGCCAGCATAGATTACCGTCTCGATCTGGGCATCGGACAGAAGGTCGTGGATGTTTGCCGGCAGCATCGGCCGATAGCTCGGCTTCGGCGGCGCAACGCTCGCCATCGCCGCTGACTGCACCAGCTTGGTGGGATGCGCCTGGGAGCCGGGAATACGGATCGACTGCAATCCGTATTCCTCATAGATGGCGTCGGTTAGCCGTGCGCCGTCCGGCGGCGTCCAGTCCATGGTTTCATAGGCGAGTTCGACGCCCTCGGGATCGACGGCAGCCATGGCGGGACGTGCGGCGGTCGAGCGGGCGAGGTAGCCACGAACAGTGCGTGGTGCGGTGATGGACGCCGTCGCGTTGCAAGTCGGCATGGCTGCGACAGGTCGCGGCGGAATCTGCGCCGCAATCCAGCCGAGCAGCGTGGCGATGTCCGGCGCCCTGCCGGGCGAGGTCGGAAAAATGGTCGGATCGTCGGCGGGCTGCTTGTCGATGACGGTGATCCGCGTCGGAAACGTGGTGCCGTGTTTTGCATAGACGGAACCATCGATCGCGGCCGTGAAGGCGACGCGGCTGCGCGACTGCAAGCGAATGAAGGCGTCGCGCCAGTCGGGGGCATCGGGCGCGAAGTTCGCGCCGGTGATCGTTACCAGACGACCGCCGGGCGCGAGGCGAGCAAGCGCCGAGGCAACATGGCGGTAGCAGGCATCGGCCATGCGGCCCGAGACGTTCGCCATTGCCGAGAATGGCGGGTTCATCAGCACAACGCTGGGGACCGCGGTGTGACCCAGATGATCGTCTATTTGGGCCGCGTCGAAGCGCGTGACGGCGATGGCCGGAAAGAGCGAGGCGAGGATATTGGCCCTGGTCTCGGCCAATTCATTGAGCAGCAGCGTGGCGCCGGAGATTTCGGCAAGGACCGCGAGCAGGCCCGTGCCGGCAGAAGGTTCCAGGACGACGTCGTTTGCCGTTATGTCGGCGGCGGTGACGGCGGCGAGGCCGAGCGGAGCAGGCGTCGAGAATTGTTGTAGCGCCTGGCTCTGCTCGGAGCGGCGCGTATGCGTCGGCAGGAGACCTGCGATCCTTCCGATAGCGGAAAGTCGTGCAGGCGGAGATGCTGCTTTACGGAAAAGCGCCTTTCCGTATTTGCGCAGAAACAGGACGGTCGCCGCTTCGCAGGCGTCATAGGCCGTCTTCCAATCCCAGACGCCAGTTGAGTCGGAAGCGTCGAACGCGGATTCCATCGCGCCGCGCAGCACGGTGGCGTCGATGCGCTGCCCACGTTCGAGATGGTCGAGAAGACGATGCGCGGCGGCCAGAACGGTGGGTGCGGCTGCAGCGGCGACGGGAGATGCGATGTTCATGGGATGAGCTTTCGGGAGAGCGGGAACGGGAAAGCCCGGATGGCGCTCTCTCTCGACCGCCCGGCCTCATCTCGTCCCGGCGGCCCTCTTCCTCTCCGCGTCGCGACCGCGACATGAAAACAGCGCCCGGCCATGAGGCGAGGCGCTGTGAAGGCTCAGTTCCAGAGTCCGTCGGCGATCTCACGGGCGAGCACGGCACGCGCCCTGCGCATCACCGTGTCGCCGCTCGTATCGACGTGCCCGAAGAAGCGGGCTCGGGCGCCGTTTTCGGTCCAATCGGAATAGGTGCAGTATTCCTTGGCATCGAGCCGGAACGCGCGAAGGTCGCCCGCCCAGTGAGGCTTTGGCTCGATGATGACGGTGACACCGCCAGAAGTTTCCGGCCACGGCAGCGACCGTTCCGGTGGCGGACGTGTGCGATCGTCCGCGAAGATTGTTTCGACATCGGTCATGACGCCTCTCCCTGTGTATCAGGGCGCAGGAAGGTCGCGGGATCGTCGGGGGCTGGCGGAAGATAGGCGTCGTGGGGGTTCCCGTCGGCGAGATGACCGAAGGGCGTGAAGACGTAATCGCCGTTGTCTCGACCCACCGCACAGATCACATAGCGCCGGTTGCCGGATTGGGCGTCGAGGCACTCCATGAGCGCGAGATTGCCGTCCGCTGCTGCGCGCAGCAGGGTTTGGAAGTTGATCCGGGCGAAAGAGGGGATGCTCATATCCGGTCCCCCTCGTTGGACCGCGTTTCGGCGAGCCAGCCGTCGGTGTAGGTCCAATCCAGCGTTTCACCGGTGGCGAGATCGAGAACGTGCGCGCCGCCGCCGAAGCCGTCGAGCCGGGGCTTCGAGCAGGTGTTTGCATATTGGAATCCCCAACGGCCCGTCAGGCTGAATTGGGCGGCGCAGAGCTTCACGAATTGGATCAGGCGTTCGGGATCGCCCGTTTCGTCGTCGCGCATCCAAAGCTGCGTGCCGCCATGTTCAGGCTGGATGGAAAGGAGGAAGCCGTCGGAGGGTGGATCTTCCGAGGCGCCTTCTTCTGAGAGCTTGTTGTAGAGATCGAGCGCGCCAGCAGCGTTCTCGGACGTACCAACATCGAGCAGGCACGAGAAATGCGTGAAGTAGTCAGCCATGGTGAGCTCCTGAAACGAAAACGCCCGGCGCAGGTCGCCGGGCTGAAGGAAAACAAGTGGGAAGGGGCGGGACGGTTGATGCCGCCCCGCGTCGGTGTGCTATTCGGCGGCGATGGCGTGCAGGGCTTCATCCTCTTCTTCCGACAGCTCATCCTCGTCGTCGAGGAAGGCAGGGAGCGCATCGTCGCCGTCGCCGTCCGTCGCCGGCTCGCCCTGCTCGACCAGGCGCAGCGGTTCGGGGAGCCAACCGGTGTCGGCCAGCAGGCGCTCGGCCTCCTTGGCCATGTCGCCCTTCTTGAGATGCTCGATGAGCTGGGCGGCCCGTTCGCCGGCGCCCTCGCGAACGGCTTCGAGGATGCGGGGCTTGGTGACGCGGCCGAGATAGTTGCCGACGGTCGGCCGCCAGCCTGCCGCAACCATTTCGAGGCCGGTGGCCCGCGCAAGCCGGTCGGCCTGCGAGAGGCGCACATCCAGGCCATGCTGGCTGACACTCGATCCGCTGTGTGGGTTCGGCCGCTCGAACAGCGCGTTCACGCCGAAGCTGACGCAATGGGCGAGCAGATCGAGCCGCGTGCCGTCGTCGAGATGGGTCAACCAGTCCCACAGAGCCTGATCGTCGGCGGGAACATGATCGCCCCATCGTTCATGCCGCTCGGTCACCTCACGTGCCGGTATGCTGGCCTTCAGGTCCTCCGACTGAGCAGAGAAGAAGACATGGCGGACGCTCGCCTCCAGGCAGCCGGTTGGCGCGGTACGCAGGAAGGTGTCGCTGACCAGCTTGTGCAGCAGCATGGTCATGGCGACATCGGGATGTTCCGCAACGGCATTGCGCAGCGCCAGGGTGCGGTGCGCGGTCAGCTCGATGACGAGGCGTTCGGGTAGCGGCTTGACGCCGTCGTCTTCGTCGTCTTCCGGTTCCGCAACCTGGCCGCCGATGGTGATGACCGCGCGCTGGATCGCAGGCGACCGGATTTCACCGGTTTCGGGATCGACCTCTTCATCCAACGTGTCGTGGTCGGCATCTTCGACCGCTCGCTCGTCCTCGGGACGGACATAGCCGCGATCGACGGAGAGCGAGCCGTCTGAGTCGAGGCTGACGAAGACGCCAGCGATGGCGATGTCGGCTGGATCGTAGATCGTTGGGCGCTGTTCGAAGGCGTCGAGCGCCTGTTCGATCTCGCCAAGGCGCGCATCGATCTCCTCGGGCAGTTCGTCGGCTTCCGCATATTCGGCTTCGAGCCGGTCATATTCGTCTCGCAGAGCTTCACGGGTGGTGCCTTCGTCGTCGGTCAGATCGACCGTGGTCCCGGCCAACGCACGAAGCCCGTGCTCGTGGCCATAGGGGAAACTCAAGGCGGCCTCGACCCACTTCCAGCCTTCGCCCGCGATCTCGTCGGCAACGATCTTGAGCTTCTCGCTTACCAGGCGGTCGAGCAACCCAACATCTTGAAGCCAGCCGCCATCATCGGACTGGAACAGGTCACGCAGGGCGATGCCGCCGGCTGCCTCATAAGCCTCGATGCCGACGAAGATCGCACGCTTGTCGGACGCGCGCACCGAAGTCTCCGTCAGCATGCGGCGGATCTGATAGGGTTCCTTCTGCCAACTGTCCTTGACGGCATCCCAAACCTGTTCCTGGCGGGCATGGTCCTGCGAGACGGTGAAAGCCATGAGCTGTTCGAGTGTCATGCCGTCATCGGCATAGATCTCCAGCAGCACCGGCGAAACGGAGGCAAGGCGCAGGCGTTGTTTTACGACGTTGACGCCGACGAAGAAGGCAGCGGCGATGGCCTCCTCGGTCATGCCTTTGTCGCGCATGGCCTGGAAAGCGCGGAACTGGTCGAGGGGATGGAGCGGCGCACGGTCGATGTTCTCGACGAGCGACACTTCATCAATGGTCACGTCGCTGTTCGGGTCGCCGACGACGCAAGGGACCGGTGCGATCTTGGCGAGGCGCTTCTGCTTCACCAGCAGTTCGAGCGCGCGATAACGGCGGCCGCCGGCGGGCACCTCGAACATGCCGGTCTCGGCTCCGCCAGCATCGAGGACCGGCCGGACGTGGAGGCTCTGGATGAGGCCGCGACGGGCGATGGACTCGGCCAACTCCTCGAGCGAAACGCCGGCCTTCACGCGCCGGACATTGGACTGGCTCAGCACCAGCTTGTTGAAGGGGATGTCGCGCGCCGACGACAGGACAATCTTCTGAACGGCAGTTGCCATGTGAGTTACTCCGCGACGGGCGCCGAGAGCCTCTCTCTCGACCCGAAACCCGTCACGAAGCGAAGCGCCGCCCTCTTCCTCTGAAGGAGCAGCGCCGCCGTATCGGAAAAACGTGGAGACGGAGATGCACGAAGCCGGAAATACGGAGAACGGGATTTCCGGCTTCGCGGGGTTCAGGCTGCCCGGTCCAGGAGTTTCTTCGCTTTGGCCTCCATGTCGAGGCGGGCGTCCTGATGAGGCTTGGTGCGCGCGAGCGCGGTGATGCCCTGAACGAAATCGAAGATAGACTGGGGCGGACGACCTTCCTCGGCCAGCACCGTATCGATGATCTTTCCGGTTTCCGCTTTCGAGAAGCCGCGGCGGCGCAGGAAGTCCGTGCGGTCTTCGTCGGTCTTGGCCACGATCCGTTCGCGGGCCGCCTTGATGCCGTTGACGAAGGGCATGGGCGACGAGTTAGCGAAGTTCAGCAGTGCCGGAGCCGCCTCATGGGCGAAGCGCGAGGCGGCGTATTTGCTGTGGCGAATGGTGATTTCCTCGAAATCCTCGACGCCCCACAAATTTCGATTCTGGCATACCGCTCGGAGATAAAAGGACGCAATCCCAAGGGTTTTCGCGCCCACTTCGCTGTTCCAGGCATAAAATCCCCGGAAGTAGAGATCGGGCGATCCGTCCGGCAGGCGGCCGGCTTCAATCGGGTTCAGATCGTCGACAAGAAAGAGAAAGACGTCGCGATCGGAGGCGTAGAGCGTGGTGGTATCCTTCGAGATATCGACGTTGGGATTGTAGATCCCGCTTGACCAGTCGAGCACGCCGGGGACCTTCCAGCGCGTGTCACCCGTGCCGTTGCCCGCGATGCGCTGTACGGCCTCCACCAGTTCGTAGTCATGAATCCTGCCGTAATCGGGTCCGGTCACGGCGCGCAGCTCGACCCGTCCGTCCTCGATCTCGAAGGTTTTGATCTGCTCGGCCCGGTGCGAAGACAGACCATATTGCAGGTTGATTCCGGCAAGCGCGGCGGGAAGCTGACGTAGATAGGCGGCCGGTGCTCCAACCAGGCTGGCAAGCTGGCCGAAGCTCCAGTGCGTCGGCGCGATGGGGGCATCGGCGCCGGGCAGGGTCAGCGCCAGGCGCTCGGGATCGGAGCGGCTGGCTTCGACATGGATCAGTTCGCTCTCGACTACGCGCGTGCGGCTGCGTTCGGAGCGCCCGCGAACCGTGCGTGCCAGGTCCGACAGGGACAGATAGCGCTCGTCGTCAGGGCGCGAGAACCATTCGGACGAGACGCGGCCGACGCGCTGGCCACGGGTGACATCGACCTTGTAGCCGCCGCTTACGTCGCGACGGGCTTCCAGAACCTGCATATTCATGGGACGAAACTCCATGACGGGCGCCGGAAGCCTCTCTCCCGGTCCTCAACCCGTCACGGACAATCCGGCCACTCTCTCACTCTATAAGGGGCGTTGCGGGGTTCCCCCCGCAGAAGGGGTCGGACGAGACTTTTGGCTCGGCCGCAGGGGAAGGCTTTCCCCTCAGTCCATTCCCGGATCACGGCTGGTTCATTTCCAATCTGCGGGCCATTGACTTCCAATTATCATGGCTCATAGTCCCAGTCGTCGGAGATTCGGAAAAACATGTACGAGCGGCTCGTCGAGCATCGGGTGGAGGAAGCCCTTTCAGATACCCCGGTGGTCCTGATCGTAGGACCGCGCAGGGCGGGCAAGACCACACTTGTCCGGAAAATGGGGGAGGCGGGCCGGACCTATATCACTCTCGACGATCAGACGGCGCTCGACGCCGCGCAGTCCGATCCGGCCGGGTTCATCCGTGGCCTGGATCGCGCGATCATTGATGAGATCCAGCGCGCGCCTGATCTGCTGCTTGCGATCAAGAAGACGGTGGACGAGGACTATCGTCCCGGCCGCTTCCTCCTGACCGGCTCAGCCAATGTGCTTACCTTGCCGCGAGTTGCCGACAGCCTGGCGGGCCGGATGGAAACCATTCGGATGCTGCCGTTGGCTCGCGCTGAAATAAAAGGCCAGACGTCGACGTTCCTGGAACGCCTATTTGCGGGGAAACTTCAGGGGAACGGAGAGGCGATCGTTGGCGACGACCTTATCCAGCTCGCGCTGTTCGGAGGTTTTCCCGAGGCGATCAGCCGTGAGAGCGAACGGCGACGGCAAGATTGGGCGCGGTCCTATCTGACGTCGGTTCTGACCCGTGATCTCAGAAACATCGCAGAGATCGAGAAGTTGACCGAGCTGCCGAAATTCGTTCGCCTGCTGGCGGAGCATTCGGGGCAGTTGGTCAACTACTCGCAGTTCGGCTCCAGCATCAATGTCAGCCACAAGACGGGACAGCGCTATGTGGCGCTGCTGGAGCAGGTCTTCCTCGTCTCGACATTGCAGCCTTGGTACACAAACGCGCTGAAGCGGATCGCCAAGACGCCGAAGCTGCATTTCCTCGATTCCGGCCTTCTCGCCACGGCGCGCGGGTTGACGTTCGATCGGGTGAAGGCGGACCGCGGCGTATTCGGCGCGCTTCTGGAAAGCTTCGTGTTTGCCGAAGTCCTGAAGCTCATGGATGCGTCCGACTTACGGCTGACGCCATATCATTTTCGCGATCAGCAGATGCACGAGGTGGATATCGTGCTGGAACGCGACGACGGCATGATCGTGGGGATCGAGGTCAAGGCGTCAGCGACGGTAAAGTCCAGCGACTTTGCCGGGCTGCGGACCTTGGCCGAAGCGTGCAAGGACCGGTTCGCCTACGGCGTCGTGCTCTACGATAGCACCGATCTCGTGCCCTTCGGCGACAAATTGGCCGCAGCGCCATTGTCCGCCTTGTGGGGCTGATGGTCATGCGACAATCGGCAAAACCATCCCGCACCAGACGCAGCCCGTCTATCGAACCTGCGTTGGGATGGACCTATCTGTCGCGGGAGGCGCTGGCGCGCGCCAAGGCGCAAATGGACGAAGAATCCATGGGCGTGCGCGATGAGATCGGCTTCCTGACGATCCATCAGCGTTATGCCGACCGCTTCTTCCCGGGTACATCGGTGCTGCACACGCGTGCCCGCTACGCGCTCTTCGTGCCTTGGCTGTTCGAGGATCTGGCAGGCCTGATGGGACCGGCCGCCGTGCGTGCTCTGCGCGAACGCGAAAGGGAGCTTGCGGGCCGGCTCAAGGACGCGGGCGAATCCCAGGTGATCGGGGGACGTGTGTTTCCCAAGCCGTCGAGCCAACCGCCATCGACCGTGTATTGGAATGCGCTTGCGGTCTGGGGCATATTGCGTCCGCGCATTGATGGGCGGACTATTTCGCGAGCGCAGGCGCACCGGCTGTTGAAGAGTGCCGGAGCGGCGACCGACGACGATGGTCATCCGCTTGTCAGTTTCGACCCGCCGTTCGTTCCACTCCTTGATCGACCGGATAATTGGCGTGGCGGCCACATCACCCTTCGGATGGCGACCGCAGAAGCGGCATTTCTGCGCGAGCGGCTCATTCAGTTGCGTCGCAATGGTAGCCATGAGCTGTCCCTGCTTGCTAGACTAGCGCGGACCGAGGCTGCGGCGCCATCCGGGATGTGGGGCGAGGAAGCTCGCGCGGTCGCCGGTCCCGATCAGGCCGCGCTTGTCAGGGCGCGGCAGGCTGCAAGTCTCGCGGGCGTCGGCCGTGCCATCTATGACGCGCTTCTGGAACGTATCGTCGAGACCGATGACAAGCGGGAGATATCGACCCGACATCGTGACCATCTCGCCGCGATCATCGAAGAGCACGGTTCCGTCGCGGCCAAGCTTGATGTCGATGCGCTTGAGACGGACATCGGCGCGCTGCCGTCGAGGTTGCGTGCTGTTCTGACGGCCACGAAGGACTGGATAACATCCAAATCGGGAAATCCCGCCCCGCTCTTCGACGTCTACGCCGCGGCTGAAGCCCGCAAGGGACCGCGCGCACGGCTTGCTTTGACTGCCAATGGACGAGATCGGCGCCTCGAATGGTCGAGTGATGAACATGGTCTCGCCGGGCCGCTTCACTATCGATGGGGGCAAGTTAGTACGCTCCTCGAAGATCTGGCGGACGCCGAATGAGCGAGGTGGTCGAAAGCTGGCCGGCGCTCTCGTTCCTCGAGGGGTTGCGTACCGGCCCCGATGAGAGCGTCGAGCTCGCCTTGCTGGCGTCCTATTCGGCGGATCTGGGATCGATCGGTGCAACCTTGCTTGCGCTGGCGGGCAAGGACACCGACGCTGGCCGAGGCACTCCGTCCGATTTCGCCGATGCGGTCGAGAGGTTGCGCGGGAAAGTGCGCATTGTCATCCAGCGCGGCCGTCTTGCAAGAATGCGCCGTACCCCGCGCATTGCTGCCGTGCTGGATCAGTTCGTTCGCGAAGTCGATTTCGATGAGGCGACGCATAGCTGGCACCCCAAGGCCGCTCTGGTGCGAACGTGCGGCACGGACGGCGAGATCGGCTGGCGGCTTTGGGTCGGGAGCCGGAACCTCACCGAATGCGTAAATCGCGACATTGGGCTGCTGCTTGTTTCTGGTGGCAAAGGTGGTGCTCGGATCCCTGGTGCGGAAGATCTGGCGCGCGGACTGGCCGAGAAGGCCGAGCTGAAAGGCGCGCGTTCCGCTTCCCTTGCGGCGACGATTGCGAGGGTGGCCTGGCGGGCGCCAGCGGGCGTGCGCGTCGAGCGGATTCGATGGTCGGCCGGGACGGGAGAGCAGGCCGTTCCTGTCCCGCCACCGGGGACGGACGAGGTTGTCGTGGTGAGTCCCTTTGTCGACAAGAACTTCCTTGCCAGACAGACGCCGAAGGGAACGAAACCGTCACGAAGCGTACTGCTGACGACAATGCGGGAGATCGAGCGGGTCGGTCCGTCACTGGCGGCATTCGACGATTTGCTCGCACTCGATGCGCCCGACTATCCCATTGGCGATCCCGAACCTGCATCACAGCCTGCGGCGCTGGCGGTCGATGCTGGCGCGGCTGACGATGAGGAAGTCGGGCGCGGCCTTCATGCCAAGCTGTTGTTCATGCGGTCCGGGCGCAAGCGGACGCTGTGGCTGGGCAGCGCGAACGCAACGCTGCGGGCCTGGACCGGGCGCAACGCCGAGGTGACGGCCGAGCTGGCGGTTTCCGAGCCGGTCGAGAAAGGTCTGAGGGCGCTTCTCGGTTCGGCCCGTCCTGTCGCCGTCCCCGGCATGGAGTATTCGCCCGACGCGGCGGCCCTGGAGGAGGAGGCGCTTGAACGGGCGCGCGCCCAAGTGGCGGCGCGCTGGGCGGCAGAACTCAGCGTCGACGATGAAGGGATGCGCCTCACCCATCACTCCGATCTCCATCCCGGCGGGCCGCATCCTGACGAAGCCGACATCGTGCTGGAAGTGGGCGCGCTTCATGGCGAGCTTCTGGTCTGGCCGGCACAGCAAACCGACATGCTTCTGGGGCCTGTCGCCGCCGCGGAGCGAAGCGAGTTCGTGCGCTTGCGGGTCAGCCGTGGAGACAAGGGGCTTTCGTGGCTGCAACGTGCGCCTGCCGAGCCGCCATTCGGAGAGGATCGCGACCGCGCCGCATTCGTGCGCTTTCTCGGCGCCAGAGGGTTCCTCCTCTGGGTGGCCGGATTGCTCGCCGATGACGATCGGCAGGGTGAGGGCGACTGGACGAGTGACGAAGCGCAGGAACGGGCTGGTTTGGCAGCGAATCCGGCCGTCGACGCCTCGCTGCCAACCTTGGAAGAGATGTTGGCGGCATGGGCGCGCGACCCGAGCAAATTCAGCGAGATTGAGCGACGGGTCTCTCAATATCTGCCGGCCGTGCTTGAGCAGGCAGGACAGGAAGACCCGCAAACAGGGGAGATGCTGAGGCGCTTCGATGCGTTGTGGGGCAAGCTTCGAAGCGGGCTCGGCGCGTCTGCAATCAAAGGCGGACGCCAATGAGCGCGCCCAAGCCTTTTCAGGAAGCCGCCGTGAATGCGGCGCTTGCGGCCTTCACGGACCAGATGGGCCGCCGCCGTTTTCTTGTGGCTGATGAAGTCGGTCTCGGAAAAACGGTCGTGGCGAAGGAATTGGCTCGCCGAATGTCCGGGGACGGCTCCCGGCCTTTGGTGATCTATTACATCGCCAACGGCCATGCGGTCTCGCATCAGAACAAGGGGCGCGTCGTTGGATTCCTGGGCGATTCACAACGCAAGGCCGCAACCGCGACACCGGACCGACTCTCGCTGATCGCGATCACCAAGCGGCCGGACAATCCCGTTCTGATCTACGCGCTGACCCCAGCGACCTCCTTTCCAGGAGCGCGTGCGCGCCTCACAGGAGGACGCAAGGAAGAGCGAGCATTCCTCAAGGTGCTGCTCGAACATACCTATCCCGCATTCGCCCGCGATCTTGATCCGGCCATATTGCGGCTCAGCGCGCGAGGTTCGTGGGACTGGGCCGTCAAGGACGCGGAAGCCAAATTCGCGGTTTCGCCGTCGCACCTCCGCCAGCGGTTTCGTGAGGCGCTGGCGGCAGAATTCGGTGAGCCGGTGCGCGCCATGCTTGATCTGGCGGTTCATGGCGATGCGAACCGAAAGATCCATCCCCTCAAACCGACCACCTTCGTTGGTCGCCTCCGGCGCGCTCTGGCGCTGGCGACGTTGCGCCATCAGCCGCCAGATTTGGTCGTTCTCGACGAGTTTCAGCGCTACCGGCAGATTCTCGATGAAAAGGCCACCGATCCGCTTCTTCAGGCGCTTCTGGAACCTGAAGGCTCCGTTGCTCCGCCGGCGATTCTCCTGCTCAGCGCGACGCCTTATCGGCTTCTGAGCACACGCTGGGAGGAGGCGCGCGGCACGCTTGCCCATGCGGAACTCCTGGAGCTGATCGAGTTCCTTGCCGGCCCCGTCGTTCGTGAACGGGCGAAGACGCTCTTTTCCGATTTCGGTGACAAGCTGCGAGACATCGCGGCTCATTCCGATGCGAGCCATCCTGAGTTGGAGCGTGACGTGGTGGACGCAGCCAGGATCAGGGATGAGCTTCGCGCATTGTTGACCCCGGTTATGTCGCGGACAGAGCGGGACAGTGTGGCGCTGGCAGATCCGCTCGCGGCAACGCAATTTCTTGATGCGGACCCGTCGCCTGAGGATTTTCAGGTCTATCGGCATCTTGTGGAGAGTTTCTCCGTGCAGATGCGTTATGAGGCGCTGCCATATTGGTCCTCGGTTCCATTGCCCGCACAGGCCCTTGGTCCTCGCTATGCGGCCTGGAAGCGCGCTAAGATCAAGGCAGCGCCGAAGCTCACGCGGATGACGCGCGATCGTCGTAACAAACTCGATGCGCCAGCCGCATGGCCCGACGCGAAGCTCCGGGCGCTCAGCAGCGTCGCTCCGCCGAAGCTGCTGTCGCTCCCCTGGGTGGCGCCATCGTTCCCTTGGTGGCCGCTCGACGGTGGTTGGAAAAGCACTACGGCTGATCCCAAACTCCTGATGTTCAGTCGCTTTCGGGCAACCCCGCCCAGCGTGGCGGCACTCCTGAGTTTTGGTGTGGAGGCGCACTGCCTTCCCAAGAAGCATGGCGGCTATGAGAAGGCGTACCGACGGCGGCGCTTCAAGTTGGCGGCCGTCCCCGGTCCCGTGATGGCGGCGTTCCATCCGTCACCATGGCTGATCCGCAATACGGACCCGCTCGTGAAGGCCGGGATGACGATCGGCGCCGTTCGCAAGGAGGTTCGGCGGCAGATTCTCGCCGCTTTGCCCAAAGGCATCATTGAGCGGGATACCGTGAAGGCCAGGCGACGGCACAGGTCGATTGCAAGGACGCTGGCGGCGATCGAACGGATGGCAGGTGTTGCCGACCTGTCCGCCGCGGGCTGGAGCAGCGCGATCGGTGACGACCGTGCCGCGCAGTCCGCTGTCCGGAAGTGGCGTCAGGCGCAGCCGATCGACCGGCTGTCCCCAATCGAGCTTTCGGACCTCGTGGATTATGCGATTGGGGCGCCGGGCGTCGCGCTCGGCCGGGCGTTGCTGCGACATGACCCGACGATCCTTGACCCGGCACGCTATCCGGATCTGGTCCAACTCAGTTGGCAGGGACTGCGCGCCTATCTCGACAATCCGGTGATCCTGTCATCGTTGTCGGGGAAGAGCGCGGTCGAGCAAGTCATGGGCGCGGTCGTGGATGGTGGCTTCGAGAGTGTTCTTGACGAGCATTGCTGGCTACGCGCTCAAAACCTCCATGAAGGCGTCGCGGGTCTCGCCAAGGATTTGCAATCGTCGCTCGGGCTACGCGCGGGCAGCTTCAGCTTTCACGGAATTGGCGGGGCGCCGCACAAGATCCCTGTTCGTTGCCATGTCGCCGTGCCGTTTGGCGATGCCGAGACCGAGCCTGTCGTCAAGGTGGAGGGCGGCGTGGCACTAACCGCTCCAGCCCGACCCGATGAAGTTCGCAGGAGTTTCAACACGCCTTTCTGGCCGCACGTTCTGGCGACGACATCCGTTGGGCAGGAGGGCCTGGATTTTCACCCGTGGTGTTCGCATGTGGTTCATTGGGATCTCTCGTCCAATCCGCTCGATCTTGAGCAACGTGAAGGGCGCATCCAGCGCTATGCTGGTTTGGCTGTCCGACGCCGGCTTGCCGCAACATTGCGAGACGAAGTGCTGAGGGATTCTACGATGGCGGAAGGCTCACCTTGGCGATGCGTGCAGAGACATGCGGAGCGTTCCGTCGATGCGAGCGGCCTTCGACCATGGTGGGTGCTCGATGGCGCCGAAATCAGCCGCCATGTTTTCGAGCGTCCCTTTGGAAGGGATGTCGCGCGCTTTGCCCAACTTCGAGAGCAGCGCATGATTTATCGTCTGGCTCTTGGACAGCCCAATCAGGAAGATTTCATTGATGTGTTGTCGCGGGGCGGCGAGGCAACACGCAGGCTGCTGCAACCACTCGTTCTCGATCTTTCTGCAATGGGCCTGCGCCAGACCCCGATGACTGCCCGTGCAGCACCGACCAATGGCGACGGGCGACCAAGGGCGATTGTCCCTTCGATAATGAATGGCGGGGATATGTTGGCGGCGACGACTGTGGCGATGCCGATTGATCCCAGACCAGCCGACCCGGTCCTTCCCGGCGCTGATCCGGGCTGATCGGGGAGGGGCGACGATCGCCCCTCATGTCGAACGGAGCACTGGAGGCTGAAGGCTTGCCGAGAGATCACGCGCTGCCGATAATCCGCAACTTCATCGCTCGGGTTTCCAGCAGATACGTCTCGACTCCGGCTAACAGGTGCAAGCCTTCTTCGGTGACGGCTGCGCGGGAGAGGCCAGGTTGCACGATCCTGACGTCGAACTCGTAGCGATAGTCCTGCCAGCTCGCTTTCAGCTTTTTGAGAAACGCCGCCGTCCCTTGCTCGAAGCGCGAAGTCTGGCCTTTATCCAGACGCAGCTTCTCTCGCTTCAGCATGTGCGTAAACATGCGGTTGGGACGATCGCGCCATCGAGCAGATTTTTGGGCTTGGCCGCAGACCTCGTAGAGATCCTTGACGCGGGCTCCGGGAGCTTCCGCGCTGGAATATTTGCAGTGATGCAGGGTTACCTGCACAAGACCTTCCGTCACGCGAAGGGTGACGACGTCGGCGATTTCGCCGGCGCCGTCGTCGTCAAAGACGAGGTCATAGGCCTCCCCGTCAGCGAGCAGCACGTCGATCACCCGCCGTTGCACAGAGTCTGCGCGCTTTTCAGGTCCCTGCGCCTCAGCCCTGATATTTGTCCGGGACCAGTCCCAGACCTCGATCTGGTCCGAGGGGTAGGGGGCGACGGCAACACCATCTGGCAAGGCGTAGAGGTGGCTGTAGATCAGCAGTGATCCGTCCCCGAAATCGATCTGCGGGGAATCCTCGCCAAACGATTCCGACAAGGTCTTCACTTTGCCGCCAACCTTGATGGTCGTTTTCGCTCCCGATCGCTGGGGATAGCGGGCGCCGCCCTCGGCGAACACGATTTCGAACTCAGCGACATCAACATCGCTCCGTACCGAGAAGCGCAGCGGTCCGGTACGCTCATGATCGAGCAGTTCGATGTCACATTCGGCAAATGGCACGGCCCGGTCGCCGAAACTGATCTCTACACGGTCCTCGATCTGCGTGAGCAGCGACTCCGGCCAATGGATGGCGACGGGCGGCACGGTCGGCCGTTCATTGATCTGGCGGGGCCGCATTGCACTCTTGAACACACCGTCGGTGGTGATCCCCGGATCATTCACAGCCCGGCCGATATCGGCGCACCATTCGACCCAGTCGGTGAGATCGCGAACTGGAGAGATCGACCAGAATTTGCCTTTGGCCGAACAGCCGCGCGAGGCCGGCACCCCATCCAGGAAGCCGGTGGCGAAGACATTGTTCTTGATGCGGGACTGCGACTTGGCGGTATCGAGACCGTCGGCGACATCGACGCCCATATACATGGAGTAGCGAACACCTCGGCCCTGATGATGGGTCAGGCCAAGATTGCGCAAGATGAGGCGGTTGAACCCGTGCAGGCTGCGGAAGACTTCCTCGCCTTCGACGCGGCGCGCCGTGTCGCCACAGATGGTTTTGGCGAGCCGGTCGTAGGGGCCTTTGGCCGAACTGCTGATATAAAGAAGCTGTCGGTCGGGATCCCAGTGCATCATGTGCAGGTCCCAGATGACGTTGGTTGCGTGTTGCGCGGTTGTCCAGCCGGCCTGCTCCTCAGAGCGCGTGACGAAGATGGCAACGCGTTGGTGCGGGTTGATCTTCATGCCGAGATAGACGCCGGGATTGTATAGGTCCTCAGCCCGGAACGGTTCCCAGGCGTCGCACGACGTCCGATAAACCACGGCGTTCATCTTCGGTTCGAGCGTCTGAAGAGGGATGTCGCTGAGATCGCCAACGAAGCCTTTGAACATCTCGGCGCGCCGAACCTGCCGGTCGATTTTTGCGGTACTGAGCGCTTCAACCAGCGCGTTCCAATCGGCGTCCTCCGCGTAGAGCTTTGCAAGCGACCGGTCGATGTCGTCCACGCCAGTATTAGCGATGACGGTGGCATCGCCCAGGCGCGGATCTTGCCGGGTGAAGCGGCCGACGAACTGGATGGTGACGGCGATGCTCTTGTGCGGATCATGTAGGCCCGCGATCTTCAGCTCCGGGAGATCGAAACCTTCGCCCAGCATATCGACGCAGATGATAACCCGGCTGTCGAAGCGCCTCAGCGCGGCGAGGTTGGCGCGGCGCTCGCGGATAGACTGCTGGCTGTGAACGATAACCGGCTGGAATTCCGGGAACATCGCGCTGTAGAGCTGGTGGAGGTCCTTGGCGCGGTCGATCGTCTGGCAACGTGCCATGGCAAGGTGATTCAGGCCCGCATCCAGATCGCCCTGCAGGACCTCGCCAAGCTTCTCGGCGATGGCAAGGTCAGCATCGGCCTGGTCGAGCCCGAATACAGCCTCGAAACGGATCGGTTTGAAATAGCCTTCGGTCTGCGCCTTTTTCAGCGGATAGGTGTAGATGAATTCGCCATCGACACGCCGGCCGTCCTCACGGAAGGGGGTGGCCGTGAACTGGACGATGGGTAGCGGCGGCTCCCGATCGATAAAGAGGCCACGGAAGCGAGCCCAGGTCGGGGCGCCGATATGATGCGCCTCGTCGATGAAGAGCGCCGAAGCGCGCGCTGCCATCTGCTCCTGAACGGCCGCGTCCGCGCGCCCGGCGATCTGCATCGTGGTGACGACGACATTGGTGCTGTCGAAGATTTCATCGACCTCCGCCGGGCTCGTCGGAATATGGGACAGCCGCATGACAAGCGGAAAGGCTGCTGCGTCGGCGAGACATTGCTGTTGCCTGAGAACACCGAAGGTCTCGAACTTGCCGGCGATCTGCTCGCGCAAAGCGTCGGTCGGCACCACAACCAGCAGTCGCTCGAAGTTCTGGTGGGCGTTGAGCGCGAGCATGGTCTCGGTCTTGCCCGTTCCGGTCGGCATGACCACGGTTGCCGGATCGGTTGACCGGGTTGCGTGGGCCAGTGCGGCGTGAAGCGCGCCGATCTGAGGACGCCGCAAACCCGGCCGCGCCGGCTCGCCGGTCTCCGCGGCACGTCCTTCGCGCAAGTAGACCGCATCCGTCCAGGAGGCGGAGACGGCAGCCAGCCGATCGGCACGCGCGGCACGATCCAGCGTGGCGATATTGGTCGGCAGCGAGTTGATCCAACGGCCTTCGCCCATTTCGAGCGTTTCGGCGATCCGCACAGCCTCCGTTGCGCCGGGCACGAGGAGAAGGAGATCGGCCTCCAATGGCGTCGCCGTTTTCGCACTGATAATCTTCAGCGTCTCTCCCGATTTGAGGGTGGCTTCGTAGCCAGTGACGCGGCGGATCGCGAAAGGGCGTAGTTTGCAGCGCACGCGCTGCGCTGGAACCGCCAACTGACGGACGGGACTCCCCAGCACCTTGCCGTCTATGGCAAGGCGAGGGGGCAGCAGCAGCTCGACCTCGGGATTGAAGAGATCGTCCTGGCTGGAACTGGCGGCACGCTTGCGGGTGGCCATCGGGGCGTCCTCCGTTAGGCCGCCATCGTCTGCAGCGAGGGCGAAACGGAGATCACCGTCGCGCTCGTCATCAGGACGATCAGGCCCTGCTCGGCGCCGGTCATGTCGAGATAGGCGCGCACCTGCGCGCGGTAGTGGTCGAGCGTCTGCGGATCGGGGGCCACGTCGCTCTTCCAGTCGACGACCACGACCGGCTGGCCTTCCGCATTGATTGTCAGCGCATCGGCAACGCCCGCTGTTGCAGCCAAGTCGGCTTCTTCGCCGCGAAGGGCATAGACGGGGAATTCCGCGAGTAGCGCGGGCTGTAGGGCCGCGATTTCCGGCAACGACAGCGTGCGCGTGACACAGCCAGCCAGTTCTTCCGGGGCGAGCCCGGCAGCGGGATCAGCAACGGGAATCTTGCCGAGCGCACGGATAAGTTCCTCGGCGCGCCTCGCGAGCGCGGCGGAGGCGTCATCGGTCTCACCGGTCAGTACCTCTTCCATGAGCTTGTGCAAGACGAGCCCGCGCTCACGTCCACCTTGGACGGCCAAGGGCACCCCCAATTCGCTCGGAGTGTCGTCGTCCGACCCTGCCCAGATGTTGGCTTCTTCTTCCTGCAATACCGTGCCGGTCGCATTCTCGTCGCGGCTCGGGGCAAGCCAGGTCAGTCGCACCTGCCTATCCGCGATTGCGCCAGCCTCCGCGGCAAAATCCTCGCGGGTCTGATTATTGATGGCGCTGCCGGCTGTAACAATCGCATCGAGCGGCAAGTGCGACGCATCAAAAGCCGGAAGTGCCGCCAGCGTCAGGTCAACAAGGCCAATCCAGGCGGACTTGGAGGGCGTCACATCGAGCCGTGGTAGAAGCAGCAATTCCCGGGCGCGTGTTGCTGCGACATACCAGAGGCGCACGCGTTCGCGATCCAGTTCATCCTTTTCGGCTTGGCGCGCAACGTCGTAGCCAGACGGCGCGACGCCGAGAACGGGGCAATAGAAGGTGTCGGTCTGGCGATCGATCACCGCGCTGTCGGGCGCCATCACACCGGTCATGGTGTTGATGGGAATGACCACCGGCCATTCGAGGCCCTTGGCGGCGTGCATCGTGAAGAGCGCGACGGCTTCCTCCTGAGCGTCGGGCCGACCTTCGACCGCGCGAGCTTCATCGGTCCAAGCCGCTGTCATCGCCTCGGAGAAGGCCCGCAGGCCACGCACCGCGTAGCTGGTCGAGAGGCTGAGATAGAGATCGACATTGGCGAGCGCGCGTTCGGCCTGGCCGCGATGCCGATCGAGCAGAATGGGACGCAACCGCAGGACATCCACGGCTTGCGAAAGCAGTTCGTGCGGCGTCGTACTGTTGCCGCGCCGATAGAGCGCCTGCAGCTTTTCGACCACATCGCGCGCGAGCGGATGGACGATCGCCGTCGGATCGACGCCGAGATCGAGGCGGGGGATCCGGTCGGGCTCGTCCTCGGTGCGCGGAAGCGCCCAGACGATGTCCAGCAGTTCCTCTTCGCTGAGCCCGACCAGCGGGCCGCGCAGCAGTGCGCCGAGCGCCAGGGTGTCACGGCGATCGGCCAGCACACGGGTCAGCGCAATGAGGTCCTGAATCTCCTGTCGGCGAAACAGGCCCTTGCCGGCCTGTGTCGCTACCGGAATGCCGCGCCGCTCGAGGGCTTCCTCATAGCGCCACAGATCCGCCCCGGTCGGCGCAAGGAGAGCAATGTCGCCCGGCTGGCAGGGGCGTTCGGTGCCGGCTTTGCGATCCAGAACCGGATGGCTGCCGATCAACCGGGCGCACAGGTCGGCCACAGCATCGGCTTCAGCGTCGCGTTGCCGCTCGGCGCTGGCCTTGCCATCTTCATCGGCGACGGCAATGTCGAGCGCGGCGACGAAGATGCCTTCGCCGCGATCGTCATGGAAGGGATCAAGCGACGTAAAGCCGGGTTGGCCATCCGCCGACAAAATCGCCTCGAAACGCTCGTTGACGAATGTGAGGATCGAGGCGCAGGAGCGGAAATTGGTCGAGATCGACACGAGGCCGTCTGCATCCTGCACCGTGAAGGCGGTGCGGGCCTGAACATAGGCACCGACGTCGGCGCCGCGGAATCGATACACGGCTTGTTTGGGATCGCCCACGAGGAAGAGTGCGCCCGGCCGAATCCGGAAGCCTGTCCAATCCTGCGGATCGTCCCCGGGCTCGCCGCACAAGCGCCAGAAGATTTCAGCCTGAAGCGGGTCGGTGTCCTGAAACTCATCGACGAGGACCTTCGCGAACCGCTGGCCAAGCGCCTGCCGCACAGCCTCATGATCCCGCAGCAGATCGCGGGCGGCATAGATGAGGTCGTCGAAGTCAAGCTGGGCACTGGCGCGCTTGTGTTCGTGATAACGCTCCAGGATCGGCCTGGCTTCGCCGATCAGCGCCGCGAGAACCTGACCGGAAATTGCCTGGAGAAGGGCTTCCCAGGCCGAGCAGCACGCTTCGAAATGGGCTTGAGCGGCATCGTTCAGTCGCTCGCCGTCCGCCTTGGACAGACCCGCCTGCTTGGCCGCGGTGGCCCATTTGCCCTTCTTTCGATAGGAAGAAAAGGTGCCGGCCTTGGTGCAGAGATCAGGATGGGGGCGCGAGACCAGCAGTCCGACCAGGCCGGCGGGCACGGCCGCGTCTGCGGCGGTCGGCAGCGCCGTTGCCATTTCGGAGAACCGTGCTGCTAGGACGTCTGTTTCCGGTTCGCTTGCGGTGGCTGCCTGCATGAAAGCGGAGAAGTCGTCGGCCGTCTGCCGAAATGCCTGAAGATGACCGGCGAGCGGTGTCACTGCTGGCGCCACGAGACTCCTGCGACGGCGTAGAGCCTCGGCGATCTTGTGCATCAGTGCCACGGTCTCGCCGGGGCTGTGCAGCACCATCTCGGCCAGGATTCCACCTTGGCCGCCTGACAGGCGCTCGCGCAACCAGCCATCGACAATTTCGAGAAAGGCGAGATCGGCCTGGTTGCGGTCCATGACGGCCGCGCCCGGATCGATATCGGCCTCGGCGGGATAGGGCTTGATTAGGCGCTGACAGAAACCGTGGATGGTTGAGCAGGTGATCTCGTCGATGGCGGCGGTCGCTGCGATCAGATTGTCGCGCTGCCCTTGCGACAGACCATCGGGTAGCCCGATTGCAAGCTCGGGTGCGATGTGACCTGCAGCGAGGTCGGCGACGAAATCCCGGACGCGGGCGAGGAGCTCGCTCGCAGCCAGTTCAGTGAAGGTGACAGCGGCGATCGCGCGTGGTGCAACGCCCTGCGCCAGCATGAGGGCGATGCGGCCGGCCATAACCGCGGTCTTGCCCGACCCCGCACCGGCCTCGACGAGGATGGAACGATGGTGATGGCTGATCGCGTCACGCCGAGCGCCATCGTCCTTAAGAGTCTTCGACATCATGTTCATCATTCCGCCTCCCAGACCTGAGCGACATCGCCGAGCCGCTCGGTTGCGGCGGTTTGTTTACGTTTGCAGTAGGTGGCGCCGGCATTTGCCGGCAGCGCAAAAGCGAGATCGTCATAGTCGCCGCCTGTATCCGGACCCGGCAGTGCTGCGCCGCTCGACAATGCAATCCGTGCGGCCTGCAGATAGCCGGTGATTTCCGCCAGCACTGCCGCCGGATCGTCGAGTTGAAGGTCCAGCGGTTCGCGTGGGTAGAGCAGGGAGGCACTGATTGCGACATGGTCGCCCAGGAGCGCCTTGACCGCGAAGGCGTAGAGACAGCGCTGAAGCTCGCGCCCTCCGTTCAGACGGATATCGCTCTTTGGGGGCTTCCCGGTTTTATAGTCGCGCACGAGTGCGCGGCTGCCGTCGCCGGCGATGTCGAGCCGGTCGATATAGCCAGCGATCTGGAAGCCTGTGCCCGGGATCGTCACCGGCAGGCTTGCATCCCAGGGAAGTTCCGCCTGCGATTTGGGTTCGGACCCGCCGAAGGGCACTTCGCCATAGGAACGGCTGCCGGGCAAATGGTCGTCGCCGTAGGCGAGAGCTTGGCTGGAGAGAAGACGTGCATCGCCAAGCGTCCGGCCCCAGATAACGTTGGGCGGGACTGGTCGTTCGCTTTCCCATTCGGCAGCTATCGCGTCCGCAGCTTCGGCCACGGCAGCGTCAATCGCGGACGCATCGGCGGAGGCCAGCCCACCGGCCGCTTCGAGATTCCGCAAGGCGCGATCGAGCACCAGATGGATGAGATCGCCTGCCGCAAGCGCGTCGAGCACGAGGGGTTCGGCGCTGCTTTGCGGGGATTTCCAGCCGAAGGCATAGCGCCAGAGGAAGCCGAGCGGGCTGCGCAGCAACGTCTTGAGCGAGCTGGCCGACTGGTTTCGCGCAAGAATCGCGAGAATGAGCGGATGGTCGGGCCGGATGAGGCCGTCATGCGGTGTGACCTCGGCCTGGCGCCAGTCGCTCCAGCAAGTACGTGCGCTGATAGCCTGGGGATCGCTGGCGAACTCCTGCGGCCGGGCCATAAGCCGATCGGTTTCGCTGAAGGCGTGGGTGGGGATCGCGTTGCGGCGCAAATAGATTTCGTCGCCATGGCCGGCGAGCAAGGGGCTCCGGCCCAGCAGCCGTCCGTCACTGTCGCGCCGGGCGCGTGACAGGACCACCTCGCCAGAGGTGGTCCTGAGGATCGTTTCGAAATCACGGCGGTCAGCCAGGCTCACGGGAAGCGGGTCGAGTTCGCTGGTCGGGACAATATGGTCCGGGATCAGCCGGTCCTCGGCGATTCCGCGTGGCCAGCGCGAGGAGTTGAGGCCGACCAACCGGACGAAACGACGAGGCGAGGCCGCAAGGGCGCTGGCCGGCATCCAGGCGACCGACACGCAGGCTTCCAGCCCGTCATCCTGTTTCAGCGTTTCGAGCGTGACATCGATCGAGGCGGCAGGCCCGGCGAGCAGCGCCTTGCGCCAGATCGACAAGGCACGTCCCTTGAGAAAAGCTTCCCCGATGACCTGCGCGGCATCAGGCCCCTTCGCCAGAAGGTCGACCGCCGCGCGCAATGCTGGGGCATGGTCCATGCCATCGGGCCAGTCGTCCGGTTTGAGGCGTGTCAGCAGGCGGTTCCAGGCCGTAGAGGTGGACAACGGCGCATCGCTCGGGAGGACACGCAACCACCCGTCGGGAAGCGAGACCAATGGTGCCGAATCCCGGCACAAAGCTGAAAGGCGGCGCAGGCGCGATTGCGAGAGGCCGCGCACGACGATATCCGCAAGTGCTGCGGCGGCCTGTCCTTCGCGGGTCGCGGCGGTCCGGACGCCGTGAACGAAATGCAGGTCGACATTGGCGTCGGCGCGCAACGCCAGGAAATGGTCATCATAATCGGCCGGCGACGCCGTGGCGATCGCGACCTCGGAAGGTGCGACGCCTGAAGCAAGCAACGCGCGCGCCCAGCGCATCGCCTCAATGGCTTCGTGATAGGCGGTCGCGGCGCTGACGGAACCAACCGTCGGCCCTTCGGCCTTCGTTTGCACGACAACGACGCCGCTATCGCGGAGCCAGTCTGGGACGAAGCGGGGGCCTGCGGTCCATTGCACCGGAATGCGCGCGGCGAGTTCCTTCACCAGAGGGTGCCAGCACGGAGACAGTTCGGTCAGCCCGTCGATTTCCATTGTGCCGAGAACGGCTGGCGCGTGGGCGATACGGTTGCTGGCTGCAGCGACAATATCGACGGGACGCATCATCCCGTCGGCAAGTTGGGTGAGAACGGCCGCTTCCAAGCGAGCGATAGCGTCGAGACGGGGATGGTATGTCGACCGGGCAGCCAAATCGATACCCGAACGCCAAGCCTTATGCAGCGTGTCCGCGGCCGCGCCAATCATGCCCGGCAGCATCTTGATGCCTTCCAGTTCCCCCATAAGCGTGGCGGGAAGCACGGCCTGGATCGCCGCGCGCAGGCTTTCCTCATCGATCGGCCGGACGAACCCGCCCGCGAGCCGCACGGCGGCTTGCTCGAAAGACATGATCTGGAGGCCATGGCGGCCGCTGCGCGCGGCTGCGAGGCGGGCCTCCCGCATCGCGAGGCGACCATGGACGATAAGAGTGGATCGACTCGCGGCTGTCATCGCCATTCCCCCTTTTTCCGGACTACTTCTTGTTCGGGCGCTGGGTCAGCGCCGAGGCTGCCGCGGTTTTCGCGGCCTTGCTGCTCTTGGGATCCCGCAAAACCTTCGACGCGGCGCTTGCCGCTTTCTTGCTGGTCACTTCGCGGTTGGGACTACGCTTGGGCATTGCCGTTCCTCACGAATTTCACGCTCGCCACCATTGACGAGCGAGGGTAATGTGAATAATAGTTATACGGATCGCTGCGATATGTCCATATACTTTTTATTCGCATTGCGATTTGGAGGCGAAGTGCAATGTTGGAAGGCGCCACGGCGTTGAAATGGGGTGTGGAGCGCCGGCTCGAATTCATCGAGTTCCGGCTGTTCTGGGAGGGTTCGATCAACCGGGCCGACCTCGTGGAGGTATTTGGCGTGTCGGTTCCACAGGCGTCGAAGGACCTGACGCTCTATCAGGAGCGGGCGCCTGGAAACATGGAATATGACACCCGCGCCAAGCGCTATGTCGCCGCCGAGCAGTTCGTCCTGCGTTTTTTGGAGCCAGACCCCTACGTCTATCTCTCGCAGCTTCGCTCGGTTGCCGAAGGCGCTGTGCCCGCGCACGATTCGTGGATTTCGGCGCTTCCCAGCGCAGACGTCGCGCTGACCCCTCGGCGGGACATTGACATCAAGGTTCTGCGCAAGATCCTCGACGCCAGCCGCGAGGGCGTCTCCCTGGACATTTTTTATCAGTCGATGAACCAGGCGCGGCCGGACCCGATCTGGCGTCGGATCACGCCTCACGCTTTCGGCTATGACGGCTTCCGCTGGCACGCCCGGGCCTATTGCCACCTTGAGTACAAGTTCAAGGATTTCCTGTTGCCGCGCGTTCTAGAGGTTGGTGCGAAGGGCGAGCCGGGGGTGGCTGGTGAGCAGGACTGGCTTTGGAACAACTATTTCAATGTCATCATCGGGCCGCATCCCGCGCTCACGGCTAGCCAGAAGAAGGTCGTGGCCAAGGATTACGGGCTCGATCACGTCAATGGCATACTCACAGTCCGGTACGCGATGCTCTTCTATGTTCTGAAGCGTCTGGGGTTGCTTGGTGACGCGGCAAAACAGAGCGCCCATACCCAGCATATCGTGACAATAAACCGCAAGGAGACTGAAGCCGCGCTTGAGAGGGCGGAGTTTCAGCTATGAACGGACGGGGGAGCGCCGACTGATGGTGGCACGGCTTGAGGAGGTAAAGAACGGCGCATCCGTGCGGGGCGTGGCCTCGGCGCAGGCCGTGCATGTCGTTTCCGTCGACTGGATCGGTGATCAGGCGATCAGCGTCGTTTACCGCGATCACAATGGCACGGTAGCCGAGGCTATTCTTTACCGGGACGACGAACATCGTCTTGAAGTCGAGCAGAACGGGCGGCCCTGGTCTTTCGACGCCGATGGTGCCCTGCTGCGCCTGGTGACAGAAGCTAACCGCATCAAGCTGGCGCATTATTTCGACCCGTACTTGGCGATCCACACGAGTCTGGTCGATCCGCTGCCGCATCAGATTTCTGCCGTCTATGGCGAGATGCTGCCGCGCCAGCCGCTGCGCTTCCTGCTTGCCGACGATCCCGGCGCCGGCAAAACGATCATGGCCGGACTATTGATGAAGGAGCTGATCGCTCGCAGCGATCTTGAGCGGTGTCTCGTTGTCGCGCCGGGCAGCCTGGTCGAGCAATGGCAGGACGAACTCGGCCAGAAGTTCAATCTCGAATTTGACATCCTCTCCCGCGACATGATCGAGAACTCGCGCTCGGGTAATCCGTTCAGCGACCGTGATCGGCTGATCGTCCGCCTCGACGTGCTGGCGCGCAACGAGGAGCTTCAGGAGAAGCTCTCGAGCGCGCGCGAATGGGACTTGATCATCTGCGATGAAGCCCACCGCATGTCTGCCACCTATTTCGGCGGTGAGGTCAAATATACGCGGCGCTATCAGGTCGGTCAGAAGCTCGGCCAGGTCTGTCGCCACCTGCTGTTGATGTCGGCGACACCGCACAACGGCAAGGAAGAGGATTTCCAGCTCTTCATGGCGCTTCTCGACGGCGATCGGTTCGAGGGCCGTTTCCGCGATGGTGTCCACTATGCCGACACCGAAGACATGATGCGGCGGCTGACCAAGGAGGAACTGCTCAAGTTCGATGGCCGACCGCTGTTCCCCGAGCGGCGGGCACGCACCGTCAAATATCGGCTCTCGGGAGGGGAGGCTGCACTTTACACCGCTGTCACCGAGTATGTGCGCACCGAGATGAACCGCGTGCAGCGGTTCGCGGAAGGTGACGGGAAGAAGCGCAACAATGTCGGCTTCGCCTTGCAGATTCTCCAGCGGCGCCTCGCGTCGTCACCCGCCGCCATCTACCAGTCGCTCAAGCGCCGCCGGGAACGGCTGGAAAACGAGCTGGGCGAAGCGCGCCTAGCCGCCAAGGGGCGCCGGGCCGGCGCATCCGAACCGGCGATCAACGCCGACATGCTGCGGAACATCGAGGAGTATGGCCAGGAGGAGATTGACGAGCTTGAGGATCTGATCTCGACAGGCGCGACGACGGCCGAGACGGTCGAGCAACTCGCCCTGGAAGTCGAGACTCTGAAGGGCCTGGAGACGATGGCGCTCGGCGTGCTGCGCTCCGGCGTCGATACGAAGTGGAGCCAACTCAATCGTATTCTCGACGACGATTTGATGGTCGATGCGGCCGGCAATCGCCGCAAGCTGATTATCTTCACCGAGCCCAAGGACACGCTGCACTACCTGCTCGACAAGGTGCGTGCGCGGCTCGGCAACCCCGAGGCCGTAGAGGTGATCCATGGCGGCGTGTCGCGCGAAGAGCGGCGGAAGGTCGTCGAGCGCTTCATGCAGGACAAGGACATGCTGGTCCTGATCGCCAACGATGCGGCAGGTGAAGGCGTGAACCTCCAGCGCGGCCATCTCATGGTCAATTACGACCTGCCGTGGAACCCGAACAAGATCGAGCAGCGGTTCGGCCGTATCCATCGCATCGGCCAGACCGAGGTTTGCCATCTTTGGAATCTCGTCGCGGCCGATACCCGCGAGGGTGAGGTTTATGCGCGTCTGCTCGAAAAACTGGAAGCTGCGCGCGAGGCGCTGGGCGGCCGTGTTTATGACGTGCTTGGCGAATTGTTCGACGGCGTGGCGCTCAAGGATTTGCTGTTCGAGGCGATCCAGTATGGCGAGAAGGAAGAGGTCAAGGCACGCCTGTTCCAGCAGGTGGATGGCGCCGTCGATCAGGCGAACCTGCTCGAACTGCTGCGCCGCCGCGCGCTGACCAACGACACCATGCCGGAGGCCAAGGTCGAGGAACTGCGGCTCGAAATGGAGCGCGCCGAGGCGCTGCGCCTACAGCCGCACCATATTCAGAGCTTCTTCGTCGAGGCGTTCCAGCATCTGGGCGGCCGGATCAAGCGCCGCGAGGAAGGGCGTTGGGAGGTCACTCATGTCCCGGTGCGTATCCGCGAGCGGGATCGCCAGATCGGGACTGGCGCGCCGCTTCAGACCCAGTATGAGCGGATCTGCTTCGAGAAGGACAAGATCAACCAGCAGCCGGTCGCCGCCTTCGTTTGCCCCGGCCATCCGCTGCTCGAAGCGGTGATCAGCCTGATCCGCGAGCAGTATGAGCAGATCATGCGGCAGGGCGCGATCCTGGTCGACGACACCGACGCCGGCGACGCGCTGTCGGCGATCTTCCTGCTGGAGCACACGGTCCAGGACGGACGCGTCACCAGCGCCGGCAAGCCGCATGTGATTTCGCAGCGGCTCCAGTTCGCTGCCATCGACAAGGCCGGGAACATCGTCAACGCCGGCATCGCGCCGCATTTGAACCTTCGGCCCGCCAAGCCGGAGGAGGTCGCCAGCGTGCGGGACCTGCTCGACGAGAGCTGGCTGACCACCGATCTGGAGAAGGCCGCGATCCGTTTTGCGACGGTCGAGTTGGCCCAGGGCCATGTCGCCGAGGTCAAGGCGCGGCGCCTGCCCGAGATCGAGAAGGTCGAGCAGGAGGTTCGCGCGCGGCTCAAGAAGGAGATCAACTACTGGGACTCGCGCGCCTTCGAGCTGAAGGAAGAGGAGCGGGCCGGCAAGAAGACGCGGGTGAACTGGCAGAACGCTCAGCGCCGGGCCGAAGATCTGGCGGATCGGCAGAAGCGCCGCATGGACCAGCTTGAGCGGGAGCGGTTCATCTCGTCGCAGCCGCCGCGTGCGCGGGGCGGCATGGTCGTCATTCCGCGCGGCCTGCTGGAGGCACGCCAAGTGCCGGACACGGCGGCGGGCGTTCCGAGCCACTTCTCCGAAGATCCCGAAGCACGCCGTCGGATCGAGCTTGCGGCGATGGAAGCCGTCATGGCGGCCGAGCGGGCGCTCGGGAACGAGCCGGCCGACGTCTCCGCTCAGAAAATCGGTTACGACATCGCCTCCCACGATCCGAAATCGGGGCATCTGCGCTTCATAGAGGTCAAGGGGCGCATCGACGGCGCAGACAGCGTGATGGTCACGCGGCAGGAGGTCATCACCTCCCTGCATGAGCCGGAGAAGTTCATTCTCGCCATCGTTTCGGTCACCGGCGGTCGCGCGCACACGCCTCGGTATGTGCGCGGCCCGCTTGTTGAGCGGGAACCATCATTCCTCGAAACCGCAATTCAGTTTGACTTGAAGCGGTTGCTGGAACGGACTTCTGAACCAGGGTGAGGGGGAAACGATGAGACAAGCTGTAGAACATATTTCCGGTGAGGATGCTGAACGACGTATTTTCGTTCAGATATCTTCTCAAGTTGGCCTTGTAGTCCGGGGGAACAATGTTTTCCGAACGCTACAAGAGAGGGTTCTAAAGTGGGGATTTGATCCCGGTCGGAACCTAAGAAACATCCCGGCAGGTGCTTGGGAAGGTGAGACGTTCGAAATCGATCAAGACAATTCCGAACAGGCCGAGGCTGTCAAGTTGGACCGGCCCCATTATTGGGCTTTTCGGCTGCGAGAGCGTCTGAAAGATACATCTCGTATTTGGACGACCGAGGTTGGCATCGCTGAACGTAGCCCAACTGAGGCCGTGATTGGTGTGCGCCTGATCTGTGCCCAACGCGGAAATGCAGAACCTATTCCGAGATCAATACCCAGCTTTGTTCGCGGCATCGCGTTCACGCAGGAGTCCTATCTCGATGCTCGGCGCACTTCCGCTGACCCCTGGGTCGTGGACTCAGATCAGGGCGTCGATGAGCTGATCGAATTCCTGGAAGCGCCTAACCGCCATCATCCGGTCGTCGTCTTCGCTACGCCCGAGGGTAGCGAAAACTCGGATGAAACGGCAATCCCAGTCCGGCCTTTCATTCGTAAAGTGGTTGGCTTTGCACATGCGGTGGTTCTGACCTCTGACGCGGCGTTTGCTCTTACGGACCGTCTTGGCCGTGAGTTTTCCGTGTATCGGCAAGCGATTAGAACATATAATCCCGGCTTCGATCCGACCACCGATCTCCCGAGCGATCATCCGCTTGCCTCGGCTTCGCGCATAGCCGATTGGGGCGAAAGTGAGGACTTCACCTTCACAGATTTTCTGGTCGAGCAGACGCTCAGAATCACCCGGCCACGGGATGTTCTGGAGCGCGAGCAGCCTTCCTTCCAGCATATCAAGCGGATTGCTGCACAGCAGGCTCGTGAGAGCGCGTCAGCGGCGGGACAAAGTGAAGCACAAATCCTGCTATTGGTAGACGAGGAGCTGAAGGCAGCAAAGCAGGAAGTGGAAGCCAGTCTTGAATTGGCTCTCAATGCTGATGCCGAGCGCCAGCAGGCGACCTCGGAGCTTCGACAGACCAAAGCAAGCTACATGGCGCTGCAGCAGCGTCTGGATGCCCTTCTTGCTGAAGGTAAAGCGAACAATGTCGTGGAGATCCCAGATACCCTTGATGTAGTCGAAAACTGGTCGCGCACCCATCTGAGCGGCCAAATAGAATTGCATCCACGAGCAATGAAGGCCCTACGCGACTCGAATTTCAAAGATGCAGCGTTCGTCTACAAAGTTCTTCTTATGATGCGCGACTATTACGTTCCTATGCGGCGCATAGGGGGCATAGAATACAAAAACACCTTCGATCAGAAGTTGGCCGAGTTAGGTTTGGAGAATACTCCATGCTTTTCACAGCAGAATAAGGCCAAGCAGTTCGGTGGGGAGTATTTTGTCCGATACCAAGAATCCAAGAGAGAGCTGGATTGGCATTTGAAGGGAAGCGATAGTCGCGACGGAAGGCTGGGCTTTCGGCTTTATTATTTTTGGGATGCTGAGACTGCCCGCGTTGTCGTCGGGTATCTGCCTGGGCACCTGAGCAACGACATTACGTAGAGGCACCATGACTTATAAAAAGAAACTCATCGAAGTCGCGATCCCGCTTGAGGCGATCAATGCTGCCTCTGCACGGGAAAAGTCGATCCGGCATGGGCATCCGTCCACGTTGCATCTGTGGTGGGCGCGGCGGCCGTTGGCTGCTTGCCGCGCGGTGCTTTTCGCCCAGCTTGTTGATGATCCGTCGAGCGACCTCAAAAAATTTCCCACGCATGAAGCGCAGGAGGCCGAGCGCAAGCGGCTGTTCGGCATCATTGAAGATCTGGTTCAGTGGGAGAACTCGACCAATGAGGAGGTACTGGAACGCGCCCGCGCTGAAATCCGCAAGAGCTGCGGCGGCGAGCTGCCGCCGGTCTATGATCCATTCTCGGGCGGCGGGTCGATCCCGCTGGAGGCGCAGCGCCTCGGCTTGCCCGCCTATGGCTCAGACCTGAACCCGGTCGCGGTGATGATCGGCAAGGCGATGATCGAGATCCCGCCCAAGTTCAAAGACAAGGAACCCATCCACCCCGGCGCGAAGGACCGGCAATTCTACCGCAACGCCGAGGGTCTCGCCGAGGACGTCAAATATTATGGCGAATGGATGCGCGAAAAGGCGTGGGAGCGCATTGGGCACCTCTATCCGCAAGTGGAACTGCCGAAGGTGTATGGCGGTGGCAACGCGACAGTGATCGCTTGGATTTGGGCGCGAACGGTGCCCAGCCCAGATCCGGCGTTTGCCAATGTCCAGGTGCCGATCGCATCAAGCTTCCTGCTGAGCACGAAGACGGGAAAGGAGGCTTGGGTCGAGCCCATCGTTGATAAACAGGCCAAGACCATATCCTACCGTATTAGGCATGGCGGCACCAAGGCCGAGATCGCGGTAGCCAAGGAAGGGACCAAGGCAGGCCGTGGCGCGAATTTCCGTTGCATTATGTCTGATACGGCAATTACCCCTGACTATGTGAAAAGCAACGGACGTGCTGGCAAAATGGGCCAGACGCTGATTGCTATTGTTGCAGAAGGCAATCGCGGCAGAGCATATGCTTCGCCGACAGAAGCGCACGAGAAACTCGCCTTGTCAGCGAAGTTCGATTGGAAACCAGAAACCAGCTTGCCGAATGATCCGCGTAATTTTTGGACTGTAGATTAGGGTCAGGACTCATTGCTCATAGCCAGAAGATAACGGTCGCAGCGAGAGCGATGGCGGAGAGAAAGGCCATTGGGCACCGGTCGTAACGCGTAGCGACACGCCGCCAGTCTTTGAGACGCCCGAACATGATCTCGATCCGGTTGC
>JAFKJU010000002.1 GCA_017305935.1 Hyphomicrobiales bacterium | reverse complement strand
GCACTCGAAGGTATGATCGATGCCCCAGCCCGACATCTCGATCAGCACTTGCTGGATGGGCTTGTCATGGTCCTTGGGGTTGATGCACTCGGTCGCACCGAACTGGCGTGCCAGCTCGAACTTGGACGGATTGGTGTCGATGGCGATGATGCGACCCGCCTTCGCCTGGCGTGCACCCTGAATCGCCGCGAGGCCGATGCCGCCGAGGCCGAACACGGCGACCGAGTCTCCGGGCTGGACCTTGGCGGTATTGTGGACTGCGCCGATGCCGGTCGTGACGCCGCAGCCGAGCAGGCAGACATGTTCGGGGTTTGCCTCGGGATTGATCTTGGCGAGCGAGACTTCGGCGACGACAGTATATTCACTGAAGGTTGAACAGCCCATGTAATGATAGAGGGGCTGACCATTGTACGAAAAGCGGGTGGTCCCATCGGGCATCAAGCCCTTGCCCTGCGTTTCGCGGACAGCGACGCACAGGTTGGTCTTGCCCGACAGGCAGAAGTCGCACTTGCCGCACTCGGCGGTGTAGAGCGGAATCACGTGATCGCCCGGCCCGACGCTGGTGACGCCTTCACCGACCTCGACAACGATGCCCGCGCCCTCGTGGCCCAGAACCACCGGGAAAACACCCTCCGGATCACTCCCCGCCAGCGTGTACGCGTCGGTGTGGCACACACCGGTGTGCGTCACCCGTATGAGGACTTCGCCTTTCCGGGGTGGGGCGACATCGATCTCGACGATTTCGAGTGGCTTACCCGCCTCGAAGGCTACAGCGGCGCGAGATTTCATGTTGGGATACCCTCGTCGAGTTAGACTGATTGCTGGTGCGAGGCCGTTGCGTCAGCGCAAATTCGTCGACATTTTCATACTGGTAGGGAGTATCCTTATCATACTCCCTACCAGTATACAAGAGGTGTCCTAACGAGGATCTCAAACCAGAGAAGGCAGCAGGGACTGGCTTCTAGGTGCGGGAGAACACGGGCAAGAAAATGAGCCTGAAATTGTCATTTAAGATAAGTACGCAAAATCTTCATTACGCCCTCCACGCCGTCATCGTGATCGCCACCTGCGCCTCCGACGGCCCGATCTGCGCCCGCACCGAATGTTTCCCTGAGATGACTCTGCATCACTTCTGCCATCAGTCCATTTGTCGCACCACGCATGGCGACAATTT
>JAFKJU010000026.1 GCA_017305935.1 Hyphomicrobiales bacterium | reverse complement strand
ATACGCTCCACTCAAATGTTCCATATCGCTAAGCAGTTCAGAAGCACCCCTATTCCTCTTCCACGCCATAGTACAATCAGTCAGCGAGCGATAGCGAGGCGGATGACATTCCCGGCAATAGTTCTCAGCTGAGAACTTTTTCGAATGACCCCCACCGTGGCGGATAAAAAGGGAGAGGGATTGGGGCTTGGGGAAAGGGAGGAGGGAACCGTCCCCTTTCCCCATGGGATGAGGTTTGGAGGAGGGGGCTTGCCCCTTCCTCCATGGGGTGAGTGTTGAGAGGGGGGCTTGCCCCTCTTTCATCAGCCAGGTCGGCCGGTCAAACCGGCTGACCTGGCTCACACGTCGAGGCAAAGGCGAAAGGCGGCCGTCGCCGCCTTTCGCCTGCGTCTCAGTCCGTATCCGGTCCCCAGAGCGGATTGCGATCCGGGTCTTCGATGCCGTCATAGTCGGGGGCCATCGCATCGACCACCGCCCTGATCTCGCAGATGCCGATCCTTGTGCGACCCTGCGCAACGAGGATGCTCACCGCAATCTCGTTTTCCTCAATCGCCCGGATCGCATCCTCCATATCGTTATGGGGGCCAAGGTTTTCGATGGCGATCACATCGCCGTCCTCGTCGTAGCCGCCGTGAAGATACATCGGCGCAGCGGCCAGTCGCTCCGCAGCACGTTCCGCCTCGCGGATGCGGCGGAAGCCTTCTGTCCGCTCCTTCCAGTACTGCGCGCTGCCGCCGTCGATAACGGTGATTTTCCGGTGTGTCATAGAAGCGTCCTTTTCGCTCTGACGAAAAGGTGACCGCATTGGCGACCCAAGCAGTCAAGGAGCGCGGAACGCGACCGCCGGAGGCGGCGAGCGGGGGAGCCGAAATGCGTCAGCATTTTGGGGGGACCGCTCGTCCTTTACGGCGCAGGGAAGAATGCGACACTGGGAGGTCAGAGAGAGATAACCCCGCGGCGAGGTTTGGGGGGGTGTTTGAGGGGGCGGGGCTCTGCCCTGCCCCTTCAAGGGGAGAGCCTTGAGAGGGGTGGCTTGCCCCCCTTTCATAGGATGTCCGGCCGGTCGAACCGGCTGGACATCCTCCTTGCGGTCGCGGCCAACACACCTTGCCGGCGAGAAATGCGAGGGCGGCCGCAACCGCCCTCGCCGACGCCCTCAGAAGTAGATCACATCATCGGGATTGTCCGCGCCCGCGAGGACCTTCGGGGTGGCACTTTTCAGCGCGATGCCGAAGCCGGTGATGCGGCTGCCGAAGATGTTGGGGCCGCTGAACAACTCGAAGGCGGGCGAGAGGACAGGATACCGGATTGTCAGGCTTCCCGCGAAGTCCTCGATGGAACGGGGGGGGGCGAAACGGTGTCGCCTTTGGCGTTCACGCCGACGATGAGCAGGTCTCCGGCGAGCGGGCCGCTATAGCCCTTCGCCTCTGTGAAGCATGGCAGTTCGTCGTTCATGCCGTCGTCGTCCACGACGATGCAATGGTCGCGGTCGATGCGCACCATGTCGATGCGGTCGCATCCGATGAAGCTGCGGATCTGCTCATAGCTCTTGGCCGGATCGATCTGCACCGTGCGGATCGTGCGGGCTTCGACTTTTACGAGGTAGGCGGTGATGGTCATGTCGTTTTCTCCTTCTTCTCGCGGAGCGAGGTCCCTTCCGACAGGGAGCGGGACCCCGTCCTGCTTCCCGAGCTCGCGCGGAGCAGCGGGTGAGAGGGGGGCAAGGTGCGGGCGCCGGAGGGGGATCACCCGGCCTGCACGACCGAAGGGAGGAAGGTTGGGGATACCGGCGGCCGCACCTTGCTGGGGAGAGAGGGCGGCGTCCTCTTTCCCCGACAAGACGAGACAATGAGATCGCAGGGGCGATCTCCGTGTAGATCGGGGAGGTTTGGAGGGGGTGTTACACCCCCTTCAGGGGTTGGGTGTTTGAGGGGGCGGGGCTCTGCCCTGCCCCTTCATGGGGAGAGAATGAGAGGGGCGGCCCGCCCCCCTTTCATAGGCCATCCGGCCGGTCGATCCGACCGGGTGGCCTCACGAACTGCGCTGCAAATTCCTTGCGGAAGAAAATGGGAAGGCGGCCGCAGCCGCCTTCCCGCTTGCCTTCACCATGGGATTTCGGCGTCTGGATCGAATGGCATCATCGAGTTGCGCGCAGACGCCGGCATCGGCGTAACCTTGTAGAAGACGATAGTGGGCCTGATCGCAAGCCGGCATTCGATGGCAATGTCGTGAAGGATCGCGGCAAGTCCGCACAACAGCTCGTCGGGGATCGCCTGCGCTATGGGAAAGCAACCGACTTCGATCGGCTCTCCCGAAGACGGGCTGACGAAACCGTCATCGACATTGTGCCATCCGCCGACGTCGTACGGCTCTCCGAGATGCCAGTAGCGGTCGAGGGCATTGTCGCACTGGTGTAGATGATGTGCGAGGTCGTCCTGCTTCTGTGCATCGGTCTCGCGCGCTACCGAGCATATGAGATCGATGTGATCGGCAAGGTTCGCTCGCCATGCATCAAGTACGGCGATGACGTTGTCATGCGCGAGCCGCGCAAGATCGTTATCGCAGCCGAGACGGTTGGCCCGCACCAGCAGCTTGAAGCCCGCCATCCGCACAATCAGGATCAATGCTTCTTCCGAGGTCATGTTTTTCTCCTTTGGTCACTCTGACGAAAGGAGGCCGCACCGGCGCATCAAGGGGTCAAGGACCGCGGATCGCGGCCGCTGAGCGGCGAGCGGCGTCGATGGCCAGCCCGGCGAGGGCGGGTCATCGATGCCACGATGTCCTTGACGCCGGAGAGGCGGTGCTACGATTGGACGTCAGAGGGGGTGTCACTCACGGGGCCGCCTGGCACCGTGTCCGCTCCCGGCGGCGAGCCGGCAATGCAGCGACCGCGGCGCCCTCGTTCGAAAAATGGGAGCCGGCCGGAGCCGCCTCCCGGATGAATGACGCGTGTCATCCCGGCTGCGCGTCGCGCTCTTCCTGAGCGAGCGTCCACATGGCCAGCTGGTCTTCGGTCCAGAAGAACCGTTCCACTGTGAAGCTGATGTCGAGAGCCTCTTCAATGCGCTTGATCAGCGCGGCGAGGTTTCCGAGTTCGTCGGCCGAGACACTCATCTTTTTCGGATAGCCTTCCTCGACCGCATACCACCGACCCATCGAAGGATCGAATGCCCGCCCCTCGTCCGTGAGCAATGGCGCGCTGTCGAGCAGGGCGACGGTGTCGAACACGGTCGAGAAGTCGTCCATCGTCGCGCACCAGCCGGGTAAGACGCTCTCGTCTTGCGCCCGCTCGCTTTCCGTCGTGCCGTCGAGATAATCCTCGTCGTCAACGAGTTCGTCGCATTCCCACGCCACCATCTCCTTGATCTCGTTAATCAGATTGCGGCGGACCTTTCGCGCCATGGCGCTTTCCTTGGTACGGCGGCCAAGATGAAGTTCGCGCAGGAAGCCATCCAGCAGAAAGATGCGGTCGATGCGGCTCTGGATCAGGTTTTCAATCGTCATGGTCTATCTCCTTCATTGCGATGACGGAGATTGGCCCGGGCAAGTCGTGGATCGGGTCAAGGACCGCGGAACGCGGCCTCTGGCGAGCGGGGGGTGCCGATTGTCTGACAACGCCCTTCGGGCGATGGCTGAGAATTGGGGGGACCGATCGTCCTTGAGGCGATGCGCGCGGCCCGTACAATCGGACGTCCGAGTGATGCCCCCACGGCGCCGCCAGGCGCCGTGACCGCGTCCGGCGAGCAGCCGGCCCTGCTCCATGACAGCGGATGCGAGGTTTATGCTTCCTGTGTCGGCCGCCGCGGCGCGACAGGTTCGTCACCCGCATGGGCCGAAACCGCAAGCGGGTTCGGTGAGCGCAGCGAATAGAGCCGTGCCCCGAAGGGGTGTCGCCCAACTCGTCCCACTTCAAACGCGAAATGGTAGGACGTCTCGAAAAAGCGATCCCACCCCTCGCCCTATGACGGCGGCGCGGATATCAGCGGGAAGCGTCTGAGCACAGAGAACCCTCTCCTTGGGCTATGAAGGCGCGCTGCATTGCAGAAGACTGTCTCGTTGAAGCGGCAATTCGGCGGATTGCGGCGCCTCATAGAAGGACTGGCCGACAAAAGCGGTGTGGAACTCGTCGACAATGATCCGGAGGCTCGGATCCAGACGAACGCGGAGCTTATCGAGGGCGGATTTCAGCTGGTAAGCGCAATGCCACCGGCTGCTTCGTGCTGATCGGGAAAAGAGAACGAGATCCGCTGGGGAAGGACGTCGACGGCGGCCGGCCGCTCGTTGCGACCTTCCGTTGCTCCGGCCTATGCCTCTCTCACGCAGGGGGTTGGGGTGACGGACTTCGGATGAGGTCTGGTTGAATCGACGCTCAAGGTTTGCCGCCCTCACTCTCGGCCGCATAAGCGTCGACGGCAGTCCCGAGTTCGGCGGCCAGGTCACCCGGCATGGTGTCCATTGCGCCCGCCGGGCGCGCGTCCGATCGGCGCACGAGGCGCTCATAGTCTTCCATGTTGAGCAGGACCAGCCGCGGCTTGCCGCGCTGGGTGATCGTCACCGGCCGGCGCAACGCCTCGGCAATGATGTCGCCGGATTTTCGGGAAAGATCGCTCGTCGAATAGGAACCACCGAAATGCGGCATGAGGTTTCCTGTAATTGCTGTATTTGCTGTGCGATACAGCATATACAGCATTGCTGTAAATGACCACCTGCGATCATGGCAAAAGCCTCCCTAGAAGGGAGGCTCGCTGTCGACGCGGCCTTCCTGCTCGGCCATCGCAGCTTCGCGCTCGGCAAGCGCCAGCTCCAGTTCGGCCTCGATCTGGCGGCGCTCGGCCGGATCCGCGTTGCGGACCTCGGCCTGGAGTTCGAGGATCGTGCGCTCGATGTCGTTTGTCATTGTCGTCTCCTTGACGTTTGTGAAAGACGACGCGCGCGGTCATGGGGGCGGGCAGGGGTCAAGGATCGCGGAACGCGACCGCCAGCGGCGGCGCGTGGGGGAGCCGAGTTTCTGGCGCGGCCCGCAAGGGACGGGACTGAAATTTGGGGGAACCGCGCGTCCTTGAGGCCTGACCGGCTCCATGGCATGCTCGGACGGACTGAGCAGACCTTTCCTCTCCGTATGGCACCCCAACGCAGGAAGCAGGCTCGATGCCTGTTTCCTGGTTCACCATCGGGGGAGGGGAGGGGACGCCTAGAGGATGAAGCCGAGCCGCTCGGCGATGGACGGCTCGTATTTCTGGCCGGCTTGCGCCAGCATGGCGATCATGTCGGCGTGGTCGAGACCGCACACCTCGTACCCGTCCCGCCGCGCCGCTTCGATGATGCTTTCGAGTGTCGGGAATTCTTCCAGCAGCGTTCCGAGCCAGATTTCCGGTGTCCCGAATTTGCCGTCCGTCTCGAAGCCCTGAAGGAAGAAGGTACGCAGGGGCGGATCGAAACCGAGGACGGCCTCGTCGTCGGTTCGCTCGCCTTTGGCAAGGCTGATCGTATAGCGGCTCATGTAACCTCCAATCTGGTTCGCGTATCCAATCGACGGGCGGCGCGGCCGGGCTCGATGACCATCGGCATCGTCCGCACCTTTCGTCTCCTATGCATTTGAATATGGGCCATTTTCGGCAAGGCGCGCCCTTCGCTAGAAGGCAAAGGCTGCCTGTCCGCTAGCCTCGGTGTAGGTAGCGCTGTCGCCGGCGGCGTAACGTTCGCGACCGAGCGCGGACCATTGGAGGAAGCCGGAGCGGTCATAGCGGAACCAACCGTCTTCGATCCCGAGGATGAAACCCCAGGCCTCGTCCTCGGCGCAAAGACGGACGGCATTGATCGGCCAATGCTCGCTGCCCTTGCCCTGTAGGCAAGGGCCTGGGGCCGTGAAGCTGCGAACGGTCGCGCCACGCTCCTTCGGTTCGATCGCTCCGACTGCGCGCATGATTTCGCGCGCCTCGGCGATGGACAGGTAGCCCGATGCCCTTCGGTCTTCGTGATGCGTGTAGCGGCAACCGAAGGAGACAGCCTGCATGATGTAGGCGGGCTCGGTGAAGGCCTGTGTCTGAAGCAACTCCCGCCATTTGCCGGCGGTGACCAGATCGACGGCGTGCCACCAGCGCACAGTCAGTCCGGACGAGACGCCGTAACGGTTCGGCGCTCCCTCCCGGTCGATCTCGTAGCCGAGCAGCGTCTCGACGTGACGCACATAGGGATGGTCGGCAAGCAGCGGATGGCGCAGACCGATTCTGCGCGGCTGATTCTTTTCAGGCGTGGCGACCTCGATCGGGAAGCGGAACATGCGGGACGGAAGGTTCCATGGGGCCGGGAGATCGAAGCCGTGCGGGACCGACAGCGACGTATTCATGTCGAGAAGCAGGAGGTTGGGCGCAAGGCCATTCTTCACGAGCGTCCTGCCCAGATTGTCGTCGGTGGTCGGGTCCATCGGATGTCCTTTCCTCGTTGTGCTGTTGATCTGCCGCTGGCGCCGGAAGGGATTTCCCTTTCGAGCGCCTTCGCGAAGCCTTTCCTTTCTCTTCGGAATGGCCTCTGCCTTCTGCCGGACAAAGTGGGGGAGGGCGCAGCCCGCCCCCACGGCGGCGGACGGGCCTGTCAAGCGGCTGGCGCGGGCCACACGGGCCGCTTTACCGGCCTGCCCGCCGATGTCAGGATGTCAGCGAGGCCTTGTCTGCGTTGCCGATCGGCCGGAAGGCGGTATACGTCGGGGCGGAAGGCGGCGCAGGCATCGATGGGAGGCGAGCGGACCCGCCTCCCATATCCGCCTAGCGGTAATCGATCCGTTCCACGGTGATCTCGATGCCGGTCTCGGCGGAGATCCCGCGGATGATCGGGCGCAGGCCACCAAGCTCCTCATCGGGAAGTCCGACGGTCGTCGGGTAGTCCACGGAAACACCGTCGCAGTCTGCGCTGAGCGCGCAAAACCACTCGCCGCCGTTCACGCGATACTCGTGCGTCTCGAAGTCGATTTCGAGATCATCCAGCAGGACGATCCTCGTCCTGTCGAGGATGTCGGCAAGGCCGCCGTAGAGGAACCTCGCGATCGCCAGCTCCTCCGGATCGGTTTCGGCGCGGACATTGCGTTCGAGCTCGCCCATATGGCGGGCGTTCGACATCGCTCCGCTCAATCCCTGGAGCAAGCTGTCGTGCAGCTCGCGCGCAAGATCGGTCTGGCAGGCGAGCCGATTGGCAAGGACCATGAGCCGCCACCCCGAAAGACATGCGTAGAGCTTCGTGTAGTAGAAGGTATCGGACATGTCAGGATCTCCTGTGCGTTTCTGACGCAGAGGAGCCCGCACCGGCGCATCGAGGGGTCAGGGAGCGCGTAAGCGGTCGCGGGGCGGCGCGTGGGGGAGCCGATTTTCCGGTGGCGCCCGCAGGAGCGTCTTCTGAAAATCGGGGGGACCGCGCGTCCTTGACGCCGGAGAGGCGGTGCGAACATGGAAGGGTCAGAGAGGTAGTCTCACGGCGCCAGAGGCGGCGTGACCGCCTCCGGCGTTCCGCCGGCATCGTCGCCCAGGGCCGGCGAAGCAACCAACAATGATCGGCATGGTCAGCCTGAACGGGGGTGGTCGACCCGCCCCGTTCAGGCACATCATGAAAGGAGAAAGGAGGGCAGGCCGAAGCCCGCCCTCCCGATTTCACACGCGCGCCGCAACGAAGCGAACGCCGGTCTCCTGCTCTATCATCGCCATGATCTCGGCGAGTCCCTCCATTTCCTCGGCGGGCACCTCCGTGAATTCGAGAGGGAAGGGGAAGCAATCGTCTTCGATGACCACCATTTCGTAGATCGGATCCAGGATCGTGATCGGCCCGTCCTTGATCCAGTGCCGCTCGAAGGTCGTGCAAATGTGGTAGATTTCGTAGAGGAAATCACCATCCGGCGTCCCCCGGTCTGCCGCAAACATCTCCTCGCTGGCGACCTCGTCATGAAGCGCAACGGTCATCGCATCAAGCTTGCGGAGAAGGGTGTCGTGGAGGCTGCGCGCGAACGCACCTTTGCATGCCTCGCGGCTGGCCAAGACGTCGCTGCGGAATGCTGCAACCGTCGGGATGAGGTTCAGTGCATTGAACATATTCATGAAATGTCTCCTTTCGTTGATGACGAAAGGTGGGCCACGCTGTTGCCCGGGGAGGGTCAGGGACCGCGGAACGCGGCTTGCAAGCGGCCGGGCCGATGTCCTGGCGACGTCTCGCGGCGACTGGACATCGGCTCGGGCGCGCCGTCCTTGACGCTTTCCGGGCTGGCGTAGAATTGGAGGTCAGAAGAAGAGCACCCGCGCCCCATGGGCGCGGCCCATGTCCGGCGGCCAGCCGGCGGGAAGAGGGAAGTGCATCCCTTCGCGATGGATCGGCCGGTCGATCCGGCTGACTTCATCTTGCGAGATGCGGGCGTAACCCGCCAGGGCGGAGACCGTTCTCGGGCTCCGTGAGCGACGCGAATAGCACGCGGTCGCCGCAGGCGGCTCGCCCGGACCGATCGTCTCCAAGGAATCCATCACCAGCATGAATCCTTCACGGTCGACCGATTCATAAGTCTCGTTGGACGCGCATGACGGGATCGAGGATTCTTTGCCCATGATCGCGCAGCCCTACCAGCTCTATGTCGAACGCACGGACCGGACGAAGAACATGGCCCGATACTACGCCATGACGATCGAGCCGACCCTGTTCGGCGACTGCTGCCTGACACGGCGTTGGGGACGCATCGGCGCCCGGGGCCAGGAGAAGGTTCATCATTTCCAGCGGGAGGAAGACGCCGTGCAGCTCTTCCTCGAACTTCTCTGCCGGCGGCATGCTCGCGGCTACAGGCCAAAAAGCACCCTTCGAGGCGATCAGCCCGGCTGAAACGCAAAAGCCGCAGGGGGACGCGCCAAGAGCCACGACACGGAGGCGCTGACGTCTCCTCCGCAGAGCACCCGAAAAGCCGGAAGCGGGCTCGATGTCTGCTTCCGGCTTCATCATGCCCGGGAAGAGCCACGCCTTGCGGCGGGGCAATCCCGGTATCAGGCCTCGCGCTTCGGGCGGCTCCAGACCAGGTCGTAGTCACCGTCCTTTTCGGCCGGCCACAGGGCCGCGTTGATCGGGGCGTTGAAGCTCGGATCGTCGAGCTTGACCGAAATGTAGGGTTCGCCGTCTTCGGAGACCGCCTTCCAGCCGGCGCCGACCTCGGCCATGCCGGACATGATCCGGAAGTCGGGAGCGTTCTGCGAGCTGCGCTCGATCGGGACGAGGCGGGCCTTCATGGAAACCGTCAGGGTGCGGACCTGGCCGGTGATCGCGTTGGCGGTGGTCGTGAAGTTGCCGATGATAGCCATTTTCGAAATCCTTCCGGTTTGTTCGGGTCGCGACCATCGCGACCTCGATGGCTGTCGAAAGGATCGGTGACGATCGGACCGCACCTTCAGGCCGGAACAACGTGGAGGACGGCCGGGAGCGGCTTTCTTGTTCCGCGCGGAATGGCGGCGCAGCCGACAGGGGAAGAAAGTTGCGGATGAGCGTTGCGGGAGGACGATCGAGGCGCAGCCGGTCTCCGATCAGACATGCCACATCGAGGACGTGGTGGCCGCGCCCGTGTTGATCAAACCGGATGGGTTTCGGAGATGGCGGGCGGTCATCGTCGACTTTCACATCTTGCCATCGCCAATGCGATCACCGGCCGCGCTACGCGCTCTGCCCTTCCTTGGCCTGGCCTCGTCCCGATCGGGCGCAGCCTTCGCGGCACTCATCGCTCCCGCCCTGGATCGTGTCGGCCGTGTCGGTTGACGGATGGAAGGCCCTCGATGATGGAACGGCGGGCTTCGACATTCTCCTTTCAAGCCGGCCGATCCGGCCTTCATCGGCCTTCGATCAGCGTGCGCCCTGGCTGGCCTCACAAGGTACGAGAGCTGCGTCCTGCATCTGGTGCGTTCGTCGCGGGCTTGATACCGCTCGCTGCCACGCTGCAAGGTGGGGCTCTTCCCGGCAGTCTCTTCGGGTGCGGTCAAGGCGGCCACCTCTTCCCGCCGGCAATATCACGCGGCCGCTTCCAGCCGCCATCGCCACCTTGCGACTCTGCCATCCGCAGCCATCCGGATCACGCCGGCGCGATATGCAACGAGCAAGGCGCGAGCCATAAAGAAGTAGAGTATCGGAGAAATCAGCATAGCGCCGCCCGCTAGGGCGGGATTTCGGGAATTCTCGACGCGCGGGAGCGGAAGAAGCGCAGCCGCAGGAGCCTCAGCATAGCGGCCCGCAGGGGAGGCGGGACCGACTGCCCCCGCTCCCGCGCTCCATTTCCCAGGCCGTTTACGGTTCAGCGCGTGCGATCGATCCGTCCGGTTTTCGCGGCAAGGATCGGGCGCAGGGCGCGACGGATTTCCTCAAGGAAATGCGCGCCGAACCGGCCTTGCGGCGTCTGAGCCGGGTCGAAGTGCCAGGACCGCTCGGCGATGTCGTAGTTGAACTCGCTGACGGTGATCCAGCCGCGCTTCGATGACGAAAGCCCCGCGCGACGAAGCTCAAGGTCGGGAATCTCCAATGCGATCTGGTCAGACTTCGGCGGCGTTCCGGAAATCGCCAGGATTACCAGATGCGTGACGTTCTGGCGTGGGTCGGGCATGGCCATAGCCAGGCAGACAGGACGATCCTTTTCGCCATGCTCACGGCCCTCTTCGGCCTGCCAGCGCCAGAGATAGGGGTATTTGACGATTGAGCCGTTCTGGAACCGGTCAGTCATCGCTGGCGCCCGCCTGATACTCGGCCGACTGGCGATCCAGCTCGCCGAGCAGCATGTCGGCCAGATCCGGCGGAACCTCGCCGGCGGCATAGACGCGGCGCGGGTCCTCATTGCCGGCGAGGCGTTCGAAAAGCTCGGCGGAGAGAACGACGAGGGATTCTCGCCCATGTTTGGTAAGCGTGATAGGTGCGCGACGCGCCTCGTCATGATAGCGTCCGAAATGGCGGATGAATTCCGCCGTGGTGACGCTTTTCGTATCCATGGAACGCTCCTTTTGCGGTTTTCTGTATTATACAGAAAATGCAGAAATCAGCAACACGACGTTCTGCGCCTTCTGGCGATCTCGCGGACGGCGGACGGGACCGAACGACGATATCATCAAAGCCCATCAGACGAGCCTCACGATTTCGGGTCGTCTACCTTCCGGGCGGCGGCACGGCGCTTCGCGAAATGCGCCTCGACCTGTTCGTCGGGAACATCCGGGCGATTGTCCTCAAGGGCTTCCCGCACCTTCGCCCGAAACCAGGCGTCATGAGCGGCGCTGTTAGTGACGAGTTCCAGCGGAAGCGCGCCTTCGTTGGCCGTGCGGGTCAGCAGGATGCGGACGGCATCCGAGACCGTGAGGCCCATGCTTTCGAGAACGGCAGATGCACGGTCGCGAATGTCGGTGTCGATGCGTGTCTGGACGAGAGCGTTTGCAGGCATGGTGGACTCCTTCAGTGACAATGTAATGCAAATGAATGACGATTCCAGTCCGACAAGAGCCGTGCCGTCTGCGTCAGACGTTCAATCCTCGATGGGCTCAACGTCGCGCAACTCGACGAAAACGACCTTCTCGGTCCGCTCCTGCCCGACGAGATCGAGGTTGATGTGGACATAGTCATCGAAAGGCGGCCGACAGGTTCGCCAGACCGTGCCGACGCGGCCGACCTGCCGCTCCTTGCTGCCATCGATCGAGGGCGACGTGCTGGTGATGCGCACGCGCTGACCCAGCCGAAGCCAGTTGGCGGCACTCGCGATCAGCGCAGCCTTCTCGTCTGCGGTCAGCCGCTTGCGCGTCGAGCGCGCCCAGGGCGTATGCGGATCTTCCGCCAGCAAGCGTACCTGCTCCTCCATCGAGAGATCCTGAAACCGCGTGACCTCGTAGTCGAGGGGCCATTCCTCCGACGATGGCGGTCTCGGATTCCGGTGGAAGTGCTCGACCTCCGGCGCGCCGAACATATCACGCTGAACGCCCGCAAGGCGGCGCTGGCGTTGTGACCTGCGATAGTCGAGGCGCCATTGCGCATCGGGATTCAGCGGGCGGCCGCCATCGCCGCCGGGAGGCTCTTCCAGTTCATCCATCGCATGCTCCTGTCTATGAGATTGTTCCTCGGGCCGTGGCGATCCCGATGCGGCCGGCAAACGCCGCCGCCTCGCGCCAGTCGTTCGGCGAGCCCCCGCGCATCCGCGCTGCAAAGCTCCACGCCATGCTGTCGGCGCTGAAGAGGCATGCCCGAACGGCGGGATGCACGAGGCTGGTCGTCTTGACGCCGAAGCCGTGAAGGCGCAGGTCCGGACGTTCTGCGAGGATCGCCTGCAGGACCGCTACGATGGCGCGCGGGTCGCCCTGTCGTTTGCAGACCGAGCCAACACCTACCCACATCTCGGGTTCGAGCCGGCCTCGGTACTGGTAGAGGTGGTCGACATAGTCGGCCGGCTCGACGCCCTGGAGCACCGGCATGATGGGCACGGGGATGCCGCAGGCTATCAGCGCGTCGTACCGTTCGATCGTGAGGCGCTGGTGGTCTCGGACCGACAGGCCCGTCTTTGCGCGCATCCAGGGCTCGCACATGTAATCCTGTGCGACGGCCGCGCCGATCCGCACGATCCGCGCATCGTGCAATCGACGGATCGCGGCCGCATAGTCCTCGACGCATCGCCGGTAGCGGCCATGCATGGCAAGCTCGGTAAACGCGCCGCTGTCGAGGAGGATCTCCGGGCAATCCACCGGCTTTCGCCGGCGGCGCAAGCGGTTGATGCTGATACAGGCCCGGTTGAAGTGGCAGGCATCACCCGGCTGGTGAAGGCCGACAAAGAATTTGAGCGCACTTCGACCGGCCGGCGCCTGAAAGGCTGCTTGCGTTGGCACGACTGCGCCGACAAAGTCGCGGGCCGCGATCACGCCGCCCTCGCTCTTACAGTCCGAGCCTCAAGCAACGCGGCATAGCGGCCGTGGATCGCGTCGCGGTCGAGATATCGGGCGTTCAGACCAAGGAGATTGCTGACCGTTCCGCGCGCCTCGGCAAGCAGGTCGGCCTCGTCATCTGCGAGCATCCGGGTCGGCCATCCCTTCACGTAGAGCATCGGCCGGGTGATACGGCGCTCCGCCTCGACACGCCGGCGCGCCAGATCCTTTGCGGCCGCCAGCGCGTCGCGCGCATCGCGGCTGAGTAGGTGAGGCGCGATATCGCCGAGCCACCGCGCGCCGTGGAACGCGAAGGTACTGCGGCTTTCAAGATCGACCATCTGGCGATAGAGGTCGTGCGTCTCCGGCTGGCATGTCGCCGCGTGCAGATCGGCGAGACTGGACATGATGCAGAAACGACACGAGACCCTCGTCATCCCGAATTGCCGATAGGCCGGATGCGGCTCAATCCCCCGCGCGTCTATGCTGTCGAAAACCTCGTCCTCGGACCATTCGAGGATCGGTCTCCAGGTCCATATCCCGTTGCGCGGGTTCTGGTCGGCGACGGGCGCGCGGGCGCGCCGACGGCTTTCCTGCCGCCGCACGCCGACAACGCTGATGATCGGCCGCCCCTTGAAGCCGCGAAGAAGCTCTGCGTGGATCTTCGTGGTTTTCAGCTCCGAGGTACAAAAGCGCATCGATGGCGTCGACCAGCAGGGAACCAGCGTGACCGTGCCGAGATCCTCATACCGCGCGACATTCGAGCGCCATCGGCCCTCCCATCGCTCCAACAGCCCGCCCTGCTTGCGGCGTACGACGACGAGCTCCGTGTCGAGCGTCTCTGCCAGCCGTTCGCACACGGGAAGGGAATCCTTCCATTCGACGACGCCGAGATCGGCATGGATCAGCAGCCGGGGACCGGCATGGCCGATGCGATCGAGGTGTTCGAATGTCGCGATGGCCGCGGCCTGGCTGTCCTTTCCACCGGATATGCCGATGGCGACAGGGGCGTGCCGGCGGAGCAGGTCGGCAATGATCGGCGTGATCGCGACGGGCGGCGATCGGCGAAATCCCGACAATGCGGGGATAGGCACGGCGGCGCGTGCCTGGGGGTAAATCGTGGTCATGTGGAAATCTCCCGCTTGTGGGCGTGCGGCGGTGCGACCAGCAGGTCCGTAATGCCGAGAAAAGGGGATGGCGTGGACGAGACGCTGCGCCTCGACGCTTCATCGCGCGTCGAGCGCATTGTCGGGTTGCCGCAGCTTTCTGAAGGCGGCGAGAAAGCGGGACCGATCCGCCTCGCTCCGCCGTACCCGGAACTCATCATCGACGACGCGGTTCACCCGAGCCCACTGGTTCCACGAGAAGCTGCGACCGAGGCCGACGGTGGTGTTCGAGCTGGGAAAACGATCGGCGTTGTGGACGAGTTCGTCCCAACTCGCGCCGAATTCCAGCTCGTCGAACCGGCTATGCTTCCCGGTCAGCGCATTGCGCTCGAGAACCAGCGCTCGCTCCAGCAGGTTCGGATGCGAGGCCGCGAGCCAGAACAGCTCCCAGATTTTCGAGGCGGGGCAAAAATAGCAGGCCGACTTGATCGGCACATGGTCCGCGCCGAGGACGTCGGTGATGATCCCGACGCAATCCTCGCGCATCCAGCCAAGCACCTGCAGCGGATAGAAATAGTCGAAATCCGCGTCGGCCGCCGGCAACCGGCGCGATCGCCGGATGTCCGCCAGGCTGCAATCGTAGCCGATCAGCTTGACGATCCGCTGCCCTGTTCGCTGCGCGTCGATCCAGATCGGGTGCGGCGGCGCTGCATTCGGACCCGAGCGCGCGCCCTTGATGGCCTGGTCCTGCGGCTTTTGTTTCCATTTTACCGAGCAGGACTTCATGCCGAATGCCAGCGAAGGCAGCGTCTCGTTGGCGATGCAGTTGCCATAGAGATCAGCATAGCCGGTCGAGGCGAGGGGCACCTTTCGGCATACGACGATCGGATCCCAGCCCCATCCGTCTAGCACCGCGTTCATGCGGTCGAGATGCGCCATGGTCTCGGGCTTTTCGGCGCCCGTGTCCGCGAAGGTGACGACATGAGGACGCAAGCCGGCCAGATGAAGCGCAACCAACATGGCGGTGGAGTCGACATCGCTGCCGAAGCAGACCGCGAGGAGGCGCCCCTTCAGAAGAGGCGCCAGGCGGGAGGGTGGAAGGATGCCCATCAAGCCGCCTCCCGCTCCTCGGCCACCGCCGGCTGGAGGCTGTGCAGGTAGGCGACGGCGCGCTGCGCATGCGCTGCGGCCTGGAAGATCGCCCGCTTGTCGTTGGACAGCATCTCCAGCCAGGACTGGAGATAGGAGGCGTGATCGGGACGTGGCTCCAGTTCGGGAGAAATGCCAAGATCGGCGCAGACGAAGCAGCTCGAAAGTTCGGCGATGAGCTCTTCCCGCGCTCTTTCGGTCCGGTCTTTCGCATAGCGGCTGAGATCGCGGCCGACACGATGCGGGAGCGCCGTCCAGTGCGCTGTCTCATGGCTGAGAGTGGCATAGTACGAGGCAGCGTCCTGGAAGCTCTCGAACATCGGCATCTGGATGTGATCCGTCGCCGGGCTGAAGAACGCCCGCGGTCCACCATGGCGGATGACAGCGCCGGTGTTACGGAAGAATCGCTCCGCATGTTCGAGCCGCTCGACGGGGTCGAACACGGCTGCAGTGGGGCGATAGTAATGGTCCGGCAGTCCGTCGATCTGCTCGACGTTGAACACGGAATAGGCTTTGAGGAAGGGGATTTCGCGCTCCACCTCCCCGCCGCTGCCGTCGGCTTCGGCCTTGGTGAAGCGGCTGGCGAAGACGACTGTGGAACCGGACTCCCCCTTGCGGACAACCGCCCCTAGTTCGAGGGCCTGCTTGAATGTCATCCACATGGGCGAGGTAAAGCCTCGTGCCATGCCTTCGGACCAGAGAAGCAGCACGTTCATGCCGGAATACGGCAGGCCGTTGTGCCGAAGCGGCCGGGTGATCCTGCCCTCGGAATGGGACGCGTGCCAAGGCTGCATCCACGGGCGAACGCCCCTGGCGAGATCCTCGACGAGCCGGTCGGTGATGCGCGCATAGACGTCAATGCGCTGGTTTTCCTGCTTCTTTTTCATTTTCTGACCTCCGTTTCAGAGGTCGCGCCGATCGCGACCCCGTTGCGGCGGTCCGAAAGCCGGGGCGTCAGGGGAGCGGCGCACGCGGAACGCGCCGGAACGAAGTGGAGGAGGGCGCAAGCCCTTGCGCGGAAATCCCGGCCCCGGCAGGACCAAAGCCGAACGGGGCGCATGGCGCCAGCCTGTCACCCTTTGCCTGCGCGGCGCATATCGGAACGGTTGAGGTGCGCAAGCGGATCTCGGCGCTTGCATCGACCTGCGGAGACGCTACTGTGTGACCGTGACGTGTCGCCTTCGGGCGTGGATTTGAAAAAGCTTCCCTTTGCCGCCGAGCGCGCCCGATACCCGTCGGAGCGAACGCAACGGATTCATGGAGTTTGGAGATTGAAATCCACGCAGAAATCGAAGGCGACGGCAATCGCCGCCTTCATCCCTCAAACGCGCCTTGCTGTCGCCGACAATGGCGATATTGTCGATCGCGACACCGTCTTCGAACGCTTCGGCTGCACAGCCCGAACCGTGGCGCTGGCATCGCTCGCGCAAGGCATGGCGCATCTCGGTCCCGGCGATATCCCTGAAACCATTATCTTCGCGCTATCGCATGCCGAGGATCCGACGGACGTGCTGAACCGCTATCGCGCGGCAAAGCAGGCGAGCGAACGCGCTCGCATCCTCGACGATTTCGCCAACGATCATTGCGCCATCCGTCCCGACGACATGATGTTCGCATTTTTCGGGGAGACGCGCGAAGGGCGGATAAGCGACGAGCTGTGCGAGCAGGTCAGCCGGGAACGCAAGGAGGCCCAGGTCAAGTTGCTGGCGGTTGAGGCCGAGGTCCGCGCCATTGGCGAAGCGGCCTCCGATGAACTCGTGAAGGGTCTGGCCAACGACGGCATGGCCGTATTGTTGGACAACGGGCCATAGAGCAAGCGAGACAAGCGAAATGCTGGAAATCGAGAACGACGGACAGGCGATCCTGTCGACGAACTATTGGACCTCGGACTATGCGGCGCGCGGCCTTGCGTATCTTTCGTGGAACGCCGGCGCGGCGCGCCTCCTCGTCCCCGCAATCAAACGGACGTGGCTGAAGGAGATGCAAGGAGCTGAAAGCGTCATCGTCTCCATCGGTCCGTGGTCCGCTGCGCGCGGAAAGGATGGAATCGAGTTGCTGTTTGAAGACCACAGTAACAGTCCCTTCGCTCTCCATCTGTCCCAGGAGCAGACCGACCGGGTGTTGCCGGCAGGCGAACACGGCGCATCATTCACGGTGATCGTGCTCTGCCAAGGCGACGATGCACTGTACTTTCCGGGCCTTTTTCGGCGCGTGCCGGCAATTCCCTTCCTCAAGCCGTGGAAGGAATAGCCACTCCGTCTTGCCGCCGGGCGTCTTGTCAGGAGAGAACCGGCGGCCGGCGGATCAGTCGTTATTGTCGTGCCTGTGCCGGTAGCTCCAAACGATGTTCGCCACGAGCATCATGGAGGCGACGAAGGAAAAGAAGAGCATGAACGGATCAGCGTTGACCGCGCTCTCGCGAATTGTGGTGCCGACGGGCAGGCCGTTCAGAAGGTCGTGCGCAACCATCCCACCGAAGAAAATGAAAAGGACTGTCGCGCTGCTCACAAGACCCCAGCTCCAATGATCGGCCAGTGTTTTGATGAACATCGTCAATCTCCTGCAATAGAATCAAAATTACACAGCGAAGGCGCCCTTCGCCGTTGGCAAGATCTTCGCGCGACAGTAGCGTCCGAAGCAGACCGTCACAAGACGGCAGCTTTCCGTGCGTCGGAAAGCGCAAGGGAAAAGGCGGGGCCAAAGCCCCGCCTGAACGCTCAACCGAGCGCGTCCATCTGTGCTTCGGCGGCCTTGCGGTCGAGCGTCTGGCCGGGATTGTCGACCGGGCGGTCGAAAGGCTTCCAGGTTTCGCCGACGACGTGCTCGTAGGCAGCCACCGCGCCTTCGGCGGCCATGCGGAGCGAAAAGGCCTGGATGCCCATGTCGGCCGCGAATTCCCGCTTGCGCTGTGCGGAGCTGTCGTAGCCGACGATGCCATCGCGGTCGTCGTCACGCGCGTCATTCGCGGCCTTGGCCGTCGCGTCGCGGGCTTCGGTCACGGCGCGCGAGTAGAATTGGCCTGCCCCGTGCGCCGATCCGACATAGGCTCCGACGATGCGCTGCAGATGGATTTGCATCGCCCTCTCGGCGAGGCCTTCGGAGAGGGCTTCAGCGGTCTCGATGATCAGCCGTTCGTGCGTGTCGCGGACTCCGTCGCCGTCGACGACGGCGGTTCCGAAGCTTTCCGCGATCCGCATCGCCTGGACGGCATCCGGGCAAGTGAGGCGGACCATTTCGAGGGTTGCACCCTTGCGGAGCTGGACGACGCGGGCGGACGGGCGAGTGGTTGCGGGCTTGGCCATGTTCGATTTCCTTCTCGGTTTCCTCCGAAGGCTCGCGCCGGCCCCTTGCCGGAGCGCCCTTCGGTGCGGTCGAGAAAAGCCGGCGGTCAGACGGGCGCTTTCACAGGTCCGGGGCGCCTGAACGAGTAGGGCGGGCTTGCGGACAAGCGGGGTCGAAGACCCTGCGCGGGACGCGGGTTCGCCTTGCGAGGAGAGGGAGAACCGGCCGCAACGCGGCGCGAAGCGGCCTTGAAACGACCGGCCGCCGGATTACGACCGTGCTGAACCGAAGGGTGCTCCGGCAAGGGACTGGCACATCGCCCGGACCGAAAGGAAATCGACGGCAACAAGCGCCTGCATCACGAGCCCGCTCGCGTCGGCCAACCACGCATGCGGCCGTCGGGTCCGACCACCCCGAATGCCTGCCGGCGGCCCTGCCGTATCGCATGTGGGACCGTCGTCGTGCGACCGAGCGATGGCTGCGGCTCCGTGCGCTGGATCGTCAGCACGCCGATGGACTTTTCGGAAAGCTCACGGCGAAGCCGCATCACCCGCATGGATCGCATCGGCTTTCGCCAGGATCGCCATGGCACGCGGCAGCCAGTTCCTGAAGTCGCGCTCCGAGAGGCCCATCGGCTGCGCCGGCTCTCGCAGTAGCGCGACCAGTTCGTCGAACAGCTCGGCCTTTCGTTCGACTGCTTCTCGAAACGCGTCGGGAATGGCTAACTCCGGGCTATCGTAGACAGTCTTGCCTTGCGAGATGCCGCTGACATAGGTCTCGCCGGAATCGTCAACGGCCTCGCGGGCGTCTCCCCAGCCTTCGTCGCCAAGCGCGAAGATGCAGGCTTGCTCCATCGTCTCGGCGCTGTAGGGACGCCGGCGATACACCGGCAAATGGTATGACGTCTCTATGATGAAGTCTGGCATCGTCGCCTCTTTTTTTGTTGGTGATGGCGTGGTCGATGACGGCCTTGAGGGTCGGCGCCTATAGGTCGAGCACGAACTGGCCGGCCGTCTTCGGCAGACGATCGTCAGGCAGCCCAAGGCATTTTTGCAGGATACCTGCGGCGAGCGCGGCATGTTCTCGGTCGATGTGCAGGTCCATGGCGCGATGACCAGAGGGCCGACGGCACCACGTCCCGACGGCAACGCGGCAGGTGGGGCAGCGGACACGGGTGACCGGATGATCCGGCCAGGTCTCGCCGCAGCGATCGCAGGAGAAGATCATGACTCGCCTCCATCCGTCGCGGAGCGCGCCGCGACCTCGCGAACGGCAGTGTGGGCCTTGCACACCGTGTCGAAACCCATGACGCCGCAGTCGTCGTAGAAGAAGTGGCCTGGAAGCAGCGTCACGATGATGCCGTTGCCGATCCCGCGCTCGTCGTCCCAGTGCTCGACATGCGGGTGATCGGGGTTGGGTTTGGGGTTGGACCGCCGCGTCATGACGATGCCCCATGCCGTTCGCGCATATGCGCGATCGCCCGGTCCTGCCGAACGAGCTTGCGCGACAGCGCATCGATCTCCTGCTGGCGCTCGGCGGTGATCGCGGCGAGGTTGGCGCGATAACGCGCAAGGAATGCGCCAGCCTCTGGCGGCTTGCCGCGCCGGTAGGCATTCCGGCGCGGCTGCAGGTGCGGGATCACCGCCGTCATCCGGCGGATAATCTGCCGATCGATCAGATCGAGCTGATGCTGCGTCTGCCGGCGCGCCTCCTCCATCCGCCAAAGAAGCGCGCGACCGTCGGGTGCTGATCTCATGACGCTTTCCTCGGCCGCCAACCGAGGAACGACGATGGACCGTCATAGGCAGCGTGACGCCCTTCATCGATGACGAAGCCGAAGCGGCCGTGTGCCTGATATTCCGCTGTCGGCACGAGAAACCGCCGCTCAATGGCATGGGCGCCCTGCCGGCCGCCAAGAACGGCCACCACCTCGACCATCCCCGCATGATGGCTGGAGGAAATCGCCGACACGACGATCCAGTCGTCGGCGTGCCGGCGCTCGAAGTCGCGGCGATCCTTACCCGTCGACTCGCCCGGTTCAAGGGTCCGCCCGTGGATCGCCTCCCATTCGTCGGGCCATTTGTCCCGCATGGTCCGGTCCGCGAGCCTCCGCTCGTAGCTCGTGAAGAGATCGGGGAATGTGAGGGCGACGATCGCCCAGGCGTCGTCCTCCTCGTACCATCCAGAGTCGATCCGCAAGGCCGGCATGACCCTGGCGTTTCGCTCGGCCGAGAGCCGGAAACCGCCATGGCCGGCGGTCATGTGCGAGACGATGCCCTCGGCATAGATCGAGGCGAGGTGCGACGCGCCCCATGGCGTGCTGCAGACCATGCGGGTCTGGAGGCGCCGCAGGGCAGCAAGCTCCCGGCGATGCTCGGCCGTCTCCAGAACACGCGCCTGGAACGCCGCTTCATCGGCAAGGTCGCCGTCGTGCCCGTAGAACTCTTCGCGCTTCAGCTCTGAAAATGGCCGCATGAGACGCCAGGCGCTTGCGAGATACCAGCGACCGCTGCCGCGCGGCAGCATGGCGAGCAGGAGATCGCCGAGACGGGCAACTGGAAAACCATCGCTCGTCCGTCCGAACTCCACCCCTAAGATTTCAGGGGCTGAGCGTGTGTCTTCGGGAACATGGGTCGTGCTCATGCCGCCGTCCTCCCTTCGACATGGTCGGCCGACAGCTCGTCGGCTGTGACCTCGGCTGCGAACGCATCGGAAAACCCGGTGCTGTTGGCGAGCCAGGCGCGAGCGGCGTTCCACTCATCGGCGAGGTGGAGCATCAGCGCGGTAGGAGCGTCCCTCTCGAAGATCCGCACCGAGCCGATCTTCGGGCGCTCGGCGATGCGGAAGCGATACGGGAGACCAACGGAAAACGTCCGAAGGTCGCCGTCCGAGCGGAGCATGAAGAAAGGCGAGACGCCGGGGTGATCCGGCCCGGTCTCACCGCACTTGCGGACGAGAAGGCCGGAGCCGTTGTTGCGCTTCCAACGGTAAAGCGTCGCAACGTGATGTTCTGGGGGACGGGGATTGCCGTCGGACCATTCGACGACGGAGCCGATGGGCGCAAGCGAGATGATCAGGTCCGCATTCATGGCGTTCTCCTGCAGGATCGAGGTTGCTGAACACGCATCCGCCGCCGGGCGATGCCGGCGGCGGATGTGTCGAGCGGGAATAGAAGGGAAGCGGCCTATTCGGCCGCGATCGAATAGGCGGAGTCGCCTTCGATGATGATCTCGTCGGCGGGGATGTCGCCACCGGCTTCTACCTTGTCGCCGTCGGCCACCTCTGCGGGCGTGGTCGAAACGCCATCGCCCTCGCTCTGGGTGTCCTCCGGCCCCTCGTCATCCTTCAGCGTCGCGTCGCGAGCCTTGAGGATATCGGAAAGGTCGGCGACGTCCGGCGCGAAGAGAGCGGCAGGATGGACAAACAGCCCCTCCTTGTAGTGCTCGACAAGCGCCGCGCGCGTCTCGCGGACACGCTGTCGCGGCAGAACCGAAACTGCGACGCAGGACGCTTCGAGTGACGGCCGCGACAAGCAATCCAGGAATGCTTCAGTGGCCATGTTCGCAAAGAAGCCGTCCGCGCCGATCGCATCACCGGCGATGCGCGATACCACGCCGCTGTTGGTGTGCCCGAGGCGGCACGACAGCATGTCGATCAGCGTCGAGCGGGCGGCGACGCGAAGCGTGTCCCTGTCGAACGACAGCTTGCCGTCGCCATCGAGCAACAGGGCGGCGTGCCGGTTGAAGCGCCTCGTCCCGGTCATGTCGCCGGGGGACGGCGAATGGACGGTGACGTTGGTTCCGGCGACGGCGAGGATGAGCAGCGCCATCAGCGTGTCGTCTTCGATCGGCGCGCGGCCGAGCGCCTCGCGGAGCGCATCCGTGCGAAAGGCCCCGATCATCTTGAAACCATCCTGCGTCACACTCGGACGCGGCCTGGAGACGATAGCCTCTCCGGTTGCCCCGCCCGCGTCGGCGGCGGACTTGCCGGCCTTGACCTTCGCCTTCTTCTTCTCGTCCGGCATCCGGAAATGCACGGTCTGCACCTGGCCGTTGCGGTCCAGATACATGGCGGTGTGGTCCGACTTCTGCGGCTTGGTGTAGATCCGCTCCGCTTTCTTCGGCAGTTCCGGATCTCCCCAGGTGTTGACCTCGACGATCGCGCCACGCTTCGGCAGATTGTTGGTCATCCATTCGTGCTGGGCGCCGAGGTACGCCTCGACATTGGTGGTGAAGCGGTTGTCCTCGTTGCCTTGCGCGAACAGGTCCTCGACCCATTCGATGCCGTAGGCCGCGGCAAGATCGTCTCCGAAACTGGCATCGCGCGCGAACATGCGACGCTTGTTGAGTGCGCTGGAAATGTACGGCCAATGCGCCCGCTCACCCTTCTTCGGCTTGTTCGCCTTCCAGACCTCGCCCTGCTCCTCGATGCTCGCCGCCGCGATGAAGCGCAGCTGCTGCTCGTTGGGCATATCGCCGAGCGTCATCTGGTCGAGCATCGCGGGCAGGACGTTGGCGAGCAGCCGGAGCTTCCGGACCTGGCGGACAGGCAGCGCGAGCGCCATGGCGATCGCTTCCTCGGTCCAGCCTTCCGCAACGAGGCGCTCGATACCACGCCACTGGTCGACCGCGTTGAGGTCTTCGCGCGCGTAGTTCTCGACCATGCTGTTCATGGCGCCGTTGTCGTTGGCGGCTTCCTTGACCAACACCTCGATTTCGGCGAGGCCGGCGGCAATCGCACCGTCCCTGCGGCGGTGCCCGTTTTCGATCATGAGACCGTTTTCACCGCCAGGCCCGCGAAAGACGATCGGAGGCTGGATGATGCCGACTGCTTTGATGGTCGCGGTCATCAGAGCGTCGGCCTGGGGAGACGACTTCGTGCGGCGGGCCGTGTTCGGGTTGTCCAACAGCGACCGGGGATCGACCTTCACGATTTGCATGGGATGCTCCTTTCCGGGGTACGGACGCGGCCCTGTTGCCGGTCCTTCTCGTGTCTTCTTTTTTCCGAAGACACCTCCCGGACCGCGGGGCGGCCGGACCGTCGCAACTGCGGGCGAGCGTCCCGGCGGCGAAGGACAAGCGAGGCCGACGGCCCTGCGAAGGGCGAGCTGCCGGGATGCGCAGGCGGCGGTTGAGCGCAGCGCCGGCGGGAGGACCGATCTGCGATCGGGTTCCTTTCCCCTGTTTCTCTTTTTCCTTTCCCTCTCCCTCCTTTCCCACCGACCATGTTCTCGCCCGGATTGACGGCGAGCATCATCGCCGGACGAGTGGAATCGAGGGAGAGAGCGTGCGGACCATCATCGGAATGACGATATCGGCGCTGGCAATGGCAGCGCCTGCCTGGGCCGCGGACGGCGCGGCACAGAAGCCGGGGGGCGTCGACCCCGACGTGATCGCCTGCCAGAAGGTGACGGCCGCCGAGATGGAGCGGTTCATCGGCGCGCCGGCGACGATCCGCGAGACCAGCGCCAATCTCTGCTCCTGGCAGGGCGGCAAGGCGGACGCCTATGCGCAGGTCATGTATTTTGCAGGAGAGAACCAGGGGGTGCCGGCCGGTCAGGAACGGGCGTATTTCGACCAGATGATCGAAGGGCAGAAAACGCAGGCCAAGCCGGGGGAGATCGTCGAGGTGCCCGGTGTGGGCGACAGCGCCTGGGGCCTGAAGCTCGGCCGGAACGAGACGGACTACTATGCCGTCTATCTGTTCAAGGGGACGGATAACGTCACGATCACCACGAACGGGATCGGATACGACGCAACCGTCGAGATGGCGCGGCTGGCCGCATCGCGCATGTAACGCGCCGAGATATGAGCAAAAAAAATGGGCCTGCGAAACCGCGGCCCATTGAAGTGTGGAGATCTGAACCTCCAGAGGGGAACAGCTGACGCGGCGGCACTGGGAGGAAAACCGCCATGTGCATCAACTGCGAGCATAATGCCCGCTTCTTGACCAGTTGGAAAACATCTATTGTGCAACGCAGCTATGCAGCCGCTGCGTTGCTGTCGTCGTGACCATCGCAGACGTCATGCTGCCTTCGCGACCGGCTCGTCGGTGGCGCGGGCTTCCGCGGCCAATGCCTCCTCGACCTCCTCCAGTTCGCGACGCTTCGCGGCGAGTTCGTCAGCGAAGGCAAAGGTGCCGGTCTCGTGCGCGCGGTAGGAAGCGAGCCGGCGCCTCGCGTCTTCGAGATGCTGGCGCTGGCGATACCGCTCGCCCTCGAAATCGCCGAGCGCATGTTCGAGACGGGAGACTGCGCCGAGCGGCGTCACCGTGACCGGCAGGTCAATCTCGTAATCGGCGCCGGTGCGTTGCAGGACGGTGCGGTAGTGATAGCCGCCCTTTCCGAAACGCTCGCCCTCGTAGACAACGTCGAAACCGGCGATCGACCCAAGCAACGCTTCGCCTTCCTGCTGAAGCTGGACGAGCGTGAGGATCTCCTTCATCACCGCGCGCCCGGCGTCCTTGCGCTCACTATACTGTTCACCAAGCACGGTCATCATGAACGCCTCGCCTGATGTCGGCACCAGTCGGGCGATGTCTTGGCCGATCTCGTCGATCCGGCGCGTCGCGACCTCGATGTCGCGTTCTGCTTCTCGCAGCCGCCGGCGAACGGAGAACAGGTCATCGTCATGGGCGGCGCGCAGGCGCTCGAGACGGGCGGTATCGGCTTCCAGTCCGGCCTTCTTCATCAGGCGCTCGTCGCCGGAGGCAATTGCCTTAGCGATGGCGAACTGGTTGGCCTGGCCTTCGCCGAGATCTTCGAGGCGTCGGATCGAGGTATCGCCGGAAAGTGCCGCCGCGATGAAACGAGCCTTGCGCTCGTTGTTCTGCCACATGCTCGCGTCGAGCGATCCTTGGGTCGCATAAGCGAAGATATCGACGACATCGTGCTGGTTGCCCTGACGAACGATGCGGCCCTCCCGCTGCTCGATCTGCGACGGCAACCATGGCACGTCGAGATGATGGAGCGCCTTCAGCCGGAGTTGGGCGTTGACTCCGGTGCCCATCGTCTCGGAGGAGCCGATCAGGAAGCGGACACGGCCTGCACGAACGTCTCCGAACAGCCGCTGCTTGGCCTCCGACTTCGTGTAGTCCTGCATATAGGCGATCTCGCCGGCGGGAACACCGAGCCGGATCAACTCATCGCGGATCCAGCGATAGGCGGAGAAACCGCGTGTCTTCTCGACGTTGATGGTGCCGAGATCGGAAAAAATCATCTGCGCGGCCCCCGACAGATCGTAAGGCTTGCCGTCCGGCCGGAGGAACACTTGGTCCGCCGTCTCCTGCCAGATACGGAAAGCATTCTGGACGAGCAGATTGAGCTTGTTGTCCGGCTCGTTATCGTTGGCCGGCATGACGAGGCGAAGGTCGATCGCCGCATGGCGGCCATCCGTGATGACCGAAAGCAGGATGTCGTCGCCGGGCTGGGCCGGTCCCTCGCGCATCTCGATTGCCTTGATGCGGCCGTCGAGGATCTGCTGGTACATCTTGAACGCCGCCGTCGGCTTGGCGGTGACGATCTGCCGCCCCCCGGTGGAGATTGCCGGTACCCGGACATATTCGCGAAGGTCGGCAGGCATGACGACGTCGGCGAAGGCCCGGAACATCGCGATCAATTCAGGGACGTTGACAAAACTCGCAAAGCGGCTGACCGGCTTATATTTGCCGGACGGTTGGATCTCGAGCTCCGTGACCGTCTCGCCAAAGCAGGACGCCCAGGCGTCAAATTCGTGCAGGCCGCGTTCGTGCAGGGCCTCATGACCGAGCAGGCGCTGGACGGAGAACATCTCACCGAGCGTGTTGGTGATCGGTGTGCCGGAGGCGAGCACCAGCGCGCGGCCGGGGTTTTTGGTTTCGATGAACCGCGACTTGACGTATAAATCCCAGGCGCGTTGCGAGCCGTTCGGATCGATTCCCTTCAAAGTGCTCATGTTGGTCGCGAAGGACAGCTTGCGGAATTCCTGCGCCTCGTCGACAACAATCTGGTCGACGCCGATCTCCGAGATGGTCAGGAGATCGTCCTTGCGGGTGGCAAGCGCCTGAAGCCGCTCTTCCAGACCTTCCTTCAGGCGTTCCAGCCGTTTTCGCGAAACCCGGTCCTCCGGCTCCACCCTGGTCAACAGCTCTTCGAACAGCTGCAGCTCGTCCTGGATCATCTGCTGTTCGAAGGCGGAGGGCACGCCGATGAACTTGAAAGCCGAGTGGGTGATGATGATCGCATCCCAGGTGGCGGTGGCCGCCCGCGACAGGAAGCGCGCCCGCTTGTCCTTGGTGAAGTTGGTCTCATCGGCGACGAGGATGCGGGCATTGGGATAGAGGGCGAGGAACTCGCGCGCCGCCTGCGCCAGGCAATGGCCGGGAACGACCAGCATAGCCTTCGCGATCAGACCGAGACGGCGCTGCTCCATGATGGCGGCGGCGATGGTCATCGTTTTGCCGGCGCCGACGGCGTGCGCAAGATAGGTGGCACCATCGGCAATGATGCGCCAGATGCCGCGCTTCTGGTGGCTATAGAGCGTGAAGGCTGCGGAAGCGCCGGGAAGCTGGAGATGGGAACCGTCGAACTTGCGCGGCGCGAGGTTGTTGAAGCGCTCGTTATAGACGCCGGCCAGGCGGTCGGTGCGATCGGGATCGGTCCAGACCCAACGCTCGAACTCGCTTTTGATCTTCTGCAGCTTTTCGCGGGCCGCTTCGGTATCGACGACGTTTAGGACGCGCCGCTCGCCGCCGACATCCTTGAAGGTGTCGAAGATCTGCGGCACCCGGCTGTTGAGGGCATCCGCAAGCAGCTCACCGGCATGTCGGCGGCTGGTGCCCCATTCCGATGTGCCGGCGGCGCGGTAGGCGAGCTGCCGGGCCTCGACCGTCCAGGAGCCGAGTTCCGGCATATGGTGGATCTTGATCTCCGCGTCCATCTTCTCCTTGACGAAGGCGACGACGTCGGCGGCCGGGATCCATGGCGCACCAAGACGCGCGGTGATGTCGGACGGACGCAGCGGCGCCGGCTGGACATCCTGCAACGCGCGCACGTTCCGTGCGAAGATCGGATCGAGCGCGGCGGCGGCCTCGGCGGCGGCAAGCTTGGTGCGGACCGGACCCGAGAGATAGGCGTCGGCCGTCTGCCACGATCCATCGGCCGGATCCTGGAAGACGGTTTCACCGAGTTGGTCGAGCACCTGATCACGGTCGCTATGCAGCAACTCGGCGATATGATCGAGATCGACGCGGCCGCGTTCGTTGAGAACGACGGCGAGTGCGTCGCCGGCATTGGTCACGACCGGCGGGGCAGGGGGCGAGATGACCCGCTTCGTGAAGATCGGGCCGGGCTTGGCCGTGTCGGTGTCGAGGTCGTAGTCCTCGATCGAAGCGACCAGCCAGCAATCAGGGTCATCCCTGAAGGGCTGAAGGTTCGGCTGCCGATGCGTTTCGCGCGTCTCGCCGCTCTCCGCATCCTCGGTGATGATGACGGTGGTGTGGTTGATCGGGCCGAAGTCACGGACGAAGGTCGACCAGGCGATGCGCAGGCGGACCTGAAGGTCGCGCCACGGCCGGCCGGTTTCCTGAGCCTTCAGCACTTCGCGCACTGCGTCGCGAACTGGGATCAGCTTCTGAATGATGCGGGCGTGCTTCTCGGAGAGCCCATCGCCGGTGCGGCCCTTCCGGACCTTGATCGCTACCGGCTGGCCGTCGACGATCTGCATCAGGCCCTGCCGGTTGTCGATGAAGTAGCTACCCTCGCGCACACTGGCGTTCCCAGGCCGCAGATCGACGATCTCGGCCAGTTGCTCCTCAAGATCGAGGTCGATCTCGGTCGGCTCGCCGTCATAGAGGCCTTCCGGAAGAAGGCTGACCGTAGCCTTCAGCACGGTTTCCAGATCCTCGCCAGCGCGCCATTGGCAGGTATAAGTCTCGCCGAACGGGCCGGAGGTCAGCGCGTGCTCGCCGAGAACGAAGCCCGGATTGTTCGCGAACCAGCGATTCACGCGGATGGCGCCTTCGTCCTCGGTGGCCGCCCGAACTTCTTCGACGTCGAGCCAGCAATTGTCGCCTTCCGGCTCTGCGATCTTGCGCTTGCGGAAAAAGAGGATGTCGACGACGGTGTCCGTGCCGGCATCGCGGCGGAAGCTGCCCTCGGGCAAGCGGATGGCCGCGACCAGGTTGGCCGATCTGGCGATGTGCTCGCGCGCGGTGGCGTCTGCTTTGTCCATCGTGCCGCTGCTGGTGACGAAGGCGGCCAGCGCGCCGGGCTTTAGGAGATCGATCGCGCGGGCGATGAAGTAATCGTGAAGCCGCAGGCCAAGCGGACGATAGTGGTGGTCGGAACGCACGGTGCGGTCGGAGAAGGGCGGATTGCCGACGGCAAGGTCATAGACGACGCCGAGATCGGTGCGGGCGAAGTCGGCGTTGACGATGCGGGCCTTTGGCTGCAACAGCCGCACGATGCGCGCCGTGACCGGATCAAGCTCGATACCGGTGACATGGCTGCTGGCGCGATAAGCCTCCGGCATCAGCGCGGGGAACAGCCCCGTGCCGATGCCCGGCTCCAGCACGCGGCCGCCGCGCCAGCCGAGCCGCTGGAGACCCGCCCAGATCGCCCGGACGATGAATTCAGGCGTGAAATGCGCATACTGGGTGCAGCGGGCAAGCGAGGCATAGTCGGCCTCGTCGACTGCCGCCTCGAGCAGGCCGCCGAGATCCTCCCAGCCATCGCGAAACTCGATCTCGCCCGGCCGGCGGAACATGCCGTTGGCAAGTTCACTGGCGCCAAAGCCGGTGAAGCGGATAAGTTTCTCCTGCTCCTCCCGCATCGCCGGCCGATCTTGCTTCTCGATCTCGCCTGCGACGAGGATGGCGGCGACGTTTGCCTTCGCGCGCTCCTTCCAGCCGGCGGCAAGGCCGCGGCCGTCATCATCGAGATAGAAATTGCAGCGCGCACCCTGTTTGCGCGCGGGCTTGCGGGCCGCGGCGATCGGCAGAGCCGGGGCGGGGGCCGGCGGCGTCGGATCCGGCTCGTCGTCGTTGGCGGCGAAGGGATCGTGCCCGCCAAAGGCCGTGGCGCCCATGCCAAGGCCAAGGCCGAGACCGGACGTCAGCGCGGTGTTGCCGAACATGTCGAGGGTAAAAGGATCATTGCTCATCGAGATCTCCTTGTGAGCGGGCGCGCGCCGTCGTCCCGCGGAAAGGGGTTCCGGCAGGGGAGGGCGTTTGCGAGGGGACGAGGGGTTTCTCGGGTCTGAGGCGGAGCGACGTCCTGCCTTCTTCAGACCCGTTCGTACACGGTCCGCAGACCGCATCGTGGGCGGCCGGTCAAGGGCCGCGTTAGCGGCAGCGCCTGCCCTTGACGGGCCGGACGCGCATGCGGGATAGACCCTGATTTTCTGATTTAATTTCCTTTGGAACTACCGATTTCGAGAGCGGGCCAAACCGACGCCGGGTCATCGACTAATTCAACTTCAAAAGGACCTGCCCAAGAGCGGACCCAGGCCGGCGCCGCGCCTTCAAAGCGCATGTCGTCCCTATCCTGATGGCGTTCGTTCCATTCATTCTCCGTCGAGAATTTTTCGAGGAAGAGCTTTCGCAAAACGGGCCATTCACATCGGCCTTCTGGATCGACGACGACCGCGTAGTCGTTCACCCAGGCCTCAGGCACGAAAGTCAATGTGACTATTTTTCTCTCACTTTCAGCGACTCCGGATTCATCGGGGCAATCGAAAATCTGGGTCTGTCCACCCTTCCGGGCAATCACCGTCGCCGCATAGTTGACGCGGCCGGCAAAAGTGTCTTCCAGATCCTGCGCGGCCGGATCGAGGTTGGAGAGGGCGTCCTCCGCATCGGTGAAGGTGATCATTTCCATGATCGCCACAGCATGTTTCCACGCCTTCCGGCTTCTCGGATCGGTCTCCTCGTGGAACCTCCAGGTGTCCGCCACCTGGTAGCCGGTGCCAACAAGCTCGGCCATCATGTAGCGAGCAAGCGCGTTGGTTTCGTCGACAATCTGCCGATCGGTGCGGCCACGCATTGCGGCCCGGATATCGGCAAGCAGCTGATCAACGCCCTCCTGCACCTCATCGCCTTCGAAACCGGAGATAAAGCTCTCAGCCGCCGCAAGTACCTCCTGAAGCGACGGCGCGGGGTCTGGTGCCTTCGGGCCGTTGGCCGCCTCCAGATCGACGACGGTGACTACGCCGTCCGGTGCCTCGACATTATAGACGTTGGCGGACGTGCCCCTCCGGCGGACGATCTCGTGCGCCTTGCGAGCCGCGTCAAGCGGAGAGGCTGCGTCATTGATGTCGATGTCCCATGAAACGCGGTAGCTCATCGACGCTTCTCCCGATAATCCACCAGTTTGGCGAGGACCTTGACGGCCGTCTCCTCGATCGAACCCGGAAGCTCGGGGCCGTTCTGCGTCCAGCTCAGGACCTCGATGACAGCCGGCACGAAGTCGAGGTCAAAGGGCGACGGTGGGTTGATCAGCTGCTCGCCCAGATGGTCGTGGATCCGCAGAGCGAGATCCGCCACGGGCATGGCCCAGCGGCGCATCTGAAGCGAGCCGACCACGGCCCAGACCTCAAGCATCGCATAGACGCTCGGTACGATGGGCCGATCGTTCATGAGGCAGCTTTGGAAATGCTTCATTGCTTCCCAGCAAAAGAGCACTGTCTCCTGCCAGCGCTCATCCGCCGAGGCCACGACAGGGACGGGCGCGCCGAAGGACTCGATGAAGCGGATGAACCCGGCTCGGGAATCCTGCTCGCGTGAAACAAGAGCGGAGTTCTCCCTCGGAAGCCTAGCATCGCGCCGTGGGTCGATGACCTGGCGCATCCGGTCCACGGCGGGATTGGCGCCGGCAGGATCAGGGACGCCAGTCGACCGCCTGAAGGTTTCGGCCGACCACCGCGTCTCGGTCTCGGCGCGCATCTGCTCCAGCAGATCGTCGCTGTCTATGCCGACGACGGCATTCGCAGTGATCAGAATGACATTCGCGCCGAAACTGTCCGGCCTCTGTGAAGGATGCCGATACCACTCCAGCACCCTGATTTCGGTGAGGATGCTGGAGCGCGCCACGATGTTCATCAGGACGGACTCCCACGACATGCCGAACATGGGGATTTCGACCGTTTCCCCTGCCCCGTCCGCGTCGGTCCAGTATCGCGCGACGATCCGGTTCAGGTCGCTGTCCGACATTGCCGACGATGCCGCATAGGCCGTCGCGACTTCAGTGGTCGAAAATTGCAGCACGTTCGCCGCGCCACGATCACTAAAGAGTTGCAGACCGTCATGGGTCACATCGGCGTCGAAGACATGCGAGAGCACAAGCCGTTCGAGCGGCGTCATGTCGTCGAACGGGATCGCCGGCGTGATGACGACGGTGGTTTCGAGGTGGTCCATGAGATTCTCCTTCCGGAAAGTGAAGAACCCGGCGCGATGGCCGGGCGGGGGAATGGATACAGGGGTGGTGAAGGTGGAAGCGCCTATTCGGGCGCATCCTCAGCCGTTGCGATCTCGTCGAGATGGCGGATGAGCCTTTCGCCGGAACCGGAGCTTTCGAGCCAGCGGGCGATCAGCAGCAGAAGGGTGAAACTATCCCAGCCAGCCTCTGCGGCGATGGCTTCGAGGCGACCGCGGATCTCATGCCCGCCGTCGGTCGGCATCGTCGCATCCGTGCGCATGGTGTGGAGCATATCGTGCGTAGATGCGTACTGCGTGCGCTCCTTGGAAATCCGCATCACACTGCCGCCAAAGCCGTTCGGCCGCATCTTGCTGCAGGTAAACGCTGCCGTGACCACGATCTCGTCGATCGTTTTCGACCGGGCGACGACTGCCTCCAGGATTTCGACCCATCCATGACCGCCATCGCTCACATCGATGTCCAGGTCATCGGGGACATCGTCTCCCTGCGCATCAAGTTCCTCGATGAGCGATGTGACGTGTTCAAGGACGGGGCTCTCGATACCGGCCGACGCTTCAAGCGCGCGGCGCACGGTCTGAGCATCGATCGTCAGGATGTCGCTCGGACCAAACCGCGCATGGAAGTACGAACCGCCGGCTGCAGGCGTTTCATCGAAAGCGGTGGACAGGATCAGCGCCTCAAGCGGTGTCATGTCGGCGGAAGGAATCTCCGGCGTCACCACGGTCGGAAAACGGTACTCTGCCATCGTTGCCTCCGTCACGCCGCAGCCGCGTCGGGCAGGTAGCGCAAATGCACGGGCAGCTTGGCGGCCACCTCCTCGTCTGTGAGAGATTCAAGCAATCTCGGGACGCTGCCCAGCTTGCCACCGAAGAAGAGCACAGTGCGCTTGCCGCGCGACGCGTAGGGCCAGCGATGGTCCGCGTAGCCACGATAGGGTTCTGCGGTGCTGCTCCAGATGTGCTCAAGACGTTCCTCGCGTGTCATCGCCCGGACCGGCCGGCTTTCGCGCTCGATGATGGCGAGACGCATCCGCTCGACCGACCCTTCGTCGGAAAGATCGCAATAACCGTGAAAGTAGCGGATGGCGTCGTCGATGCGCAGGGCGAAGAAGACCGAGGTCACCGAGCCGGTCAGGAACTGGCGGAGCGCGAACATCGAGCCGCGGATCCACAGCGGAGCCTCCACGGCGAACATGTAGTCATGCTCGACATCGCCGATCTCGAAAAACTCGCCGGCATAGAGGGTCGTTGCATCATCGGCGTGGCGCTTCGTGCGCCCGGCATGGCGGTCGAACATGCGATACATCTGGTGGCGATCGGCGACGCCCTGGAAAACCTTGCGGATAGCGGATGCGGTGGTCATGTGCGGCTCCTTCGGGGTTGTCGGACCGAAGCGCGGCACAGCCTTTTCGACCTGCCTTCTTGTTCAGTCCTTTGTTACCCCTTCCGCGCCGCCGGCATCGCGATCGGCCGGGTCAAGGGCCGGCTCTGCCGGGCGAAGCCTCCCTTGACGCGGGCGGCGCGCATGCGGCAGGCCTCCTCTTTTTCCATTCTTCCCTTCTTTCCCTCTCCTCCTTCCCCTTCTGCTGCAGCGCCTCATTCCAGTCGTCGGCCGTCGGCCGGAGCCGCTGCCATGCGCAGTCAGTGCTCTCCGCGAGCAGTCGCAGGCGCTCCGCATAGGTTTGGCCCTGATCGTTCGCGTCGGTCGCGGCAACCAGCATGACGCCGGGCCGCGCTGCGAGAGCGCGCAACGCGGCGTCAGTGAGGGGAGACCATCCCCCGCCGGTGCTGAGGTAGAGCGAACCGTCGCGAAGCCCTTCGAAGGCCGCGAGGCTCATGGCGTCGATCGCCGCTTCCGTGACGCATATCCGCAGCGCGTCGGGCCTGCCGAGGCGGAAGAGGGTCTTCGAACCGCCTGTCGAAAATCCCCGCCATTCCGGACCGCGCTCCTCCCATCCGCAGACGATGCCGGCATCATCCGTGTGTGCCGCCCACATGCTGCCGTACGGTCCCTCGCGCAGCCGGTCGGCCCCGATTGCCCGTTGCAGGACGGTCGAGGGCAAGAAGCGAGACGAAGCGAGATAGCGCCAGGTCGCGGATCCGCGCCAGGGCGTTCGTCTCGCTCTCCACTGCTCGGCCAGTGCCACCGCAGCCTGCCGTTCCCGCGCTGGCTTCTCCCAGACCGGATCGCTGGTCCGGAAACCGACGAGGGCCGCGACGGTTTCGAGGCCCTCGGCAAAGCCGACATGATCGAGGCGTTGCGCGAGCGCGAAGATATCCCCCTTGTCGTCGCTTAGGGGATCGAACCATCCCTTTCCCTCATGCGTCACGATGACGATCTCGCCGCCGCGGCGGTATTTGACCGCCCGGCGCGTGCTCTCCTTGACGTCGACGGCGAATCCGGCGCGCTCCAGCAGCGCGCCGCAGTTCACCTTTTCCTTCAGTTCCGCGATGTTCGCTCTCTTCATTTATCTCCGGCCGCGCCAGCGGCCGCTCCTTCTTTCCTCGTCCACACTTTTTGCGCAGCACTTCCGCCAAGGCCGCACCAAGCGGCGGCTGCAAGGGCGCGGAGGTCGGGGCGAGGGGACACCGAGCCCCGTCGCGGTGCAGCTTCCCTTGCGGGCGCCGCATGGATGCGGCACCCGGCGGCAGAAGGAAGCCGGCTCAATGAGCCGGTCCGAAGTCGAAGGGATCGATCTCGTGGATCACGTCGACGTCGGCGTCGTCGAGTTCCTCGCTCGGCAGCACGCCGTATTCGCCGGCGGATCGGAAAAGGGTCACGGGGACCATCAGGGTACGAGCGAGGTGGAAGGCGTGGGATTGAGCAAGGGAGAGATCGTGCGACATCGTGAGGCTCCATCGGGGAGCGGGCCAATTCCCGCTCGATGGCGCCATGATTGGCCCGGGCCGGGGCGCGATCACCGCGAAGGCGCATGCCGAAGCGGCCGCAGCTCGCTAGCGGACCCCTCGCGGGTTGATCGCACGAGCACCGGATCGGGCCAGGCCGCCATCCCAGAAGAGCGGGATTGGGACGCCCCCGTCGGAGCCAGGATATGCCGCGCGAACGTTGCGACAGTTCTCATCTCCTTTACATTACCGACAATCGAAGCCCATCGGCGTCGGCAGATCCGCCGCAGCACGCGCGACCGATCATGGTCAGCTTCGGCACCAGGACGCGCGCCAGCTATCCCAACGGCGCGCGAGGTCCTGCTCAACCAGACGCTCACCGACGTCGCCTTCGTCGGAGACCACGCGCGCCAACTGGCGCCCGTACCGATCGAGCTTGCTCCTCACCAGCTTGATCCGATGTCCCGCAAGCAACCGCGCCAGTTCGCTTTTCGCCTTGACGGCCGCAGCGCGCTCGGCGGCGCATCGCCCGTCGATCTCAGGCGCATCGATGTTTTCGATACGGATTTTTTCGCGCCCCCCGCGCTCGTCGCGCAGGATGAAACTGTCGCCATCCCAGACAAGAAGGGTGACCGGGCTGCATGATGCCTGTTCGCAGAGAAAGGCGGAAACCGAGACGTGGCGGTTCTCGGCGGCCGTGCCGGCGCTTGGCGCCAGGCAGGCAGACACAATGATGACGACGTGCGCGCGAATGTCACGCCACCTTTTTCGAGACGAGATTGAAAAGCTGGGCAATGACGTCGGTGGTATAGACCTGCTCCCCCTCGCGTTCGTAGCTGGAATTCGAGATCCGGGACTCGACATAGACAAGGTCGCCGCGCGCCACGTTCTTCTCGATCCATTCGGCCTGCTTCTTGTCGAGGATCGTCACCTGCACCCACTCCGGTGCGGATTTCCGCTCTCCATCGGCAACCCATTCCCGGTCGGTGGCGATGTTCACTTTCAGCACATTTTTAAGTGTTATGATGTTCCCGACATGGCCGAGAAGCGTGTGGCGGTTTACACTTCGCATGGATTTAAACCTTCCTTAACCGCTCAAAAGCGTCTATTTGTGCAGTTCGAACCAATGCCGCTCGGTTTGGCCAGAGGTGTCATTTTTGATGTCGAAGAAATAAGGCTCTGACCTGAGCGGTCGGGAAATGGAGACCGTTTGTATGCAGCTCCGCTGCCGATCAGAGTTATAGAGACCGTGCGTATTGCTCTGGCAAACGTTGACTGTCTTGACGCAAAGATCGCCCGATCCGGCGAAGCCGTTGCGGTCCCTGCTGCTTCCGACCTGATATCCCTCCGGGCATTCCGCATACCTCTGGTAGCCCGGCTCTCCCGTCCCGCCTTCCGGGCAGGTTGGCCAGTCGAAGCCCGGCTTCTTCATCGCGGAGATCAGCCGGTTCATCGGCGGATGGCACGCGGGGACGCCTCTCCACGAGGGATTGGACGACGAGGCACAAAGCAGAACCTCGCAACCCCATTCGCTGGCCGTAGCGGCGGATGGCAGCGCGGCGGTCGTCATCAGCATCCCGACGACGACATAGATAGATGTGGCATTTGCAAACATCGGCAGTTCTCTCACCCAACACTGTAGCACCTTAATTATAGTTTATGCGACGATGACGAGCAAGCGTAAGAAACCCGAGACCGAGCTTGGGACGGTGATCCTGAAGAACATTGCCGTCGTCATGGAGCGCGAGCGGGAAAAGCGCAACATGGGCAAAGAGGAGTTCGCCAAACTCTGTGAAGTCACATATATATTTTATTATCATATGCTTAAGGGTGACGCGAACCCAACGCTGCACACGATTTCGCGCATTTGCGAGAAGCTGAAAATCCCGATCCAGGAACTGATGACGGGAAAGGCGCCGCTTTAGCCGCCTCGTTTGCAAACAGACTTTTGAGGCCCATAGCGCTCTTGGCACGTCTACTCTTTACCATTGTATTCCCTGGACACCTTAATTTAACTTAATATTATGCGCTCCGTTTTGAACGGGTTTGCCGCTTGCGGCCGGCGGCGGGGTTGAGGTCCAAATGAAGCGTTTACTCGTGATGTTGCTGCTGGCGGCCGGACCAACGAATGCGGCGGATAATCCGATGTGGCGGAGCGGCCTCCTATGGAAATGCACCTTCTCTTCGGTCATCCAGTGCGAACGCTCGACAGATTGCACCCCCAGCAATCAGGCAGGTGAAGTTTCGATTGAGTATGGCGACAATCGTGTGGTCGACCAGGCCGGCAAGCAGGTCTCGATCAAGCGCCACTACGTTCAGACCGTCGCCGGCAGCCCGATCGGCAGCGAGGTGAAGATCGAACTCGCCACCAACGAGGTGATCTGGCTGTCTCCGGCCGACGCAGCCGGGACGTTTTCGGATAATTGGATCGGCGCCATGCTGTCGCCCAAGGCGGGCGTAATCGTCGAAGAGCTTCGTCCTCTCATCTGCTCGCCCAGGAAGTGAGATCGCTAAGATCCGCGCGGAAATCCTGCCTGCGGCTCATTGTTTTATCTGCGCATTATCGGGGCAAAAGGTTTCAATTGGCGCGAACTGGCCTACATGAAGGCTTCGATATGGGCAAAATCCTCTCGGGGACTATGTTCGTTCCCGGAGGCGCGCGGTGACAGAAGAAACCACCCCAGGCATCGATGACATCAAGCGCGTACAGCGTGCCGCCGAAGATCGGCGACATGCCTCCGAGGCAGGCGCCTGGCTAGCTGCGATCGTCGAGAATTCCGATGACGCGATCCTCAGCAAGACGCTCGACGGCATTATCATGACCTGGAACCGCGGCGCCGAGCGCCTGTTCGGCTACACCGCAGCTGAGGCAGTCGGAAAGCACATCACCCTCGTCATCCCCGAAGAGCGTTATCATGAGGAAGACGAGATACTGCGCCGGCTGCGAGCCGGTGAGCGGATCGACCATTTCGAGACGGTGCGCCGCCGTAAGGATGGCGCGTTCGTCGAGGTGTCGCTGACTGTATCCCCCGTCCGCAATGAGGCCGGCGAAATCCTCGGCGCCTCGAAGATCGCGCGCGACATCACCGCGCAGAAGCGGGCGGCCGCGCAGCAATCGATCCTCCTGCGCGAGATGCACCACCGCATCAAGAACCTGTTCACGATGGCCACCGCGCTGATCTCGTTGAGCGCGAAAGCCTCGACAAGCCCGGCGGCCCTTGCTTCCGATCTCAGCGCCCGGATGCAGGCACTGGCGCGTGCCCATTCGCTGACGCTTCCTGATCTGGCGAACGATCCAGGTGCTGAAACGGCAACCACCTTTGTCTCTCTGCTCAGGGCTATTCTCGCGCCGCACGAGCACGAGATTGGTTCGCGCATATCGCTGTCCGGTGCAGATGTTCCGATTTCTGGCAATGCGCTGACGTCTGCCGCATTGCTGCTCCATGAACTCGCGACCAACGCCGCCAAATATGGCGCGCTATCGACGGCCGATGGCCAGTTGACCATTGCTCTCGACGCTAAAGGCGATCGATTGAAGATGGTTTGGGACGAGCACGGCGTTTCCCTGTCGGATAACCGGAAGCATGAGGGATTTGGCTCGACGCTCGAGCGCGCCTCGCTTCAGGGATTGCGCGGTCAACTCTCCCGGAACTGGCATGACGACGGCCTATCCCTCACGCTCGAAATCCCTCTTCAGCAGCTCGTGCCCTGAAGCGCTCGCAAATTCTTCAGACAACACCGGTTTCGGGGCGAAACAAATTCTCGCAATGAGCATTTGTGCCAGCATGTCAGATCTCGAAACCACGCCCTACGCGCTCGTCGTCGATGATGACGTCTTCATTCTCCTCAATGCCGCAGACATTCTGCGGGATGCCGGCTTCCGCCCACTCGAAGCGACGGATGTCGCGAAAGCCGTCGGCCAGCTTGAACGGCATCAGGCCGACATTGTCCTGGTGTTCACCGACGTTCAGATGCCGGGAGATCGCAACGGCTTCGATCTCGCGCGCGAAGTGGCCCAGCGCTGGCCGTCGATCAAGATCCTTTTCGCCTCCGGCCGGATGCACCCAGAGCCTGGCCAGCTCCCGGATGGTGCAGTGTTCATCCAGAAGCCATTCAGCGCTGACGTGATCCACCAACGCCTATTGGAGATCCTTCCCGATGGCGAGAAGCCGGAGCCGCTGAAGCGCAAGGAAGCGTGATCGGCCGGTTATGCCGAGCAGAGGAGGGATTCGAATGACGGACGGAAAGCGACCCTTCGACCTGACAGGCAAGGTGGCGGTGGTCACGGGCGCCGCCCGTGGCATTGGCCGCGCAGCCGCCACGGCTCTTGCCGCCGCCGGCGCGGATGTTGTCGGCATAGACATTGCCGGACCGGTGAGCGCGACGCTCGACTATGCGCCGGCGAGCGAAGCTGACCTCGATCAGACTGGTCAGGAGGTCAAGGCGCTCGGCAGCCGATGGACGGCCTATCGGTTGGACCAGCGCGACCTTGCCGCGTTGCGCGATGCCGCCACCAGCATCGAGCAGGAGTTTAACCGCGTCGACATCCTGTTCGCCAATGCCGGCATCCAGGGGTTCAAGCCGATCCTCGACATGGAGGATGCCGACTGGCACGATCAGATTGATGTCAACCTGAGCGGCACGGCCAATGCGATCCGCGCTTTCGCGCCGGCGATGGTCAAGCGCGGTGGCGGGTCAATCATCGTGACGTCCTCCACCCAGGGTCAGCACGGCACCAAGAACGGTGCGGCGTATTCGGCGTCGAAATGGGGCATCATCGGACTGATGAAGTCGGCTGCGATGGAGCTTGGCGAGTACGGCATCACCGTCAATGCGCTCATACCCGGCCTGATCGACACCGTGTTGACCCGCCACGAGGAACGCTATGCGCAGGCGATCGATGTTGCCGGCGGCAAGCCGACCGGCGACGAGGGAAAGGACGAGAAAACCGCGATGGCCGGACTTGCGAAGAAGTCACCGCTGGGCATGCCGATGATCGATCCGCGCGACGTCGCGCCGATGGTCGTATTCCTTGCCTCCGACGAAGCGCGCATGGCGTCCGGCGGCACTTATTCGATCACCGCCGGGGACAGCGCTAACATCCAGAGCTGAATTGCCGCACCGCCGGTCAAGGTATTGGATTTCAGAACGGCGAGGCAGTCAGCAGCACCGCGACCGGCACGCTGATCACCGATGCAGTTAGCGCTACCATCGACACCATCTTGATCAATTGCGTCCGCCGGGCACGGCCCGCATCCCATTCATACGCCATACGATATCCTCCGGGACGAGGAATGAAGCATCCGGGCGGCCGAGAGTCCATGGCCTATTTTCTGCGCTCCCGCCCGCCAGCCGTCAGCCGCTCTTCTGAGCGCGTCGCCTCGAGGCAAAATTCCAGGTGTTTCGGCCATTGGCCTTGGCGCGATAGAGGGCTCGGTCGGCGGCCTGAACAAGCTTGTCGCCGTCCAGACCTCCGGCGCTCGACGAGGCGGCGAGGCCGATGCTCACACCAATCTTGATGGCCATGCCCCGAACGGGGAAAGGAGCTTCGAAGGCTGCAACGCAGCGCTCTGCCAGTGCGGCGGCGTGCTCGTGGTCCCCGATCATCAGGATGGCGAATTCGTCGCCGCCCAGTCGGGCGATTATGTGACCTTGGGCTTCGGCTCGCAGCCGATCCGACGTCATCTTGAGGACAGCATCCCCTGCTGCATGGCCGAAGGTGTCGTTGACCGGCTTGAACCCATCGAGATCAAGATAGAAAACGAAGACCCCTTTCCCGTCGTTGGATTTGAGGGCCGCGCTTAACGCCTTGTAGAACTGCATCCGGTTGGGCAGGCCCGTCAGAACGTCGTGGTGAGCAAGACGGTTGGCTTCGCCTTCCGCAGCAATCCGGTCGCTGACATCGGCGATGGTCAGGAGAAGCCGGCGTCTCACCCCCTCGTGGAGAAGCCGGACATAGATCAGAACATAGCGCTCGCTGCCGTCGGCCGCGAACTGGCGCCAGACCGTCCTCGCATCGCAGTCGCTGCTGAGGTTTTGAACCGCATTGGTGAAGCGGTGCGCGTCCTCCCGCGCGTGCATGTCGCCAGCCTCTTTCGAAAGCAGTTCCTCGCTTCGGTACCCGTAGAAATCACAGGCGGCCTGATTGGCCTGCAGAATGGCGAGGCTCTCGCCGTCGCACAGCATCATCGGCATCGGATTGGCATCGAACAGCTGGCGAAGCCATTCCTCGCGCTGCTTCAATCCCGTGATATCGATGCGCATGCCGATGGCGCCGCCGTCCGGCGTGCGTCGGTCGTCATGTCGCAGCCATCGACCGTCGCGGAGCTGCTGCTCTTCCTGCGAGACGGGCCGCCGAAACTTCTCCATCCGTTCGCGAAGCCATATTTCCTTGTCGTCTATCAGCTCCTGCATGTCGTCGCCGGCCAGGCTGATCTTCAAGATCTCCTCGAATGGAATTCCTGGTCGAAGATGGGCCGCGATGTCGCTGTAAAGTTCAGCATATTTTCCGTTCCAAAGGACAAACCGGTCCTCCGCGTCGAACACACACACGGCTTGCGGCAGCATCTCGATCACCGACCGAAGGCGGATATCGGCCTCGCTCGTAGCCGGCAGGTTCCTGTCGCGTTCAGGTTCGATATAAAGCGTCGTCATTATCCCCGAAGCCACCTGCCATCTCGCGGCCTTGACCCGCGCCAATGTCTCGTTACCGCGTGCATTGGCTATACGGTATTGCAGGATCTGTGGCGGCAAAGGCCAGTCAAGGAGAAATCGCTTGGCAGGCAAACCTGAGACATCACCATCAGTGAGAAACAGCCGACGGGCCTCGGCATTTGCAAAAGCAATCGTACCGACGGCGTCGACGACAAGTACCGCGGACGGACATGCTTCAAGTGATGTTTTTAATTCTTCGCCCAGCATTCTCGCTCCGAACGAGATGACTGTCCAATGACAGAATTTCGGAACGATATCCTGTGGTGGTAAAGAAGAGGTTCGTCTAACCCTTTGTACGAATGGAAACGCCGCGGCTGCGGAGCACGCGGCGCTTGCATCTCGAACCGACCGCGTCAGATCGTCCGGACGTCTTCCGCTTTCGATTTTCCGGTTTTGCGGTCCTGGCCGATCTCATAGCTGACCTTGGCGCCGTCGCGCAGCGGACCGCCCGACAGTACGGCCGAAACGTGGACGAAGACATCCTGCCCGCCATTGTCCGGCGTAATGAAGCCAAAACCCTTGTCCTGATTGAAAAACTTGACCGTGCCGGTTGCCATGTAACCCTCGTAAACTGAACGGCGGAAGCGCCGCGCCGACCATATTCGTCGCCGATCCTGATCGCAACCACGCTGCCAATGACCGCGAGGAACAACCATCGCGCAGGTGTGTTTTCATACCGGCGCCCAGCGAGAATTTTCCGATGACCGGCGTCGACGTCGCGGGAGGCAAACGCAATGACCGATATACGAGCGAAGGGCTTCGACAGCCCGGCCCAGCTGCGCGAACATCTCGCGGAACTCGAAGAGGAAAGCCCTGCCGAGGATCCAGGCGTCGGAGACGAGAAGCCTATGTCGGCCGAGCAGCAGATTGCGGCTCTTCGGCAGGAGGTTGCTGATCTGCGCGCTCGACTGACCACGATCCGAATGCAGACCGACGGGATGGATGCGCGGCCTTCGCGAGGCGATGTGCATCCTTGGCTCAGGGTTCTCGCTACGGCCGCCACGACCTATCTCCTCGGTCGGGTCGTCCAGCGTCTCCGTCTTGGCGCGCCCGGCGCGGCCGCCGTGCCGATGATCGCCTCGCAGATCGACCGCAGGATCTGGTGAGGCGGGTCATGGCTGACAAGCTCTCGACCTACAAGAAGAAACGGGACTTCAAGCAGACGCAGGAGCCGAGTGGCTCGACGGCCGTCAAATCCTCGAACCGTCTGCGCTTTATCATCCAGAAACACGATGCCACGCGCCTGCATTACGATCTCCGCCTCGAACTCGACGGCGTGTTCAAATCCTGGGCGGTGACCAAGGGACCGTCGCTCGATCCGCATGACAAGCGGCTGGCGGTCGAGGTCGAGGATCACCCGCTCGACTATGGCGACTTCGAAGGCACCATCCCGAAAGGCCAATATGGCGGCGGCACGGTCATGCTGTGGGATCGCGGCTATTGGGAGCCCGAAGGCAACAAGTCACCGGAAGAGGCTTTGAAGAAGGGTGATTTCAAGTTCGTGCTCCATGGCAAGCGCCTGCATGGCAGCTTCGTCTTGGTGCGCATGCGGAATGATCGCGACGGCAGCAAGCGGACCAACTGGCTGCTGATCAAACACCACGACGATCATTCCGTCGACGAGAACGGCGCGGCCATCCTGGACGAGAACATGACCTCGGTCGCATCCGGCCGGAAGATGGAGCAAATCGCCGCCGGCAAGGGGCGAAAGCCGGTAGCGTTCATGGCGGCAAGCGGCGAGGTTGAGGCCGATGCTGTCTGGGACAGCAAACACGGCCTTGCGGCCGACGAGCGCAAGAAAAAGGCCCGCAAGGATGTAGCGACATCGACGGCAGCAGACCTGCCTGACTTCATCCCGCCGCAGCTCTGCGAAACGCTCGAACGCCCTCCGGCTGGCGACAACTGGCTGCACGAGATCAAGTTTGACGGCTATCGAATTCAGATGCGCCTCGCCAATGGCGATGTGACGCTCAAAACCCGTAAAGGCTTGGATTGGACCGCCAAGTATCCGGAGATCGCCGACGCCGCCGCGGCGCTTCCCGATTGTATCATAGACGGGGAGATTTGTGCGCTCGACGACAACGGCGCCCCGGACTTTGCCGCATTGCAGGCAGCGCTGTCGGAGCGCAACACCGGCAACCTGGTCTATTTCGCATTCGACCTCCTGTTCGATGGAGGGGAAGACCTGCGCGAGAAGTCTCTGGTCGACCGGAAAGCCCGACTGCAGGAACTGGTTGCGGACGCGACCGAGGATCCGCATCTGCGCTTTGTCGAGCATTTCGAGACCGGCGGCGACGCCGTGCTTCGCTCCGCTTGCAAGCTCTCGCTCGAAGGCATTGTTTCGAAACAGGCGGATGCGCGTTATCAATCCGGTCGGACCGACACCTGGGCGAAATCGAAATGCCGCGCGGGGCAGGAAGTCGTCATCGGCGGCTATGCTAAGACGAACGGCAAATTCCGCTCGCTGCTGGTGGGCGTCAACCGCGGCGACCATTTCGTGTATGTCGGTCGGGTCGGCACGGGCTATGGCGCCAAGAAGGTCGAGACGCTGCTGCCCAAGCTCAAAGCCGCCGAGACCGAGAAGTCCCCTTTCACGGGGATAGGCGCGCCCAAGAAGGAGAGGGAGGTCGTCTGGCTCAAACCCGAGCTGGTCGCCGAGATCGAGTTTGCCGGCTGGACCGCCGACGGTCAGGTGCGCCAAGCCGCGTTCAAGGGCCTGCGGGAAGACAAGCCGGCTGCGGAAGTCGAAGCTGAAAAGCCCGCCTCGCCGGCAAAGACCGAGACGCCGGAGCCGGCCGCGGCCGCAAAGGCGAAGCCCGCGCGCCGTAAAGGGGCCAAGGCGGAGGTCATGGGCGTGCTCATCTCCAATCCGGACAAGCCTTTGTGGCCGGATGCCGGGGACGGCAAGCCTGTGACCAAGGAAGAGCTGGCCCACTATCACGAAGCTGTCGGCGCCTGGCTCATAGAGCATGTGAAGAGTCGGCCGTGCTCGATCATCCGCGCGCCGGATGGTATCGGCGGAGAGCAATTCTTCCAGCGCCATGCCATGCCCGGCACCTCGAGCCTGCTGGAACTGGTCAAGGTCTTCGGTGACAAGAAGCCCTACCTGCAGGTCGATCGTGTCGAGGGTCTCGTCGCCATCGCGCAGATTGGTGGCATCGAGCTGCACCCGTGGAACTGCGAACCGGGGAAACCCGAAGTGCCGGGCCGCCTTGTGTTCGATCTCGACCCCGGCCCGGACGTGCCGTTCTCGGCCGTGGTTGCGGCCGCGCGCGAGATGCGTGATCGACTGGATGACCTCGGCCTCATCAGTTTCTGTAAGACGACCGGCGGCAAGGGGCTCCATGTCGTGACGCCGCTTGCCGTCAATGCCCGCAAGCCGCTCTCGTGGGTTGAGGCCAAGGGCTTTGCTCACGACGTCTGCCAGGAGATGGCGCGAGACAATCCCGACCTCTATCTGATCAAGATGACCAAGAGCCTGCGGGAAGGTCGCATCTTCCTCGACTATCTGCGCAACGACCGCATGGCGACGGCCGTGGCGCCACTCTCGCCGCGGGCGCGGCCGGGCGCCACCGTGTCGATGCCGCTCACCTGGACGCAGGTCAAATCCGATCTCGATCCGAAGCGGTTCACGATCCGCACCGTGCCGGCGCTGCTGGCGAAGACGAGTGCATGGGAGGATTATTGCGATGGCCAGCGCCCGCTGGAACAGGCGATCAAGCGGCTCGGCAAGCACAAGGCGGCCGCATGATCTTTGAACGCGAGCGTCGAGACCACATAGGAAGAATGAAGAAACACGACCTTCCCATCGAGCATCTGGCGCGCCTCCGTCGAATTCGCGGACTGGCGCGGCTGATGGATACCGCGCTTCGTGTTCCCGGAACGCGGATCTCGCTCGGAGCGGATTCAGTGCTTGGCCTGATCCCAGGTATCGGCGATTTCGCTGCGGCGGCTGTCAGCCTCGTCATCGTCAACGAGGCGCGCCGTCTCGGCATGCCGAACGACAAGCTCGTGAAGATGCTGGTGAATGTCGGCTTCGATACGGTCGCGGGCAGCGTGCCGGTGCTGGGCGACATCTTCGACGTCTATTTCAAGTCCAACCGCCGCAATCTGCAACTCGTGCTGGATCACTTCGGTCTCGACCATGCCGACCTTGACCGGCGACGATAGTCACTTGCCGACGGCAGAGGTTTCCATCTGGAATACCGCGGCATTGTCCTGGACTTCGCGCAGGCCCTTGTAGGAGGCGTGGCGCAGATTGCCGTCGCCGGTCCAGCCGCGGAATTCGATCTCTGCGATGAGCGTCGGTAGCGCGAACACGTAGTTCTTGCCCTTCAGCGGCACGGCCGGTCTCTTCGTCTTCAGCTTGTCCAACGTCGTGCGCAGATATTCGGCGTCCTTCGTCTTGAACCCGGTTCCGACCGAACCGACGGAAACCCAGGTGTCGCCGCGCCGCGCGGCGAGCAACAAGCTGCCGATCCCGCCCCGCGCTGCGGCGGATTGTTCGTAGCCGACGATCATGAAGCTCTCGCTCTGGACGCACTTGATCTTGATCCACTCGCCGGTGCGGCCGGAGCGGTAGGGCCGGTCGAGGTGCTTGGCGATGATGCCTTCAAGGCCCATCAAGCAGGCCTTCGCCAACAGCCCGGCGCCGTCGCCGTGGGCTTCTTCCGACAGCTGCACCGCTCCGGTCGCGCCGTCGAGGAAATCCGAGAGAAGATGCCGGCGAACATCGAGCTCCGTCTTGGTGAGGTCATGACCATCGAAATAGAGAAGGTCGAAAGCGAAAAAGACGGCCTCGGTGGAAGCTCGCCTGCCGCCGCGGCCGCCGAGCGAACGCTGCAGCGCCCCGAAATCGGCGTGCCCTTGCTTGTTGAGGACCACGGCCTCTCCATCGAGAATGGCAGTTCCGACGCCGAGTTTCCTTGCCGCTGCAGCGATGGTCGGAAAGCGGTGGGTCCAGTCATGGCCGCCGCGCGTAATGATTCGCACCCCCTTGGGCTGGATGTGGATCGCCAGCCGATAGCCGTCCCATTTGTTTTCGAACAGCCAGTCCGGTCCTTCCGGCGGCGCCTGCCGGAGCAGGGCGAGGCACGGCTCGACGCGATCGGGCATCGGATCGAAGGGCAGGCTTGGTTGCTCAGGATCGCGTTTGCGCACCGGACGCGACTGGAGCGTTGTGCCGGAGTCGTCGAGCAGGGGGATAGCCGATCGGCGCTTCATTTTCATGGAGATCCATCACGCGTGCGAGAGGAAACAGACATAGGCGACCCATGCGACGATTTCAGGAGGCGCGCTTACCTTTTTCGCCGGCGAGGCTCTTGCGCAGCGCATCCATGATATCGATGACGTTGCCGCCTGACGGCCGGTCCTCACCTTTGGCCTTGCCTTCCCTCGACGGCTTCAGCGCCTTCTTCTTTTTGGCGATGATGTCGAGCAGCGCGTCCTGAACGGGATCGGAGACCATGTCCGGCGACCAGGTCTTCGTGTGCTGCTTGATGAACTTCTGGACGAGAGGAACAAGTTCGGGATCGGACTTTCCGTCGATATCCTCGAAATAGGATTCCTCCGGCCGCACCTCGTCGCCGAAGCGCAATGACCAAAGCACGATGCCTTCGCCGCGCGGCTCCAGCACGACGGCCCGCTCGCGCCGGCCGATCACCAGACGTGACACGCCAAAGACCTTGTCCGACGCCATGGCGTCGCGGATGACGGCGAAGGCTTCGTGGCCAACCGGATCGTCGGGCACGAGATAATGCGGCTTTTCCAGATAGATCCATTCGATGCTGTCGCGCGGCACGAACTTGTCGATGTCGATCGTCTTCACCGTGTCGAGCGCCACCGCATCCAGCTCGTCGTCGGTGAGAAGGATATAGTCGTTCTCGCCGCGGGCATAACCCTTCACCTCGTCCTCATCCTTCACCGGCTTCCTGGTGACGGCATCGACATACTGCGAGACGACGCGGTTGCCGGTCTCCCTGTTCAAGGTGTGAAACCGGACCTTCTCAGACTCCGACGTCGCCGGCGACATCGAGACGGGGCAGGTGACGAGTGAGAGCTTCAGATAGCCTTTCCAGTAAGGGCGCGATGCCATGGTCTATCTCCTCAACCGGCTTTGCGCTGAGCGGCCGCTGGGCTCCGCGCCTTCGACGCGGTGGCGCGGGCCGCCGGCTTGCGGCCGGTGCCCTTGTTGGCATTTGCGGCGGAGCGTTTCGGCGTGTCTTCGTCGGCCTTCAGCATCCTGGCACTTTCGCGCAAGGCGGCCAGCAGATCGTCGGGCTTGGACACCTTGATTTCCTTACGCTTCGGCGGAGCCTTGCCTTCGATCTTCGCCTTCACCAACTCCGCGACGGCCGCTTCATAGCGATCGTCGAACGCGGCCGGATCGAAGGTTCCCTTCTTGGTGGCAATGATGTGCTTGGCGAGATCCAGCATCTCGCCCTTGATCCGCAGCTTCGGTATCTCGTCGAAGGCCTTTTCAGAGGAGCGGACCTCGTAGTCATATTGCATCGTCGTAGCGATCAGGCCCTTGCCATGGGTACGGATCAGCACGGTGCGCATGCGGCGAAACAGGACGGTGCGGGCAACTGCAGCGACCTTCGACTTTTCCATCGCATCACGCAGCGCGGTGAAGGCGTCCGAAGAAACCCGGTCGGTTGGTACGAGATAGTAAGGCTTGTCAAAATAGACGTCGTCGACATCGGAGCAGGAGATGAATGCCTCGATCTGCAGCGTCTTGTTGCTGTAGGGAATGGTCGCCGCCACCTCCTCCGGATCGATCATGATGTACTGGCCGTCCTCGATCTCGAAGCCCTTGGTCTGGTCCTCCCGCTCGACCTCCTTGCCGGTGTCGCTGTCGATGAAAACGCGGTTGACGCGATTGCCGGTCTTTTTGTTGATCGTGTGGAACGAGATGCGCTCGGACGTGCTGGCCGCCGTATAGAGGCCGACACCGCAACTGACCTCGCCGAATTTGATGAAACCCTTCCACTGGGCACGATGACCGGCCATCTCGATACTCCCGACTCGACGCAACCAAAGCGAGTCAAGCGAATCACTTGCGAATTTGTTCCGAGTCGAAAAGAATCGGAAATCAATAACTTAGGCCTCCTCTTCTTCGCTTTTGACGAGTCTCGATCATGCCTTTGATTCGCTGCATCTTTTCGAGCTGGCGTGCGTTTCTTGGGCATCGCAACTGGAAGGCAATGGGATGGTCGACGGTGACGACATTGGCCAGGACGCCACGGAGGACGACGACCGCGCCGCTATCTCGTTTCCGTTCGACCGGATGACGGTGCAGCGGTTTCGCGAGGCGTTTCCTCGTGCTCGCTGGAGTGACCGGCGGAAGGCGTGGATCGTTCCCGGTACGACGGCGCGCCGCCGTATTGATCGCTGGTTGGCAAAGGAAGAGTCCCGTATCGATCCGTATGCCGATGCGAAGGGCAGGGATGCCTTCGCGTTCGAGCCGATCCTCAGCCCCTATCTTGGCGTCGACAGAGAAGGGTTTCGCATCAAGACGCCCTATTCGCGCAAGCTGGTCGAGGAAATCCGCCAAGTGCCCTTCGCCCGTTGGGACGGCGACAACAAGGCCTGGCGGGTGCCTTTCGCCTCCTATGAGGATCTCGTTGACCGCTGGCAGGTCATTGAGACGGAAGCACAGCGGTGCGAGCCTGAAGAAAGGCGCAAGCGCGCCGAGGCGCGTAAGGGGACGGACAAGGAGAGGACCTCCCGCCTGCGGGCGGCCGAACGCAAGCGCCGGCGCATCCCGCTTCCCGCCGACGATCTGCCACCGCTGGATCGGCCGATTGCGACGACGGCCTACGGGATTGTCGTGGTGAGCCACAGCAATGGCGAGCTGGTCGAGCGCGAAGAGATCGCCGAACTCTATCCGGGTCTTCTCGAGGACCATGTCTGGGCCACATGGCGAACGCCTTCGTTGGACGAACTTGTCCACACCTGGCCGTCGAAGGTCGAACCGGGAGAACAAGAACGCCGACGTGACTGGTGGCTACCGACTCTTGAGGAGTTGCGTGAGGCGCGTCGAACGGCGAGGGCGCGCGAGCGTCGGGCGACTCGACCCACTTCCTCCTGAACTCAATCCGATGGTGGCTCTATCTCGATCATGACCGGTGCATGGTCGCTCGTGTGCTCCCAGCCTCGTGGGCCACGCCGGACGTTCGCCTTCCTGAGCCAGGGCGCCAGCGTCGGACTGAGGAGAAAATGGTCGATGCGCAGGCCCGCGTCGCGCTCGAAGGAGTTCCGCCAGTATTTCCAGAAGGTGTAGATGCGCTCCTTCGGATGCAGCTGGCGGATGGCGTCGGTCCAGCCTTGGGCGAGAAGGTCCGCATAGGCTTTCCGGACCTCCGGGCGGAACAGCGCATCGTCGCGCCAGCGCTCCGGCGCATAAACGTCGAGATCCGTCGGCATGACATTGAAATCGCCGATCAGCGCGGCGGGAAGATCGAGGGCCAGAAGGTCGGCCGCGTAGGTCTGCAACCGCTCGAACCAACGCAGCTTGTAGTCGAATTTGGGACCTGGCGCCGGATTGCCGTTCGGCAGGTAGAGGCAGCCGACCAGGATGCCGTCGACGGCGGCCTCGATATAGCGGCTGTGGCTGTCGTCGGGATCGCCGGGCAGGCCGCGGCGCGTCAGGATCGGGGTTGCATCCCTGGCGAGGATCGCGACACCGTTCCAACTTTTCTGTCCATGCCAGACGGCCTCGTATCCCATTCGCTGAAGTTCGCGCCGGGGAAAGCGCTCGTCCGGCGATTTGAGTTCCTGCAGGCAGACGATGTCGGGCGCGTCTTCTTCCAGCCATCGCAGAAGGACTGGAAGCCGGCCGTTGATGCCGTTGACGTTGTAGGTGGCGAGTTTCACGAAGCTGCTCCGGGCGGGGCGATGGTTCGAGGGAAAACCGTCCCGGAATTACAAAGGTTCCCCGCGCTTTGAAGCTCCAGGGACGTGTGCGGCAACTTGATCGCTCTGGGCGTCTTTCCCTGCCATTGCAAAGAATTTGAGCGCCCCTATCTGTGCTCAAGATCGTTGGAGACGACCGCGATGAAGACAATTCCCATCGATACCCTTTTTGACCCCGCCGCCGAGATCATGCTGCCACGCCGGTGCGAGCACGCTGGCCGCCCTGCGGCTGCCTGCATCTGTTGCGGGCAGGCAGGTCAGGCGATGGACGAGGATGGCTGCGGCATCTGCGATGCGTGCCTCGATGCACCGGTGCAGGCGATTGGCAATCCCGACGGCCTTGATTACCCGGATGCCTTTCCCCATCTATCGCTCACTGCCCGTCATCGATGACCTGCCTGCAGCGACGATATCGGTCGCGCGTTCGCAGTCGTCCGGGTCAGAAGGGCGCTCCCCGAAAGGGTCGAGCGCCCTTCGTCATTTCGGGGAGGGGTTCTCGGCGGGTGCGATTACGCCGATCGCCGCGAGCGCCAGGTTCCGGCCTTGTCCCTGACGAGCCGCCAGCGGCGCGCATCGACATCCGTGCCGCGAGCGGTGCGATAGGCCGGGACGGAAAGGTGAATGTCGTTCCCATCCGGATGCCATTCGCCGATCATGGCGATGCCGTCGCCGAACTCGACCACGCACATGCCTTCTGCAGCTTCGGCATCCTCGACCCGGACCTCGCCGCCGGGAAAGGCATGGCTATGCGGGAAGGAGAAGCGCATCAGCCGACCTGCTTCACGGAAAGGGAGCCGGCCGGGAGCGGCTTGATCAGCGACTTGGCTGAAACCGAAGGGTCAAGCCAGTCTGCCCAGGCGTCGCGCTCGAGGATGACGATCTGCCGGTCGTGGTATGGCGCAATATCGGGACCGGGCTCCATGGTCAGCATGGTGAAAGCTTCGCCAACCTCCTCCGTCTCGCGCCAGATGCCGGCGATCGCGAAGATCGGCTCGTTCGCCTTCCGGAACATCCATTTGTTTTTCCGCTTCTTTTTCGGATCCTCTGGCGTTGTGAATTCGAAGAAGGCATCAGCAATGACGAGGGCCCGGTTCGAATTGAACTCGCGGCCCTCCGACCGGAAATTATAGACCGGCTTCTTGGTCGGGCTCGGCCAGCTCCACCGGCGCTGCACCAACTCGCCGACCCCACGCTCGCCCGCGGCCGTGCGAACGATCGGCGCGGTATCGGTGATCTTGATATCCTCGCGCGCCTCGATATTGGGGCGTCCCTCCGGAAACCGGATCTTGATTTTGAGGTGCTCGAACTCTTCGATGACTGAGGCCAGTTCGACCATTAGCCTGTAATCGTTGCACATGGTCCCTCCGGCCGACGGCGTCGGCATCTCTATCCGATCCGATGGCAATGTAACGCGGCTGGGGCGGATTTCGACATGTCGAACCAGGATCCATGCGCGATCGTCTAAATCTGAAGCGTAAGCTGATCCGTATCGTTCTCCTCGTCGTCGACAAAGGACGAGAGTGTCACCCCGAGCAGACGAATCCCTTTCACAGACGGGAACAACGGGTCGAGAAGCGCGCGAGCCGCGGCTTCGAGTTCATCTGCCGTCGCAAACGGCGCGATCGATGTTCGGCTGCGGGTGATTTTCTGGAAATCGGCATATGTCACCTTCAGCGTCACCGTGCGGCCATGGAGGCCCTTGTCTTCGCTACGGCGCCAGACCTCCGCAGCGAGCGGCGTGATTTCCGCGCGGGCGGCCTCCCGGTCGAAGATATCGACCGTAAACGTATCTTCGACACCCACTGACTTGCGTGGCCGATCCGGCTGGACCAACCGATGATCGATACCGCGGGCGACATTGTAATACCAGGCGCCCGACTTGCCGAAATGCTGCTGCAGGTAGGTCAGGGATTTCGCTTTGAGGTCTGCGCCCGTCAGGATGCCGAGCCGCTCCATTTTGGCCGCAGTCGCCGGCCCGACGCCGTGAAACTTCTTAACGGCCAGCGCCTCGACAAAGGCGGGACCGTGCTTGGGCGTGATAACGGCCTGGCCATTGGGCTTGTTGAGATCCGAGGCCATTTTTGCCAGAAACTTGCAATAGGAAATCCCGGCGGAGGCGTTGAGGCCGGTGACTTCCTTGATGCGGGCGCGGATCCTGGTGGCGATCTCGGTCGCGACCGGAATGCCCTGCTTATTGTCGGTGACATCGAGGTAGGCTTCGTCGAGCGACAAGGGTTCGATCAGATCGGTATGCTCGGCGAAGATCGCATGGATCTGCGATGAAACAGCTCGATAGACGTCGAAGCGCGGCGGAACGAAGATCAGATCAGGACAGCGCCGCTTGGCGGTGATCGAGGGGAGGGCGGATCGCACACCAAAGGCGCGGGCCTCATAGCTTGCAGCCGCCACGACGCCACGGGCGGCCGAACCGCCGACAGCAACGGGTTTACCCCGCAGTTCGGGATTATCCCGTTGTTCGACGGAGGCGTAAAATGCATCCATGTCGACATGGATGATGCGCCGGACGCGCTCCTCGTGCTCCGCATTCTGCTCCTCTATCTCGGCCGATGTGACGGGCTGCATGGCTCATTTCCACATCGATCGCATCCGCGCACCGATATCGACGCGGACCTGGCGCGTGCTCTGCTCGCTGGCGGAAGCACCCACCTTCGGCCAGCCCTCCACCTCGAAGAACTGGAGGAGGGTGGCTGGGATGAAGCGTGTTCGCGCAGCGGTGACGTGTCGGTCGCCCCTGGCGTTTTGCCCGCTCGTAAAAAACCGCTGCGGCGTGATCAGCGTGAGGTTGTCGCGCGCCCGCGTCATGCCGACGTAAAGCAGGCGCCGTTCTTCCTCGAGTTCAGGGGTAGAGCCGGTGCCAAGATCGGACGGGATGCAGCCGTCGACGACATTGAGCATGAACACCGCGCGCCACTCCTGCCCCTTGGCCGAATGGATCGTGCTCAAGATCAGATAGTCCTCATCGAGCAGCGGTACGCCGGCCTGGTCGCTGGTGGCGTCCGGCGGGTCCAACGTCAATTCCGTGAGAAAACGTTCGCGGCTGGCATAGCCGCCGGCGATCTGTTCCAGCTGGAGCAGGTCATCCTTGCGGGTGTCGGCATCCTCATGAATGCGTTCGAGATGCGGCTCGTACCACATCCGCACCGTACCGATCTCCGCCGGCCAGCCCGCTTCGGCCTTTCGCAGCGCCGTGACCAGCATGATGAACGCTGGCCAGTCGTCACCGGTCTTGGCCGGCGGCGGGATTTCGGCCAGCGACTGCAAGGGCTCGGGGTCGGCGGCAATCGTGTCTAGGATCTTGCCGGCCGTCTGCGGTCCGATACCGGGCAATAGCTTCAGCACACGGAAGCCGGCAACCCGGTCGCGCGGATTCTGAGCGAACCGCATGACCGCCAGCATGTCCTTGACATGCGCGGCGTCGAGGAACTTGAGACCGCCGAATTTGACGAAAGGAATGTTTTTCCGCGTGAGCTCGATCTCCAGCGCGCTGCTGTGGCTCGAGGTTCGGAACAGCACGGCCTGCTGTTTCAGCGTCATGCCGATCTCGCGATTGGCCAGCACCTGATCGACGATGTAGGCGGCTTGGTCGACCTCGTCCTTGACGGTGACCAGCATCGGCCGTTGCTCGGAGGCGCGCTCCGTCCAGAGGTTTTTCGTATAGCGCTCGCGTGCCAGTTCGATGACGGCATTGGCCGCGGCCAGGATCGGCTGGGTCGAACGATAGTTCCGGTCGAGTGTGATGACGTCTGCGGGCTTCGGTGCGAACTCCTGCGGAAAATCCAGGATGTTGCGGATGGTCGCTGCCCGAAAAGAATAGATCGATTGGGCATCGTCGCCCACGACCGTCAGACCGCGGCCGCCGGGCGCGAGAGACATCAGGATAGATGCCTGCAGGCGATTGGTGTCCTGGTATTCATCGACGAGGATGTGGTCGAAGCGGTTGCCGACGTCCTCGGCCAGCTCCGGCTCGGAAACCATCTGCGCCCAGTAGAGCAACAAATCGTCGTAATCCAGAACGTTCTGCGCCTGCTTGGCTTCAACGTAGGCGGCGAAGAGCTGCTTCAACTCCTCCTCCCATTCGAGCACCCACGGATACGAGGACTTCAGGATCTCCTTGATCGAAGCCTCGGAATTTACGACGCGGGAATAGATGGCGATGCAGGTGCTCTTTGTGGGGAACCGGCTCTGCTTGGCGGAAAAGCCAAGGTCATGCCGAACGAGGTTCATCAGGTCGGCGCTGTCCTCGCGATCATGGATCGTAAAATCGACACTGAGACCGATCTGCTCGGCATACATGCGCAAGAGCCGGGCGCCGATGCCATGGAAGGTGCCGGCCCAGGCGAGCGCGTCGGTCATGATGGCGGCGTTGTCGCCGAGCACCTGCCGGCAGATGCGCTGCACCCGGCGCGCCATTTCGGACGCAGCGCGGCGCGAAAAGGTCATCAGCAGGATGCGTCGCGGATCGGCGCCGTTGACGATCAGATGGGCGACGCGGTGCGCCAGCGTGTTGGTCTTGCCGCTCCCCGCACCAGCGATGATCAGCAGCGGACCGCCGATCTTTCCATCCGGCAGGCCGATACCGTGCTCGACGGCTTCGCGTTGCCGGTCGTTGAGTTTTTCGAGATGCGCCGCCGCCATTTGTCCCCAGACACCATAAGAAAATTTTCCTGACCCTCCGAGTGCCGGATATCTCCTTGATGCAGCTAAGGGATTCGTTTCAACGACTTAGCCGAGGTTCGATTTCCGGAGCGGAGGCCCGATTGACTCAGTTGAGCAATCGGAACAAATAATGAACATATCAGCTTAAAGAACCGCTGAAAACCCTGAAGGAGCAACAATTCTGCCGTGGCAAACCATGCCCTCAACCCCGTGCTGGCGGAGCTTCGCGAGCGCATCGAGCAGCTTGAAGGCGGCTCGCAGCGCGCAAGGCAAGTGCTGCCCTTCGGCGTTGCCGAGGTCGATCGGGCTCTGCCGGGGGGAGGGCTGGCCTTCGGGGCATTGCACGAGGTCGCGGGCGGCGGGGGAGGGACGGTCGATGGCGCTGCTGCGGCCCTATTCGTTGCCGGCATCGCGGCGAGATCGCGCGGCAAGGTTCTGTGGTGCATGACGCGCCCCGATCTGTTTTTCCCAGCGGTCGCCCAAGCAGGACTCCATCCGGACCGTGTGGTCTTTTGCGAAAGCGATCGAGAAGAGGAGGCGCTATCGGCGATGGAGGAGGGGCTGTCCTTCGGCGGGCTTGCCGCCGTGGTTGGCGAACTGGTCCGTTTGCCGATGACCGCGTCACGTCGCCTACAGCTCGCCGCCGAGAAGACGGGCGCCATGGGCATCGTGCTGCGGCGATGGCGACGGCAGAACGAGGCGTCGGACTATGGGCAGCCGACGGCCTCAACGACACGGTGGCGCATCAGCACCCTGCCGTCGGAAAGACTACCTGTTGCCGGCGTCGGGAGGGCGCGCTGGCTCGCAGAACTGATGCGCGTGAAAGCCGGCGAATGCGCCGAATTTGAAATTGGAGCCCCCGATGGCAAGGGTCGTATCGATCTACTTCCCACAGCTCGCGACGGAGCGGATCAGACGGCACGCTGGCGAAGCCTTGCCGGCTGACAAGCCACTGGTCGTCATTGCCCGCCGCGGATCGATGCGATGGATCTCCGCCGCCGATCCCGTCGCATTGAAGCTCGGCCTGCGCATCGGCATGGCCGCCAGCAAGGCGCAGGCCATGGTCGCCGATCTCCTCATGGTCGATGCGTCCCCGGCTGAGGACGCGGCTGCGCTGGAACGGCTGGCGCTCTGGGCGCTCCGGCAATACAGCCCGGTCGTCGCGGTCGATGGTGCCGACGGTCTCGTCATCGATACGGAAGGCGCCGATCACCTGCACGGCGGCGAGGCGCTGCTCGTGTCGGGCCTCGTCAATATGCTGCGCGGCCGCGGGCTGACGGCGCGAGCCGCAGTGGCCGACACCTGGGGCGCCGCACATGCGCTTGCCCGGCTGCTGGCGGCGGAAACGACTGTCGTGCCGGTGGACAATGTGACGAAGGCGGTCATCGACCTGCCGATCGTCGCGCTGCGGCTGCCGACGGAGACCGTTCAAGGCCTGCGTGTTCTCGGCATCGACACCGTCGGCCAGCTGTCGGCGATGCCGCGCGCGCCATTGACGTTGCGCTTCGGACCGGAACCTGGACGCAGACTGGATCAGATGTTCGGCCGCGTCGCCGAACCGATCGAACCGATCCGCACGCCGGAGCTTGTCGAAGTTGCCAAGAATTTCGCCGAGCCAATCGGTGCGCCGGAGACCATCGCCAAATATGTGCGACGGCTTGTCGCCCAGCTGTCGGCTCGCCTGGCGGAAGACGGCCTCGGCGCGCGCCGCTGCGACCTCTTTATCCATCGCGTCGACAACACCAGGCAGCATCTCCGTGCCGGTCTTGCCAAGCCTGTCCGCGATCCGGCGCGGCTGTCGAAGCTGCTCTGCGACCGCATCGAGACCATCGATCCCGGTTTCGGCATCGAAAAGCTGGTGCTCGTCGCCGTCTTCGCCGAGCCGCTGGAGGAACGTCAGGTCGCTTCCTCGCTGATCGAGGAGGAGGTTGCCGATATCACGCCGCTCGTCGACATTCTCGGCAATCGCGGCCACCGACTGTTTCGTGTTGCGCCCGTCGCCTCCGACGTACCCGAGCGATCGATCCGGCGCATCGCAGCGACCGCACCAGACATTGGCGAGGCCTGGGCGGTGAAATGGCCGCGGCCGACGCGGCTCTTTGCAAACCCGGAGCGCATCGAGGTCATCGCGCTTCTGCCCGACCAGCCGCCGGCGGTGTTTACGTGGCGCGGCAAGCGCCGGAGGGTCGTGTGCGCCGACGGCCCAGAACGGATTTTCGGGGAGTGGTGGCACCGGCCGCGCGAGTTCCAGGCGGTGAGGGACTATTTCGTGGTCGAGGACGAACTGGGTGAGCGGTACTGGGTCTATCGCGCGGGGGACGGCATCGATCCGGAAACCGGATCGCATCTGTGGTTCGTGCATGGGGTGTTCGGATGAGATACGCCGAGCTTCAGGTCACGACACACTTTTCATTTCTCCGCGGGGCGTCCAGCGCCGAGGAGTTGTTCGCCACGGCGGCCGCGCTCGGCATCGATGCGATCGGCGTCGTCGACCGCAACAGTCTCGCCGGCATTGTGCGCGCTTGGGAGGCGGCCAAGGCGACCGGTGTTCGCCTGGTCGTCGGGTGTCGGCTCGATCTCACCGACGGCATGTCGATCCTCGTCTATCCCATGGATCGCCCGGCCTATTCGCGGCTGACGCGGCTGCTGTCGCTCGGCAAAAGCCGTGGTGGCAAAGGAAACTGCCTGATTGACTTCACTGATGTCGCGGAACACGCCGCCGGTATGATCGGCATCCTCGTGTCCGACGAAGCCGACGAGACCTGCGCCGTGCAGCTTCGCAAGATGGCGGAGCTGTTCGGTGATCGCGCCTATGTCAGCCTTTGCCTGCGCCGACGTCCGAACGACCGGATGCGCCTGCACGGCATCACCACCATCGCAGCGCGCTTCAGGGTACGCACGGTCGTCACCAACGACGTGCTGTTTCATGAGCCGAGCCGGCGGCAGCTCCAGGATGTCGTGACCTGCATCCGCACCCGCACGACCATCGATGATGTCGGCTTCGACCGCGAGCGTAATGCCGACCGCTTTCTCAAAACGCCCGAGGAAATGCACCGGCTCTTTGCCGAGTATCCTGAAGCCTTGGCGCGCGGGCGCGAAATCGTCGAACGTTGCAAATTCGATCTTAAGGAGCTGCAATACCAATACCCGGAAGAGGCGATCGTGCCCGGCCTCGATCCGCAGCAGTCGCTGGTCAAGTTCACCTGGGAGGGAGCTGCCAATCGTTATCCCGAGGGCGTGCCTGACAAGGTCCAAAAATCCTTGCGCGACGAACTAGAGCTGATCCGGGTCATGAACTATGCGCCCTATTTTCTGACCGTGTTCTCGATCGTCCGGTTCGCGCGATCCAAGGGCATTCTCTGCCAGGGCAGGGGCTCGGCGGCCAACTCCGCCGTCTGCTACTGCCTCGGCGTGACCTCTATCGACCCTGATACCAACGACCTGCTGTTCGAACGCTTCATTAGCCAGGAGCGGGACGAGCCGCCGGACATCGACGTCGATTTTGAGCATGAGAGGAGGGAGGAGGTCATCCAATGGATCTACAACACCTACGGTCGCAGTAAGGCCGCGCTCTGTTCGACGGTAACGCGATATAGGGCCAAGGGCGCATTGCGCGACGTCGGCAAAGCCCTCGGTCTACCCGAAGACATGATCGGCCAATTGTCGTCTGGCGTCTGGGGCTGGTCGGAAGGGGTCTCCGAACGGCAGATTCGGGAGAACAACCTCAACGCGGCTGATTACAGGCTGAAGCTGACGCTGGAATTGGCACAGCAGCTGATGGGCGCACCGCGCCATCTCGGCCAGCATCCCGGTGGCTTCGTCCTGACCAATGACCGGCTCGACGATCTCGTGCCGATCGAACCGGCGCGCATGGACGATCGCCAGGTCATCGAGTGGGACAAGGACGATATCGAGGCGCTCAAATTCATGAAAGTCGACGTGTTGGCCTTGGGCATGCTGACCTGCATGGCCAAGGCCTTCGCCCTGATGGCCGAGCACAAGGGTGAGGTTTGGGATCTCGCGTCCATTCCTTCCGAGGATTCCCGCACCTATGGCATGATCCGCAAGGCCGACACGCTCGGTACTTTCCAGATCGAAAGCCGGGCGCAGATGTCCATGCTTCCCCGCCTGAAACCGCGCACATTTTATGATCTGGTCGTGCAGGTGGCGATTGTTAGACCCGGGCCGATCCAGGGCGACATGGTGCATCCCTATCTCCGCCGGCGCGAGGGCAAGGAGCCGGTTGTCTATCCGACACCCGAACTGGAGGCGGTGCTCTCGAAAACCCTCGGTGTCCCGTTGTTTCAAGAGTCGGCCATGAAAGTCGCCATGGTCTGCGCCGGGTTTACTGGCGGCGAGGCGGACCAACTCCGGAAATCCATGGCGACATTCAAGTTCTCCGGCGGCGTCTCGAAGTTCAAGGACAAGCTGGTCGCCGGCATGGTGAAGAATGGCTACTCTGCCGAGTTCGCTGAGAGCACATTCTCGCAGTTGGAAGGCTTCGGCAGCTACGGCTTTCCGGAAAGCCATGCTGCCAGCTTTGCATTGATTGCCTATGCGTCGAGCTGGGTCAAATGCCATCACCCAGATGCTTTCTGTGCCGCGCTCCTCAATTCACAGCCGATGGGTTTTTATGCGCCGGCCCAGATCGTGAGGGACGCCGTGCAGCATGATGTCGAGATCAGGCCGGTCTGCGTCAACGCCTCGCGCTGGGACTGCACACTCGAGCAAGTCGATGGAAGCCGTCATTGCGCGGTCCGCCTCGGCTTGCGCATGGTGAAGGGGCTCTCGACGGCGGATGCCGCCCGCATCGTCGCGGCGCGCGCCGAAGACCCCTTCGCCTCCGCTGACGATCTCTGGCGGCGGTCCGGCGTGCCGACGGCCGCGCTGGTGAAACTGGCCGAGGCCGATGCGTTCCTACCGTCACTGCAGCTCCAGCGCCGTGATGCGCTATGGGCGATCAAGGGTCTGCGCGACGAGCCGCTTGAGCTTTGGGCCGCGACCGCCGAGCGCGAAGCGCGCCAGGTCTCGGAAGTGCAGGAGCCCTCGGTCGCCTTGCCCTCGATGAGGGCAGGGCACGAGGTCGTCGAAGATTACGCCCACACCGGCCTCACCCTCCGCCAGCACCCGATCGCCTTCCTCCGCAAAGACCTTCGCCAGAAGGGGATGGTGACATGCGCCCAGGCGATGGCCGAGCGCGACGGTCGCTGGCTGATGACCGGCGGCCTGGTGCTGGTCCGCCAGCGCCCCGGTTCAGCCAAGGGTGTCATGTTTCTCACCCTCGAAGACGAGACTGGCATCGTCAATGCGGTGGTCTGGCCGACGCTGTTCGAGCGCCAGCGCCGCGTTCTTCTCTCCGCTTCGATGATGGCGATCAACGGAAAAATCCAGCGGGAAGGGGACGTCGTTCACCTTGTCGCGCAGCGGCTGTTCGACCTCTCAGATGACCTTGGCCGGTTGGGCGAGCGGGACGAACAATTTCCCTTGCCCCATGGCCGGGGCGACGAGTTCGCGCGCGGCAATGGCGCGCCCGATCCGCGCGAGCGGCCGAAGGCGGCGGCGCCTGCGCGCGACATCTACGTCCCAGACCTCCTCATCGATCGACTGAAGGTGAAGAGCCGGAATTTTCACTAGTTGCAGCCTCAAGCCGACTCCCGCGGAAAGAGTCGAGCACAGTTGCAGCGGATGCCGACGCAGGTCTCGCCTACTAGGCAGCGACGTCTCCAATCAGCGATCCCGCTGGAATATTCCATTCCTTGCTGAGCTTTCGAATCTGTTCGAGATTGATTTCCCGCTTGCCGTTCAGAAGATCGGCAGCCCGCGCTTTAGAGCCGATAACGGCTACCAGATCCGCACGAGTGTAGTTGTTAGCGGCCATCACTGACTTGACCACCTCCACCGGGCTCGCAGCCGGGATTGGATAGTTTTTGCCTTCATACTGTTCGATCAGAAGAACGAGTGCGTCAAAATGCGCCGCTTCTTCAGTGCCTTCCTCAGGTTCGTTCTCGAAATACGGCCGAACTTCCTTCAGTGCGGCGTTGTACTCGTCTTCGCTCTGAAGAGTTCGGAAAGCTTTCAAATTCAACATATCGACCTCCTCACATCAGAGTTTTGCGACGTCAATCGCGTCATACTGAGCATGCGTCCCGACAAACAGAACGAAAATCCGTTTCGTCCGAAATGCGACCAAACCCACAATGCGATATTTGTTGCCACCCACGTCGAAAATCACTTTGTTGCCCGCGACCATGTCGGCTGAGTTGAACGTCTTCTTCAGCTCACCGAAGTTGCTCCAGCTTGCCTTCGATGCGGTGGCATACCATTCTGTCATCGCCGCTTCAGCAGTCTCTCTTGGCGCTCCTTTCGGCAGGTCGCTCCAGAAATTGACCAACGCGGACTTAGCGATAACGTTCACGTTGGCTCCTATATATCGCGTTCCCAATCTGGAAACAAGCTCAAAATTCCCAATTTGGAAACCAGCATCCGAATCCTAATTTGCGCCGCATAAAATCTCAGTCGGTCTTAACGATCAACCCCATCCAGTCCACTCGAAAACGGTCGTGGTCACGGTTCTGCGCCACGGCAACGAGCGCCCTGTGAAGTCACTCGTCGATCAGAAACTTCTGGAATTCGGGCCTGCCGGATCGTCAAATCGGGCGGCGGCTCGTCGCCCGTGACGAGGCCTCATGCGACCTGGCGTCCGTGGTTGAACCTCAACGCCCAGGCACCGATGGCCTGGCTATTGTCAGCGCGTATTGCTGTCAGCCGGGAGAAGCCAGGCACGAGCGTAGGCTTCGCGTCGAAGGTCACCGGGATCGAATAGATGTCCGCCGCGTAACGGTTCTGGAACCTAGCCTCGGCCTTTTCGACGAAGGTCGGCCCGATATCCCGAAAAATCGACAGCAGGAGGAGGACGATCAAGGTGCCCGCGACAACCAGCGACGTGCCGAACGGGGTTATGGAGGAATTGAACGCGGTCGCGAAAGGATAGATCGTCGAAGGCAGAAGGATGACCAACGCGAAGAGGGTCTTTTCCCACCAGAACCGTGGGGCGCGCGGGAGGTCTTTGGTCGCTTCGGTCATATCGCTTCTCCGAATTCCATTGTCGATGAAAAACATAGAGTAATGCGGGTGGCGGATCAATCACCGATACCGCCCGTAACGCGAAAATCGTAACGTTATATCATATCGCATAAGATACCTTATGGAACTAACATATTGATTTCGTTTTTATATCAATGCGCTTTAAGCACCCGCACCGGCCTCCGATCCGTATATCATGTCAACAGGAGTATCTCGCCCTCAAAGCTCGTCACACTCGATCGCCACGCGAATTGGAAATGCTCAAACGCAGCCGGACGCACTCTGCAAAAGACGTTTTTGTGCGTGCTGAATCTATGAATCTCAACCGTGGGGCTCAGATTTCTGAGGGGGGTGAGATCGCCGCGAGGAACCGGCGGCGCCGCGGTATGCCGACGAGCTTTAGCGGTACGATGGCCGCGCAGCCAGGCCAACCAGCGCCGGCACGCGATCCGGATCGTGTTCGGGCGGTGCCATCGCTTATTAAGACGGTTTTCCGTAATGGTAATGAGGCCCATGCGCGCAGCGTCGCGGAGCGCGTACCGGGCTGTCGTGCATCCGACACCTGCGCGAGCGGCGATCTCCGGAAGCGACATTCTTGAGAACCCACGTTCGATAACGGCCCTGACGATCACGGCGAGCACCGCAAGCTTGCTGACCGTAAACATCCTGGCAATGCAGGTCGGAATTATGCAGTCTTTCGCAAGGCCGCGGCGCCGCAGCCAGGACGCTTTTTTCTTGTCTTGGGGAATTGGCGGCCGGCGGTGGCAGCGTTGGTTCGCACGCCCATCGCAGGAAACCGGGTGTGGCCTGCAGCAGGCTTGTGTTTGGATCGACTTACGTTGGTGCTCGATGACTGGCGCGAGATAGGCCATCTCCTCATCGGCGATGAGGCCCTCGCCATTCAATATCCAGGCGGATCTCGCGCAATCGTCGACCTGAAGAAGGCTGCGGGCTGCCAGCAGACGCGCCAATAGGTTCGGCCCGTAGGCCGTCGGGGTAGATGCAAGCATGATTTCTCCTCGTTGGCGGCAACGGAGAGAATCCCGGGCGCAAAAACACACGTTCCCGTGGCAAGAATTAGCTTGCAGCAGACTCGTCAATGTGCGAAAAAATCAGTGGCTATAAGACTTTTGCGCACATCTTTGTGTGTCCCTCGACCCGTCTCTCCGAGACGGGTTTTATTTTGCCTATGCCATTCCGGTCCTCCTCAGCTCACTTGCCGACAAAGCGAGTCACGACCTTAAGTATAATTCATGCTCAAAACAAACATAAACGACCATTCGCCGCGAAAACGCCGCTTTTGACTCGTGTAGGAGTTGCGCGCGAAATTGGGCTTGGCGGATTCTCCCGCCCCGTCCGCATCACCTTATCGAACGCTCATCGCCATCCCTTGTGCAATTGGACAGAGCGAAACCCATCGTCGTCGATGCTGGACAGGCGTTGACGGCGCTAGGAGGATGACCGCAAATGGCTTTCGAGAGTGCTGCTAGACTTGTGGAGATATTGGCTGAGGAATTGAAGCGAAGCGGAGCCGATCCCCACGAATTTGCGACCATCAGCGGCGTTTCCGAGGCCAGGCTGGCCCTCCTTCAAAACGGAGCATGGAAGGAACTGACGGTGCAGGAGATAGCGGCGATCACGGAAAAGCTTCGAATAGACTTCTTCGAGTTGTGATCACCGACCGCTGAGCAGGTGCGCGACGGGATGGTCGAAGCTGCCTTCCCAAAGCCCGCTCCGGCTTTCCTTCGCCGACGATTCGGCGACCGCATAGGCCGCCGATACCGGCGCACCAGACGGGAACACGGCCGCGAATGCCGCACCGGACGATATGAGCGCGGTCCCGACGTCGATTGTTGTCCCCTCGATTTCGACCGCGCAGACGACGAAGGTGGCGTCGTCCTTGGCCGGGCCAACGGGCTGGCAGCCGATCGAGCCCGTGCTGAAGAGCGCGGCACTCGACGCAATCGAACGCATCCCGCAATCGACCTCCTGGCCGTCAGGCGAACGAAAGATCGTTCCCCGAAGGCAAGACTGGACCCCGAAGAGCCTGAATCTCCGGCCTTCGTAGGCCCAGGTATCGCCCGTTTCGAAGCTCACGCCAGATGGAAAGGACAGGGTCTTCTCCTGCGCCGCGCCTGCGGTCGCCAGGAGGAGAACGACGAATATCGAGAGCCTAGTCCGCATGCTGGAACCCCATTGTTCGTGAGAGGGACTGCGACGGTTCAAGGTCAGGGCGGCGGCTGCGCCCGTCCTCAGTCCGTCCGATCGATGCCAAGCCGAGAAACACCATGCTGTCGTCGTCGTTGACCGTCTTGAAAGGCTCGCCCTTTCCGCCAACGAGGACAAAGCATGACGCCGGGATTGCCTCGCCGCCGCTCGGAGTCAGCACCAGGGTCTTGCAAAGGATGACGCTGGCGCGCCGGTTATAAACCGCGTCAGCATAGTCGCGCGCCGCGTCCACGCAGCTCCATGTCTGCACGCGGTTATAGACGACGTTTTCCGTCGGGCATGCGGTCAGGCCACGCAGGCTAACCCTCTGCCCCGCAATGGTCCGTTGGACCGGACCGCCGATCTCGACATTTTCGTCGAGCTTTTCCATCGACCGCCCCACCAGTTTTCCTGCCGCATCGAAGCGCTCCAGCACGAACGTCCTCGCGCCCTGCTCATCGAATTGGCGGAGGTATTTCGGTGACGGTTCCGCATAGGGATCCTCGCCTGCGGAAAGGGTGATTGTCGCGCCTCCGAACAAGAGCGAGCCGACCAAGCCGATAACCTTGAGTTGTTTGTGCATAGCAGCGTTGCGATTTCCGAATTGACAGAGGAATCCTTTGCACCTTAATTATACTTAATGTGATTGCGCCGCAACCGGGACAGAAAATTGAAAATTACCCTGCTTTGCCTCCTCCTTTCGACGTCGGCGATATCAGCGCAAGCATGCGACTCCGTCGATAGTGAGCGCGTGCTGGAGCTGGTGCGGACCATCGCCACAGAGGAAGAACTGGACCCCGACCTGGCGCTCGCGGTGGTTGATGTCGAGAGTTCCGGCGGCAGGCACCAGGTCTCCGATGCCGGCGCCGTCGGCATCATGCAGCTGATGCCTGAGACCGCCTCCGACTACGGCGTGACCGACCGCTGCGATCCGGAATCGAACATTCGCGCCGGCGTCCGTTACCTCAAGAAGCTCTATGGCGAGTTCGACGACCCCCTGCTGATGCTGGCCGCCTACAACGCCGGTCCGGAGCGCGTCTACCAGAAGGGCGGCATCCCCGAGTTCAACGAGACAGCCCAGTACATCGTCAAGGTGATGAACCGCTGGACGCTGAACGCCAAGGCATCGGCGGCCGAGGAAAAGCGCCGCGGGAACCGCGACGCCCGCAAGGAGACGGTCGCGCTCGCGCCCTCCCCCTGGCGCGACCAACACGTCTGGACGGCCGACTAGCGCCGCCCCCCCAACTTCATCCTCCCAAGATCAGAAGGACATCCGCATGACAATTTCCACGATGAAGCCGCGCCTGCGCGGCAAGGCTTTCCTGTCGCTGGCGGTCCTTGCGACCTCCATCGCCCTGGTCCCGGAACTGGCCTATGCGCAATCGGCCGCGCCGGTCGAAGGCATCCTTGAATGGTTCACCGGCGTGCTGCAGGGCAGCGTTGCCCGGTCACTCGCCATCATCGCCGTCTGCTTCCTCGGCTTCCTGTTCCTGACCGGGCGCATGGCCTGGCAGGGCGCGATTTCTATCGTCATCGGCATCGCGATCATCTTCGGCGCCGCCGAACTGGTCGACGCCATGAAGGCGGCCGGGGGTGTTTGACATGCGTGATGACGCTCCCGATATCGAACCGCTCATCCAGCCGCTGACCAAACCGCCGATGTATTTCGGGGTCGACATCATCGTGTTCGTGGTGAACGGCATTTTCGGGATCGTCGTCTTCATTGCGTCGTCCAATTTTCTGGCGCCGCTGATCGTCCTGCCCGTCCATTTCATCGCCCTATACCTCTGCCAACGGGACATCCATATCGTCCGCGTGGTGCAGGTGTTCCTGTCGATGCGCCGGGCGATCCGCAACCGACGCTTCTGGAAAGCGGGGAGTTACGCCCCATGAACATCGTCAATCATGATCTGAAGTTCGGCCGGGAACGCGCCCGCGACCTGGGGATCGGCACCCATGTTCCCTATCTCCGCCATGTCGACGAGGAGACGATCGTTACCAAGTCCGGCCTGCTGCTGCAGGTCATCCGGCTGTCCGGCCTGCCCTACCAGACCATGGATCAGGCGGAGATCAATGCCCGCCTCGCCAATCGTAACATGACGGTGCGTTCACTCGGATCGTCACGTTTCGCGCTCTATGCCAGCATCATCCGGCGGCAGATCAAGCCGGCAATCGACGGCGAATTCGACAACCCGTTCGCCGACGAGCTGAACGCCCGCTACATGGATGGGCTGCAGCACCGGACAATGTTCGTCAACGAACTATACCTGACCGTGATCCGCCGGCCGATGACCGGGCGCGCCGGCAAGGTCGACCGCATGTTCGATGTCTTCCGCATGGCAGACAATGAGGTCGAAGCACGGGGCGAGGCGCTGCGCGACCTGAAGGACATGGTCTCAGGCATTGTCGGCGACTTCCGCTCCTACCGCCCGGAAATCCTGTCCTGCATCACCCGCGATGGCGGCCTCTATTCCGAACCGGCCGAATTCTTCGCGAAGATCCTCGCCGCCGGCGATGAGCAGACGATGCCCCTGCCCCGAATGTCGCTGGCCGATTATGTCGGGACCGGCCGGATCATGTTCGGTCGCAAGGCCACGGAAATCTGGTCGGCGGATGGGTCGACCTCCAAGGTCGCCGCCATGGTGTCGATCAAGGAATACCCGCCGATGACGACGCCGGGGCAGCTCGATGGGCTGCTGCGCCTGCCCTACGAATTCATCGTCACCCATTCTTTCGCCCCGGAGGACCGCACCACGGTTACGGAGGCGATTGCCACGATCAGCCGGCAGATTTCCAATTCCGACGACGGCGGCACGGCGATCGAGGACGATATCGAGACGGCGCGGGACCGGCTGGCCTCGGGTGAGGTGGTCTTCGGAAAACATCACATGACGGTCGCCGTGCTTGAGCGCGACCTGTCGCGCCTCAACCGTGCCGTCGCCGATGTCGCTGCCGAGCTGGCGCGCATGGGCGTCGTCGCCGTGCGCGAAGACCTCAATCAGGAAGCGGCCTGGTGGGCGCAGCTGCCGACCAACTTTTCCTACATTGCCCGGCAAGGGCTGATTTCGTCGGTCAACTTCGCCGGCCTGTTCTCCGCACATAATTTCCCGTCCGGGCAGACGCACAAGGTCCATTGGGGCCTGCCGATCTCGCTCCTGGAGACCACCAGCCAGACGGCCTACTTCTTCAATTTCCACGAGGCGGATGTTGGCAACTTCACCGTCATCGGCCCGACCGGCTCCGGCAAGACGGTGGCGCTGTCCTTCCTGCTCGCCCAGGGCATGCGCGTCGAGCCGCGGCCGCGCTGCGTCTTCATCGACAAGGATCGCGGCGGCGAGATCTTCGTGCGCGCCATGGGCGGGCGCTACGAGCGGCTGTCACCGGGCGAGCCGACCGGTTTTGCTCCGCTGCAGCTGGAAGACACGCCGGCGAACCGCAGCTTCGGCAAGACACTGGTCTCCTATCTCGTCACGCCCTCGGACCGAGTGCTGAATGCCGAGGAGATGGCGGTGATCTCCGATGCGGTCGACAGCATCTATACCGATTTCGAGCGGCCACAGCGGCGTCTCGATATGCTGGCTGAGGCCCTGCGCGGCCGCATGCGATCCGGCATTGGCGATCTCGCCGACCGGCTGAAGGAATGGACGACCGGCGACAAGGGCTGGCTGTTCAACAACCCGACCGACAGGCTGGACTTTGCCGGTTCGGTGATCGGCTTCGACATGACGGAGATCCTGTCCGACATGCGCACACGCTCGGCGGCTCTGCTTTATATGTTCCATCGCATTCAGGAGATCCTCGACGGCCGCCCCTCGATGATCTTTCTCGATGAGGGCTGGCGCCTGCTTGATGACGACGTCTTCTCCGGCTTCATCAAGGACTGGCTGAAGACCATCCGAAAAATGAACGGCATCGTCGGCTTCGGCACGCAGTCGGCGGCGGATGTGGTGCGCTCCGATCTGCGCAACACGATCATCGAACAGACAATGACCAACATCTTCTTCCCGAACGCTTCCGCGGACGAGGAGAGCTACCGGAAAGCCTTCGGCCTGTCCGAAAAGGAATTCCGCTTTGTGAAGCAGGCGGACAAGGCGAGCCGCACCTTCCTCATCAAGCACGCCCAGGACTCGGTGATCGCACGGCTCGATCTGTCGGCGATGCCCGACCTGGTGAAGGTCTTGTCCGGGCGGCCTGAGACGGTGCGCGAGTGCCAGACGCTGCGCGAGACCTATGGCGACGAGCCGGCCGCCTGGCTCCCGCATTTTTGTGGCTGGACCATTCCGGAGGCGCCCGATGCGTAAGGCGATCATAATTCTGCTCTCCGCAACAACACTCGCCGGAGCGCCGGCACCCTCGGCATGGGCCGACATTCCCGTGATCGACGATGATGTGAAGGAGAAGCGGGCAGAGGACGAAGGACATTCCAAGCAGGACACAGAAACACAATCCGACCAGCTCGAGGAGCAGTCGGTGACGAACTGCAACATCTCCCAGAAGGAGAAGAACCGCCGCCTCTATCGCTCGCCGGCGCATGCCGTGAAAGAGGACGCCAAGAATGTCGAGCTTATCAAGCATTATGCGGAAAAGTACAACGTGCCGGTCGGTCTTGCCCTGTCGGTGGCGCATGCGGAATCCGGCATCTCGACCTGCTCCGGCTCGCCGACCGGCGTGAAGGGCGTGATGCAGCTGACCAAGCGGACCGGCAAGGGCATGGGCTTCGACCGCGACATCAACGAGGAAAATATCGAAGGCGGCGTCAAATATCTCGGCATGGGCGTCAACAAGTGCGGCAGCACCGATTATGCCTGCCTCGCCTCCTGGTACAACGGTTCGACGGCCGCCGAACAGAAGAACTGGGCCGGCAAGGTCGGCCGGAACCATACCTGGTTCAACGCCTATGCCGGCGGCTCAAACATCGAGGACATCTCCTCGCCGTCGTTCAAATCCTATGTCGATTACGGCTCCGGAGCGACGCGCAGCTCCAACAGCGCCGCAGCCGGCGCGGTCGACCGTGCCGTTTCGGGGATCGACGCGAGCACGGCGCGCGTCCAGGAGGCGGGCCGCCGCATCGATGCTCTGTCCGCCTCGGTCGGCGCGTCGGAGATCTATCAGGATGCCTGGGACGACAACACGCAGGCCCGCGTCGTCAATGCCGAACTGCTGAACAACCTGATCACCGCCCGCAACCTCTTCAACGAGCTGCTGCAGGCGCGCATGCAGATGAACCTGTCGAAGACGTCCGAAACGGCCAAGACCCTGAAATCCGACAGCAAGGTCAATCCCTATAGCTGCGATCCGGTCATCCTCGAAGAAATGAAGGTGCCACGCGAGGATTGGCCGCGTTGCGCCGTGGTCGCCGCCGCCGACGCCGATACAGAAATTCTCTCGTCCGGCGGCACGGACCGCTCGATCGGCAACAATCTTCTATCCATCCAGAACGCCGCCAACGCGGCCGATTAAGGGGGTTCCCATGAACAAAATGCTCATCGCCACTGCCGCCCTTGCCTTCTCGACGCCGGCGCTCGCCGACATTCCCGTGATCGACAACACCAATCTCGCCATCGCCAAGAAGAACGCGGAAAACACCGGCGAGATCATGAAGACCAACACCAATATCCTCGAAAAGACCAAGGAGATCCTCGGCGCCTTGTCCGGCAGCCGCGACGGCTCGATGGGAATTTCCTCGACCGGCCTTGGCGGCAACATGTCGGTCTCGGCCGCGCCGTCCTTCTCGTCGATCATGAACGGCGGCATTCTGTCTTTCGGCGGGCTTGGCTCCGATGCGCAGAATATCGCCGCGACGCTGATCAACGGCCTGCAGTTGGTAAAACAGGTTAAGGCGATCGTTGAGGGCGAGGATGCCGGCGCGATGAACAATGCCTTCTCCGGGGCGGTCAACACCGTGGCGCTGCTCTCGGCGCTGACGCAGCAGGCGACCAAGGGTGTGTCGCAGCGCGAGCAATCGTTGCAGTCGGCCACCGGCCAGATCGGCTCGGCCGAGGACGTGAAAGGTTCGGTCGATGCGAACACCCGGATGCAGCTGGAGACGGCGCGTACCATCAACGAGCTGATCGGCGTCTCCAACGGCGCGGTCTCCGCGCTCAATACCGAAATGCAGATGCGACTGACCCAGCAGTCCGAGACCGCCAAGATGCTGCAGTACAAAGACGTCAACCCGTTCAAGTGAGGACGCATGCGATTACCCGTTGCCATCATGCTCTTAGGTCTCGCGCTGCTTGCCGGCTGCCAGACCAAGGGCGAGAAGAAAGCCCCTTGCCCGCCGATCTCGGGATATGCCGAGGCCGATGACCTGTGCGGTCCGGCCATACCGGTCAACGACGTCTTCGCGCCCGTCCTGAAGGAATAAGCGCATGGCGGCGACCACGATCATTTCGGACATTTTTGCCAAGCTCGACGCCATTGGCGAGACGTTCATCAAGAACGCCTATGACGGCCTCGCGCTGCAGGTGAACGTCCTGTTCGGGTCGATGCTCACCCTCTATGTCCTCTGGTGGGGCTATATGATCCTCGCCGGCCGCGACGGCTTTTCCGTGCCGGAAGCGGCGTGGCGGCTCGGCCGCGCCTTCTTCATCTACTATATGGCGACGAATTGGGGGGCATTTTCAGCCACGCTCTACAAGCTCGTTCAGGAAGTGCCCAACCTCATCTCCGACACGATCATCGAGTCGATCGCTGGTTCCGGTGGTGCGCTCGACGGCGGCACGGGCGACACGACGGGCGTCGTGAAGATCCTCGACGCGGTGTTCGAGACCGCAGGCAAGATTTATGAGCAGGTGGCGACCGGCACCTTCGAATATGTCGGCGCTCTCATCGGTGCGATCGTCTTTGTCGTCGCCATGATCTTCATCGCCGTCGCGGCCGCCGCGATCCTTGCCGCCAAGCTGATGCTCTTCATTACGCTGGCGCTCGCGCCGGTGTTCATCATCCTGGCGCTCTATCGCTGGACCTTCCGCTTCACCGACGGCTGGCTGTTGCTGATGGTCAACCTGATGGTGACGCAGACCCTGATGATGGCCTTTCTCGCCTTTTTGTACCAGCTCATCGAACTGGCCATCAATACGGCCAACAATACCGCGACCGAAAGCAAGCTCTCCTATGTCGCGCCCTTCGTGATCGTCTGCCTGCTCGGGATCGTCGTGTTTCGCTTTATTCCATCCTTTGCCAGCGCGATCGTTGGCGGGATGCCGCTCGGCCAAGGAGACACGCCGGCGCTCGGCGGGTGGCGCTCGACCTTGTGGGCGACAAGACAGGTGACGGGAAGGGCAAGAATCATGTCGGTCGGCCTCGCCAAGCGTCGGACCGCTTCGGACGTCAAAGCTGCCCGGGCGAGAGCGATCCAACGTGAAACGGAGAGAAATGGTCAACTTTGAGGTGGAACATGCCGGCAAGCCGGGTTAAGTATAATTTAGGAAAAGGAGACCGGCATGCGGAATCTCGATGAAGCTCGACGCCTGAATGGCGCTGTCCATGAGCAAATCCGGATCAATGACGAGATCGCGGATCAATCGAAATCGGACGCAAAACCTGGCGAAGCGAAGTGGGCGGTCCTGTTCATCCTGGCCGTCATTTTTTTCAAGCCTGTCGCGGAGTACAGCATCGACCTCTACAACACGCTGGCCGGATACGCTCAAAGCCTCGGCGCCATACTGGGATTCTGATCGGGGGGTGTGATGAAAACGATCGTTGCGATGCTCACAGCGCTTGGCTTGATGCTTCCCGGCGCTGCATTGGCCCAATCGACCAGTTCGATCCTGCCCGTCCTGACAGGTGCTTATGCACCGGCCAAAGGTGGCTGCGACGCAGCGGCCGCGGCGTTCATCTATGTCGAGGCCAAGGGGATCGGTGCAAACAAAACCGCCGGCAAGGTTCTCTCGGTCAAGCAGGACGGAGGCTCCTATGTCCTTGACGTGCTGTGGATCGAAACCGGGTCCGACGAGGCCGACGGCGATCGGGATACCGTTCGCATCGAGGTGAAGGATGACCGCACCTTCTATTTCTCGAACACCGCATCCGAGAAAACGCTGATGAGATGGTGCAGCTAGGTCTCTTCAAGGCTGCGTCGAGCCGTTAAGCTTCAGGTTCCAGGCTATGTAGACAGTTCCCAGCACCGACTTGATCGGTATTGGCGTTCGCTCGGCCAGAGACATTAATTATACTTAATATCGCCTCCGAAGGCGATCTACCGGATACGCACATGAGCAACGCAGAGCCGACACCGAACACGCCTGAATCACCGCCGATCGATCTCACCGCCTACTGGAAAGCCGGCGCCTCATGGGAGGCAGAGCTATATCGCAAGGAGCGCCGCTCGCGTAAGATCGCCTGGACCGTCGCCACCGTCGCCGGCGTCTCCACACTCCTCAGCCTCTCGGCCCTGAATCTCCTTGTTCCCTTGAAGCAGTTCGAGGCCGTGGTGGTGATCGCCGACAAGACCACCGGCTTCGTCGAGGTTGCCCGGTCCCTGAATGAGAGCAAGCTTTCGGAAAACGACGCGATCAAGACGGCGAACATCGTGCGCTATATCCGGGCGCGCGAGACCTATGACCCTCGGGCGCTGAAGGACAATTACGATCTCGCCCAGCTTTATTCGACCGGCCAGGCCGCAACGGACCTGCGGCACGAGTACGAGCCGTCGAGTCCGCAATCAAAGGATAAGCTGCTCGGCCGCGATACCCGCATCGCGGTGACCATCAAATCGGTGTCGTTCCTCAACACCTCGACCGCAACTGTCCGCTTCTCGACGGAAACGCGGCGCGACAACACGCTTCGCCGTGAGCACTGGGTTTCGGTGGTCCGCTTCCGCTATACGACGGCGCCGCTGAAGAACGAATACCGCTTCGACAATCCGCTTGGTTTCCAAGTCGTCGAATACAGACGCGACCAGGAATCGCTGCCTGAAGTGCTGCCGGCAGATAAGGCGGCACGCTGATGCGGAAATCTCTCCTTGCCCTCGCCGCCATCTCGCTGCTGGCCATTTCGAATCCCGTGACTGCCGCCGATCCGCGCATCCGCTACATCACCTTCAACAACAATGCCGTCGTCACCGTGCCGGCCGGGCTTGGCGTCTCGACGATGATCCAGCTCGGCAGCTCGGAGGTCATCGAGACGATCTCGGCCGGCGATACGGTGGGCTGGTCGATCGTCCCGAAAAAAGGCTCCGGCATCCTGTTTGTGAAGCCATTGCGCGAGAATGCAGAGACCAACGTGAACATCGTCACCAACCAGCGCGTCTATGCCCTGCTGCTGAAGGGCTCGGCCGCCGCAGACCTGCGCGCCGCATTCCAGGTGCGGTTCAAGTTTCCCGACGAGGACGTCAACGCCCGGCTGCTGGCCGCCGCGCAGGAGAGCGCCAAGGATCCGCTTCTCAAGGATCTCGATCCGAACCGCCTGAACTACGATTATGTGTTCAAGGGCGACACCAGCCTGAAGCCGCGCGTCGCCTTCGACGACGGCACGCATATGTATCTGGAGTTCCCCGACGAAATACCGGCCATTTTCGTCGTCGAAGGCAAGCGCGAGGAATCGCTCGTCAACCTGCGCACCCAGGGCAAATACGTGGTGGTCGACAAGATCGCGGCGCAGTTCACGCTGCGCGCCGGCGACAAGTGGCTGTGCCTTTATAACCGGCAGGCCAATCGCCAATCCTTCGATCTCATCGAGGACGCCTACGGGCCGAAGCGTCTCGGCAGCAAAGAGGAGCGCCAGCGATGAGCAAAGTCGATTTCGAACATCTGGACGGGCAAAGCAACGTCGCCAGCGACCGCAACGGGCGTCTCGGAAAGCTCGCCCTTCCCGTCCTGCTTCTCGTCGGGGCTGGCGTGCTCGCCTATGTCAACTGGCCGGCCGGCCCGCAAACCTCCAACCTCACCGAAGGCACCGGCGAGACCTTCGAGACATCCAACACCAGCATCCGCCAATTCCCTGACGAGCCGGTTAAACAGGCGGCCGATCCGAACCTCGTGCAAATCCCGGTCGAGGAAAAGAAGCCGGTGGACTCTGCCGCGGTCGACGTCACCGTCAACCCCGGCGATGACCTGGAAAAGCTGCGCCAGATCGAGGAAGAGCGTCGGCGCGCCGAAGAGGAGCGGCTTCGGGCGGAGGAGGCCCGCCGGCGTGCCGAAGAGGATGCGAGGCTTGCCGCGCTGGAGGCGAAGCGCCGGGAGGAAGAGGAGAAGGCACGCTGGGAACGGCTGCGCTCGGAACAGATCATCGTCGACGGTTCCGGCCGCGAAAGCCTGGCGGCCGGCGACCCGTCGGTAACGATCGCCGATGATGGCCAGCTCGTCGCCGTTCCCGGCGCGGAGAGCGACGCCAACAAGGCTTTCCTCGCCCAGTCGGAAAAGCAGACCGCCGGCGTCGTCAAGGCAACACGCTTCGACCGGACCGACGCGCTCGTCGCCCAGGGCACGATGATCCGGGGATTCCTGGAGACGGCGATCAACACCGATCTGCCGGGCATGGTGCGCGCCGTCGTGCGCGAGGATGTTCGCTCGCTCGATGGCGCTCGCATTCTCATTCCGAAGGGCTCCCGCCTGATCGGGGAATACAAGTCCGGCCTGGCGCGCGGGCAGAAACGCATCTTCGTCGTCTGGTCGCGTGTCATTCGCTCCGACGGCCTCTCCGCCGAGATCGCCTCGCCCGGCGCGGACCGGCTCGGCCGGGCCGGGCTGACCGGCGAGATCGACACGCATTTCTGGGAGCGTTTCGGCTCCGCGATCATGTTGTCGGTGATCGGCGGCGCGGCGGAATATGTCTCGGCGCTTGGCGACACCGCGACGGAAAGCGCCCGCTCCATCTCGACCGTCGATCCGATCACCGGCGCGGTCACGACAATCACCACCGAGCCGAGCCGCACGGCGGCCGAAGCCCGCTCGATCGCCGCCGAGAAGTCCTCGGCCATCCTGCAGGACATCGCCAACGAGGCGTTCAAGGAAAGCTCAAAGATTCCGCCGACCATCTATGTCGCCCAAGGGGAGTCGATCATCGTCTATCTGCGCCGCGACCTCGATTTTTCCGCCTTCTACGCCGACCCGGTCCGGCAAGAGATGATGCGGCTGAAGCGCGGTGGGCAAATCCGGCGCAATGTCGATCCGACGCCCTACTATCCGGTGGCCCCGGTTTACAAATGAAGCAGTTTCCGTTCCTCGACAAAGCACTGGAGCGGCTGAAGCCGTTTCTCTCGGATGAGCGCGTCTCCGAAATCTCGGTGAACCGGCCAGGCGAACTGTTCGTCGAACGGCTCGGCGTCGGCGGCATGGAGCAGGTTGTCGATCCGCAGTTTTCCGCCGAATGGATACGGACGCTGAGCGAGCGCGTCGCCGGTTCCACCAACCAGGTCGTCAACGACGAGCATCCCATCCTGTCGGCATCGCTCCCGACCGGCGAACGTTTCCAATGCGTCCTGCCGCCGGCCGCACCCGACGGTGGCGCGATCTCGATCCGCAAGCAGGTGATCCACGATATCGGCCTAGACGTCTATAAGGACCGCGGTGCCTTCGAGGACACCAAGGTCGGGCGCCAGCTGACGCTTTCGGCGGCCGAGGAAGAGCTTGCCGCCAGGATGCAGGGCGATGTCGACGCCATGCTGTTTCTTCGGACGGCCGTGCGCTCACGGGTCTCGATCGCCGTCTCCGGTGGCACCTCAACAGGCAAAACCACCTTTCTCAACGCGCTCCTGAAAGAAGTGCCGGATGAGGAGCGTATCGTCACTATCGAGGACACCCGCGAGCTGAAGCCGATCACGCCGAACACGGTTGCCCTGATTGCCTCGAAGGGCGACCAGGGCCGCGCCAAGGTGACGCCGCAGGAATTGTTGGAAGCCTCTCTGCGCATGCGGCCGGATCGGTTGATGCTTGGCGAGTTGCGCGGCGCCGAAGCGTTTTCCTTCCTGCAGGCGATCAACACCGGCCACCCGGGATCACTGACGACGGTCCACGCCAACTCGGCACGTTCGGCCTATGACCGCCTGGCGCTGATGGTTATGCAGAGCGGCGTTGCGCTCGAGAAGCAGGAGATCATCGACTACCTGAAGGAGGTTATCCCTGTCGTCGTCCAGCTTGCGCGCCTTCCGGACGGCCGCCGCGTCGTCTCGGAAATCGTCTTCACCAAGGGAGACACGCTATGAACCCGGCCATCCTTCTGTTCGGGCTGGTCATCGCCGCGGCCATCGCGGCGTTCGTCGGCTCGCTCGCCTATGCCGGCCTCTATTACGCTTTCGACAATTCGACCTGGATGCTCCAGGCGCTCCAGGACGACATTCTGGCGTCCTACAAGGCGGCACGCCTCGATCTTGCCGCCGGCGATTGGCATCGGCCGGCGATAGCGGCCGCGGCTGGACTGTTCGCTGGCGGCGCCATGCTGGTCGCCGCTATAACGGGCAAGAAGAAATCGACCGACGCCCGATTTCTCGGCCCGCTGGAAGCCCGCGCGCTCGGCCTGACGCGCACCGGCGGCGTTTTCGTCGGGCGGATCGGCGGCCGCCTGATCAAGGTTCCGGGCGGCTTCACCCAGCGCGGCTCCGGCCGGCGACGGTTCCTGAAACCCATGCTGTTCGGCGGAAAGAAACTCTGGATCGATGGCGACGATGTCGGAGGCTTCGTCATTGGCCCGCCCCGTTCGGGCAAGGGCGCTTCGCTGATCGTGCCGAATTGCCTGCTCTGGCCCGACAGCATTGTCGTGCTCGACATGCGTGGTGAAACATATGAGGCGACCGCCGGCTATCGCTCGAAATTCTCGCGCGTCCTGCGGTTCTCGCCGGTCGACGAAAACGGCGACACCGAATGCTATAACGCGCTTGATTTTGTCGCCATTGATCCCGATCAGCGCGATATCGACATCAACTCGATCGCGACGGCGCTGCTGCCGACGCCCAAGGGCGATGCCTACTGGATCTCCGATGCCCGCGCGCTGTTCGCCGGCGTCACCTCCTGGGTATTAGAAAACCCCGATATTCTCGACAAGGACAAAAATCTCGGCACGGTCCTCAATGTCGTCGAGGGTGGCGATCAGCCACTCCGCGCGTGGCTGGAGGAGGTCGCCAATCCGGAGCTTCGCGACGCCTGGATCAGCTCCTTCACATATACCACCCTCGCCCGCTTCGCCGTCATGGCCAGCAAGCAGTTCGATGGCGTCTATGGTTCGCTTGCCGCGGCGGTCCGGCCGTTCAAGAACAACCGCATCCTGCGCGCGACGGCGCGGTCGACCTTCGACATTCGGGCGATGCGCCGCGAGAACATGAGCCTCTATCTGGATTTCCGAATCCAGCAAATCGCCTCGATCGGGCCGATCTTCAACGTGCTGATGGTCCAGTTCATGGATTACATGTCACGCAACATGATGAAGCGCGGCGAGCGGCGTGTCCTCGTCCTGCTCGATGAATTCCAGAACCTGGGCAAGCTGGAAAACGCCTTGACCGTCGCCACCGTCCTCGGCGGCTACGGCATACCTTGCTGGTTCTTCGTCCAGTCGCTGCGGTCGATCGACAACGTTTACACCCGCGAAGGCCGGCAGACCCTCGTCAACTCCGCCCGCGCCCAGATTTTCCTTGGTGCGCAGGACCCGGAAGATCAGCGCTACGTGTCGCAGTTGCTCGGCGAGCGGAAGGAGGTGACGGTCGACAAGGCGGTCTCCACCGGCGTGACGCTATTCGATCGAAAAGGGGCTACCATATCCCACAAGACCACGATGCGGCCGCTGATGCGGCCGGATGAGCTGGGCGCCATGAACGAGACCCGATGCATCATCAAGCTGCGCAATCAGCAGCCGATCCTTGGGGTCCGAAATTTCTACTACGCTGACTCGGCATTGTTGAAGCGCGCTTGGTTGCGAGTCCACTCACCTCAAACGCGGCTTGTCTCCGCGGACGCAACCGGTTTCACAACTGTGACGTCCGACGACAATCTACCCTGCGGTAATCCGCCTCCCACGAAGGCAACACCGGGAAGGACGTTTGCGGCGAAAGGCTCGACGCTCACGAATTCGCTGTTGAGTAGACCGACACAAATTCATGCATTGACCAGTGCTTCTATTATCTTGCGGCCCGCCAAAAAACCACAAAGTTCAAATCCAGCGTCCAGCGGGCCGGATTTTAAATTGGCGATAAGAAAGAGCGAAGCGCGAAAAGCCGACGCAGATAAATCGCTTGAGAGGATATTGATCATGTTCGACACCAATCCGGAAAAAAAGCGGGCCGCTAGAAAGGTCAGAAAAGAGATCACGTCGGTATTTTCCGACGCCTAGTCCTTCAGGCGAAGGCCAGATCCAAGGCAATCGCCTGTCGATTTGTTTCACCTGATTGATCTCGGCTGGCATCGGAGCCCAAGCGCCTTCGCAAGCGCTCGGGTCTCCTGCTTAACCTTGTCCGTCTACTTCGAAACCAAATCCGCTCCGAACCACTTAAGGCTCATCTGCTTCAGACTGCCGTCGTCGGTGATTGCCTTTAAAGCATCATTGAACGTGTCAGCCAGCCAGCGATCTTCCTTCCGCAATCCGATCCCGACACCCGGACCGAAGAGTCCTCCCGAAATGCGGGGTCCGTACAACGTCGCCGAAGTGCCATATTTCGATTCCAAGAATGCTTTCCACACGGAATAGTCTGCCAATCCGCCATCGAGCCGGCCAGCGGCCAAATCCATGTTGAGATTATCCTGCTTGTCATAAGTGCGAATTTCGACCGTGTCGCCGAAGTGTTCTCTGATAAACGCTTCGGCATTCGTGGATCCCTGCACGCCAATTGCCTTCCCCTTGAGGTTTTCCTTCAGCGTCTGCAGAGCGCGCTTGTTCGCCTCGGTTTGGGAGGAAAGATCGAGCTGGGCCTCGTTGTCTACAACGGGGAGCCTGAGGGCCTTATTGACCACGAAGTAGTTCGACGTCAGCGCGTAGGGATTCGAGAATGCGATTACCTGCTTTCGCTTTTCGGTGATCGACATGCCGGCCATGATCGCGTCATACTTACCTACGTTCAGGGCGGGAATAATTCCGTCCCAAGCTTGGGTGACGAACTCGCACTTCAGTTTCGCGCGCTCGCACAATGCAGTGCCGACGTCGATATCGAAGCCGATCGGCTTTCCCGACGTGTCAATTGCGTTCCACGGCGGAAACGCGCCTTCCGTCGCGATCTTAATCGCTTTTCCATCCTCTGCCTGAGCCAGACTGGCAGTCGCGATGATGAGAAGGACGTGCGTCATCATTTGGAGACCAATCATGAAATTCCCCTTTTCTGAGTTGCTATGGATTCAAGTAAATCTTCGGGATGTGGTCGCGCAGGCCCCCATAGAGACCGATCATGTCCGTCCCCCAGAGGGACGCGACTTCGTCATGGGTGATATTCTGATCGCCTTGGCCGCCGAGCAATACGACCTGATCGCCGAAGCGGGCCTCCGGCACATCTGTTAGGTCGATGCGGAGATGCTCGAGATGGGTCGGCGGCAGGAGGCGGGCTCGTCGTCCGCGGACGATGGCTTCCGCGCCGTTGGGAACGCTTCGCGGCAGTCCGTCGCCCCACCCCATCCCAAGCACTCCGAGTGTCATGCCCACTTTGAAACCGGGGATTTCGGGCACGGCACCGAGCGACCCATCAAGGCGCTTCACCGCAACCAGTGTCGTGCAGATGGATTTTAGCGCGGGGCGCAATAACAGCGGGCGGACGGGTTCATCCGTATCTGGAAGTCCAACAAACAATGCACCTGGATCGACGGCATCAAAGTCCATATCCGGATGTCTAAGAACGCCTTCCGTGCTTGACATCATCGCGATCGACGGCCGTACGCCGCGGGACGACGCGGCGCCCAAAATCGCCTGCATGCGAGCGAGTTGATCTAGGGCGTCCGAGGGGCGTGATGAGGGCAACTCGCTCATGTGCGCGTAGACACCTTCCACCTGAACGTCTGCGTGCATATAGGCCGCGGCGAGCAGCCGCTCGGTCTCCATTGGTGTAGCGCCAGCGCGAAAGAACCCAAGATCGACTTTTATAAAGGCCCGAATCCGAGTCATGGCGGCGCGCCATTGCTCCAGTTCATCGATGCTCGAGATGCTGATCGTCAGATCGAGTGCCTCCACTATTGGGCCCGCCGCCGGCATGGCGCCTGGATAGAGGAGGATAGGAAGCGCAACGCCCATGTTGCGAATGGACAGGGCGTCGTTCACCGAGGCGACCGCAAAGCCGTCCGCACCCTCGGCCGCTAATGTGGCGGCGACAGCCGCAGCGCCGCAGCCATAGCCGTTCCGTTTGAGGCAGGCATAGATCTTGACGTTTTGTGATAGGTGCGCGCGAAGCTGTTGATAATTGTTCCGGATGGCCCCAAGATCTATTTCGTACCAACTTCCTCGCACAATGACGTCCGCATGCACAGTGCGCGATGGGATCATGACAGTGGTCATCGTGCCACCTGCTCAAGCGCCGGGATCTGCGTCATATCGCGCGCTTGCTCGTCGTAGTCGTTCTGAAACTCAACGCGCCGCAGGTGTCTTGTGACATGCCGCTCCACGCGTTCAACTACGTGAACGACCACAAAGGTGATGCCGAGATAGATCAACGCTGCGGAAATGAAGACCTCGTATGGCGAGAAGGTCTGAGCGACGATCTTGCGGGCAGTGCCTGTCAGTTCCATGAGGGTGATCGTGCTGGCGAGAGAACTCGCCTTCAGCATCAACACTATCTCGTTGGCGTAGGTCGGAAGCGAAAGACGGAACGCTGTCGGTAGGACGATCCGACGCGTTCGCAGCGCGTAGGACATGCCGAGGGCCTTCGCAGCCTCGATTTCGCCTGATGGCACTGCACGAATTCCTCCACGGAGGATTTCCGTCGTGTATGCGGCATTGTTCAATGAGAAGGCGATGAGGGCGCACCAATATGGCTCCCTCAAGATACTCCAGAGGATGCTTGAGCGAACCCACTCGACCTGGCTTGCACCGTAATAGATCAGGAAGAGCTGGACAAGAAGCGGGGTTCCGCGCAACACGAACGTGTACAAAAGAATGGGACGGGAGAGCGCCCGGGAAGGTGATGCCCTCAGCAGTGCAAGCGGCAATGCGATGAAAAGTCCAAGCACAAGGGACGTCGCAGTCAACTTGACCGTGAGGAGAGCCCCCTCGAGGAGCAACGGCAGGGCCTCAACAATGAGATACCAGTTCATGGATATTTCCTCATTCTGCGATGCGGACGCCGCGGTTGGCGCGCCGCTCAAGAAGGGTGAGGCACACCAGGGAGATCGACGTGAAGGAGAGATAGATGCTGGCGGCGATGGAATAGAAGGTCAGGGGGGTGTGGGTTGAACCGGCGGCTACGCCGGTCTTTCGCATCACGTCTTCCAGGCCGACCACGGAAACGAGGGCCGTGTCCTTCAGCAATGTGAGCCAAAGATTTCCAAGTCCGGGCAGCGCGTATCGCCACATCTGCGGCACGACAACAAGGCGCCAAGTGAGCGCCTTGGACAGCCCGAGAGCTTGAGCGGCCTCGATCTGGCCGGTGGGCACAGCTTGAATTGCAGCTCGGAACACCTCGGCTGCATATGCGCCGAAGACAATGGTCAGCGAAAAAACGCCCGCCGCGAACGCATCAACCTCTACGTAACGACCGAAAAGCGCCGTCAAGGCGACCGTGCCGCCGAAGTAGAGGATAAGTATGATGAGAAGTTCGGGAACGCCGCGAATGATCGTCGTATAGGCATTCGCCAGCCGCCGCAGCACCTGGAACTGGCTAAGCTTTGCCGTTGCCCCCAAAAGGCCGACGCCGATCCCAAGCACCAAGCTGGCCATTGCAATCCGGAACGTTGTCATTGCGCCGACGGCAATTTGGTCACCAAAGCCCTGCAAGTCGATCATCGGCGGGCCTCCCCGCTTTGCGCCGAGAGGAATTCCTTGAGGCGAGGTGACGTTGGATTGCCAAAGAATGCGCCGGGTTCGTTCTCTTCTTCGATCTGCCCCCGGTGGAGGAAGACGACGCGGTTCGACACTTGCCGGGCGAAACCGAGTTCGTGGGTAACGATGAGCATCGTCCTCCCCTCGCCCGCAAGCGAGCGAATGACTTTCAACACCTCGCCGACCAATTCCGGATCGAGAGCGGATGTCGGCTCGTCGAAAAGAAGGATCTCGGGTTCCATTGCAAGCGCCCGCGCGATTGCAACCCGTTGTTGCTGCCCACCGGAGAGATGGCAGGGATACACGTGGCGCTTGTCGGCCAAGCCAACCTTCAGCAGCAACTCCTCAGCGCGGAGGCATGCCTCCCGTTTTGGAAGCCCTATGACGTGTATCGGCGCCTCAACAATGTTTTCGAGGACGGTCTTGTGAGACCAGAGGTTGAAGCTTTGGAACACCATGCCGAGCTTCATGCGCAGTGCATTGATTTCGCGCTGCCCCGTCCGGCCATCACGCAAGCTGACCTGTCGGCCCGATATCCAGATTTCGCCGTCGCTCGGCGTCTCCAAGAAATTCAGGCATCGCAATAATGTGCTTTTCCCAGAGCCGCTGCTGCCGAGAATAGAAATAACTTCGCCGCGGTGGGCGGTCAGGGAGACACCCCTGATGACCTCAAGGCTGCCAAAGCACTTCTTGAGATCACGGACACGTAGCGCCACCCGCGTGGCAGATGAACCCGGTGTAGGTTCGCTGGATATGGTTTTGATATTCACGATGGGATCCTCGGCTGTTGTTGACCGAGGATGACGGCGCTATCAGGATCGCGCTTGCCGTGTATTGATGCAGATGCAGGATCTAATCAAATAATCATACTTTTCCCTTGTTAGGCCACAATGCACGATACGCTACGGGTGTCATTCCAACCTCTCGACGAAACCCATTCGAGAAGTGGCTCGAATTCGAGAAGCCGCAGGCCAATGCAATGTCAGTCACGGGCATTGGCGAGTGACGGAGATATTCTTTTGCTCTTTCGATCCTGCGCCGAACAATAAATGCGTAGGGCGGACAACCGATCGTCTGCTTGAAAGCTCTACAGAAGTGGGGAATGCTGACGCCCACGAGTTCGGCCAGTTGGGCCAGGGACAAGTCGACGGTCAGATCCTCATCGATCTTTTCGATGACCCGATTTATGCTCGCCGGCGCAAGGCCGCCCTTGCGGGCGAAGGATACATATCTCTGCCTGCGGAGCAATTGTACGAAAATCGTTGCCACATAGCTCTCTACAAGAAGAGTGCTGAGCGGCCCTTGGCCCTCAATTTCTGCGCCGATCCCGCGAGCAGCATTCATCATGATCGGATCTTCGCAGCCCAGATCTGGCGACAGCGACGGCTGCAAGTCAGACGGGGTGCGACGGAGAAGATCTGTTACAAACGACGGCTCGATGGAAAGCGAAAGATACGCGGCCGTGGATGCGCCGCCTTCCCATCCCCGCCAGTTGCATTCAGCCGGGATAAAGAGAATCGATCCTGGCTTGCGGCGCACAAAACTGGCAGGCTTTCCATTGAGAAAGTACTGGCCCTGCTCGCAATTGCCTTGCACATTGAGCACGACAAGATGGCGGCTTGGGGTGATGGCTGTCTCTTCCTTGTCCAAACCGGTTCTCCGAACCAGTTCAGCATGGACGCGCCCCCAGGTTTTCTGATCGCGAGAGATTGTACTGCAATTGCCGGTCTTGAAAACGGGATCCGTTGGTGACGTCGCGGTGTTCATCAGCGCAAGGTCTCCCTCGTTGAAGGAAAGAGTTCGCCCCAGAATGCGAGGCGCGAAATGCGACCCTCACCATGGTCCGCAGACTGTGGCGCTGGATATGCCGAAGGAAGGTCAAGTGAAAGCAGGCAGTTGAGTTTTATCGCGAATATCCGATGGTGCATCGGCGGCTCCCCGGAAAGAGAGTTTGTCGCGGTGCGCCCCCGCGAAACTCACTAAACCTCCGACTGATCGGGGAGTTGGAAACTGTCCGTGACAGCCCTGTGGCCTTTAGTTCCGGAGAACCTGGACATACGCCACAGGCTCCCCGACCCAAAGGTCAGAGAGTTTGATGCTGAATCGACCAGCATCAGTCGCACGGAGGGGTTTCCACGCCCCAAGGCAGCGCGTACTGCCTCGGGTTGAAAGATAGAGGACGCGGCGATGCTTCGCTAGGTATGCGGACGAAAATTTTGCACACCGACACCGCGAAAGCGGCGCGATTGTGATATTATGGCATTCTCATGCAGATGAGCGAATACCTACGGAAGTGGTTGTCCCTAAAGCTCTCGCTGATCGTCACCGACAGTGTCGAGCTTCCCGACGAGGCGAAACATCGCCAAAGTCACAGTACCCGCTGCAAGGACGATGGCGAACGCCAGAAAAATGGTCGAGGGCCGCACTTCGTCCCCTACTGCGGCGACCACCCCAAAAAGGATCACTCCGAGCGCCACACCCACGCTGTGCAATGCACCCTTCGCACGGCCAAGGGCAGTCCTCGGAACAAAGGACTGCAGCATGACCTCAATTGCGACCCTGCCCAAATTGTGGAGCGCGCCGAGGACAGCGAACGCGAGGAGGCTCCACGGAAGTTCCAGTGCCTTCAGGCTCGCGAACGAGAACGCCGTAAGGACGAGAAGTACCGACTGCAGCATCGACATTCCCAACACACGGCTAAGCGGTATGAGAAGGAGAGCACCCAGGATCGATCCGGCAGACCAGGCGCTCTCCAGGTACCCGAAATCGATTGCGTTGCCCGCCAGCTCATCGAATACGAAGCTCGGGCCGATGACGCTCACGACCACCCCGCCGGTATAGAGGAACGCATATAATACACCCAACTGGAGCAGAGGTGCATCCAGCGCCAACGTCGATCCATGTTCTGCGGTGACGCCGTTCCGAGGAGGCACCTCTCGTCGAACCGCCAGTAGGAAGCAAACAGATAGCAGGAATGCCACAGCGAGTGCCGCAAAGGTATAGGTCGGCGTGGTCACGTGAAGGAGGGTACCGGTTAGGACTGCTGCTGCCAGGCTCCCCGATTGCATGAGAAAGAATACGATCGAGTTTGCCGTTGCCGGTGACAGGCCGACCCCAACTGTCGGTATCATGGCCTGGGACGATGTAAGCGCGATCCTGTCGCAAATCGCGAAGACCGTCGCAGACAGCCAGCTCGCCCAGAGAGGATCTGCTACGAGCAACAACGCTCCCAACGTCAAGGCGCCGGCAAACCGGACAACGTCCGCAGCAACGCAGAGCAGGCGACGATCATAGCGATCCGAAATCCAACCGGCGAGCGGGCTCGCCACCAATTCCGTGACGCTGATGATCGCGAAGAAAGCTGCAACGGCGGCGGCGCCGTGTCCTTGCGCTACGAGGAGCCACGCGCAGGCAATGTGGTAGCCGTTTCGCCCTAGAGCCGAAACGAAGGTGCATCCCAGGAACCATCTGAAGGATCGCGACGCCTGGGCGACGGACTGCGGCTCTAGCATGGTACCCGGCGGGGACATTGATGGGCCTCTTCGATGGACACGGCGTTTTTATAATGATTTCCAGGATGCCTTCGGAACACAGTCGCATGGTCGAAAGAATGCGGGAGATTCCGTGAACGGCCTGTCAACTTCGCCACTTGCGGCGGAATTCAACCGGGCGAGCGCCATAAGCCCTCTTGAAGGCGTAGGCGAAATGGCTCGAATTCGCGAAACCACATTCGAGGGCGATGTCGGTCGCCGAGCGATCCGTCTCCCGAAGAAGATCAACTGCGCGCTTCAGCCGAGCATCCGCTAAGTAGGAGAAGGGGGTTTTCCCGGTCGACTGCCTGAAGGCGCGGAAGAAGTGACGCCTGCTGACGCCTATTTCCCCAGCGAGATCGTCAAGACTGGGCGGATTCGCGAGACGCGCATTGATCAGAGCAACAACCCGCTTCAGATCGAACGGCGAGAGGCCGCCTTTGGCAGGCGCCAGGCCCACGCCGTTCAGCCTGACCATTTGTACCAACATCTGGAGCGCCTGACTCTCTACCATGATGACGCTGGCTAGATCAGGATTTTTAAGTTCCGCCACGATCCTGTGAAGGCTAGTCTCGATCATGCCGTCCCGAAACCCGATGGCGGGCTGCAATCTTCCGACATTATCAGCGCCAAGCGTTTGCTCGCTGAACGTTCTGTCGATTGAAACAAAGAGGAAACAGCCTCTTGCGTCCCCTTCGTCCCACCCGGTCCATTCGCTATCTGCCGGCAAGAAGACGACTGATCCTGGTCGCCGCGGCCGGAAGGCCACACGGCGTCTATCGACATAGTCCTCTCCCGATCGGGCATCGCCCTGTAGATTGATCAGCAATGCGTGCTGTTCCGGTGCAATTCGGGTCTCTTGTCGGAGCAAACCGGTCCGCTTTACAAAATGCGCCCGCACCACCCCCCAATCCATGTGCTGGTGTACCAGGGTCCTGTGATCAGAACGGCGGACCTCATCAGGCCGGAAGCCACGCATCTCCATCACGAGAAGCAATCCTCCATATTCATTGAATATCGAACAGATCATAATTCTGTCTCGGGTTGCTCGATAGATGAAAATTAACCTTCGGTTGAATGATGGTGGCACTTTGATGACAAAACGGCACGCTCATGAAAGCGCAGAGCCGAACGCAGGGACATCAATGCAACCACGCGGCTCCGGGGAGCGATCCAGACTTAAGCGGATGAAAATACTGCGCGTCTGCGGTTGCGCCTAGCGGCGGCGTACCGTCCAATTCTAATTGCGTGAAAGTGCTCAGATGCAGGATTTCGATGAATTTCTGACTGAATGCGAGCTTGCCCCGCGTTTGAATCATCTCGCCAGTTTTTTTGCGGAAACCGCCGCCGGCAAAGGTGGCGTGCCGGCTCGGAAGCCGACCGCGGACAGGCGTCTGCTACCGGATGACGCGTTGCTTCACCAAATCGTCGATTTGCATTCGCTTCGCCAAGGCTTCTTCGATCAGCATTATCACGGTAGCATCCCCTATCGTCTCGAGGAAGAATGCCGCATGGCCCACGCGATACTGCGCTACGGCCAAACAAGCATGACCGACATCTTGCTGTACAGCCTCGGTACCGCGGAAGGCACGATGGCGCGCACACTTTCCGAAATGAGCCGGGGGAAAATCCAATCTTTATCCTGCAGCCCAAACGAAGAAAATTACAAGTGCTTCATGGCGTTTGGCGAGCCCCCGCATGCTAGCTTCTTCCTCGGGCCCTTCCACCGACTGACCAAGGAATACCTTCGCTCCGAGACCCACCTCGAGCGGTTCTCGCGTGGCTTCGATATCATCCTGGAAGATACAACATTTCAGATGTATTCGCCCAACCGCCGCCAACAGATCGCGTTCGTCGCGCAACATCTAAAGCAAGACGGAATTCTGCTTTTCATCGAGAAATTCCGTACGGCTGACCCCAAAGATTACGAGCTCCGCGAATTTCAGAAGGATTTCGGTTTCAAGTCCCGATATTTCGGCACCGTTGAAATAGAGCGCAAGTCCAAGCTGGTGCTGAAAACAATGCATAACAGCGAGGTGACTTTGGCCGATATGGCGGAAGCCATCTACGCTCACTTTAGGCATTGCACCATTACTTGGAATAGCGGAAATTTTTATGGTCTTGCGGCTAGCAATAGCAGTGAGAACCTGCGGCTCTACCTTTCGTTGATGGTGCAGCCCGCTATCCCCTCCCAATACGTTTATGACCCCGAACCCTATACCGACTTGGCAAAGTGGGTCGAGAGCCGATGAGTGGGAGAGATGCCGATGCCGATCGAATGCCCAGCCGACATTGTTTCTCACCTCGCACAGAAAATGACGGATCAGGGGACAAGCCCTCGAAAGCTCGCACAACTAACTGGAGTTCCCGAAAACAGATTGGAACTTATCCAGGCTGACGATTGGGAAGAACTGACTATTTGCGAGATCGCCGCCATATCCGAAGCGCTCGACGTCGATCTATGCATGTTGATTACCGGTCGTTTAGGATGAAATCACAATAGAGAGGAGCGCAAGGCATTTGATATTGCCGAAATGGGCTTATACCAATCGTCACTGAGGCTAACTCTCGGGATTCCCAAAAGCCGACGAATCTGAATCGATGGCGCAACCAGGGAGTTTGCGATGGATCCGGCGGTTTCGTTGCGGTCAGACTATGACGGGGATGGTTTGCCGTCTGGCTCGTCAGACAAAGGATGCCGACCAAGGTCGGCGTCTTCTTTCGCTGGCATCGATCTATGATGGCGGATTACGCGCCGATGCGGCCCGGCTTGGCAGTGTGACGGTTCAGATCGTGCGCGACTTAGTAGTGCGGTTCTTCGTGCTCGCCGACATTGCGGCAAACGCCAAACATGGAAGGAACGCCGCGCCGATCTCGCCCATGGCTCTGGAAGCGATCAAACGGATCGATGGTCTGTTCGACATCGAACGGGAGATCGACGGGCTTGCCGCCGACCGGAGCCTGGAGCGCCGGCGCAAGGACAGCCAGCCACTCATCGAAGAGCTGCACGGCTTGCTCCAAGCCGAGCGGGCAAAGCTATCGCGCAGTTCTCCCGTCGCAGAGGCGATTACATGCTCAAGCGTTGGGATGGCTTCACGTCATTCCTCGAGGATGGCAGGATTTGCCTGACGAACAATGCGGCCGAGCAAGCCCTGCGAGGCTTCGCGCTCGGCAGGAAGTCCTGGCTCTTCGCCGGATCGGACCGTGGTGCTGACCGTGCCGCGTTCATGGCGACACCGCTCATGACCGCCAAGCTCAACCACATCGATCCGCAGGCATGGCTTGCCGACGTTCTCGCCCGCATCGCCGACACGCCGATCACCAGGCTGTAGCAATTGTTTCCGAGGAACTGGCAGCAAGACACGCTGAACGCTCAAGCGGCATAACCCGCGGCCTCCATCGGAGGGTTACACGGAGATCGATGCCGTGACCGATCTAAAGGAATTTGCCTCGAGCTCGAATGGCGACAAATGGTTCCTCGGCAAGGGCGACCCGATGGGCGTATTGTTCGTCCTACACCGCGGCATGCCCCCTCTGGCGGTCACGAGACACGCTCGCTGGTGGAGGCGTTTCTCGATCAGCGCCCGTTTTGCCTTGAGCGTGAGACGCTGATGGCATTCCTTGGAAAAAACCGTTTGGAAGGCGAGCCCCATATTGGCGATGACGGTCAAGCACCGTCTCTAAGGCTGGCGGAGGAATATCTGCGCCGTAAGCGGTGTCTTGGACCCACCTTCCGGATCAGAGCATGATTGACGATGTTGAGCCCGAAGGAGGGCTTGGACATATGTCGATTTCAGAGCTTACGCTTACATCCAGCGATAAAGAGCCGGTGCGCCGGTTTGAGGTTTTCACGGGCAGCGGCCGTCGGCGGGAGTGGAACGACAAGCGCAAGGCGGAGATCGTCGCCGAGAGTTATGAGGCGGGCGTGACGGTTTGCGCCGTGGCGCGACGTCATGGATTGACCCCGCAGCAATTGTTCACCTGGCGTCGTCTCGCCCGCAAGCCGCTCGAAGCTGTGCCGGTCGTCGAGGCCGTTCCGATGTTTGCGCCAGCGGTTCTTGACGAGCCTACGAAGCCTGAAGAGAGCGGGCCGGAACCGGCGCGTGCCTCGAGAAAGAAGTCGAGCAGCGGCGCAATCGAATTGGAGATCGGCGGGGCGATCGTGAGGATCGCATCCGGCGCGGACGCTGCTACGATTGCCGCCGTCATTTAGGCCGTGAAGGCACAGTCATGATCGGGCCTTCGGGAGCCGTCAAGGTCATGGTCGCCACCCGGCCTGTCGACTTCCGCAAAGGCGCGGAGGGCCTGGCGGCGCTGGTCAAGGCCGAGATGGGTGCCGACCCGTTCTCCGGCACGATCTACGTATTCCGGGCCAGG
>JAFKJU010000098.1 GCA_017305935.1 Hyphomicrobiales bacterium | reverse complement strand
CCGGCGTCTCGGCAGAGGTCCACATTCTCGGCGCGGCCGTCTCGGAGAAATCCGGCCGCTACTTCCTCGAAAAGTTCTTGCGCACCGAAAAGGCGGTCACCACCAGCGAAGGCGATCCGGTCAAGCGCGGTTCCAGCGTCAAGGAAAGGGCCGACGACATCTGGCGGGCCTGGTCCTCGCACATCCGCACCGTCGAGCCGCGCAACGCTTTCCATGTTATCTTCTCGGCGCGGGCCGGAACCGAACCGGAGGCAATGACGCGCGCCGTGCGGGATTTCCTCAGCGAGCAGGTCGCTGGCCATCGCTGGATCACCGCGCATCATCCGGAAACCGGCCATGTCCACGTCCATGCGATGATCTCGGCGCGCGACGACGTTGGCAAGGCGTTGCGCCTGACCAAGCCGGAGCTTTACGAATGGCGGGAGCGATTTGCGGCCAAGGCGCGCGAGCATGGCATTGCCATGGTCGCCACCCGGCGCGCCGACGTGGCGGCTACCCGGCCTTATAGCCAGGCCCAGGCCGGTGCCTATGAGCGCGGCGCGAGCGATCCTTGCTATCTCAAGACCGCGGCTATCACCGAACGCGTCGAGCGAAAGCGGGCCGGTGTCATCGATCGCGCCTCGCTCAATAGCGGACATCTTGCCCTTGCCTCGAAATGGCAGGCGACGGCGCGCGCTTTAAAAAAGGTGGGGGCGGAGCCTTCCGTGATCGCGGCGGCCGACCGGTTTGCGGAGGCCGCAGCAACTCGAAAGATGCCGACACCAGCGCCCCATGCTGAGCATAGTGTTTTAGTTCTCAATCAAGAGGAACAAAGCTCTTCGCTGTTGGGAATTGCATCGCTGGTTTCGAACCTGAAGCAGCCGGAGAACAGGACGGTATTCCTGTCACTTAAACAGTTCGATGAGCGCGTCTTGCGTACCAATAGATCAATGGACCAGCTTGAAACTATGATCGACAACGACGTCGAACGTCAGGCCTTCAAGGAGATGCGCCAGGAAATCCTGGCGCTCTTTACCGCGCAACGCCGCGACATCGAACGGCAGCAGATGTATTCAGCCAGCGGCGCCGCTCAAAAGCCTGACGCTCTCACCCAGCGTAGCAATGCAGCGCGCCAACAAGTTCAGCCCCGGCCGGCGAGCATTGATCCCGCGATCGTGGCCCAGCAGCAATCGATCGCGGAAGGATGCGCCGCGCGTGCAGCGAAAGAATTGTTGATGAACACCAAAAATGAGCAGGAGCGGCAGCG
>JAFKJU010000082.1 GCA_017305935.1 Hyphomicrobiales bacterium | reverse complement strand
AACGGGCGCCGAATACCTCTCGCTCAAGCTCGACGATCCGTCCTTCACGGCGCCAGTCTACGCTTCCCTCGTCCAGGGCGACAAGGGCGAGCACAAGCTCATCTGGTCCCGCTAACCACCACCAAGGCGCTCCGCACACAGCGGGGCGCTACCTTCAATTCCACCGGGATTATGCGGAGCAGAAACCGCCGAAATCGCCGGCAAATCCGGCCTTCAGCGACCAGCACTCTGCATAATCACCGTCTCAGCATAATCAACGTTTTGCGGTGCACCGCAAAAGACCGAGCTCGGCGCCGCCTGGCAGAAGACCTCCGAGCAGGGCCGCGACTACCTCTCGGTCAAGCTTGACGATCCGAGCTTCCCGGCTCCGATCTACGCAACGCTCGCCGAGGTCGAAGGCGAGAAGGAACTGCAGCTCATCTGGTCCCGCCCGAACCGGGACTGATCGGTACCACGAGGCTCCGCCACCGGCGGGGCCTCCTCTCCTGCCGAGAGATCAAAGCCGGGTCTGGCATCGAGCCAGGCCCGGCTTTTTTGGTGCCATACGGAGAGGTGGGAAGCTGCTCAGAACGCGTGATGGTTCCAAGCGGCAATGCCGGCCTCAAGCATGAGCGGTGCCCCCAATTTGCTCCACCCGCCCTATCGAGCAGGTTCCGCAAATCGGCTCCCCCACTCCCCGGCTCTGCCGGTCGCTTGCGCGATCCTTGACCCCGCCATCACCTCTCGGACCCGCCGGTCATCTTTCACAAGCGTCAGGAGACGAAGATGACCTATGAACTCGCAATCCAGATCGAAGAACTGCGGGCTGAACTGCGCAACGCTGAAAACAGTGCGGAGCGCCGTCAGATCCAGGCCGAGCTCGAAATCGCTCAGGCAGAGCTGATTGTCGCGGACGCCGAGCTGGACGGCCTTGCAGAAAGCGAACCGCCTTTCTAAGGCGGTTTCCATCGTCCGTCGTCTGCGAAGTCGAGCTGCCGCAATTCTCCTGTCGATCCCATTTCATCGACATTGGGAATGATGCGGATCGTGCGTCGCGCCGCAACCTGATGCCGGCAGAATTTTCCCCGCCTTCAGCTCCTCGCGCAGCAAAATTCGGCCGCCCTCAGGTCCTCCGCTACGCTGCGGCCGTGACCGGTGCAGCACTCCTTCCCGATCCGCATTTCATCCCCGCGACGAAACGCAATCGACAGGAGAAACTATATGCAACAGCTCGCCAAATTCCTCAAAGCAACCGGCCGCCGGCTTCGCACCCTCGCCAAGGTGGTCTGCCACCTCTTCCGCAAGGGTAAACTCGGGATGAAGATCGCGATCAAGATCCCGTTCTTCGTCGAGATCGAGGTCAACTTCGAGACCGACTGGAACCGACGGCGATAACGCCGTCCCGGCCCGCTCCGGCGGGCCGGATTCAATCACCGCCCGCACCATGATTCGCGCCGGCCGCTCCAGGTTCGGGCTAGCCCCGCCGAAACCAGCATATCGCCCAGGCTCCGCCCGTTCCGGACGAGAACGCGCAGCTTGCGTCCGTATCGATCCTGATCGCGCCCCGGCCATGCCTTGAGCTCGAATGGACCCCTGTTGAGCAGCTCGATCAGGCGGTCCCTCGCCCTATTTCCGAGTGCAAGTTCCGAAGCGCATTTCCGTTCGCTGATCTCCGGCGCGTTGATATCAGCGACGCGGATTTTCGTGCCATCGATCCAGAGGGTATCGCCGTCGACAACACAGGTCACCCGATGACCGCCCGAGCATTTCTCGAACCTGATCTTTGATAAAGTCGAGGCAGCGAGGGCACTCGTGGTACCGGCGATCGGGGGCAGGAAAGTACCGATTAGACCGACGATTGCGAGACCGGCTGCGCGGGAGGAACTCTTCCGTGACATCCGCGAAAACGTGGTCGTGGTATGCTGATAGGTCAAAGGCAGATTCCTGTCGATGTTCGGTCTCATGTCGGCGAAGACGTGCCATGCCAGGGGTCAATGGCGGCTGCTACCGCTGGCGCAGGGCAGAGCTGTCCGATAGCCCCGGCTTCGCTTTTGTCGAAGAAGATCCAGAAAGACAACGACGGCATCCCTTTCCATGGCGAATTGCTGGACCATGGTCTGGCCGCGGGCGCCGATCCTTCCCCATCGTCGGGTCAGGCAGATCTCTCCGAACAGATTTGGCTCGATCATCATTTCGTAGAAACGGGCCATGTTTCGGGCGGCGTCCGTGCGTTCGACATAGAGCTGGTAGGGCTGGGTGAGCATGATGGCATGATCGTCTGTCAGCCAAATTTCGTCCAACGAGAGATATGAATCGATTGCGGTCGACCGATTCATTTTCGTGAAGTTCGAGATCAAAACACTCCGGGCGGTCAGCCTGCGGCGTACGGCTCTATTCCCCAAGGCGAACGAAGCCCGGAGGTCTTCGCCCATTCGGGTCACGATCCTCCCGCAACACCGCCAGTATGGCCGAAAGCCAATTTTACTGCCGACCTATTTTCTAGGATTTCGCGGCGGGTCGTGGAAATCGCATCGCCTCGATGAGAACTGCATGCGCCTCTTTGACCAAATCGAGATCGCGATCCCATTGACCTTCCGGGCCGCCGGTAAACTTCTCTCCGTGGATGTAGCTGTTACGCACCCTGCACACGCCGTTGATTATGAGTTGCGCAACGTTGGTGAGTGGGGCGGGCTGTTCTGGCGACCACGTCATGTCCGCCAAATGGCGACGCGGCGGATTTCCAATGAGCGTTGTGGCTATCTGCTTGCCGATGATGTGTTCGAAAAAGGGCTTTCCAAGGGACTGAGCGAATAGATCCCAGTCCGCCTCGGCCGTCTCGCGATCCTTTCGCAGGAAACCCGAGCGCTTCAGCGCATATTCGGTCGCGCGGAAGTCGCGGACGAAGTCTTCGGCAGCTGTATAGGGATTGGTCATGGCGCTCGCCTGCAATGGTCGCATTTTCTGAACTGCGTTAGGAAATTTACAGATTTTTTGATTGCGTCAATCGGGGCGGAAATGAAAATCGAGGTCGCGACGTGGACGTGCGTGAGGGGATATTGTGAAGGCGAAAATTCTGGCTTTTGAAATGCTGCAGCTCGTGCCGTCGTCCTATCGCGAGCAGCGCGAGGATGCGGTTGTGCTGGAAGACGGAGAATGGCTGGATTACCGGAAGAGGCGCCGACGATCGGTCCTGTTCGCGAGCATGCCACGCGTCTTGTCGATGAAATCGAACGCGCTCTACAGGAGGAGAACTGGCAACCGGACAAGACCTTCGATGCAAGCCAATACGCGGGATCCTGGACCCTCGGCTGGGTTGAGCAGCGTGCTCCCGCAAGAAGAATTCACCGTGGCTATCTCCAGCCAGTGCGAATTTTCCCTATCGTCGGACGGGTACCCAAGCTTGTCCTCGCCTTCCTTGCGAAAATTCCCGGCTGGAACGACTACGTGAAGCGCGAGAAACATCCCGGCGTTGGCTGGCACTATCACTACCTGACCGATCCCAGAACGCGCTCGGATGCACTCCTCGCGTGGGACACGAGATGGCAGCGGCCGACATGGGCCCCCAATGCCCTGCAGCCGCTGTTCGGCGAGAAGCATGGCGAAGGAAAAGCGGACGTACATGCCAAACCGTGGCTTTGGGGCGACAAGAAAAAGCAATCGATGTACGAAGTTTGCGCCCGTGATCTGCTCAAATGGAAGATTGATACGTTCCGGTGCGCATCTCTTCATGCCGATCCGGTCTGGCCGACGACCGGCACGGTAACGCCGATGCCAGCGATCCCCTCTGGCTCGAGCCTTTCTGCTGGAAAGAAAAAGAAACGAACGTGATGTTCACGCTGCTGCGGCCACGCCAAATCCGTCCAGATCACTCGCGGCTTTCTGACGGCACTGAATGGCGCGCTCCGGAGCGATCGGCTGCGAGGTGAAACCGGTTCGCCGCAACGATAGCCTTCATGTCATCGCGCCGAAACCATATTGCGCGACCGCATCGCAGCGGCGCGTTGCCGGCCGTAAAGACGATCTGCTCGTCGGCCCGCATCCGCAGTACCTCGTGCGGCTGGATCAACGGCCTCGACGCCAACTGCTTCGATCGAGTGCGCGAGGTTCCACGCGCTTGGAAACTGCGGCTCACTTGGTCGATCTCAACCGTGGTCGTGCCACATCGACGCGAGATGTAGTCGGCGGTTTCTGGATCGTTGATGGCGGCGAACGAGATCCAGCTGGCGCTTTCGAACCATTTGCTCGACGCGTCTCGCCCGCCGTAGGTTTCACGCAACTGACCGATCGACTGATAGATCATCGCCAGCGTGAGGCCGTATTTGCGGCCGGCGTCCCGCGCCGTCTCCAGGATCCGCATATAGCCGAGCCGTGCCACCTCATCGAGGAGAAAGAGCGCCCTGCCCTTCATCGCCCCGTCGCGATTGTAGATCGCATTAAGGAACGAGCCAATGATGACCCTGGCGAGACCTGCATGCGTCTCCAGCGTCTTCAGGTCGATGTTGATGAAGACATCCGTCTTTCCCGACGCAATGTCATCGGTCGAGAAGCTCGACCCCGACACCAGGCCCGCATAGTTGGGATATCTGCGCTTCGGCCTCTGCGCCGGCCGCGTGGCGCCGCTGATCAAGACGGTCGTGGCGACATCCGGACAGGTGATCGAGATCCATGACGATGTCCGCATCGATGGTCGGCCACTCCCCCACTCGCGCGTTGCACGGACGGACGGCCAGAGGCGTGAGATGGTGCACTACGATGGTGGTGTCGTTCCGGTCGACACGGTCTTTCTGCATTCCGAGTTTACGGGGTCTTTCGATAGCCGGTACTTCGGTCCTCTGCCGATGGATGGCATCCTCGGACTGGCACGAAAGGTCTGGACCTATGCACCGTGAGCTTCTCCGAACGAGTGTCCTCGTTGCACTATCGATGAGCGCCGGGTGGATCGGCTGGAGCGGGCATGTGCTTCTCTTGCCCGTCGCAGCCACCTTCCCCATGCTCTGGTCTCTGGCGCGGACGCGCCTGCAGGCAACGGCGATCTCCGGGGCCTACTTTCTCGCCGCATCGCGTGGACTACCTCAGGGCGTGGCCAACTTCTATTCTTCGGATTTCTGGCCGGGTCTCTTGCTCTGGCTGGTCGCGTCCTCCGCCTTCGTGGCCGTTCATACGATACTCTGGTCGGATCGTAAGGGATGGCAAATGCCACTCCGCTATCTGGCTGCCTGCGTCGCAATGGCGGTCCCGCCTTTCGGCGTTCTGGGATGGGCGCATCCGATCACCGCCGCAGGCGTTCTGTTACCCGGCTGGGGATGGTGGGGTCTGGGTGCGATGGCAGCCGGCCTGGTCGTCATGACAACGCGATATCGGCCGGCTGCTGCCATAGCCATGACAGGCTTCTGGCTCTGGTCCGCCGCTGAGTGGACGGAGCCGATCCTACCTGCGTCGTGGACCGGTGTCGATCTTGAATTGGGCGCATCGCTCGGACGCGAAGCTGGCCTCAAGCGGCAACAGGAGCTGATCGAGATTGCTCGCGCACGCCCATCGGGCACGACGGTCGTGTTGCCGGAAAGCGCGCTCGGCTTCTGGACGCCGACGGTCGGCCGGTTCTGGCAGCGCGCTCTCACCGATGCGGACATCAGTGTCATCGCGGGCGCGGCAGTGATCGACAGCCAAGGTTACGACAATGTGCTCATGAAGTTGTCGGCTGATGGTAGCCAGGTTCTCTATCGCGAGCGGATGCCGGTGCCCGGGTCGATGTGGCAGCCGTGGCGAGCCTGGATCGGCGATCACGGCGGCGCCCGGCGCATTTCTTCGCCAATCCCATCATTGATGTCGGCAACCAGCGTGTGGCGCCGCTGATCTGCTACGAGCAGCTTCTCGTCTGGCCGATCTTGCAATCGGCCTTCCATCGGCCCGACGCCATCGTCGCAGTCGGAAACGGCTGGTGGACTGCAGGGACATCGATCATCGACATTCAGCGGGCCAGCAGTGAGGCCTGGGCCCGCCTGTTCAACCTGCCTCTCGCCATCTCGTTCAACATCTGAAACATGGAGCTCGCATGGATGCTGCGTTGATTAAGGAATGTGCCGACCCATCGTTGAAGCCGGCTATCGTCGAGCAGTTCGTCCAGGCGGTCGGCTCGGACGATCCGCTTGCTATCACCGTAAAGTCCGGCGGGCGTCTGATCCTCGTTCCAAAACCGAAAACGCCCGAAGAGGCGATCGAGATTGTGCGCGAGAACATCGGTGGCTCTATCGTGCGGGTTGGCCTCACTCAGATCCCGGCGGGCATTGGCCTGAGGGATGCTTCTGAACTGAAGGTCGATCTGGTCGAGCCCTGCGCCAATCTGCGGACGGGCACAGCGATGTTCGCCAAGATCCTCCGCATCGTTGCGAAGTGGTATGGAAACCCGACAAGTGAAGAGGTGTTCCCGCAGCTCTTTGACGACGCGGTCCACGCCTGGCAGACCGGAAAGTTCGAGGGCGAGAGCGTATTCCGGGCGGAGGATCCCGGCGGCGCGGTCGTGCAGCGTTCAGAGGTGGAGGCAGAGACTGTTGACAATGCCGAGGATGATGCACCCACTGAAATGCCGGAGGAAACGCCGATCAAGCCCGACGACGCCGGCATCCGGATTGATCTGACGCGGATCGGGGGCCAGAAGTGATGTTCTTCAAGATCGGACGTTTGTTAGATTAAAAATGGACGGCATATCACTTTAAATTGGACGGTCATTGAGTTAAGAATGGCCGTATGACTGATCATTCGAATTTGAAGCCCCTCGTCGATCGTAAAGTGCTGCCTCTGGTGGAGGCAGCTCTGGCCGACACCCGTGTCGTTTTGATATCCGGACCGCGGCAGGCAGGGAAGACGACGCTCGCGCGCATGTTCTCGGACAAGGATCGACCATACATCACATTGGATGATGCGGGTACTTTGAACGCCGCGAAGGCCGACCCGACCGGGTTTATCCGCGGGATCAAGCGCGCGGTTATCGACGAAGTGCAACGCGCTCCAGATCTGATGCTGGCCATCAAGGCAAGCGTAGACGACGATCAGGAGCCCGGACGATTTCTGCTCACGGGCTCCGCAAATCTCGCGACCATTCCGGCAATTGCCGACTCCTTGGCCGGCCGAATGGCGGTCATTCCGCTTCTTCCTTTTGCGCAGGCCGAAATCCGATCAAGTCCGGGCCTCATGCTCGACAGGCTGTTTGCGGGGGACGAACCGGCCGTAGAGGGTGAGGTTGTTCTGGGCAAGGAATTGATGAGCATGGTTCTGGCTGGAGGCTATCCTGAAGCCTTAAGGCGAACCACGTTGGCCCGGCGCGTCTCGTGGCTCGAAGACTATGTCACTCTTATCCTAGATCGTGACGTGCGCGACGTTGCAAACATCGATCAGCTCGATCGTTTGCCGCGCCTCCTGAACATCCTTGCGGAACATGCCGGCCAATTGATCAACAATAGCAGCTTCGGTTCGGCGCTGGGATTGTCCGGCGTCACCGCTCAGAAATACATAGCAATTCTAGAGCGGCTATTCCTTGTCAAAACTCTAGTGCCATGGTCGAACAACCGGCTCAGTCGGCTTGTCAAAACTCCAAAGCTTCATTTCATCGATACAGGACTTCTGGCGGCTTTGCGCGAAGACGAACTGGCCAGACTATCCGACGATAAGACCCGATTTGGCGCCCTGCTAGAGAGTTTCGTCGTCTCCGAACTGATGAAGCTGGCATCCTGGTCCGAGAGACGCGTATCGTTTTCGCATTACAGAACGAAGGATCTTGATGAGGTCGATGTCGTGATTGAGGATCGGCGCGGGCGAATCATCGGTATTGAAGTGAAGGCGTCTGCGACCGTCAAATCCGATGATTTTCGCGGGTTACGTCAGTTGCAGGCAGCGGTCGGTGACCGTCTCGTGCGTGGCCTCGTTTTGCATGATCATGACCGTATCACGCCGTTTGCCGAACGCCTCCAGGCTGCGCCCCTCTCAATCCTGTGGTCGATGTGAAGTGGACTTACCGGTCTTAAGAGGTTTTGCTTGGTGGCAACGGTAGCGAGAAACGCTTTGCGTTGTTCACCGTAGCACCAAGGTCTGAAAGTTTGGGTGGTCGGCCGCTTACCGGGTGTTCCGTCGTCCAGATCTCTGCCAACTCCACCATGCGGACCGTGAGCGACGGATAACCTGCAACGATTTCCTCGGCGGTCGCGCCTTGGGTTCTCATGGCTGCAACCATTCTAACTGGAACGCGGGTTTTCTTGAAGACGGGTTCGCCGCCGCTGACACCCCTCACACATTCGATAGCGTTTTCGGCCTCACGAAGGGACAATTTAATCTCCAGAATCTTTGTCGGGGGTGACGAGTTCGACGTGGCTCACACCAAGCGCTTGGGCGATCTCATAGAGTGTGACGATGGAGGGGTTTCGCTTCCCTCTTTCGAGTCCGCTTAGATACTGTTGGCTGAAGCCGGAGCGCGCTTCCACATCCTCCTGTGTCAGGCCTTTTTCCCGACGGAGGCGGGCAAAATTCCGGCCGACCAGCTTGCGCATATCCATGCGCGGAAGATCAACGTTTACATACTTTAAGTTTATCAACTATAGTATGTAACTGAGATTTAAACCGATTTGCCTCCGCGGATACCGTAACCATCCGGCCAAGGCCGCGGGGCTTATGATTTCGCCTTGTCTGCCATGATGCGTTTGATCTTTTCCGGATCACATTGCTCGTCGAGAAGGAATTGGCGAACACCGCCTTCCCAGGACCGCGCGTCGGCGAGGAACTCCTGCAGGC
>JAFKJU010000025.1 GCA_017305935.1 Hyphomicrobiales bacterium | reverse complement strand
TCTCGTCAAATGCACGCCGCATTATGCGATGGGCATGGCCGCCCTGATCGTCGTCGGCGATCATCCCGCCAATCTCGACGCCATCATGGCCGCCAAGAAGCCGAAGCCGGTGCAGGACCGCCTCGAAAAGGCCGTCGCTGCGGCGAAATAAGGCATTTCCCGCAAAAGTGCGATGCGGGGAGGGCCGTCATCGACGGCACTCCCCGTTCCCGGCTGGCAACGATAGTTGCCAAGCCGGGGTTCTCTCATCGAAGCCGGCCGTCCGTGACGGCAGGATACTCATGCGTTGCGCCCATCCCGATGGAGTCTTCGAGCATGGCGGAACGATCGCTCCTGCCAGCCACGAGGATGGCGAGAACCGAGCCGCAGAGCATGCCGACAAGGCAGATTGCGGGAAGCATGCGGTGGAGCGTCAAAATGGTTTTTCCTTCATGCGGTTGAGTCCGTGCGGCGCCCGGAAGCGCCTTGTCGTCATGCCCGTCCGGGATGGAGTTTTCGCGGATTGATTATTGCGGCCTCGTGGAGCGGAATGATCGATCGATCGTCGTCGATCCCTGTGAACCGGGCTTGTGACGGACCGAACCGTTCTCAGCTGTGTTCCGCCGCAGAGGGAGCATTCCTGAGCGCCGCGAATACCGCCAGCGCCAGAAGACCGATCACGATCGCGACAGATAGAAGAACCGAGCCATGCGCACCGACGAACGCCGTCTTCGCAGCCGCTACAATCTTCGATCCGTCGTCGCCACCGAGTTTGTGGGCAAGCGTCATGGCTTCGCCGATCGAGTTCGACGCGCCGGGAGGCGCGGCGTCCAGCGCGAACGACGCCCTGTAGAGCGAATTCACCATCACGCCGAAGATGGTCACGCCGATGCCTGCCCCGAGTTCGTACCCCGTGCTTTCAAGCGCACCTGCCGCCCCGGCCTTCTCTTTGGGCGCGCCTCCCATGATCGCCACGGACGACGCCAGAAGACCGACGCTCAGGGCAAACCCGAGCACGGCAAGCAGCGCCGGCACGGTGAGGTAGTGATCTTCGGCAAGGTTGGTGAAAGACAGCCCGGCGAGCGAAACGGACGCGGCCAACATCGAGAGGGTCGCAACGGGGCGCAGACCGAACCACGTCGCAAGCTTTCCGCCAACCGGCCCGCCGATGGCGGCAGCGACGACGAGCGGAAGCATGAAGACACCCGCCTCCAAAGGCGTCTTTCCCAGGACGAATTGGAGCTCCTGCGCAAGGACGAGCTCGAAGCCAGCGAGAGCACCGCTTGCAACGAAAGCCATCAGCAATCCCGCCGCGATGACCGGATTCTTGAGCAAAGCGATGTCCAGCATGGGCGACACCGAGCGGATCTGCAGGCGCGCGAACCAGACGATGAGCACGAGGCCGATCGCGAACGGAACGACGGCGAACAGATCCAGCCCCGACTTGAACCCGGCCTTGATGCCGTAGATGGTGAGCATAAGCGCGGCGACCAGCAACAGGGCCTGGCGCGGATCCCACGGTCCGCTTGAAGCACCTGATGTCTCGGGAACCAGTCTCCACGCCATCGGAATGACGATCATCATGATCGGCACGTTGACGAGAAAGGCCGCGCCCCACCAGAAATGCTCGAGAAGAAGGCCGCCGGCGAGGGGTCCGACGGCAGCTCCGGCCATTCCGACGACACTCCAGACGCCAAGCGCCGTGGCGCGCTCGGCGTCATCGTCGAAGGACTGGCGAATGAGCGCGAGGACGCAGGGCATGATCATCGAAGAGCCGATTCCGAGCGCGGCGCGTGCAGCGATCAGGGGTATCGCCGCCGGCGAGAACGCCGCGGCCACGGACGATACCGTGAACACGGCGAGGCCGATCAGAAGCATCCTGCGGTAACCGATCCGATCGGCGAGCGTTCCCATGGGAACAAGCAGGCCCGCCATGACCAGCGGATAGATGTCGATGATCCAGAGCACCTCGTTTCCGGATGCGTTCAGCGCCAGCGTCAGCGAGGGGACGGCAATGTGGAGGATGGTCATATCGACCACCACCGGGACAAAGGCCAGCATGACGGCGAACAGAATGTACCAGCGATCGGGATTCATCAAACACCTAACGGTAACCAAGCGATCTCTCGCGAATTGACGACATGGGCGGGGTCGTATCCTCGTCGAATGGCCTGATCAATACGGGCATGCCGCCTCCGGTGAGGACACGGTTCGACGGCGACAGGGCAGGGCCTCTTTCATCCGGCGCATTCCTATGCTTTCAGGAGCACCAGGAAAGCGACGAGGTACCCTGTCGCAACCAGCGAGGGCATGATATAGGCGAGGGGGCTGCTGAGGTCACTGACCAGGGACATCGTCGCCATGATGTCTCCCAGAAGAGCGACGATGACAGCGACAATGAACGCGGCTCGCCTGCTCATCCTCCGCTCCGCTCAGCCAGCGTCTTCCCTGTCCTCGACCTGCATTCGCGCATGGGCCACGCGTTGCGCGCGGCCCCCATCAGGACGGTCGTCGCTGCGGCAAGAACCGGAGGCCGGCGAATGGATCGGTTCAGTTTCAGGAACATACAGGTCATACCCTTCGCACGAAGCGAGACGCTCGTGTTTCAGGCTTGACCTAAACCGCGAAGTGTTGGCCGATCGTCCCTATTTCGTGGAGGTTTCGTGGAGAAGCGTGAAATCCGTTTGACGGCGCGTGCTTTAGGTTTCTTTCTCAAGGCAGGAGGTGAGCATGGAAAACGCTCTTGTACTGATCGTCGAGGACGAGCCGGAAATCTCTGATATCCTCGAACGCTACTTCGCGCGCGAGGGCTACCGCGTGCTGGCAGCCGGAGACGGTGAGATCGGCCTCGCCCATCACCAGCGGTTGAGGCCGGACATCGTGGTCCTCGACGTCAACCTGCCCAAGTTGGACGGACATTCCGTCCTGGCGACCATCCGGCAGCGTGGCGACACCCCTGTCATCATGGTGACGGCGCTCGCCGACGACCTCGACAAACTGCACGGGCTGAGAGCCGGTGCCGACGACTACGTGGTCAAGCCGTTCAACCCGGCCGAAGTCGTCGCGCGGGCGCGCGCGATCCTGCGAAGAACCAATGCGGCGAGCGCGCCGAACAAGGTGCTGAGGATCGGGCGGCTGTCGATCGATCCGGTCGCCTTCGTCGCAACCGTCGAACAGGGTGAGACGCGTGTCGCCTTGCCGTTGACCCGCACGGAGTTCAGGATCCTCGAATTCATGGGCGGCTATCCGAACCGGGCATTCGAGCGCGGCGAGATCGTCGATGCGTGCCTGCCGGAGGGCGACGCGCTCGACCGTACGGTCGACAGCCACATGAGCAAGCTTCGCAAGAAGCTGGACGCCGCCGGTGTGGGCGGTCTCCTCAACGGCGTTCGCGGGGTTGGGTATCGGCTTGGCGAACCTGGTTAGCAACAGCCTCAACAGGCAAATCATCTGGTCGACCACGACCGTCGCCTTCGTGGCGCTTTCCGTGATGTTCTTCGGCTGGACCATCTACTTCTACGCCTGGGACTGGCTTTATCCGAACCAGGTCTCGCCTGAAGGCTGGTCGCCGACGGACTTCGTCGTGCTCGGCATCAATGTTGCGATTGGCCAGGCGGTCGGGGCCTATGTCGGCTGGAGGTTGGCGCAGCGCCTGGTCAAGCCGCTGGACGCCGTCACCCAGGCGGCCCGCGCCATCGCCGAGGGCAACTTTGCCGGACGCGCGACGGGCGAGGGAACCTTTGGCGAGGTCGACAGGATGATCGCGGATTTCAACCGTATGGCGGAGGAACTACAGCGGGCCGAGGCTGAGCTCAAATATTCGAACTCAGCGATTGCCCACGAGCTTCGCACGCCCTTGACCGTTCTCCGGGGCCGGATACAGGGTCTGGCGGACGGCGTGTTCGAGCCAAACCGGGAGACGTTCCTCGGTCTTGTCAAGCATGTGGATTCCCTTACCCGAATCGTCGAGGATTTGAGAACCCTGTCCTTGATGAATGCGGGACGGCTGGAATTGCGCGTTTCCAACTTCGATCTGGCCGAGGAAATCGAAGATGTCGTGGCTTCGACGAAACCCGCGATCGCTGCCCAGAAGATCGACGTGACCCTGGAACTGGCGAACGTCATGGTAAACGCCGACCGCGCGCGGCTCAGGCAGGCGGCCTTGGCGCTTATCGACAATGCGATCCGCTATGCGCCGGGCCAGAGCCTGGTGATCGCACTCGACGCCGTTCCCGGTTTTGCCCGGCTGACGATAGCCGACAAAGGCCCCGGCATGACCCGGAGCGAACGGGACAAGGCCTTCGAGCGTTTCTGGCGCGCCGACGATGCAAGGACCCGCAAGAGCGGCGGTTCCGGCCTCGGACTGTCGGTCGTGAAAGCCATCGCGGAAGCTCATGGGGGAGCAGCCAGCATCGAGGATTGCGAGGTCGGAACGACGATCATGATATCGATACCGAGGGAATGATTGCGGCAATCATCCACCTCGGCGCAGAGCATGCGGCTTTTCTGCAAGGGGCAACCCATTGGCATCGTTCGTGAGCCTCACTTCACCCCGAACCCTTCCCAGGAACAATGCAAGTTCGATAATTGACGTTATGGAACCGAAACGGGCCAGTCGACAGGGGGGCCTCGGCGATGCTACATCGTCCAGGGGCCGGACCGCATGGGGATCACCGCGTGAAGCGTGAAGAACGCAGACAGGAAATCATCAACCTGTTGGTCGAGCATCATGCCGTCGATCTCGACGATCTCGCCAAGCGTTTCGCCGTCTCGAAGATGACGGTGCATCGCGATCTCGACGAGCTGGAAAGTGCGGGCGTGCTGCGCAAGGTGCGTGGCGGCGCCACCATCGATGCCGGCACGCAGTTCGAGAGCGATTTCCGTTTTCGGCAGTTGCAGGAGGCCGACGTCAAACGGGCGATCGCCGAGGCCGCGCTCGATCTGGTCGAGCCCGGCATGACCGTCATCGTCAATGACGGCTCGATGGCCGCCGTTCTCGGCGAGGCGCTTCTCACCAAGCGGCCGATCACCGTCGTCACCAACAATGCCGCTGTCCTGCAACGCATGCAGGGCGAAAGCGGCGTGACGCTGATCGCGCTCGGCGGCACCTATTCCGACAAGTTCAACGCCTATTTCGGGCTGGTCACCGAGGAGGCGCTGTCGCATCTGCGCGCCGATATCGCCTTCATCTCGGCGCCCGCCGCCGCCGGCGCCTTCGCCTATCATATGGACGAGCGCATCGTGCGCGCCAAGCGTGCCATGATCGCCGCCAGCCGCCAGGCCTGCCTGATGATCAACAGCCGAAGGCTCGGCCATACCGCGCTGCATGTGCTGGCGCGGCTCGACGAATTCGATACCGTCATTTCCGACAGCACCCTGCCCGCCGACATGCAAAGCGCGCTGGAGGGAACGGCGGTGACGGTGACGATCGCCGCGACAACAGACTAATCCTGATCTAAGAGGACAAATCATGCAGGACCTGCCCGCCATTCGCAAGGCGACCGTCGAGGATGCGGACCTGCTGCTTTCGGCCATAAGAATCATCGGCGACCATCTCGGCACCCCCGAACGCATCACCGCCAGCGCCGAGGATCTCCGCCGCCACGGCTTCGGCCCCTCGCCCGCCTTCACGGCGCTGATTGCGGAAATCACTGGCGAATTCGCCGGCATGTGCCTGTTTTTCAGAAGTTTTTCCACCTGGCGCGGTCAGCCGGGGGCCTATATCCAGGATCTGGTCGTGCCGGAGAAATTTCGCGGGCGAGGCGTGGCCGAGGCGCTGTTGCGTCGCACGGCCCGGCATGTGCGCGCCGAAGGCGGCGCTTACCTGCGCCTCTCCGTCGACGCCGCCAATGCCAGCGCCCAGCATTTCTACGAGCGCATCGGCATGGTCCTCCAGCCGCAGGAGCGCATCCACGCCATTTACGGCGAGGCATTCGACCTGCTGGCCGGCCTGGAAGAGAGTGGCGTCTGAAGACGCTTCCGGCACAATTCCGGACGGGAAATCGCTTCACGCCTTTCCTGGAATTGCTTCAGAACGCTGTAAACGTCAACGTCGTCAGCGAGCGGATGATGCCGGGGATATTGGCAATGTGTTCGTTGATGAACTTGCCGATATCCTTGTCCTCCTGCACATAGACCTTCATCAGCAGGTCGTATTCGCCGCTGGTGGAATAGAGTTCGGACACGAGTTCTGTCTTGTAGATGGCGTCGGCGACCTCATAGGTCTTGCCCGGAGCGCATTGCAGCTGAACGAAGATGGGTTTCATGGCCGAATATCCTGCGAAATCGAAAGCTCGCCTTCCTTACGCCAAACGCGGCCCGCTGAAAACCGTTTAACCACCCTCCTTCGCCACCGCCGCGATCCAGTCGCGAAAGGCGGCAAGCGGTGGATAGGCCAGCCGCTCCGTCGGGCAGGCGAGGAAATAACGTCCGCCGCCATCGATCTCGCCATCCTGGAAGGCCTCGACCAGATCGCCGCGCCGCAATTCCTCCTCGAACAGGAAGCGCGGCAGCAACGCCACACCGAGCCCGGCGACCGCAGCTTGCGCCGCCGCGGTGAACTGGTCGAACAGCATGCCGTGGACCGTCGGTTCCGGGACGCCATGGCCGATCAGCCATTGCTCCCAGGCATCCGGCCGCGAAGTCAGGTGCAGGAGCGGCACCTGCAGGAAATCGCCGGGCTGTTGCAACCGGTGCCGGTCGCGGAAATGTGGGCTGCAGGCCGGCAGGATACGTTCGCCCATCAACGGCGTCAGTTCCGCGCCCGGCCAAATGGAATCACCGAAGTGGATCGCCGCATCGATGGAGTCGAGTTTGAAATCGAAGGGCGACAGCCGCGTCACCAGATTGACCGACATGCCGCGATGGTGCTCCAGGAAGCCGGCCAGCCGAGGCATCAGCCAGCGGCTGCCGAAGGCCGGTAGCACCGCCAGCGTCAGCGTGCCGCCATCCGGATTGGCGCGCAGGTTCAGCGAAGCGGTGGAGATGCGCCGCAGCGCCTCGCGGATTTCCCGCGCATAGGCATCGCCCGCCAGCGTCAACCGAATGGTCTGGCGCTCGCGCACGAACAGCTCGACGCCGAGCTGGTTTTCCAGTGCGCGTATCTGCCGGCTGACGGCGCTTTGCGTCAGATCCAGCTCACGGGCGGCGATGGTGACGCTGCCCGTGCGCGCCGCCGCTTCGAAGGCGGAAAGCAGCGAGAGCGACGGCAGAAAACGGCGGGCATGCAGCATGATCAGGTTATTCCTTCGCGGAATGAACTCTTGAGAATATGTCGATATTCATGACGCTGGCGGCGCTGTAAAGGCTGCGATGAGGGAAGACGTGCCGAATTCTCGCATGCATGCGACGGCGGACGGCATTCCGCTATGGTGAACACGATGCTGAACGATCCCCGCTCTCACGGCCTCTGGGAAAAGACCGCCCCGCCCGCCCCCGCCGCACCGCCGCTGCAGGGTGCTGCGACGGCGGATGCCGTCATCATCGGCGGCGGTTATACCGGCTTGTCCTCGGCGCTGCATCTGGCGGAAGCTGGCAAGCATGTCGTGCTGCTGGAAGCGGTGGATTTCGGCTTCGGCGGCGCCGGCCGCAATGTCGGCCTCATCAATGGCGGCATGTGGGTGATGCCGGATGATCTGCCGGGCGTGCTCGGTTCCGTCTATGGCGAACGCGTCCTCGCCCTGCTCGGCGAAGCACCGCTGGTGGTGCGCGGCCTCATCGAAAAACATGAGATCGCCTGCGAGCTGGAAACCGGCGGCACCCTGCATTGCGCCGTCGGCGCGGAAGGCTTCAAGGAATTGGAAGAGCGCCAGCGCCAATGGTCGATGCGTGGCGCGCCGGTGCGGCTGCTGGATGCGCGCGAAACCGCCGCCCGGCTCGGCAGCAATGCCTATGCCGGCGCCCTGTTCGATCCCCGCGCCGGCACCCTGCAGCCGCTCGCCTATGCCCGCGGCCTCGCCCATGCCGCGCAAAAAGCCGGCGTCGAGTTGCATGGCGAAAGCCGCGTCGAAAGCTGCGAGCGGGCTGGCAATGGCTGGCGCGTCGCGACCGCCCAAGGCTCCGTGACCGCGCCCTGGGTGATCGTCGCCACCGACGCCTATTCCACCGGCCCCTTCGCCAGCGTGCGCGAGGAGCAGGTGCATCTGCCCTATTTCAATTTCGCGACCGCGCCGCTCGGCGACAACCTCAGGCATTCGATCCTGCCGGGCCGCGAAGGCTGCTGGGATACCAGGGAGATCCTCTCCTCCTTCCGTATGGACAAGGCGGGAAGGCTGGTGTTCGGCAGTGTCGGCGCCCTGCGCAACACCGGCCTTGCCGTGCATCGCGCCTGGGCGCAGCGCTCGCTAAAGCGGATTTTCCCGCAACTCGGCGATATCGGCTTCGAGGCCGAATGGTATGGCAAGATCGGCATGACCACCGATGCCGTGCCGCGCTTCCACCGCTTTGCCGATGGCATCGTCGGCTTTTCCGGCTATAACGGCCGCGGCATCGCGCCGGGCACGGTGTTCGGCCAGACGCTGGCGCGGCTCGTCCTCGGCGAGATGAGCGAACAGGATCTGCCGCTGCCGCTGACCGAACCCACCGCCCAGCGCTTCCGCGCCGTCAAGGAAGCGTGGTATGAGGCCGGCGCCCAGGTGGCCCATTTTGCCGGCGAGCGTTTTTAAGCGCGCCGGACTGAACCAGACAACGACAACCCACGGGGGAGACATCCATGACCGTTGCAAAACTTGACCTTGCCGCAGAGGTGAAGTCCATCCTGAGCGAACTCGGCGTTGCCGAAAACGCCTATACCGGCGGCACGCTGACCGTCACCTCGCCGGTCAACGGTGAAGTGATCGGCCGTCTGCCGGAGGATTCGCCGGAAGCCGCCAACCGCAAGATCGAAGAGGCGCACAATGCCTTCCTCGAATGGCGCAAGGTGCCGGCGCCGAAGCGCGGCGAGCTGATCCGCCTGCTCGGCGAGGAACTGCGCGCCGGCAAGGCAGCACTTGGCCGCCTCGTCTCGCTGGAAGTCGGCAAGATCACCTCCGAAGGTCTTGGCGAAGTCCAGGAAATGATCGACATCTGCGATTTCGCCGTCGGCCTGTCGCGCCAGCTTTACGGCCTGACGATCGCCACCGAGCGTTCCGAGCATCGCATGATGGAAACCTGGCATCCGCTCGGCGTCGTCGGCATCATCTCGGCCTTCAACTTCCCCGTCGCCGTCTGGTCGTGGAACGCGGCGCTGGCGCTGGTCTGCGGCAATGCCACCGTCTGGAAGCCCTCCGAAAAGACCCCGCTGACCGCGCTCGCCTCGCAGGCCCTGCTGGAGCGCGCCATCAAGCGTTTCGTCGCTGAAGGCGGTGTTGCTCCGGCCGGCCTGTCCTCCGTCCTGATCGGCGACCGTGCCATCGGCGAGCTGCTGGTCGACAATGTCAAGGTACCGCTCGTTTCGGCCACCGGCTCGACCCGCATGGGCCGTGAAGTCGGCCCGCGCCTTGCAAAGCGCTTCGCCCGCTCGATCCTTGAACTCGGCGGCAACAATGCCGCGATCGTCTGCCCGAGCGCCGATCTCGACCTGACGCTGCGCGGCGTCGCCTTCGCCGCCATGGGCACGGCCGGCCAGCGCTGCACCAGCCTGCGCCGCCTCTTCGTTCATGACAGTGTCTACGATGCCCTCGTTCCGCGCCTGCGCAAGGCTTACAGCTCGGTCACCGTCGCCAGCCCGCTCGAAAACGGCACGCTGGTCGGCCCGCTGATCGACAAGGCCGCCTTCGACAGCATGCAGAAGGCCCTCGACGGCGCCAGGACCGCCGGCGGCAGCATCACCGGCGGCGACCGCGTCGATGTCGGCGCCGACAACGCCTACTACGTCCGCCCGGCCCTCGTCGAAATGCCGTCTCAGACCGGCCCGGTCGAGCACGAAACCTTCGCGCCGATCCTCTACGTGATCAAGTACAGCGATTTCGACGAAGCGCTGCGCCTCAACAACGCCGTGCCGCAGGGCCTGTCGTCGTCGATCTTCACCAACAACATGCAGGAAGCCGAAACCTTCGTCTCGGTTCGCGGCTCCGATTGCGGCATCGCCAACGTCAACATCGGCCCCTCCGGCGCCGAAATCGGCGGCGCCTTCGGTGGTGAAAAGGAAACCGGCGGCGGCCGTGAATCCGGCTCCGACGCCTGGAAGGGTTACATGCGCCGCGCGACCAACACCATCAACTACGGCAAGACCCTGCCGCTGGCCCAGGGCGTCAAGTTCGACGTCGAATAAGCCAAGCCGAATGCAAAAGCCCCCGCGCGGACACCGCGCGGGGGCTTTTTTGCTGTCGAAACCGAAAACCGGCGCCTGAGGGATCAGAGTTTCTGGATGAACTCGACCTTCTCGGCATTCGGGCCATTGATCGTGAAATAGCGCACGCCGCGCTCCCAGAAGGGCAGTTCGCGAATTCCGCCTTCGATCGCCTGCAGGCCCGCCTTCGAAATGACCTCGAAAACCGACTCGATATCGATGACGTCGATGGCGATGTGATCGATCGCGCCGGAAAGGCCGGCTGCCGGTCCTTCCCAGATCTCGACGACGAAATCCCGCAGCTTCAGGAAAACCACCCGGCTGTCGCCGTTGCGCGTCTGGTGGAGGATGTCGAAGCCGAGGCCGGTGTAGAAGCGAACCGAAGCTTCCATGTCATTGGTCGGGATGCCGACATGCTGCAGCCCCGTTGCATATTGGGCGATATTCATCGTTGCGTCCTTCCGCCTCTTGCGCGACCCGAGGCGATCGCCTTCGACTCGGAAACCGAAATATCGCTCCTCTTACCCTGTTATGCACGGAATGTCGTGGGGGTTGGCGCGTCGGCAAGGTACCGGCTATGCCGCTGCGGCGGTTTCCTGCACGAAGTGACCTGACGAAACTTCGCGGTAAATCCGTTTCGGCGGCACATAATCGAAGGGACGCACGGGGCTCCTGATTTCCTCGCCAAGCGGCGGGCGGGCTTTGCCGCGCCGCGATGGATCGGGGATCGGCACGGCCGCGATCAGGCGCTGCGTATAGGGATGCTGCGGATTGTCGAAGATCGCCGCACGCGGGCCGATCTCGACGATTTCGCCGAGATACATCACCGCGACACGATGGCTCATGCGCTCGACCACCGCCATGTCATGCGAGATGAACAGGTAGGAGAGGCCGCGCTTTTCCTGCAGGTCGAGCAGCAGATTGCAGACCTGCGCCTTCACGGAAACGTCGAGCGCCGAAACCGCCTCGTCGGCGACGATCAGCTTCGGATCGAGCGCCAGCGCCCGGGCGATGGACACGCGCTGCCGCTGGCCGCCGGAGAATTCATGCGGAAAACGCTCGGCCATGGCGGCGGAGAGGCCGACCTGATCGAGAAGTTCGACGACGCGCGCCTTTGCCTCGCGCTTGCCCATCAGCCCATGCGCCAGCATGGGTTCGGCAATCGCCGAACCGATGGTGATGCGCGGATTGAGCGAGGCGAAGGGATCCTGGAAGATCATCTGCGCGGTGCGGCGCACCGCACGCATGTCGCGCCCGCCCGCCTGCAACACGTCCCGGCCCTCGACCTTGATCACGCCGGCGGTCGGATTGTTGAGTCGGATGATGGCGCGGCCGGTGGTCGACTTGCCGCAGCCGGATTCACCGACCAGCGACAGCGTCTCGCCCGGGCGCAGGTCGAAGGACACGCCTTCCACCGCGTGGACGCGGCCAGTCGGCAGGTCGAAGCGGATGGCGAGATCGGAGACCTGCAGGATGGGCGCGGCTTCCGCCGGAACGGCCTTCGCCTCCCGCCCGTCGATGGCCTCGCCCGTTTCGGCGTCGACTTCCGGGAAGCGTTTCGGGGCCTTGGCCTCGCCCATGGTCCCGAGCCTCGGGATCGAGGCGAGCAGCGATTTGGTATAGACTTGGGCCGGCGCGGCAAAAATATCCTGCGTGCGGCCGGTCTCGACCATGTCGCCGCGGAACATCACCACGGCGCGGTCGGCGACTTCGGCCACCACGCCCATGTCGTGGGTGATCATCAGCACGCCCATGTTCTCCTCGCGCTGAAGCTCGCGGATGAGATGCAGGATCTCGGCCTGGATGGTGACGTCGAGCGCCGTCGTCGGCTCGTCGGCGATCAGCAGTTTCGGCCGGCAGGCCAGCGCCATGGCGATCATGACGCGCTGGCGCATGCCGCCGGAGAATTTATGCGGATATTCGTACAGCCGCGTCTTCGCCGCGGGAATGCGCACCCGCTCCATCATGCGCAACGCCTCGGCCTCGGCCGCCGACCAGGACAGGTTCTGGTGGAGCACCAGCGCCTCGGCAAGCTGGTTGCCGATGGTGAAGACCGGGTTGAGCGAGGTCATCGGCTCCTGAAAGATCATGCCGATGGAGCCGCCGCGCACCGAGCGCATCTCGGCTTCGGAAGCTTGCAACAGATCCTTGCCCTGCAGCAGGATGCGGCCTTCGCAGCGGGCCTTGCCGGCCGGCAGCAGGCGCATGGTGGAGAGCGCCGTGACGCTCTTGCCGGAGCCGGATTCGCCGACGATCGCCACCGTCTCGCCGGCATCGACATGCAGGCTGATATCGCGGATGACGGCGCGCCAGCCGTCCGGCGTCTTGAAGGAGGTGGTCAGGTTCTCGATTGACAGGACCGGTGTAGCCTTTTCACGCATGATCAGCTTTCCTTCGCAAGGCGCGGATCGACCAGATCGCGCAGGCCGTCGCCCAGCAATTGCAGCGACAGGACGGAGAGGACGATGGCGAGGCCAGGGAAGATCATCAACCAAGGCGCATTGTTCATGAACTCGCGGCCGGACGCCAGCATCGTGCCCCAGGTGGGCATGTCGCTGGAGACGCCGACGCCGAGGAAAGACAAGCTGGCTTCCGCCAGCATCGCCGAGGCGAAGACGAAGGTGGCCTGGACGAGGATCGGCGAGGCGAGGTTGAGCAGGACGTGACGCATCAGCACCTGCCAGGTCGGTAGGCCCATGGCGACGGCCGCCTCGATATAGGGCAGTTCGCGCAGCACCAGCGTCGAGCCGCGCACGATGCGGGCAAGCCGAGGGGCATAGGTGATGCCGAGCGCGATGATGACGGTCGCCAGCGACGGTCCCAAGGCCGCGACCAGCGCGATGGCCAGCAGGATATCCGGAAAAGACATCATGGCATCCAGCAGGCGCGAGATCGGCGCGTCGAGCTGGCGGAAATAGCCGGCGGCGACCCCCATGATCACGCCGAGCACGGTGGAGATGAAGACGACGCCGAGGCTGACGAGCAGCGAAATCCGCCCCGCATAGATCGCCCGCGAGAAGATGTCGCGGCCGAACTCGTCGGTGCCGAAGAGATGGGTGAGCGACGGGCCCTTGAGCTTGTTGACGATCGACAGCTTGTTGGGCGCATAGGGCGCGATCAACGGAGCCAGGATGGCGGCGAGGACGACGAGCGCCAGGACGATCGCGCCAAGCAGAATGGCGCGGTTGCGGAACAGGCGCCGCAGGCCGGCCACGACAGGCATGGTGGTGGAAGCGGCAATCATAGGCGGACCCTCGGATCGACGAGAATGTAGAGCATGTCGACGATGAAATTGATGAGCACGTAGATTGCGGCGACAACCAGCAGCGTGCCCTGGATGACCGGATAGTCGCGCCGCAGCACGGCCGAGACCACCAGATTTCCGACCCCCGGCAGGCCGAACACGGTTTCGGTGACGACGGCGCCGGCGACCAGCATGGCGACCGACAGGCCGATGACGGTGATGATCGGGATCAGCGCGTTCTTCAGCGCATGCTTGAGGATCACCCGGCGCTCGTTCGCCCCCTTGGCGCGGGCGGTGCGCACGTAGTCCTCGCCGAGGACATCGAGCATCGCGGCACGGGTGAAGCGGGTGATCAGCGCCGAATTGACGACGCCGAGCGCCACGGCCGGCAGCACGAGGTGGTGCAGCCGCTCCAGGAAGGGCGTATCCGGGCCGCCATAACCGGAGGCCGGGAACCAGCCCGTGCCGACCGCGAAGACCTGGATGAGCATCAGCCCCAGCCAGAAGCTCGGCACGCTTGCCGCCACCATGGTGAGGGTGACGACGATCTGGTCGAAAAGCGTGCCGCGCCGGACGGCGGAGAGCACGCCGACCGGCAGCGCGATCGCCACCGCGATGAGGATCGAGAACAGCGTCAGGAAGAAGGTCGGTTCGGCGCGCGCGGCGAGCGCCTGCGTCACCGGCTGGTTCAGGAAGATCGACTGGCCGAGATCACCCCTGAGGATGCCGCCGACGAACTGCCCGTACTGCACGATCAGCGGCGCGTCCAGCCCCATCCTCGAGCGCAGTTGCGCGATGTCTTCCGGGGTCGCATCCGACCCCAGCATGACCGCTGCGGGGTCGCCCGGGGTGACCCGGACGATGATGAAAACCACCGTCACGACGAGGGCAAGCACGATCAGCATGCCTCCCAGCCGGTGCAAAAGTCCCCAGGAAATCCTCGCCATGGCCTGTCGCCTCACTTTTTCGGGGTGACGTTCCAGAAATGCGGCCAATAGGTCGGCGTATAGCCGCCGACCGACGCGCCGACACCCGTCAAGCCGTTGAAATTGCCGACTTTATAGAGCGGCGCATCGTCATAGATGACCGTCTGGATGCCTTCCCAGGCCTTGGCCTTGGCGGTGTCGTCCAGCGCGTCCATATAGGCTTTGACGGCGGTCGCCTTCTGCTGCGAAACATACCAGCCCGGATAGGCGTCGGTAATGGTGTTGATCGTCGTCGGGTCGCCGGGAAAGTTGGAATGGGTGATGAAGATGTCCCACTCCTTGGGATCGCCGCGCCGGGTGGTCAGCGTCGCCCAGTCGACCACCTGCATGTCCACCTTGAAGCCAGCGGCTTCGAGATAGGCCTTGGCGACTTCGCCGAGCTTGTAGTGGAACTCGTATTGGCGGCTGGTCAGCAGCCGGATCGGCGTGCCGTCATAGCCGGCTTCGGCAAGCAGCTTGGCGGCGGCTTCCGGATCGCCTTCGCCGTAACGGGCGACGCCGGCTTCGGTGTACCAGGCCGAACCCTTGGGGAAGAACGAGCCGTCGATGCTGAAGAACCGCTCGTCCGAGAAGGCGGCGAGCATCATGTCGGAGGCGTTGAGCGCGGCCTGGACAGCCTGGCGCAGCGGCTTCTTGGTGAGAAGACCCTCCTTCATATTCATGTTAAGCGACACCCAACCGGAATTTTCGAAGATCACCGGCTTGGCGGTGCCGCTGGCCTCGATGCGCTCATAGGTGCTGACCGGCAGCGAGTCGGCGAAATCGAACTGGCCGGAGATCAAGCCCTCGACACGGGTATTGGCATCGGGAACCGGAACGAAGCGGATTTCCTTGGCGATGGCCTCGCGCTTGCCGGCATAATTGCTCGGCTCGCCTTCCGGCGACTTGTAGCCATCGAAGCGGACGAGCTGGGTGTACTGGTCCGGCTTGCGCTCCTTCAGCACATAGGGGCCGGTGCCGACGAATTCGGTCAGCGTGTCGGCGATCTTTTCCGAGGGCATGATGACCGAGGCCTGCGACAGCGTGGCGAGCAGCGGCGCATAACGCGACTTCAGCTTGAAGACGACGGCATGGTCGCCGTCCTCGGTCAGGCTTTCGACGATGGTGGCGACCTGCTTGCCCTTCGGATAGAGCGCCATCCAGCGCTTCAGCGAGGCGGTGACGTCCCTGGAGTCGAGATCGCTGCCGTCATGGAATTTCACGCCTTCGCGGATCGGGATGCGATAGGTCAGTCCGTCCTCGGAGATCTCGGGCATGGCGGCGGCCAGCAGCGGCACGGACTTCCACTGCGCATCATAGGTATAGAGCGTTTCGAAGATGTGCTGGTCGATGGTCAGGACGATGTCGGTCGCCGTCTGCATGACGTCCAGGGTCGGCGGTTCGCCGATGGTCGCGACAGTGAGAACACCATCGCCCTGCGCCTGTGCGAGAGCGAGGCCGCTGGTTCCGGCCAGCGCCGCAAGCGTTGCGAGAAGAAATGCACTTTTCATGGGGTTCCCCTTTCGGATTGAGCGACCTTGGCGGTCCCTGTCTTTTCAAATGCACGGTTGCGAAGACCGCCGAGGCGGTCCGCGATCTACGATTCCAGCCCCAGGGGATCGGCGACGCGCGGCCACAATTCCAGGCTGGCCTTGCGGTACGGGGTCGTCGCGGGATCCGTCGGATAGGAGGTCGGCGCGGCGACATAGACGATCTCCGAAGCGATCGGCTGGAAGCCGGCATGGAAATGATTGGTCGACTTGACCAGCAGCAGCGCCTTGCCGGCGAAATCGATGCCCTGGTTCGAGAAGATATCCGGCTCGTAGGTCTGTGTGCGGCTGGTGATCAGCACGATATCCACCGTCGTACCGATCGGTCGCACCACGGCGGTGCTGCCGAGCGTCACGCGGCTGTTGCGAAAGCTCTGCCAGCCGGCATCGAAGACACCTTGCACCGTCACGCGCAGATCCAGCGGCTCGCCGCCCTGGGGGCCGCATTTGCCGCCGACGCGCAGGTCGAGTTCTGCGCCCTCGCCGGCCGCATGGCAGAAGGAAACGGCGATCGGATCCCAGATCGTCGCCACGCCGACATGTTCGATGCCGCGCTCGAGAATCCGTCGCAGGATATGGGTGGCATCGCCCGCCACGCCGCCGCCGGGATTGTCCCAGACATCGGCGACGACCGCCGGCTTGTCCGGTCGGGTGGCGCGCAGGTGGAGAGCCCGGTCGAGCCCGGCCTCGGTGTCCAGCATCGGCATGGTCGTGCGCTTGCGCATCCCGTAAAGCTCATGGCCGAGCGCCTTGGCGAGCGCATCGCCCTTGGCTCTGTCGTTGTCGGTGACGACGACGATGCGGGTGCCCATGTCCGGCACGTCGCCGGCCATGAAGCCATGGATAACCGAGGCGGAGAGGATGCCGTCCTTGCCTTCCAGCGCCATCAGACGGTCGACGAAGGAGCGCATCGGCTCGCGGCTGGTCGGATAGATGGTGATCATGCGGCAATCGAAGGTCGAAATGACCGGCTTGATCTCGCCCCGCAACGTGCGCAGCGCCAGCTCGACGACATGTTCGCCGCGCTGCTCGAAGTCCGTATGCGGAAATTCGAGGAAGGCGGCCATGATATCGAGACTGGCGACGCGCAGCATCGTCAGATGGCTATGCGGGTCGAATTCGGCGGCGATCAGCACATCCGGCCCGACCAGGGCCCGAACCTTCGACAGCAGGTCGCCTTCGGGATCGTCATAGCCCTGGGCAACCATCGCGCCATGCAGGCCGAGCACTACGGCATCGACCGGCATCGCCGCCCGCAACTCGTCGAGGATCTGGTCGCGCAGCATCTCATAGGTGCGGCGCTGGATGAGACCGGCGGGCTCCGCCCAGCAGGAAGTACCTTCGATGACGGTAAAGCCTTCCGCGCGCGCCCGGCGCCGCAGGATCGGCACGACCGAGGAGCAGAGCGTCGGCGTTTCCGGATGCTCGCCCGGCCCGGCATAGAACGCCGCCTTGAAGGCGTTCAGATCCGTCGGAACGGGGGAGAATGTGTTGGTTTCGGTCGCAAGCGACGCGGTGAAAATGCGCATGAACAATTGATCCGATCTTCTTCAGCCGTGAGGACACGCGTCCGCCCTCGCCGCCTCTTTCGAGGTGCGCCCGCTCGTTTTCGTTACGCTGAGTGGATGAAACGTCTCATTCGGCACCGCCGCCTATGCAAGCGTCGGCTGGGCACCATGACTGATCTCAATCAGACGCCGACTACGCTCTGCAAGAGCGATATCGTTGATATTTCCTCCCGCCACCGCCTCAAGGTGTAATTAATTTTCTTAGATAGGGAATAAATGGATCGAAGTCAATCAGATTTTCGGTAAGACGCGTTAATTGTGAAAATTGATTTCTTTCAGCTTTGCATTTCATGAAACCGTTTAGATCAACCAAAACGGCAAACGCAGACCGGATCGAATTAAATTCCTTATAAATCAAAAAGCTAGATTGTATTCTCTCAAATAAGGCACTCCCTCGTCGCCGCAACACCGCTGAAAACGCTGAAACCGAATTTCGAGACCGCCTTCGCCCGCGCGGCTGGACCATATCGCTCCCCAAGTGGGGATCGATATGAAATCAACCGATTGTATCGTCAAAAGAATATCCCGAAAGCCGCGCCTCGAAACACACTCAGGAAATGCCTCCGCCTGAAATCGCATTGCCGCCCGCCAATAGTGTGATATGAAACCGCGTTCGAAAGAAATTCATTTTCATGAACGCGTTGCGGCCCGTGGGCCGTCAGTTCGAACCGGAGCCGTCAATGGATCTCTTCCACGCCCTTTCAGACGAAGACGGCCGGCTTGCCGGCCTGGACAAGAAGCTCGCCCATCTCGTGCTGAAGGATGTCGAGGCGGTGATGAATGCCTCGATCAGCGAGCTTGCCGAGCGCGCCGGCGTTTCCCCGCCCACGGTGACGCGCTTCTGCCGGCGGCTCGGCTGCCAGGGCTATTCGGATTTCAAGGTGCAACTGGCGAAGATGCCCTATGTCGGCCTGCGTTACCTGGTGCCGGAGACGCCAACCGCGACACCGGAAGAAGTCGCCGAGGATATCGTCGCCAAGGCGCAAAACGCGCTGTTCCAGTTCCATCGCCAGATCGATCTCAAGGCGATGAACCAGGCCGCCCACCTGCTGCGCGGTTCCGAATTCATCTATGCCTTCGGCGCCAGTGGCAATTCGGCGATGATCGTCAACGAGTTGCATAATCGCCTGTTCCGGCTGGGCTGCCGCATCAATTCCTCCAACGATCACAACATGAACATCATGCTTTCCGCCTCCGCGCTGCCCGGTACGGTGGTCTTCGCCTCTTCCTTTACCGGCCGTGACCTCGGCGTCGTCGATTGTCTGGACGTGCTGCGCAAGCGCGCCATCCCGACCATCGTCATCACCCAGAGCGGCTCGCCGGTCGCCACCGCCGCCGATGTGGTCATTCCCATCGACCTGCCCGAGGGCAAGAACATCTTCCGCCCCACCTCCACCCGCTATGCCTATCTCGCAGCCATCGACATCCTTGCCAACCTCGTCGCCTACGCCGACCGCGGCAAGGCCACCAAGGCCCTGCGCAACATCAAGGAGGAACTGGTCAGACGGCGCGACGGCGACGATCGCCAGGTGCTGGGAGACTGAGATTCCGGTCGATTCCCGATCAGCCGGCGGCAATCGCCTGTTCGACGATGGCGAGCGCCCTGTCGAGATCGTCGCGCGCAATCACCATCGGCGGCGAGAGCGTCATGACGTTGCCCTGGCTGATCTTGAGGCTTAGCCCTGCTTCCAGGCAGCGATAACAGGCGCGTTCGGCCAGTCCGTTGTCGGGTGCGAAATCGGCGCGGTCGGCGACGATTTCGACGCCGAACAGCAGGCCGCGGCCGCGCACGTCGCCGATGGCGGTGCAGCGCTCGCCGAAGCTGCGCAGCCGGTCCATGGCATAAGCGCCGAGTTCGGCGGCCCGCTCCGCCAGTCCCTCTTCCCGGATGATGGCAATCGTGGTCAGCGCCGCCTTCGACGTCACCGGGTTCTTTTCGTGGGTATAATGGCCGATGGCATAGTCCCCGGCGACATCCAGATCGCGCCGCGCGATCACACCGGCGATCGGCAGGATACCGCCGCCGAGCGCCTTGCCGAGCACGAGAATATCGGGGATGACGCCGTCATGCTCGCAGGCGAAGAAACGGCCCGTCTTGCCGAGGCCGGTCGGGATCTCGTCAAAGATCAGCAGCGTCCCATGCCGGTCGCAGGCCTCGCGCACCATTTTCCAGAATCCCGGCGCCGGCGGATTGGGGGTCGCGCGCATCGGCTCTGCAACCAGAGCCGCGAAATCGCCTTCGCGGCCAAGCACGTAGGAAATCATGTTGGCGCAGGCGCGGGCTGAACTTTCGAGATCGTCGTGGCCATAGGCGCAACGGCGGCTGGCCCAGGGTGCGACATGCTCGGCGCCCGGCAGCAGCGGACCGGCGATCCCGGAGCGGAATGTCGCCTCGCCGCCCACGCTGGAAGCGCCGAAACCGGCGCCATGGAAGGCATCCCAGAAGGACAGCGTCTTGAAACGGCCGGTCGCGGCCCGCGCCAGCCGCAGCGCCACCTCGATCGCATCCGAGCCGCCGGTGGTGAACAGCACCTTGCTAAGATCGCCCGGCGCCAACCGCCCCAGGGTCTCGGCAAGTTCCACCGCCGGCTCACAGGTGAAACGGCGCGGCGCGAAACAGAGGTCGTCTACCTGCGCCTTGATCGCCTGCTTCAATCTGGGATGACCATAGCCGATGTGATGGACGCTGTTGCCGTGGAAATCCATGTAGCGGCGCCCCGCCATATCCTCGATCCAGATCCCTTCCGCCCTGGCGATGGCGCTGAGGCAGGGGCTCGAGAGACTCTGGTGCAGAAAGGCGGCGGCATCCCGCGCCACCAGCGCGCTGGTCCGCTGATCGCCGATCCGGGCATTCCAGGCGCCGCGTGCGGCGGAGGTGTTGGCCTCGCCTTCGGTGTGAACCAGCGTGGATGCAGTCGGTTTCATCGCTTTCTCCGATCGTCGCTACACAAAATCCATCGCATCTTTCGCAAGGGGAATAAAATCGATAATATAGCTCCTATTTAAGAATCCTTCGATATCATGAAGCGACCCGGAGGGCCCGTCCATGCGCTATGTCCAGCTTCGCGCTTTCCACCATGTGGCGTTGTCCGGCAGCTTTTCGCAGGCCGCGCGCGCCTTGCGGCTGACGCAGCCGGCGATCTCCGATCAGGTGCGCTGGCTGGAAGAGGCCTATGATGTCGCCCTGTTCGTACGAAAACGCCGGCAGATCGAACTGACGCCGGCTGGCGCCCGGCTGCTGGTCGCAACCCGCCGCCTGTTCGACGCGGAAGGCGAAGCGCTGGGCGTCCTGCAGGAGGAGCGCTCGCTGCGGGCCGGCACGCTGCGCATCGCCGCGGACTCGGTCGATCACGTGCTCGAAGCGCTCACCGTCTTCCAGAGCCGCTTTCCCGGCATCCAGATCAGGATCGTCGGCGGCAATTCGGAGGAGATCGTCGAAGATCTGCTGAATTATCAGGTGGATATCGGTGTCCTCGGCGACCTGCGCGACGACCGCCCGTTCGAGGTGCTTTCGCTCAACCTCTCGCCGGTGGTGCTGTTTGTCGCGAAATCACATGCCCTCGCCGGCTGTGCGAGCATGTCGCTCGACGCGCTGGCCGCATGGCCGCTGATCATGCGCGAGGAAGGTTCGCGTACGCGGCAGATGTTCGAGGCACTCGCCCGAGCGCAAGGCGTGACGCTGCGCTACGCCATCGAGGCGGAAGGCCGCGAAGCCGTCCGCCGTCTCGTCGCGACAGGCATCGGCGTCGGCATCGTTTCCGAGGCCGAATTCGACGACGATCCGCGCCTCGTCAAGATCGCCCTCGACCACCAGCCATTGACGATGCACGAAAAGCTGATCTGCCTGAAGGATCGCCGCAACGGCAAGGCCATCCATGCCTTCTTTGCGGTCGTCCGAGAACTGAGCGATCCGAACCGCTGGGCAACCTCCTGATCGGCGATCCCGCCGCCGCGTGCTTTTTCCACAAGCGCAGGGAACAAATGCCGGCCCGGCCGTGTTGAACTGCCGTTCGCCGACTTTCTGACCGGATTCGACCGCCGTGGCAGCCGGCCGGCGCATGCGCGAAGGGAAGCGCGGCATGGCGCAGATTTTTACCGCCTCGGCGGATACGCGGTTGAGAGCGATGCTGCTGATGGCGGCTGCCGCTCTCGTCCTGGCGATCGTCGCTGGTTATGCGTCCCAGGGATATGGCACTGTGGTCGGCTGGGTGCGCGATCAGCCTGTTCCTTTCAGCCACCGCCATCATGCCGGCGATCTCGGTATCGATTGCCGCTACTGCCACGGCGCCGTCGAGACCAGCAGCCGCGCCGGCTTTCCCGCCACCCATGTCTGCATGACCTGCCATTCGCAGATCTGGACGAATGCCGGGATGCTTGCGCCGGTGCGCCTCAGCCTGGCGCAGGACAAGCCGCTGATCTGGCAGCGCGTCTCGAAGCTTCCCGATTACGTCTATTTCAACCATTCCGCCCATGTCGCCAAGGGCGTGCCCTGCGTCACCTGCCATGGCCGCATCGACCGCATGCCGCTGACGGCGGCGGCCCATTCCTTTCACATGAACTGGTGCCTGGATTGCCACCGCAACCCCGGACCGGCGCTACGCCCGCCCGGTGAAGTAACGCGCATGGATTGGTCCGGCTGGGACGACAGTGTGGAAAGTCATCGGCAATACGCCGCCTTGCGCGTCAGGGTCGAACATATCGACCCCGTCAAGCTCACCCAATGCAATGTCTGTCACAGGTGACCGCAATGCCCTTTGATCCCACAACAGAGCCAAATCGCCGCCCACCGGCCGAGATCGACCGGCGCAGCCTGCTGAAGCTGATGGGAGCGTCGCTGTCGCTGGCGGGTCTCGTCGGCTGCACGGGAAGCCATGACGAGAACGCCCTTCCCTATGTCCGCCAGCCCGAAGGCGTGACACCGGGCATCGCCAAATGGTATGCGACGGCGGTGACCTTCTGCGGCCTCGCCCAGCCGGTGCTGGGCAAGACCTATACCGGACGGCCGGTCAAGCTCGAAGGCAATCCGGACCATCCTGCCGCGCAGGGCAAAAGCGATGCCTTCACCCAGGCCGCGCTGCTCGGCCTCTACGATCCCAACCGCTCGCGCGGACCGCGGCGGCTCGGCACGCCGGTGGGCTGGGCGTCCTTCCGTCGATGGGCGACGGAAAATGCCGCCGCGATGGATCGGCGCAGGGGTGAAGGGTTTCGCCTGCTGACCGGCCCCTTCTCCTCGCCGACGCTCGCCCGGCAGATCCGCGCCTTGCTGGCGCGCTGGCCGCTGGCGCGCTGGCATATTCTGGACGACGGCCTGTTCACGGCCGAACGCGCGGCCACGCAAAGCCTGTTCGGTCAATCGCTGACGCTGCAGCCGAGCTTCGACCAAGCCAGTACCATCCTTGCCATCGAAGACGATTTCCTCGGCCCCGGCCCGCGCCAGACGCTCAACGCGGTGCAATTCGGCGCCGCGCGACGCAAGGGTGATCGACGGATGCAACTCCTCGTCGCCGAAGCCGTGCCGAGCGCTACCGGCGCCGTGGCCGACCAGCGCCTTGCCCTCGCCCCCGACGAAGCCGCCACGCTCCTGCGAGCGCTCGCTGCCCGCCTCGGTCTCGGCATCGATGCCCCGGCTCCGGGTTCGCAGCAGGAGGCGTGGATTTCGAAAGCGCTGGCGACAGCGGCGCAAGACCGCACGCTGCTCACGGTCGGCACGACTCAGCCAGCGGCACTCGTCAAGCTCGGCCTGCTGATCAATGAAAGGCTCGGCGCCTTGGGACGAACCCTGCATTTCTCCCCTTCGCCATTCGAGAGCCTGCAGGCGGAAAGCATTGCCGACCTCGTGGCGGACATGGCAGCCGGCAAGGTCGAGACATTGCTCTGTCTCGATACCAACCCGGTTTACCATGCCCTCCCCGATCTCGATTTCACGGCGGCGCTGGGAAAACTGCCGCTGCTTCTGCATGCCGGTCTGCACTTCGACGAAACGGCGGCGCGCGCGCAGTGGCACCTGCCTTTGCAGCACGATCTGGAAAGCTGGAGCGACGCCCGCGCCGTCGATGGCACGACAGTCATCCTCCAGCCGCTGGTGCGGCCCTTCTTCGATGTCCGTTCGCGCCACGGGCTTCTCGACATCATCGCTGGCGGAGAGGGCAATGACGACCGGGCGCTCGTCTCCGGTACCTGGCGAAACGCATGGGGCGAGGCTTTCGAGGAAAAATGGCGTGCGGCGCTGTTCAAGGGGTTTGTCGAGGGCAGCCGGCCCGAAACGCTGTCGCCGGCCGTGCGCGACCGTTCGCTCGAACTGGAAACGAAAAGCCCGCCAAGGCAAGGCCTGACGGCACTCATCCGGCCTGACGCCACCGTCTGGGACGGCGTTTTTTCCGAAAACGCCTGGCTTCAGGAAACCCCAAAGCCGCTGAGCAAGCTCGTCTGGGAGAATGTCGTCCAGATCGCCCCGGCGCTCGCCGCCCGGCACGGGCTCGCCGATGGCGATATGGTGGAGGTGTCGGATGGACACATCCGCCTGCAAGGCCCGGTCTTCATAGCCACGGGTCAGGCGGACGAGACGCTGGCGTTGACCCTCGGTTACGGCCGCGCCATTGCCGGCGGCCTTTCCGAGGGCATCGGCCACGATGCCGGGCTTCTGAGGCGCAGCAGCACCCCGTGGCGCTGCGATGGCCTGACGCTGACGCCGCTCGGCAAAACTGTGCCGCTTGCCTTCACCCAGCCGCATCAGCAGCAGGAAGGGCGCGATTTCGTCCGATCCGTCACCGCCCGCGAAAAGGCGGTGGAGACCGATATCGCCGCCGCCGACTTCTACCCGCCCCGACCGCCGCAGGATCCGAGCTGGGGCATGACGATCGATCTCGATCTGTGCATCGGCTGCAACGCCTGCGTCACCGCCTGCCAGGCCGAAAACAACATTCCCGTCGTCGGCAAGGCGATGGTGGCGCAAGGGCGCGCCATGCACTGGTTGCGGGTGGATCACTATACCGATGGGCCGGGAGACGCCTTCCAGCCGGTGCCTTGCATGCATTGCGAGCAGGCGCCCTGCGAGATGGGATGCCCGGTCAACGCCGCCGTCCACAGCATCGACGGCCTCAATTTGCAGGTCTACAATCGCTGCATCGGAACGCGCACCTGTTCCTCCTACTGTCCCTACAAGGTGCGGCGCTTCAACTGGTTCGACTACACCGCCGGGGATGCCGATTCCGTGCAGGCGATGCGCAACCCGCAGGTGACGGTGCGCAGCCGCGGCGTCATGGAAAAATGTACCTATTGCGTCCAGCGCATCGAGGAAGCCCGCATCGCTGCCGACCGGGAGAACCAGCCGCTCGGGGAGGTCGTGACCGCCTGCCAGCAGGCCTGCCCGACCCAGGCGATCGTCTTCGGCAACATCGCCGACCCTGGCTCGCACGTCAGCCGCACCAAGGCAGACCCACGCAATTACACGCTGCTGGAGGAAGCCAATACTCGCCCGCGCACCACCTATCTCGCCCGGATCCGGCCGGAGGACGGCGAAGGATGAGCGATTTTTCCCGCCAGGCCGACCGCGCCATCACCGAGGACATCGTCTCCATACCGCTGGATTTTCCGCATCCGCGCCTGTGGCGGTTGTTTTTCGGCATGTCGCTGGCGCTGCTCGGCTGTTTCTTCGTCTCCGCCGCCGTACTGTTCGTCGACGGGGTCGGCGTCTGGGGGATCAATATCCCGGTCAACTGGGGGCTGGCGATTGCCAATTACGTCTGGTTTCTCGGCATCGGCCATGCCGGCACGCTGATTTCGGCGCTGCTGCTGATCGCCGGCGGGCATTGGCGCAATTCGCTGAACCGGTTTGCCGAGGCGATGACGCTGTGCGCCGTCGCCTGCGCCGGGCTCTATCCGATCCTGCATCTCGGCCGGCCCTGGCTGTTCTACTGGATGGCGCCCTATCCGAACACGATGGACCTCTGGCCGCAGTTCAAGAGCCCGCTCGCCTGGGATTTCTTTGCGGTGCTGACCTATCTGATCGTGTCGCTGCTGTTCTGGTATATCGGCATCGTTCCCGATCTCGCAGCCTTACGCGACCGGGCGAAAAGCCGGGGGCGACAGGTCGTCTACGGGCTTCTCGCGCTCGGCTGGCGCGGATCGGGACGGCATTGGGCGCGCTGGCAGCAGGCCTATCGGCTGACGGCGGCGATTGCCGTGCCGCTGGTCGTCTCGGTGCATTCGGAGATCTCGCTGCTGTTTGCGGCCGGGCCGGTTCCCGGGTGGAATTCCACCGTCTTCCCGCCCTATTTCGTGCTGGGCGCCGCCTTTTCCGGCTTTGCCGTCGTGCTGATGATCGCGATCGCCATCCGCCATCCGCTCGGCCTCGACCGATTGGTCACCGACCGCCATCTCGACCGCCTCGCTCTCTTCCTGCTCGCCACGGGCCTGATGACCGCCTATGGTTATCTCGCCGAGGTGTTCGACGCGCTCTATTCCGGCGAAGGTCCCGACATCGACACGCTCCGCGACCGGCTGACGGGCACCTATGCCTACAGCTACTGGGCCGCCGTGATCTTCAATTTCCTGCCGCTGCAGATGCTTTGGTTCGCGCGGCTGCGCAGAAAACCGCTGCTGCTTTTCCTGGTGGCGCTTTCGGTGACGGTCGGCATGTGGTTCGAGCGCTTCATGCTGCTGACCACGGCGCTTTATCGCGACCGGCTCGTCTCTTCCTGGGGAGAATACAGCCCGAGCCATTGGGAATGGGCCTTGTTCCTCGGCATGCTCGGGGTTTTTCTGACCCCCTATCTGCTGTTCGTGCGCTACCTGCCGGTCATCTCCGCTTTCGAGGTGAAGGAAGCCTATCGCAAGACCGGGAGGCTGGAGGATGCGTGAACCGGAAGCCCATCTGCAACCCTTCGGCCTCATTGCCGAATTCGACGATGGCGAGCGTCTCGTCGAGGCGGTGCGAAAGGCACGCGCCGCCGGCTTTTCCCGCCTCGACAGCTATTCGCCCTATCCGCTGGAAGGCATGCCGGAGGCGCTCGGCTTTCATGACCGGCGCCTTGCGCTGCTGACATTGGCAGGCGGCATCTTCGGCGCGGCCTTCGGCTACGGCATGCAGGTTTTCGCAATCGGGGATTTCCCGATCGATATCGGCGGCCGGCCGCTTTTCGCCTGGCAATCCTTCCTGATGGTTAGCTTCGAGCTGGCCGTGCTGTTTGCGGTGCTGGCCGCCGTCTTCGGCATGCTGGTGCTCAATCGCCTGCCGCGCCTGCACCATCCTGTCTTCGACGTGCCGGGCTTCGAGCGTGTCAACGTCGATCGTTTCTTCCTGATCATCTTTGGCGATGACGCGTCTTTCGAGCCCGCCTTTGTGCGCGGCTTCCTCGAAAGCCTTGCGCCGCGCGCGGTCCACACGGTCGGCAAGGCGGAGGAGCCGGAATGAAACGCGCGATCCTGCTTGTCCTCCTCTGCCTGCTGCCGGCCGCCTGCAACGACATGGGGCGCCAGCCGCGTTCCGATTCCGACGAGCCGAGCAAACTCTTCGCCGATGGCAAGGCGTTGCAGGCCCCGCCCGAGGGCACGCTGGCGCGCGACGATCCCGCCCGCATGGCCGCGCTGCAGAACCGCCCGCCCCTCACCCCCGCCCTGCTGCAACGCGGGGCGGAGCGCTACGCCATCTATTGCACCCCCTGCCACGGCCTGACCGGCGATGGCCACGGGCGCATTCCGTCGCGCGGCTTTCCGCAGCCGCCGAGTTTCCACGAGGCCCGACTGAAGGCGGCGCCCAGCCGCCATTTCGTCGATGTCATTACCGCGGGCTACGGTGCGATGTACAGCTATTCCGACCGCATAGAGCCCCGCGATCGCTGGGCAATCGCCGCCTATATCCGCGCGCTGCAGATCAGCCAGTCCATGCCGGCATCCGCTCTCGACGAGGACGAGCGCCGGCGTCTTGAGGAGAGCGGCTCATGACACCGGGACGCGCGTCTCCCCACCTCGCCGAATGGGCCGGGCTTGCCCTTCTGGTCCTGTCGCTTGCGCCGTTGCCTTTCGCGCCGGCCGCAGCGCTTGGTGGCTGGCTCTGTGCTTTCGTCCTGGCAAGCGGCATCCTGCTCGGCGGCCTGCTGTTCCTCGCGCTGACTTGGGTCATTCCCGGCCGCTGGCAAGCCTGTGTGGAAGCGGAGGCAAGGCTTCTCGCCGGGCTGACGCCCTGGTTGCCTGTTCTTGCCATTCCGCTGCTCGCCGGTCTTTCCCGGCTCTACCCCTGGTCTTCGGGCGACACTCTCACCGGGTTCAAGGCCGTCTATCTCTCGCCGGTGTTTTTCAGCCTGCGGCTTGTCGCGATCCTCGTCTTCGCGGCGTTGCTTTCCCTGCGGATGGCGCTGAAACCGGGGCGCGCCGTGGCCGTCGCGGGCAGCATCGGCTTCGTCCTGCTCGACAGCCTGCTTGCCACAGACCTGATCCAGTCCCTCGATCCGAATTTCCATTCCTCCGGCTTCGGTCTCTATATTCTGGCCTTGCAGATGCTGACCGCTTTCGCGGCGATGCTTCTCCTGGGGTTGCGGCAACCGTCCGATGGCGACGTTTCCCTTACCGGCGCATTGTTCCTCACACTGCTGCTGTGCTGGCCCTATTTCTTCTTCATGCAGTATTTCATTCTCTGGTCCGGAAACCTGCCGCCGGGTGCGGCATGGTTTGCGCGCCGCGGGGTTGGTCTCTGGGGCGTGGCGGAGACATTGTTGGCAGCGCTCCGCTTGCTGCCGGCGTTCCTGCTGCTGTTCACCCCGATCCGCAGCAGCCGCAACTGGCTAAGGGGGATTGCAGCCGTGACACTGCTCGCCAGCCTGGTCGAGATCGGCTGGCTCATCCTGCCGGAAATCCACGGCCCCGCATGGCTCGGCTTCGGCTGCTTCCTGATGGCGGCAGCCGGTGGCGCCCTTGCAGCACCCCTCGCCCGCCGCCTTTTCGCCTGGGGACGAACGGAAAGGATGCGGGCATGAAAGCGCTCACTCGTTTATCCTCCGTCGAGACCAGCGATGTGCGCCCGCGATGGCTGCTGGTCGCCGCCGCATTGCTGGTGGTGGTTACCGCCTTCTGCGTGGTGGCCGCCGTGTTGATCGTTTCCTTCGACCGCCCTCCCGCAGCAGAGCCCGCTGCCTCGGCGCTGCGCCGCGGGATCAGGTTGGAGACCGATCCGCGCGCCGACGGCGACCGCTTGCAACAGGCGGCAAAGACACGGCTGGAAACCTATGGCTGGAGCGACCAGCGGCGAGGGCTTGCTCATGTGCCGATCGCAAGGGCCATGGATCTGCTTGCCGCCCATGGCTGGCCGGATGAGGAGGAGCGGTGATGCGCGCCCCTATCCTCCTGCTGCTTTCCAGCCTGCTCTGCGCTGCGCCCGCCGCCGCTGCATTCAACCCGTTCGAAACCGCCGGTATCGATCGAAAGTCGGATGCGCAGGTGCCGCTCGCGATTCCCTTCATCGATCAGCATGGTGCCCCGGCGACGCTTGCCGGCATCGCACACGACCGGCCCATCCTGCTGGTTCCCCTGCTGCACAAATGTCCGAACATCTGCGGCGTCACGCTTTCCGGCTTGATGGAGGCCATCCGGGTCCAGGATTACAAGCCGGGGCGGGATTTCGAGATCATCGCCTTCAGCATCGACCCGAAGGAAGTGCCTCAGGATGCCCGCGACAGCCTTGCGGATCTGCAGCGCCGCTATCCGGCGCTTTCCGCATCCGTTCACGCGCTGACCGGCTCGCGAAAAAACATCGCCGCCGTCACCGATGCACTCGGCTATCGCTATGGATGGGATGACGCAATCGGCCAGTATGCCCATATCGCCGCCACGGCCGTGCTTACGGCGGACGGCCGGCTCAGCCGCTGGCTTTACGGCCTCCAGCCCGCCCCCGAGGATCTCGCCCTGGCGCTGACGGAAGCCGGGCGCGGCCGGATCGGCACCTGGGGCGATCAGTTGCTGCTGCTCTGCTATCACTATGACCCGGTGACCGGACGCTATTCCCCGATCATCTGGACGGCCCTGCGCCTCGCCGGCGTCGCCACGGCCGGCATCATGCTCGGCGGGCTGGGCCTCGCCCTGCTGCGCGAGCGCCGCGGCCGCAAGGAGCGCGGCGATGCGTGATCTCCTCGCCTTCCTCCTGCCCGCCGAGGCGTCGGCCTATAGCCACCAGGTCGATATATTCGCCCTAGCCTTCCTGTCGCTGGTCATCGCGCTTTCAGCTCCCGTCTTCATCCTCATTACCGCCTTTGCGGTAAAATATCGCCGGGGCAAGGAGGCCAACCGCGTCCACCCGCCGCAAAAGAGCGCCTGGATGGAAATCTCCTGGGCAGCGATCCCATTCCTCTGCCTGCTCGGCTTCTTCGCCTGGGCGACGGCGCTGTTTGCCACGCGCTATGCGCCGCCGGCCGACGCGCTGACCATCGACGTCGTCGTCAAGCAATGGATGTGGAAATTCCAGCACCCCGAGGGACAAGGGGAAATCGACGAGCTGCACGTTCCCGTCGGACGGCCGGTCAAGCTGGTCATGGCTTCGCAGGATGTCATCCACAGCCTCTATATCCCCTCCCTGCGGCTCAAGCAGGACGTGGTGCCGGGGCGCTATACGACGATGTGGTTCACCGCCGACCGGCCGGGCGTTTTCGGCCTTGCCTGCGCCGAGTTCTGCGGCACGGATCATTCCGTCATGGGCGGAAAGTTCATTGCGCTGGACGCGGCGGACTACAGCCGCTGGCTGGAGCGCGCCCCGGCCGACGAAACGCTGGCCGTCGCGGGCGCGAAAATCTTCCGCGCCCGCGGCTGCAGCGGCTGTCATGGTCCTTCCGCAACCGTGCATGCACCCCGGCTGGAAGGGCTGTACGGCCGCGCCGTGCCGCTGGCATCGGGGGAAATCGTCACCGCCGACGCTCAATATATCCGCGACAGCATCCTGCTGCCGCACAAGCAGGTGGCGGCCGGCTATCCCGACATCATGCCGACCTTCGCCAACACGCTCAGCGAAGAGGAACTGCTGATGCTCGTCGCCTATATCCAGTCACTCGGCGAGGAGGATTTCGATGTCCGTGCCCGATAAGAGCGAGTTCTTCCCGGAAACGGTTTCGCAGCACGGCGTGCCGGAAACCGGGGCCGAGCGCGTCAGCTACCTGCGCGCCGGCCACAGCCTGCGCTCGTGGCTGTTGACGACCGATCACAAGCGCGTCGCCATCCTCTATCTTTTCGCCGTCACCTTCTTCTTCTTCGTCGGCGGGGCGGCAGCCGCGCTCATCCGCATGGACCTGCTGACGCCGCAGGCGGACCTGCTCACCAACGAGGGGTACAACCGCGCCTTCACGCTGCATGGCGTCATCATGGTCTGGTTCTTCCTCATCCCGTCCATCCCCAACACGTTCGGCAACTTCCTGGTGCCGCTGATGATCGGCGCGCGCGATCTCGCCTTTCCCCGGCTGAATCTGGTCAGCTGGTACATCTTCGTGATGGCCGGCTGCTTCACGCTGTTCGTGGTGGTCAGCGGCGGCGTCGATACCGGCTGGACCTTCTACACGCCGCTATCCTCCAGCTTCGCCAACGGCAATGTCGTGCTCGCGGCGACGGCGGTGTTCATCGCCGGCTTTTCCTCGATCCTGACCGGGCTGAATTTCATCGTCACCATCCACAAGCTGCGCTGTCCCGGCATGTACTGGCGACGCCTGCCGCTGTTCGTCTGGTCGATCTACGCAACCTCGCTGGTGCTGGTGCTGGCGACGCCGGTGCTGTCGATCACGTTGGCGCTGATCGTCGCCGAGCGGCTGTTCGGCCTCGGCATCTTCGATCCCGCGCTTGGCGGCGATCCGCTGCTCTACCAGCATCTGTTCTGGTTCTACAGCCATCCGGCGGTCTACATCATGGTGCTGCCGGCGCTCGGTGTCGTCAGCGAACTGATCGCGGCGGCGGCGCACAAGCCGATCTTCGGGTACCAGTTCGTCGCCGGCTCGTCGATCGCCATCGCCGTCATCGGCTTTCTTGTCTGGGGGCATCACATGTTCGTCGCCGGACAATCCATGTATGCCAGCGCCGCCTTTTCGCTGCTCAGCCTCGCCGTCTCGGTGCCCTCGGGCATCAAGGTCTACAACTGGACGGCGACGCTGTACAAAGGCAATATCTCGCTCGATCCGCCCTTTCTTTTCGCCATGGGATTCATCGGCCTGTTCGTGGTTGGTGGGCTCACGGGACTGATGCTCGCCATGCTGGCGCTGGACCTGCACGTCCACGACACCTATTTCGTCGTCGCCCATTTCCACTACATCATGGTCGGCGGAACGGTGTCGGCGTTTTTCGGGGCCCTGCATTACTGGTGGCCGAAGATCGTCGGGCGGCGCTATTCGCAGATCTGGGGCAGCCTGACGGCGATCTTCATCTTCGCCGGCTTCAACCTCACCTTCTTTCCGCAATTCCTGCTCGGCTATTGGGGCATGCCGCGCCGCTACCATGTCTACGCGCCGGAGTTTCAGCCGCTGCATGTGCTCTCCTCCGCCGGCGCCAGCCTGCTCGCCGTGGCCTATGCCGTCCCCTTCGTCTATCTTTTCTATTCGATGCGCTACGGCAAGCCGGCCGGCGACAATCCCTGGCGCGCCAAGGGGCTGGAATGGACCGTCCCGTCGCCGCCGCCACAGCACAATTTCGATACGCTGCCGGTGGTGAGCGAACCACCCTACAACTATCCGATCGAGCGGGCGGAACGATGAACGAGATCACCCGCCTGCGCGAGCCCTACCCCACCCCCGAACGCCAGCAGGAAGCGGCGATGATGGGCGCCTATATCTTCCTCGCCACGGAAATCATGCTGTTCGGCGGCCTGTTCCTGGTCATAGCCTGGCTGCGTTACAGCCATGCGCCGGATGTCGTGGCCGCATCGAAACGCATGCATCTGGGTCTCGGCGCGCTCAATACGGCCGTGCTGCTGACCTCCAGCGCACTCGTCGCGCTTTCGGTGGCGGCAGCGCGTGAGGGAAAACCAGCGCCCGTTCGGCTCGGGCTTTGCGGCGCGACCCTGCTGGGCCTGGCCTTCCTTGCCGTGAAGGCGATGGAATATCGTTTCGAATATCGGGAGGGACTGCTGCCGGTCCCGGGAAGCGGCGCGGCGCTGTCGAAGGCCGGCGAGCACCTGTTCATGAATTTCTATCTGATCTCGACCGGATTGCATGCCGTTCATCTGACGATCGGCGTGCTGCTGCTGGCGGGTTTGCTGATCCGCTCCATGGCGGGCCGCCTGCCGCTGCCGGACCGGGCCATCGTCGTGACGGTTATCGGGCTCTACTGGCATTTCGTCGATATCGTCTGGATTTTTCTCTTTCCGCTTCTCTATCTGGCGAGGTGACGCCCCATGCCGAAAGCGATGCAGATCCTGAGCGTATGGCTGGCGCTGATGGCGCTGCTCGCCGCCACCGTGGTTTCCAGCATGCTCCTGCAGGGAACTGCGGGACTGGCGGCAAGCCTGGTCATCGCCCTGGCAAAGGCCGCCCTCGTCTTCTGGTTCTTCATGCATCTGCGCGAGGAAAACGGCCTTGCCCGCATCGCCGCCACCGGCGCCGTGCTGTGGGTGGCGATCCTTTTCCTGCTCAGCGGCCTCGACATCGTGACGCGCGGGCTCTGAAGAAACGCGGCCGACGCCCATGCCCGCGCTCGATGAGAGCGCTGACGGCGGAACCGGATCCCAGGCGGCGCCGTTATGTATGCGTCTTGCAAAAAAGGTGGACGATATGGACAAGCAAAAGGACATGCCCGACCCGAAAAAGACCGGGCACAGGGATAGCACCAAGCCGGGAACGATCGTCGCAGGGCCGGAGGCGCATGCGCATGAAGGGGCCGGACAATCGCCGGCTGGGCGCGGCGGCCGGCCGCAAAGCGAGCCGGACGATAAGCCCGCCAAGGGCCACTGAACCTTCGAAGGTAGCCGTCCCCGTCGGGGGACGGCCTTGATCGTGGCGCGACCGTTATCAGGCGGCCAGATCGAAGCGATCGGCGTTCATGACCTTGGTCCAGGCCGCGACGAAATCCTTGACGAACTTCTCCTTGTTGTCGTCCTGGGCATAGACTTCCGCATAGGCGCGCAGGATCGAGTTCGAGCCGAAGACGAGATCAACGCGGGTTGCCGTGTACTTTGTCGCGCCGGTCTTGCGATCGCGGATGTCATAAAGGTTGTTGCCGATCGGCACCCAGGAATAGGCCATGTCGGTCAGCGTGGCGAAGAAATCGGTCGACAGCGCGCCGACCCTGTCGGTGAAGACGCCGTGTTTCGTGCCGGCATGGTTCGTGCCGATGACGCGCAGGCCGCCGATGAGCGCCGTCATTTCCGGCGCGGTCAAGCCCATGAGCTGGGCACGGTCGAGCAGCAGCTCTTCCGGGCTCACCACATAATCCTTCTTCTGCCAGTTGCGGAAACCATCGGCCAGCGGCTCCAGCGGCGCAAAACCGTCCGGATCGGTCTGCTCGGCGGTGGCATCGCCACGGCCGGGCGCGAACGGCACGGCGATGTCGAAGCCGGCCGCCTTGGCTGCCTGCTCGACGCCGTAATTGCCGGCGAGCACGATGACGTCGGCAATGCTGGCCCCGGTCGCGGCCGCAATCGGCTCGAGAACGGCGAGAACGCGGGCCAGACGCGCCGGCTCGTTGCCTTCCCAATCCTTCTGCGGCGCAAGGCGGATGCGCGCGCCGTTGGCGCCGCCGCGGAAGTCGGAACCGCGGAAGGTGCGGGCGCTGTCCCAGGCGGTGGCGACGAGATCGGCGACCGAAAGGCCGGATGCGGCGATCTTCGCCTTGACGGCGGCGACGTCATAGTCCTTGGCCCCGGCGGGGATCGGATCCTGCCACAGAAGGTCTTCCGCCGGCACGTCTGGACCGAGATAGCGCGACTTCGGACCCATGTCGCGATGCGTCAGCTTGAACCACGCGCGGGCGAAGGCATCCGAGAAGGCCGTGAAATCGTTGCGGAAGCGCAGCGAAATCTCGCGGTAGATCGGGTCGACCTTCAGCGCCATGTCGGCGTCGGTCATCATCGGCATGACACGGATCGAGGGATCCTCGACATCGACTGGCTTGTCTTCCTCGGCGATGGTGATCGGCGCCCATTGGGAAGCGCCTGCCGGGCTATGGGTCAGCGTCCACTCATGCTTGAACAGCATTTCGAAGAAGCCGTTGTCCCACTTGGTCGGCTCGGCGGTCCAGGCGCCTTCGATGCCCGAAACGACCGTGTCGCGGCCGATGCCGCGGCCATGCGTGTTCATCCAGCCGAGGCCCTGGAATTCGGGGCCGGCGGCTTCCGGGTCCGGGCTGAGATTGCTTGCCTTGCCGTTGCCGTGCGACTTGCCGATGGTGTGACCGCCGGCGGTCAGCGCCACGGTTTCCTCGTCATCCATGCCCATGCGGGCGAAAGTCTCGCGCATCTGCGCGGCCGTCGCCATCGGATCTGACTTGCCGTTGACGCCTTCCGGGTTGACGTAGATCAGGCCCATCTGCACGGCGGCCAGCGGGTTTTCCAGCGTGGCGGGCTTGGAAACGTCGCCATAGCGACCGTCGCTCGGGGCGAGCCATTGCTTTTCATTACCCCAATAAACGTCCTTTTCCGGCGCCCAGATATCCTCGCGGCCGAAAGCGAAACCGAAGGTCTTCAGGCCGGCGACCTCGTAGGCGATGGTGCCGGCGAGCGCGATCAGGTCGGCCCAGGAGATCTTGTTGCCGTACTTCTTCTTGATCGGCCAGAGCAGGCGGCGACCCTTGTCGGTGTTGACGTTGTCAGGCCAGGAGTTGAGCGGCGCGAAACGCTGGTTGCCGGTGCCGGCACCGCCACGACCGTCCGCGGCGCGATAGGAACCGGCGGCGTGCCAGGAAACGCGCGCCATCATCCCGACATAGCTGCCCCAGTCGGCCGGCCACCAGTCCTGGCTATCGGTCATCAGCGCGCGCAGATCGGCTTTCAGCGCCGCGACGTCGAGCTTCTTGAGTTCCTCGCGATAGTTGAAAGCCTTGCCCAGAGGATCGGTCTTCGTATCGTGCTGGTGAAGGATGTCCAGGTTCAGCGCGTTGGGCCACCATTCCATGACGGAATTGCCAAGCGCAGTGGCGCCGCCATGCATGACCGGACATTTGCCGGCGAGGTTTGTCTTCGTATCCATTTGGTCCCTCCAACGGATTTTCTAGGGTCTCTTGGGCACCGGAAGCGTTTCAGCAGGCGCCTTCCACCAGCGCGACGGGGCAACGATCTTCCGTATACCCAAGCAGTAGCAAAGCTCATCCATAAGTTCCAATTGTAAATTCTAAACTCTGCGATAGGATCAGGTTATGAATGGCCTGTCGATGAAACATCTCCGTTATTTCGATGCGCTTGCGCGGCTCGGCCATTTCGGTCGCGCGGCGGAAGCCTGTTCCATCTCGCAACCGGCATTGTCGGTGCAGGTGAAGGAATTGGAGGATCTGGTCGGCGCACCGCTGGTGGAACGCGGCGGACGACGCATCCGGCTGACAGGGCTCGGCGAGGAATTCGCCGCCCGCACCCAGGCGATCCTGCGCGCCGTCGATGACCTGGAAGATCTCGGCCGCGCGGCGCATGGGCCGCTTGCCGGCCGCCTGCGCCTCGGCATCATCCCCACGGTCGCCCCCTACCTGCTGCCCGACATCATCAAGGCTTTGGCGCGGCTTTATCCGGGGCTCGATCCGCGCCCGCGCGAGGCGATCACCCAGCGGCTGATCGAAGATCTCGCGGAGGCAAGGCTTGATGTCGCCATCGTCGCTCTGCCGATTTCCGAGCCGGCGCTGGAGGAAATTCCGCTGTTCGAGGAGGAATTCGTCCTGGTGCGGCCGCTGGAAGACATAGGCAAGCCCGTGCCGGTCTCCGAACGGCTACACGAGATGCGGCTGCTGCTGCTGGAGGAAGGCCATTGCTTTCGCGATCAGGCGCTTTCCGTCTGCAACATCGCGCCGACGTCGACCCGCGACCTGATGGAGGGAAGCTCGCTGTCGACACTGGTGCAGATGGTCGGCGCCGGCATCGGCGTGACGCTCATCCCGCAAATGGCCGTCGATACCGAAATGCGCTCCGCCGCCGTCTGCGTCTCGCGGCTGGCCGAACCGCGCCCCACCCGGACGATCGGCATGGTCTGGCGCAAGACCAATCCATTGTCCGGGCGATTTGCCGTGATCGCCAACATCGTTCGCGAGGCGGGCGTGAGCAAGCAGAAGCAGATGGCCGGCAGCCTGGCTGCGTCTTGCGCGGCGCGCCTTCGTGTATAACCAACCCTGCCATCCGGAAGGACAGGCAGCCTTGTTCCCCTGTCAAGCGCAATCAAGTGCGCTCGGAAATCAAGAATTTTGCAATCAGCGGCGGGGTTTCACGGATATGGACCAGGTGCGCGACTTCCTGGAAATCGTCCATACCGACAGTTTCCTCAAGGCTCGCAGCGGCGGCGCATTACCGGACGACGATCAGCGCCCGTATTGACGCGGTTCAGGAAAACTGCAGGAACTGGCGCAGGCGTGCCGATTGCGGATCGCGCATCACCTGGGACGGCGCGCCGCGCTCCTCCACCTGCCCCTTGTGCAGGAAGATGACCTCGCTGGAGATGTCGCGGGCGAGCGCCATTTCATGGGTGACCATGACCATGGTGCGCCCTTCCTCGGCGAGTTTCTTGATGACCAGCAGCACTTCGTTGACGAGTTCCGGATCGAGCGCCGAGGTCGGCTCGTCGAACAGCATCACCTCCGGCTTCATCGCGAGCGCACGGGCGATGGCCGCGCGTTGCTGCTGGCCGCCGGAGAGCTGGTTGGGATAGTGGTCGAGCTTGGGGGTGATGCCGACCTTTTCCATCAGCAATTCGGCCTCGCCGATCGCATCCTGGCGGGAAACGCCCAGAACATGGATCGGTCCCTCGATAATGTTTTCGAGGATGGTCTTGTGAGCCCAGAGATTGAAACTCTGGAACACCATGCCGAGGCGGGTGCGGATATGTTCGAGCTGGCGCTTGTCGGCGGCATGGAACTTGCCGTCCTTGCCCTTGACCGTGCGGATCGTCTCGCCGGAGACGGAGATCTCGCCCTCGTCAGGGGTTTCCAGATAGTTGATGCAGCGCAGGAGCGTGCTCTTGCCGGAGCCGCTGGAGCCGATCAGCGAGATGACGTCTCCGGATTTCGCCTCGAAGGAAATACCCTTGAGAACCTCGACGGTGCCGAAGCTCTTGTGGATATTCGAAACCGAAAGCGCCGTTGCGACCATGTTCGTTCCTCTCGTCGCGCCGTGGCGCGCCTTTCGTTATGCTCTTGCCGTGCGGTAGCGTGTGAGCCGCGTCTCGACGACGCCCATGATGCGCGTCAGGATGAAGACGACGGTGAAATAGATGATGCCGGCGGCGATCAGCGGTTCGAAGATTTGCAGCGATTGACGCTGCAACATGCGGGCCGTGCCCATGACTTCGAGGATGGTGATCGTCGAGGCGAGCGAGGTGGTCTTCAGGAGGATGATGAGATCGCCGGTCAGGACCGGCAGGCAGGAGCGGAAGGCCAGCGGCAGGGTGATGCGCCGCAGGATCATCGAGGCGCGCATGCCGATCGATTTCGCCGCCTCGATCTGTCCGCGCGGCACCGCCTTGATCGCGCCACGGATGACCTCGGCATTGTAGGAGGCCTGGTTGAGGCTGAGCGCAAAGATCGCATACCACAACCCGTCGCGCAGATAGGGCCAAAGGAAACTGTGGCGCACCCAGGTGCCGGGCAGGATCTGGCCAAGGCCGTAATAGACGAGATAGATCTGCACCAGGAGCGGCGTGCCGCGAAAGGCGAAGGTGAAGACAGAGGCCGGCACAGAGAGCGCGCGATGGCCGGAGAGCCGGGCAAGCGCCACCAGCGTGCCGATGACCAGCCCGAAGGCGCCGGCCACCGCCGTCAGAAGCAGCGTCAAGGGCGTCGCCTTGATCAGCGCCGGCAGGAAGCCGATGACGTTGGAGATCGTTTCCATCAGTGATGCCCCCGGTTCAGGTGGCGCTCGATCCTGGCGATCGCCAGCACGGAAACGAGGGTGATGCCCAGGAACAGAATGGCCGTCAGCCCGTAGAAGAAGATGTATTGCTTGGTGCCCGCCGCCGCCCGGTAGCCGGTGTAGAGCAACTCGCTGAACGAGCCGAGCACGCTGATGATGGCGCTTTCCTTGGTGATCGACAGCCAGAGATTGCCCATGCCGGGGACGGCATGGCGCATCATCTGCGGCAGGATGATGCGGGTGAAAATCTTGGAGCGCCGCATGCCGATCGAGACCGCCGCCTCGACCTGGCCCGGCGGCACCGACAGGAAGGCGGAACGCAGCACCTCGGTCATGAAGGCGCCGGAGACGAAGGCGAGCGCGATGATCGCCGCCCAGAACGAACTGAACTGGAAGGTTTCGGCGACGAGACCGAGACGCTTCAACAGCCGCTCGGCACCGCTGGCGACGGAGAAATAGAGGAGCAGGATAACCAGCAGCTCGGGCAGCGAACGCACGACGGTGGTGTAAAGCTCTGCGGCCAGGCGCAGGATGCGATGCCGCGACAGCTTGCCCGCCGCCCCGAGGAAACCGAAGACGACGGAGAGCGCATAGGCGAGTACAGAGACCTGCAAGGTCATCAGCAGGCCCCAGGCGAAATCGTCGCCCCAGCCGTCGCCGCCAAAGGCAAGCAGGTGCCAGTAATAGTCCATCCGTCGTTACCTGTTCCGATTCTTGGTCAGCCGCGAAACGCCGCCTGTCCCTTGGAGGCGGTTCCGGTCGCCGGTGGTCTCCGGCAGGCGGCCGGCAGCGGCGGCGAGGAGCCACGCGCCGCCGGCCAGCGGATTACTTCTTGCCGAAGATCCAGGTATCGACGAGCTTCTTCAACTCACCGTCCTTTTCCAGTGCCGCAAGGCCGGCATTGACCTTGTCGAGCGTCGCCGCATCGCCCTTGCGCACGGCATAGGCCACGCCTTCGCCCAGAACCACGTTCTTCGGCACTTCCAGCTTCACCTCGTAGTCGGCGCCTTCCGGCGTCTTCAGGAAGGTCTGGATGTAGAGGTCGGGGATCAGCACATAGTCGACGCGACCGGCGACGAGATCGGCGACGGAATTGTCGGCGGTATCGTAGCTCTTGGCCTCCGCGCCCGTCAGGTATTTGGCGACATAGGCGGACTGGACGCTGGAGGTCTGGACGCCGATGATCTTGCCCTCGACGCTGGCGGGATCGATGATCTTGCCTGAACCGTCGGGCGCATCGGCCATCTTGATTTCGCTGCTATCCGACTTGGCGCCGACGAAGGAGGTGCCTTCCGTGTAGTAGGGCGTCGAGAAATCGACCGACTTGCGGCGTTCGTCGGTGATCGAAAAGGCGCCGATGATGAAATCGACCTTGTTTTCCTTCAGCGACGGGATGAGCCCGTCCCAGGCCATCTGGCTGATCTCGCACTTCACCGCCATCTTGTCGCACAGGGCGCGGGTGAGATCGGCTTCCAGGCCTTCCCATTTGCCACTGGAATCGATCTGGGTGAAGGGCATGTAGGGCTCGGGCGTCATGCCGAGCCGCAGCGTATCCTCGGCCAGCGCGCTGCCGACAGACATGGAAAGGGCGATCCCTGCAAACAGGGCGGACTTGAACGTCTTCATTATTTCTTCCTCGAAGGTACGGGATTACAGCGTGTTGCTGAACCAGCGCAGTGACATGCAGGACAGGCCCGCATCGATCTTGCCGATCTCGGTGGTCTTCAGCGGCACGACCTTATAGCCGAGCGTATCGAGCATCTCGATGGTGCGCGGGAAGTCGGAACCGACCATGACGACATCGTTGACGCGAAGCGCATTGGCCGCCGCCTCTTCGCCTTCCGGGATGATCACCTGCTTGAAGCGCTCGAACACGCCGGACTTGGCCAGACGCGCAGTCGACAGCACGGTCTCGTCGTCGAGCAGCGAGCAATCGGTCTTGAAGTGCAGCACGCCTTCCGGCGTCGCGACGATCTCGCTCTTGCGGCCGAGCTTGGCCAGAGTGGCCTGCAACGCCTCGGCGCCAACCTTGCTGGTGCGGGCGGAGAGGCCGATCATGACGCTTTCGCGGGTGGTGAGCACGTCGCCGCCATCGGCAAAGCCTTCGCCCGGCAGGTCGAGCACGGTTTCGAACATGGCGCGGAGCGTCGGCTCGATTTCCGGCGTTTCCTTGATGCGCGTCTCGGCGCCCGGACGCAGCAGGATCGCGCCTTCGGTGAAGACCAGCGCCGGATCCTCGACGAAGATCGAATCGGGGAAGGCTTCCAGCGCCGGCAGTACCGTCACCTTCACACCCGCATCCTGCATCGCGGCGATATAGGCGTCGTGCTCGGCTTTCACGCCTTCGAAAGTCGGGTTGCCGCGGTCGTCGGCGCGCAGGCCGTTGACCACCGAGCGGGACGGCGTGCGCACGATGATGTTGTTGAACTGGTAGACGGGGCGGGATTGCGACATGTGCAGTACCTTTATCCTGGATTTAGGGTGCTTCTATCGAGCGGACGGGGCGGCGTAAAGCGTTCGCGTACCGACGGGTTCTCTTCGCGACAAATGGACGCCCGCGAGCATGCAGCGCACGGAGCCGCCGGCAAGCTCGATGGTCGGCACGTCGAAGGCGAGCAGGCGGGCCGAAGTTTCCAGCGCCGCGATCTGGTCGGACCGCAGCGAGGCCAGAGCGCGGGCCGACAGCACCACCACGCGACCATCGGCGCCATCGAGCTCGATGGCGTTGCCGGCGAAATTCTCGATCTGCTCCAGCGTCAGGTCGATGACCTGGCGGCCGGTCTCCTCGAGGCGCGCACAGATCTCGGCGCGGCGGGCCGCATCCGGGATCATGCTCGCGCCGATCAGGGCGAAATCCGTGCCGATGCACATCAGCACATTGGTGTGGTAGATCGAATTGCCGTTGCGGTCGACCGCGCCGAAAATCATTGGCTCGAAATTGAAGTGGGTGCAGAATCGCTCCAGCGCCACCTCGTTGGTGCGGTTCGAGCGCGCCGCATAGGCGACGCGGCCGATATGGTCGAGCACCATGGCGCCGGTGCCTTCGAGATAGACGCCGTCCTTTTCGAGGCCGGAATAATCGATGACGTCCTGGACCCGGTATTCGCTCTTCAGCATCTCGATGATGTCGGGGCGGCGCTCGCTCTGGCGGCTTTCCGAATACATCGGATAGATCGCCACATGGCCGCCGGAATGGGTCGAGAACCAGTTGTTGGGAAAGACGGAATCGGGAAGGGCCGCCGTCTCGTCCTCGAACAGATGCACGGCGACGCCGGCCCGCGCCAGGCCCTCGGCCATGCGGGTGACTTCCTCGAAGGCGGCTTTTGCTATTGCCGAGGGCTGGCGTGCGTCGGTCGCCTGGAAGGCGTTGTCCCTGGCCGTCATCGGGTTCGGGCCGAAGTAATGCGGGCGGATCATCACAACGCCCTTCGGCGCCTGTGCGGACGGTCTTTTCATGTCAGGCAATGCGCTCCATGCGGCGAGGGCCGAACCGTCTTCGCACGATCCGCAACATCGAACGGCGGCACAAGGCAGCCGGCATGTGTGGATCAGCTGACGATCCCCCGCTCCCTCGGGAAATTCGACGAAATCAGCCTAGGCTGGCATGACGTGAAATGAAATTCGAAACCTGCTCGATGTTTGCCGTCGTATTGCGCAATTTGCGCAATGGCACTAAGCATTCCTGATGCATATTTTCGACGATCTCGATCATCGGCTCATCTCGCTGCTGCGCGAGGATGGGCGCGCGCCGTATTCCAAGATCGCGGCCGTGCTTGGCATCTCCCGGGCGACGGTGCAGACCCGCATCGACCGGCTGCTGGAAAGCGGGGCGGTCCTCGGCTTCACGCTGCGCGTCCGCCAAGATTACGACGACCGCTCGATACGCGCGATCATGATGATCGAGGTCAGCGGCCGCAACACCACGAAAGTCATCAAATACCTGCGCGGCCTGCCGGAGCTGTATGCCCTGCACACGACCAATGGCGGCTGGGATCTGGTCGCCGAAATCCGCGCCAACAGCCTCAGCGACTTCGACCGCATCCTCCGCGAGGTCCGCGACGTCGAAGGCGTTTCCAACAGCGAGACGAGCATTCTGCTGAGCAGCGTCTAATCCGCCTCCGCCGCGCGTCCGTCCGTGCTGACACGATGGCCGGGCCGGAAAGCGACGCGGACGGTGGTGATCGGACCGAGGTCGTTCCAGGTGGTGCGTTGCTGGATCAGCAGCGCCTGACCGTGACGCACCTGAAGCAGGCGGGCATCACGCCGGTTGGCGTTTTCGGCGGAGAAGGCCAGTTCGGCATGCAGGTAGGGCGCGTTGCGCACCAGCCATTCGTTGACGTTCAGGCGGCGCAGGCTCGCCGGATCGAGATCCGGCACGGCGCGCAGGTTGATCCAGCGGTCTTCGAGCTGGAAAGGCGTCCCGTCGCCGTAGTGAACGGCGCGCATGCGCACGAGCTTCTCCCCCACGGGCAGGCCGAGGCATGCAGCGATTCCGGCCGGCGCGGGGCTCAGCCGATGGGCGACGACGCGGTGACCATAGACGAGGCCCGCCTGCTCCACCTGCTCGCGCACGATGCCGATGGAAAAGCTCGCCTTGCGCACCGGATCGATCGCAATCCGGGTGCCGGCGCGGCGGCGGCGATCCAGCAAACCCTCGTCCGCCAGCATCTGCAGCGCCTTGTTGACCGTCGCGCGCGCCGCGTCGAACTCGATGGCGAGTTCGGCTTCGTCGGGAATGCGCTCGCCCTGCCGCCAGCGGCGCTCGACGATGCGGCGCCGGACTTCGGTCGCGATGGAATGCGCCTTGGCGCCTGCGCGCTTGTCGGTCATCCAATCCTCCCTTCTGACGAGAAGGACGACATTTCCGTTCGAAGCTAGGCGAAAAGAAAAAATATGTCTAGACATAAGCACGATTACATTTATACATATCGGCATTGCACGGCGGCTGGGAGGACGCATTACATGCAGGCATTCCGCAATACCGCAGATGCGGCCACAGCCTGCGCGCCGGCACCTGCCGGTCTTTTGCAATACCCCTCTTCCGTCGTCGATCCCGAAAAGATTTCCCCGCCCGCAAGGCGCCGGGCCGGCTGCCGTCCGGCGTCGAGTGCCAGACATGTCGGAGGCATCCATGCCTGAACTGACGCCCGTTTCCACGGGACCGCTTGCCGGAATCAAGGTGCTGGATCTGTCCCGCGTCCTTGCCGGCCCCTATTGCACCGCCCTGCTCGCCGATCTTGGCGCCGAAATCATCAAGTTGGAACCGCCGTCGGGCGACGACTATCGCCATATCGGCCCGTTCCTGAAGGGCGAGAGCGCGCTTTTCACCCTCAACAATCGCGGCAAGAAGAGCCTGGTGCTCGATCTGAAGAAGCCGGAGGACCAGGCGATCGCCCGGGCGATCGCGGCGCGTGTCGACGTAGTTGTGGAGAATTTCCGCCCCGGCGTCGCCGCCCGGCTGGGGCTCGGCCCCGAGGAGTTGCGGACGGTCAACCCCCGGCTGGTCTATTGCTCGATTTCCGGTTTCGGCCAGGCCGGGCCGTTCAAGGATCTGCCAGCCTATGATCTCGTCGTCCAGGCCATGTCCGGCCTGATGGCCGGCACCGGCGAAGAGGGTGGCGCGCCGCTCAAGACCGGCGAAAGCATCGCCGACCTGATCGCCGGCCTGTTTGCGAGTTGGTCTATCATGGCGGCGCTGGTGCAGCGCGACCGTACCGGACAGGGGGCGACGCTCGACGTCGCCATGTATGACGCGCTGTTCTCGATGCTGACCACAAGCCATGCTCTGCATCTCTATGCCGGCATGTTGCCGAAGCGTGTCGGCAACCGCCATCCGCTGTCCACCCCCTTCGGCTGTTTTGCGACGACGGACGGGCAGGTTGTGATCGCGGTGCTGAACGGCAAGCAGTTTTCCGCCCTCGCCACGTTGATCGGCGCGCCGGAAGCCGCCGCCGACCCGCGTTTCGCCACCGACGAAAGCCGCACCGCCCACGAGCCGGCCCTGAAGGCGCTGATCGAAGCCTGGTCGAAAACCCTGACGACCGAGGAAGCCGTGGCGGCACTTGCCGGCGCCGGCCTGCCGGCGGCGCCGATCTGGGATATCGCCAAGGCTGCGGATAACGAACATTCGGCGGCGCGCGGCCTCGTCAGCCATCTGCCGCATCCGGTGCTCGGGCTCGCCCCGACCATTGGCCAGCCGGTGCGTTTCGACGGCGAAAAGCCGGTCGCCGCCACCTCGGCGCCGCGCCTTGGCGGCGATATCGACACCATCCTGAGGGAATTCGGACTGGAGGAAACCCGATGAGCGACGACTGGCACATGCTTTCCGAGGAGGAAGCGCTGTTCTGCGACGTGCTGACCCGTGTCTGCGCCGAACAGATCGCCCCCCTCGCCCATGAGACGGACGAGACCTCCACCTTCGTCCACCGGCAGCTCAAGCTTCTCGGTGAAGTCGGCATGATGGGCGCCAACCTGCCGGAGGAGTATGACGGCAGCGGCATTTCCGCCCCCGCCTTTTTGTGCGCGGTGGCGATCGTTGCCGGCGCCTGCGGCTCGACCGCCTCGGCACTGACGGCGCATTACCTTGCAACCGATTCGATCCTGATCGGCGGCAGCGAGGCGCAGAAGCAGCAATGGCTGCCGAAGGCCGCGACCGGCGAGGCGCTCGGCGCCTTCGCGCTGACCGAGCCCGGCGCCGGCTCCGACCCCGCCGACATGAAGACCCGCGCCCGCCGCACCGAAAGCGGCTGGCACCTCAGGGGCACGAAGTGCTTCATCTCGAACGGCGGCGTCGCGGATTTCATCGTGCTTTATGCCGTCACCGATCCGGAAAAGGCCCATCGCGGCATTTCCGCCTTCATCCTGCCGAAGGGCACGCCGGGTCTGGATGCCGGCCCCGCCGAAAAGACCATGGGCCTGAAGGGCGGCCATGTCTTCACGCTCAACATCGACTGCCACCTGCCGGCGGACGCCCTGCTCGGCGAGGAGGGCCGTGGTTTCCGCACCGCCATGCAGGTGCTCGACAATGGGCGCATCGAAGTCGCCGCCCAGTGTCTCGGTCTTGCCGAAGCGGCGATGAACGCCGCCATCGCCTATGCGAAGGAGCGGGTGATCGGCGGCCAGTCGCTCAGCGATCGCCAGGGCATCCGCTGGATGATCGCCGACATGGGTGTCGCCTATCGCGCCGCGCTGCTGCTGTCGCAGGACGCCGCCCGCCAGCGCCAGAAGGCGCATGACGAGGGCGGCCGTTTCACGCTGGCCTCCTCCATGGCCAAGCTCGCGGCCTCCGAAGCGGCCGGCAGGATCGCCGATACGGCGCTGCAGATCCACGGCGGCTATGGCTATACCCGTGATTTTCCGATCGAGCGGATCAACCGCGATCTGCGCATCATGCGAATCTATGAGGGGTCCAGCGAGATCCAGCGCATTATTATCGCGGGAAATATGCTCGCCTGATCTTTACCGGAGCGGCGGAAACGCGTTTGATCCAGCCAGTCCCAGCTTTCACCAAGGAGGATGAAATGAGCCTATCGAAAACGTTGAAATCCCTGCTGTTCGGCATCGCAGCGCTTGCCGCGACCGGTCCGGCGCTCGCCGACCAGCTCGCGGATGTCAAGGCCGCCGGCAAGATCGTCACCGCGACCGACATGCACTACGCCCCCTTCGACGTGCTCAACAACGGCACCTATGAAGGCATGACCAAGGATCTGTTCGACGGCGTCGCCAAGGAACTCGGCGTCGAGCCGGTCTACCAGGACATTCCCTGGACCGCCGAGCTGCCCGGCCTGGAAGTGAAGAAGTTCGACATCGTCATCGCCCCCGTCACCATCACCCCGGAGCGCCTGGAGCGCTACGCCTTCACCCTGCCGATCGCCGATGCGACCGTCTCGCTGGTCAAGGCCGCCAGCAACACCGAGCTGACCAAGCCGGAAGACATCAAGGGCAAGACCGTCGGCGTCCAGCAGGGCACGGCGCAGTTCAAGCAGCTCACCGCCTATGGCGAAAAGCTGGGTGGCGTCACCGTCAAGGAATACGGCACCACGGACGAGGCCTATGCGGACCTCGCCGCCGGCCGTCTCGATGCCGTCGCCGGCTCGCTGCCGAACCTCACCTATCTCGTGAAGAATCGTCCGGAAAGCTTTGCCCTGTTTACGCCGTCGCAATTCGGCGCGCCGACCTATTTTGCCTGGGTACTGCGCAAGGACGCCGATAGCGCCAGCCTCGTCAAGGCCATCAACGATGCCGTCCTGAAGATGACCGACGACGGCCGCATCAAGGCGATCCAGGAAAAGTGGCTCGGGAGCTACACCGAGCTTCCCCGCGAAGTGCCGACCAAGTAAACGAGACCGGGCGGAGCTTCAGGCTCCGCCCGTTTCCTCAAGCGCCGCAATCTCTTGCGGCGGGTTGAAAGACAAGGGGTCGGCGCGGATCCGCTAAACCGGAAACGCGCCTGGTGACCATGAGGGGCGCATGTTCTCGATTTCCGTCTTCCTGGAAAGTTTCGGCCCGCTGTTCTGGGCCGCGCGTTATACGCTGCTGATCTCGGTGCTCGGCATCGGCTTGGGGCTCGTCATCGGAACGCTGGTCTGCGCCGCCCGGCTCTCGCCCTATGCCTGGCTGCGCCGCTCCGCCATGCTCTGGGTCAGTTTTCTGCGCGGCGTGCCGCTGCTGGTGCAGCTTCTCGTCTTCTACTACACGCTGCCGGTGATCGGGCTGGACGTGCCGGCCATGGTCGCCGCCGTGGTCACGGTCGGCATCTGCGCCAGCGCCTATATTTCGGAAATCTGGCGCGGCGCCATCGCCGCCCTGCCGCGCGGACAGGCGGAAGCCGCCATCGCCATCGGCATGACCCCGCGCGATATCTGGACACGGGTGATCCTGCCGCAGGCCTTCAACCTGTCGCTGCCCGCCCTCATCAACGAGCTGATCCTGCTGGTCAAGGCATCCTCGCTGGTGTCGGTCGTCGGCATCCTCGAGATCACCCGCGCCAGCCAGGCGCAGGCCGCCACCACCTTCCGGCCGCTGGAAGTCTATATCGCCGCCGCCTGCATCTATCTGGCGATCAACCTCTGCCTCGCGGTGCTCGGTCGCTACCTCGAACACAGGACGGCTATCTGATGGATTGGAGCATCCTGCAACAATACGGCCCCGGCCTGCTCTCCGGCTTCGGCAACACCATCCTCTGCTGGTTCCTGGGCACGATCTTCAGCATGGCGCTCGGCCTCGTCATCGCGCTCGTCCAACGCTACGGCTCGCGCTGGGTCGGACGGATCATTCAGGTCTATATCGAGATCATCCGCGGCACGCCCTTCCTCGTGCAGCTCTTCGTGCTCTATTACGGCGGCCCGCTGGTCGGGCTCAGGCTCGATGCCCTGCCCGCCGGCCTGCTGGGCCTCACCATCTATGGCAGCCCCTATTTCGCGGAGATTTTCCGCTCGGGCTTCCGCGCCGTATCGGTCGGCCAGATCGAGGCGGCGCGCGCCATCGGCATGAGCGAACCTTCCATCGTACGCCGCATCCTGCTGCCGCTCGGTCTCGTCTCGTCGCTGCCGGCGCTGGTGAATTTCTCGATCATCCTCACCAAGGAAACGGTCATCCTGTCGATCATCACCGTGCCGGAGCTGATGTACCAGGTCCAGCGCATGTCGACCGAAACCTTCCGTTATCTGGAGGCCAACCTCGTGCTGGCGCTGTTCTTCTGGGCGTTGGTCGAGACCATCTCGAATGTCGGCCGCTGGCTCGAAGCGCGCGTCACCAAACATCTCATCGAAAGGACTTAGGATGGTTGCTGCCTCTTCCGTCGAGATCCGCAAGGTCAACAAGCATTTCGGCACCTTTCACGCGCTGAAGGACATCGATCTCACCATTCCTCCGGGCAAGGTCACCTGCCTGATCGGCCCCTCGGGGTCCGGCAAGTCCACCCTGCTGCGCTGCATCAACTTTCTCGAACAATACGATTCCGGCGAGATCCGCATCGACGGCACGATGATCGGCTATGACGCGCCCGGCAGGAAGATGCCCGGCCGCAAGCTACGCGAGATGCGCCGCTCCATCGGCATGGTATTCCAGCAGTTCAATCTCTGGCCGCACATGACCGCGCGCGAAAACGTTGCCGAAGGGCTGATGCGGGTGCGCGGCATGTCCAGGAGCGAGGCAAGCCAGCGCGCCGCCGAGGCGCTGACCAAGGTCGGGCTCGCAGACAGGATGGCGAACCACCCTTCCCGCCTCTCCGGCGGCCAGCAGCAGCGCGTGGCGATCGCCCGCGCCATCGCCATGGAACCGCGGCTGATGCTGTTCGACGAGCCGACCTCTGCGCTCGACCCGGAGTTGGTCGGCGAAGTGCTGAACGTCATGAAGACGCTGGCGAGCGAAGGCATGACCATGGTGGTCGTGACGCATGAAATGGGCTTCGCCGCCCATGTCGCCGATCAGGTGGTGTTCATGGAAAAGGGCGAACTGGTCGGCGTCGACAGCCCCGACCGCATCCTGCACCATCCGCAGGACGCCCGCATCCAGTCCTTCCTGCGCACCTATCACGAACGCAACAGTTTCTGAGTCACGCTGCTCGCGGCGCGCCGTCTGCGATGTCGAGGAACAGCTCGGTCATCATCATCATGGCCTGACGGGCAACTGACAGGAGCGCGTGCTCGTTCGGCCCGTGCTGGCCGCATTCGGCATGGGCATGTGGCAGCCAGATCGTCGGCAGGCCGAGGATGTCGACGAACATCGCGTTCGGCAGCGAGCCGGCGAGGTTCGGCGGGATATGCGGCGGCTGCCGCGTACTGCGGGCGACGGACTCGCAGACGAAGCGCACCCAGGGATTGTCGAGCGAGAAACGCGTCGCCTTGAAGGGCTCGCCCCGGCAAGCGATCTCGACCATCTCGAAACCATTGGTATCCAGATGGCGCCGTAGCGCTGGCACGATGTCGTCGACATCGGTGCCGACAACGAAACGCAACTGCCCGACGGCGCGCGCCACGCCGGAAATCGCCGATTGCGGCGCGGCAATCGCCCCGGACGAAGTGGCGAGCGGCGCGAAGGAATTCCAGCCGAAAACGCGTTCGGAGGGCGTCAGCCCCTGCGCCTCGCCATTGCAGACATCGCCGTGGCCATACACCAGCACGGCCGGCAAGGACGCACCCTCGATATGGCTGGCGATCATCAGGGGCGGCCCGCCGGGCAGCGGATTGTCATGGATAGCGATTTCGAAGCCATGGTCCTGAAGCAGCGGCCCGATATCCTCGGCCAGATAGGCCCATAGCTCCTCGGGCGTCCCCTCGGACTGGCTGACGGACTGGCGCGTGACAAGGCGCGCCAAATCCTGCTTCAATCTGCCGCTTTCGACATAGTCGAGGGCTTGGGCGCGACAGGTTTCACGGGACATGGCAGAGCTCGGGGACAAAAGCAAGGCCTGGCCATGAGGTCGTGGCCGGCGAATGCGCCGGCTGCAATCTCCTTTGACGATCACTCACCCTTTGCCGAATCCCGCCAGGCGCGCTCGAAGGGCAGGCGCCAGGCATGTGGGGCGATGAGCTGGTGGATCGATTTCGGTCCCCAGCTTCCCTGGTCGTAGAGGCGGACCGGCGGCGGGTTTTCGAGCAGCGGCTGGGAAATTTCCCAGAGACGCTCGATGCCCTCGGCGGTGGTGAACAACGTGTGGTCGCCGCGCATGGCGTCGAGGATCAGGCGCTCATAAGCTTCCAGCACCTCGCCGATCAGGCCGGTTTCGCTCATGGCGAATTGCAACGACAGCTTGTCGAGCCGAAAGCCCGGGCCCGGACGCTTGCCGTAGAAGGACAGCGACACCTTGGAGGCATCGGCCAGGTCGAAGGTCAGATGATCGGGCCCCTGCGCGCCGACACCGGAACCGGCCGGGAACATCGATTTCGGCGGCTCGCGGAAGGCGATCGAGATGATGCGCTGTCCCTCGGCCAGGCGTTTGCCGGTGCGCAGGAAGAAGGGCACGCCGGCCCAACGCCAGTTGTCGATGGCGCATTTGAGCGCAATGAAAGTGTCCGTGTCGCTTTCCGGATCGACGCCCGGCTCCTTGCGATAGCCGATATACTGGCCGCGCACCACGTCGCGCGGCTCGATCGGCAGCATGGAGCGGAACACCTTGTTCTTTTCTTCCGAGATCGGCGCCGGCTCGAGTGCCGTCGGCGGCTCCATCGCCATGAAGGCGAGAATCTGAAAAAGGTGGGTGACCACCATGTCGCGATAGGCGCCGGTGGTCTCGTAGAAGGCGGCGCGGGTGGAAAGGCCCAGCGTTTCCGGCACGTCGATCTGCACATGATCGATGAAGTTGCGGTTCCAGATCGGCTCGAACAGACCATTGGCGAAGCGGAAGGCGAGAATGTTCTGCGCCGGCTCCTTGCCGAGGAAATGGTCGATGCGGAAAATCTGCTTTTCGTCGAAGACTTCATGCAGCTTCTTGTTCAACTCGACGGCACTGGCGAGGTCGGTGCCGAACGGCTTCTCCATGATGATGCGGCAATGCTCCACCAGCCCGGCCTCGGCAAGAAGCTGCACGGCCGACAGGGCGGCCTTGGGCGGCACGGAGAGATAATGCACGCGCCGCGTCTCCGGCCCCAGCGCCTCTTCGGCCCGGTTGACCGCTTCCTTCAGCACGCCGGCGCCGGCCGACAGCGGCACGTAATCCAGCGAGGCGGAGAAAGCCTCCCACTCGGCCTGCGTGAATTTGCGGGTCAGGAATTTTTCCAGCGCTTCGCGGGCAATGGCGCGGAAACCATCGGCGTCGATATCGTCGAGCGAGACGCCAACGATCCGGCAACCCGGGATGAAGCCCGCCTTGATGAGATGAAACAATCCCGGCAGCAGCTTGCGCCGTGAAAGATCGCCGGTTGCGCCGACGAGAACGACGACCTGTGGAAAGCCGGGGCCGACCCGCGTGGAATTTTTCAGCAAGACACCCGTTCCGAATTCTTCTGTTGCACTTTGCGCCTGGGACGGGACCGCGGCTGCCAAAGGCTTGCGCCGCCGCGAGGCGGCTGTCGTCATGCCCGAAGCTGCCACGGCAAATCCTCACCCGATTCAAGGACGAATAGAGGCATGGATTGCGAGGCGGATCAAGTGGCTGTCGTCGGATCAGGCCATCACGGACCCGGGGCCTTGCCGAGCGCCAGTATCGTGAAATCGCCCTGTTGTCTGGCGAGCCTCTGCGCTGGCGGCTCGGTCTTGCCCGGCGGCAGGCCGCGAAGGATGGATTTCAGGTCGGACGCTAGCTCGCCGACATGGGTCGAAAGGCAGGTGGCATGGTGGCCGCGCAGCCGGATATGGCGGAAATTCGCTGCGACACGAGCCCATTGCACACCGTCATACATGCCGCAACGACGCCCGCCGCCATCCATGCCGGTCGACAGCGCCACGATCGGGATCTGCGTCGGCAACGGCAGATAGGTCGATACCGAACGCCAGTGGAAGGTCTTGAAGGCGGCATCGGTTTCCCGCACCTGCCGTTCCTGGTCCAGGGCCTCCTGTTCGCCCGCCACCAGATGGCCGCGCCACATCATGCGCCGATGGCCGAGATAGCGGACGAGGCCCAGCAATTCGCGCGGCGACAGATGCAGCAGGCGGCCGATGTTCCAGACGACATGCATGACATCGCCGAAACGCTGCTGGGCCTTCAGCGACCGCGCCTCGGGCGGCGGCAGCATCGCGGCGATCAATTGCTGAACGGCGCGAAAAACCGGCCGCGTGTTCAGAGACGCCGGCTCGATCATCACGACGACCTCGACCTCGTGGCCGCGCTCCCTGAGGCGACGGGCGCATTCATAGGCGATGATCGCACCGTTGCAGTACCCTCCCAGTCGATAGGGGCCTGAAGGACGGAAGGCGAGAATATCTTCGACCATATCCTTGCCGAGCGCCTCGACGCAGGGGCGAAGGCCGGGTTCCTCGATGCTGCGGGGCGCAAGGGCGGCGATCGGATAACCGCATTCGGCAGCGAGGCGGCGCACATAAAGGCCACCCATATCGGTATCGCCGTGAAAGAAGATCAGCGGAATATCGGCACCGTTGTCGTTGTAGCATTTCCATTTCGCGCCCTGATCGGCGCAGGCGCGCCGCCAGAAGCGCAGTTTTTCGAGCCGGCGGTTGCGTGTATCGTCGTCTGCCTCGGTCATCGGCGTCTCCCCCGCGGATGGTTCAAAACACGTCTTCGACGAGCAGCGGGGCAAGATGAAGCGGCCGTGTCGCCTTGCGCTTCGAACGGATATCCTGCCAGACGCGCTCGACCTGAACGGCTGAAAGCCCGGTTGCTCCCGCCGTTTCCTCGACGCTGATTTTCTCGTTCATCGCATAGAGGCAAAGGTCCATGCGGTCGTGCGGCAGCGAGAAATAGAATTCCTCCTGCGTCTGGGCGAGCGACCAGGTGTCGGTGGTCGGCGGGCGCCGGCAGATGTCCTCGGGAACGCCCAGATATTCAGCAAGCTGGTAAACCTGGGACTTGTAGAGATGGGCGATGGGTTTGACATCGGCCGCACCGTCGCCGTTCTTGACGAAAAAGCCCTGGTCGTATTCCAGCCGGTTCGGCGTGCCGAGCACGGCATAGTTCAGCCGGTCGGCATGATAATATTCCATCTGCTTGCGGGTGCGCTGCTTCATGTTGGTGGCGGCGATGATGGCGAGATAGATGGCCGCCGGCAGTCGGTGGCGGCTCATGGTGCCGTCCGGGGCCTGCAGCACCAGCATGGAAATCGCGTAGCTCTCGCCTTCCAGCGGGCTGTTGATCGACACCTTGCAGGACCAGCCCGGCCCATAGGCGGGCTCGATGCTGCGGATCGCGGCATCGCGGCGTCCGTAGCAATCCATGGCAGCAAGGATCGGGCCGATATCCTCGACGGTCCATTTGATGCCGAAGGTCTCCGCCACCCTGCGGCCGAGCGCCAGACTTTCGGGATCGGAATCGTTTTCCGGCATCAGCAGCGCAAAAACCGCATTCGATCCCAGCGCCCGCACGGCGAGCGCCGCCGACACGCTGGAATCGATCCCGCCCGAGAGACCGAGGACCAGCCCGCGCCGGCGCAGGTCGAAATGCACCTGTTCGCGCAAGTTCGAGGTGATTCGCCCGACTTCGGCGGCTGCGTCGATGCGCAGGCTTTGCGGCGAAAGCGTCGGTTGGACGGTGCGGAGGATCGCGCTCATACTACAGACTCCATGGCTCGTTCGTAGTCTTCCGCGGCCAGCCGGCGGCTGACCTTGCCGGTATCGGTCTTGGGCAGTTCGGTGCGCAGCGACACCGCGCGCGGCACCATGAAATCCTCCAGATGCCGCTGGCAATGACGGATGACCGCCTGTTCGGTGACGTCGGCGCTGGACGCGACGACGACGGCATGGACCGACTGGCCGAGAACGGCGTCCGGCCTGCCGAAGACCACCGCTTCGACGATGCCGGGCATGGCATGGATGACCGCCTCGACCTCCTTGGGCGCGACCTTCTCGCCACGCGTCTTGATGATGTCGTCCTTGCGACCGACGAAATAGAGGAAACCGTCCTCGTCGGTGCGAAAGAGATCGCCTGTCATCAGCACCTTTTCCCAGGGGTTGAAGCCGGGTTTAAGCACGCGCGCGGTGGCGGCATCGTCCTCCCAATAACCCTGCATGACGTGCGGGCCGCGAATGACCAGCTCGCCGGTAACGCCAGGCGCCACCTTCCTTCCGTCATCGTCGACGACATAGGCCTGCGTGTTCGGTATGGCGATGCCGACCGAACCGGGGCGGATGTCGAGCTCGGCGGGCGGCAGGTAGGTGCAGCGCTTGCATTCGGTCAGCCCATACATGGAATAAAGCGTCACGCCTGGGAACAGGGCCCGCAACCTGGCGATATGTTCCGGCGGCAGGGCGGCGGCGGTGTTGGTGATGTAGCGCAGGCCCGGCAGGAAATCCGGCTGCAGGTCGCGCATGCCGAGAATCATCGCCGCCATGGTCGGCACCAGCGGGAAGCCGGTCACCTTCTCGCGCCGCATGGTCTCGAACACCGCCTGCGGGAAGGCGAAGGATTTTTCCAGCACGACGGTCGCGCCCATGCGTATGGCCATCAGCACCTGGTAGAGGCCGTAATCGAAGGCGACCGGCAACACGTTGAGGATGATGTCGTCGGGCGTGTTTTCGAGGTAGGTCGTGATCGAGCGCGAGGCCGCCTCGATGTTGCGATGGGTCATCATCACCCCCTTGGGGCGGCCGGTCGAACCCGAGGTGTAGATCAGCATGGCGAGATCGATATCGATACCGCCATAGGGCATCGGCCGGGCGTCGCCGCAGATGCAGTCCATAAAGCCGAGGGCGCCGGGCGGCAGCGCCTGCGTCTCTCCCGAGATGACGGTGAGGACGACATCCGGGGCCTCGGCGAGCGCCTCGTCCAGCACCGGACGGAGACTGGCCTGCGCGATGACCGCCCGCGCCCGGCAATTGCGCAAGACATAGGCGAGCTTGGCCGCCTTGGTGGAGGGATTGACCGGGCTGAACACCGCACCGGCCTTCAGCACCGAAAAGATCGCGACCACCGCCTCCCAGCGATTGTCCATGAAGATGACGACGCGGTCGCCCGGCATGACCCCGCCCTCCTGCAGGCGCGCGGCCAGCCGGTCGGAGGCGGCGTCGAGCGCGGCGTAACTCAGCCGTGTCGCACCGGCGATGACAGCCGTCTTGTCGCCGTATCGCCCGGCGCTTTCCTTCAGGAAATCCTCGACACGCATCGCCGCCTCCACGTCTAGCTTGCCACGGCAAGCGGGGCTGAAACGGCCGACTTGCCGGCCACGAAGGCGGCGACCCTGGCGATGGAATCGAAATTAGTCGGCAGGATCTCGACGTCGGCGACGGTGACGGCGAACGTATCCTCGACGAAACTGACGAGTTCGAGGATGCCGGTGGAATCGACGACATCGTTCTCGATGAGCGAATCGTCGTCCGACAGGGCGCGCGTGGTATCGCCGAACAGGAAGCTTTCGACAATAAAGGCCCGGATTTGCTCTTTCAGGTACATCATCATGCCTCTCCTCAGTTCACTGCCGCCAGAAGGCGGTCGCCATCGTTCAAAAGGGATTGTCTGGTAAAAGTCCGATGCCAGAGCTGGGTGGACAGGATGCCGACGAAGGCGGCGTTGTCCCGGAAGCCATCCGTCTGGCGGCGGCATTTTTCGATAAGCTTCCCGGCCGCGGCCGGATTGAAGAGCCCGGTCTCCTCCAGCGCCTGGGCGGAGAAGCAGCAGCGGACATAATTCGGCTCCTGTCCCGTCAGGAAGGAACGGCTGTCGGGGGCGCGGTAGGGCTGTTTGGTGCGTTGCGCGATGGCGGGCGGCAGGAGATCGGCCACGGCCCGGCGCAGGATATGCTTTTCCGCGAAGCCGCGAAGCTTCAACGAGGGCTTAAGCCGCGCGGCATAATCGACGACGCGGTGGTCGAGGAAGGGGAAACGTCCTTCGACGCCATGCGCCATGGCCATCCGGTCGCCCTGGCTCGACAGGATGTAATCCGGCAACAGGAATTTCGTTTCGAGATATTGCGCCTGATGTTGCGGATGCCAGCGGCCGAAATCACCGGGCAGGCGGGCGAGGATCTCGTCGGTGGCGTCATATCCCTCGAGCGTCTTGCGCAGATCGCCGGAAAAGAAGAGCTTCGCAGCTGCCGTGCTGCGATAGCGCGGGCGATGCGAGAAGAGCGGATCGCCGATATCCTCGCCCTTCGCACCGAAAAAGGCGGCCAGGGATTCCGGAGTCTGCTGGGTCAATCCCGGCAGATAGGGATAGAGGCGGCTGAAGAGCAGCGGTCGGCGACGCGAGCCCGGCTGGCGGGCGCAGAAGCGGCGAACCTTGGCCTCCTTGAAGAGATCGTAGCCGGCAAACACCTCGTCGGCACCCTCGCCGGTCAGCACCACTTTCATGCCCGCATCGCGCACATGGCGCGACAGGACATGCAGCGGCGCCGGCGCGGTGCGGATGATCGGTTTTTCCGTATGGGCGATGACGGCCGGGAATGCGCCGGCGATCTCCTCCGGCCCGCAGGCGACGGCGGAATGACGGGTTCCGAGCGCAGAGACCATCTGCTGCTGGAACGGGCTTTCGTCATGCTCCGGCGTATCGAAGGTCACGGAAAAGGTGCGCAAGCCCGAGGCGGCATAGGGTTTCGCCAGCGCGCAGGTCACCGAGGAATCGAGCCCGCCCGAGAGATAGGCGCCCACGGGGACATCGGCGCGCATACGGATCGCCGTCGCATCGTCGAGAAGCGCGAGCAATTCCTCGGCAATGGCCTGCTCGTTCTGCGCGCCGCAGACATCCTGCGGAAAGTCGAGATCCCAATATTGCCGGATGGCCATACCCGATCCATCCAGCACCATGCAATGACCGGCCGGCAGTTCCAGAACGCCCTTGAACATGGTGCGCGGCGGAACAGGCGCCCAGCAGGTGAAAACCTGGTCGAGCGCGAAGGGATCAATTTCAGCCTCGATTCCGGGCACTTCCAGCAGCGCCTTGATTTCAGAAGCGAAGAAGACCATGCCGCGCCGCTCGGCATAGAACAGCGGCCGCACGCCCATCCTGTCGCGGGCGACCAGCATCCGCCCTTGCCGGCTGTCCCAGATGGCAAAGGCGAAATCGCCGTTCAGTTCGTCGATGCAGGCGTCGCCCTTCTCTTCATAGAGATGCAGGATCACTTCGGTGTCGGAGGCGGTGCGGAAGCGATACCCCTTCGCTTCCAGCATTCTGCGGAGTTCGACATGATTGAAGACTTCGCCGTTGAAGCTGATCCACAGCGCGCCGTCGGCATTGCACATCGGCTGCTGGCCATCGGCCAGGCCGACGATCGAAAGACGCCGATGGCCGAAGCCGGCAGCAATTTCGGCATGAACGCCGGAATCGTCGGGGCCGCGATGGCGCAGCGCATGGCTCATGCGCTGCAGGACGATTTCCGCCGCATCAGGGGCCATGCCATGGCCGAAATATCCGACAATTCCACACATACTCGCCTCACAATGCAGGGTTCGCCGCAAAGTCTCGCGACGCCATTTCCGCAAGACCAAGCTTGTCGGCGCTTCACGGGCGAAGCAACGGCGCAAAGGGACTACCCCGGGCGGGATGATTAGCCGTCCCGGCGCATACGCGAAGGAGGTAACTCGCATGCGCCGTGACCGCGATCTTTACGCCCCCGAATTCTGGTGGGACCATCGCCGCCGTGGGGGCCGCCGGCTTCGGCATAGGTATGCGCGCGGCGTGTGCAATAGCCCCGGCGGCGGAGGAAAATCGATGTCACGCAATGATCGGCAATCAACGCCCTCCGATATGGCGGAGGATTTGTTCCATCCCGGAGACGTAGCGCTCTCGCAACCGGAGATGAACACGTTCAAGAACAAGTTGGCGACTTTCATGGATCTCAGCTTCCGGCTGGGGCCGAATGTGCTTGCGCCGCGCAAGGAAACCGAGCTGCTGGCCAAGGTTTGCATCGAGCGCCTGTCGAAGGGTCCGGCGCGCCCGCGCGTCATCGACATGTGTTGCGGCTGCGGCAATCTGGCGATCGCCATCGCACATCAGATTCGCGACGCCGACGTCTGGGCCTGCGACCTGACCGCCGATACCGTAGCGGTCGCCTGGAACAATGTGCTGCGCTACGAATTGCAAAATCGCGTTACCGTCGTGCAGGGCGATATGTTCGAGAACATCAGGAACATCGGGCTGGAAGGCCAGGTGGATCTGGTGATGTGCAATCCGCCCTATATTTCCACCGGCCGGCTGAACGGCGATCGCGCCCATCTGCTCGATTCCGAACCGCGCGAAGCCTTCGACGGCGGGCCTTACGGCATTTCCATCCAGCAGCGGCTGGTGCGGGAGGCGCTGGACTTCCTGAAGCCCGGCGGCTGGCTGGCCTTCGAATTCGGCCACGGGCAGGAACGGCAGGCCGCATCGATGATCACCCGCACCAAGGCCTACAGCGAGGTGCTGTTCGTTCTCGACCCCAACGGCATTCCGCGCGTGGCGATCACCACGAAACTTGCCTCTCCTTTATGACGCAGTCGCGGGCGCGATCCAAAGCGCGACAAGCAGACTGATCTCTCCAAAAAAATCGAGCATCGAAACAACGCGATAGAGCATCGCCCACGGACGCGGGGCGTGCTCCGGAACGAAAATTCACCCGACAAGACAATGAGAGCGTTTCCGGCGAACCGGAGACGCTCCAGGCCGGTCGAGTCTTCGCCCTAATGGGATTGGGAAGGCGGCGTGAAATCCGGATCGGCCAAAGCCCAGATGGCGGCTTGCGTGCGGTTCTTCACGTCGATCTTGCGCAGGATGGTCTTGATATGAACCTTGACGGTGCTTTCGGTGATGTTGAGGTCGCGGGCGATCTGCTTGTTGGATTCGCCGCTCATCACAAGCTTGAGGATGGCGGTCTCGCGCGGCGAAAGGTTGCGCAGGCGCAGGCCGGCCCGCGCATTGTTCAGCACGAGACGGGCCGCCGTTTCATCCGCAACGGCCCCGGTGTCTTCACGATCCGCCGTCTCGGGTTCGGCCCGGATGATTCGCTCCTCCACGAGGGATGGCGGACGCATGGAGAGCGGCAGAGTCATCGCCGCCGCGGCACGACCATCCCGCGCCATCGGCCAGCCGGCAACGACCGAGCACTCCTCCGAAATCAGTTGCAGCGCCTTTACGAAGCTCTCGGACGACAGGTTCTTGTGCAGATAGCCCTTGGCGCCACGTTCCAGAATCGCCGTCGAGGCCCTGTCTTCATGGGTATCGACGACGACGGCGATGCGGGCGAGACGATTGGCGGCGAGAATGCATTCGATGAATTCGAAAACTGTCGCGCCGGCGGGATTGCCGATGACATACAGGGTCGCGGAATCCGTCGCCGGCACGCTGTGGAGGTCGTGCAACGTCTCGCCAATTCCCAGGACTTCGAACGATGCCGCCCCAAGGATCAATCGCGTGCCCTCGCGAAACAACCGACAGGAATCGAATATATACGTAGGGATAAGCATGATACGTCTTCCCTCTTTTCAGGCCCCTCACTTCCTCGCAAAGGTGTTTGCCTCTCACCGCGCGCAAATATTAAAACGAAAATTCAGCTCAACTGACTTTCCGGGAAACTTCGCCGCGAATCAAATATTCAAACAATTATAATGTAATATCCGATTATCCATTTCAACGTTAAAAATCAATCTATTCACATTGAACTATATATAAGCATATATAGTTACAATTTACGTCACCCATAGCTATTTCGATTGCGTTACCTTGGAGGTACTCCCTCAGTTTCCTTGCAAACGCCCTCGCTGCAATGGTGTGCTTGCTCCTCGATAGACCTGAATGACTGTCCGGTTTTGGAGGACTTGCCGTGAATCAATTGCAAAAGTTCGGCGATGCATCCGTGTCGTCACGCGCCGTGCCGCTGGCGGCATGGCCTGTCCGCCAGTCCCCCTGGAGCGCGACGGCAAAGCGTATCTTCGATGTGACGCTTGCGCTTGCCCTGCTTGTGGTCATTGCGCCGCTGCTGCTGGTGATCGCGGTTCTCGTGTCGCTTGATGGCGGTCCCGTTCTCTACCGGCATTCGCGCGTCGGCAGGGGCATCACGCCGTTCGACTGCCTGAAATTCAGGACCATGATCGTCGATGCGGACCATTGCCTGACCGAATATCTCGGCCACCACCCCAAGGCCAGCGACGAATGGGCCCGCGACCAGAAGCTGATGTTCGACCCCCGTATCACGCCGATCGGCAAGGTCCTGCGCAGGACCAGCTTCGACGAGCTGCCGCAGATCTTCAACGTGCTGCGTGGCGAGATGAGCCTCGTCGGCCCGCGGCCGGTCACCAGCGCCGAGCTTGCCCGGTACAAGGAACATGTCGGCGCATACGCCAGCGTTCTGCCCGGCATCACCGGCCTGTGGCAGGTCAGCGGCCGCAACGACGTCAGCTACCAGCGCCGCGTCGAGCTGGATGTCGATTACGTGCGTCGCCAGACGCTCCTGCTCGACCTGATCATCCTGGCCCGCACGCCACGCGTGATCCTGTCCTCCACCGGTGCGAGGTGACATCATGGACGGACGCGAGGCAAGCCCACAGTTCGCCGGCGACCCGGCTCGGGCGATGGGCATATCGGTGCTGATGGCGACCTATGCCCGGGAGAAAGCATCGAACCTTTCCGCCAGCCTGGAAAGCCTTCGCATCCAGACACGCGCCGCCGACCAGATCGTGCTGGTGCTGGATGGTCCCGTTGGAGCCGACCAGGAAAAGGTGATCGCCGATTTCGATGCCCTCGATGCGCCCTGGGACTTCCTGGTGGTCCGGCTTGAAAAGAACTGCGGGCTGGCGGATGCGCTGAATGCGGGCCTGGCCGTCTGCACCCAGCCCTTCATCCTGCGTATGGACAGCGACGATATCTGCCTGCCGGACCGTATCGCCCTCGAGATGGATTATCTCGAGGGCCACCCGGACATCGGACTCGTCGCCTCCTGGGCCGAGGAATTCTACGACGAGAACCCGGCGACCCGGCTGCGCACAGCGCCAACGACCCATGAGGCGATCGTGCAGGCGCTCCACTGGCGCAACATCGTCGTCCACCCCTCGGTCGCGTTCCGGGCGGAGGCGCTGCGCTCGGCCGGCGGCTATCGCATGAAATTCGGCCTGCTGGAGGATTACGACCTCTGGATCCGCATGGCGCTGGCCGGCGTGCGCTTTCACATCATCCCCAAAGTCCTGGTCAAATCGCGGACGGGAGCCGGGCTCAACGAGCGGCGTGGCGGCCTCGTCTATGCCGTCAACGAAATCCGCTTCCGATACCACTATCTGCGCGCGGGATTTCTGACGATGCGGCAGTTCCTGATGGTGACAACGCTCTATGTCGGCTTCCGCATCATCTCAGGTCCGATGCGCGGAAGGCTCTATGCATTCGTCAGAAGCTGAGGCGCGAGGGAGACAACGGAGATGACCAGGGTCTACAATTCCAAACCGATCCCGCTTCATGCGACCGACGAGGAGGAGGCGATCATCCGCGCCCGCGCCGACGAACGGGTGAAGACGCCGGAACCGCGCTATTCCGTGCGGCGCTTCGTCGTCGGCGGCATGACGGTGATGGCCGCCGCCGCCATCGTCTGGCCGTCGATCCCGCGCATCTACGAATCGACCGCGACGCTGGTGCTCCGCCCCACCAACATGGAAGGCCAGAACGACGTTTCGGAAGCTTCGCGCCAGCCATTGGACGAAAGCTTCATCATTTCCGATCTCGACCGGCTGCATTCCGTCAACCTGGCGAAAGAGGTGATCGACATCCACCATCTGGCGCAGGACGACGAATTCCGGCCGAAGCCCGGCGCCACCGAAAAGGCGCAGGCGCTGGTCATGAACTTTCTCGACGTCGCCTTGCCGCAGACCTGGGCGCACGGCTTCATCGCGCCATCGACCGACGGCCTGCTCGACGGCGACGGCATCGCCAACGCCGCCGCGCGCGAGGAGACCCAACTGCGCGAAAACCTCTGGCACCGCATGGTGATCGATCGCGACCGCCAGTCCTACACCGTCAAGGTCGGCTTTCGCTCCAACGACCCGGAAAAGGCGACGGCCCTGACCAACACGCTGGTCGGCGCCTATCTGAAGGCGCAGGTGATGCGCAAGGTCGACGATGCCGACGCCATGAACAAGCTGCTTTCCGACCGCGTCGACGAGGCCAAGCGCCGCGCCGAGACCTCGCAACGGGAGATGGAGGATTTTCTCAACACATCCGGCCTTATCGACCAGGGCGTTCAGATATCGCTCGAAGCCCAGCTCTCGACCCTGAGCACCGAGCTTGCCAATGCCCGCGCCCAGCTCATCGATTTTCGCACGCGCACCGACACGCTCACCGCGATGAAGGCGGCCGGCACGCTCGACAGCGCGCCGGAAGTTTTGGCCTCGCCGACGATCCGGCAATTGAACCAGAGCCTGACGGAAAGCATGTCGCGCCTGGCCGTCATGCCGACGGAGGCGCGCAGCATATCCAGGCAGGCGGAAATCGAGCGGGATCGCATCGTCACCAGCGTGCGTGTCGAGGCCGAGAACTGGGCCGAGCGCGAAAAGCGCCTGACCGACGAAATCCAGAAGATACGCCAGACCATGGTGGACCGTCGCAAGGCGAGCCTGCGTCTTGACGAGCTTCGCCTGCGGGTCGACAACGACACGCAGGTGCTGGCCGACGCCCTGACCCGCATGAAGACACGCGGTCCCTCCACAGAAGCCCTGAAGCCGGATGCGGAAGTCCTGTCGCCGGCAACCGTGCCGGACAAACCGGTCTTCCCGATCCTGCCGCTCTATCTCGCCGGCGCCTTCGGCGCGGCGCTGCTGGCAGGCGCGGCCCTCAATGCATCTGCCATCCGGCGCACCACCCTGCGCCTGATGCAGCAATCATGACGACGGCAACAGATACCGCCTGGAAAGGCCCGGCGGGCATGGGCGCTGTCGCGGCGGGCATCGCGCTCGCCGTTATTCTCGCCTGGCTGGCGCTCCTTCTTCGGGCGGTCCCGCAACCGTCGGTCGCCGCCCTTCCGCTCGTTCCCATCCTCGCGGTCGTCAGCGCGACGCTCGTCCTCGCCTGCATCCGTGGCCGACGCTGGGCAATCGGCCTTCTGTTCATCTTCGCCTTTTTCGGCCTCAGCTTCGGAATGCGCATGGATGGCTATGCCCGGACCGGCGGCATGGATGTCGAGAACATCATCAAGCTCAGTTCGTGGCTGCTGGTCTTCCTCATCTGCCCCTTCCACGTCCGGCGGCTGCTGCCGTTTCTGCGCGAAAGGACAGTGCTGCTGGCCTGTCTCTACGGGCTGGTGGCCTTCGTCTCGGCGGCTTGGTCGCTGATCCCGGCCTATACGGCGGCCAATGCGCTCGGCCTTGCGTCCTATATCATCCTCGCCTGCCTCGTCGTCTCGGTGCTCGGCCCGGATGCGACGCTGCGTCTTCTGACGCTCACCCTGCTAGTCTTCATCACCATCGGGCTGATTTCGGGCGTCGTGTTTCCCGATATCGCCTGGCTGCCGCCTTCGGTGGAGGAACATGTCTACCGGCTGCGGGGCTTTTCCGGCCATCCCAACGTGCTGGGCGCGCAGGCCGCGCTGCTGGCGACCTTCGCGCTGATCCTCAAGCGGCGCAAGGTGATCGGCTGGACGGTTCTGGTGGCGTCGCTGGTCGTGGGCTTCGCCGCCATCATGGCCGCCGACAGCCGCACGATGCTGGCCGCCACCGCCGGCACCTGGCTGGTCATCGCATTGCGCGAGCGGCGGCTGCTCGCGCCCGCCCTGCTTTTCGGCTCGGTCTTCGCCTTCTTCGCGGTGGTGCTGCTGGCGCTGGGACGGTTTCCCGATCTGACGGTGCTTCTTGGGCCCCTGGCGCGCACCGGCTCGATCAACGAGGTGGTGACGCTGACCGGGCGGACGGAATTGTGGGCGGTGTCCTTCGATCTGATCAAGCAGAAACCGCTGTTCGGCTGGGGCTTCGGCGGCACCGAGGCGCTGCTCATCGAAAGCGTCGGCCGGGGATTCCAGGGGGCACCGGTCAACGCCCACAACATGTATATCCAGGCCGTCTTCAACCTCGGCTTCATCGGCGCACTGCCCGCCTTCGGCATGTTGGCGCTCCTTCTGTGGCGGATGCTCTCGCGGCCGGATGCGGCGCGCGACCAGCTCGTTCTGCTGGTCATGGTCATCGGCCTGACCGAAGTCAGCATCTTCGCCCTGCCGGTGCTGCTCACCTTTTCCTTTTTCCTCATCCTTGCCCGCGAGGCCGTCATGCCGGAGGCCCGATCATGACCATGCAGCTTATCCGACCCGACCATCCGCAGGCTCGCCCCCGACGCGGCAGCATCGACGCCTACATGGTGGTGCGCAACGAGGCCGAGCGCCTGCCATTCCTGCTGGAGCATCACCGTCGGCTCGGCATCGACCGGTTCTTCGTCTGCGACAACGATTCCCAGGACGGCTCGATGGAATTCCTGCTCTCGCAGGGCGATTGCGTGGTGTACCACACGGCCGATTCGTTCGGCGAGGCCGGCTGCGGCATGAACTGGATCAACGACATGATCGCCCGCCATGGCGCGGGCAACTGGTGCCTGTTCATCGATGCCGACGAGCTGTTCGTCTATCCCCATTGCGAGCGCATCGGCCTGAAAGCCTTCTGCCGCTTCCTCGAAACGCAGGGACACGAGGCCGTTTTCGCCATCATGGTCGACATGTATGGCGAAGGTCCTGTCTCCGAGGCCGTCTATGTCAAGGGAACCTCTTTCATCAATACCTGCCCCTGTTTCGACACGGACTACCGCGTGCGCGCCAAGGCCGCCTTGCCCTTCTCGAAGAATTTCCTCGATGTCGAGGCGATCGGCGGCCCGCGCCTGCGGGTCTTCTATCCGCAATACCGGCATCTCGGCATCTGGCCGATGGCGGTGGCGCGCGCCGCCCGCAACCTGCGCCATCATCGGCTCGGCAAGCTGATCGGATTGCAGAAGACCGATATCGGGTCGTTGCCGCCCGACATCACCAAGGTGCCGCTGATGCATTGCCGCGACGGGCAGCGCTGGGCGACCAACCATCGCACCGTCCCGCTTCCGGTCGCCGAGGTGACGGCGGCGCTGCTGCATTTCAAGCTGTTCGCCAATTTCGACCAGCGTGCCCACAGCGAAGTCAGCCGCGGCGAGCATTGGGATGCCGGTGTCGAATATCGCCGCTACGTCGCCCATGCCAAGAAACATCCCGGAGCCGGTTTTCTCTACGAAAACAGTGCTCGCTATCGCTCCAGCGATGACCTGAAGGCCTATGGCATCCTCCGCTCCTCCCCCGCCTTCGAGGCCTTCGTGAAAACGATCCCGGCTGACCGGTCCGTGGAAAGGGCGGTGGCCTCATGAGCATCGCCGCCGACGCCGAAACGCTGGCCCTCCGCCCGGTCACCGCCAATCGCCTGCCGCCGGCCTTCGACCGGATGCGCCATGCGCCGCATCTGCAATGGCTGGGCCGCCCCTTCACCTATGCCTTCGGCGCGCTGATCCTGACCATCCTCGGCAGCGGCGCGACGCTGCTCGCCCCACGGCTGCTGGAGCCGGCCGCCTTCGGCACCTTCGCGCTGCTGACCAGCCTGTTCACCTATGCGGGGCGCGCCGATTTCGGCCTGTCGCAACTGGCCGACAAGCAGATCCCCGGCCGCGCCGACAGCGACGTGCTGAAGGCCGGGCTCGATATCCTCAATGCGCTCTGGCTGGTCGGCTTCGTGCTTCTCGCCTTGATCCTGCCGCTGCTGGCGCTGTTCGGCGACAATGCGCTGCCGCGGTTCGATACCGCGCTTGCCATTGCCGGCGGCATCATGGCGATGATCGCCAATGGCCCGGTAACCCTGTTCCGGGCTTCATCGCGGCTGTGGGAGTTCACGGTCGTGGCGCTGATCCTGCAGCTCGGCATGACGGTTCCCCGGCTGGCCGGCCTCCTGGCCGGCGGCATCACCGGCTCGTTTGCCGCACTTGCCGCCTATTATGCGCTCTGCGCCTTCCTGTTTGCCCGGCCCTCGCCGATCCGGCTGCGCCGCCGTCTGCCGCTGCTCGCCATGGCGCGCATCGCGCTGCCGCTGTTTGCCTTCAATCTTTCCTGGATCCTTTATCTCGGGGCCAATCGCTGGGTCTCGGCCACCCTGTCCTCGCCGCACGATCTCGGTCTCTTCTCGCTCTCGGCCAGCCTGGCGATGATCGGCCTCGGCCTGATGTCGACGGTGGCGCAGACGCGTTATCCGAGATTTCTGGCGCGGATCGAAGCCGGCGCCGACGCCTGCTCCCGGGAAATCGAGCGGGAGCTTTTCGCCGTCACCGCCGTCCTGACCCTCATCGCCGCCGCCGCCGTCTATCTCGCCGGCCCCGTCACTGCCCTGATCTTTCCCGGCTACGAGGATTCGACGGCATCGACCGTGGCGCTCGCCGCCGCCTGCATCCCGCTCGGCGCAATGAGCTGGATCACGCCGATGCTGGTCATCCGCTCGCTTCGCCCCGGAATCGACGCGCTGCTGCTGACGGGCGCCGGCCTTGCCGTTCTGGCCGCTGCGATGGCCTGCGGCCATGCGCTGGCCGGCATCGATGGGCAAGCCTGGGGCAATGCCTTCGCCGCGCTTGTCCTGTTTACCGCCATGGTCAAGCTGATGCATGGCCTCGGCATGACGACCGGGCGCGGCGCCGTCCGGATCGTCACCGTCCAGGCCGTCGCCATCGTCTTCACCGCCACCCTCGCCTTCAGCCATTCGGCGCGGGCGGAAGTCGGCCCGGACGCGCAAGGACTGGTCGATCCGCCGCATTGGAAAACCATTTTCGAGGACGATTTTTCAACGCTGAACCTGCAATCCGCGACCGGCGGCATCTGGCAGCCCTACTATCCCGATGGCAACCGCAGCAATGGCGGCAATCGGGAGCTGCAATATTATGTCGATCCGCGCCGGGGCGGCGATGCGCCGGCTTTGCAAGCGCTTGAACCCTATCGGCTGCAGGACGGCGTTCTGGCGATCCGCGCCAGCCAGGTTCCGGAAAGCCTGCGCGCCCGCAGCAATGGCTATGCTTATGCCTCCGGCCTTCTCAACAACGCCGGGCATATGCGTTTCCTCTATGGTTCGGTGCAGATCCGGGCCAAGGTGCCGAAGGGGCGTGGCTTGTGGCCAGCCTTCTGGCTGCTGCCCCAGGATCGAACCTGGCCCCCGGAACTCGACGTTTTTGAAGTTCTCGGCCACGACACCAGCAGCCTCCACGTCACCGCCCATAGCGGCTTGAACATCCCCACAGGGGAAAAATCCGCACGGACGACCGGGCGCATCTCGACCGACGATCTCTCGGCGGATTTCCACGTCTATGGCCTGACCTGGACGAGGGAAAGACTGGTCTGGTCGCTGGATGGACGCGCCGTCTTCGAGGCCGCGACGCCGGCCGACCTGCACAAGCCGATGTTCCTCGTCGTCAATCTCGCCGTCGGCGGCGATTGGCCGGGCGCGCCGGATGCCCGCACCCCCTTTCCCGCCGCCCTGCTGATCGACTGGATCCGCGTGCGTCAGTCCGACGCTGACAGAAGCAATGAAGCAAAAGAGGCAATCCAATGAAACCGATCGGCCTTTCGACTTTCCGTTGTGTCGCGATCCCGGACGCAAGGGCGCGTCGCACCTTTGCTGGAATTGCTCTCGGCCTGCTGCTGACGTTTGCGACCCTGCCGCAGATCGCCACCGCCCAGGAGCGCCCGCGCTATCGCCTCGCGCCAGGCGACATCCTGCAGCTCGGCGTCTTCGGAGTCGCTGATTTCGGCCGGCGGGTTACAGTCAATGTCGACGGCGATATCTCCGTACCCTTTCTTGGCGAGGTGCAGGCCGAAGGGCTCACGCTCAAGGATCTGCGCATCGCCCTCTCTGAAGGCCTCACCAAGGACGGCCGTATCCAGTCGGCGGATGTGACGGTGGAGATGGTCGAGCACCGGCCCTTCTATATCAGCGGCGACGTTTCCCGCCCGGGCGCGGTGCCCTATCGCCCCGGCCTGACGGTGCGCCATGCGATCGCGCTTGCCGGCGGTTATGACGCCTTGCGCTTCCGCACCGAAAACCCGCTGATGACCGCCCCGGATCTGCAAAGCGAAAACGAGGGCCTGTGGATCGATTTCGCCCGTCAGCAGGCACTGGTCATCAGCCTGAAGAGCGAGATCACCGGAACCACGGAAATCGACCTGACCCCGATCTATTCCGTGCCGCTGGCCCGAAAGACCCTCGACGAGATCGCCGATTTCGAACGCAACGACCTGAAAATGCGGCTGGAGAACTACGCCAAGCAGCGCACGCATCTGCAAACCCTGTTGCAGGATACGGAAAAGACGCTGGTTTCGCTGAAGGATACGCAGAAGAGCAATGCCGAAAGCCTGAGGCTGCAGCAGGACGCCCTCGACCGCGCCTCGAAATCGGCCTCCAAGGGACTGGTCGCCAGCAACCGCGTCGATGACGAACGTCGCTCATTGTCGGAGCTGCGCAGCCGCTCCACCGATACGGACTCGCGCGTCGACCAGACCCAGCGTCAGAAGGAAGAGGTCGCCCGCAACATCGAGCAGCAGGACGAACAGCGCCGGACGCAATTGAACTACAATTTGCGCGAAGCGACCATCACGCTGGAAAAACTCTCCTCCCGCCTGCAGGCTTCCAGTGAAAAGCTGCTCTATACCGGCGCGGTCAAGGCCCAGTTGCGCGGCGGTGGCGGTGGGCCGGAACTGATCATCCACCGCAAGATCGACGGCCGGGTGGTCGATCTCTCGGCCCGGGAAGATACGGAAATCCTGCCCGACGACGTGCTCGACGTCTCGATCCGCCCCGAGCAGATGGTGGCCATCGCAAGGGGCCAATAGGGCCGGATGCGAAAAAGCCCGGGTATCTCAGCTCCTCCCAAGTCGCGGATTTATAATTGACTGACCGGTCGGTTTATGCAAGGATTTTCCACGTCGCCAATGGGACGGGCGCGAGGGAGGAACCATGTCCGCATCCACCACCGTTTTGCAGACGTTTGCCGATAGCGTTCTGAGCCTCACACTGAATCGCCCCGAAAAGCTCAACGCTTTCAACGAAGAAATGCATCTGGCGCTGCGCGCCGGGCTGGAGCGCGCCCATCGGGACGACGCGGTGCGCGCGGTATTGCTGACCGGTGCCGGACGCGGTTTCTGCGCCGGGCAGGATCTCGGCAATCGCGATCCACGCAACGGCACGCCGGATCTCGGCCATACGCTGGACACTTTCTACAATCCGAATGTGCGGCTGATCCGCAGCCTGGAAAAGCCGGTCGTCTGCGCCGTCAACGGCGTCGCCGCCGGGGCCGGCGCCAACATCGCCATCGCCTGCGACATCACGCTCGCCGCCCGCTCGGCGCGCTTCATCCAGGCCTTCGCCAAGATCGGTCTGGTGCCGGATTGCGGCGGCACCTGGAGCCTGCCGCGCCTGGTCGGCGAAGCGCGCGCCAAGGCATTGGCGCTGACCGGCGAGCCGCTGGCCGCGCAAACCGCCGCCGACTGGGGCCTGATCTGGCGCGCCGTCGATGACGATGCGCTGATGGAAGAGGCCATGGCGCTCGCCACCCGCCTCGCCGCCGGCCCGACCCGTGGCCTCGGTATGACCAAGCGTGCCATCCAGGCCGCCGCCACCAATTCGCTCGACCAGCAGCTCGATCTCGAGCGCGACCTGCAGCGCGACGCCGGCCGGAGCGCCGACTATGCCGAGGGCGTCATCGCCTTCCTCGAAAAACGCAAGCCGAAGTTTTCGGGCCGATGAGCGCCGCCGGCCTTTCGCCGCAAGCGCTGGCCGAGGCCTGCGCCAGGGTCATGTGGGACAACGACAATGCCACCCGCCATCTTGGCATGGAGCTTGTCTCCATCGCGCCCGGCGAGGCGGTCATCGCCATGGATATCACCGACGCCATGACCAACGGCCACGGCATCTGCCATGGCGGCTACATGTTCACGCTGGCGGATTCCGCCTTCGCCTTCGCCTGCAATTCGCACAACCAGCGCAGTGTCGCCCAGCATTGCTCGGTCAGCTTCATCGCCCCGGCCTTTCGCGGCGACCGGCTGACGGCGAGCGCGCAGGAAGTGTCGCGTCGCGGGCGCAGCGGCATCTACGACGTCCGCATCACCAATCAGGAGGGCGAGATCGTCGCGGAATTCCGTGGCCACTCGCGAACAATCAAGGGCACGCATCTGCCGGAGTGAGACAGAGGCCGGCGCCATCAAGCATTCCCGGAGGAGATTTCATGGAAGACCTGTCCCCCCGCCCCGGCGCGCTCGATGCGATCGAGACCGCCTCGCGCGACGAGATTTCCGCGCTGCAGCTCGAGCGCATGAGCTGGTCGCTGACCCATGCTTATGAGAATTCCCCCTTCTACCGCCAGCGTTTCGACGAGGCCGGCGTCCATCCCTCGGACCTGAAGACACTCTCCGACCTTGCGAAATTCCCCTTCACCACCAAGAAGGATCTGCGCGACACCTATCCCTTCGGCATGTTCGCCGTGCCGCGCGAAAAGCTCGTGCGCATCCACGCCTCCTCCGGCACAACCGGCAAGCCGACCGTCGTCGGCTATACGCGGAAGGATATCGATATCTGGGCCGATGTCGTCGCCCGCTCCATCCGCGCCTCGGGCGGAAGGAGCGGCGATATCGTGCATGTCGCCTATGGCTATGGCCTGTTCACCGGGGGGCTCGGCGCGCATTACGGCGCGGAAAGGCTCGGCTGCACGGTGGTGCCGATCTCCGGCGGCATGACCGAGCGGCAGGTCACCCTGATACAGGATTTCAAGCCTCGCATCATCATGGTGACCCCCTCCTACATGCTTTCCATCCTCGACGAGTTCCGCAAGCATGGCATCGATCCGCGCGAAAGCTCGCTCGCCGTCGGCATTTTCGGGGCGGAGCCGTGGACGAATGCGATGCGCGAGGAGATCGAGCAGGCCTTCGACATGCATGCCGTCGATATCTACGGCCTGTCGGAGGTCATGGGACCGGGCGTCGCCAATGAATGCGTCGAGACCAAGGACGGGCTGCACATCTGGGAAGACCATTTCTATCCGGAAATCGTCGATCCGATGACCGGCGAGGTTCTTCCGGATGGCGAGATCGGCGAGCTGGTCTTCACCACGCTGACCAAGGAAGGCCTGCCGGTCATCCGCTATCGCACACGCGACCTGACGCGGCTGCTGCCGGGGACGGCACGTTCCATGCGGCGCATGGAAAAGGTCACGGGCCGCTGCGACGACATGATGATTCTGCGCGGCGTCAATGTCTTCCCGACCCAGATCGAGGAGCAGATCCTCAAATGTCGCGGCCTCGCCCCGCATTTCCAGATCGAATTGACCCGCTGCGGCCGCATGGACGACATGACGGTCCATGTCGAATGCACGCGTGAAGCCGCCGACCAAGGCGCGCGCACGGGCTCGGCCAGCGAACTTGCCCACCACATCAAGAGCGTGGTCGGCATCTCCACGAAAATCCTCGTCCATGAACCGGGCGGCGTCGCCCGTTCGGAAGGCAAGGCGAAACGGGTGGTCGACAACCGCCCGAAAGAGTGAAACCACCGGGGTAGCCCGGCGCCGGGTCGAGCGTCTATAGGAGAGCCGCCGCCCTCTATAGACCCGGAACAAGCAGAGCAGGATCCTATGGCACGCACACGCGCAGTCGATTTCGAGGAAAAACAGCGTGGCATTCTGGCGAGTGCCGCGGCGGTGTTCGCCGAGATAGGCATGGAGAAGGCGTCCATGTCGATGATCGCCTCGCACAGCAATGTCTCCAAGGCGCTGCTTTACCATTATTATCCGAGCAAGGACGCGCTGATCTTCGACATCGTGCGCACGCATCTCACGGAACTGCAAGGGGCCATCGAAGCCGCCGACAGGCTGGACCTTGCACCGCAGGAGCGGCTGCGCCTGCTGGTGAAGGCCGTGCTCGCCAATTACGAGGGGCGCGACAACGAGCACAAGGTGCAGCTCAACGGCACCAGCGCGCTTTCGCCCGAGCAGCTTTCCGAATTGCAGGCGATCGAGCGACAGATCGTCAAGCGCTTCTCCGGCGTTATCCGCGATATCAACCCGGATCTCGCCGGGGAACGGCCATTGCTGATGCCCGTCACCATGTCGCTGTTCGGCATGATGAACTGGGTTTATATGTGGTTTCGCCCGAACGGGCCGATCACCCGCGACGAATATGCCGATATCGCCACCACATTGATCCTCGAAGGCGTCAAGGCGGTCCGGTAACCGCGGTTCAGTCGCCTTCCGACCGATCGACATCCCTGCCCGTCGCCGCGACCGATTCAAGCCGCTCGGCGAATTCGCGACGCAACGTGCGGCGAAGTTCGGCCGCCTTGTAGCGACGGATATCCACCGCATCGGTCGGCCGCAGTTCCGGCACAGGCACGGGTTTGCCCGCATCATCGACGGCGACCATCGAAAAATAGCAGGAATTGGTGTGTCGGCGGTGGCTGGAGCGGATGTTTTCCGCCTCGACCCGGATGCCGATCTCCATCGACGTCCGGCCGGTATGGTTGACCGAGGCACGAAACGTCACGAGTTCGCCGACATGGATCGGCTCCTTGAACATCACCTGATCGACGGAGAGCGTCACCGCATATTGCCGCGAATAGCGCGAGGCGCAGGAGAAGGCAACGCGATCGAGCAGGTTCAGCAACGCGCCGCCGTGGACCTTCCCCGAAAAATTCGCCATGTCGGGCGTCATCAAAACGGTCATGTCCAGGCGGCGGGGATCCTGCTCGATCGGCGTCATGCGGTCACTCTCTCGTTTTGGCCACCATCGTCAGAACGTCGTATTGGGCGACGGTGGCGCCCGTCTGGTTGGTCACCCGGCAATCCCAGCGCACTTCGCCGTGGTCGGCATTGGCGCGCGGGTTGATCTCCTTGCAGGTGAGCTGCACCTGCAACGTATCACCCGGATTGACCGGTGTCAGGAAGCGCAGGTTGTCGACCCCGTAATTGGCGAGCACCGGGCCCGGCGCCGGATCGACGAACAGACCGGCGGCGAAGGAGACGATGAGATAGCCATGCGCCACGCGCCCGTCGAAGAACGGATTCGCCCTGGCCGCGTCCTCGTCCATATGGGCGTAGAAAGTGTCGCCGGTAAAGTTCGCGAAATGCTCGATATCGTCGATCGTCACCATGCGCCTCGCGGTGACGATCTGATCGCCGACCTTCAGCTCCGCCAGCGACTTGCGGAACGGATGTTCACCGCCCGCCCGCGCCTCGGCACCGGGCATCCAGCGGCCGGTGACGGCGGAGAGCAGGGTCGGCGCGCCCTGCACGGCCGTGCGCTGCATGTAATGCTTGACGCCGCGCATACCGCCCAGTTCCTCGCCGCCGCCGGCGCGGCCGGGGCCGCCATGGACGAGGCCGGGCAGCGGCGAACCGTGGCCGGTGGAGGTTTTTGCGCTGACGCGGTTGCCGATCATCACGCGGCCATGGAAGGGCGCAAGACCCAGCACGGCCTCCGCGGCAAAACCCGGATCGTTGGTGAAAACGGAGGCGACGAGGCTGCCCTTGCCGCGGCGGGCGAGATCGACAGCCTCTTGCGCCGTGTCATACGGCATGACGGTGCTGACAGGCCCGAAAGCCTCGACATCGTGGATGGCGCGGGCCGAACCAGGCTTGTCGCAATAGAGCAGCACCGGATTGAGGAAGGCCCCGGCGACGGCATCGCCGGACTGGACGCTCGGATTGTCCGGGTCGCCGGCGACGATTTCGGCATCGGCGGCGAGATCGCGGATGCGCGCGCGAACCTCCTCGCGCTGTTCGAGGCTGGCGAGCGGGCCCATGCGCACGGCCTCGTCAGCAGGATTGCCGACGACGGTCTTGCCGAGGCGCGCGCGCAGGCTTTCGATCAATGCGTCGCTGTAGGCATGCGGGGCGATGACGCGACGGATCGCCGTGCATTTCTGGCCGGCCTTCACCGTCATCTCGCGGACGACTTCCTTGACGAAGAGGTCGAACTCTTCCGTGCCGGGCGCGGCATCAAGGCCAAGCACGGCGGCGTTGAGGCTGTCGGCCTCCATGGTGAATCGCACGGAATTTTCGACGATGGACCTGTGCGTCCTGAGGCGTTGACCCGTCGAGGCCGAACCTGTGAAGGTCACGGCGTCCTGTCCCTCGACATGGTCGAGCAGGTCGCCGACCGAGCCGCAGACGAGTTGCAATGCGCCTTCCGGCAAAATGCCGGTGTCGATGATGCGGCGGACCATCAGTTCGGTGAGATAGGCCGTCTGGCTCGCCGGCTTGACGACAGCGGGAACGCCGGCCAGCAGTGTCGGCGCCAGCTTTTCCAGCATGCCCCAGCAGGGGAAATTGAAGGCGTTGATATGCACCGCAACGCCCTGCAAGGGGCTGAGGATATGCTGCGCGGCGAAGGTATCGTCCTTTGAGAGCGGCTCCACGTCGCCATCGAGCAGGACGCGGGCGTTCGGCAATTCGCGCCGGCCCTTCGAGGCATAGGACAGCAGCGTGCCGATGCCGCCTTCGATATCGATCCAGCTATCGATGCGGGTGGCGCCGGTGGCGGTGGAGCGCGCGTAGAAATCCTCCTTCTTCTCCATCAAAGCCTGGCCGAGCGCCTTCAGCATGGCGGCGCGCTCATGGAAGGACATCCGCCGCAGCCCCGGGCCGCCCTTGTCGCGGCCATGGGCGAGGATCGCCTTGAAATCGATGCCGGAGGAGTCGATGAAAGCGACCGGCGCACCCGTCGAGGCGTCAAGCAGCGGCACACCCTCCTTCGCACCGGCAACCCACTGGCCGCCGACATAGCTTTGGAGCCGGCGCGGCCGGTTTGCCATCACGTTCATCTCACTGCCCTTTCAAACCGAGCGCAGAAAGCTGCGCGTCGACGCCTGCGCGCCAATCGGCCAGCAGGGTCTCGTTGGGCGTATGCCTGAGGCCGAAACGTGACAATGTCTCGAAGCGGGCCGAGCCGGAGTGGCCGAAGCTCATGGCGACGCGCGGATACCAGTAGGCGACCGAAGCCTTCGCCTTCGCACGGCCCTGGTCGTCATCGACGATGCGAACCAGACCGGCAAGGCCCAGTTCGGCATGGCGCGTCTCCCGCGGCAGGATCACTCGGAAAACCTCGGCGAGCGGCTGGTAGGAGACGCGCGACAATTCCGTGAGCTGCACGACGCTCGCCCGGCCCATCAGCACGTTCATCACGACCGCATCCACCCAGCCTTGCAGCGGATAGTGAAAGACGGAAAGGCGCATGTCGCCCTCCCGCCTGGCGGCGCCGATATCGGCCGCGCGGGAAAGCCTCTCGGCCCAGGGATAATGCAAGGCGTAACGCCCGCCATCCGCACCGAAGGTTTCCATGATTTTCAGAACCTTGCCGGCATGGTCGGTCTTTTCCAGCACGATGCGGGCGGCGGAGATGCGCTCCTGGATACCGGGCGCATCGTTGATCGTATCGGCAAAACCGGCGGAACCGGCCAACTCGCTATCGACGAAACTCGCCATCAGGCGCAAAAGCTCGCCGCGATAGCGCGGCGGCACATTGGCCGGCGACGAAAGAACGCCTCCCTTTGCCAGATAGTCCTCGATCGGCATCGTGTCGGACATGATTGTTCTCCTACTGATCGTAGCTGAGGACGATGCGGTCGGTGAGCGGATAGCACTGGCAGGTCAACACATAGCCCTGGCGCACCTCGTAATCTTCCAGCGCGTGGTTGACCTCCATCTCGGCCTCGCCCTCGATAATCCTGGCGCGGCAGGTGGAACAGACGCCCGCCTTGCAGGCATAAGGCGCATCCATGGCGTTTTGGAGCGCGGCGTCGAGCAGACTCTGGCCCTGCTTCGGGAACCTGAAGCTGCGCGTCGCGCCGTCGAGCGTGACGGTCGCCTCGCACATCGCGCCCTGGTCGGCCCCGGCGGCGGCCTCCGCCTTGCGCCTGAGGCGGCCGGGCTGCGAGGAGGCGAACAGTTCGAACTTGATCTGGTCGTCGCGCAGGCCGTGTTCGCGCAGGGCTGCGGCAATCGCCAGCATCATCGGCTCCGGGCCGCAGACGAAGGCGGTGGCGATGGACCTGATGTCGATCCAGCTCCTGAACAGCGCCGCACATTTCTCGCCGTCGATACGGCCGGTGAACAGATCGATATCCTGTGCCTCGCTTTCGAGGATGTGCAGCACCGAGAAACGGCCGAGATAGAGGTTCTTCAGATCCTCCAGCTCCTCGCGAAACATGATCGAGCTGATCTGGCGGTTGGCGTAGACCAGCGTGAAGCGAGACCGCGGCTCGCGCGCCAGCACCGTCTTGATGATCGAGAGCACCGGCGTGATGCCGCTGCCGCCGGCGAAACCGAGATAATGCTTGGCAACGTCAGGCTCCAGCGCGGCGAAGAAGGCGCCCATCGGCGGCATCGCCTCCAGCGTATCGCCGGGTTTCAGGCTTTCATTGACCCAAGTGGAGAAGCAGCCGCCATCGACACGCTTGATGGCGACCGTCAGCACGCCCTCGTCCTTGCCGGCGCAGATCGAATAGGAACGGCGCAGCTCCTCGTCCTCGAATTTGCGGCGGAAGGTCAGATACTGGCCTTGGGTGAAGTCGAAGACGGCGCGGTCCTCTTCGGAGGGCGCGAGCGTCACCACCACCGCGTCGCGGGTCTCGCGGCGAATGTCGGTGACGGTCAGGGGGTGAAAACGTGCCATGCGCAGGCCTTCTTCCTGGAGCATTTCCAGCCGGAGCGGCATCGCTTCGGCGTCGGATAATGCGGTAAAACAACAAACTGGATCAGATGCACTTGAAATAGTCGAATGGTTCCAGGCAGTCGGAGCAGCGATAGCTCGCCTTGCAGGGCGTCGAGCCAAACTGGCTGATCTTGTGTGTGTGCGTCGAGCCGCAGCGCGGACAGGCGATGGTCAGGTTCGAGCGGCCGGAAAGCCTGTCGATGCGCTTCATCAGCACGCCGTCGGCAGCCGTGCCGTCGATGGGTGGGGCGATGCCGTAGTCGCGCAGCTTTTCCCGGCCCTCGGCGCTGATCCAGTCCGTCGTCCAGGCGGGCGAAAGCCGGCGCTCCAGCTTCACCTTGTCGAGGCCCTTTTCGGTGAGCGCCGTCTCGATATCGAGATTGATGATCGTGGTGGCGGGACAACCCGAATAAGTCGGCGTCACCGTCACCACCAGCGTATCGTCCCGCCATTCGACATCGCGGATAATGCCGAGGTCCGTCAACGAAATGACCGGAATTTCCGGGTCCGGCACCTGGCGTAACCAGTTCCAGACCTGATCGACCGAGGGACGAAGCGCCGGATCCATCGCTGCCTCCTACCAGGTCGCGTCCGGATAGGCGCGCTGCAGGAACTGCATTTCAGTCAAAATGAACCCGAGATGCTCGGTATGCACGCCGCGTCGTCCGCCCTTGTGCATGTAGCCGTCGGCCGGCGTCTTCAGCGTGGCCTCGGCGAGCGCCTCCGCGACGATCTCGTTCCAGCCGACCTTGAGGCTTTCAGGCGCCGGGATGACGCCGGCCTCGACCAGTTCGGCGTCAAGGGCATCGCTCATGAACATCTCGCCGGTGAAGGGCCAGAGATCGGCCAGCGCCGCCTGCATGCGGCGATGGCTTTCCGCTGTGCCGTCGCCGAGCCGAATGACGAGATCGCGACTGCGATCAAGGTGATAGCAGACTTCCTTGAACGCCTTTTCCGCGATCTCGGCGATGCGCGTATCCGAAGAGCCCTTCAGCGCTTTCAGGAGCAGAGAGTGCCAGGCGTCGAACAGGAACTGCCGCATCAGGGTCTTGCCGAAATCGCCGTTCGGACGCTCGACCAGCAGGATATTGCGGAAGTCGTAGCCGTCGCGCAGATAGGCGAGATCGTCGGCGGAACGACCCTTGCCCTCTACCTCGCCGGCCAGGCCGAGCCAGAGCCGCGTCTGGCCGATCAGGTCGAGCGCGGTGTTGGCGAGTGCGATATCCTCCTCCAGCGCCGGCGCGTGTCCGCACCATTCGGAAACGCGATGACCGAGGATCAGCGTATTATCGCCGATGCGCAGCAGGAATTCGAGGAGGGCGCCGCTTGCCATCACATATGCCCCACTTCATCCGGAATGTCGAAGAAAGTCGGGTGGCGGTAGACCTTCGAATTCGAAGGATCGAACAGCGGGCCTTTTTCCGAGGGCGCGCTGGCGGTGATCTCGGAGGATTGCACCACCCAGATGCTGACGCCCTCGTTGCGGCGCGTATAGACGTCGCGGGCATTGTTGATCGCCATCTCGGCGTCGGGCGCGTGCAGGCTGCCGACATGGCGATGGTTGAGACCATGTTGGCCCCGGATGAAGACTTCCCAAAGCGGCCATTCGCTGGACATTCTTGTCTCTCCCACACTATTCGGCGGCGCGGCGACCGGCGGCCTTTTCGGCATGAGCGGATAGCCCATCGCGGAACCAGGCGCCGTCGTTCCAGGCCTGCTTGCGCGCGTCGAGGCGTTCCGCATTGCAGGGGCCGTTGCCGGCGATGACGTTGAAAAATTCCGCCCAGTCCGGCTCGCCGAAATCGTGGCCGCCCTTTTCCTTGTTCCACTTGAGATCCGGGTCGGGAATGGTGAGGCCGAGATATTTCGCCTGCGGCACCGTCTGGTCGACGAATTTCTGGCGCAGCTCGTCGTTGGAATTCTGCTTGATCTTCCAGGCCATGGATTGCGCCGAATGCACGGAAGCATCGTCCGAGGGGCCGAACATCATCAGCGACGGCCACCACCAGCGGTTCAGCGCATCCTGCACCATGGCTTTTTGCGCCGGCGTGCCCTTCACCATCTTCATCAGGATATCGAAGCCCTGGCGCTGGTGAAAACTCTCTTCCTTGCAGATGCGCACCATGGCCCGCGCATAGGGGCCGTAGGAACAGCGCTGCAGCGGCACCTGGTTCATGATCGCCGCGCCATCGACCAGCCAGCCGATCGCGCCGATATCGGCCCAGGTCAGCGTCGGATAGTTGAAGATCGAGGAATATTTCGCCTTTCCGGCATGGAGCTGCTCATACATCTCGTCACGGCTGATGCCGAGCGTTTCGGCGGCGCAATAGAGGTAGAGGCCGTGGCCGGCCTCGTCCTGCACCTTGGCGAGCAGAATCGCCTTGCGCTCCAGGGTCGGCGCGCGGGTGATCCAGTTTCCTTCGGGAAGCTGGCCGACGATTTCCGAATGCGCGTGCTGGCTGATCTGGCGCACCAGCGTCTTGCGATAGCCCTCGGGCATCCATTCCTTCGGCTCGATCTTCTGGCCGGCATCGATGCGTTCCTGGAAGGCGCGCTCCTGCGGCTCCATTTCGTCGAGGGGCCGGACGCGGGCGGCATCGGTCTTTACCATCTGGGCATACATGGACTTTCCTCCTCGATGGCGCGTGCCGGATCATCGGCGCGCATTGCCGACAGCCGTCGGTCATGACGATCAACGGATATGCGAACGGCATCGCGGATAAAGGCTTCGGACACGCGGCTTCCTCCCTGTATCCAAGGCTGGCCATCATTTCCTCGAATGATTGACCGACCGATCGGTTATCTATTTAGCATTCGACATGTCACAAATCAACGGCAACTTATTCGTATTTTGTGATGTGTCGTTGTGCCAGCTCACAGCATAGCACAAGAGGCCCACTTTCCCGGGAAAAATCGTCCTCAGCCGAGTTCGGCGAGCAGCGCCAGACGGCGCAGGGTTGCCGCGCTCGCCTCCGGCAGGGGGCCGTCCGCGGTTACGAAATGGCGGGCGACGTGCCGGTCCGCCTGCGGCGACAGGCGCAGATAAAGCGCGGAAAACAGCCGCCGCGCCGCCTCCCCCGGCCAGTCCGCCGGCAACGCCGCCTGCGGCAGGCGCGGATCGCACAACACGACGAGACGGAACCGATGCACCAGCACCAGGCGGGCGACGAGGCTTTCGGCTGCGCCGAGCCGCGCGCCGCCGGCAAGCAGATCGGCCAGCCGCCCGAAGCAGCCGAGAAAGCGCCGATAGGCATCGGCATGTTCAGCCAGGTTCCAATGATCGGCGGCGAAGGCTCCCAGATCCCGCTCACCGCTCACCATCTCCGCCCGGAAGACGACGGCCGGCTGCTTCAGCGCCGGCAGGGCGCGGGCGCCGACAGCAAGCCGCGGCCCGAGCCGGGCGTGTCCCGCCCGCTCCAGCATCTGCATCGCCTCCTCGGGCGCCGGCCCGGTGAGTTGCACGAAATGCCAGTCCGCCTCCTCCGGCGGCCCGAAGAGCAGGCGGGCGGCGGCGGCAAATTCCGCGCGCGCCGGCGCGGCGAGACGGTAGAAACTGCGCCGCCCCTCACGCTCGCCGGAGAGCTGCCCGGCAGCGACGAGGCGCGAGACGGCGGTGCGCACCAGCGTCTCGCTGATGCCGACCTCGGCGCAGGTTTCGATGAGATTGCCGGTCCAGACGACCCCGCCGCGCGGCTCCACCACGTCGCCATAAATGGTGACGATGAAGCCGGCCGCCTTCAGCGGGCTCTCCTCGAGGATATCCTGCAGCCACGCCGCCAATGCCGATCCGCTCCCGTCAAAACCGTACCGGTTTTGACCCTAAAGCATTTCCAGCCGAAGCGGGATCGCTTCGGCGTCGGACAATGCGGAAAACCAAAAAGATAGAGCAAAGAGCGGCCGCCGGGAAGCCGGGGGCGGCGGCGCCATCCAGTCCGGAGCGGGATCAGTGTTCGATACGGTAATCGATATTGCGGGCAAGCCAGCATCCAAGCGTCAGGCCGGAAATCCCTTGGGGCGAATTGCGCCTGATCCGCACCGTCCAATCTCCCGGCGGAGCCGCATCCATGGAGCGGCGCGTGGTCACGATCCAGAGATCTTCCGCCAGGGGATACATGCGCTCCATGGGGCCTTGGCCGAGCATGCCGGCGAAGCCGACATAGGTGGCGCCGTCGCGAAACTCTATCGTCAGCCGTGACCCATTCTCGTCGCAGATGTAGGAACCGGCAATCTCCCCGCCGTCCGCCCATGCCACCGGGGTAACCGGTTTCGCAAGGACGACCAGATTTTCTGCGGGACGCTCCATGATCAGTCCACGCTCATCCCGGCGAAGCACCGCATCGCGCGCGCGCGCCGATCCATCCGCCAGAGGCTTGCACAGGCTGGCGGCCGTCGCATAGTGCAGCCGCACGCCGTCCTTCTGTTCTTCCGTACGGAGATAAAGACCCTGGACCTCATCCAGCCAAAGACCGGACCACCCCTCGGCCGGGACGACATCCTTATCCTCTTCGGTACGGCAATCGAGCGCGGCTTCCATCAGCGACGAGGCAGCCCGCATCGCGCTCGCCTCGTGGTTGAACAGAACGACGATCGAAAGTCGCTCGGAAGCGATATGCATGCGGTAGGAGCAGAAGCCGCGAAGACCGCCGCCATGAACCGTAGCCTGATAGCCGCCGATCCGTTCGCGCCGTATCCCGTAACCATATGAAGCCGGCGTTCCGTCTGCAAAGGAGACCGGAACGCTGATGCGGTTGTAAAGACTTGCCGGATCGCCGCGCGTGGCGTCGATATGGCGCTCCCATGCCAGCATATCGTCGAGCGAAGCGGAAATGCCGGCATCGCCGAACCAGAAAATGCGGTTCGTGGCCGGCAGGAAACCGACTGTGTCATTGCCCTCGTAGCCGACGACGCCATCGAGCGGCCGAGATGTATCAGGCGCAAGGACCGCGCCACTCATCGCCGCCGGTTCGAAAATCCGCTCCCGCAGCAACGCGCCGAAATCCCGGCCGCTGGCCCGGCGGATCATTTCCGCCAGAAGACGGAAATTGCCGTTGCTGTAGGAATAGCCTGACCCTGGAGCGAAATGCCCGGATCGTGCCTGCGACAGCAGGCGCAAGCCATCCTCCTCGGTGAAGACACCCTCCGGGGCTGCTCCTTGCAGCACGGTCAGCGCCCAATAATCGCGCAGACCCGACTGATTGTGGCAGAGATCGGCCACTTTCGGCAGCGGCCCCTGAAAATCCGGCAGCAGTTCCGGCAACAGTGGATCGAGCGCTTCCGGGTCGCCGAACATGTCGAGCAGCAATGCGCAGGTCATGTGCTTGGACATCGAGCAGATCGGCAGGCGGGTCGCCGGGGTCATCGGCCGGCGCCCCTCCATGTCGGCAAAGCCCCAGGCGCGGCGGGCGATCACCTTGCCGTCCTTGACCACGCCGGCAACGCCCGCCGGACCACGGTAACGATCGGGCAGCAGGTTCAGCGCATGTTCCAGAGCGGCGTGACGGATATCGGTCATGATCAACCTGTGAAGCAAAGTCTCGTGCCGGGCCTGGCCATCGCGAGAAATTCCCGCAGGTCTTCGAGCGTGAGCGCGGCGCAGCCGGCGGTCGGACCATAATTCTCGCTGGCGACATGCAGAAAGATGGCGCTGCCGGCCCCCGGGACCACCGGGTCGTCGTTCTGCCCCAGGACCACGACGATGTCGTAAAGGCCGTCGGCGCGCCACATCTCCTCATGGCTGGCGTCGAAAGGCAGGCGTACCTGGCGATTGTAGTCGCGATGATCGGGGGCGTCGCACCAACCGTCCTGCGCATCGATGGCCACCGTCTCGAACACCGAGACGGGCGCGGCGTCGAGTTTGTCGGCGCGGTAGAACACCTTGCGGATCGGCCAGCAACCGATGGGGCTGACGCCATCGCCCTCGACCTTCTCGGCCCGGATGCCGCCGCGGCCGACCGACGCCTTCCAGGCCTTGTCGCCATAGCGGGCCTGCCAGCCATCGCCGACGCGTTTCACGACCAGATCCATTTCCATCTCCATTACGTTTCCAGCGGAAAATGACAGGCGATCGTCCGGCCGGCCCGCTGCTGCGGGGCGGGATCCTCGACCCGGCAGATATCCCTGGCAAAAGGACAGCGCGTATGAAAGCGGCATCCCGAAGGCAGGTTCATGGGGCTTGGAATTTCACCCTTGAGCACGGGCCTTTCGCGGCCGCGCTGACGCGGGTCGGCGACCGGCACCGCCGAAATCAGAAACATCGTGTAGGGATGCAGGGGCTGGGCGAAGATCTCCTCCGTCCGGCCCACCTCCACCAGGCGGCCCAGAAACATCACGCCCACCCGATCGGCAAATTGCCGCACCACGCTGAGATCGTGGGTGATGAAGAAATAGGTAAGCCCCAGTTCCTCCTGAAGATCGGACAGCAGGTTCAGCACCTGCGCCTGGATCGAAACGTCGAGCGCGGACACGGACTCGTCGCACACCACGAGATCCGGGCTGTTGGCAAGGGCGCGGGCAATGCCGATGCGCTGGCGCTGCCCGCCGGAAAACTGGTGCGGATAATTGCGTAGATATTGCCGGCGCAAACCCACCATCTCAAGAAGCGCGCCGCAACGCTCGCGGATCGCCTCGGCCGAACCATAGCCATGGGTGCGCAACGGCTCGCTCAGGATTTGCTCGATACGCATGCGCGGATTCAGCGAGGCATAGGGATCCTGGAACACGATCTGCAGCTTCTTGCGCAAGCTGCGCATGCCGCTTTCGTCCAGCTCCGTCAATTCCTGCCCGCGATAGCGGATCGTGCCCGAGGTCGCGTCCAGCAGGCGCAGCATGACCCGGCCCAGCGTGCTCTTGCCGCAACCCGATTCACCGACCAGGGCGAAAGTCTCGCGTTCATAGATATCGAGCGAAACGCCATCGACGGCGCGCACCGTTCGCGAACCCCTTCCAAAGAGCCCGCCGCCCACGGGATAATGCTTGTTCAGATCCCGGGTGGAAAGCACGATGTCGTTCACGATGCCGCTCCTTCTGCACATGTCGCCGGCGATGACGCATGCAGCCAGCAGCGCGCCACATGTCCGCGGCCCAGCCCCGCAAGGCCCGGCGGTTGCTCGCAGACCGGCATGGCGTCGCCACAGCGCGGGCCGAAACGACAGCCGGGCGGCAGCTTCGCCAGATTGGGCACCATGCCCGGAATGCTGGGCATCCGCTTGGTCGCCCGCGCGGCGCCCGCCTTGGGAATGGATGCCAGAAGTCCTCTGGTATAGGGATGGGAGGGACGTTCGAAGAGATCGAACACATCGGCCTGCTCGACGATCTGTCCGGCATACATGACGTTCACCTCGTCGCACATTTCGGCGATGATGCCGAGATCGTGGGTGATCATGATGATCGCCGTGCCGACGCGGTCGCGCAGGTCCAGCATCAGCTTCAGGATCTGCGATTGCGTGGTCACGTCGAGGGCGGTGGTCGGCTCGTCGGCGATGAGCAGCTTCGGCTCGCAGATCAGCCCCATGGCGATCATGGCGCGCTGGCGCAGCCCGCCCGAAAGCTCGTGGGGATAGGCCTCCAGCCGTGCTTTCGGCTCCGGTATGCCGACGAGTTCGAACATTTCAAGCACGCGATCGCGGATCGCCCTGCGCCCGAGACCGTGATGGACCGCCAGCGGCTCCCCGACCTGATCCCAGATCCTGCGAACCGGATTGAGCGAGGTCATCGGCTCCTGGAAAACCATCGAGATCTCGTTGCCCCGGATGCGGCGCATTCCATCCGGCGAAAGCGTCGCCAGATCGGTCCCGTCCAGCAAGATGCTTTTCGCGCTGACCTGTCCCTGCGGTCTCGGCACGAGGCCCATCAGCGAGAGCGCGGTCATGCTCTTGCCAGAGCCGGACTCGCCCACGAGCCCGACGATGCGTCCACGCCCCACGTCGAAGGAAATGTCGTCGAGGACGCGGACATTGCCGCGGCCGCCGCGAAACTCGGTGCGCAATTCGCGCACGCTCAATATTGTGTCGGTTCGCGATATCATCGGTTCAGTCCTTCATGGAGGGATCGAGCGCATCGCGCAGACCGTCACCGATAAAATTGAAGGCAAGCACCGTCAGCAGGATCGCAATCCCCGGCGAGATCGCCACCAGCGGCGCCTGAAACAGGTACTCCTTGCCTTTGGCGACCAGCAGGCCCCAGCTCGCTTCCGGCGGCTGCACGCCCACACCGAGGAAGCTGAGACTCGATTCCCACATGATCGCTTCGGGGATCGACAGCGAGAACAGCACGATCAGCGTCGGCACCACATTCGGGAAAATATGGCGCAGCATGATCGTCGGCCGCGACGTGCCGCCGGCATGGGCGGCCTCGATGAATTCCTTCTGCTTCAACGCCAACGTCTGCGCACGCACGACACGCGCCACGCCGGCCCAGCCGACCAGCGCCAGGGCGAGGAAAATGTTGAGAAGATTGGCGCCGAGCGTATACATCACCACCATGGCGAGCAGCAGCGAGGGAAAGGCGATCATCATATCGGCAAGCCGCATCACCGTGAAATCCGTGCGCCCGCCGAAATAGCCGCTGAGAATGCCCAGAACGGTGCCGATCATCAACGAGAGAAGGCTCGGCACGATGCCGACCACGAGTGAGATGCGCGCGCCATAGAGGATGCGCGTCAGCACGTCCCTGCCGAAATTGTCGGTTCCGAGCCAATAGGTCGCGGAGGCGGGCAGCAACTGTTCGTCCAGCGCCACGCGATAGGGATCATGCGGACTGATCCATGGAACGAAGATCGTCGACAGCACCAGCAGCACGACGAAGGCCAGCCCCGCCATTGCCATGCGATTCCTGCGAAACGCCCGCAGGCTGTCGCCGAGGAAACTCGCCTCTTCTATGGTTTCCGGGGTGCTTCCGACGATTACGGACTCGACGGGCATGCTCATCAGACGTCCCTCTTCATCTCGGAGCGAATTCGGGGATCCAGAACGGAATAGAGAATATCGGCGATCAGGTTCCCGAGAATGACAAGCGCGGTGGCGAACAGCACCGAGCCCTGCAGCAACGGCATGTCGCGGGATTGAATGGCGTTGACGGAAATACGCCCCACGCCCGGAATACCGAAGATCGCTTCGGTGATGACGGCGCCCGACAGAAGCGTCGCCACCTGGATTGCCATGATGGTCACGACGGGAATCAGCGCGTTCTTCAGCGCGTGCCGGGAAATGACGCGGACCTCGCGAAGACCCTTGGCGCGGGCCGTGCGGATATAATCATGACGCATGACTTCCAGCAGGCTCGAACGCGTGAGACGGGCGATGACCCCGGCCGAACTCCAGCCAAGCACGACCGCGGGCAGAATGAGGTATTTCCAGCCATAGAAGCCAGACACCGGCAACCATTTCAGCTTGAGCGCGAAGATATACTGCATGAGCAGCGCCGACCAGAAAATCGGCATCGATACGCCCAGCAGCGAAAAGCCCATGAAGAAATTGTCGAGCAGGCTGTCGCGGCGCACCGCCGACAGGATACCGGCGGGAATTCCGACGATCCAAGACACGGCGGCGGCGCAGCCGGCCAGCAGCAGCGTGGCCGGAAACGCGGTCAGGATCAGGGAGGTCACGCTGCGGTTGAGCTTGATCGACATGCCCAGATCACCGTGCAGCGCATCCCAGAGGAAACGCAGGTAGCGCGTGATCAGCGGATCGTCGAGATGCATCTGCGCCCGAAGCCGCTCGATGACGTCGGCGCTCGCATGTTCCTTCATCATCAGCGCCACGGGATCGCCGGGCACGACATTCAACATGACGAACAGGATGGCTGTGATCCCGATCAGCACCGGAATCGAGACGGCAAGGCGTCGAATGACGAAGATCAGCATCGGCGGTGGGTTCTCCGGTCGGCGGTCCGGGGGGAGCGGCGAGGCCACGGGCGTCACACGCCCGCGGCCCGGATCAGGAAATTGAATACTCAAATCCAACTGGATCCCGAGTAAGGCGGATAGCAGTAAACGTCTTGCCCGACCTTACTCGACCTCGACCTTGTAGTAGCTCATATCGCTCCAGCCGTTCCACGGAACGACGAAGTTCTTGACCCGCTTCTGCACGACGAAGCTGTGGTCGAGGCTGAACAGCGGCACCCAGGCGGCATCCTTTTCGACGATTCTCGTTGTCAGCTCCTGGTAGAGCTTGCAGCGGGCGGCTTGGTCCGTCATTCCGCGCGCCTTGTCGAGATCCGCGAATACCTGCGCGTCGTCATTGTTGTAGGCCCGGACCTTGCTGCCGCTCTGCGAGAAGAACGTATAGAAGAAATTGTCGGGATCGTTGAAATCCGCCGACCAGACCTGGGTGTAGGCGTCCGTTTCGCCCGCCTTTCGCGCCGCCAGATAGGCGGCTTCGTCGGTGGTGACGATATTGGCCTTGAACCCGGCTTCGGCGACCTGCGCCTGGATGATCTGGTTCATGTCAGCCCATTTCGACGACCAGCTGGAGACCTGCTGCAGGTTGATCTCGACGCCATCGGGATAGCCGGCCTCTGCCAGCAGTTGCTTCGCCTTGGCCGGGTTGTGCTCGATGGGGGCGGCAGGCGAATAGCAGACCAGGCCGCGCGGCATGACGCCATCCTCGAGCTTGCCCTTGCCGTAGAAATTCTTGTCGAGGATGGCCTGGCGGTCGATGGCCATCTGGAAGGCGCGGCGGACCCGCACGTCGTCGAACGGCTTCCTCTTCTGGTTGATGTTGTAATAATAGAGCCCGACGCGCGCGCCAGCGCGGATCTGGGACTTCCATTGATCGTTTCCGTAGAAATAAGGAGTCTGCGTCGGTGCATAATCCAGGTCGAACACGTCGATTTCATCCGACTCGAACAGCATGCGCAGGGTTTCGGAATCGGATACGACACGCACCAGCAGGCGGTCGAGCTTCGGCCGGCCGCGGAAATAGTTGTCGTTGGCTTCGAGCATCTGGCTGTCGTTCAAGGTATAGTCGCGCAGGATGAACGGGCCGGTGCCGTTGGTCGTCTCCGGGGTGAGACCGAACTTGTCGCCGGCGGCCTCGGTGAAGGCGCGATTGTAGATCGAAGCCTGTGGGCTGGCCAGAAGCGCGAGGAAGGCGGCATAGGGCTGGCTGAGCTGAATCTGGACCGTGTACTTGTCCAGCGCTTTCACTCCCGAGACGCTATCGGCCTTGCCATCGAGCCGGTCCTGCGAACCCGCCACGAAGGTGAAGATATCGCTGCCGAGCGCCTTGGTCGCCGGATTGAGCATCCGGTCGATCGTGTAGACGACGTCATCGGCGGTCAGTTCGGCGCCGTCGTGAAACTTCACGCCCTGCCGCAGATGGAACGTATAGGTCAGGCCATCGCCGGAAATCTCCCATTTCTCGGCAAGGCCGGGCACCAGAGCGGATTCACCGGGGCCGGTCGTTTCGGCTTCGACCAGGCGGTCGAAGATGTTCAGCGGCAGCGTATAGGCATCCGATGTCATCTGGGCATCGGCGGTCTTGGGATCTTCCGTATAGGATACCCGCAGCATGTTCTCGGCAAGCACGGGGGAGACCAGGGCAAGGCCGACCAGGCCGGTTGCCAGCAAAAGCTTCATCTTGTTTTTCACGTCACACCTCTTGGCGGTTTTGTCCCCGGCAACAGCCGGCGCAGACCTTGATAGCGACTTCTCTGAACCTCCCGGGCGTGTCGCACAATCCCCGGATTTGCCTGTCGGCGCCTAACCGACAGGATTTTTTTTGCTGTGCCACGCCTCCGGCTGTTCCAGTTGCAGAGCATCCGCAATCGTCGCTCGCCGCCGGACCACCCGGAACCGCTCGCCATCCACCAGCACTTCCGCAACCAGGTCGCGGGAATTGTAGGTGGAGGACATGGCCGCGCCGTATGCGCCGACATTGTCGAACACCAGAAGGTCGCCGGCGAGCACGGTCCCGAGCCCTTCATATTTGCCGAAGTCATCCGAGCTTTCGCATACCGGGCCGACGATACGGCAGACGTCGTCGCTGCCCGGTTCCACGGCGCGCGCAGGCCCGTCCGTCAGGACCGGATGCCGGGCGCTGTAAAGCGCCGGGCGCATGAGATCGTTCATGGCGGCGTCGATCACCGCAATCGGCGTGCCCGCGCTTTGCTTGACGTAGAGAACCTCGCTCGCCAGCACCCCTGTCCGCCCGGACAGCCAGCGGCCCGGCTCGATATTGAGCTTGCAACCGAGATCGCCGACGGTCGCGGCGATGATCGCCACGTATTCCGCCAGATCCGGCCCGGCCTGGATGTCGTCGCCGATCCCCAGCCCACCGCCGAGGTCGAGCCGTTCGACGGAAAACCCGTCGTCACGCAAACGGCGCACCAGGCCCGCCAGCGCCGACCAGGCGTCCCGAAAGGGCGTGAGATCGAGTATCTGCGAGCCGATATGCACGGCCAGACCGACCATGCGCAATTCGGGCCGCGCCGAGGCCGCCGCGTAAAGCGCGGGAATCTCGCCGATGGCTATTCCGAATTTGCTGTCTTTCTTCGCGGTGGTGATCTTGGCATGGGTGAGCGCATCGACATCGGGATTGACCCGCAGGGCAATGGGCGCGCGAATCTGCGTTTCGCGGGCGACTGCCGCGACGATGTCCAGTTCCGCCTGGCTTTCGACGTTCAATTGATAAACACCGGCCTCGAGCGCGCCATGGATCTCCGCGCGTGTCTTTCCGACGCCGGAGAAGATGATGCGCTCCGGCGGCGTTCCCGCCGCCAGCGCGCGCGCCATCTCGCCGCCGGACACGATATCCATGCCACAGCCCTGGCGCGCCAGTTCCGACAGGATGTTGATGTTGCTACATGCCTTCACGGCAAAACAGATCGAAACGCCTGATGCTGCAACCGCCGCCTTCAGCCGCGCATAATTGTCACGCAGCGCGCCGGCGGAATAACAATAGAAAGGCGTGCCCACGACATCAGCGATGTGATGGAGCGGTATGTTTTCGGCATGCAGTCGGCCGCCCTCGCCGCGTTTCAGCCACCGGCGAGACATGTCCTTGATGTTCATATGAGAAAGAGTACTCGCGTCGGTCATGATGTTTCATTTCGATGTTTTCGCTCTGTGAAGCTTTCATATCGTTCCATGATTCCATAATGCTTTCTTTCATTCTTTTATTCATTTCTGATATGGATCGAGACGAGGAGAATTCGCCTTGAAGCTCAGCCAGCGACAAATCGAGGTTTTCAACGCCGTGATGATCAACAAGAGCGTCACCGCGGCCGCCCTGCAACTGGGCAGCTCGCAGCCCACTCTCAGCCGGGAAATCCGCGAGATGGAACAGCGTCTCGGTTTCGAACTGTTCCAGCGCTTCGGGCGGCGGCTTACGCCGACGGAACAGGCGGTGCTCCTGCACGAGGTTGTCGTGCGTTCCTTCGTCGGACTGGACGAGATCAATCGCGCGGCAAGCGCCATCCGCACCCGCAGCGCCGCCAATTTTCGCATCGCCACCATTCCTGCCTATGCCGAATCGATCATTCCGCAGGCGATCCGGCTCCTCCTGCGCGCGCGACCGCCGATCCATTTCTCGATCCATTCGCACGAGGAGCCCTCGTTGCTCCAGGAAATGACGACCCAGGTTTTCGATCTCGGCTTGACGGAGAGTTTGACCGAGCGCAGAGGGGCTGCGATCGAAACCATTCTCGCAGGCGACATGGTCTGCGTCCTGCCGCCCGGTCATGGCCTCGCCCGGCAGAGGATAGTGACGCCGATGGATTTTACCGGTCAGCCCTTCATCTATTTCGGCCAGAACGATCCCTACCGTCACAAGCTCGATGATGTATTTTCGTCCGCAGGCGTCGCGTGCAATTATGCTGCGGAAACGACCACCGCAGCCAGTGTCTGCGCGATGGTCGCCCTCGGCATGGGGATTTCGGTCATCAATCCCCTGACCGCTGCCAGCCATATGGGCCGCGATGTGGTGTTTCGCAGGCTCTCGGTCTCCGTACCCTATGTCCTGTCCGTCTGGCGTCCGGCCCACAGCACCCGTGCAGCCCAGGCGAAAAAATTCGTAGCCGCGCTGCACAGCGCTGCGACGAACATGTCGACCAGATTGGCAAAAGTCCTCGACGCGTGACTAAGGCTGACGGTACGAAAACGTGGCGGCTGGAAACAAGCGCTCGGCACACGCGCACAGATGCCGATCCCGATAGCCGTCAATGACAGTTGGTCGAGATGTTGATGACCTGTTCGTCTGTGACACGGTTGGGCTTGATTCCCTGGTCCTTTCAATGGGCAAAGAGCTTACTTCAAAATGGATTATTTCAACGGGGCAGTGTCAGAGGCAAACGCCACGCCTCGCGCCTTCCAAACCGCCTGACATAGCCAGGCGGACATTCCATGATGCCGGTGCCCTGCGACGGCCTCGATATACTCGTCGGTCATGTCAAATTGGGATTCCGGCCTATCGAGAAGAGCGGTCCTGTCGCCATAGGCTGAAATCCGCCAGAGGTGTCGCGCAGCAGAAACAGTACGTCGAGGCCGAGGCGCCGGGCGACTTCTATCCCAAGCGTCGGACCGAGGACCATCAAGGCGGTCGCCCACGCATCGGCTTCGGCGCAGCTTCGCGCAACGACGGTAACCGAGGCAGGCGATGACAGCAGCGGTGCGCCGCGCCGCGGATCCATGGTGTGCGAGAGGCGGCGGCCGTTCACGACTGTCCAATGCCGGCAATCGCCAGAGGTGGCGACCGCGGCGTCCTGCAAGGCGAGCATCGAGTGTGGTGCACGACGGGCTGTGTCGGGACTTTCTATGGCGACGTTCCACGGTTCGTCGTCGAAGCCCAGGCCGAGCGCTCTCATCTCGCCGTCAACTCCCACGAGGCCGGAAGCAATGTCGAAGCGGGACAACGTCGCCGCCAGTCGGTCGACGGCATAACCCTTGGCGATGCCATTCAGGTCGATCGAAATCGGCGCGTGCTTTCGCACCTTCGCATGAACAGGATCGAGCTCGACCACGGCGTGGGCGGGTTGGCGTGATGTCCCGAGCGCATTTCGGATCAGGTTCCGGTCAGCCGCACAAGGGCCGAAGCCCCAGGCGTTGACAGCATCGCCCACGCCGATATCGAAAGCCCCGCCGGACGCACGACCGATTTCAAGCGCCAAGCGCAGCACGTCTGCCAGACGCGCCGGCACCTCGATCCAGTCGCCGACGGGACCAGCATTCAACAGCATCAGAGCGCTGTCGGGCTTCCAGATGGACATCTCAGCGTCTATCTCGTCCATTTCCGCTTGAAGAGCATTGTGAACTGGTTTCGGGTCGATCTCTGCCGCCGCGTAGAACAGCGCCGACCAGCGCGTTCCCATGGTTGGTCCGTTGAGCGCGTGCCTGATCGGATCAGTAGACGTCTTCGACATAGCGTCCCTCCGCCTTGAGCAGGGCCGGTGTCAATCCGGCTGGCGCGAGAATCCTGGCAAGCGCCGCCGAGACGCCGCCGGCCATGTCGCGTCCACCACAGACCATGATGCGCGCGCCGCCGCGGCTCAGAGCCGCGATCTGGGCGGCGTCCTCAAGAAGGGCGTGCTGGACATAGCGCGGCATCCGCCCGCGCGAGCAGGCCCCGACGAGCTGACGAAGGCGCCCTTCGCGGCGCCAGCGCGTCAGTTCGTCCTTATAGAGGAAATCGCTGGCAGGATGACGCATTCCGAAGAACAGGTGGATCGGACGGCGGCGCGCATTGGCGCGCACGAAGCCCGCCAGCGGCCCTATCCCTGTTCCAGCTCCGATCAGGATCAGCGGTGTCCTGCTCCTGCCGGCATGGAAGCCGGGATTGGTTCGGATGAATGCGCGAACGGCACATCCTGGCTCCAGATTGAAGAGCTGCCCGGAACAGAGCCCCGCCGGATGCTTCTTCACGACGATCTCGATGAAGCCGTCGCGCCGTCCCGAAGCCAGCGAGTAGAACCGGGGAACCGACGAGCCCTCGGGCAGCACGCCGAGAAGATCGCCTGCCGAAAACCGACCGAAGCCACGCCCGGTCAACCGATGCCAGAATGGGACATTGGGCAGCGCGAACCGCAGGATCACTGTCGGAGCTTGCACCTCCGCGCCGTATTCGCGTCTCGAGACGAGGGTCAGTGGGGAGGCCACCGGCAAGGCTGGCCGATGGACAAGCTCCAGCCCGATCCTCAGCGACTCACCCAGCGATCGTCCCCAACGGGCAAAATCCTGCGGCGACTGTCGGTCGACAGTGTCATATGGGATCAGCATGTTCCACCCTCGCGCCTCGGCGGTCCTGGCGACGTCCTGGGCAAAGGCGCAGTAGGCCGGGAAGCTGCGGTCGCCAAAGCCGAGCACGGCCATCGGAATAGCCGGTTCTGCCGGCGAGGTTTGCAGGCGATCGAGGAACCCCCGCGCCGAAGCGGGCGCATCGCCATCGCCATAGGTTGCCGCAAGGATGACAATGCGCCGGGCATGCCGGTAACGCTCAGGATCAAAAGACGACATCGGCGCGGTGTGAACCGCCTGCCCGATCTTCGTCAGTGCAGCATGCAGCGTCGCAGCGAAGCTCCATGTGCTGCCGCTTTCGCTGCCGACAAGCAGGATCGTTTCTGCACGCCCAGCCGTTGCATTGCCATGAATTCGGGGGCGCCCGCGCCCACCCGCCAGCCACAGGACGAGACCGGTGCCCGCCATCGCCGGCACGCCGAGTCCCATCATGCCGAGCACGAGGCCCAAGGCAGCCGCGCCTCGACCGGTATGCAGCATATGGATGGTCTCCGAGAGGCGCTGCCACCCGGTCAGGTCGCTCCAGGCGAGCAGCGCGCCGGTGCCGTGATGCAGATAGCCCGTGCCGCGATCGGTCTTGAGCGTGAAGACATCCGTCGCATCGGCCGGATCGGGAAACACCAGGCTGCGCAAATCAGCGACCGGTGTCCGTTTCAGCAGGTCCATTTGCGATGCGGCCATGCCGGTCCGACCGCTTGCCTCGATCCGGGCGACGGGAGATATGGCGGCGTCGGGAAGGAGATCGAATGTCGATGCCGTCATCCACAATGCGGTGACCGAGGACAAGACGAGGCCTGCGGCGGCGACGCGCGCGATCTCGACATGCAATCGTCCGGGGAGCGGCCCGCGTATCGGCGCGAACCATCGCCGCCAGCCGCCGGCCCTGCGCGCGACGAGCATTGCGCCAGACACAGCCAGGACCAGCATGGCCGCAGCCCCCGCTGCCGCCGCGATGCGCCCGCCGTCACCGAGAAAGAGCGACCGGTGCAGGCCGGTAAGCCACTGCTCGACAGCATTCGGATCGCTGGAGCCGACACCCAGCCCTGTTGCGGGATCGATGAGGGCGGCCTGAGGCACACCATCCTCGAACCAGTAGGCGGTGATCTCGCCGGAGGGCGCGCGGCGGATCTGTTCTATCTGAGGGTGGACGGTGAGGATGCGGCCGGCCAGCGTCGCGACGGAAAGTCCGGCCTCGGCCTGCGGGGCGGACAACCGTTCGGCGGCAGGAAACAGCGAGAGCGCCGCGCCGCTTAGACTGAGGACAAGCAGCAAAAGAGCGGCAAGAAGGCCCGGCCAACGATGAAGGACACGGATCATGTCGTCCACCGCCTAGAAGGAGTAGGCAACTGTCGAGACGTAGCGTCGACCGCGAACAGACGCCTTTGCGCCCGCAGTGGTCAGGGGAACGGCCACCTCGTTGGGGCTGTCACGCATATCCTCCACGGCAGCGTCGGCATGCAGCATGTAACCCGCGTCGAAAAGCGCATCGGCAAGGTCGAGCGAGATCTCCAGCGTGCGCCCCGCACCGACGCTGGCCCCGGTAATGCCGTCGATACCAGCGCGGCCGCCAGTGGCGCGATACCATCCCGATAGATGCTCGTAATATTTGGACTTTCCGCCAGCGACCCAGAGCGTGCCAGCATATTTGCCCTGGGGATCGGTGACATAGAGCGCGAGATACGCGCCGTCGCCGCCATAGTTGGTCAGCGTTGTGGTCAATGTCACCGGCCGGGCCATGGCGAGGTCGGGCAGCGTGAGGGCGGTTGTCATGACGAGAACTGCGAGAAGCGATTTCATGTCGGCTTGCCTTTTGCGAGGAAACGGTGTCCGGGTCGTCACAGAGCGCCGACCCGTCCTCGTCACTGTGGCGAAGACGCCTGAGGGCTGCCTGACGGTCACCGGGATTTTCCGTCAGCACTTCGTCAGGAAGCATCGGACACGGTCAGGTCCGCAGCAGATGCAGGAGCGGCCGGCCTGTCGGCAGGCCAACCGCAAAAGCTCCGGGGACTGAACAAGACGGCAACCGGCCACGCCCCGGTCGAGCGCGTGTCTCTGCCGCTGCGTCAGCGAGGTGACATCCGCTGCAACGTCCCGTCGCGCAGGACGTACTGGTGCCAGACCGCCATCGCGGCATGCAGTCCGGCGAGGTAGAGGATGATCGTGCCGGCATTCTCATGAATGTCCGCGATCAGGCCCGGTGCGCCCTGCACCCGCTCGGCGATCGCCGGAAGCTGGAAGCCGAAGAAGGAAACGGGAACACCGAGGCGCGAGGCGGCGTACCAACCGCTCAACGGCAGGGCAATCAGGAACAGATACAGCAGCGCATGTCCGGCTTTGGCGGCAAGGGCGAGACGGCTATTGGACTGCGGCGCGTCCGGGGTTCCGCCCACAAGGCGCAGGATCAAGCGCGGAAGCACCAGGGCGAGCACGGCCAACCCGAACGAGAAATGCAGCAAGGGCGGGTTTTCGGCCATATGGCGGCCTCCCGTCGAGGTCAGCCAGGCCCCGAGGATCAGCAGGGCCGTCAGCCAGTGGATGACGATCATGCTTCTGGAATAACGGGCCGGATCATGAGGCATGGCGGGTTCTCCTTGCGACGGTCGCGGTGCTTGAGCGACAGCGAGATGGGATTGCTACTTGATGGTGGTTTTGGGCCGCACGGTCGTCCCGAGCAGGGTGTTGGAGGATGTCCCGCCTACGGCATCGTTCTCCGAGGCTGGCGGCCGCTGACGCCTGGATCCGTGACGGTCGTCATCGCGGTCCCTGTGCCGGAACTTGACGATTTCGAGGGTCTCCGGATCGATCTTGGCCTTGAAAGCCAGGCCGTTCCGGTCGGTTCCCCGGATTTCGTAACAGCCATCGTCGATCTTGATCCTGGCAACGGTCCAGCCTTGACCGGCGGCCATTGTTTCGACCGCTTCCCGCGGCTTCCATCGATCCATCGAGACATGGCAATCGTCGTCGTCAGCCTTGGCGATACCGGGACCGGAGAACGCCAGAACGAGGATCGCGGCCAGCAAATGTTTCATCGTTTCATTGTTCCTGATCAACGCGCTTTCGGGGGAAACCATGGCACGCTCGCCTGACGAACGCCTGAAGCGGCGATGGGCCGATCTTCAGCAAACCGACAGCATCGGACGCTAGGCAGGAGGATGGCGAGACGGGTGACCCTGGGATGAGAGTTCTACTGATCGAAGACGATGCAATCCTCGGAAAGGCCGTGCGCGAGCAGGTTGCCGCCCTCCACTCGGTGGACTGGGTGACACGGCTCGATGCGGCGCGCGAACATCTCCAAAGCGCGGCATACGATCTCATCCTGCTCGATCTGATGCTCCCGGACGGATTGGGCATCGCCTTTCTCAAAAAGCTTCGAGCCGAGGGCAGCGTGACGCCGGTCATCATCCTGACGGCGCTCGACCAGATCTCCGACCGCATCGCGGGCCTCGATGCCGGCGCCGACGACTACATGATCAAGCCGTTCGATCTGTCGGAACTCTCCTCGCGGCTGAATGCGGTGGCGCGGCGATACAGCGGCAACCCGAATCCTCTCATCGAGATCGGCGACCTGCGCATCGATCTCGCCGCCCGGACCGTGATGCACGGCGCGCGCCCTGTTGAGCTTACCGGTCGCGAATGGGCGCTGTTCGAAGCATTTCTGCAGCGGCCCGGCATCGCGATGACCAAGGCGCAGCTCGAAGATCGGCTCTATGCATTCGGCGCAGAGGTCGAGAGCAATACGATCGAGGTTCACGTCAGCAGACTGCGCAAGAAGCTCGGCCACGGCGCGATCGATACGGTGCGGGGCATCGGGTATCGTCTTGGAACGGCAAGATGAAGCGGCCCAGGAGCCTGCAATGGCGGCTCTCGCTATGGCTGGGGCTAGGGCTAACGGTGTTATGGGCACTTGCCGCGGTCGTGACCGCGCAGATGCTGCGCCACGAAATGGACGAGGTGTAGCGCCCTCGAAGAGACGGCGCAACGCATCCTGCCGCTTGCGGCGATCGAGATCATCGGCCGCGATGCCGACGACACCGAACAGCGCGTTGCCACGCTCCGCCAGCACGACGAGTATTTCACCTATGTCGTGCGCGATGCCGCGGGCAAAGTGCTGCTGCGATCGCACAGCGCGGACCTCGCTGTGTTCCCGCCATTTTCCGGGATGGGCTTTGCTTCGACGCAAACGCACCGCCTGTACTCCGACGCAGCGCTCCAGGGAAATCTGACCATCACGATCGCGGAGCCCCTGTCGCATCGGCGGATGGCCGCCCGGCAGTTGTTGCTCGGGCTGAGCCTGCCGCTAGCCGTGATCGCCCCGCTCGGATTGATCGGCATCTGGATCGTCGTGCGGCTGTCCATGACTCCGGTTCGAAATTTCCGGTCGCAGATCGAGGCACGCGGCGAAGGTGATCTGACGCCCATCGCCGCGGAGGACCTGCCTTCGGAGATCGGCCCCGTCGCCAAAGCGGTCAATCACCTTCTGGACCGGTTGACGCGTACTTTGCGGGCCGAACGCAGCCTGGCGGCCACATCGGCCCATGAGCTGCGTACACCGGTGGCGGCGGCACTGGCGCAGGCCCAGCGGATGATCGCACAAGCCCCGGACGGCGCCACGCGCGAGCGCGCCGAGGACATGCAGACGGCCTTGCGGCGTCTTTCTCGCCTGACGGAAAAACTCATGCAACTGGCCAGAGCCGAGGGGGGCCGCCTTCTCGCCGAGGCGCCTGTGGAAATCGGCGCCATCCTTCGGATGGTCGTGGCCGAGTTCGATGGGCAGGCCGATACGGCAGGGCGTATCGGCCTGACGCTGCCGGATGCACCGGTGTTCGCAAGCATCGACGCCGATGCCTTCGCCATCCTTGCCCGAAACCTGATCGAAAATGCCCTCAAGCATGGCGCGCGGGACGAACCGGTCGCCGTCGCGCTGTCGGCAGACCGTTGTTTGCGCGTCGCGAACGCGGGCCCGGTCGTGCCTGCCGAAGTGCTTGCGCGGCTGAGCGAGCCGTTCGAGCGCGGTCAGGCCCTGGTGCGGGGCGCGGGTCTCGGGCTCGCCATTGCCCGAACCATCGCTGGCGGTACAAACGGACGGATCGAACTGCTATCTCCCGCAAGCGGCAGAATTGACGGGTTCGAAGCAGGATTTTTCATCGACAAATGATCGTCGACATCAACGCCGGATGCCCAAAGGCAAGAACCGGGGATAGGAATACCGACGCCGTGCTGTCGCCTTGCGGCATCGCTTTCGATCGGCTTGTCGGATGGACCCGCGCGCGGATGGCAGCCCGCCCCCTCGATTGCAGAGACATGGCGCGCCTGGGATCTTGGGGATGGGAAGAACCCGTTGGCCAGGGCTCGGCACGAAGCCTGACTCATGGCTCGGCAGGCGAAGTCGCTGGCGATCCCGATGAACGGCCTGATCGATCTGAAATTACAGATCGGCCGGGAAGGCGGGCATTCGCCTCAGCGGTGCGGATCCTATCCGACAAAAGACGCAAGCCGTTCAACACGACCAGGACAGTGCCGCCCTCGTGTCCAATCACCGCCAGAGGAAGCGGCAGATCGAAGAACAGGCTGCCCATCACCAGCAGCACCATCGCGCTGATCGCAAACCCGAGATTCTGTCGGATGATGGCGGCCGTCCGACGTGCAAGCCGGTGCGCATCAGCCAGCTTTTTCATATCCTCTGACAGCAGGGCGACGTCGGCGGCCTGAAGCGCGACGTCCGACCCGGCTGCTCCCATGGCGATGCCGACATCGGCCCGGGCCAATGCAGCGGCATCGTTCACGCCATCGCCCACGAACGCGACCTTGCCACCACGTGCGAGCTCTGCGACCTGACGCACCTTGTCCTGCGGCAACATCTCGGCGTGAACTTCATCGGGTGCAAGGCCGAGCTCTGCGCCAATGCGCAACGCCACCGGCTTGCGGTCGCCTGTCATCATGACGATGCGGTTTACGCCGCTGGCACGCAGTGCGGCCAGCGCCGGGGCGGAGCTGGCCCTTGCCTCGTCCGCCACGCTGACGGCGCCGAGAGCAGTCGAACCTCGACCCAGATAGATTACGGTCTGGGCGCTGTCGGCGAGTTCCCGGAATGCGACATGATCCAGCGCGGCGCCCGCCCGCTCGGCGAAGCGGGCATTGCCGGCCCATATCGGGCCGGACGCATCGCGGCCTGCGATACCTGCGCTGGGATGCGACGTCACGTCGATGACCTTTGCTGGCTCGATGCCGTGAACCAGCGCCTCCCGACGGATAGCGGCAGCGATATGATGCTCGGATTGAGCTTCCAGCCCTGCAAGGAGCGAAAGGAAAGCGCGATCCTGGCCATCGAGGGCGACAATGCGCGTCACCTCGGCCCGCCCGTTGGTCAAGGTCCCGGTCTTGTCGAAGGCAAAGCTGTCGACGGCCGCGAGTGTTTCGAGCGCGCCGCCCCCCTTGAACAATACGCCGCCACGCGCCGCCGCGGAGAGCGCCGACAAGATCGCCGCGGGGACCGAAATGACGATCGCGCAGGGACTGGCGGCGACCAGGAGCGTTGCGGATTTGTAGAGGGCCTGCTCCCAGTCACGGCCGAGCCAGTAGAAAATCACAAGGGCCAGTGCAGCCCCCAGCAAGACACCGATGGTATAGCGCTGGCCGAACCACGCGCTGAATCGCTCGGAGGGTGCCTTTGCTTCCTGCGCCTCGGTCACGAGCTGGATCATGCGTGCGATCGTGCTGTCGCCGACCGTCCTGGTGACCGTGACATTGAGAACCCCGTCAAGATTCACGGTCGCCTCGAAGACCTGGTCGCCCGGTTCCTTCGATACCGGCATGGACTCGCCGGTGATGTTGGCCTCGTCGATGCCGCCACGGCCATGCAGGATCACACCGTCGGTCGGGACACGGGCGCCCGGGCGCAGCACCACCACATCGCCGACGGCAAGCTCCGCAGCAGGAATTTCCACCGTGACGCCGTCTTCGCCCTTGCGGAAAGCCATTTCGGGGCGGAGCGCCATCAGCGCCTCCACAGCCCGGCGTGCCCGCCCCAAAGCCTGATGTTCGAGTGTGGTCGAAACGCTGAAGAGCGTCAGCAACACGGCGCCTTCGAACGGTGCTCCGACGATGGCCGCAGCCACGGCCGCGACGACCATCAGCAGATCGATGTCGAGGATATGATCGCGCCACAACGCCTTCAGGGCGCTCCAGGTGGCTGGAAGCCCGCCGGCGAAATAGACTACCGCCAGACCGGCAGATCGCAGATCCGAAAGCCCTTCCAACGGCGGCCAGGTCCCGATTGTGGCTAGAATCATTCCGAGGACTGCCACAGCGGACATGACGGTCTGGAAATCGAACGATACGCGCTTCATCGTCACACCACCCGGCCAATCAAAGAGCCGATCAACGCGGTCGAGGCCATCGCGACGGCGCCCCAGAACACCACCCTGACGGTGGGACTCCAGATTCTGGCGCCGCCAGCCCGGGCGCCGATTGCGCCGAGGATGGCAAGACCGATGAGGCAAGCAACAGATACGGTCCATGCGGCCGTTCCCGCCGGCGCAAGCAAGGCGGCAATCAGCGGCAGAGCTGCGCCCGCCGCAAACGTGACCGCCGACGTCAGCGCGGCCTGAACGGGTCTCGCCATCACATGGCTCGCCAGCCCGAGTTCATCCCGCGCATGAGCTTCGAGGGCATCCTTGGCCATCATCTGTTCGGCGACCTGTCGCGCCAATTCCGGCGTGACGCCGCGCTGTTCATAGATCGCAGCAAGTTCGATCAGTTCGGCCTCTGGCTGCGTCGCCAGTTCGTGTCTTTCCTTCGCAAGGTCGGCTTTTTCGGTGTCAGCCTGCGAGCTCACCGAAACGTATTCACCGGCCGCCATGGACATCGCCCCGGCGACGAGCCCGGCAACACCCGCCACAAGGATCTCGTGCGTTGCGTTGGTGGCGGCGGCTACTCCGACGATCAGGCTCGACGTCGAGATCAATCCGTCATTGGCCCCCAGCACCGCGGCCCGGAGCCAGCCTATGCGCTCGATGAGATGATTTTCCTTGTGAAGGGCGCGCATGAATGGTGCTCCGAGCAGTCGGCTCTTGTTCGTTCCGAGGTGGTGCCGCGCAAAGGGCGAGCCATCCGAGGCCATTGAGTTTATGTGCCTACTTTAGAAGTATTCTAAAATCTAAAAAGTCACAAGATGCCAAAAGCCGCGATCAGTCCTTCGACCATGCTCGTTCAGCGACCATTGCGGGTGCAGAGCGCGTTGCAAGCGCCGCTGGCACCGCATGGCTCACCCGGATTAAACCGCCGATGAGCCATGCCACGAAGGCAAGATTGCCGGGGAGCGACGACCCCAGAATCGCGAGAGATTGGGTTCTCTCAAAGACCAACGACGACGGTTGCCGTCGCACGAGCTTGCGAACCGAGACCCAAGGCCGAACCCAAGCTGATCTCCGCCGGATCGCCGCCGATGACGTCGAGCCAGAGCTCGTGAAGTCGTCGGTCAACTCACGGATTTTGGTCACGGCCTGGCAACGTGCAACTATTTGATTGCACAATGGCGCCTGGTTATGGTGCAACCAAATCATTGCACTATAGGAGGCGTGGTGAGCGAATTCAACCGCATCGTGAAAGACATCGTGCTGCGCGCGCCGGTCGAGCGCGTTTGGCACGCCATCACCGACATTGCCGAGTTCGCGCAATGGTTCGGAGTCAAGCTTGGGCAGCCCTTTGCTCCGGGTCAGACCATAACCGGCACGTTCGAGGGTGATTTGACCAAGCATATGTCAACCAGTGCCAGGTTTCGTTCGGGCTTGAGCCTACGGCCATACGGCTCCCCGAACCGAATACTGTCTTCTGTACCGTCGAACGGATGGAGGCGCCCAGCCTTTTCAGTTTCCGCTGGATTCCCTATGGCATTGATGTCGAGTGCGATCCTGCGGAAAAATCCCTCGTTGAATCTCGTCTGAAGACGATTGCCGAAGGCACACGGCTGACAATCACGGTACGTATGATAGATTCGGCAGCGGGTTTCATCCTATCGCTCCGAATTCCTCGTCGAAAGAGAATGCCAAATCCCTGCCGCGATAGCTCCGGCCGCGATGCAAATGGCGATCCCAATCGGCGTGTTGCCACCAATGTAACCGAACGCAGCGCCGACTATCACGCCTAGCAGGATTCCCCAGATCAATTTGCTCGCCATCGTGCATCTCCAGCTTAGCAATACGAAAGCGCTTCTTCTTGCACGATCCACCAGATCGACTGATAGCGGCTTAGAAGAGACCCGTATCCGCTCCCACGTCGCTGCGTTCTTTCTCCGGTTACGGGCAACGAATGCTTCGAGCGTCATAGGGCAAACGAGAACCTTGGGGCTGGGTTCCCCCATGAAGCGACTCCGATGCTACCTTCTTTAACGCCTGGCTACGGCGCTCGAACTCGTCGCGTGCCGTCACCGTCACGCCCAAAGGATCGGCCGAGTTGAAGAAACAGCTTGGCGTCGACATAGCGGAATTGAAACTGTCGTGCTTATCCTGAGACCTGCATCCCGTCCGCAGCGGCCTGGAATCCTTGCCGCGCCGTGTCGCAAAAGCCAGTCGCCCACGTTTGATTTTCGCACCTGGTTTTTTCGACAGATTTTTCCCTGAAAAATCACCGCCGGCGATCTTGGCGGGAAACTCCGGAATGGCGCGACACCCTCACGGCTACCGCTGACGCGCCAGCCAGACCGTGCGCCCGCCGCAGTCAGGGTCTTCCGCAACGTGGGCCACGACATCAAAGCCATTCCGGTCGAGCAGCAAGCGGTATTCGTCGGGGTCGAGGCTGGCATGATAGAGGGGTTCCCCTTCCAGCGTGCCTATAGCTTCGCCAAAGGCGGGACCGCTGGTGAACAGCAATGGTGCCTCCGGTTCGGCATGGTCGCGGAAAATGGGAAACATCATACGCTGATCGTGAGGCGCAAGGTGAAAGAAGCTGTCCCAAGCGATCAGCCCGCCAAATCTCCGATCCAGTTTCAGCGAGCGCATATCCGCCACGTCCGCTGTCTCGCCGGGCAGATTGGCCCGGAACAGGGCGATCATCTCGGGCGAACCGTCCACGCCGGTAACCGGATGGCCTCTGGCGGCAAGGAAGCGGGCGATGGGCTCGCCTGATCCGCATCCAATGTCGAGCACCGCCGCCCCTCGCCGCACCATGTTGGCAAACCGCTCGATCCATGCGCGCTCTGACAGGACCGTGCCGCGCGCGGTTGTCCATGCACCAGCATGGCGACGATAAAGATCTATGATGCGGGCGGCCACGTCGATCATGGTCTTACTGTCGATTTCCTGTTTCCGGTGTCGCAAAACTCCCGAAGCCTGTAACATCGTGGAGGCCTCGCCCCGGACTTGAACCGAGGATATGAGGACTTGCAGTCTTCGGCGTAGCCAGTCCGCAACGAGGCCGTCACGCCCGACCCTAGCGCCAGAAGCGTTAATGGTCTTCAAAAATCAGGAATTGCGCGACATTCCCGTCTCGCCGGCTCCGCGGAAATCCGCATAGTGCGCCTGCGTCCAGGTCTTCACATCGGTCGGCATGAAACCTTCAAGCCCGGCCTGCGGCCCGAAGGGGTCAGCTAAGATCGTATACGCATCGTCGGGATGCGCGGCGAAATAGCGAAACTTCGACGCCACATGCCACCCGATGCCCGCACCCATCGCAGCATCAAGCTCGCGCTCGAATTCATTACGCGGCTGGCCGCGATAGAGGACCGCGCGACCGATACCGGCGCTCACGCGCGAAGCCAGTTCATCGCCCGTCAGGCTCTCCGGCCCGGCGATGCGGTGATCGCCGCCCATCGCACCGCGTTCCAGCAGCATCAGCGCGGCCTCCGCGCAATCGTCGGCCGAAGTCCAGGCTATGCGCTGCCCGGCCGGAATCGGCGGCGCTAACACGCCGTGTACAATGATCTCCGTGCGCGCCGAAGGCTATAGCAGATTGTCGAGATACATGGTCGGCCGCACGATCGCGAAAGGCAGCCCAGAGCGCCGCGCGGCGTCCTTAATCCAGACGGCGACGACATTCATCTCTCCGTGCCGGCCTATCGCACGGCTCGCGGTACGGATGTCGATGCACGCCGCTGGCGTCTGGCCCGCGATTAGAAATGGAACCTGGCGCTCGCGGCGATCCGCGTGACCCTGCCAGCAACACCTTCGAGGAATGGCGAAGGGCGCTCGACCCTTTCGGGAAGCGCCCTTCTGACCCGGCCGACTGCGAACGCGCGACGGATATCGTCGCTGCAGGCAAGTGATCGATGACGGGCAGTGAGCGATAGATGGGGAAAGGCATCCGAGAAATCAAGACCATCCGGCGTCCCGGTCGCTCGGAGCAGCGCATCGAGGCAGGTATCGCAGATGCCGTAGCCGCCACACTATTGCGCGATTTGGAGGAAATTCCAATGAATTCGCACAGATCCAGAAAGGGAGCGACAGACCTCGGGCGCGACGCCGCCGGCCAGTTTGCCCCTCGCAGGCCGACCAGTCGGCAGACGGCGTCGAACCGGTTCGTGTCTTTGCAAACAAGTACGGATAACGGTGCGGGCGTTCCCGACCGGGTCGGCATCTGCCATTGCACCGACTGCCGGCAGGAGAGTGGCTCGGCCTTTCACGTTTTCGGGATCTGGCCTGCTGGACAGTTCGAACAAACGGGACAGACCGCCAGCTTTTCCGGCCGGTGCTTTTGCCCTCATTGCGGCGCGCGTCGCGGCTGCTTAGCCGACGGCGTGCTTTATCGAAGTTGCGGGGAACAAAGGCTCGAAAGGCTGGTTCAATCCCTGTGCGATCGCGCCGGCCAATCGGCAAACGTTCACATCAACAGGAGAGACCGATGCCCACCAAGACAATGGAAGACCTTTTCCTCGACGGTATCAAGGACATCTATTACGCCGAGCGCAAGATCATTGCCGGCCTCAAGAAGATGATCCGCGGCGCCGATGCGCAAGACCTGAAGGCGGCATTCGACAAGCATCTGCAGGAAACCGAGGGCCAGGTCGAGCGGCTCGTGCAGGTGTTCGAGCTTCTTGGCAAGCCCGCGCGCGGCAAAACCTGCCCGGCTATCGACGGCATTCTCGAAGAAGGTCAGGAAATTCTCGAGGAATTCAAGGACTCGCCTGCGCTCGATGCAGGCCTTCTTGCCGCCGCACAGGCCGTCGAGCACTACGAAATCGCCCGCTACGGCACCTTGAAATCCTGGGCCATACAGCTTGGCAAGAATGATGTCGCCCAGTTGCTCGACCAGACGCTCGCCGAGGAAACCAAGACGGATCAGGCCCTGACGCAGCTTGCGGAGGCCAAGGTCAACCGCGAAGGCAAGACCAAGGCCGCATGATCCGGAACGGGCGGAGGAGCGGCTCTCCGCCCGACCCACCTGCCGGCCGAGATGTACGGCCTCCTTTCGGAGCTTGCCGCATTTACCCCACCGGCAATCTTGTTCGACAAGCGGACCTATTCTCCCTGGATCGACGGCGGCTCAACGCCCTTCTGCGAGAACACGACGTGGAAACGCTGGTCATCACCGGTGGGGAAACAGACGTGAGCGTTCTCGCCACGGCGCTCGGCGCCATTGATCTCGGCTACCGTGTCGTCATCCTGACAGATGCCGTCTGCAGTGGCACGGACGAAACATATGACGCGTCATTGAAGCTGCTCGAAAGCCGGTTTACTGCCCAAATGGACGCCATGTCGACAGAGGCGTTTTTGTCGTCGACTTTCACATAGGAGTCGGCTCAACTATCCCTCAGAGTTCCGAGATAAGACGAAGCGCACGCATATATTTCTCACCATTCTCACCGATCGTCTGTACCTGAGAGAGATTGTCTTCCAAATCTGCGCGCTTCACGGGATATGCGGTAGGGTTCGAGGCGGCGCGGCGAACAAACACCTCCCACTCTTCGTCGGTCCGTCTGGTCGTTGCGTCCACCGCTCCGACAATGTCGGAGGGAAAGCCCTCCTCTCGTAGCCGATCCAACGTCCAGCCCGTTCCCTTCTCGACCACATCATGCAGATAGGCGACGACTTTTCCTGTTTTGTCTTCGAGGGCTGCGGCAATGCGACGGCAGTGCTCAAAATAGGATCGCCCGGTCTTATCGAACTGGCCTTCGTGTGCCGACCGGGCAACGAGGATCGCGTGATTGAGGTGGTTCAGGCCTCACGGTCCTCTAGTGCGTTTGATTTTCTTGCGCACTGGCTCAGCTCCGGTCGAAATCTCCAAGATAGGTGTCTCCGCAGCGACGTTCGCTTCGCCAGATTCCTCATACGAAGCCTCGAACTCCGCTTCCGCCATTGACCAGTGGCGCAAGTCTTCACCTGCGGGAGCTCCCTCCTCTTGCCAGATCCAGTACGCGCGCCGACGAATTTCTTCGTGTCGATCTATATCTGTCATCGTTTTCTCCTCGCTTTGTTTTCCGCTGCTTATCGCATATTCGCTCCTACGGCTTGAGCACGACCTTGATGCAGCCATCCTTCTTGTCTCGGAATGTCTTGTAGAGCTCGGGGCCCTCTTCCAATCCGGCCCGATGGGTGATGACGAAGGACGGATCGATGTCGCCGCGTTCGATACGCTCCAGCAGGATTGGCAGATAGTGCTGCACCGGCGTTTGCGCCATGCGGAAGGTCAGGCCGCGATTGATCGCCGAGCCCATCGGGATCTTGTCGACGAAACCGCCATAGACGCCGACGATCGAGACGATACCGAAGTTGCGGCAGCAATGAATGGCTTGGCGCAGCACATGCGGCCGATCTGTTCCCATGAAGGTGGCGACTTTCACCCGGTCGACAATCGCGTCGAAGCCGGACATCGTGTCCGGCTCCGTGCCGACCGCATCGATACAGGCGTCGGCTCCTCGGCCGGCGGTCAGGTCCATTATGCGGTCATAGATGTCCTCGTGGCGGAAATCGAGCACGAGCGCACCGCTCGCCTCGGCCAGTACCTTGCGTTCCGGCACCATATCGATGGCGATTACCCGCTCGGCACCTAGAAGGAAGGCGCTTTTGATCGCCATCTGCCCGACGGGGCCGCAGCCCCATACCGCAATCGTATCGCCTGGTTTGATATCGCAGAATTCCGCAGCCATGTATCCGGTTGGAAAGATGTCGGAGAGGAAAAGAACCTGTTCGTCGGTCAGGCTGTCCGGAACCTTGATGGGACCGACATCAGCATAGGGTACGCGCATATACTCCGCCTGCCCGCCGCTGAACCCACCAAGGAGGTGAGAATAGCCAAAAAGCCCCGCTGGGGAGTTGCCCCAGAGCTTCGCCGCCTTCTTGCGGTTCGGGTTCGAGCGCTCACAGCCGGAGAAATGTCCCCGTTTGCAGAAGAAGCATTCGCCGCAAGCGATGGTGAACGGCACGACGACACGGTCGCCGACCTTCAGGGCCTTGTTGTCCGATCCGACTTCGACGACTTCCCCCATCGTTTCATGACCAACGATATCGCCATGTTCCATGCTGGGGATGACGCCATCGAAAATGTGGAGATCAGACCCACAGATCGCGCATGCCGTCACTTTTATGATGGCGTCGCGTCCGTTCTCGATCTTCGGATCGGGAACGCTTTCACAGCGGATATCGCTTTTGCCGTGCCAGGTAAGTGCTTTCATCGCTCGATCCTTCCTAGTTCGCTGCTGCTTTGCGCGCGAAGGTGCCGACCAGTTCTCCTTTCGAGAGAACATGGCCATTCATTGCCTTGAGGACGTCTTCGCGGGTCGCGCCCGGATCGATGCCAAGAGTGTCGACATCGAGAGCGAATACCTGAAAATGATAGTGGTGCGCGGGATCGCCGACCGGCGGCTTCGGGCCGGCATAGCCGATCGACCCCATGCTGTTTGCGCCCTGCTTCAGGCCCTTTGGGGACTGAAGGATAGGTGTTCCGGGCAGGCCTTCGCGAAGCTTCGTGGTGCCAGCAGGAATGTCATAGGCCACCCAATGAGTGAACGGTTTCGGGTTGTCGGCATCGGGATCATCAACGATGACGACGTAGGATTTCGTTTCCATAGGCCGATCGTCCCATTCCAGCGCTGGCGAGGCATTGTCGCCGTCGGCTGCATACTGGAGGGGTATCGGTTGGTTCGCTCGAAAGGCGCTCCGCACCGCGATAGCCTTCGGGTCCCTGGCCTCGACAAGGTCCAACGCTATCTTCGTCGCAGGCTTTTCCACAACGACGTTCGGGATAGCCTTGGTGTCATTGGCCGCAGTCTGATGTTTACCTACGTAGCGCACGCGATAGACGATGCCGTTGCTGTCATCGGCGACGAAGAGGGCTCCGTCCTTGCTCACGGCGACACCGGTCAGGCGGCCGAGATAGCCGTATTTCCCATTTTCCTGCTGGAGGAGAAAGCCTTCGAGGAAACGCTCGAAGGCGACAGGCTTGCCATTTTCGAAGTTGATACGCACCACCTCATACCCGCTCGGCGGTCGGCGGTTCCAGGAGCCGCGCATGGCGACAAAGGCGTCACCACGATAATCGTCAGGGAAAGCATTGCCATCGTAGAATACCATCTGCATCGGCGCGCTATGCGGCGTGTATCCGAGCAAGGGCTCGGTCGACTGCCTCGCCCAGTCTTCCAGAGAAATGCCTTCCGGCGGATCGATATGCGGATTGAGGCCGCTTTTGCCATAGACATAGGGCCATCCGTACTTCTTTCCCTGCTCGAGGACGTTGAGTTCCTCGATCTGCACCTCGTCGCCAAGCCAATCGATGCCATGGTCGACGCCATAAAGCGCGCCGGTTATCGGCTCCCAGGCGAAGCCAATGGTGTTTCTCAGGCCGCTGGCGAAGATCGTGCGACTTTTCCCGTCCTTGCTGGCGCGTAAGAGTGCGGCGTTCTCCGGGTTGTCCTCCTGACATTCATTGCAGGTGCTGCCCGAGGAGATGTAGAGCATGTCGTCCGGCCCTATGCCGAGCGTGCGGTTCGCATGTTGGCCGGCATCCGAGAGATCGTTGATGATGCGCGTAAGAGGGCCGAACGTGCCGTCGTCGTTGACATCGGCCGTATAGACATCGTGAATGGTGACAAGGAAGACCTTGTCTCCGTCGAAGGCGATCCCATGCATTCCCGGGCGACTGGCGACCGTTACAGCGCCGTCGGCTGCGCCATCGCCATCGCCGTCCTTCAGCATGACGACGTCGCCGACAGAGCGGCGAGTGGCGTAGAGCACACCGGCATCCGAAACGGCAAGCATACGCGGATTGACAAGGTCGCGCGCAAAAACCTCGACCTTGAAACCGTCCGGCGCCTTGATAAGACCCGTAAGCTCATCGTCGTCGGTCATTTGAATTTTTTCGGGCTCAAGGATCGAGCCTTCGATAACGACGTCCGATGCGCGGCCAACCTCACCCTTGACTTGCGCAAATGCGCCCGCCTGTGGAGTCAACAACAGAGCGCAGGCAGACAAGCGTAGTCCCAGGAAGGATTTCATGTGCAGGCTCCAGTTAGCGTGGCGAGACGATGCGTATTCAGAGGTGGCATGCCGGCTCAGATCATGATCTCGCCTCCCGTGACCGGGATCACCGCGCCCGTCATGTAGCTGCCGAGGTCGGAGGCGAGCAGGACGAAGGCCCCTGCGAGTTCAGCCGGCTGGCCGGCGCGCCCAATGAGGGTTTGCTTGCCGAAATCCTTCGTCTTTTCCGGAGGCATGGTGGAGGGAATGAGCGGCGTCCAGATCGGTCCCGGCGCGACGGCGTTCACCCGAATGCCCTTGTCGGCGACCATTTCGGCGAGCCCGGCGGTAAAATTCGAGATCGCCCCCTTCGTCGCCGCATAGGCGAGAAGATGAGACGACGGTTGGCGGGACTGGATAGAGGTCGTGTTGATAATGGCGCTGCCAGGCTTCATGTGCGGAATCGCCGCGCGCGCCAGGAAGAACGGCGCATAGATATTGGTCCGGAACGTCCGGTCCCATTCTTCGGTGCTGATGTCGCCGATATCCGCATAGGTCCGCTGAAAGGCGGCATTGTTCACGAGGATATCGAGTTGGCCGAAGGTTTCCAGACATTGACGCACCAGGTGACGGCAATGTTCCTCGCTTGTGATATCCCCTGGAAGGGCGACGGCCTTGCGCCCCGCGTCCTCAACCCAGCGCGCGGTTTCATCAGCGTCCTGATGCTCATTCAAATAGGAAATCACGATATCGGCGCCCTCGCGGGCGAAGGCAATCGCCACCGCCCGGCCGATACCAGAATCCGCGCCTGTGATGAGCGCCACTTTCCCGGTGAGACGCGCTGCGCCGGCGTAGCTCTTCTCGCCGTGATCAGGGACCGGCTTCATCTCATTCGTCAGACCCGGCGGAGACTGCTGCTGCTCCGGCTGGGGAGGAAAGGGCCGGTGGTCATCGTCCGTCATGGTCATCTCCAGCCTATGAATCTAGAGAGCGAACTCCAATGGGGATTAGATGTTCCCACGCATCAGGCCGACGGCCGTTTGGCAATGGCCATACCGGCCAGTTATCGCCGCTGGCGCGTTGCAGCGAGGAAACCGACAACCGCAACGGCGGTTAGGCGGCCTATATCGATACGCGAAGCTGGAGCTAGGAGCAGGTACGAAGGAGTGTGGCGATCACATCGCCGATCCTGACCGCGTCGCCAAACGACCGCCACGGTCGGCCGGCTTTCTGAAAGGAAACGAATATCGTTATCCCTTCGGTGGGCGTCCGATCGCCTCGATGATCTTCTTCATGCTGACCGGCTTGTCGCATCGCGCCACTTTGCTGAACCGGCTCGGAATGGCCGATGCGTCGTAGCCGGTCGTGAACACGATCGGCACCTCCCGTTCGATAAGCAGTTCGGCGGCGGGAAACACCATGTTGCCCCCGAGATTGGCATCGAGGATCGCCGCGTCGATGCCGTCATCGGCTTGAATGAGAGCGACCGCATCGGCGAGATCTGCGACAGGTCCAACGACGATAGCGCCGGCATCCTGAAGTTCGATCTCCAATTCCTGCGCGAGGATATACTCGTCCTCGACGACGAGAACCCGGCAATTCTTCAAGCTGCGATCAGGCATGGGCAACCTCCGATGACGTCATGCTCGCCGAAATCGGTATCGCGATCGTACAGTGGACGCCGTCCGCTTCAAACGTGAAGTTGGTCTTTGCCTTGAGCTGGTAGGGCAGCGCTCGCTCGATCAGCTCGCGTCCCTGCCCGCCGCCGGGCCGCACCGGTCTTACAGCCGGGACGACGACGCCGCTTTCGCGCCAGTCGATATGCAGCCAGGGCGAGCCGCCAGTGCCGCCCGCCAGCGTCCAGTCCACTTTAAGTCTGCCCTGCGGCTGACTAAGCGCTCCGTACTTGACCGCGTTCGTAGCGAGTTCGTGAAGGGCCATCGCCAGCGTCTGCACTGTGGAGGAACGCAGGCGGACGCCTTTCGGCCCATCCAGTATGACCCGGTCTGCAGCCCCGTCCATCGCGGCAAGTTCGGCATGGATCAACTCGTCGAAGGTGACGCGATCATGATCGTTCAGCCGCGAGAGCAGGCCCTGGACCCGCGACAGCGCGTCCAGCTGGTCGCGGAAGCGTCTCCTGAATTCCGGCAAGTCCGAACTATTGCGAGCGGTCTTGTCAGACACAGAACGCACCACACCCATGAGATTGCGTGTCCGGTGTTGCAGCTCATCAACGAGGACATGCTGACGCTCTTGCATTTCGCGCATGTCGTGGACATCGGTCGACGTTCCGAGCCACTCGACGATCAAGCCGGCTTCGTCCCGCACCGCCGACGCGCGCGTCTGAAACCAACGGTACTCGCTGTCTCTTCCCCGACGTATGCGCGCCTCGACCTCGAACTGGCCGTTTGCCCGAGCAGCCGACCACGCGCTTCTCACCGTGGCACGGTCATCCGGGTGGAAGGCGTCTAGCCATCCACGGCCTTTGCTGTCCTCGAATCCGATTCCGGTATATTCGCTCCATTGCGGATTTGACCAAGTCCAGTCGCCTTCGCCGAGGGCGCGCCAGACAAGTTGCGGAATGCCTTCCATGAGCACCTCAAGGCGCCGTTCCGTCTCGCGCAACTCGGTCATGTCATGGCCGACGCCGCCTATCAGCCGGACCTTTCCATCCATATCGGCGATGGGAAAGTCGGTGTCGCGCAGCCAGCGGATCGCACCGTCCTTCGGGCGCCGGATGCGATAGTCGAAGGTCACATGTTCGCCCTGATGCACCCGCTTGATCGCCTCGCTGGCACGCGTGCGATCTTCGGGAACGATCAGGTCGAGCCAGTTGCGAAAGTTGTCGCCGCTCTGTGCCTCTTCGCGGCTCAATCCGTAGATCGCTTCGAAGGCCGGCGTCAGATATTGCCACTGTAGCTGTTCGGCATCGCGTATCCAGAGAACGTCCTGAGACGCCTGGCCGAATTCACGGAGGCGCTCTTCGCTCGTTCGCAAAGCTTCAACGCTGCGCTTTGCGGCATCGACGTCGGCAATCGCCGCGGCAGCACCGGTGACATGACCTTGTTCATCGCGGATCGGGACGGTCGCCACCGTTGTCCACGTTTCATGACCGGCTGCATCCGTATGGAGCATCTCCAGCCCCGGCATTACGGTCTCGCCACGCAGCGCTCGTGCTCCCGGAAAGTTGCTTGGCTTTAACGGCCGCCCCTCTGAATCCCAGGCCTGCCATCGGGCCGGCGCCGAAGAGTCTTGTGACGGGATAATGCCGGTAGGCAGAAAACGCCGATACTCCGCGTTCGACACTACCGCCGCCCCGGAAAGGTCGATCACTGCCACGCCCACCGGAACGCTTTCGAGGGCTGCAGCGAGTGTGGACTCGCTTTCACGCAGGCGCTCTGTTGCGTGAAGACGCTCGATCAGATCAGCCGAAAGCCGCACCAGCACGTCGAAATGACGGTATTCATCTAAAGCCAATTCCCGCCGTTTCCGCCAATGCGTCGACAACATGCCAACCACCTGACCACTGAACGCTTTCAGCGGCGTGGACTGCACGGAAAGAAGATTGGATCGCCGGTAAGCCTCCAGATCTTCCTGTCTGCCATCGAGCCGGTCCACGTCAGGGACGATCATGCGTTCGCCAGTCCCGAGTGTGCGGCTACAGGAGCTTCGCGTGTCGAAGCGCATCCACTCCCAGAACCTCGCCGAATCCGGATGGAAGCCACGCCAAGCGACAAGTTTGAGCCGGTTGGTGGCTGGATCGAGCACATGAATGCTCGCCGCATCCGAGCCCATGAGCGAGGCGGCGGCCTCGACAATGCGATCGAAAAGCGTCTGCGGCTCGCGCTCACCCACGAGTTCGGTGCTAACACGCTGCAACACCTCCAGGGCGGCAAGATCCGTCGCGCGCAGGGCGTCCGTCGCCCTTCGTTCTTTCGCGATCTGAATTCGGTCGATGACAGGACCAAGCACCATTGAATATGTCTTCAGGAATTCGATATCTTCCTGGTCGAACTCGCGGGGCCTGCGGGCGTCGACCTGAAGGATGCCGTAAGGGATTCGGCCGGGCAGGAAGATCGGAACGTTGACCACCGCGACGACGCCGTGATCGGTGAGAAACGAAGGGAACTCGAACCGCTTCTCCTGAGCGATGTCGTTGGTGATAACAGGCTCGGTCTTTTCGATCGCATAGGCCTCTGACGAGCGTTCGTTCAGGCTGATGCGCTCGTGGCCGACGACACCCGGATTCCAGCCGACACCGGCGCGAATGAAGCCGGTGTCAGACTGTCGCTCGATCTCGATGACCTTGGCGAGATCGGCACCAAGCGCTGCCGCGACCAACCGACATCCTTCGTTCAGGATCTCGTCGAGATCGTCATGATCGAGAACGAAATCTCCGAATTCTGACAGGACGCGCTGCCGGTCCAAAAAGGTGTGACAGTCACTCATGTCACTCAACGCATTCCCTCTAAGTTGGTTTCAAGACATAGATCCGGTCGGGAAGCGCTTATCGTTAGGTCTCGCCTGTCTAAAGCGGCTGCAGCCCAGCCCCGCTCTCAGACGGGCGTTTTCCGCGGCAAGGCATTTTGGAGGCTATCACCGTCCAGTTTGCCGGCTTTGCGAAGAGCGGCGACGATCGGAATGCTGGTGGCAGGACGCGCTCCTCATAGCCGGTCAGGAATGCGAACGGAATGCCGTGCATCTTCAGGAACCCGGCAACCGGGTAAACCATCTGTCCGTCGAGATTGATGTCCAGCAAAGCCCCGTCCGAGTCGAGGTCACGGCCAGCGATATCCATGGCATCCGACAGGTTCGAGACCGGTCCGACGACGTTGGCACCGCGTGCGCTGAGTTCCTCAGCAGTCGCCTGGGCAGCATAATAGTCGTCGTCCACTACCAGAATGCGGCGGCCTTCAAGTCCGGGCAGCGACGCAGCGTAGTATTTTTTCGCGGCGATCGTGCAGAACGATTCCAACTCCTCCGGCACACTCATGCCTCGCGAATACATTTGAAGGACATAGAGCGCGAAAGCGGATCGGCGCGCTGGTTCCATTGTAAACCATGGTTGCGACGTGATCCGGTCAACAACGCCTCGAACCAACTCTACTTCATGTGGTTCGAACGCGCATTGCGATAAAGATTTAGAAGTCATGGCAGCTCTCCCGAAGACTGCATTGGCCAGAGCATGTCACCAGGTTGGACGGTTTGCAATCTTGGGAAGTGTGTGTACGGTGGCAGACAAACGAGGCGCTCGCCAGCCGCTAAGATCGTCGGGCTCAATTCCCTTGCGGACTTATCCGGCCGCCCGGCCCGCGTTCGGGAGAAGGTGTCGATGTCGTTGCACTCTTTGGCCGGAAAAAGCATCCTCATTGTCGAGGACGAGTATCACATCGCCTCTGGACTGGCGTCGCACCTCTTGTCAGCGGGCGTCGACGTCGTCGGCCCGGCTTCTGGTGTTGACGATGCGTTGAAATACATAAGCGCACGTCATCACCTCGCTGGCGCGATCCTCGACATCAGACTTGGCGACACGAACGTGTTTCCGGTCGCGGATGAACTGAACCGTCTCAGCATCCCGTATCTGTTCGCGACCGCTTTGGAAGCCGACCGGATACCGGCCCGGCATGCAGACGCGATCGTGCTGCGCAAGCCTGTCGAAGACGATGCAATCGTCGCCGCTCTTACCCAGGTCGTCCGTGATGACCCTGTCTCGATCGAGCAGGCATGCAGAAACGGCGTGCTCGCGAAGCTTCCGCAACGCAGTCTCGATTTGATCCTGCCGAAGCTTCGCGCAATGACTCTGCCTCGCGGCGCAGTGATGGAGCGACCGAACCAGATCGTCCGCCGGGTCTATTTTCCAATAGACTGCGTCGGCTCGCTCATCGTTGTTGGGCGAGAGGGAAGCCGCATCGAAACGGGCCTTGTCGGACGAGAAGGCATGACCGGCACGGGTCTTGCCGACGGCGATTTCCAGACCCCCTATGAGCTGATCACCCAGATCGATGGGGATGCATTGGCGGCTGGGGCGGAGGACTTCGTGCGAATTCTCGAGACCGTGCCTGAACTCCGCCTTCTCAGCGGACGCTTTGCGCGATCACTCGGAATTCAGGTTAGCTACACGGCGTTGTCGAACGCCCGGTTCGACATAAAACAGCGTCTTGCGCGTTGGCTGGTCATGGTTCATGACCGGGTTCCGGGGCGGCACTTTCACCTGACCCACGAATACTTGGCGATCATGCTCGGCGTCCGGCGGCCCTCGGTCACGGACGCGCTTCACATTCTCGAGGGCGACAAACTCATCCGATCGACAAGAGGTAATATCGAGATACGCGATCGGCGTGGACTGGTTGCCGCTGCCGGGGAGGCTTTCGGCGCTCCTGAGGCCGAGTACGACCGCTTGATGGCTTTGCCGATTGCGTCAACATATGCGTCCGAGATGCGGGCCATGGCGATTAAATAATTATGATCCTCCAACCAGAAGCATACAAATTGCGCATGGCAGAGATAGCCCATACTTAGTGCCTCGCCAGCCCGCAACTGGTCGGTGGAGGCGCGGTATCGTCGCTGCAGACCGCTTTATCGGCGGGCGGCGGTCGATAGGCAGTGAAGTGCCGAAGGAAAATCAAGACCGTCCGGCGTCCCGGTCGCCTGGAGCGGCGCATCGAGGCAGGCATCGCAGATGCCGCAACCGTCTCCGTCCATTGCCTGATCGGCCCGCCCGCAAAAGATGCAGGCCGCCGCCTGCCGGGCAGACCTGCCGCACCGGCGCGGCCGCATGATTTCGGCCACGTCGTCGAAGAGAGTTTCGATAGGGATGATCTTCATCGCGGGCGTCTCCAACGATATCGAGCAAGAGATCGGAACGCCGGAAATCTTTGCAATGGCTGGTTATGAGGCCCGGCGAAATCGACTTGCCGCAAACTCCCCTGAAGCTTCTGCGGGGCGGGAACCTTTGAAATTCCGGGAGGGTTTTGCTTCCAAGCAATCACCAGCCCCCGGAGAAACGTGGTGAAGATCGCCACCTACAACGTCAACGGCATCAACGGCCGCCTTCCCCTGCTTCTGCGATGGCTGAAGGAGGATGAGCCCGACATCGTCTGCCTGCAGGAACTCAAATCGCAGGACGACCGCTTTCCGCGACGCGAGCTTCAGCAGGCGGGCTACGAAGCCGTCTGGCATGGACAGAAGAGCTGGAACGGCGTCGCCATCCTCGCCAGGGACGCGACGCCGGTCCTCACGCGACGCGGACTGCCGGGCGATCCGGACGACACCCACAGCCGCTACATCGAGGCCGCCGTCGACGGCATCCTGATCGGCTGCCTGTACCTGCCGAACGGCAATCCTGCGCCCGGCCCGAAATTCGACTACAAGCTGCGTTGGTTCGAGCGGCTCCAGACCTATGCCGCCGACCTGCTGTCGCTTGGCCTTCCAGTGGCGCTGGTCGGCGATTTCAACGTCATGCCGACCGATCTCGACGTCTACGCACCGGAGCGCTGGCGCGACGATGCATTGTTCCGCCCGGAGGTCCGGGAGGCCTATGCCGATCTCGTCGCCCAAGGCTGGACGGACGCCCCCGAAGGAACGCATCTACACCTTCTGGAAATACTGGCGGAACTCTTTCGAACGCGATGCGGGCCTGCGCATCGACCATCTTCTCCTCAGCCCGACACTTGCGCCCTGGCTGAGGGCCGCAAGCGTCCGGCGTGGCCCACGAGGCTGGGACCACACCAGCGATCACGCGCCGGTCATGATCGAGATCGAGCCACCATCGGATTGACGTCAGGCCGACGCCTGCCCTGCCGTCGTCGATCAGCCTGAACCGTTGGCCTCCGCATCTTCGAAATCGAGGGCGGCGCGGCGATCATGCGGATCTGCTCGGCGAGAACGCCGAAGTTCTCCAAGCGGACCGCCCAGAACTAGACGCTGTTTTCTCCGGAGACACGAAGCCCCGCGAGGCTGATCGGCGGTGTCGCACAGCGCTCACCCCCACCGGCCAATCGAAGAAAGTGAGGTCGGTGCCACGCGTCGCCATACCCTGTCGCCACCAGCTACGACCAGTCGATTATCCCGCCGCGCGTCGGTAGCGTTCCTCGGTATGACGAGCCAATCGGCCCGAAAAATCTTGGTCGCGTTGACGCAACGATCATCGACAAGGCGTGTTCCTGAAAGAGCGCAACTAAGTCGATCTATCGGTTCCATGCTTCAGCGTCCCGACGTCAAGACGATCGATGTCAGTCAAGGACGGGACGCCAGCCGAACGGTTGCCGGCTGACGTGTCGGTTTAGATTCAGTCGCGATTGAAGCCCTGGCGTTGCGTCATCGCGCCCTGCGACTGGGTTTGGTTGCGCTGATCGTCAATCTCGACCTCGGTCTTGCGAACGCTTTCATTGATTGTTTCGGTACGTTCGGTCGCGGATTTCTTGATGCCGATTTCCTCGACGACGCGGGCGTCCTTGGAAACAACCGCTTCCTCATGATGTTCTTCGGCGGAAATGGTGCGATCCTGGAATACTGCATCGGCATTGTCCACCGGTCGGTCAACCGGCCGGCGCGTGATCGTGACCTCCTCATCGCGAAGCGAGACATTCTCGGAAACCGGCGTCTCGATCGTATAGGCGCGTACCTTCACGCTCCCGGAATTGACGTCGCGCTTTCCGACCCGCAGGTTTTCCTCGACGACCTTGATCGTACCGTCGTCGGAGGGTGCGTCAAAGGCATCTTCGCGGCTGGTGCCGAGTGCGCTCAGGTTGCGATCGTGGGCCGATGCTGCCGCGCTGGCGTTCGCAGCGGATGTGTCCCAGCCCTCGCTGCGCCATTGGTCGGCGCGTTCGTCGATATCGATGCTGCCTTCGTCGTCCAGAATGGCGTGGGCGGTCTTGTAGAGATCGTCGCTTATCCCCGAAACAGAAACGAGGAACCCACCACGACGCAGACCTTCTGAATAAACGAGGCGATCGTCATTGGGGAAGAAGAAGTCTTCAAGCGCGGCCCAGAAGCCCTTGCGGTCGTCGCTGCCCGCAATTGCCCGATCGCCATCGGCTTCATAGCCGGGGACGAAACGGATGGAGTCGTGGGGTATCCCCGCTTCCTCCAACCGCTTTACGGCGTTTTCGGCATCTGAACGGCTGTCGAAGAACGCAGTGAGCGTGTTCGAAGTGCCGGAAGCGGCGGAATAGGCATTGGAGGCGTTTTCGATGGTCATGTCGGTTTCCTTTTCATCGTTCGTGCGTACGACCGTGGCGGTCTGCCTTCGAAGAACGGTTGCGTGAGTTTCGGTTTCTGTGGTGACGTCCCGCCGTATGTGGATTTCCTCGATGAGAAAGAGGCGTTTGACCATGCGTTCTTCAACGATCGGGACGATGGTGACGTCCCCTTCGGTCCGGATAGCCGGCGGGGTTTGAATTTCGACATCGAAGGCGACGCGCGAGACGTTGACCCTCTGCCTGGCAAGTTCGATATCGACGACGGCCTCGACCAGGTCTGTGTCGGTCATGACATGCACGTAGCCGTCCACGACCGAATGCTTGTCGATTTTCAGGTGTTCTTCCAGAAGGGGAATTTTCGTTTCGGGTTGCGGCATGGGCTTCTCGCTGGCGTCGTCAGCCCATAACGGAGCGAGAATCGAATTGTTCCGGCCTTAACGATATCGGCCGCTACGGCAGACAAAGCCTTTGGAACGATCGTTTGCGGCCTGTGAGGTGACGCTGAACATCGAAAATGCCGCATCATCCCAAGCCGAAGCGCTCCCGCTTCACCTGGAAATGCCCTGAGGAAGGCTAGATCGACTCCTGGTCGATCCTGGCGCGCAGCTGAATTGCGATGTTCTCGGCGACGAAAACGGCGTGGTCCGTCACCTGAGGAAGCCCCATCAGCTCTCCGAATGTGCCACGTGCCAACGGGCCCGCGACGTAAAGCGTTTCACTCGCCTTCCCGGTCCTGTTTATCGCCCGACTTTGCTCGTCGACGAGGATACCGAGACCGACCGCATCCGGTTGCAGGTCACCCGAACCGGCGAGCCCAGAGAGGAACGCCTGGCTTGAAAGCACCGAAGCGTGACCGGGACCCGTCGTCACCACCACGCTGTCGAAGTGTTCCAGATACGTTTCCCGCCGGCGACGCGGACGGAGCCGCACCGCGATACCGCCCGCTGCGGAACAGGTCACCCCCGTGATAGCCGCCGGACGAAAAACGAGTGTGCCCGCTGAAAGACGCCGCTCTATGACAGCCTCCACTTGCGGCGCGATACGGAAGCGGTGCACATCCCAGTAGGGCCGCAGAAAGCGAACGACGCGGCGGCGCTCGGCGACCGGCAGCGCGCGCCAGATGTCGCGTCCCTGGGCGCGGAGCCGGTCGAAAACCGCGTGCCAGCCAAGGCCCAGAGCTTTGGCCTGCGAAAGGCCGTGCCGGATGCGTCGCAGCAGGTCCCGCGCCGAGCGGGATGGCGGATCGGCAAATTCGCCGAAGGGCTCGTAAGCGGAGAAGTCGTGGCCGCGCGAGCGGAGGCCACGGCGCGAGACGGCGGTGATCTTCCCACGATGCCCGAGGGCATCGAGTGTCGCGATGACATCTGCGGCGGTAAGCCCGGTACCGACGACCAGCACGCGATCATCTCTGCTGATGCCGGAGAGAGCACCTGGCACCGTCGCATCGGGAACATAGCCTGGATAACCGGAAAGCGCTCGATGGAGGGCTTCGGGTGGTTGAGGGCTGGGATGCGTGGTTGCGAGAACCAGGATATCCGCATCGAGCGCCGATACCCCGTCGAGTTCCACATGCCAGCCGCCTGTGGGCGCCCTGGTCACGGCGCGGACGCAGCTGCGACGATGTTCGATCAAGCCACTCGCAACAAAGGGGTCAAGATTTTCAGAAACATATCGACCGAAGGCGGACCGTCGCGCGAAGACGTGCCCCTCCGGCGTCACGGCCTCCGGGTCGTCGGCGAGCGTGCCGCTCTCGACGAGCCAGCGCTGAAAATGCTCGCCATCTTCGGGTAGGAGCGTCATGCGCGCAGCGGGAACGTTGATACGGTGCGCGCGCTCGTCCGAATCGTAGGCCAACCCGCCGCCGAGCAGCGGTCGAGGTTCCAAGACGACGACCCTTGCATGAGCGGCGGGCATCCGGCGTATGAGATGATAGGCACAAGCGGCGCCGGAAAAACCGCCCCCAATGATTGCGACCACTGGTCTGGCCGACATTCGGTTCACCTCCGCATCCAGGATTGGCATCGCCACGGGCGTCACGCACCGACGGATTTCAGCGCGGGAATGGCCGCGGCCTCACGACGCTTCACCGCCTCGATATCGCGGTAGCCATCGGCGGGATGGGTCTTGGGCAGATAGGGCCCGTCGCCGAAAAGCTTCTCACGCAGGGTACCGTCCCTGTAGGCGGTCGGATAGGCGCCGCGCCTCTGAAGTTCCGGCACGATATGGGCAACGACATCCTCGAAACTGTCCGGCGTCACCGCATACGCCAGGTTGAAGCCGTCGACATCGGTATCCTCCACCCATTCCTGCAGGATGTCGGCGATGCGCTCCGCCGAACCGACGAAGACCGGTCCCATACCGCCGATGCCGCCAAACTGCGCCAGTTCATCGATAGTCCAGGATTTATCCCCGCCGGCGATGTGCTCGACGAAGGAATGAATGGCATTGGTCTCGATCTTCTCGACCACGTCGGTTGGCGCATATTGGCCGAAATCGATGCCGCTCCAACCGGACATGAAGGTGAGCGACCCGTCATAGGAGACATAGCTCTTGTAGTCCTCGAACTTCTTCTGCGCCTTCTCCTCGGTCTCGTCGGTGATGACTGTCACGAGGGTGTAAATATAGACCTTCTTCGGGTCGCGGCCGGCCGCGGCGATGCGCTGGCGGATATCGGCGACATAGGCCTTCAGCACGGATTTTGTGGGCGCGGCGACGAAGATGCATTCGGCATGGGCGGCGGCAAAGGCCTTGCCCGGCCCGGAGGCACCGGCCTGGTAGAGCACGGGCGTTCGCTGCGGCGAGGGCTCGGTGAGGCCGTAACCCGGCACGTCGAAGAACTTGCCCCTGTGGTTGATCTCGTGAACCTTTTCCGGATGCGTAAAGATGCGCTTGTCGCCGTCGCGCACCACGGCGCCCTCTTCCCAGGAGCCTTCCAGCAGCTTGTAGAGCACCTCGACATATTCGGCGGCGACTTCGTAGCGATTGTCGTGCCGGCGAAGGCCGCCCTGTCCGACATTCTTCGCGCCGCTCTCCAGATAGGACGTCACGATATTCCAACCAACGCGCCCCTTGGAATGGTGGTCGGCGGTCGCAAGGCGTCTGGCGAAGGTATAGGGGTGCTCGAAGGAGGTGGAGGCGGTGATGCCGATGCCCAGATGCTTCGTGGCGAGCGCGATGGGTGCAGCAAGCTGCAGCGGATCGTTGACGGGGATCTGAGCCGCCTGATGGATGGCGTGGTAATTCGAGCCCTTGTAGACATCGTAATAACCGATGACGTCGGCAATGAAGATACCGTCGAAGACACCGCGCTCCAGCGTGCGGGCGAGATCCTGCCAGTAGTCCAGATCCTTGTATTTGAACGACTTGTCGCGCGGGTGCGCCCACAGGCCGGGGGATTGATGGCCCACGCAGTTCATGTCGAAGGCGTTGAAGCGGATTTGCCGTGCCATGGGTGTCTCCTGAATACGAGGATGCCTGACGCATCGATCGGAGACGAAGATAATGCTTATCCGCTCCAAATACAGAAATTCTATCTTTTTTATAGATTAATAGTGGAAATGGCTTTCTAGCTACGATGCCCCGACTTTGGGAACATATGTGCAAGCGGCGGAAATCCGTGCACTGCACATCGCCCCACCCTGACCGCCGCGCAGGAGACCGATCATGAGCACCCTACACCTTGTCAAGGAGCCCGAGCGCCAGGACGACCGGGCGCGCCTTTTTGCAAAAGCCGAGGAAATTGCCGCAGACCTTGCCCGTCGCGGCGCTCAGCTCGATAAAGAAGGCAAGCCGCCGTTGGCGGAAATCGACCGATTGAAACAGGACGGCCTGCTCAGCGCGCTGCATCCCGTCGAGATCGGCGGCGGCGGGCTCGACTGGGTGGACGGTCTGCGCCTGGTGCGCATCCTCGCCCGCGGCGAAAGCTCGATTGGCCAGTTGCTCGGCTATCATTTCGTCAACAGCCAGTACGTCTACTGGGCGGCCGCCGACCCGGACAAGGCCTTCGACCTCGGTGTCGAGACGGTCGCCAAGTCGCTCTATTGGGGCGCCGCCGTCAACCCGCGCGACCCCGGCCTGACATTGACCAGAAGCGGCGACCGCTATCTTCTCAACGGCAAGAAGACCTTCTCGACTGGTGCGCATGTCTCCGACCGCATCAATGCCAATGCGGCCTTCGGCGAGCAGATCGCCAATCTCGTGCTGCCGACGGACCGGGCCGGTTACATCGCCAACGACGATTGGGACAATATCGGCCAGCGCCTCTCCGACAGCGGCAGCGTCGAGTTCAGGGATTTCCCGGTCTACGAAAGCGATTTCCTGCTGCCGCTCGCGGGGAAGGACGCCGCGCCTGCGGTGCGGTCGACGTTCAACACGCCGCTGATCCAGCTCGTCTTCGTCAACTTCTATCTCGGGACGGCCGAGGGCGCTCTGGCGGCGGCAGAGGATTATGTGCGAAACACGACGCGGCCCTGGGTCACGTCCGGGCTCGAAAAAGCCAGCGAGGATCCGTATATCCTGGAGCGCATCGGCGAGTTCCACGCGGCGCTGAAGGCCTCCGCCGCCCTTGCCGACACGGCGGCGGTTGCCGTCCAGTCGGCGCTTGCGGGCGGAGGAAGCGTCACCGCGCGCCAACGCGGCGCGGCGGCGATCGAGGCCTATGCGGCAAAGGTCAACGCCACCCATGTCGCGCTGGAGGTCACGTCTCGCGTGTTCGAGCTGACCGGCGCCCGCTCGACCGCCTCGCACCACGGCTTCGACCGCTACTGGCGCAACGTGCGCACCCACACGCTGCACGACCCCGTCTTCTACAAAGCCCGTGAAGTCGGCGATTTCGCGCTCAACGGCCGTGTGCCGGAGCCGAGCCTCTATAGCTGAGGGGAGAAGCAGGCGGAAGAACCGGAGGCGGCCAATGGCCGCCTTATGCCGTTGGCGACCGGCATTCCCGCCCGCAAGCATACTTCCAAGAACAAGGCCGCAACCCCGAGAGTTGTGGCCAGGCGACGACCCTCATGACGACGCGCGGATTTCAGAGCGCGCCACTCTTCGGCGGCGTGACACCATTGAGGTGATAGTTGCCGACGACGTGGTACTTCCAACGGACCGGATCGTGCAGCGTATGCGTGCGGGCATTGCGCCAGTGACGCTCGAGGTTGAGACCGCGCCTGGTGGCGGACGAGCCGGCCAATTCGAACAGCACGTTCGTCGCGTCGATGGCGAGTTCCGTCGTCAGCACTTTGGCGGCGGCCACCGCCAGCGTCGCGGCGACGGCATTTTCCGCGGTGAGGTTCACCTGCGCCTGATCGACCTTGCGCCCTGCCCGCTCCAGCGTCGCCTCGGCGGCATCGAGGCGGATGGCGAGTTCGCCGATGCGGGAGATGGTCAGGGGATCGTCCGCGGCGCGCTCGACACCGCTGCCGGTCCAGGGCCGCGCCTTGTCGCGGACATAGTCGATCGTCTCCTTCAACGCCGCGCGCGCGATGCCGAGATCGATGCCGGCATGGATGATCTGGCCGACGGAGCCGATCGTGCCAGGGCGCTCGAACCCATTCTGGTGCGGCACGACGGCATCGGCCGGCACGTAGACGTCATTCAGGATCGTCGTGCCGCTGCCCGTCGTGCGCTGGCCGAAGCCGTCCCAGTCGTCGACGATCTCGACACCCTCGGTCTCGCGCGGGGCAAACGACATGGTGAGGCGATCCTCTTCGTCGAGCGCGAAGATCGCCACCCAATGGGCGAAGAGCACGCCGGTCGAATAGAATTTCCGTCCGTTGATGCGGAAGCCCGCGCCATCGCGTGTGATGCGCGTGTTGTAGTCGCCCACCGTCTTCGTGCCGACCTCGGAAAGGGCGTTGCCGAAGCGCTCGCCGGCAAGCGCCCGGCCGAAATAGAAGCGCTTCTGCGTCTCGCTGCCGTCGTGGCGGAGCGCTTCCAGAATGTAGAAATGGTTCTGCGGGATCTGCCCGATCGAGCTGTCGGCCTCCGAGAGGATCGCCGTCACCTCGGCGAGCACGACATTGGAGACATCGATGCCGCCATATTCGGAGGGAACGGTGATGGCCAGCAGGCCGGAGGCGGAGAGCTTGTCCAGTTCCTCATGCGGCAGCGCCCGCTCGTGATCGCGCCGGCTCGCGCCGCCGGCGAACTCGGCGGCAAGCGTGCAGGCGATGGTGAGTGCCTCTTCTTCGCTGTCGATACGGTGGGCGGTCTGCGAGGGGTCGGCAAGCCGGGTGACGCTGCTCATGAAGAATCCTTTCGATGAATCCGGGTTCAGGCCCGGCCGGCGGCCTTGCGGTTGGCGAAGCCGATGGCGAGGACGCAGAAGATGAGGAGGCCGGTGCCGACCTGCTGCCAGTAGAAATTGAGGCCGGACAGCAGGAGGCCATTGGCGACGATGCCGAGCAGCAGCACACCGAGAACGGTGCCCGGCACGTTCGGCCGCCCATGCGGGTCGAAGGTCGTGCCGATGAAGGTGGCGCCGATGGCGTTGAGGAGGAAGGCGTTGCCGGAGGACGGAATATAGACCGTGACCGTCGAGGTGAGAATGAGGCCGACCACGGCGGCGATCGTCGAGACCAGGATATAGGTGGCGGCCGCGATGCGTGGCAGGCGCAGCCCCGAATAGCGCACGACGCTCGCCTGGATGCCGGTGGCGAGCGCCACCCGGCCGAAGCGCGTGCGCGAAAGCACGAGCCAAGCCCCGCCGATGACGAGCGCGGCGACGAGAAGCGGCACGGGAATGCCCGCGAGCGTGCCCTGTCCGAGGAAGCGGAAGGCTTCCGGCACGCCGGCGGGCGGCAGGTAGACCGGGTTTCCGCCGTTCGTCAGCAATTGCTGCACGCTGCGGCCGACGAAGAGCGTGCCGAGCGTGGCGAGGAACGGCGAGATGCCGATACCGGCGATGAGCACGGCGTTGAACAGGCCGACCAGCGCGCCGCCGGCAAGCCCGCCGAGGGCGGCAAGCGCGACCGGCTGGCCGGCAAGCACCAGGGAGACGAAAGCGAAGCTCGAAAAATCCACCGCCGTGCCGACCGAAAGGTCGATGCCGCCCGCCGAGACGGCGAAGGTCATGGCGATGGCGACGATGGCGAGCAGGGCGAAATTGTTCACCAGCACGCTGAGGAGGTTTGCGCCGGACAGGAAGCCGGGCGCAAGCGCTGCGAACAGGATGAAGACGGCGGCGAGCGCCGCGACCAGCGCAGAGCGCGCGACGCCGCGGCTGAAGGAGGAAACAGCGACGTTCGCCATGTCAGACATTCTCCTTGCGGCCGAGCACCGTGGTGGCGGAAACGACCAGCAGGATCAGCAGTCCCTGCACGCCGCTGACCAGCGTGCTGGAAATGTTGAGAAGCTGGAAGCCGTTGATGAGGAAGCCGACGAAAAGCACCGACAGCAACGTGCCGGTGATTGTCGGCACCAGCCGGCGGGAAAAGACCGTGCCGAGCAGGGCGGTGACGACGACCGGCAGCAGCATGTCGCCGGCCCCGGTGGTGCTGCCCGAAAGGTAGGAGACCGAAAGGATGCCGGCGAGCCCCCCGCACAGGCCGCTTGCCAGGAACGAGCCGGCAACGAAGGTCTTGACGGGCAGGCCCGCCGCCCGCGCCGCATCCGGGAATGCGCCGACCGCGTAGAGGCGCAGGCCGAGCGGCGTGTACTGCACGATGGCGGCGACGGCGAGCGTGAAGCCGAGAAGGAGGTAGGCGAGCACGGGAATGCCGAACGGGCCGCCGGCCGAAAGCGTCGAGAGGAACGCGCCCGATGCGGGGACGACGGTATTCTGCGTCAGCACCAGTTCGAGGCCGGCGACGACGTTCATGACGGCAAGCGTCGCCAGCAGCGGCACGATACCCGCAAGCGTGACGGCGGCGGCATTGACCGCGCCAATGGCGAGTCCCGTGCCGAGCGCGCCGGCAATCGCGACACCATCGCCATGTCCCGCCTGCGCCAGCGTGGCATAGACGGCGGCGCTGAGGCCCATATTGGCGGCCAGCGACAGGTCGATGCCGCCCGTCACGACGTTCGAGCCGCCGGCGATGATGACGATGGTGAGCCCGATGGCCAGCACGCCCGCTATGGCCGACTGGCCGAGCACGTTGCCGATATTGCCGACCGTGAGGAAGAACGGCGCAGTGACGGAGAAGACGATGAGAACGCCGAGGAAGACGGCGAGCGCCCCGCCACGCAGCGCCAGCGTGGCAAAGCGGCGGCCGAAGGTCGGGCCTGCGCCTGGCGGTTCGAATGCCTTCTGGGCCTCGACTTCGAGTGCGGAGGCAGGGATATAGGGCGTGTCAACCAGCATGGCGAAGCGTCTCATAGGCGCCCGTGACATCGGCAAGGACCTCGTCCGGGCTCGTTTCGGAGGAAATGAACTGCCGCGTGACGCGACCGCGGAAGAAGACGAGAACGCGATCGGTGACGCCGAGCAGTTCCTCGATATCGGAGGAAAGCACGAGGACGACCGCGCCGCGTTCGGCAAGCTCGCCGATCAGCCGGTAAATCTCCACCTTGGCCGCAATGTCGACACCCGTCGTGGGTTCGTCGAGCAGATAGATTTCCGACTGGCGGCTCAGCCATTTTGCGATCGCCACCTTCTGCTGATTGCCGCCCGAGAGCGTCTTCACGAGGGCATCGACGCTGTCGGTCTTGATCTGCAGTCGCCTGACGAGGTCTTCCGTCTGCCGCCGTTCCGCGCCGCGATCAATGAGGCCATGCGAAAAGCGGTCGAGGCTGGCGAGCGTGGTGTTTTCCGTGACGGAAAGGTCGAGCGCGACGCCGTCGCGGCGGCGATCCTCCGGCACGAGCGCGAGATGGCGGTCCGTCGCAGCCGCGGGATCGGCGCAGAACACCGTCTCGCCCTTGACGGAAACGGTGCCGCCGGTCGGCCGGTCGAGGCCGAAGAGCGTTCGCACCACCTCCTTCGCGCCCGAACCGACGAGCCCGGTGAAACCGAGAACCTCGCCCTTGCGGAGCGAAAAGGAGACGGCGTCAAAGCGGTCTGCGAGCGCCAGGTTGTCCACCTCCAGGAGCACCTCGCCCGGTGTGACGGCCGGCTTCGGATAAAGTTCGCCGATATCGCGATTGACCATCAGCGCGCCGATCTCGGCCGCCGAGGTTTTGGCGACGGGCAGGGTCGCGACATCGCGGCCGTTGCGCAGCACCGTCACCGTGTCGCAGAGATCGGCGATCTCCCCGAGATAATGCGAGATGTAAAGGATGGTGACGCCCTCCGAGCTCAGGCGGCGGATGAGCTGGAAAAGCAGGTCCGCCTCGCGCCGGACGAGTGCGGCGGTCGGTTCGTCGAAGACCAGCACCTTGGGATTGGCGATCAGTGCCCGCGTGATCTGGACGATCTGCTTTTCCGCCGCCGAAAGATCGGCGATCAGCGCGGAATGGGGCAGTGCCAGGCCGAAATAACGCTCCAGCACCTCGGCCGACTTGCGCCGCATCGCCCCCCGGTCGAGGAAGGGCGTGCCCGGGAAACGCAGCTCGCGGCCGAGGAAAAGGGCCTCGCCGACCGTGAAGGTGGGAACGAGAAGGCGGTCCTGGTGGATGAAGTGAATGCCGAGTTCTTCCGCAAGATGCGGCGTCAACCGGTCATAGGACCTGCCGTCGATCTCAAGCCTGCCCTCATCCGGCCGGTGAAGGCCGGCGATGAGCTTGATCAGCGTCGACTTGCCTGCGCCGTTCTGCCCGACGAGACCGTGGATCGAACCACGCACGACGGTCAGCGACGCACCCGACAGGGCCGTCGCCCCGCCAAAGTGCTTGACGATGTTTTCGAGACGGATGATCGCCTCGCCATTCCCTGCCGTACCAATCATGACCGCAATCCCCATTGACAGAACGACCGCGGCGCAGCCGCCGCGGTCCGGCCGGACGATCAGCCGATGCCGAGCTTCTTGGAGATCTCGCCGACGTTCTGCTTGTTGGCGAGCAGCGCGGGCACATAAGTTTCGCGCGGCAGCGTTTCGCCGGCAAGGTGACGGGCGACGTTGCGGATGGCGACGCGGCCCAGTTCGGCGGGCTGCTGGGCGACGTCGGCGGCGGCCGGCGAGTTCGGATCGGCGACGAGCTGGAGCACTTCCGGGCTGCCATCGACACCATAGGTCCGGATCTCCGTGCGGCCGGCGGCGGCAAGCGCCTGCGTTGCGCCGAGCTGCGGAATGTCCCATGCGGACCAGATCGCCTTGATCGACCCCTTTTCCGGATATTTCGCGAGAATGGCGGTAATTTGCGTGAACGCATCCTGGACGGTGTTCGGAATCACGTCGCGCAGCTCCGGCTGCACGATCTGAACCTTCTGGAAATATTTCACCACATTGACCAGCTGGTCATAGCGGATGGCGCAGGGCGTCACGCCGTAGAAGCCGTTGAACACGACGATATTGCCCTCGCCGCCGATATCGGAAACGAGTTGAAGGGCGAGGTCCTTGCCGATGCCCCAATTGTCCGAGGTCGAGTTGTTGATCGAGTTGACCGAGCCGACATCGATGGTGAAGACCGGGATATCAGCCTCACGCGCCTTTTTCAGCCACGGGTCGATGACGCTGAGCGTACCGAGAAGCTGGACGATGGCATCGGGCTTCTGGGCGATCAGCGTCTGGAGCTGGGACACGAGCTTGCCGTCGTTGCGGCCGGCATCGACGGCGATCGGCTCGCCGCCGAGGCGCTTCACCTCTTCGATCTGGGCGTTGTAGGCCTGGAGATCGAAAAAATGATCCGTGCCGGCAGTGCTGATGCCGATGCGCTTGCCCTTAAGAGAGAGGCCGTCCTCGGCTGCTGCGGCATGGGCCGAGAGCAGCCCGGTTCCTGCCACAACGCCCGCGACGGCGGTGAGCTTCAGGAGATTGCGGCGATTGACGCCGGATCGGATATCGTCGGTCATGATTTGCCCCGTTGGATCGATAATGATATAATTCTATAAAATATATAGACTATCTCGTGGAGACAGGCAGGATTTTCCAAAATCCGGGGCGGTCGCGAAAAGATTGAACTTTTCGAAAGGCTGACGAATCCGCAGCTTGCCCCGGTGCGGCGCCCATCCCGCGCAACGCCCGGGCGGGATGCCGATCCGGCAGGCGATCGCCTTCGCCGAAGCCAAGCCCCTTCGTCACGGCGGCCATGGCCGAGACCAGCATCAGGGGATCGTTGACCGGAAGCTGGATGGCTTCGCGCAGCGTCAGGCCGATGACTTCTGGTAGGCATCGCACACCCCGACGATATCGGCGGGGAACAGCCCGTCGAACGGGCCGCGCGCCAGCGTCGCGGTCAGCGACGTCCAGATGTCCGGCCTGTTGTGGTCGCTCGACCGGTCGTGCGGACGGGTCGAGCAGAATTTCCCAGGCCATGGACCGTGTCAGATCCAGGAATGCAGCGGCGGCTGCACGCCGCTGAGGTAATATTGCCCGACCGCATGGAACTTCCAGCGCACCGGGTCGTGCAGCGTGTGCGTGCGCGCATCGCGCCAGAAGCGGTCGAGATTGTGCACGCCGAGGGTCGAGCGCGTGCCGGCAAGCTCGAACAGCTTGTTGGCAGCCGCCAGCGCCACCTCCGTCGTCAGCACCTTGGCCTCTGCGACCGCGATCTTCGCCTTGCCGATCGTCTCGTGGTTGACGTCGGCAATCGTCGCATCGAGTTCACGGCCGGCACGATCCAGCAAAGCTTCGGCGGCGTGCAGGCGGATCTTCAGGTCGCCGATGGCCGCGATCGTATAGGGATCGTCGCCGGCGCGGTCCGAGCCGCTGTCGATCCACGGGCGGGCGTGGTGGCGCACGAGATCGATGGTCGCCTCTATGGCGCCCCGCGCGATGCCGGCGTCGATGGCCGCATGGATAAGCTGGCTCTGGGGACCGACGGCGCTCGGGTTCTCATAGACGATATGGGCCGGCAGCACGCGGTCTGCGGGAATGGCGACGCCATTGAGGACAACCGTTCCGCTTGCCGTGGTGCGCTGGCCGAAGGCCGACCAGTCGTTGACGACCTCAAGCCCCTGCGCGCCCCTGTCGGCGACCGCAACGACAACGTGTCCGTCCTCGTCCAGCGCCACGATCGGCACGAGATGGGCGAAGAGCGCACCGGTCGAATAGAATTTCCTGCCCGAGACCACGACGTGATCGCCCTTGCGGACGAGCTTCGTCTCGAAGGCCTCGACATTCTTGCCGCCGAATTCGGAAAAGGCGTTGCCGAGCCGTCTTCCGCCCAGGACCGCACCGAAGAGATCGCGCTTCTGCGCCTCGCTGCCCGTCTGCCTGATGACATCGATGATTTCAAAACTGTTCTGGGCGATCTGCGCCAGCGAGGAATCGCCGGCCGCCAGCGTCGCGAAGACCCTTGCCAGCGTGACCTGCGAGACGCCGGCTCCGCCATAGGCCTTGGGAATGGTGATGCCCCACAACCCGCTCTGTGAAAAGAGATCGACTTCGCGGAACGGCAGGCGCCTTTCGCGGTCGCGCTCCTTCGCCTCGGCTGCAAAGAGCGGCTGTAGCTGTTCGGCGACGGCAATTGCCTCCGCGTCGTCGCGGATGACATGGGCCGGCGCCAGGGGCGGGCTTGGCAGCCAGCCGGGATCGCCCGGCTCTGCGTGAGGGGTTCTGGGGGTTGCGTTCGCAGCGTTCGAGCTCATGTTGCACGGCCATCCATCGAAAGGAGGGGCCGGGCTGCGGCAAGCGCAGCCCGGCGGCGAAAGGCGGAAATCAGAAGGCGGCGACCACCTGTCCCTTGTAGCGCTCCTCGATGAATTTCCGCGTCTCGTCACTGTTGAGCACCTTGGCAAGCTTGGCGACGCGCGGGTCGTCCCTGGTTTCGGGGCGCGTCACCAGATATTCGCTCCAGACGTTGTAGCCGTCCTGGCCGCGGTCGATGAGCAGCGCCTTCTCGATGTCGAGCTTGGCCTCGAAGACATAGTTGCCGTTGAGCGCGGCGAGATCCACCTCGCCCAGCGCCCGCGGCAGAAGGGCGGATTCGAGCTCGACGATCTTGAGGTTCTTCGGGTTGTCGACGACGTCCTTGATGGTCGGCAGCGGGTCTTCCGGCGAGGTCAGCTCCGGTTTGCCGGAGACCTTGATCAGGCCGAGTTTCTGCAGCAGCAGAAGCCCGCGACCACCATTGACCGGGTCGTTCGGGATCGCGACGGTCGCGCCGTCTTCGAGTTTCTCGACCGCATCGATCTTCGTCGAATAGGCGACGAAGGGCTCGATATGCACGGGTACGATGGGGACGAGTGCGGTGCCGCGTTGCTTGTTGTAGTCGTTGAGGAACGGCCTGTACTGGTAGTAGTTGGCATCGAGCTCGCCGGAGACCAGCTGGGCGTTGGGCTGGATGTAGTCCGTGAAGACGCGGATATCGAGATCGAGGCCATCCTTGGCAAGGATCGGCTTCACGAATTCGAGGATTTCGGCGTGCGGGACGGCGGTAGCGCCGACGACGAGCGTTTCGTTCGCCTTGGCGGAACCGAAGGCGGCGAGCGCCAGGCCGGCCGCAAGGCCAATGGATTTCAGGATGCGCATGGGATGCTCCGAGCGTTGGTCATTTGCGGGAAAAATGGGTGACGAGCCGGTTTCCGCTCGCCTGGATAAGCTGGACGAAGACGATGAGGATCGCGACGCAGACCAGCATGATTTCGGTCTGGAACCGGTGGTAGCCGTAGCGGATCGCCAGATCCCCGAGGCCGCCGCCGCCGATGGCGCCGGACATGGCGGTGTAGTCGACGAGCACGATCGCCGTGACGGTGATGGCGGCAAGCAGGCTCGGCAGCGCCTCGGGCAGAACGGCGCGAACAATCGTCTGCGTGGTGGAGGCGCCCATGGCAAGGCTCGCCTCGATGATGCCGCGGTCCACCTCGCGCAGAGCCGTCTCGACCAGCCGCGCGAAGAAGGGCGCCGTGCCCACGACGAGCGGGAAGATGACGCCGCGGATGCCGAGCGACGTACCCGTCACGAGCACCGTCACGGGCATCAGCACGATGAGCAGGATGATGAAGGGCACGGAGCGGACGATGCTCAGCACGAAGGACAGGCTGCCATAGGCAATGGGCGCCTGGAAAAGCTGTTGCCGCCCGGTCAGGAATAGCAGGATGCCGAGCGGCAGGCCGAGGAGAACGGTGAGCAGCAGCGCGCCACCGACCATGGCCAGCGTCTGCGCAAGGGCGGCGCCGATATCGCCCCAGTAGAGATTGTCAAACGACATGGCGCACCCCTTCGATTTCGGGCAGAGGCGCCCCGCCCTGCAATTCGACATCGACTCCGCTGGCGCGCAGCCCGGCAATGGCACCTGCCACGTCGCGCCCGCTGAGCGAGACGATGAACTGCGCATAGGGCGTTTCGCGGATATGGCCGACGCGGCCGGCGAGGATCGCGTAGTCGACGAGATTTTCGCGCGCGATGCGGCCGAGGATCGGCTTGTGTGCGGAAGGCCCGGTGAAGGTGAGACGCACGGCCCGGCCAGCGGGATCGGAGACGGCGGCGGCATCGAGCGAACCGCCGTCGGGCTCCGCCTCGCGCACCAGACGCAACGTGGCGGCATGGCGCGGGTGCAGAAAGACCTGGCTCACCACTCCCGCCTCGACCACGCGACCGCGATCGAGCACGGCGACGCGGTCGCAGGTGTGACGGATCACATCCATTTCATGGGTGATGAGCACGATGGTTACACCGAGATCGCGGTTGATTTGGCGCAGCAGATCGAGCACCGCCCCCGTCGTCTGCGGATCGAGCGCGCTCGTCGCCTCGTCGCAGAGCAGCACCTGCGGCTCGCAGGCAAGGGCGCGCGCGATGCCGACACGTTGTTTCTGCCCGCCCGAAAGCTGGCGCGGATATTTCCGCGCGTGTTCGGCAAGGCCCACGCGGTCGAGGAGAGAAGCCACCCGTTCGGCAATCTCCGCCTTGCAGAACCGGCCGGTCAGTTCGAGCGGATAGGCGACGTTCCCGGCGACCGTGCGGGCGCTCAGCAGGTTGAAATGCTGGAACACCATGCCGATCGTCCGGCGCAGATCGCGCAGACGCTGGCCCTTGGCCTCCGTCACGCGCTCGCCTGCGACGAAGACCTCGCCGCCATCGGGGCGCTCAAGGAGATTGATCAGCCGAACCAGCGTCGACTTGCCGGCGCCGGAGGAGCCGATGACCCCGAAGATCTCGCCCCTGGCGATGGCAAGGTCGATGCCGTCGAGCGCGGCGATCGCGCCCTCCTTGCCGGCAAACCTTTTGGTGATGTTCTCAAGCCGGATCATCGCGCTCAGCCCGCGCTCGCGCCGATGCGCCACTGATAGGGCGGCGGCGTGCCGTTGACGGCGAAGTCGCCGATGATGCGGTGCTTGTAGATGCGCGGATTGTGCGAGGCGAGCGTGCGGGCATTGCGCCAGTGACGATCGAGTCCGGCGGGCTTCTTGGTTGCGGAGGCGCCGAGCGCGTCGAACAGCAGGGTCGAGGCGTCGAGAATCAGATCTGAAACGACCGTCTGGGCCTGCGCAGCTTCCAGTTCGGCAACCGCATTCGCCTTTTCCTCGGCCTCGGCATCGTCGAGGAAATGCGCGTCGAAGGCGCGCTGGAGGCCTGCGGCCGCCTGAAGCGTGATGGCACCCGCCGCATAGGCCGCGGCGCGGATGCGCCCGACCACCTGCAGCACCTGCGGATCGTCACTAGAGCGCCCGGCAGCGGCGTGGGTATAGGTGCGGCGGCGCTCCGCCACCGCTGTCGCGACATCGGCAGTGATCGCCCGGCCGATGCCGGCAAGCGTGGCAAGGTGGACGAGCTGGTAGAAGGCGGACGAATAGCGGAAGCGCTCGTCGTCGATGACGATGTCCTGCGGCTCGACCAAGACATCGCGGAAGGTCGTCGTGCCGCTCGCCGTCAGCGTCTGCCCGAAGCCATCCCAATCATCGACCACGTCGACACCCTCGGCATTGCGGCGCACCGCAACCGAGATGCCCTCGCCTTCCGCATTCGACGCGCCGACATCGATCCAGTCGGCGAAGAGCGAGCCGGTCGTGTAATATTTCGCGCCGTTAAGCACGAGCCTGCCGTCCTTCTCGGAGATATGGGTGGAAAAGCGATCAAGCGCTGCACCCGTACCGATCTCGCTCCACGCATTGCCGGTGATCTCGCCGCCGCCGATACGGCCGAGCCAGAGGCTGCGACGCCCGGAATCCCGCGTATTGAGAATATCCTCGGTGAACCCGAAATGGCCGCGCAGCGCCTGCGTGACATTGGAATCCGCCGCTGAAAGCTCGATCAGCAGATTGAAGAACTGCGGCAGGCTTGCCCCCTTGCCGCCCGCCTCCACCGGCAGGCGCAGCGCGCCGAAACCCGACTGCTTGAGCTGACGGATCGCCTCGTGCGGCAGGCCGCGATTGAGGTCACGTTCCGTCGCGCTCGCCGCAATCTCGGCAAAGATCGGACGGAATGGCGCGGCCAGTGCTTCGTATCCCTCACCCGGGCCGGCGCCCCAGGCGTTTTCTATCTGCGTCATGGAGCCTTCTCATCGCTTTCGTGACCGTGCGTCACACTGAAACTGAGCGCGAGAGTAGCGTCCGACTCATAGAAATACAGAAATTCTATCTTTTTTATGTATTTTAAAATGGAATGACGTTTCTTTTTCGCATCCGCGCGAAAGCGTGACCGGCCGGAAAAGAAAACCCCGGAGCGAGGAGCGCCGCGGTAAGGCATCTTGCCTCGGATTGGAAACGCGGGTGTAGAGATGAGCGAATCGAGCTTGCCGAAGGGTTCGTCGAGCAAGAGCAGCTTCGGATCGTTGACCAGCGCACCGGGCCATGCCGCCCGAACGCTGATGCGGATATATCCCCTCGCTGTCGCTGGATGGCGCCTTTCGGCACCTTCGCAGCCCCCGCCATCGTCGGTGCAATTTGCGGTGCGCTCATGCCCGCGCTGCGCCCCTTCGGCGGGCTGACGCGCCGCACCCGTACCGTGGTCATGATCCTTTTGCCGCTCGCGCTTTCCGGCGTCGATCCGCAATGGCTCGGCTTCTAAAACGAGGCCCATCTGGTCGTGGCGATCCTTTCCGTCATCTGCTTCAGGGCGTCCCGTTACAGCCGATGGCTGGAGAAGCGGCTCGCATCTGTCAGAGAATATCCGTGATCGAATAACGCCGGGAAACGCCTTGGGCGATGAAAAATTCCATCAAACCCCGGAGGGAAGAAAATAATTCCTTACTGAATCTATAGATTTTATTATTCTGCCGTGACCGGACAGGCCTCGCCCTGCCCTCTGATCGAAAGACCGCACAGGCAGGATGACCTCCATGACACAGACCGACCAGCCCCTCGATTTCCTCTGGTTCATTCCAAGCTCCGGCGACGGCTCCTATCTCGGCTCCGACGATCTGGCCCGTCCGGCCGATCCGGGCTACTTCCGCGAAATCGCCGCGGCCGTCGATCGCCTTGGCTATTCCGGCGTCCTGATCCCAGTCGGTGCGGCCTGTGAAGAATCCTTCGTGCTGGCCGCGGATCTTGCCGCCCGCACCGAGCGCCTGAAATTCCTCGTCGCGATCCGCCCCGGCACTGCCACGCCCGCCTACTACGCCCGCCTCGCCTCGACGCTCGACCGCGTCTCGAACGGCCGCCTGCTGCTCAACATCGTCGTTGGCGGCAGCGCGCAGGAGCTGGCCGGCGACGGCATCTTCCTGCCGCATGACGAGCGCTATGACCATGCTTCGGAATTCTTCCAGGTCTTCAACGAGTTGATCGAGACCGGGCAGTCGACGTTCGACGGCAAATATATCAAGGCGATCGGCGCCAAGCTCGGCCTGCCGCCGGTGCAGCTCCCGCGCCCGCCGATCTATTTCGGCGGCTCCTCGGATGCGGCGATCGATTTTGCCGGCGGCCTCGTCGACAAGTATCTGACCTGGGGCGAACCGCCGGCACAGGTGGCGGAAAAGATCGCCCATGCCCGCAGGGTCGCGGCCGCCAAGGGTCGCGAGGCCTCCTTCGGCATCCGCCTGCATTTCATCGTGCGCGAGACGGACGACGAAGCGTGGGAGGCCGCCGACCGCTTGATTTCCAAACTCTCCGATGAGGCCATCGCGTCGGCACAGGACGTTCTGACGAAGAATTCCGATTCCGTCGGCCAGGCACGCATGGTGGCTTTGCACAACGGGCGGCGCGACAAGCTGGAGGTTTCGCCGAATCTCTGGGCCGGCATCGGCCTGGTGCGCTCGGGGGCCGGCACGGCCCTCGTCGGCTCGCCGCAGACCGTCGCCGCACGCCTGCGCGAATATCAGGCGCTCGGCATCGATACGGTGATCGCCTCGGGCTATCCGCATCTTGAGGAGGCCTATCGCGTCTCCGAACTGCTCTTCCCCGAACTCGGCCTGCCCGGCCCGCGCAACCAGTTGCGGTCGTCCTTCGGCGACCACCAGGTCTTCGGCGGCGGCGGCCATGGCGGCAACGTCAAGCTGACGTCCGCGTCGTAGCGCAGGCGTTGTCGGCTGGCGCCCAAGGCGCGGATCGATGACCGGATGACCATGCCGCCAGCGGTAGGCGTCCGGCATGGCCGGCGTCGACACGCTCCCCAGCGCAGACGCCGATCAAAAGGTATCAGGAACCAGACATGTCACCCCGCAAGATCGTCCTCGGCACCATCCTTTATCCGAGCGGCCACCACGTCGCTGCATGGCGACACCCGTCCACGCAGGTCGATGCCAATATTGATGTCGCCCATTACATCGCCGCCGCCCGCTCGGCCGAGGCGGCAGGCTTCGAGATCGCCTTCATCTCCGATCGTCTTGGCGTGCCAAAAAGCCGGGCCGAGGCCCTGCGCCGTGTCGACGAGTGGTCCCATGGCTTCGAGGCGTTGACGCTTGCGTCGGCGGTCGCGACGGCGACGCGGACGATCGGCGTTGTGGCGACGGCTTCAACTACCTTCAGCGAACCTTACAACCTCGCACGGCAGTTCGCCTCGCTGGACCTCATCAGCAACGGGCGCATCGGCTGGAACGTCGTCACCTCCTCGCTCCAGCAGGAAAGCGACAATTTCAATCCGGGACCGGATTTCGACCATGCCGCCCGTTACGCCCGGGCTGACGAATTCGTCGATGCCGTGCTCGCTCTCTGGCAGAGCTGGAACCCGGACGGTTTCGTGCGCGACAAGCGGAGCGGCGTGTTCTTTTCGCCGGATGCGGTGCGCAGCGTCGATCATGACGGGCAATATTTCCGCAGCAAGGGGCCTCTCAACGTCATCCCCTCCCGCCAGGGCCGCCCCTTGCTCGTGCAGGCCGGTTCCTCGGACGCCGGCAGGGCCCTCGCCGCGAGGACGGCTGACGTCGTTTTCACAGCCCAGACCGACATCGTCTCGGCGCGCGGCTTTTACCAGGACATCAAGAGGCGCCGCGCCATTGTCGGAAAAAGCGCCGATGAAGTGCTGGTGCTGCCGGGTATCTTCCCCGTCATTGGCCGGACGAAAGCCGAGGCTGAGGACAAGTATGCCGCTCTGCAGGACCTCATCCAGCCGGACGTCGCGCTCGCGCTGCTCGAAACCTATCTCGGCGACGTCGACCTCTCCGGCATAGACATCGACGGTCCACTGCCCGCGCTTCCGGTTTCCAACGCGATCCGCAGCCGCCAGGCCCTTCTGACCGAGCTTGCCCGCAAGGAAAGCCTTTCCGTCGTCGCCCTCGCCCGGCGCATCGCCGGCGCCCGCGGGCACTGGCAGGTCATCGGCACGCCCGAGGCGATCGCCGGTCAGATCGAGGACTGGGCCGCAAGCGGCGCTGCCGACGGCTTCATGCTGCTTCCGCCGACCTTCCCGGACGGTCAGGACGATTTCATCGACACGGTCGTGCCGCTGCTGCGCGGCCGCGGCCTTCTCAATCCCGGCCCTTCGACCGGCCCGCTGCGCGAGCGGCTCGGCCTTCCTCCCCATGCGCAGAACCGGCGTGGCGACGCCCGCAACCGCGCCTGAAACCAACCCAAGCAACGGACCCTGACATGCACACAGCTCTGAAAACCCTTCTCGCGGCCTCCGCCGCGCTCGCCGCCTTCTTTCCGGTGCTTGCGCAGCCCAATCCCATCACCATCGCCGATCCCGGCTACGCCACCGCGCAGGGCACCGCCTCTGTCGTGAAGGTGCTGCTCGAGGAGCAGCTCGGCAAGCAGGTCGAGACCGTGAAGGCCGGATCGGTTCCGGTTATCTGGGAGGCGCTCAACCGCAACGGCGGCGAAATCGACATCTGGACGGACGTCTGGCTGCCGAACCAGCAGGCGCTCGTCGATCAATATGCCGGCGAAGGCGGCAAGGTGAAACTTGCGGCCAATTCCTATGCCGGCACGCAGGGCTACTGCACCACCAAGGCGATCGCGGACAAACACGACATCCATTCCGTGTTCGATCTCTCGGATCCCGCAAAGGCCGCCGTCTTTTCGGCCGACGGCAAGGGCAAAGGCAGGATCTGGATCGGTGCGGCCGGCTGGCTGTCGACGAACATCGAGACGGTGCGCGCCCGCGACTACGGTTTTGCAGATTTCTTCGACCTGCAGACGACGGACGAGGCTGTCGCGACCGCCGATCTCGATGCCGCCGTCAAGGCCGGCGCCGGCTGGATCGGCTATTGCTACGGTCCGCACCAGAATTTCGCGCGCTACCAACTCGAAGTTCTGGAAGAGCCCCCGCATGACGATGCGGCCTGGACCTTCGTCGAGCCTTCCGACCCGAACTGGCTGGAGAAATCGTCGATCAAGTCCGCCTATAAGGACGCCGCGATTCACATTGCTTACTCCAAATCGCTGGCGGACAGCGCGCCGGAGGTGGCAGCCATCCTCGAAAAGGTGACGTTCACGACCGACGCCGTCAGCAAGCTCGCCTATGCGATCGCGGTCGAAGGCAAGACCCCCGATGACGCCGCGAAGGAATGGGTTGCCGCCAATCCCGATCTCGTTGCCGGCTGGATCGGAAACTGATCGATGATCGAGCTTGAGGATGTCTGGAAGGTTTTCGGCTCCGACGAGTGGGCGGTTCTTACCGAAGCTCGCCGGGCGGAACCGGATGCGGCCGTCCTCAAGCGCCTTCGCGCCGTCGTCGGCGTCGGCGGCGCAAGCCTGTCCGTCGGCAAAGGAGAACTCGTGTGCCTGATGGGCCTTTCAGGCAGCGGCAAATCCACACTCGTGCGTCTCATCAACCGCCTGCTCGAACCGAGCGCCGGCAAGGTGCGGATCGATGGCGGCGACATCCTGTCCCTGAGGCCCAAGGCGCTACGAGAGTTGCGCGCGCGCCGCATCGGTATGGTGTTCCAGTCCCACGCGCTGCTCGCGCACCTGTCGGTTCGCGACAATGTCGCCCTGCCGCTGGAAATCCTTGGCGCCGCTAGGACGCAGCGCGAGGACCGGGCCGACGAACTGCTTGGCCGTGTCGGACTCGAGGGGCTGGGCGACTGGCGCGTCGATGCGCTTTCGGGCGGCATGCAGCAACGTGTCGGCCTTGCCCGGGCGCTGGCCGCCGATCCAGACATCCTGCTGATGGACGAGCCCTTCAGCGCGCTCGATCCCCTGATACGCCACGATCTCCAGACCAAGTTCATGGCGCTGTCGCGCGAGCTTGGCAAGACGACGGTATTCGTCACCCACGACGTTGACGAGGCCTTTCGCATTGCCGATCGAGTCGTGCTCATGCGGGCCGGCCGCATCGCACAGGCCGGGACGGCCGGGGAACTGGTGAGCCGGCCTGCCGACGACTATGTCCGCCGCTTCGTCGCGAATGCGCGCCTGCCCGCCGCGAGAGACGATCCGCCTGCCAAAGCGAGGGCCATTGCATGAACGACCGTTCCGCACGCGATGAAGCCGTGGATCGCTTCGCCGGCGTCAGCAGCGCCTATTATCGTGAGGCGTTCCGCAAGATCGGCGCGCGCCGCGGGTATGTGCCCTCCTTCAACGTCGCCGCCGCCCTGCTCGGCCCTGTCTGGCTCGGGGGCCGCCGCCTCTGGTCGGCATTCTGGCCCTTCCTGATCGCCGATCTTCTCGCCGTCGTCCTCATCGCCTTCGCCCTTGCGGGCGGTGCGGGCAGCGAACTCGGCGCGCGCGCGGACAGGCTCGAGGCACTCGCCGCCACCCGCCATTCCGAGGCGAACGCGGCGAACGGGAGGGATGCGACGTCCGCCATCGCCAAATCATTGACGCGCTCGGCCGCCGCTCTTGAGCAGGCCGCCAGGGATGCACGCCGTGCTGCGGAGGATGCCCGTGACGGGGCCTTCCTGATCGTCGTGCTCGGCGGCGGCCTTGTCGCCGTCGCGCGCCTCGGGACAGGCGCCCTTGCAAACCATATGGCCGAACGGCGCTTCCGGGAATGGCGGCTTGCCGGCGATCCGGACAAGGCGGGTTTCAGTCTGCCGCATGCTGCAGGCGCGGCCTTCCTGCTTGCGGTCTTCATACCCGTCATCGCCTTTCATTTCGGCAATCGGGCCCTTTTCGACGCCTTCCCAAGTGAGCCGGCGTGGAATTCGGCCGCCGCGGCATGGCTCGACAATGCGATCACTGCGATGAGCGGTGCGGTTGCGCCGGCGGCGACTGCCCTGACCCGCGCAATCAACACCATGCTGGGCCTGATGGAGGCTGTGCTGACCCAAACGCCCTGGCCTGTGGTGATGGCCGTCATCCTGGCCATCGCTTGGCAGCTCGCCGGCTTTCGCATCTTCCTCCTCACCTTCTTCGCGATCAGCTATCTCGCTCTCCTTGGCTACTGGGAAAAGAGCATGCAGACCGTCGCCCTCCTTGGCACCGCGGCGCTGATCTCGATCACGATCGGCATCCCGCTCGGCGTGTTGTGCGGCTATCGCCGGCGCGTGGCGGCGGTCGTGCGCTCCCTGCTCGACTTCATGCAGACCATGCCGGCCTTCGTCTATCTGATCCCGGTCATCGCGCTCTTCGGCATCGGGAAGCCCTCGGGGATTATCGCGACCATCATCTTCGGCATACCGCCCGTGGTGCGGCTTACAGCGCTCGGCATCACGTCAGTGCCCGCTTCCGTGCGCGAGGCCGCGGTGGCCTTCGGCGCGTCCCGTCGGTTTATCCTCTTCAAGGTTGATCTTCCGACCGCCGCGCCCTCGATCATGGCAGGCATCAGCCAAACGATCCTCATGTGCCTGTCCATGGTTGTGATCGCCGCCCTGATCGGCGCCAAGGGTCTTGGCGAAGATGTGCTGCATGCACTGCAATACGCGGCGCAGGGCCAAGGTCTGCTAGCCGGTCTTGCCATCCTTTTGTGTGCGATCGTCCTCGACCGCGTCGTCCAGGGCCGACAGTCGCGTTGAACGCAACAACGGAAGTGGAGCCCATTCAAATGACGTATTCGAAAGGCGCTTCCTCCACGCACGACGAGAACGGAAACAGCCACCCAAGCGGACTGTGCTGCGAGGACGCTCGAGAAAATTCGTCCAATGAGGCGGTATGACAAGACGGCGGGCATGGAGTGTTGAGACGTACTAAAGCCCCTGAAGGCGCAGACATTCAAGCGCCCTGCAAGGTTCGGAATATTCGATCGGATTCTCCCTGGATAGACCACGGCCGCAAAGTGCCGCCCAGGCTTTCGCCGACAGCCAGGCCCGCCTGGATGGCATCTTCGTGGAAGCCGGAGCCGAAATAGGACCCGCAGAACCAGGTATTAGCTTTCCCTTGCAGCGACCATAGCTGCCTCTGCGCAGAAAGCGTCGCGGCATTGAACAGAGGATGATGATAAACGCCGCGCCAGATCACCTTGTCTTGGGCAGGAGCGTATAACGGACTAAGCGTGACGAAGCAGGGACGAGGATCGGAAATCCCCTGCAATCGGTTCATCCAGTAGGTTACGCATGGCTTGCGCGACGCCGCGCCGTCACGTCTGGATTGCGCCAGGTAATTCCAGCTTGCCCAGACACGCCTGCGGCTTGGCATCAAGGTTTCATCCCGGTGCAGGACCGTCTCGTTGTCGCCATAGGCGAACGCGCTCAGCAGCTCAGCTTCGCGTGGGGAGCGGTCGGCGAGCATCGCCAGCGCCTGGTCTGCATGGGCGCCGATCACGACATGATCGAACCACTCGGCTTCCGCACCACCGGCGGAAATCTCCACCGCGCCGTTGGCGCGGCGGATTGTCCTCACCGGCGCATTGGTCCGAATCCTGTCGCGGAATGGCGCCGTCAGCCGCTCGACATAAGCACGACTGCCGCCATCGACCGTCCGCCAGACGGGCCGACGCACGAATTTCAGCAAGCCGTGATTCTCGCAAAAACGCACGAAGGAAAGTGCCGGATAGTTGCCGATCTCAAGCGCCGGCGTCGACCAGATCGCCGCCGCCATCGGATAGAGGTGGTCTTCTCGAAATGCCCGCCCGAAGCCGGCGCTGTCGAGATAATCGTCGAGACTTGCGGAGGGATCGAGATTGCGCACGCCGCTGGGTGCCTGGCGATAGAAGCGTACGAGGTCGCGCAGCATCGACCAGAAGCGCGGGCTGGCCAGGTTGCTGCGCTGGGCGAAAAGACCGGCAAGGTTCGTGCCGGCATATTCCAGTTGCCCGCCGTCCATCGACACGGCAAAGGACATCTCCGACGCCTTGGTCGGTACATCGAGATGTGCAAACAGGGCCGTGAGGTTGGGATAGGTCACTTCGTTGTAAACGATGAAACCGGTATCGACCGGGGCACCGCCCGCGTCCACCGTATGCGAATGGCCGCCGATGCGGTCTTCCGCCTCGAAAACCGTCACCTCGTGGCGCTGCGACAGCAACCAAGCTGCCGAAAGACCGGCGATGCCCGTGCCGACAACCGCAATCTTGAGTGGCCGATCCGATTGAGGAAAATGGCGCATGACAATCCTTCGCGGCTTTCGAACGCATGAAAACGAACTGAACCCTTTACGCGCGAAGGGATCTGGCGGATCACTGCGAAGGAACGATTTCGTACACTGTGATCCGCTTTCGAAAGCGCCGCGTAGAAGGATGCATGAATGAAGTTTCGAGCCCCGTTGAGAGCGACAGGAAACCCGGCGTCAAGGCGGGCCGGCGGCTTGCCGTGGTGAGTTCGATGGATACAGGACAGGCGCCTTCGCCCGACGCGCTGGTCGAGATGATGGCGCAGGTCGCGCAACGCCGGGACCGGCAGGCCTTCGCCCTGCTCTTCCGGTATTTCGGGCCTAGGCTGAAGACATTTTTCCTGCGCTGGACGCCGTCCTCGGCCGCGGCGGAGGATCTGGTGCAGGAAACGATGCTGACCGTCTGGCGCAAGGCGTCCTATTTCGATGCCGGGCGCGCCGGCGTCGCGACCTGGATCTTCACGATCGCGCGCAACATCCGCATCGACCACCTGCGGCGACAGCGCGATCCCTTGTCACTTCAACCGGAACCGGACATCGCCCCGGAGACGGTCGAGGACGGCGTGCTCGGCGCGGAACGGGACGCACGTGTGCGCAGCGCGCTGACGGCGCTCTCGCCCGAGCAGCAGACGATCATCCGTCTCTCCTATTTCAGCGAGAAATCGCAGACCGAAATCGCCGATGAGCTGGGAATCCCGCTCGGCACCGTAAAATCTAGAACACGCCTGGCCATGAACCGCCTGCGCGCGCTGCTGGAAGAAAGATCATGACCATTTCACATCACGCAACCGACGAGACATTGATGCGCTACGCCGCCGGCGCTCTTGCCGCCGCGCCCGCCGTTGTCGTGACGGCGCATCTGGCGGGCTGCCCCGTCTGTCGCGCCCGCGTCGGCGAGTACGAGGCGCTCGGCGGGGCGCTGCTGGAGGGGACGGAGCCGACGCAGATGTCGGCGACCGCCCTCAACGACACGCTCGCCATGCTCGACGACGAGGACGCCGCCGCGCCCTTCGCGCCGCCGCCGCTGGCGCCCGTGGAAATCGAGGGCGTTCGCCTGCCGGACGCTCTCAGGGGCTGCGATATCGGACGCTGGCGCTGGATCGGACCTGGCATGAAGATGAGCCGGGTCGGCGTGCCCGAAGATCCGGAGGCCAATCTCATCCTGTTGAAGGTCGGCCCCGGCCGCGCCCTGCCCGACCACGGGCATGTCGGCACCGAGTTCACCTATATCATATCGGGATCGTTCTCCGACCGTTTCGGCACCTTCCGCCCCGGCGATCTGGCCGAGATGGACGACGACGTGGAGCATCAGCCGGTCGTCGACAAGGACGGCGAATGCATCTGCCTTGCCGCCCTGGAAGGAAGGATGCGCTTCAAGAACGTCATCGGCCGCATGCTGCAGCCGATCTTCGGGATTTGAGCCATGACCGTCGCGGCGCTCCTTCTCATCCTGGCCGCCGCCATATCGCTCGCCATGACCACCGTCTGGTACGCGGTGGTGAAGGGGGCGACGTCCGGCTGGGTGGATACCGTCTGGTCCTTCCTCGTGGGAGCAGCCGGGGTCGCCGCGGCGCTTGCCCCGATCACTGGCTGGGAGGGCGATTGGCAGCGGCGGCTTCTGGTCGCGGCCATCGCGGCGGCCTGGTCCTGCCGTCTCGGCCTGCATATCCTGTCGCGCACGCTCAAGGGCGGCGAGGATCCCCGCTACGAGAAGCTGCAGGCGGACTGGGGTGAAAACCGGCGGTCACGCCTGTTTCTCTTCCTGCAGATCCAGGCGGGTGCGGCGCTTCTGCTGACCGCGACCATCTTCATCGCGGCGCGCAATCCGGCTCCCGGACTGCAATGGAGCGATATCGCCGGCGTCGCCATCCTCATCGTCGCCGTCACCGGCGAAGGCGTCGCCGATATGCAGCTGGCGCGGTTTCGCGCCGACAGTGCGAACGAAGGCAAGGTCTGCGACATCGGGCTCTGGAGCCTGTCGCGTCACCCCAACTATTTCTTCCAATGGCTCGGCTGGACCGGATACGCCGTCATCGCCATCGGACCCGCAGGTGATTGGGTCTGGGGCTGGCTGGCGCTTGCCGGCCCCGCCTTCATGTACTGGCTGCTGGTCCATATCTCGGGAATTCCGCCGTTGGAAGCGCATATGACGCGCTCGCGCGGCAAGGCCTACGCCGACTATGCCGGGCGCGTCAACGCCTTCTGGCCCGGCCCACAGAAGAAGGAGCATACGACATGAACCTTGCCGTTGCCGCAATCACCGCCGCCGAGCGCCTGCCGCTACCCGATCCCGCCCTGCGCTACGGCATCGGCCGCCTCGTCGGCCGCACCCGGCGCCTGCTGGCAGAAGGCAAGGGCCCGACGGATCGGGATTTCGCACGCTCCATGAGCCGGTTCCCGATCGCCGTTCACACCGACGCAGCCAATGCCCAGCACTACGAACTGCCGGCGGCATTCTTCTCGCTGGTCCTTGGGCCCCGCCGCAAATATTCATCCTGCCTCTATGCCTCTCCCGTCACGACGCTGGCGGAGGCGGAAATCGCGGCGCTTGAGGAAACCTGCGCCAATGCGGACCTCGCCGACGGGCAGGATATCCTCGAGCTCGGCTGCGGCTGGGGCTCTCTCTCGCTTTTCATGGCGGAGCGCTTTCCTTCCGCCCGCATCGTCTCAGTGTCGAATTCGGCGTCGCAGCGGGCCTATATCGAGGCGGAAGCCAGGCTTCGCGGCCTTGCCAATCTGACCGTGATCACCGCCGACATGAACACCTTCTCGCCGGTCGGCACATACGACCGCATCGTGTCGGTGGAAATGTTCGAGCACATGTCCAACTGGCATTCCCTGCTTCAGCGTGCGCGCCGCTGGATCCGCGACGACGGCAGGCTTTTCCTGCACGTCTTTTCTCATCGCAAGACGGCCTATCGCTTTGATCACGCCGACAAGGCAGACTGGATTGCTCAGTATTTCTTTACCGGCGGGGTCATGCCCAGCCATGGACTGGTTCGCGAATTCCACGACAGTTTCATCGTCGAGCGGGACTGGCGCTGGAACGGCAGACATTATGAGCGCACCGCGCAGGACTGGCTCGATAATTTCGACCGAAACCGCGACGCCGTCCGCGCCATCTTCGAAGCGACCTACGGCAAGGACGCACCCGTTTGGATGCGGCGCTGGCGGATGTTTTTCCTCGCCACGGCCGGGCTGTTCGGCCATGCCGATGGTGACGAATGGGGTGTGAGCCATTACCGTCTCAGCCCTGCCGGCCCGGGTCGGTGATCTCCGTCCTCAAACGCCTGACTGCGATGGCGCGGGCCTATGCGCACCACCCCGATCCGCGCGTCGCTGCGGCAAACATGATTTCTTTGCTGGTCGCGTCGAACCAGCCCTTTTACCCGCTCTATCTCTTCTGGCTGGTGAGCGCCGACATCACCGCCGCCTGGTTCACGTTTCTATCGACACCGTTCTTTCTCGCCGTGCCGGTGGTGGCGCGCTGGAACAGTGTTGCGGGGCGGGCGCTGCTGCCACTGGCGGGAGTCGGCAATACCGTGCTTTCGGCATGGCTGTTCGGCACAGATTCGGCGGTCGAAATCTTCCTTGTTCCGTGCGGTGTCATCGCGCTGTTGCTGTTTCGTCCGCAAGAGCGCGTAATCGCCCTGGCGCTTGGCGGGCTCGCCTTCGGTGCCTTCCTTTTGTTGCACGATGCTTACGGTCAGCCGCTGGCGATTTACAGCGCGAAGGAATATGCCGCGCTGGCGCGGCTCAACCTCGTAAGCGCCAGCATGCTTACGGCATTCGTCGCTATCCTCTTCTCGGGTCTTCTCGCGCAGGCCGAACGGTCAGCCGACGCGGCTCGCCACGAGAAAGCCCGCTGATGCGCCGATCGCGGTCACGAAAGCGCCCCAGGGAATATCGGCAAGCGTAATGGAAAGCGGCCAGTCCCTGAGCGTCGCCTGATTGGTGAGGTCATAGGTCGCGTAAGCGACAAGGCCGAGAACCGCACCGTTCAACGCCGCCTTGCCCAGGCCGCCTCCCTCGACCGCAGGCATGACCGCGAAAAACACGATGCCGGCGACATAGATCAGGTAGAAGATAACGGCCGGCGCCAGATGGAACTGCGGCGCCAGCTTGTCGCCCAGGAGCGGCCGGTAAAGCATATCCGCCATCGTCGAAAGCCAGATGGCATCGACGATCAGAAAGGCGATGCCGGTCGCCAGATAGGCGATGAAGATGGTTTTCATACCGATGTCTCCCAGGACGTTTCTCGACATTTCTACGCCTTCGTCGTCTTGACGGATCACCTCGGGTGAACCGATCCGCCCATGCATGCGTATTTTACGAGAAGCAACGAGGATGGACCGATGAGGATAGCCGTTCTGACTGCATTTTCCGCCCTGATGTTGACTGCCGCGGCCTCCCACGCGCAGCAATCCGTAGATCCGAGTGGTGTCTGGCTGCGGGACGACGGCAATGCGCGTGTCCGCATCGCGCCATGCGGCCGCAATATCTGCGCGACCAATCTCTGGATCCGGGACACCAGCAAGGGCGAAGAGGCGGGTGATCGTCTCGTCATGTCGCTTCAGCCGAAATCACCGGATACATTGTCCGGCACTGCCTATGATGAGAAACGCGAGCGCACCTATTCCATCACGGTGCAGGTTTCCCATAATTCGCTTCTGACGCGTGGTTGTATTCTCGGCGGCGTGCTTTGCAAGAACGTGCGCTGGAAGCCGGCCAAATGATGAACGAAAAGAAACAAGGCGTGAAGCAAATCCGGGTCACCAGCATGGCTGACAACGGCCCGCCGCCCTCTGCGGCCGGCACGCTTTATCCCGGCAAGGTGGTGCATCAGAGGCTCCATCCTTTTGGTCATCGCTTCAGCTATCGCGTCTTTTCCCTCCTGGTCGATGTCGACCGGCTTGTCGATCTGGCCGAACTCACCCGTTTGCTCGCCGTGAACCGCGCCGGGCTCCTGTCATTGCGCGAGCGCGATCATGTCGAAGAAGACGGCCAGACGCTTCGACAGTTCGCCGACCGCCTGCTGGCGCGCTCCGGTCTCGAAAGGCCTGCGGCGCGTATTCTGCTGCTCGCCTACCCGCGCATGTTCGGCTATGTCTTCAACCCGCTCTCGACCTATTTTGCCTATGATGAACAAGACCGGCTGATCGCCATCATCTATGCGGTGAGGAACACATTCGGCCAACGGCACAGCTATGTGGCGCCGGTCCTTGCAGGTGAAATCAGTGCCGCCGGCATCCGCCAGACGCGGGCGAAGGTGTTTCACGTTTCCCCCTTCATGGATATGGCGCTGCGCTACCATTTCCGCATCCTGCCGCCCGGCAAGACCGTGCGGGTGCGCATTCATGAGACTGCCGGCAAGGAACCCGTCCTTGCCGCCATGTTCAATGCCGACGCGGCGCCGCTGACGGACGCCATGCTGGCGCGCTGCCTGGTCCGGTTTCCCTTCATGACGATGAAGGTGATGGCCGGAATCCATTGGGAAGCCTTCAAGCTGTGGCTGAAAGGGGCGCGCTTCCGCACAAGCCCGCCACCGCCAGAGACAGCAAGTTTCGCCGACGCTGAACCGGCTTCGGAAACCTGATTTCGTCATGGTCGTGAGCGCTGGGGCTGACCACGATCGCCGAAGGGGTCGAAACGGAGGATCAGTTGCGGCGCATCGAGATGAAGGGCTGCCAGCAGGTACAGGGATATTTGACAGGTCGGCCGCTCGCGCCCGCCCTCGCCGACGAGCGCGCCGCCGCAACCGCTCCGCCTGAACGGAAAGCTGCGCCATGACCGACTTCCGACTTGTCTATTTCAGCGAGAACCGCATTCCGGCCGGCATGCTGAACGCCGAGATCGAGACCTTGCTTGAGGCAAGCCGCAGAAACAACGCGCTTGTCGGCATTTCCGGGCGCTGATGTTCAACGACGGATATTTTGCGCAGGTGCTGGAAGGCTCCCAGGCCGCGATTGATCGGGTGCGCCTGCCACGCGCATCGCCTGGTGAATCCGGACGTTCAAAACGAAATCGCCGCCTCGGGGGCGGCGAGAACGGGATGGAGGGGCTCTTCCGTTACCGGGCGGCTCCGGCCGCCTCCAGCCGCTGCGCCAGCAGCGCCGGATTGACCAGAACGGCGCTCGACGCCAGCGCGATCGACAGGCCCAGCTTCATCGGAAAAAGAAACAACTGATCGAACAACGCGGTGTGCGGCTCGAAAGCCGCGGGCGATGCAATCCGCGCGAATGGCGGCGCTGCGGCGTCCGTCGCCTGCCGGTCTTCTGCGGTGTTAACCGGTTCGATGCCGGGAATGCCTGTGGGGATCGGTTCTCCGAGCTTCAGCTCTGACATGGTCGCGTCCTTTCGCGGTTGACGATCCGAAAGTGCTGCGACGCACAAAAGTTCCATTCAATATTGCGACGCCGGTTGTTCGACCTGCAGCGCCGTACCGATCGTCATTCGAGGCCGAGCGATTGCTTGAGCTCGTCGATGCGTTTCGATGCCTCCGCCTTCGTCAGGTCTTCGGAATAGACGTCGGGTTGATGCGCCTGCTCCGACAGCGTCTTCAGATATGAGCGCTGCGCGCCGGTCATCGGCTCGTCGCCGCTGACCCAGTCGTCCGGGTCCTTCTGCGTGTTGGAAGACGGATCGGTTTTCGGGTTGTCACTCATGGCGGTCTCCTGAATTCGTTCTCCAAACGTTCGCAGCGACCCGATGGTTCCAAACATCGCGTGCCGTTGCCTCGACCCTTGCAGGGATCGCGCGAGAGCGCTTTCGGGATCATCGACCGGCATCGGCCAAAAGCTGAATGTGGAACAGGCTGCTTCGAAACCTTTCCTTTCCCTAGCTGGCGATGACGACGTTCGGCAGCGTGGTGCGCAGTGCATCGAAGATCGGATGCTCGCAGGCCTTGGCGTCGGTGATCAGCGTGTCGATATCGGCGGGCGGACAGAAGACCGAGCGCGCCGGGGCGCCGATCTTCGAATGGTCCGCGAGAATCATCGTCTGCGATGCATTCTGCACCATGGCGCGGGCGATCTCGGCGCCGGAGAGATGATAATCGGACGCGCCGCGCGTCGGATCGACGCCCCAGGGCACGACGATGGCCACATCCGCCTGATAGCGGTGGATATCGTTGATCGTCACCGGACCGGACATTTCCATCGGATCCTGCCGGAATTCACCGCCGAGGATGATGACCCGGAAGCGCCGCGACGGCTCGCCTGTGGGATCGGTGAGATTGCGGGCGACGTCGATGGAATTGGTGATGATCGTCAGGTCGGTCAGACCGTTCGGCCCGGCCAGCGTCTCCGACATGACCGATGTCGTCGATCCCGCATCCATGAACAGGGTCATGCCGCTTTGCAGGAACTGCAGCGCGGTTGCGGCAATCGCCCGCTTTTCCTGCAGGCGCTGGGTGTGGCGCACCTGGAAGCTGGAATTCTCGCGGATGACCGGGACGGCCCCGCCGCGCACCCGGCGCAGCTCGCCCGCCTGCTCCATCTCCATCAGGTCGCGGCGGATGGTTTCGCGCGAAACGCCGAAATTCTCGACGATGCGGTCGATGGAAACCTGTCCGAAGGCCGTCAAATGCTCGCGGATCTTCTGCTGTCGTTCTTCCTGCCACATCGCCTGCTCCATCGGTCCCACACGCCATAGCAAATTGCAGAGAATGCCACAATTGACATTATATTTGCCCCATCATGCCACAAATCTGCATTTTTGCCACAAACACAAATTGACACATTTAACTTGTAATGCCACATTCCCGCCCGACGAAAGGCAATAAAGCGGCGCACACGCGCCTTTGACGGGGATATCGATGACATCTGACAGTTCGGTGCAGGCGCACCATGTCGAATTCGCGATCACGCTTGCCGATACGGCGCGAGGCATGATCGAGCAGAACAAGCGCGACCAACTCGGCGTCTCGGTCAAGCCCGACCGCAGCCTGGTGACGGCGATGGACATGGCCATCGAAAAGCAATTGCGGGCGATGATCAACGCCCGTTTCCCCGATCACGGCATCATCGGCGAGGAGCAGGACTGGGAGCGGCCCGACGCCGAATTCGTCTGGGTGCTCGATCCCATCGACGGCACCGCCTCCTTCATCGCCGGCATGCCGGTCTATGGCACGCTGATCGCGCTCGCCCATCGCGGCGTGCCGGTCCTCGGCATCATCGACATTCCGCCGGTCGATGCCCGCTGGGTCGGCGTCGAGGGCCGCCCGACGCTCAAGAACGGCGCGCCCTGCCGGGTGAAATCCTGCGATGACCTGTCGCGCGCCATGATGTCCACCAGCAACCCGGATTTCTATTCCGAGGAAGAGCGCCCCGCCCTCGACCTGCTGCGCCGCCACACCAACTGGCGCATCTACGGCGCGGCCGCCCTCGCCTATGGCCTGCTGACCGACGGCGGCACCGACATTGCGCTCGACACCGGCCTGAAAGTCTATGATTACGCGCCGTTCCGCCCGGTCATCGAGGGTGCCGGCGGCATCATCACCGACTGGCAGGGCAACCCGATCACGCTGAAAACCGGCCCGCGCATTCTGGCGGCAGGGGACGCGGGACAACACCGCGCCGTCGTCCAGATGCTGAACGGCCTGAACATTCCCGCCTGAGAAGACCGGAGGAGAAAAACAATGGGGATCGATATCAAGAATCTGTCCGTCAACTACGGAGGAATGGACGTCATTTCCGACCTAAGCCTGACGATACCGGAAGGCTGCTTCTTCACGCTGCTCGGCCCCTCGGGCTGCGGCAAGACAACCCTGCTGCGCACCATCGCCGGCTTCGTCCAGGCGTCGAAGGGAAATCTCTATTTCCAGTCGAACGACGTGACCCGGCTGCCGCCGCATCGGCGCAATATCGGCATGGTGTTCCAGGATTACGCCCTGTTTCCCGACAAGACCGTCGCCGAAAACGTCGCCTATGGCCTGCGCGCCCGCGGCGAATCCGGTGACGCGATGATGAAGAAGGTCCGCCACGAGCTGGAGCATGTCGGCCTCGGCCATGTGATGGACCGGCATCCGGCAGCCCTTTCCGGCGGCCAGCGCCAGCGCGTGGCGCTCGCCCGCGCCATGGTCATCAAGCCGCAGGTTCTCCTGATGGACGAGCCGCTGTCGAACCTCGACGCGAAGCTGCGCATCCAAATCCGCGAGACAATCGCGGACCTGCAGCGCGAGGCCAACATCACAACCGTCTTCGTCACCCACGACCAGGAAGAGGCCCTCTCCATGTCCGACCAGATCGGCGTGATGAACAAGGGCAAGGTCGAGCAGCTCGGCACGCCGAAGGAAATCTATTCGACGCCGCGCACCGCCTATGTCGCCGATTTCGTCGGCGCGGCCAACCGCATCGACGTCAGCATTTCCGACGCCAATGCCGACGGAACCGCCCACATCCAGCTCGGCGGCGCCTCGATCCTGGCGCGCAACACCCTGCCGGCCGCGACGCGCGACGGCATCCTCATCATGCGCCCGGAGGATCTGCGGCTCAGCGCCAATGCCTCCGCCGAGGCACAGGCCTTGCCGGGAACGGTGGTCAAGCGGCAATATCTCGGCGGCAAGACCAGCTACAAGCTGGCGCTCGCCGACGACACCGTGATCAGCGTCGAATCCCATGGCGACAACCATGACGGCTTCGACATCGGCACGAAGGTCATGGCGACCATCGACCCCTCCAAGGCCGTGGTGATCGCGTCATGATCAAGGCACTCGATCTGCGCACGCCCTGGCCGTGGCTGTCGCTTGCGGCACTCGTGGTCCTCATCACTTTCATCCTCTATCCGCTGGTCAATATCCTGACCGCCAGCTTCGGCGTCGGCGACGTGGAAAACGGCTGGAGCCGGCTGCTCACCGATCCGCGCGGCCTCTCGGCCATCGTCAACACGCTGATCCTGGCGGCAATCGTCACCTGCACCTGCGTGCTCATCGGCGTGCCGCTGGCCTATGTGACGGCGCGCTATCGTTTCTTCGGCAAGTCGATCATCGCCCTGCTGCCGCTGATCACGCTGGTCATCCCGGAAGTCATCTCGGCCCAGACCTGGCTGATGGCGCTCGGCAATAACGGCCTGATTACCCGCTTCTTCCGCGATTTCGGCATCCATCTGCCGAGTTTCTACGGCTGGTTCGGCCTGATCACGGTGATGACCTTCGTCTATTACACCTATGTGTATATCGGCACGGTCGCCTCGATCAGCGGTTTCGACGTGCATCTGGAAGAGGCTGCCCAGAGCCTCGGCACCTCGCCGGCCCGCTCGCGCATCAAGGTCATGCTGCCGGTCATCCTGCCCTCGATCCTCGCCAGCGCCCTCTTGGTCTTCACCATGGTCGTCGGCAATTTCGCAATTTCGATGATCCTGTCGAACCAGTTGCCGCTGCTGTCGGTCGTCACCTACCAGGCGGCGGTCTCGGAAGGCGGGGCGGCCCCGGTCATGCAGAGCACATTCGCCACCGTCTCCGTGGTGATGGTGATGCTGATCCTGTTCTTCAACCGCTGGATCGTGTCGCGCGGCCGCTTCGAGATCGCCCAGGGACGCGGCGCGAGGCCGCAGCCGATCACCGGCTGGAAGGGTGCTGCCATCGGGCTTGCCGCAAGCTTCATCGTCGTCGTCTCGTTGGTGCCGCTCGCCGTCATCGCGGTCGGCGCCTTCACGGTGTCGCGCGGGCCGGTCATGCAATGGGGCAACTGGACGCTCGCCAACATGGAACGCGTCTTCGTGACCGCGCCGCAGCCGCTGGTGAATTCGCTCATCTATGCCGGCGCGGCCACGCTGATCGGCGTCGCCTTCAGCGCCGTCGTCAGCTATCTCATCATCAAGAAGCGCAATGCGGTCACGCCCTGGCTCGACTACATCTCCTCGGTGCCGCTGGCGCTGTCCGGCACCGTCCTCGGCATCGGCCTCGTCGTATCGTTCAACGCCGGCTGGCTGCCGCTGACGGGCACGGCGACGATCATGGTGCTGGCGCTCCTCGTCCGCCGCCTGCCCTTCGGCATGCGCAGCGCCCAGGCGACGCTCTACAACATCCCGAACTCCATCGAGGAAGCCTCGATCAGCCTCGGCTCGCCGCCGCTCAGAACCTTCTTCAAGGTGGTGTTGCCGATGATGGGACCGGCAATCGCCTCCGCCGCGATCCTCACCTGGACGACCAGCGTCTCGGAACTCAGCGCCTCGATCCTCGTCTATTCCGGCGGCCGGGAAACCCTGACCATCCAGGTCTTCCGCCTGATCGGCAGCAACCTGATGGCTTATGCCTCCGCCTACGGGCTGGTGCTGATCGCCGTCATCCTCATCCCGATCGTCGTCGCCACCAAAGTCTTCAAGGTCGACGTGTTCGCGTCGAAGTAAGCCGCAATCGTCATACAAAACAGAGAGGAACGAACATGAACATGAAAACCCTGATTTCCGCCGTCATGCTGGCCGGCCTTGCCGGCACCGCCTCGGCCGACGAAAAGACGGTGACGCTCTACTCGTCCAACCCCGAGCAGGCGATCGAAGCCGTGGCCGGCGCGGTCAAGGACAAGGCCTCCGACATCAAGCTCAATTCGATCACCGGCGGCAGCGGCGTGCTGCTGCGGCGCCTGGAGGCGGAAGCCGCCAATGTCCAGGGCGACATCTTCTGGAGTTCCAGCTTCAACACGGTCGGCGCCTTCGAAGGCGTGTTCCAGGCTTACGAATCCCCGGAATTGGCATCCATCCCCGAGAAGCTGCGTTATCCCGGCAACCTGTTCACGCCGTCGAACGTGCATGTCGTGGTGCTGATGGTCAACGAAAACCAGCTCGGCGACCTGCCGAAGCCGAAGACCTGGACCGACCTGCTCGATCCCAAATGGAAGGGCAAGATCGTCGTCGCCGATCCGGCCAACAGCTCCACCGGCTATACCGTGCTCTGGGGCGTCCACAAGATGCTCGGCGACGACAAGCTGAAGCAGCTCGCCGCCAATGTCGCCGTCAGTTCGTCCTCCTCGGCCGTGCAGAACGGCGTCGCCATGGGCGAATATGCCGTCGGCCTCGCCTTCGAAGCCAATGCCTACCCCTATGTCGATGGCGGCCAGGAAGAGATCAAGCTCATCTATCCCGAGGACGGCACCTTCATCACCGCCGACTTCGCCGGTCTGGTCAAGGGCGCGCCGGGCGGGGACGCCGCCAAGAAAGCCTTCGATATCCTGATGTCCAAGGAAACCCAGACGGAGCTTTTGAAGACCTCCTTCCGCCGCCCGAGCCGCGGCGATATCGAGGTCTCCAAGATCGTCAAGCTGCCGGAAATGTCGGCGATCAAGGTCTTCGACATCGACGAGAAGGAAGCCGCCACCCAGCGGAACGCCTTCCTCGACAGCTGGCGCTCCTTCGCCGCCGCCGGCGCGAAGTGATCGCACCGACTTTCTGACACGCTCCAATCCATCACCGGGGTTGGCCTGCTTTCACGGCAGGCCAACCCTTTTGCGTTGCGGCGCCTTACTCCTTCCCCGTCTTGATCATGACAGCATCAAAGGTAACGTCGATGGTCTTCGCATAACGTTTGCCGTTGACCTTGTCGTGCCGCATGAAGGTCGGCGGCTTGATCGTGACCTGCAGCCTGTATTCGCCGTCGCCGGGCACCTTGATATTGCGGCCATAGTGATAGAGGCCGGGATGCCAGAGGAACGGGACCTCGAACGGCCCCACCGCCCTGCCCTCCTTTGGCGTCAAGGTGGCCGTGATCTCCAGATACGGAATGAAGCGCCCGTCGCCGGCGTCGCTGACGGAAATCTCGAGATGGCAGTTTTCTTCTTCGGGCTCGGTCCATTCCAGCTCGCCCTCGCCGTGCAGCATGTACATGCCTTCGGCGCGCTCTTGCGCGAAAGCGACGATGTAGTCGCCGGCGTGCTTTTCACCGCCCGCATCCGCGACCTTATAGGCCATGTATTCGAGCGAGGCGCGATAGGCCGCGCCCTCTTTTTTCGCCATGGCGATCTGGTGGCGATCGGCCTCGTCGCTGGGCTTTTCCGGGGGAATTCTGGTCATCTCACCTGTCCGGGCTGGTTGGAGATGGCAGGCAAACGTTCCGCATGGCCATGAAGTTCCGGTTTGCTGGCGCCGCATAGGTGCGGAAAGCATAACAAGCTGAAATAATTGCGAAATTCGTCTCTTTTGACGGCAGTCAACCTTTCGGCGCGGTCTGCCGCCGATCGCCCCTATCCAACCTTGAGCGATTGCGCATCCCTGCCCTTCAGCAGCGCCATCAGCATAGGCCCAAGCGAAAACGCGCCGTTTTCAGCCCGGCGTGTCAGGTCGCGCAGATAGCCGCCGGGCGAGTTGATGAAACTGGCCCGTTCCAGAATGCAGGCCATGGCGACGGCGGCCTGTTCAGCGCCCATCACCGCGCAAGCCGCCTGATAGGCCGAGGGACTTACGCCGAGCGTGGCGCGGACCACCACGGCCGCCGCCATCAGCTCCCGCCAGCTCGATATCGCTCCGCCCGGTCCGTAATCGGCTATGTCGGGGCATGCTTTCATGACAAGGGCAAGGGGAAAGGCTTTCAATTCCAAGTTCGCCGGTGCGGGATGACGGCGGGACGGCGCGCCCTGCTCTTTTTCGGAGCATGGTTCAAATTCATTGGGAGAGTCGGTATTTGAGTTCTGTATGTGCTGCTCGTCATGAGCGGCATTGGTGCTTTGAATCCGGGAATCTTCCCACGTTTCCAGCCTGTTGAGGATCTCTTCGCGCAGCAGGGTCATTTCGTCGAGAAGGCTGGCGAGTTGGGTAAGCGACGGCGCGCGGGGGATGCGCCCGACCAGATCGACATAGACCTGTTCGACCGCCTGCCAGTCGCCGTCCGCGCCCTCCTCCAGCGCCGCCGTGATCAGCTTGCGGACATCGCGGCGGCAGATGGTCAGATCCTCCTTGGCCTTGCGGAACTGCGCGCGCTCGGCGGCGACGGCCTGCGCCATCCGGGCGATCTCGTCCGCGCGGGCAAGCAGCGGCGAGAGATCGAAACCGAAGGCGTTCTCGATTTCGCCGGAACCGTCCTTGCGTGCATAACGCTTGCCGTTGGCGCTGTCCTTGCGCAGGATCAGGCCGGCCTCGACCAGCACCGCCAGATGCCGCCGCAGCGTCGCGCCCGCCATGCCATGGGCGCGCAGCGCCAGTTGCACATTCGAGGGGAAGACGATCATCCGCGCGTCCTGGCGCAGCTCGTTGTCCGGGTAGAAGGACAAAAGCGCGTCGAGCACGGCAAGACTGTTGGACTGCAGGCCGAGCCGGTCCATCGCCGCCGAGGCGTCGCGAAAGATCTTCCATTTGTCGGCCGCCTTGCCCGCCTCGATCCCGGCCACGGCCTGTTGCCGTTTCACCAGGGCAAGCGTCATCGGCCGCCGCCCGAAGGGCGTCGTCACATGTCCGGTTTGCATTTTCCTTCACCTTTCAGCAGGCAAAAGAAATCCGCTCACCAAAACGGTGCCAAAACTGCTTGACTGGGATTCGTGGAAATGCGATTCTCTTCTTGCTACAGATCGAGAAGGGCTTCCACGGGCAACCGTTCGGGGGCCTTTTTCTTTTGCGGTCTGTCCTATCCTTCGTTCTTCCGTTTGCGGTATGTCGCGTAAAGGTCGTCGAGACTTTCCGCGATGAATTCGCCGAAACCCACGGCGTCCTTCGCCTTGAGCGCCAGCGTATAATTCTTGCCGTCGGTGCTGATCTCAGCGGACACCGCCCGGTCGCCGGGCGCCCATTTCGATTTGCGGCGCGGCGGCGCAAGGCCTTGCGACTTGCGACGGGTGAGGGCGTCGACGACGAAGGCGAAGCGCGCATCGCCGTTCAGGCCGGACAGATCCGTCCGCGCCAGCACCTCCCGCAAGTCGTCGAGCCGCTTCGGGTTTTCGAGCATCTGCTTCAGCTCGTACCAGCGGTCGCGGCCGGGGGAGCGGGCGCCGCCGATGGCTTCCAGCACATCCGCGGGCATGTTGGTCACCGAGAGCATTTTCGACAAGGTCGCCTTGTCGATGGACAGCGCCGCCATGACCGTGGCGCTGTCGCTGTCATAGTTCAGCGCGCCGAGCTGGCGGGCGAACATCGCCTTTTCGATGAAGGAGAGATCGGCGCGGGCGGAGTTTTCCTGCCCCTGCGCAATCACATGCTGCCGGTCGTCGATGGCCTTGACGACAGCGCGGACCTTGCGGCCGAGCGCCTTCACCGCTCGCAGGCGGCGATGCCCGAACACCACCATGTAGCGGCCGTCATCCTTCGGGTGCGGCCGCACCAGGATAGGGCTGTTCTGCCCCTGCTCGCGAATGGCCGCCACCAAGGCCTCGAAGGCCTGCGGATCGTCCTCGATGCGATCGCGCACGAAGGAGGCGTCGATCACATCGGGATCGAGCTCGATAACCGTTTCGCCTTCGAGAAGCTTGTCGGCGCGGTGCGCCAGTTCGTCGATGGTGGAGATGATCGAGCGCGACGCGCCCTTGACCGTGTAATCCAGCGCGACGCCGGGTTCGAGCGGCCTTTCGTTCATCAGGTTGGCAAAGGGATTTTTACGCGCCATGGCGCCGTCCCCCGTTCATCCGGTTGATTTCATGGGTGCAAAACCCGGTTTTGACGGCGGTCAACCGCATCACAGCCGCCCCCATGCCTTGTGGATGAGGCCCTGGATTTCGAAATTCACCGCATCCATGCATTCGATGGCGCGGTCATAGGTGCCGCGGGTGAAATTGTTGCGCTCGACCTCGTAGAGCGTCTGCTTGGTCAGGCCCGCATCGGAAATCGCCGTCGATTTCACCATGGGCTGCGTCAGGATCTCCTCGGCCAGCATCGACTGCATGAAGCCGAGCATCTGCGCCTGCGGCACGTCGGTCGGCTCGTAGCGGGTGATCAGGTAGCGCAGCCAGTCCATCTGCACATTGGCGCCGGCCCGCTTGATCGTTTTGGTGATGTTGCCGAGCATCAGCAGGAACTGGCTCATCGACATCAGGTCGAGCATCTGCGGATGCACGGTGATGAGCACGGATGTCGCCGCCGTCAGCGCCGTCAGCGTCAGGTAGCCGAGCTGGGGAGGGCAGTCGACGATGACCACGTCATAGCGGTCGTCGACATCGGCGAGCGCCTTGCCGAGACGGGTGAAGAACCGCTTGCCCTCCACCGAGGTCTGCATCGCCAGCGGCGTGTCGTATTCGTATTCCTGCAATTCGAGATTGGCCGGCACGATGTCGAGATCGGGAAAATTCGTCTCGCGGATCACCTCGGTGATCGACTTGCGCTCGCTGTCGTAGCGGATCGCATCGTAAAGAGAGGGGTTGCGGTCAAGCTCGGGCTGGAAGCCGTGCAAGGCCGAAAGCGAGGCCTGCGGATCGAGATCGACGGCGAGAACCCGGTGCCCGGTCAGCGCGAGATGCTGGGCGAGGTGGGCGGTGGTCGTCGTCTTGCCGGAGCCGCCCTTGAAATTGACGACGGCGATAACCTGCAGCTTGTCGCCGGGCTTGCGGTGCGGCACGTATTTCTTGGCGTCGGACTTGCCGGTGCGGTCGAGGTAGTGGCGCAGCTCGCGCATCTGCTCGCCGGTATAGAGACGGCGGCCGCCCGTCGAGGTCGTCGGGATCGGGCCCTTGCCTTCCAGATGCAGGCGCTTCAGATTGTTCGGGCTGACGCCGAGATAATGGGCGACTTCGGCCATCGCGAACAGGCGCAGCGTCTTCTTGGCGTTCGGGGGAAATTTCTCCATCCGAAGCTGGTCGAGCCGCCGGGAGATCTCCGCACCCTGCAGGAGGATCTTCTCGTCGAGCTCGAAAGACCGCAATGGCGAATATGCATTCATCGGGACGACCATTCTGGCGATAAAACGGAATCTTTATTCAAACTGCCGCCAGTATCCGTGATTCCGGCCCCGGCGCAAGGCGATTTTGGTTAACGATCGGTCGACGCCGAACCCGGAATTCTTCTTAACGCCTTGTTAAAACATGGATATCGCCTGAAATACCTTGGGGGTGCCGCTGCATTTCCCTGTTGGCAAATCGGCGCTCCCGCTTCGAAAGGCCTCTTCGCCTGCTTGTAACATCTGCCGGCAGGGGAGGGGATGAAGGAGGACGAAGGAGAATCGATTCGCATGGCGCGATTCCTTGCCATGGAAGCGCCTGTGACGTCACATTTGGCTTGAAGTCTTGTGATATTGCTATTATTTTAGCATTTATCCGTCATTTTCGGAGTTAATCGCCATCATGTTCGCATTTCAGATGACATCTCCGATGGAGGTGATGGCGCAGCTCGCGGCGCGGGCGAAACGGCGGCGAATCGAGGCCGGTCTGACGCAGCGCGAGCTTGCCGAAAAGGCGGGAATTTCCTACGGCTCGCTCCGGCTGTTCGAGATGCGGGGCAAGGCCTCGCTGGAGGCCGTCGTCAAGATCGCCTTCGTCCTGCAGGCCGAGGCGGAATTCGACGGCCTGTTTCCGCCCCGGCCGCCAAAGACCATCGCGGATGTCATCGAACCGCCGGCACGGCAGAGGGTGCGCAAGCCATGAAATTCACGTCGGTGCGAAAGATGGCGGTGGAACTGGATCTCGAAGGGGTGGCGCGGCGGCTGGGAACGCTCGCCTGGAGCACGGCCGAAAGGCGGGCCTATTTCGAATATGCGCCGGAATTTCTGGCCGCGCCGCTGCTGGTCTCGCCCTTTCACCTGATAGCCGAGCCGGGCGTGCGGCCGGCTCCGCGCGATCCGTTCGACGGGTTGCACGGGCTTTTCAACGACAGCCTGCCGGATGGCTGGGGCCGGCTGCTTCTCGACCGCCGGCTGCGCAAGGCCGGCATCGACCATCACATGCTGACGCCGCTCGACCGGCTTTCGGCGGTGGGGCAGGGGGGCATGGGCGCGCTTGCCTACCGGCCGGAACTGGCCGAGGAGGGGCGCGGCGACGGCGATCTCGACTGGTTCGTCGAGCAGGTCGAGATGATCCAGGGCAACATGGACACCGCCGATATCGATGCGCTGCAGGGCGCGCAGGGCGGCTCGGCCGGCGCACGTCCGAAGATCATGATCGGCTTCGACCGCGGCCGCGACAGTTTCGTCATCGATTACGGGCAGGCGCTGGCGCCGGGCGAGGAGCGGTGGATCGTCAAATCCCGCAGCGCCGAGGATCCGGCCGGGATCGGCGCGGAGGAGCAGGCCTATGCGCTGATGGCCCGCGCCGCCGGGCTGCGCATGGCCGAGACCCATCTGTTCCACACGCGAAAGGGCAACCGGCTGTTTGCGACCAAGCGCTTCGACCGGACGCCGGGCGGGCGGCTGCACATGCACACGGCGAGCGGGCTGCTCAACGCCAGCCACCGCGAAGCCTCGGTGAATTACGCGATGCTGCACAAGCTGACCCTCCTGATGACCCGCGACAGCGGCGAGGTGCTGGAAATGTTCCGGCGCATGGCCTTCAACGTTTATGCCCGCAACCGCGACGACCATGCCAAGAACCATGCCTTCCTGATGGGCGCGGACGGTCTCTGGCGCCTGTCGCCGGCCTACGACCTGACCTTCTCCGCAGGCCCCGGCGGCGAACACAGCGCCGACGTGGCGGGGGAGGGCAGGGCGCCCGGCACCGCGCATATGTTGAAGGTCGCGGAGGCGGCATCGATCAGCCCGCGCATCGCGAAAACCGTGATCGACGAGGTGCGCGCCGTCATCGCCCGCTGGCGTGATTTCGCCGACGAAGCCGGCCTCGCCGCCGCCCGCCGCAGCGAACTGGACCGGCTGTTGAACGGCTGACCGGGATTTTCGGCGTGTCGCGCGGGGGGGAGGGCGCGGGAGCGCAGCCGTGCCGGGACGGTCTTCGATGACGGCGCAGGAGGAAGAGCCGAAGACGATGGCGACGATGCGGCCGATCTGGATCAGCGCGCCCCGCTGGCCGCTACGCGATCGACTATGCGACGTTTGGTATTGAACAGGCAGAGCCTGCCGCTCTCCTGCCCAGCCATTCGCAGCAGGTCTCGGCTGGAAGCGGCTTTGCAAAATAATAGCCCTGGCCTTCGTCGCAGCCGATCGAACGCAGGAAAATCGCCTGCGCCTCGGTCTCGATGCCTTCCGCGGTCGTGGTGAGGCCGAGCCGCCTTGCGAGCAGGCTTATCGTCTCGATGATCGCCGCCGCTTCCGGCTTGTGCGCCATATCGGCGACGAACGAACGATCGATCTTTATCTTGTCGATCGGAAACCGATGCAGATAGGACATGGACGAATACCCGGTGCCGAAATCGTCGAGGGCGATGCGCACGCCAAGCGCCTTGAGCGCTTGCAGAATTCCGGCAACGCGCTCCTTGTCGCTGATGAGAAGGGATTCGGTGATCTCGAATTCTATGCGAAACGGATCGATTCCCGTTTCCCGAATGACGCCCTCGACGAGCGGCAGGAGGTCGTCGCCCTCGAACTGCTGGGGAGACAGGTTGATCGCCACGCCGATACAGTCCGGCCACGACCGGGCGGTATGACACGCCTGCCTTATGATCCAGCTGCCCAATGTCCGCATCTCGCCGATTTCCTCGGCGACCTTGATGAAATGCTGCGGCGGGACGGCCCCGAGTTTCGGGTGGTTCCACCGCGCCAGAGCCTCGTAGGCCGCCGTTTGCTGCGATTGAAGATCGACCAGGGGCTGAAAGTGCAGTTCCAGACGGTTCTGGTGGATGGCTTCGCGCAGGTCGCATTCGAGAGCGAGGCGCGCCTTCAGCTCGGCATCCAGCTTGGGATCGAAGAAGCGGAAGGTGCCGCGGCCCGCCATCTTGGCGGAATAAAGCGCAATATCCGCATTCTTCAAAAGCCCCTCGGGCGTATAGGCGCCTTGAGCCATGTAGCTGATGCCGACGCTGACACTGACATTGACCTGTCTTCCATCGAGTGCAAACGGCGCGTCCATCAACCTGCACAGAGCCTCGGCGATGTGGCGGGAATGACCAAAGATATGGTTCGCCACCACAAGCAGCGCAAACTCGTCGCCGCCCAGCCGCGCGATCCAGCGCCTTCCGGGGGGCAGTTCTTCGAGGCGCCGGGCCAGTTCCTTGAGGACCGCGTCGCCGGCATCGTGGCCATGGGTGTCGTTGATGCTCTTGAAGTAGTCGATATCGATGAGCATCAGCGCCAAATCGTTGCCTGCGCCCGGATCGCAAGCAAGCGCGGAGAGAACCTGTTGAAACCGCCCCCGGTTCGCCAATCGGGTTAGCGGATCGTAGTTTGCGGTTTCCCTCAGATTGCGAAAGCGCAGGACCAGATGCGTGATCGAAAGAAGCAGGAGAAGCGCCAGCGTCCCGGTCAGCCAGATCGTCACCTTGGTGCTGATGAGTATGCTGTCGCCCAAGGAGAGGGTCAGCTGGTTTGACATTCCCTGAACGCTGTCCAGCGGAAACGGCGCTTTCAGCAGATGGCTGCGGCCGATGTCATAAAGCCGGGTCGCGAGATGAAGCTGAACGATGCTGGCGCTGACGGCGCCGGCAAGCACTGTCGAAATCGCACCCAGAATGTATAATTCGGGCCGCCTGACTACAAATCTTATCAAGCTGTTCAGCATTGTTCGGGCTCTAGGTGTAAAAACTGTCGGCGCCGCCGTTCGACGACGCGGAGATACAGGAACGCGGCCGGGTCTCATCGAGGCTGTCTCGATCGCGCGTGACCCGTTCTGCGGGTATAGTGCGAGCGCACGATTAACAAAATGCTGCCGGCCCGTCCCAGAAATCGCAATCCTGACGGCATTGACAGGCCATGGGCGATGCTACCGATAATTGCATGCGCAGGAGACCGGACCGGGAGCCGGTCCGTTTCGCCGCCGACGGGCGCTGCCGGCGCCCTTCGCGGCCAGCCAGTGCCGAAGTTTCCGCCCCGGCCGGCGTCTAGCGGGGCCGCGCTTCAAGGGCGATTGCGGCGGAACCTGATGGAAGATCAGGGGTTAGCCAGGCATACGTTTTGTCCGGCAAGCGAAACATGCCCGGAAAGGGCGATCGATGGAATTCCTTCCGGTTGAGCCGGACCTGCTTCAGGGTGTCGGGCAATGCGCGTCTTCATGGATTTCGAAGCCTCTTCTCTGGGCAAGCACAGCTACCCGGTCGAGATTGCATGGCTTTTCGAGGATGGCCGCGCCCGGTCTTTCCTGATCCGGCCGGAAGCCCATTGGACCGATTGGTCGGCCGAGGCCGAAGCGATCCACGGGCTTTCGAGAGCGCAACTGCATGCCGAAGGCGAGCCGGCGGGCGTCATCGTCGACGAGATGCTGGCGACGCTGTCGGGCGAGGATCTGTATGCCAGCTCACCCTCCTGGGACGGCAAGTGGTTGAGCGTGCTTCTGCGCGCGGCCGGGCGACCGCGTCATGCGCTTCGCCTTCGCAAATCCGACGACGCCTTTGTCGACGCCGCAAGCGCCATCCTCGGATCGTCGGCAAGCCCGGCCGAAATCCTCAGCCTGGTCGAGAGCGTCATCGCAAGGACGAAACCGCAAGACCTCGTCCACCGCGCCTTGCCCGACGCCCGGCTCGAACTCGACCGATTCAACCGGGTATGCCTCGAGGCCCGGGCCCTTTCCCGCCAGCGGCGACCGTCGTCGTGAGGCATGAGATACCGCGCCTGTTTGCGCAGGAAGCGCGCCTGTGACGCTGCGGCCGAACGAACGCCGCCTTGCGGCCTGACTGAGAGCAGAGCTTACCGGAGGGGGCTATTTGACGTTCCAGCGTTTCTTGAATGCCACATTCCGTTCGCTGCGCAGCCGCGCCATCTCCTGCAGATCCTGCAACACCGGCGGAAACCATTCGCTCTGCATCAGGCGTTCCAGATAGGAAATCCACACCGAGCGGGAGAACGCATTGATCCCGGGGACGACGTAAAGCTCGCCGCGCTCCACCTTGTCCTCGATCATGCGGATCGGAAAGTAAGCGGAGCCGCCGCGCCGTTCGATCCATTGCAAAGCCCAGGAGCCGTGGTTGATGGTCACCGGCGGGGTGATGTTTTCGGGCTGGAGCTTGGCGTGCTCCATCCGGAAATCCGGTCCCCATTCCACATAGGTGTATTCGGGATGCCAGGCGGTTCGGCCGCGCGGCGTGGTCGAGACCAGCACGAGCTGTTCGTCGTAGAGGAAATCGAAGGCGACATTGGTGCGCGGCCGGGCGTCATACATCAGCGCGGCGTCGTAAATCCCCTGGGCGAGGCAGGCGTTGAGATTGTCCGCCGTCTTGTTTTCGATCAGCAGGGAGATGCCCGGCCGCTCCTGGGTGATCTTCAGCACCCAGTCTTCCATCACGCCCTGCCAGAGGCCGGGCTCGGCCCCCACCCGGAACAGCGTCGAACGCTCGATCGGCAGCGTCACTTCCTGCCGCGCCTGCTGCCAGACCTGGATCAGCATTTCGGCATAGGGCCGGAAGGCCCAGCCGGCGGCGGTCGGCTCGACGCCGGCGCGGTTGCGCAGGAACAGTTTTTGCCCGATCCGGTCCTCCAGCGAATTGATCCGCATCGTCACCGTCGATTGCGTGACGTTGAGGATCTCGGCTGCGCGATTGAAATTGCGATGTTCGAGAACGGCGAGGAAAGTCCGCGCAAGGGAGATGTTCATCCGGGTCCGCCCGCTGGAAGGATTTTGAGGGCAGCAGCGGCCCGCCGCCCGCCGGAGATCCTCCCGCGAAAGGCCGTCTGCGAAGCGCCAAGCCTAGGGGCGACGCCAGCCAAAGGCAAGCCGCTTCTCCCGCCCGCAGCCGGCCGGGAGCGGCTCCGCGTCACAGATCGACGGCCGGCCAGGGATCGGTCACGTCGACGCCGTTGCGGTAGACGCGGCGCAGCCCGCCCTCCCGCTGCAGAAGATAGATATCCTGCAAGGGGTTGCCGTTCACCAGGACGATGTCGGCGCATTTGCCGGCGTCGAGCGTGCCGATCTCACCGGCGAGATCCAGCGCCTCGGCGGCGGCGGATGTGGCGGTCTCCAGGGCTTTTGCCGGCGTCATGCCGAGCTCGACATAGAGTTCCAGCTCGCGCGCATGCTCGCCGAAGCGGCAGAGATTGCCCGAGGAATCCGTCCCCATCGCGATTTTGACGCCGGCCGCGATCGCCTTGAGGATCGAGCGCGACTGGTTTGCGCGGGCAATTTCCAGTTTCGCCAGCCCTTCCGCCCTGGCGCCGCTCGCAGCACCCCGGCGCAGGAGCGAGTCGGTGATGGCGAGCGTCGGCACCAGCCATGTGCCCTGCTCGACCATCATGGCGATGCATTCGTCGTCGAGATTGGTCCCGTGCTCCAGCGTGTCGACCCCGGCGAGCAGCGCCCGCTTGATGCCCTCGGTCGAATGGGCATGGGCGGCGACCTTCAGGTCGTAGTCATGGGCTTCGCTGACGATGACTTTCAGCTCCTCGACCGTATAGTTCGGCCAATGGACCTTGTCGTCGGCGGAAAGCACGCCGGCGCTGGCCGTGACCTTGATGAAGCCGGCGCCGAGCTTGCGCTGCAGGCGCACGACCTTGCGGCACTCCTCGATGCCGTCGGCGGTATCGAGATACTGGCGCGGCCAGGCGGCGGGGTAGAACAGGTCGCCGCGCCCGCCGGTCATCGAGATCACCCAGGGCGCGACCAGCAGGCGCGGTCCGGGGATGAGGCCGCGCTCGATCATCGCGGCAAGTTCGACGTCGCCGCTTTCCCGGTGGCCCATCACCCGCAGCGTCGTCACCCCCGCCTTCAGCGCCCGCAAGCCGTTGCGCACGCCATGCAGCAGTTTTTCGGTGCCGGGCACCAGCGCCCGGTAGGTGGCGTTGTCGACGATCCTGCCATAGTCCGAATTGGTGGCGAGATGCACATGGATGTCGCAGAGGCCGGGGATCGCCGTCGCCCCGGCGCCGTCCACCACTGTTGCCTGCGGCCCGGCGCTCAGCGTGCCGGTCGGGGCGATGGCGGCGATCCTTCCGTTTTCGATGCGGATCGCCATGGCGGTTTCGACATGCTCGCCGCGGCCGCGCCAGACGGCGACATTCTCGATCAGGGTTTCCTGGATGGTCATGTCCTGCCTCGCTCAGACCAGTTCGGCGGTCTTTTTCATCGATGTCGACCTGAAATGCGGAATGACCTCCTCGGCTACCGCGCGGGTGCTTTCGAGCGTATCCGCCTGCGAGGCGCCGAAATTCATCGTCAGGCTGACGCGGTCGATGCCGAGATCGGCATATTCGCCGAGCTTGTCGGTCATTTCCTGCGGCGTGCAGATCAGCAGGTTCTGCTCCAGCTCCGCCAGCGTCTGCTTGCGTGGCAAGACCCTCGCCATGCCGGCATCGACGATGCCCGGACCGGTATAGACATTGTCGAAGCGGGCGAAGAAATCATTGGCCAGTTCCACCTTTTGGCGCCGGTCCTTTTCGGAGCGGGTCACGAAGGCGGCGCGCGACAGCATCAGGGTCAGGTGCGCGCCGGCCTCGCCCATCTCGTCGCGGGCGCGGCGGAAGGCGTCGACCTGGGCCACCAGATGCGCCCGGTCGCCATGCAGCGGCGTGGTGAGGATATGGAAGCCGCGTTTGGTCGAGTGATAGATCGCCTCGGGGTGAAGCGCGGCCATCAGCATGTCGGGACCGCCGCGCCGGCACGGGCGCGGCATCACCGTCAGCGCGTCGAAATTGTAGTATTTGCCCTTCCAGGCGACCTCCTCCTCGCGCAACAGGGTGGTGAGGACATCGAGCGACTCGTCGAATTTTTCGCGGGTCACGTCCATCGGCACGCCGAAGCGTTCCATTTCGAAGGCATAGGCGCCGCGCCCGACGCCGAGGATCATGCGGCCCTCGGTGAAGATATCGGCGACGATGACCTCGCCGGCATAGCTGCGCATGTCATGCAGCGGCAGGACGGCGACGGCGGTGATGATCTTGACCTTCTGCGTGTGCGCCGCGAGCTTGACCACCGACATCAGCGTCGCCGGCATCATGCCGAGATTGACCAGATGGTGCTCGGTGACCGAGACGGCATCGAAACCCGAACGGTCGGCCAGCACGGCCTGCTCGATCATGTCCCGGTAGATGCGCTCCCCGCCATAGGATCTCTCCTTGTAGTCCATCGAAAGATGCGTGCAGAACTCCATGCGCTTGCTCCCAAATATGTCCGTGCAAGGGTTATCGGGCAGCGTCCAAAATTCTCAAAACGAATATTTTTACGCTCTTAATTCAAGATTTTCGATTAAAAGACGAAATATTACGGGAAAACGAGCTGCAAGCAGCAATGCAGGAGACCCGCGTGGCAGGCTCCTGTTTCGATGCATTTTCGATTGGAAAGGGCGGCTATCCCCCAGCCTTGCCGGGGGCAGGGCGGGCGGCGCAGTTCACCCAGATGACGCGGGCGGGCTTGGCAGACGCGTTGGTAAAACGGTGCGGGCGGGCGCTGGAAAAGCAGAAGCCGTCGCCGGCGCCGAGCGTATAGCTGGCGCCGTCGATTTCGAGCACCAGCTCGCCCTCCAGCACGAAGCCGGCCTCGTCGCCGCCATGGGTGAGCGTCTGCGCGCCCGAGGTGCCGCCGCGCTGGGCGACGAGTTCGTACATGGTGATGACGAGATCGGTATCGGTATTGGCGGGCGTCAGGATCTCCTTGGTGATGCCCGAGCGCCAGAGCACGATGTTCGCCCGCTCGTTGCTGCGCAGCACCGGCCCGTCCGGATAGCTCGCGGCGCGCTCGACATCCGGGAAAAGCGCGCCGATCGGCACCGCCAGCACCTCGGCGATGACCCGCAGGGTGCGGAAGGAGGCCGAGGACAGGCCCCTTTCCAGCTGGCTGAGATGGCCGACCGACAGGCCGGAGCGATCGGCCAGCCCCTTCAGCGACAGCCGCCGCGCCACGCGCAGGTTGCGCATCTTGTTGCCGACGATCGCATCCATGTCGTTCGGCGCGGGGATGTCCGAATAACTCATGCGTCGGCCCCATGCGATGCGCCGGCATCCGTTCTTTGCCGTGGCATTAGACGCTCCGAACCGTCAGCCGAGGCGGGTCACGAAGCGGGTCTGCAGATAGGCCTCGATCGCCTCCGAGCCGCCTTCCGTTCCCACGCCGGAATCGCCGATGCCGCCGAAGGGCACTTCGGGCAGCGACAAGCCGATATGGTTGATGGTCAGCATGCCCGCCCGGATCTCGTCCTGCAGGCGCTGGACGCGGGCGGAGGATCGGCTCCAGGCATAGGCCGCAAGCCCGTAGGGCAGGCGGTTCGCCTCGGAAAAAGCCTCGTCGTCCTCGCGGAACCGGTTGATGACGACGACCGGGCCGAAAGGCTCCTCGTTCATGATTTCGGCATCCGGCGGCACGTCGGTCAGGACGGTCGGCTCGAAGAACCAGCCCTCGTTGCCGATCCGCCGCCCGCCGCAGCGCAACTGCCCGCCTTTTGCCAGCGCATCCTCGATCATCCGTTCGAGGGCGGGAATGCGGCGCGCATTGGCGAGCGGCCCCATGTCGCTCGACGCCTGCGACCACGGCCCGACCCTGACGGCCCGCGCCATGGCCAGAAAACCTTCGGTAAACCGCTCCGCCACCGGCTCCTGCACGAGAAAGCGGGTGGGCGAGATGCAGACCTGGCCGGCATTGCGGAACTTGCTGCCGGCAAGGGCTGCCACGGCCGCATCGACATCGGCATCGTCGAAGATCAGCACCGGGGCATGCCCGCCCAGCTCCATCGTCGCGCGCTTCATGTGCTGGCCAGCGAGTGCCGCAAGTCGCTTGCCGATGGCGGTCGAGCCGGTGAAGGAGATTTTTTGGATCACCGGATGCGGGATGAGATAGGCGGAGATCTCGGCGGGATCGCCATAGACGAGGTTCAGGACACCCGCCGGAATCCCGGCCTCGGCGAAGCAGCGGATGAGCGCTGCCGGGGAAGCCGGCGTTTCCTCGGGCGCCTTGATGATGATCGTGCAGCCGGCGGCGAGCGCCAGCGACACTTTTCGCACGACCTGGTTGATCGGGAAATTCCACGGCGTGAAGGCCGCGACCGGGCCGATGGCCTCCTTGACCGTGAGCTGGGTGACGCCCGGCACGCGGGCGGGGATCACCTGCCCATAGGTGCGGCGCGCCTCCTCGGCGAACCAGTCGATGATATCGGCCCCGGCCAGCGTCTCGCCTTTCGCCTGGGGCAGCGGTTTACCCTGTTCGGCCGACATCATCGCGGCGATCTCGTCGGCGCGCGCACGCAGCAGGTCCGCCGCCTTGCGCATCGTCTGCGCGCGCAGCAGCGGCGATGTCTTCTTCCAAGCGGCAAAGCTGGCCTCGGCCGCCGCCAGCGCCGCATCCAGATCGGCGCGCCCGGCCTTGGCGACGCTGCCGATTTCCGCGCCGGTGGCGGGATCCAGCACCGGCAGCCGCTCGCCCGACAGCGCGGGACGCCAGTGTCCGTCGATGAAGAGATTGGTATCGGGATAAGTCATCCGGTCATGCCTTTCTTGGATGTCGCTTCTTGCCGTCCGGGATGGGAATTACCGGTCGCTGACGAAGGTGCCGGCCCGCGCCCAGTGGTTCGCCTCGACCTCGGTCAGGATGACGACGACGTTTTCGGGGGCAAGGTCCGAGACCGAGCAATAGGCATCCGTCAGCGCCTTCACGATCTTGCGTTTGTCGTCCTGCGTTCGTCCCGACAACAGGCTGACATTGATGACTGGCATCTTCGGTTCCTTTCCCGGTCTATTCTTGTATTGATCTTCGATTTATAGAATAAGATCGCGCACGCACACAGTATCGAATGCGGAATACGGTGGTGTATTCTTCCGTATTCTGATCTGCGTCGATTTCACCTGTGTGAACTCCAAGCATGGCCGCGATGAGAACGCAACTCCCGCTCAGAAGCGAGCCTTCCGTCCGCCGGATGAGCGGCGCGGGCCGGGAAGACCGTTGCGTCGAGAGTTTATGCCTTTGTAAAACTTAGATTTTTTCCTAGACTGCCGATCTTGGGCCGTGGTTTGCGGGTCTTGTCCGGCGTCTTGGTTCAACAAAACACGGAACAACTATTCGAATTTTTGTGGGCAAAAGGCCTTCGCCCGCCCTGGCGGCCGGCGTGGAAACGGCCGTGCGTCACGCAAGAGGGGCTAGCGCCGGGAATCACGGCGATTTACCGCGATTTCCATCCCCTCCCGCCCCGGTTGAACGGGCTGGGGGGCGGGTCTCGCGGGGGTCTCCCTGCCGGTCCCTGATTTGTTTTTTTGAATTAAGTGTTGAGAAAATTCGTTTTTGAAGTTTTTCAAACCTGTGTTCATCTGTGTGAACAGCTTCACGAAACGGTCGGGTGCCGGGCGCACCGAACCAGACGGACGACACCACGATCGGCGGCATGAACCGGCAGGCGCGCATTCGCCAGCCCGGCAGTCCGCTGCCCGACGCGATCCGCGCGAGGCGTGAGCCAAGGACGAAAAACGAACGCGGTCGATCCGCAAACCACCAGAGGGAACGAGACATGATATCCAAGAATGCCGCCAAGCTGGTCCGGGCGCCGGCGATCCTCGGGCTGCTCGCCGCGACCTGCCTGACCGTCTCGGCCGCCGCCGCCGGCGCGCAGCAGAATTGCGTCAACATCGCCGGCACCGACGACATCAAGGAAACGCAGACGATGGACCCGGCCTTCCTGTGGGGCGAGGACGACGCGCTCCACATCTGGTCCGTCTATGAGCCGCTCGTTCACCTGGATGAAAATTTCGAGGCGCAGCCGCGGCTGGCGACCTCCTGGGACAGCAACGAGGACGCGACGATCTGGACCTTTCACCTGCGTGAAGGGGTCAAGTTCCATGACGGTTCGGATTTCACCGCGAGAGATGCGCGCTACAGCATCATGCGGCTGATCGATCCGGCCGTGGCGTCGCCGGCGGCACCGGCGCTGAGCTTCCTGCAGGGCGGCGAGATCACCGCCGTCGACGACCATACGCTGCGGATCCGCACCACCAAGCCGGTCGCGGAAATGCCCGTGATGATGGCCACCAAGTTCGGCCTCATGGTCAAGGACGGCACGCCCTCGGACGTGCTGGCGAAGACCGCCAACGGCACCGGCGCCTTCATGGCCCCCGACTACAAGCGCGCCGGCGAGGTGCGCATGCTGGTGCGCAATCCCAATTACTGGGACAAGAGCCTGCCGAAAAGCGATTGCCTGCGCATCACCACCAAGCCCGATCCGCTGGCGATGACCGCCGCGCTGATGTCCGGCGAAGTCGATTACGCGCCGAACATCAACGCTTCCACGGCGCGGTCGCTGACCGGGGCGGAAAACTTGCAGTTCCTGACCTCGAAGCAGGGCTCGTTCCTCGCCATGGCGATGTGGACCGACACCCCGCCCTTCGACGACGTGCGCGTCCGCAAGGCGCTGAAGCTCGTCGCCGACCGTCAGGCGATCGTCAATGCGGCCCTGCTGGGCTTCGGCTTTCCCGAAAACGATCACAACGTACCGACATCCTTTCCGTCGAGCATGAGCGATACGGCCGTGCAGCAGGATATCGAGAAGGCGCGCGCCCTGCTTCTGGAAGCGGGCTACGACAACACGCTCGAAGTCGACCTGTTCGTCTCCGAAATCAAGCCCGGCCTGACGCAGATGGCGACGCTGTATGCGCAGATGGCGGCCCAGGCCGGCGTCACCATCAATCTCGTGACCATGCCGGCCTCCAGCTATTGGGACGAGGTGTGGAACAAGCGCCCGTTCTACGTCACCTCCTGGGGCTTGCGCAGCACGGCGGACGGTCTGGCGGTCGCCCATCGCAGCACCGCCGCCTGGAACGAAACCCGCTGGCACCGCCCCGATTACGATGCCCTGCTCGACAAGGCGGCCGCGACGGTCGACCAGAAGCAGCGCTACGAGGTCTACCGCGCCGCCCAGCGTCTGCTGGAGGAGGAGGGTGGCACCATAATCCCGGTCCTGGCCAGCGACATTCCGGTCCTGAACAAGAAATGCGACGGCGCCAAGCTCTACAACATCCAGCAGCCGGATTTCCGCACCCTCGAATGCAAGCGCTGAGCGCTGCGGTCGACACCCTGTTGCGCGGCCAACCCGCGCAACAGGCGATTTCCTGAACGTGACGGAGACGGATATGGTCGGTAAGCTGATCCTGACGCGCATTCTCTATGCGGTGCTAACGCTGCTCGCGGTCTCGGTCGTGGTATTCGCGGCGGTCGAAATCCTGCCGGGCGACATAACCACCCGCATCCTCGGCCGTTCGGCGACGCCCGAGGCGGTGGCGGTGCTGCGCAAGCAGCTGGGCTATGACCAGCCTGCCGTCATGCGCTATGCCAACTGGCTCGGCGGCGTGCTGCAGGGCGATCTGGGCACCTCGCTGTCGTCGCAGCGCAGCGTCAACGAGGTCATCGGGCCGCGCCTGGCCAATACGGCGATCCTGGCGCTCTGCGCCTTCGTGCTGTCGGTGCCGCTGTCGCTGCTGCCGGCGGCGGCACAGGCGCTGAAACCCGGTTCGCTGCTCGATACCATCGCCTCGGCGATCAATTTCGTGCTGCTGGCCATCCCGGATTATCTGCTGGCCAGCATCATGCTCATCCTGTTCGTCGTCGTCATCCCGGTGTTGCCGTCGACCTCGCTGGTCACGGATGCCTCGGGTTTCTGGGACTGGGTGCGGGCGCTGATCCTGCCGTCGGTGGTGCTGGCCATTTCCATCTCGATCTACGCGATCCGCCTGCTGCGCGACGGGCTGATCGATGTCCTCTCGCGGGATTACGTGCGCATGGCCGAGCTGAAGGGCATGCCGCTGCGCGTCGTGTTGTGGCGCCATGCCTTTCCCAATGCCATCGGCCCGACCCTGAATATCACGGCGCTGAACATCTCCTATCTCATCGGCGGGGTCATCATCGTCGAGCGGGTGTTTTCCTTCCCGGGCTTCGGCAGCGTCATGGTCGGCGCGTTGCAGGCCGGCGATGCGCCGCTGATCGAGGCGACCGTGCTGATCGCGGCGCTGATCTACATCACCGCCAATACGCTGGCCGATATCGGCTCCATCCTCACCAATCCCAAGCTGCGGAGCGCGCAATGACCGTGACGGCCGTTTCCCCTGCCATCTCCGCGCCGGCCCGCCTGTGGTCCGGCTTCCGGTCGCTGCCGCTCGCCATGCGCTGCGGCATGGCGATCCTTGCCCTGCATGTCTTCGTGGCGATGCTCGGCCTGCTGTGGACGCCCTATCCCTACGATGCGATCGGCACCGGCGTCGGCGCCACGGGCATGAGCTGGCAGCATCCCTTCGGGCTCGACCAGCTGGGCCGCGATGTGCTGAGCCGCGTCATGTACGCGTCCCATATCGTCCTCTATATGGGCCTCCTGGGAACGCTGTTCGGCATGTTTTTCGGCACCATCCTCGGGCTGCTGTCGGCTCTGATCGGCGGCTGGTTCGATGCGATCCTGCAGCGCTTCTTCGAGGCGATGATATCGATCCCGTTCCTGATCCTCGGCCTGATCGCCATTTCGGCGGCCGGGCCGCGCCTTGCGAGCAATCCGACGCTGATCGCCCTGGTGGTCGGCATCGTGTTCCTGCCGCGCGTCGCCCGCATCGCCCGCGCCGCCGGCCTGCAGGTGGTGACGCGCGATTATGTCACGGCGGCGCGGCTGCGCGGCGAATCCTATCCGGCCATCGTTCTGCAGGAGGTGCTGCCGAATTGCGCCGGGCCGCTGCTGGTGGAGCTGGCCTTGCGGGCCGGCTATGCCCCCGTGCTGATCGGCTCCTTCGGTTTCCTCGGCTTCGGCGTGCGTGCGCCGATGCCGGAATGGGGGCTGATGCTCTCGGAAAACCGCGACCTGATCATGATCACGCCGATCACCACCATCGGCCCCGGCCTTGCGCTGGCGACGCTGGTCTTCGGCCTCAATCTCTTCACCGACGGCCTCGCGCGCTACCTCGACCGCGCCGGCCTGACAACGGCGCGCTGAGGACGGACGGATGAACAAGCAACTGGTTGCCATGGACATGAACATCACCAACAGCGTCGAGATCGACGATTTCAGCCTCGATTATTTCATCGGCGCGAATGGCTGGGTGCGCATCCTGCGCGAGGTCGGCCTGTCGATCGGCCGGGGCGAAGTCCTCGGCCTCGTCGGCGAATCCGGCTGCGGCAAGTCTTCGCTGGCCTATAACCTGCTGGGTTATCGCGCTGGCAACAGCCGCATCCCGAGCGGCCGGCTGATGGTTGGCCAGACCGATGTCGGCCGGCTGGACCGCGCCGCCCTCGACAAGGTGCGCGGCCGCAGGGTGGCGCTGGTGCCGCAGAACCCGACGACGGCGCTGAGCCCGCATCTGCGCATCCGGAGCCAGCTCGCCGAGGTGCTGGTGGAGCACGGCTATGCGACCGAGACGACCGCCATCGAGGCACGGCTCAAGGAACTGCTGTTCCTGGTCGGGCTGACCGACACCGACCGCATCCTGCAAAGCTATCCTTACGAACTCTCCGGCGGGCAGCAGCAACGCATCGTCATCGCCATGGCGCTGTCCTGCGATCCGGAGGTGCTGGTCCTAGACGAACCGACCACCGGCCTCGACGTGACGACGCAGGGGCAGATCGTCCGGCTTCTGGCGATGCTCAAGCGCCGGATCGGGTTGGCGATGCTCTATGTCACCCACGATCTCAACCTGCTGTCGCAGATCGCCGACCGCGTCGTCGTCATGTATGCGGGAAGCGTCGTGGAGACGGCGCCGACGGCCACGCTGTTTGCCGCGCCGGGCCATCCCTATACGCGCGGCCTGATCGGCTCCATTCCCAATATCCGCCAGACGGCGCGCGGCGGCCTGCGGCTGCAGGGCATCCTGCGGCGCTCGGAGATCGGCGCCGGCTGCCCGTTTGCGGCGCGCTGCCAGTATCGCCAGCCCCTGTGCGAGGCCCGCCACCCCGAAAGCGTCGCCATTGCCGTAAAACACGACGTCGCCTGCCATTTCTGGCGCGACCTGCCGGCTTTCGACCCCGTGCCCGAACGGCTGGACGCCCGCCGCGGCGCGGCGGGCAAGGGCGAAGTGGTGCTGGAGGTCGAGCATCTCGCCATCTCCTACAAGCGGGTCGAGTTGCTCGGGCGATGGCTGGGGCGGACAAGGCAGCCAGTGGTCAAGGATGTGTCGCTGCGTGTCCGGCGCGGCGAGATCGTCTCGCTGGTCGGCGAATCCGGCAGCGGCAAGTCGACCATCGCCAAGGCGATCACCGGCATGATCGATCATGTCGCCGGAAGCGTCACCTATGGCGGATCGGTCGATCTCGGCATGCTGCGGTCGCGTCCGGTCGAGGTGCTGCGCGAGATCCAGTATGTCTTCCAGAATCCCGACGAGTCGCTCAATCCCCGCCGCACCGTCGGCGCGGCGCTGGCGCGGCCGATCAGCCGCTTCCGCAAGGGGTTAAGCGCCGGGGAGCGGCAAGAACTGATCGTCGAGGCCTTGCGGGAGGTGCAGCTGGATGAAAGCTATGTCCACCGCTATCCCGGCCAGCTTTCGGGCGGCGAGCGCCAGCGGGTCGCCATCGCGCGCGGCCTCGTGGCGCAGCCGAAACTGCTGCTCTGCGACGAGATCCTGTCGGCGCTGGACGTCTCTGTCCAGGCCAAGGTGATCGACGTGCTGCTGGATCTGAAGAAGCAGGGCGAGATCGCCATGCTGTTCATCAGCCACGACCTTTCGGTGGTGCGCGCGATCTCCGACCGGGTCGTCGTCCTCTACAAGGGGACGATCATGGAAGAGGGGCCGACCGACGCCATCTACCAGCCGCCCTATCATCCCTATACCCATATGCTGCTGAACGCGGTGCCCGAGCCGGGGCGGGTATCGGCCGAGGGCGAGCCCGCCGGCGAACCGCCGCGCCTCGATCCCGCCGGCTGCGTCTTTGCCAATCGCTGCCTGTGGAAGAAAGGTACGGTCTGCGACAGCGCCGTGCCGCCCATGCGCCAGGCCGGCGACCTGCGCATTCGCTGTCACCACGATCTCGCCACCCTGTCGGAACTGGCGACATGGCAGAACGGCGAACGCCAGGCCGGGGCGCGCTGAACGGGCGCGGCCCTCCAGAGTATTTCCAGCCACGAAAAGAAGAGCAAAAACAAACGCCCGGATCGCTCCGGGCGTTTGTTCTGCTCGATATGCAAGGCTAAGGCTAAAGCGCCGGCCAGGGCCGGGTGACGTCGCGGCCATCCTTGAAGACCGCGCGGATGCCGCCTTCGCGGCGCAGCACATAGATATCGTCGAGCGGATTGCCGTTGACCAGGACGACATCGGCGATGGCGCCCTCCTGCAGCCTGCCGCTGACATCCTCGCGCCCGAGTGCCGCCGCCGCGCCGATGGTGGCCGTTTCCAGCGCCGCCTGCGGCGACAGGCCGGTTTCCACGTAGAGCTCGATTTCGCGTGCATGCTGCCCGAAGGGGCAGAGATTGCCGGAGGAATCCGTGCCCATGGCGATTTTGACACCGGCCTGCATGGCCTTGCGGATGTTGTCGCGGCGCTGGTCGCGGGCGATCTTCATCTTGGCGATGCCTTCCGGCCGCGCGCCGCTTTTCTCGCCATTGGCAATGGTGAAATCCGAGATCGACAGCGTCGGCACCAGCCAGGTGCCCTGCTTCAGCATGATCTCGATGCAGGCATCGTCGATGAACGAGCCATGCTCCACCGTATCCACCCCGGCGGCGAGCACGCGGCGAATGCCCTCGGTCGAATGCGCATGGGCGGCGACGCGCATGTCGTAGTCATGCGCCTCCGAGACGATGACCTTCATCTCGTCGACCGTGTAATTCGGCCAATGCACCTTGTCGCCGGCCGAAAGCGTGCCGGCGCTGGCCGTGAACTTGATGAAATCCGCCCCCAGCTTGCGTTGCAGGCGCACGACCTTGCGGCATTCCTCGATGCCGTCGGCGGTGTCGAGGGCTTGCCGGGGCCAGGCGGCGGGATAGAACAGGTCGCCACGCCCGCCGGTCATGGAAACGACCCAGGGCGCGACGCTGAGGCGTGGCCCGGGGATGAGCCCGCGATCGATCATGGCCGACAGCTCCACGTCGCCGCTATCGCGATGCCCCATGACGCGCAGCGTGGTGAAACCCGCCGCAAGGGCCTTGAGGCCGTTGCGCACCCCATGCAGCAGCTTTTCGGTGCCGGGAACGAGGGCGCGATAGGTGGCGTTGTCGACGACCTGGCGCATGTCGGAATTCGTCGTCAGATGCACATGGATGTCCGACAGGCCGGGAATGGCGGTCGCGCCGGCGCCGTCGACCACCCTGGCGCCCTCCGGCGCCTCGATCACGGAGGAGGGGGCGATCCGGGAGACCTTGCCCTTGCTCAGCAGGATCGACATGTCCGGCTGCACGCTCGGGCCATATCCGGGCCAGAGCGCGACATTCTTCAGGAGGATCTCGCTCATGCCGGCCTCACGCGGTCGCGGCAAGCGGCTCGGCAACCGGCGCCGCAGGTTTCTTGGCGAAATGCGGCATGACTTCCTCGGCGATGCACTGGATCGCCTCCATGGTTTCCTGCTGCGAGGGGCCGAAATTCATGTTCAGGCTGACGCAGTCGATGCCCAGCTCGGCGAAGGGACCGAGCCGGTCGACCATTTCCGCCGGCGGGCAGATCAGCAGGTTCTTCTCCAGCTCCTCGATGGTCTGCTTGCGGGGGAGCGAGCGGACCATGCCGGCATCGACGATGCCGGGGCCGGTGAAGACATTGTCGAAACGCGTGTAGTGATACTGCGCCTCGGCCAGTTTTTCGCGCTTGTGCGCTTCCGAGCGTGTGACGGTCGCGGAACGCGACAGCGTCAGCTTGAGCTTTTCGCCCGCCTTGCCGAGCTCCGCCTTGCCGCGCCGGAAGGCGTCGACCTGGGCGTGAAAATGCTTCCTGTCGCCGGAAAGCGGGGTGGTCAGGATGTTGAAGCCGCGCTTGGTGCAATGATAGATCGCCTCGGGCTGCAGCACGGCCATCATCATCGGCGGGCCGCCGGGTCGCATCGGGCGCGGCATGACGGTCAGCGCGTCGAACTTGTAGTATTTTCCGTCCCACGACACTTCCTCCCGCGACAACAGCGCCTGCAGCACCGCCAGCGACTCGTCGAAGCGCTCGCGGGTCTCGGCCATGGGAACGCCGAGACGCTCCATCTCGAAGGCATAGGCGCCGCGCCCGACGCCGAGGACCAGGCGGCCATTGGTGAAGATATCGGCGACGATGACCTCGCCGGCATAGGTGCGCATGTCGTGCAGCGGCAGGACGACGACGCCGGTGAGGATCTCGACATGCTTCGTATGGGCGGCGATCTTGACCGCCGCCGTCAGCGGCGCCGGCATCACGCCCAGTTCCAGAAGGTGATGCTCGGTCACCGAGACCGAGGCGTAACCCAGCCTGTCGGCCAGGATGGCCTGGTCGAGCATGTCGGTGTAGAGGCGTTGCGAACCGTAGGACTTGTCGTGATAGTCCATGGAGAAATGAAGATCGAAGTCCATGAGGCGTTCCTTTTTTCTGGCAATGGCGATCCGTTCCGCAGGCGCGGCGGCGCATGCGGTTGTTGTTGGTTCAAGGCTTGTGTCGATTGCGCCGCCTCAGGCGGCGGTCAGTTGCAGGCGGCGATAGGCGCCGTCGTGATAGGTCAGCGGCGGGCGCTCGGCGGTAAAGGCATGGGCGACCTGGCCGAAAAAGATGGTGTGGCTGCCGTGGACCACCGATTTCGCCAGCCGGCAGGCAAAGACGGTTGCGCCGCCGAGCCCGGCGGCCAGCCCCGGCATCTCGATCAGTTGCTGCCCTTCGAAGCGGTCGGGCCGCGCGGCGTCGAATTCGCCGGTGAAGGCGCGGGCGACGTCGCGGTTTTCCTCGGCAAGGACATTGACGGTGAAGACGCCGTTTGCCTCGACCTGTTCGCAGATGCGGCTGCCGGCGCGCAGGCAGACCAGCACCGTCGGCGGATCGGCCGAGACCGAGCTGAAGGCGCTGACCGTGGCGCCGTGGCGTCCGGCAGGCCCGTCCGTCGTCACCACCGTGACCGAGCAGGCGACATGCCGCATCGCCCGGATGAAGGCGTCGCGAGACGCATCCAATGCGCATTTTTCCATATTCGTTCCCCGTGACATCGTGCGGTTGATCGGGCGCAGGCGTGGGTGACGGAGCGCATCGTACGGGTCTGTCCGGGCTGTTGCGGAGACCGTGCCGACACCCCGTTCGCCTGCTGTCCATCGACTATGCCAAGCAGGGCATTGCTTGGAAAACGAAACTTTGTGGCGATTTAAATCAGTTTTTCCAATCGATAGGCCGCTTGCCGCAGCCGGGCGCGAGGGCGTGGACGAGGATTTGCGCGTGCTTGACGAATTTGGCGCCGGTCGCCGTCAGGTCGGCGTCCGGCCCGAAGCGTCGCAGCAGCGTCTGGCCGAGCACGTCCTCAGGACGTTTGCGCGCGTTGATCGGCAATGCCGGTGGCGGGCGAGGTCGTCAGTCCGCCGGCATGACGGCGTTGACCAGACGGATGCATCCGTCGAGGCCGTTGCGCATCGCGCCGTCGTCGTGGCGGCGCTCCCAGTCGAGCCAGAGGCCGTCGAGCGTCGCCATGATCGTGTCGGCGAGCAGCGTGACGTCCGCCGCGCGGCCCCGGCGCTCCTCGCGCACCTTTTCGATGATTTCGATGAGGCTTGCCCGGTAGCGCTCATAGAGTTCGCGCTCGGTGAGCGCGATCTCCTCATGCGACAGGGCCGCCGACCACAGGTCGATGCGCACCCGCAGATAGTCGCGCTTGAGGAAGGCCGGGCTGAAGCCGGTGCCGAGAAAGGCCTTGAGTTGTTCGACCGGCGTTTTCGACGAACGGCTCAGATCCTGGAAGGTGGCGTCGAGGAGGATGCGCGAGGCATAGCGGTAGGTCTCGACCAGAACCTCGTTCATGTCCTTGAAGTGATAGGTGATATGGCCAAGGGAAATATGGGAATGTTCGGCGATCTTGCGGGCGGTGAGCCTGGCATAGCCGACCTCCTGCAGGCAGCGGAATGCCGCCTCGATGATCTCCGCGCGCCGATCCTGCGAGGAACGGAAGGTGCGGGGTTTCCTGGTGTCTTCCGTCACGCCGAATTCCCTTCGTCTGTCCGCCCCTATCTACAGGCCGCCCGGTCGGCGGCACAACCCTCACTCGCGCCGAGCCGGTGGCGTCCCGCCGCGCATGGGCGGCTGCCTGACTGGACAGCTCTCGGTCGAAGGGCCTATGATCGTCACCCCGATCAATGCGATGCTTCACACATGAATATGGCCAAACCATCTTTGCCGTCTGGCGGCAACGGGGGGGATAAAATCCATTCGAACCCGGTGCGGCTCGGTGCGCGCCTGAAACTTGCGCGGCAGACGCGGGGGCTCACGCTGAAGGCGCTGGCGCAGGCGGCCGAGTGTTCGGAAAGCCTGCTGTCCAAGATCGAGAACGGCAAGGCCTCGCCCTCGCTGCCGATGCTGCACCGGCTGGTGCAGGCGCTCGATTCCAATATCGGCTGGATGTTCGAGGAGACGGATGCCGACGAGGGCGTGGTGTTTCGCGCCGGCACGCGGCCGCTGATCGCGCTCGATCCGCTCAGGCGCGGCGAGGGCATCTCGCTGGAGCGCATCATTCCCTATTCGACCGGCCACCTGCTCCAGTGCAACATCCACCATATCGATGCCGGCGGGCAGAGCGCCGGGCCGATCCAGCATGTCGGCGAGGAGGTGGGGTATGTGCTCGTCGGCGAAATCGAACTGATGATCGGCGAAAAGATTTTTCGGCTTTCGGCCGGCGACAGTTTCGTCTTCAATTCGGAGCTTGCTCACTCGTACCGTAACGTCGGTGAAGAGCGCGCATCGATTTTTTGGGTGAATACGCCGCCAACCTTCTGATTTTTCGCCAAAAAAACACCCCTTTCCGCCTTTGCGAATGCAAATTCAAGTCTCTTGACAAGAATTCAAGTCACTTGAATAATGCTGCTCGTAAATTCCTGTCGCCACGAGCGGCATCGAACAAGGGGAACCTCAAAATGGGTCGGACACAATATCTTCTCGGCTGCGCAGCGGCCGTCGCCATGACGCTTTCCATGGGCGTTTCCAGCGCTTTCGCCGATACGTTCGCGCTCGTCACCATCAACCAGCAGGCGCTGTTCTTCAACCAGATCAATGACGGCGCCAATGCCGCCGCCAAGGCCGCAGGCGTCGATCTCGTGATCTTCAACGCCAACAACGTGCCCTCGGCACAGAACGACGCCATCGAAAACTACATCACCCAGAAGGTCGACGGCATCATTCTCGTCGCCATCGACGTCAACGGCGTGAAGCCGGCGATCACGGCTGCGAAAAACGCGGGCATTCCGGTCATCGCCATCGACGCGCAGATCCCGGAAGGCGACAACATCGCTTTCGTCGGCGTCGACAACACCGCAGCCGGCGGCGAGATCGGACAGTTCTTCTCCGATTACGTCAAGAGCGACATGGGCGGCACGGCCAAGGTCGGCGTCGTCGGCGCGCTCAATTCCTTCATCCAGAACCAGCGCCTCGACGGCTTCAAGGCGGCGGTGGAGAAGGGCGGCCAGAAGGTCGAATTCCTCAACACGGTCGACGGCCAGAACGTGCAGGACGTGGCGCTGTCCGCGGCTGAAAACCTGATGACCGCCAATCCCGACATGAATGCGCTCTACGCCACCGGCGAGCCGGCGCTGCTCGGCGCGGTCTCCGCCGTCGTCAGCCAGGGCCGTGGAGACTCGATCAAGGTCTTCGGCTGGGATCTGACGAAATCCGCCATCGACGGCATCGACCAGGGGTTCGTTACCGCCGTGATCCAGCAGGATCCGGCCGGCGAGGGCAAGGCGGCCGTGGAAGCGCTGGTGAAGGTGAAGAAGGGCGAGAAGATCGAGCCGATCATCAACGTGCCCGTCACCATCGTCACCAAGGCGAATGTCGATCAATATCGCGAGATGTTCAAGTAAGCCGAGCCCGCCGCCCGGTATGGGGATCCGGACCGGGCGGATCTTTCGCGAGAGGCCATCGAACATGACCGATACGCACGCCAGCCGCGTCCGCATGACCGGCATTTCCAAGCGCTACGGCGCTTTGCAATCGCTCGACAACGCCTCGCTCGACCTGAAACCCGGGGAAGTCCTCGGCCTGGTCGGCGATAACGGCGCGGGCAAATCCACCATCAGCAAGGTTTTGTCAGGCGCCGTCATCCCCGATACCGGCACCATCGAGATCGACGGCAGGCCGGTTGCCTTCACCTCGCCGGCGGATGCGCGCGCGGCGCGCATCGAGATGGTCTATCAAGACCTTGCGCTTTGCGACACCATCGACGTCGCCGGCAACCTCTTCCTCGGCCGCGAGCCGAAGCGGCGGCTGGCGGGCGTGCCGTTGCTCGACAAGAAGCTGATGCACGAGCGGGCGCGCGACATGCTCTCCAATCTCGGCATCGTCATTCCCGATACGCGCATGAAGGTGGAAAATCTCTCCGGCGGCCAGCGCCAGTCGATCGCCATCGGCCGCGCCGCCTCCTTCAATCCCTCCGTGCTGATCATGGACGAGCCGACGGCGGCGCTTGCCGTCGCCGAGGTGGAGGCGGTGCTGGAACTGATCCGCACGGTCTCGCAGCGCGGCGTCTCCGTCATCCTCATCACCCATCGCCTGCAGGATCTCTTCCTCGTCTGCGACCGCATCCAGGTGATGTATGAGGGGCGCAACGTCGCCGAGCGGCGCATCGAGGACACCAATATCGAGGATGTCGTCAATCTCATCGTCGGGCGCAAATTCTCCGCCCGCTCCGCAGGCCACAACCGGGAAAAGGGCGTCTGACCCATGAGTTCCGAACCCAACGCCTATTCCAGCCATCCGCCGCGCCTGCGCGAGGCGACGCTCATCGACAAGGTCATCGCCAATGGCGGCGTCATGTCGATCGCACTGTTCTTCATCGTCTGCTGCCTGTTCTTTTCGGTAACGACCAATGCCTTTCTCAGCGCGCCGAACCTGCTGAACGTCATCCGCCAGTCCGCGCCGCTGCTGATCGTCGCGGCCGCCATGACCTTCGTCATCACCACCGGCGGCATCGATCTTTCGGTCGGCTCCGTGCTGGCGCTGACGGCGACGTTGTCCGCCGCCGCCCTGCAGGCCGGTATCCCCTGGCCGCTCGCCATCGTGCTGATGCTGCTGCTCGGCGCCGCCGTCGGCGTCGTCCAGGGCTATTTCATCGCTTACGAGCGCATTCCCGCCTTCATCGTCACGCTGGCGGGGCTTTCCGTCATCCGCGGCTTCGCACTGCTGATCACCGGCGGCTATTCGATCCCCATCGAGCCGACGAGCCCCTTCGTGGCGATCGGTCGCGCCTGGGTGCTCGGCATTCCCGCCCCGGCGCTGATCGCCGTCGTCGTGCTGGTCATCGCCTATATCGCCTTCAACGAGACCCATTTCGGCCGCTACGTCACCGGCGTCGGGGCGAATGCCGAGGCGACGCGACGCGCGGGCGTCAACACACGCCGCGTCATCCTCTGGGTCTATGTGCTCTCGGGCACGGCCGCGGCCGCGGCCGGCGTCATTCTCGCCGCCCGCCTGGGTTCCGGCTCCTCCAATGCGGGCCAGGGGTTCGAGCTGGATGTGATCGCAGCCGTGGTGCTCGGCGGCACCAGCCTGTTCGGCGGACGCGGCTCGCTCGTCGGCACGATCCTCGGCGCACTCACCGTTGCGGTGCTGGCGAACGGGCTCATCCTGTCGCATCTCTCGCCCTTCTTCACGCCCATCGTCACCGGCTTCATCATCCTGATCGCGATCTGGCTGAATTTCCGCCTGTTCCGCGGCGGCGCGAAGGGACGCTGACCATGCTCGACGAACTCTTCGCCGACACGCCGAAGCCGCGCCACCCCATCGGCGTCACCTCCGGCACGGCCATGACTGTCACCGGCCCGGTTCCGGTCGCGGATCTCGGTGTGACGCTGATGCACGAGCATATTTTTCTGGATGGCGCGCGCAGCTGGATCTGCCCCTGCCATCCCGACGAAAAGGCGATCGCCGAGCAGAAGGTCTCGATCGAAATCATCGGCGAGTTGCGCATGAACCCCTACATGAACCGGGACAATGTCTCGCTCGACGACGGCGACCTGGCGCTCGGCGAACTCGGGCGGTTCCAGGCGCTGGGCGGCTGCACCGTGGTGGAGACGACGAATTTCGGCATCGGACGCGATGCCGCCGGCCTTGCCCGCATCGCCAGAATGTCGGGCCTGCGCATCATCATGGGCACCGGCTTCTATCTCGAACATACCCATCCCGACTGGCTGAAGGGCATGGATGTCGAGGCGGTGACGCAGTTCATCGTCGATGACGTCGGCGGCGGCGAAAGCCAGCCGGACATCATGGCCGGCATCATCGGCGAGATCGGCGTGAGCCGCAATTTCACCACCGAGGAGGAAAAATCCCTGCGCGCCTCCGCGCGGGCGGCGCGCATCACCGGCCTGCCGCTGTCCATCCATCTGCCCGGCTGGGAGCGTCTGGCGCATCGCGTGCTCGACGTGGTGGAGGAGGAAGGGGCGGATCCCGCCCATACCGTGCTCTGCCACATGAACCCGAGCCACAGCGATCTCGACTACCAGATGGCGCTCGCCAGACGCGGGGCTTTCCTGGAATACGACATGATCGGCATGGATTATTATTATGCCGACCAGGACGCCCAGTCGCCCTCCGACGAGGAGAACGCCCGCGCCATCGCCGCCCTTGTCGACAAGGGCTTTGGCGACAGGCTGCTGCTCTCGCAGGACGTCTTCCTGAAGATCATGCTCACCCGCTATGGCGGCTTCGGCTATGGCTATATCCTCAAGCACTTCCTGCCGCGGCTGAGACGCCACGGCGTCGAGCAGGCGGCCATCGACCACATGCTGATCGACAACCCGAAATCCGTCTTTTCCGCCGCGCGTTGAGCGCCGGCCAACCATTCAAGGAGCCATCATGACCAAGAAGAAAGTGCTGCTCGCCGGCGAATCCTGGGTATCGACCGCCACGCATATCAAGGGTTTCGACCAGTTCCCGACCGTCACCTATCACACCGGCGCCGACGAGTTGCTGAAGGCGCTGAAGGACAGCCCTTTCGACGTCACCTTCATGCCGGCGCATGAGGCGCAGAAGGAATTTCCGAACACGCTGGAGGGTCTGCAGGCCTATGACGCCATCGTGCTCTCGGATATCGGCGCCAACACGCTGCTGCTCCACCCCGACACCTGGATCCACTCCCGCCGCACCCCGAACCGGCTGAAGCTGCTGCGCGACTACGTCGCCAAGGGCGGCGCGCTGCTGATGTTCGGCGGCTATTATTCCTTCCAGGGCATCAATGGCGGCGCGCGCTTCCGCAACACGGCCGTCGAAGAGGTGCTGCCGGTCTCCTGCCTTTCGGTCGACGACCGCGTGGAAGTGCCGGAAGGTTTTACGCCGGTCGTTTCGGGCGATGCCTCGCATCCGATCCTCAAGGGTATCTCCGGCGAATTCCCCTATCTGCTCGGCTTCAACGAGGTGACGCTGAAGGACGGCGCAAACCAGCTCATGACCGTCTCCAGCGAATACGGCTCGCTGCCGCTGCTGGTCACCGGCACCTATGAAAAGGGCCGCACGCTGGTCTGGACCTCGGATGTCGGCCCGCATTGGCTGCCGCCGGAATTCATCGCCTGGCCGGGCTACAAGACCCTGTTCGAGCAGATGCTCGCCTGGGCGACGGACTGAGCCGGAGCCGCCCATGACCATCCACGTCGTCGGCAATGTCTGCGTCGATTTGAGCTTTCGCCTGCAGCGGCTGCCGCAGCCGGGTGAAACGCTCAACGCAGCCGCCGCTGGCGAGGGGGTGGGCGGCAAGGGCGCCAACCAGGCCGCCGCCGCCGCCCGCACGGGCGCGGATGTGGTGCTGTGGGCGCCCGTCGGCAGGGATGCGGCGAGCGAGCGGGTGGAAAGCCTGCTCGCCACCGAAATCCCGAAACTGGACCTGACGCGCCTCGACTTGCCCTGCGACCGCTCGGTCATCCTCATCGACCGCGCCGGGGAAAACGTCATCGTCACCGCCGCCGCCTGTGCCGAGGCTTTCGACCCGCTCGCCATGACCGGGCTTGCGGACAAGTGGGCCGCCGGCGACATGCTGCTGATGCAGGGCAACCTCCAGCCGGCGGTGACGGCAGCCTGCCTGAAGGCCGCCCGCGACGCCGGGCTGTTCACCATCCTCAATCCGAGCCCGCTGCCCGCCGAACCGCTCGACCTGACGACGGTCTCGCTGCTCGTCGCCAACCGGCCGGAAGCCGAGGCGCTGACCGGCGAGGCCGATGCCGAGCGCGCCGCCCGCCGCCTGCAAGGCATGGGCGCGGAAAACGTCATCGTCACGCTCGGCGCGGCGGGCGCGCTGCTTGTCCAGGCCGGTTCGCTCCTCCGTATCCCGGCGGCCGAGGCCGAGGCCATCGACGCCAGCGGCGCCGGCGATTGCTTTGCCGGAACCCTGGCCGGTTTTTTCGCGCAAGGCGCATCGCTGCCCGAAGCCGCTCGCCTCGCAACCCAGGCGGCGGGCATTGCGGTCGGCCGCGCCGGCACGCTCGCCTCCTTCCCCAGCCGGGCGGAGCTTTCCGCCCTCACCAATTCATTGAAACCGGAAAACGTGTGATCGCCATGAGCAACCCCATCGGACGGCAGGACAAGGATACGCTGAAGACGCTTTTCGGGCGCGACAAGCCGGTGATCGGCGTCGTGCATCTCATGCCGCTGCCCGGCGCGCCGCGCTATGACGACGAGGGCGTCGAGGCGATCTACGAGCGCGGCCTTTCGGATGCGCGCGCCTATCTCTCCGGCGGCTGCGATGCGCTGATCGTCGAAAACCACGGCGACGTGCCCTTCGCCAAGCCCGACGACATCGGCCACGAGACCTCCGCCCATATGGCCGTCGTCGCCGACCGCATCCGCCGCGAACTTGGCCGCCCCATCGGCATCAACGTGCTCGCCAATGCGGCGATCCCGGCGCTCGCCATCGCCTCGGCCTCGTCCGCCTCCTTCATCCGCGTCAACCAGTGGGCCAATGCCTATATCGCCAATGAGGGTTTCGTGGAGGGCGAATCCGCCCGCGCCATGCGCTACCGGGCGCAGCTTCGCGCCAGGGGCATCCGCATCTTCGCCGACGCCCATGTCAAGCACGGCGCGCATGCCATCGTCGCCGACCGGCCGGTGGAGGAGCAGGTCAAGGATCTCGTCTTCTTCGATGCCGACGTGGTCATCGCCACCGGCCAGCGCACCGGCCACGCCGCCGATCTCGGCTATATCCGCATGATCAAGGAGGCCGCCTCCTTGCCGACGCTGGTCGGCAGCGGCGTCACCCACGACAATGCCAACGATATCCTCTCCGTCGCCGATGGCGTCATCATCGCCAGCGCCCTCAAATATGACGGCGTCTGGTGGAATGCGGTCGACCCGGACCGGGTCAAGCGGTTCATCGCGGGCCTCGGCCGATGACCAAGGCGCCGGAGGTCAACGCCGCGCGCCTCCTGAAATCCGTCGCCGATTTCGCGGCGATCGGCGCGACGCCCGCCGGCGGCGTCAACCGCCAGGCCCTGGGCGTCGAAGACCGCGCCGCCCGCCGGCTGCTGGCCGGGCGTGCGCTGGCGCGCGGCTTCACCGTCTTCCAGGACGAGGCGGCCAATCTTTTCCTGCGCCGCGAAGGCCGGGATCCGGAACTTCCGCCGCTGCTCATCGGCAGCCATCTCGACAGCCAGCCGACCGGCGGCCGTTTCGATGGCGCGCTCGGCACGCTCAGCGCCTTCGAGGCGCTGGAAGCGCTGGCCGATGCCGGCATCGAGACGGATCGCGCCGTCGAGGTCGTCGCCTTCACCAATGAGGAGGGCAGCCGTTTTTCGCCGGGCTGCATGGGCTCCATGGCCTTTGCCGGGGCGGGCAGCATCGCGGATTGGCGTGCCGCGCGGGCCACGGACGGCGCGCTGCTGGCCGACGAACTCACGGCAACGCTCGCAGCCCTGCCGGAGGCCGAAGTGCGCCCGGCCGGTCATGCCATTTCCGCCTTTGTCGAGCTGCATATCGAGCAAGGCCCGATCCTCGAACGCGAGGCGGTGCCGATCGGCGTCGTCACCGCCGTCCAGGGTACGAAATGGCTGGAAATCGCCTTTTCCGGCGAGGCGGCCCATGCCGGCACGACGCCGCTCGAATTCCGCAAGGATCCGATGGGCGCGGCTGCCACCGCCATCGCCCGCATCCAGGGCGACATCATGCCCGCCGATCCGCAGGCGCGGCTGACGGTCGGCCGCATCGCCGCCGAACCCGGCTCGATCAACGTCATCCCGAGCCGCGTCTCCTTCACCGTCGATATCCGCCACCCCGATGCCGATGCGCTTGCGGCGATGGAGCGGCGCGTACGGCAGGAATGCGCGGCCGCGGGCGAACGCTGGGCCTGCGCCGTCACCATCGGCCAGCGTGTCGACATGTCGCCCGGCCGCTTCGCCCCCGCCGTCACGGCGGAAATCGAGGCGGCCTGCCGCACCCTCGGCATCCGCAGCCGCCCCATGGTGTCCGGGGCCTTTCACGACGCGCTGTTCGTCAACCGGATCGCCCCCGCCGCGATGATCTTCATCCCCTGCCGCAACGGCATCAGCCATAACGAAGCGGAATTCGTCTCGGACGACCATATCGTGGCGGGCGCCCGCGTGCTGCTGGCCGTGGCGGCTTCCCTGTCGCGCCGGTGATGAAATCGGCCCTTGTCTGCAAGGGAGACTCCGGCTTTATAGGGCGAAAGCAATAGCGATTGATCGGCCGAACTCCGATGCAGCCAACCACAACGATCGTTGACGGCCGGTCCTGCGGCACCTGCACATTGTGCTGCCGGCTTCCGGACATCGACCTGTTCGACAAACCCGCCAACGACTGGTGCGCGCATTGTGTCGAAGGCAGCGGCTGTTCGATCTATCCCGACAGGCCATCGGTCTGCCGGGATTTTCTCTGCCTCTGGATGACCGACAACGCCCTCGGCGACGAATGGGAGCCAGGCAGGTCGGGAATGATGCTTTATGAGCAGGGGCCGCAGATCACCGTGCTGGTCGCGCCGGAACATCCCGAAATCTGGAAGAGCGAACCTTATCTATCGCAGTTGCGGACATGGGCGGGCGAAGCCGAGCGGCGCGGTCGCTATGTCATCGTGTTCTGTCAGGACGACGTGTTCAAAGTGTAGATCTGACGGGCGAGGCTGCCGCCCGAAGCGCGCGGCATGCAGGATGACGCCTTTGCTTCAGGCGACGATAAACCGATCCTGCCAGAGGCGGAAGCCGCCATCGAAGGCGTGGAGGTTGTCGCCGCGCCGGCAATTCTTCGGCAATGCGTCGAGCTTTTCGACATTGCCGCCGCCGATGACGCAATAGTCCGGCAGCAGGGCGGCCTGAAGCCTTTCCACGACGTCGAACACGCTTGCGCGCCACTTTTTCCTGCCGCGACGCTTTCGTCCGGCCTCGCCGACATAGTCCTCGAAGCTGTTGCGCTTGCGATAGGGCAGGTGGGCGATTTCAAGCGGATGGGCGACGTTTTCCAGGATCATGGCGGCCCCGAGGCCCGTTCCGAGACCGAGAAAAAGCATGCGCCCGCCATCGTAACTGCCGATCGCCTGCATGAGCGCGTCGTTGACGAGTTTGGTGGGCTTGCCGAAGCTTGCCGCGAAATCGGTGCCCAGCCAGCCGCCGCCCAGATGGCGCGGTTCGAGCAGCACCCTGTTGGCCCGGGTCGGCCCCGGATAGCCGATCGACACAACGTCGTAGCGAAGGCCCGATGCAAGCGTCTTGACGGCATCGACCATCTGGCCCGCGGTCATCTTCGGTCCGGAATCCATCCGAAGCGGCGTCGCGCCCGGCGCGCTCGTCAGGATCTTCACATGGGAGCCGCCGATATCCACGGCCAGCACGACGGGCGGGTTTTCAGGCGCAGCGTCTGGGTTTGCCGCGGTCATGGGCTCTTCATTGCTCATGGGGACGGCCCGACCCAACCGTTCGGCGGTGCAAACCGCGCCATCGCCTCGTCCGGCCCCCAGGTGCCCGGCTGGTAGATATGCGGCGCAGACGGATCGTCGAGCACCGGGGCGACGATGCGCCAGGCGATTTCGCTGGCGTCCTGCCGGGTGAAGAGCTGGCCGTTGCCGTTCATCGCATCGTTGATCAGCCGCTCATAGGGCTCCATGTCGCCCGTCGCGTCATCGACGGCGGAAAGCTCCACCTTCTCGCCGGCCATGGCGTCGCCCGCCGCCTTGCGCCGCACGCCGATGGCGACCGCCACTTCCGGAGCGATGCGAAAGCGGATGTAATTGGCGTCTTCAGGCCGGATTTCGTCGAAAACGTCGAGCGGCGGCGGCTTCAGGCGAACGACGACTTCGGTCAGGTGGACCGGCAGGTTCTTGCCGGCGCGAACGAAAAAGGGCACCCCCTTCCAGCGCCATGTATCGACGAAGAAGCGGACGGCGGCGAAAGTCTCCACCGGCGAACCCGGCCGCACACCCGGCTCCTGGAGATAACCGTCGAACTGGCCGCGCACCACGTCGTCCCTGGTCAAGGTCCGGATCGCTCTCAGCACCTGCACCTTCTCGTCGATCAGATCGTCCGCAGAGCGTCCGGATGGCGGCTCCATGGCGAGAAGCAGCAGGACGTTCAGCAGGTGGTTCTGGATGACGTCGCGAATGCAGCCGACCTCGTCGTAGAACCGCCCGCGTCCCGCGACGCCGAAATCCTCCGCCATGGTGATCTGCACGCTCTCGACGTGATCGCGGTTCCAGATCGGCTCCAGGAACGAATTCGCGAACCGGAAGTAGAGCAGGTTCTGGATCGCTTCCTTGCCGAGATAGTGATCGATGCGGAAGATCGCCTTTTCTTCGAACACGATATGCAGCACGCGGTTGAGCCAGCGGGCCGACTGCAGGTCGCGGCCGAAGGGCTTTTCCACCATCAGCCGCGCCCCCGCAGCCCCGCCCGACTGCTCCAGCCCCTGGACCACGGGCTCGAACATGCTGGGCGGAACGGCGAGATAATAGAGCGGGTGCCGGCCCGGTCCTATCGCCTCCTTCAACGCATCGAAGGTGGACTGGTTGCGATAATCGCCGCTGACATAGCGCAGCAGCCCGGCCAGCTTTGCAAACACCTCCTCGTCGACGGCGCCGAGCGCCCGGGTGACGCCGTCCCGGGCGCGGGCCTGCAACGCGGCGACGTCCCAGTCGTCGAGCGCGACACCGATGACGGGTTCGTTCAGCAATCCCCGCGCCACCAGCGCGTAGAGCGCCGGAAATATCTTCTTGTGGGCAAGGTCGCCGGTGGCGCCGAACAGCACCAGCGTGTCGGATCTCGTTTCGGTCATGATGGCGTTCCTCGTTTCAAGGCGGTCTTCGATCTCGATCAGGCGTCGCCCCCGGGCTTTTCATGATGGCCGCCGAAGGCAAAGCGCATGGCCGACAGGAGCTTGTCGGCGTAGAGGGATTCGCCCTGCGAATTGAAGCGCTGGAACAGCGCCGAGGACAGGACGGGCGCGGGCGTACCGGTATCGATCGCCGCCTTCAGCGTCCAGCGCCCTTCGCCGGAATCGGAAACGCGCCCGCCATAGGCCGAAAGCGCCGGATCCTGCTTCAGGGCATCCGCCGTCAGGTCGAGAAGCCAGGAACTGATGACGCTGCCGTGCCGCCAGACTTCCGATACCGCCGCCAGGTCGATGTCGAACCTGTAATATTGCGGGGTTGGCAGCGGGCTGGTTTCCGCATCCGCGTCACGCGGCCTGTTGCCCGCATTGGCGGCCTTCAGGATGCTCATGCCTTCGGCATAGGCTGCCATCATGCCGTATTCGATGCCGTTATGGACCATCTTGACGAAATGGCCGGAGCCGCTCGGGCCGCAATGGAGATAACCCAGATGCGCCGTGCGCATGCCTTCGCCGGCGGCTGGCGCCGTCGCGGCATTGCCGGGCGCGAGGGTCGCAAACACCGGATCGAGATGGCGCACCGCCTTGTCCGGACCGCCGATCATCAGGCAATAGCCGCGCTCCAGCCCCCAGACGCCGCCGCTCGTGCCGACATCGACATAATCGATACCCCTGGCGCGGAGCTGTTCGGCCTTGTCGACGTCGTCGTGGTAGTGGGAATTGCCGCCGTCGATGATCATGTCGCCGGGCGACATCAAGGCGGCGAGCTTGTCGACATTGGCGCCGGTGATCGCCGCCGGCAGCATCAGCCAGGCGCAGGCCGGCTTTTCGAGCTTGGCGACGAATTCCTCCAACGAGGCGGCGCCGGTGGCGCCCTCGGCGACCAGGGCCGCGACGCTGGCGGGGTTGATATCGTAGACGACGCAGTCATGGCCGCCCCGCAACAGGCGTCGCACCATGTTCGCGCCCATCCTGCCCAGTCCCATCATTCCGATCTGCATAGCATGTCCTTTCGATAAAGCTGGCATTCTTCAAGCCATGTCCGGCGCGCCGACCGCGACCGAAAAGTCGATATTTTCCCAATTGCCGCCGTCTGGCCAGAAGAAGGTGAAGACGATGGTCTGCCCGCGCTCCAGCTTCGCAATCGGCAGGTCGAGCAGATGCACGGAAAAGTCGTTGGCCCGGGTGAAATCGTCACGGCTGGTCGCCCAGCCGTCGGTGCTCCAATGCACCATGGCCGGGGCCGGCAGCTCCAGCCGCAGCACCTTTCCCGCCGGCAGGGAGCGGATCTTGTTGTTGAAGCGCCAGGCCCGCAGCGTCGAAACGGTCTTGTCGACGATGTAGCGCTTCGGGCCTTGCGGCGGCATATCGAAAACGACGCCGTCGCGCAGCGAGCGCAGGAGCTTGATATATTCCGCATGCGCCCAGACAAGCGGCATGGCGCTGCCCGTCGGGCCGCCGCGCAGCAGTTCGCGGTCCGCCAGGTCGTCGCCGTCCCAGACCTGCTCGGGCAGGAGCCCGCCGTGCCCCGCGCAGGCCTCGAACGTGGCAAGCAGGTTTTCGGCGCTTTGCCTGCGCCCCGCCGCCAGCTCGTAATGGGCGCGCTCGCCGACCAGCAGCGGCCAGGGGCGGCCTTTTCCGGTGCCGTCGAAGGGCGCGCCGTCTTCATGCTCTCCGTAGCCGTCGTCGGTATAGCGATACCAGACCGGGCCTTGCGGCAGCTCGCAGCACAGATGCGCGTCGATGGCCCTGACCGTGTTGACGATGCGCGGATCGTCCGCCGCCCGAAGGCCGAAGCGGACCAGCGCCAGCGCATCGGGGCTGACGATCAGCTCGGCTGCCCTGTCCGTGTCGCCGGGCGGCCGGTTCTTGATCGGCACATATCCAAGCGAAGCGGACGAGGCGTCGGCGATATCCGGCGGTGCGATACGCACATAATAGCCGTCGATGCCGAGGGCGGTCGCGGTACCCGTGCCCGTCACATAGGTCCAGCGCTCGATCTGGTCGTTCCAGGCATCGGCGGTCTCTCGCAGATAGACCGCCATGGCGGATTTGCCGCAATCCTCGAGGAAATCGGCGGCCGCCAGCAGCGCCGCGACCTCGACCGCCAGCGTGAAGGGCGAATATCCCGCATCCTCCTCCCACCGGTCCTCGCCGGTGACGGGACCGTTGCCGACAAGGTAGGCCGCCGCCCGCTCGATCATCGGCAGGAAGGCGGGGAGGAGATTGTGCGGCAGCGCTCCGTTGCGGCGCAGGGCATCGGCAAGCAGGATCGGAAAACCGCATTCGTCCATCTGGATACCGCTCCAGTAGGCCATGCCATCCAGCCAGGCGTTTTGCGGCCAGTGTCCGTCGCTCTCCTGGATGGCGCGCAGATAGGCGAGGATTTCGAGCGCTTCCTGGCCGGCCCCCGCCGCCAGGAAGCCGCCCGCCGTTTCGACGAGGTCGCGCGGCCAGACGAGGTGATATCCGCCGAGATCGTCGTCTCCCTTGTCGAACCCCCAGGGGACGGACAGGCTGGCGACGACCGGCCCGGGAAAGGCGGCGGAGCGGTGGGCGGCGAGAACGGCGGTGCTGATGCGATAGATGTTCCGCCCGCTTGCGGCGATCCGGTCGAGCGGCTGCAAGCCGCTTTGCCAGGTCCGCCAGCCGGATACATAGGGCTTGGCCGCGGCGTCGAAGCCGGCCATCAAACTGGCGAGCGCGTTGTAGCCTGCCTCATCCGGCCCGCCGGCGAGCCCAAGCGAAAGTAACGCCCGGTTGCTTTCCGGCGAGAAGCCGATCTGGCCCGTGAGCGAAACATTGCCGTCATCGGCGCGCAGCTTGCCGGGCTCGAGCGCGCCGCGATGCAGAAGCTGCCGCCAGCCGTCGCACACCCCGACATAGCCGGCCGACGAGGACAGCCAGGGCAGGGACGAGGCGAGCGCCAGCGAAACCCCGTCGCGGCCGGTCGCAAACAGCATCTGCCATCCCTTGTAGTCGCCGATCCAGGCCGTGTTGCCCATGCCGCAGTTGAAAAGATGCGGGGAGAGCAACGCATAGACACGATAGTCGCAAGGCTGGCCTTTGAGAGGCGTGAAGACGATGTCCTGCAGCACGGAGGGGCGCGACGGATCGGTCAGGATGCGCTTTTCGATCCGGTATGCGCCGTCCGCCGCGGTGTTGGTCAGGCGGTAGGCCGGAACGCCGCTTTTGACGGGTTCTATCAGATGCCGTGTGTGGCGCTTCTCCTCGGAGAAGTAGTCTCCCGGACCTGTGACGACCAGCCCGAGATCGCGCGTGCAGGCGCGGTCCACCCGTGGGTAATAGATTTCGTTGAGAATGCCGTGGCTGACGGTGAACCAGACACGGCTTGCCGGCGAAAGAGCGGTGCCGACGCCGCTTTTGGCGCTCGACGTCCAGCGCGCAGGTATCCCCCGGGGGTAGGTCGACACCCCTTCATCGGTCATTGCGGTTCCTCCTGGCGGCTGGATTTTCGGCATTGCGGCGGGCGATATTCGCCGAAATCTGTTTGACGATTGCGACATATCGATGTTGTCGCGGCCGATCCCGGCGTGACGCGGAAACATCATGCGGCCGCGGTTTTCGCCGAGGCGTCGCATGGGCGCGCGCCTGGCCTATGGGAACCATCAGCAGCCGAAGGGGCAGGATTTCCAGCACGGGGCAGGAGGCCTTCGGTTTCCCCCGGCAGGAGGAGACGACCGGTCGCTTCCGTGCACGCCGTCGCCGGAAGCATGAACGCGAACGCCGGCCTGTGCGTTGCCGCAGCGCGGTGACGATGGCCAGGTCGCATGCCCCTTCCTCATCCGGTAAGCGCATTCCACGCGTCGGTCACGCCCCGGTGCGAGGGCGCCGTGTCGAGGCGCGCCAGCCAGTAGGCGCGCCCTGTCCGTACACCCTCGACGGGCAGCGGCACCAGCCGGCCCGAAGCGATCTCGTCCGCCAGCATCGGCAACGTGCCCAGCGCCACCCCTTTGCCTTCCAACGCCAGCCCGATCGATTGCGAATAGCTGGCGCAGATCTTCCGCGGCAGTTCCTCAAGGAGGGACGATTGTCGGGACTGGCTCCAGACAGGCCAGTTGACCCAGTTCGGGGAGACCCGGCGGTAATCCAGCCGGGCATACCGCCCGTCGTGCGCGCCGGTCAGGAGCGCGTCGGCAACCGCCGGGCTGGCAACGGGCACGAGCTCCTCATCGAACAGGCGATGGGTCGTCCAGCCGGGGATGTCGCCATCGCCATAGGTCACCACCAGATCGAAATCGTCGGTCAAGACATCGCGCGAGGTGTCGGCGAGCGTCAGGCTGTAGGGGCACGCGTCATCGCCAAAGGCGAAGGCGCGAAGGCGTGGCTGCAGCCAGAACATGCCGATTGCCGACATCGACGCGATCCGCACGACGGGATCATGCGGCATGCGCAGATTGCCGAGCGTCTGGTCAATGAAATCCAGCGCGCTGTTCACCCGCTCCCCAAGCTTCGCACCGGTCTCCGTCGGCGCCAGGCGCTGCCGATCGCGGCTGAACAACGGCGTCTCGAGCCAGTCCTCCAATTGGCGAATGCGCTTGCTCACGGCCGCCTGGCTGACAAGGAGTTCATCGGCCGCCTTCGTGAAGTTCCTCAGGCGGAATGCGCATTCGAAGAAGACGAGCGTGTCGAGCGGCGGCAATCGGGTGCGATATCTTTTCATAACCCCTGGTTATCCATTCGAGCGAAATTTTCCGGGCTTTACTGTCATCGCCATGAACTTATTTTCTTGTCGCAGCAAAATCCACAGGGGCAATCATGGCGAATTTCGACTGGCATGCCGAGAGGAGCGACCTCTCCAACATCGCACTTCTGGATCGGGCGCCGGAGAGCGAGGGTATCGATCTGCGGGCGGTCCGGCTCTATCGCCTGGGCCGGGTTCGCCAGAAGATGGCGGAATACGGCGTCGATGCCGTCATCCTCTGCGATCCTGTCAACATCCGCTATGCCACCGGCACGCGCAACATGCAGGTGTTCAGCATGCGCAATGCGCCGTCGCGCTACCTGCTGCTCACCGCGAACCGCTCGATCCTTTTCGAGTTCACCGGCTGTCTTCACCTGGGTGAAGGATACGAAACGGTCGACGAGGTTCGCCCCGCAAAGACCGCCAGCTTCGTCGCAGCCGGCCCCGACATCGGTGACCGGGAACAGGCATGGGCGATCGAGATGGGCGATCTCGTCACCGAACTTGCAGGCAAGGGCGCGACCCTTGGCCTCGAACGGCTCAACGCGGGTGTCGCCATCGCTCTGAAGGCGCTTGGTTTCAGGATCGTCGACGCCCAGAAACCGGTGGAGATGGCAAGGGCCATCAAGTCGGCCGAGGAAATGAAATGTATCAATGCATCGCTGCGGGCAACCGAAACCGGTGTCGGCAAGCTGCGCGAGGCCATCCGCCCCGGCCTGACCGAGAACCAGCTCTGGTCGGTGCTGCATCAGTCGATCATCGAGCAGAATGGCGACTATTGCGAAACGCGCCTGCTCAGCGCCGGGCAGCGGACGAACCCATGGTTCCAGGAAACCGCCGGCTACGTCATCGGCGAAAACGAACTCATCGCGCTCGATACCGATGTCGTCGGCTGCCATGGATATTATTCGGACTTCTCGCGGACCTTCCATTCCGGCCCGGGTCGTCCCACCCGCGATCAGAAACAACTCTACAAGGTCGCGCAGGAGCAGGTCCATTACAACATGGACATCCTGAAACCGGGAATGAGCTTCCGCGACTATGCCGACCGGGCATGGAACATCCCGGAAAGATACTACGCCAACCGCTACTATCTATCGGCCCATGGCTGCGGGATGACGGGCGAATATCCCTACCTCTATCACCATGGCGATTTTCCCGATGCCGGTTACGACGGCATCGTCGAGCCCGGCATGACGCTCTGCGTGGAAAGCTATATCGGCGAGGAAGGCGGCACGCAGGGCGTGAAGCTCGAGCAGCAGGTCTTGATCACCGATACGGGCATCGAACTGCTCTCCCGGTTCCCCTTCGAGGAAGCGATGCTGGACTGACCTGGCCGAAGACACCGGCAAGGACCCGCGCCCCAGCCCAATGACATGCAGCCACCGCACCCTTCGTCGGCGCGGGGGCCGGTTGACGACGAGGCGACGCTGGACCGTGCGGCCATCCAGCATCGTTCAACGGAGCCGCCAAAAGGGAACGGAAATGAAAAGCTTGCTTGCGTCCACCTGTCTCGCATTCGGCCTCCTTGCTGGCGCCGCCGCAGGGCAGGCGGCAGAATGCGGAACGGTCACCATCGCGACCATGAACTGGCAGAGCGCCGAGGTCCTTTCCAGCGTCGACGAGATGATCCTCACCGAGGGTTATGGCTGCGAGGTCGAAATGACCACCGGCGATACGGTTCCGACAATTACCGCCATGGCGGAAAAAGGGCAGCCCGACATCGCGCCGGAAGCCTGGATCGACGCTCTTCCCGATATCGTCAAAAAGGGCGTGGACCAGAGGAAGATCGTCATTGCCGCGACGGCCTTGCCCGATGGCGGCATCAACGGCTGGTGGATCCCGAAATACATAGCCGACGCCCATCCGGATATCAAAACGATCCGGGATGCCTTGCAGCATCCCGACCTCTTTCCCGACCCGGAGGATCCCGCCAGGGGCGCGGTCTATACCGGCCCGCAAGGGTGGGGCGCGGCCGGAATCACAGCGCAGTTCTACAAGGCATACGATGCCGAGAAGGCCGGCTTCACCCTCGTCGACCCCGGCTCCGCCGCCGGACTCGATGGCGCCATCGCCAAAGCCTACGAGCAGAAGAAAGGGTGGCTCGGCTTCTACTGGTCGCCGACGGCTCTTCTTGGAAAATACGAGATGGTCAAGCTCGACTGGGGCGTGCCTTTCGACGCCGCCGCCTGGAAATGCATCACGGTCCCCGAATGCCCGGATCCGAAGCCGAGCGCATGGCCGGTCGACCACGTCGTCACGCTGATCTCCATCAAGTTTTCCGAAACCGCCGATCCGGCGGTGCTCGACTATCTGAACACGCGCGGCTGGTCGAACGACACCGTCGGGAAACTGATGGCCTGGATGACGGACAATCAGGCCACCGGCAAGGAGGGCGCCAGGCATTTTCTGAAGGAAAACGCGGCGATCTGGGAAAAATGGGTATCTCCAGAGGCGGCCGGGAAAATCAAGGCCGCGCTGTAGAAGGAAGGAGAGCGGCGCGCCGGCTGGCGCGCTGCTTTGGGCCGACGGATCCGGGCTTTGCCAGGGAGCGACGCAAGCCGTCGAAATCTGGCAGAAGGCGACCGGTAATGGAAATGTCTGGAGCGTCAGCGATCAAACCGCGCGCATCCCACCGCGCTCAATGGTCGCCATGCTCGGACATCAGGCCGGGGCGCACGCCGAGGCCCATGGAGGCGTCGAGGACCGCGCCGTGCAGGACGCGGGCGGGCGGGCTTGCGAGGAAATGCACGATGGCGGCGATCTCCTTTGGTGCGATCAGCCGCCCTTTCGGCAGGCGGGCAAGGAAGGCCGCGCGTTCTCCCGGCGTGAGTTTCGACAGCGTGCTGGCCTGGAACATCGGCGTATCCGTGGCGCCCGGGCAGACGGCGAACACATCCACGTCCCGATGCACGGTCTCGGCGGCAAGCTGGCGCGTCAGGAAGGCGACCGCCGCCTTGCTCATCCCGTCCGACAGGCGAAAGCCGGGAAAGGCCGTGATGCCGCCGCCGACCGAGCTGATGTTGATCAGCTTGCGGTCGGGCCCGCCGGGGGCGCTCAGGAATTCCCGGCACATTTTCAGCGTGCCGTCCGCATTGATCGCCAGCATCAGGCTGTCCTGCTCGTCGGCGTCGCCGGACCAGTTGGCGACCATGCGCATCGAGCACCGAGGCGATGCAGCGCCGGATCGAAGCGATATCGCGCAGGTCGAGCGCATGGGCGGTCAGGCCGCCCAGCCCTTCGAATGCCGCCAGGACGGTGGCGGGATCCTCGACGCCGGCGACGCAGGTCAGCGCGACGGTCGCGCCATAGGCCTGCAAGCGCTCGACGCAGGCGCGGCCGATTCCCCCGGTGCCGCCGGTGACGAGGGCGATGCGGCCCTTCAGATCGAAAGGGGTGAGAAGATCGATGGCTGTCATTTCTGGTGCTCCGGAGTTGCTTCAGGGATCAGTCCACGCGGCGCGAAACGCATCACGAAGACCAGGATAAGCCCCATCACCACGTAGCGAAGCTGGGCCGGGCTTTGTTCGAACGCTGCGCGAAGGGGGTTGCCGGGGGCAAGGAGGGCCGTTGCGGCGCTGGCGAGCCACAGGCCCGCCGTTTCCGCCTGAACCCATACGAACCAGATCAGGAACGCGCCATAGACCGCACCCCGATGGTTGCCGGCGCCGCCGATGATCACCATCACCCAGATCAGGAACGTATAGCGGAGCGGCTGATAGGCCCCGGCGGTGAACTGGCCGTCCAGCGTGACCAGCATGGCGCCGCCGATGCCGACGATCGCCGAACCGAGCACGAAGGCCTGAAGATGACGGCGGGCGACATCCTTGCCCATTGCGCGGGCGGCCTCTTCATTGTCGCGGATGGCGCGCATCATTCGGCCCCACGGCGCGCGGCCGAGGCGTTCCAGGAGCCAGAAAATGATCCCGAGGACGGCGAGGAACCACGCCGTGTAAGCCAGTTTCACCAGGATCGACGCCAGGTCGCGCAGCGGCAATCCCAGCCACAGGGCGAGGGTCTGGACCCCGTCGGCGCTCTGAAGATCGCTTTCATAGGGCACCGGACGCGGCAGGCCGGTCACGTTCTTCACGCCGCGCGCCAGCCACTCCTCGTTGCGCACGACCGCCAGAACGATCTCGGAAATGCCGAAGGTCGCCACGGCAAGATAATCGGAGCGCAGCCCGGCGGTCAGCCGGCCGACCGGCCATGCGAGCAGCCCGGCGAATACCCCGCCGATCAGCCAGGACAGCGCCACCGGCAGGCCGAGGCCGCCGAGATAGCCGGCGCTTGCCGCATCCACCGCCTCGATCGCCGCCGTCGCGGGCAGGAACCATTGCTGCGCCAGCAGGAAGCCGGAAAACAGGACCGCCGCCACCGCGCCGCCGCGCAGCAGCGGCCGGGAACCGAACCATCGCCAGAACGCCAGGGCGACGCCGGCCGTCAGAACCAGGATCGCGGCGCTTGCGAGCAGGCCCGCGCCCCCGGCCGCCCATGCGGCGCGCACCGGCGGCGCCGAAACCAGCACCACCGCCAGCCCGCCGATGGCGGCCGAGCCCATCGTGCCGACATTGAACATGCCGGCGACGCCCCATTGCACGTTGACGCCCAGCGCCATCACCGCGGAGATCAGGCAGAGGTTGACGATGGTCAGCGCCAGTTGCCAGCTTTGCAGCAGGGCGACCGACAGGAGCACCGCCGCCATGGCGGCGTAGAGAAGCGTCGTGCGGCGGTTCATTTCACGGGCTTTCCAAACAGTCCCGCAGGCCGGACGAGCAGGACGACGACGAGGATCAGGAAGGAGATGGCGAACTTGTAGTCCGTCGAGAGAAACTGCATCAATCCCTCGGGCGCCCATGCCGCCGGCAGCAGATAGCCGAGCGCCTTCTTCCAGGCGAAGGTGAGCGCCAGTTCCGAGAAGGCGACGATCATCGAGCCGGCGATGGCGCCGAGGGGACTGCCGAGTCCGCCCACGACGGCGGCGGCGAACATCGGCAGCAGAAGCTGCTGATAGACGAAGGGGCGATAGCCCTTGTCCAGGCCGAACAGCACGCCGCCGGTGACCGAGAGCACGGCGACGAGAACCCAGGTCAGCCGTACGATGCGGTCGGGATCGACCCCCGACAGCAGGGCGAGGTTGCGATTGTCGGCATAGGCGCGCATCGACCGTCCCGACCGCGTCCTGTTCAAAAACAGGAACAACGCGAACCCGACCGCCAGCGCCAGCCCGATGGTCATCGCCTGCGACGTTTTCAGGACCAGAGGCTCGGCGAGCCCCGACCAGGCGCGAAATCCCCCGGCCGTGACGATAAAGCGTTCGCCATCCTCGAATTCGCGCCCGTCCGGACCGACGATCAGACGGATCGCGCCGTTCATGATCAGCATGACGCCGGCCGAGACGATCATGAACACTTCAGGCCGGGCATTGATGCGGCGAAAGTGTTGGTAGAGGGCCCGATCGGTGCCGATGAAGACCAGCGCCATGACCGGAACGGCCAGACACATGCCGATCAGCGCCGTCGGCAAGGGACCGAGCGCGATGCCTTTGCCCTGCAGCCACAGGGTGAGGAGGATGCAGACCGCCGTGCCGAGCGACATGCCCTCGGCATGCGCGAAATTCGAAAATCGCAACACGCCGAAAATCAGGGTCACGCCGAGCGCGCCGAACGCAAGCTGGCTGCCATAGGCGAGACCGGGAAGCACAAGCATGCTCGTCAGGTGGATCAGGCCGTTCAGAAGGTCGGTCATTTGCGTCCACCCAGAAAGCTGCGGCGGATGTCGGGATCGTTCAGCAGATCCCGCCCGGCCCCGGTAAAGCGGTTCGCGCCCTGCACCAGCACGAAACCCGTATCGGCGATTTCCAGGGCACCAGCCGCGTTCTGCTCCACCATCACAACGGCAAGGCCCTGGGCGGCGATGCGGGTGATCCTGTCGAAAAGCTCGTCCATCACGTTCGGGCTCACCCCGGCCGTGGGTTCGTCGAGCAGGAGGACGGAAGGACGCGTCATGAGGGCCCGCCCGACGGCAAGCTGCTGGCGCTGGCCGCCGGAAAGCTGGCCGGCGAGCTGGTGTCTTTTCTCGGCGAGGATCGGGAAGAGGGCAAATATCTCCTCCAGCGTCTCCCCGATCGGATCCCTGCGCAGCAGCGCTCCCATCTGAAGGTTTTCGAACACGCTGAGGGAGGGAAAGACATTGTCCGTCTGCGGCACGAAGGCCATGCCGGCGCTGATGCGCGCCTGGGTCGGCAGGGCCGTGATGTCGCGCCCGTCCAGCAAGACCCGGCCCGATGTCAGCCGGAGCAGCCCCAGTATCGCCTTCATTGCGGTGGACTTTCCCGCCCCGTTCGGACCGACGATGACCGCGATCCGCCCACGGTCCACCGCGATGGTGCAGCTGTTGAGGATCATCGCGCCGCCATAGCCGCCCACGAGCGCCTCCGCCTTCAGATAGCTCATGCCGCACCTGTGCCTTTCGCGGCGCGCCCGCGTCCAAGATAGGCTTCGATCACCCGCTCGTTTGACAGGATGTCCGCGACCGAGCCGCGGGCCAGCGCCCGGCCCTCGGCCATGCAGGTCACGTCGTCGCAAAGTTCGGCGATGAACTGCATGTCGTGCTCGACAAGACAGAAGGTGTAGCCGCGCTCGCGATTGAGGCGGCGGATCGCCGTCGCGATGTTGTAGAGCAGCGTCCGGTTCACGCCGGCGCCGACCTCGTCGAGAAAGACGATCTTCGGCTCCGCCATCATCGTGCGGCCGAGTTCCAGAAGCTTTTTCTGCCCGCCGGAAAGGCTGCCCGCCGGCAGGTCGGCGACATGGGTTATCTCCAGAAATTCGAGGATCTCGTCGGCTTTCTCCCGCAAGGCGCGCTCTTGCGCGCGCACCCTGGCCGGACGCAGCCAGGCCCCGAGAAAGGTTTCTCCGGCCTGGCCCGCCGGCACCATCATCAGGTTTTCCCGCACGCTAAGCGTCGAAAACTCGCGCGCGATCTGGAACGTACGCAGCACCCCCCTGCCGAACAGGATATGGGGCGGCTTGCCCGTGATGTCGTCGCCGTCCAGCAGGACTCGCCCGGAATCGGGGCGATGATATCCGGCGATCAGATTGAAGAGCGTGGATTTTCCCGCCCCGTTCGGACCGATCAGCCCGGCGATTCTGCCTTTGGCGATGGTCATCGACATCCGATCGACAGCCTTCAGGCCGCCGAAGGCAATGCAGAGGTCCTCGACCGCCAGCAAGTCCGGCGGCGTCTCGTTTTTCCCCATGACTGGTTTCCCCCCAAAAGGGCGCGGGTCCGCACGGGCGCGGCCCGCCCCCCGGCCTTATTCGGCCGTCAGCATGCGCACGGTTTCGAACTTGCCGCCCTTGTTTTCGAATTCGCGGTAGCTGCCGGCGCTTTCGCCGGTGCCGATCATCTGCACGTCGGAGGCGCCGACATAATCGACGTTGCCGCCGTCCTTGAGAATCTTGAGCGCCTTGGCCAGTTCGCCGGGATAGATCTTCTCGCCGGGACCATTGGCGACGTCCATGACGTGCTGTGCCGCCTTGGCCGGGTCGCCGGCCTTCTGGATGGCCAGCAGGATCAGCGCCGCCGCGTCATAGGATTCGCGCACGAAGGAGCTGTCGGCTTTCTTTCCGGCGGCTTTGGCCAAGGCCGCGAACTTCGTGGCGCCGTCGCCCACCGTCCATGGCACGGTGCCGAAGATCTTCAGGCCGGGGCCGAAATCGGCGGTCAGCTTTTCGGAATGCATGCCGTCACCGACGGCGAAGCTGTCGAATGCGCCGCTGTCGAGCGACGCCTTGATGATGCCGTGGCCGCCCTGGTCGGCATAGCCCAGAACCACCAGCGTTTCGCCGCCGGCAACCGACAACGCCGAGACCTCCGCGGAGTAGTCCGCCTTGCCGTCCTCATGCGGGATAACCAGCGTCGCCTTGCCGCCCGCCGCCTTGTAGGCGGCGACGAAAGAATCGGCGAAGCCCTTGCCGTAGTCGTTGTTGGTATAGGTCACGGCCGCGGTCTTGATGCCGCGATCGATCAGCACCTTGGACAGCAGTTCGCCCTGGCGCGCATCCGAAGGCGCGGTCCGGAAGAACAGGCCCCTGTCGGTGTCGGCCGCAAGCGCCGGAGATGTCGCGGACGGCGAAATCATCAGAAGATTGTTCGGGACCGCCACATTGTTCAGCACGGCGGTGGTGACGCCCGAGCAGTCGGCCCCGACAAGCGCCACGATCTTGTCGACCGTCACCAGCCGTTCCGCGGCGGCCGTTGCCGCCGACGCATCGGTGCAGGTGCTGTCGCCGCGCACCGCCGTGACGGTGTCGCCGCCGCGCAGGAGATGGCTGTCGGACACCTCCTTCATCGCCAGCTCGGCACCGTCCGCCATCGGCGGCGTGAGTGACTCGATCGGCCCGGTGAAGCCGAAAAGAATGCCGATCTTGAGGTTTTCGGCCATGGCCGGTGCAGCCGCCGCGACGGCGGATCCCAGCAAAAGCGCCCTGAGAATTGATGTCATGTCGAGTTCCCGCTGTTGAGTTTCTTATGCTCGTCCTTCGGCACATGCCGCCGGCGCTCAGGCTTTCCCCTGCGAGCGCTCCACAAGAAAATATAATCATGCGCTATCTGTCAATATAAAATATAATCCTGTTACTTTATCGCCGGCTATATATGATGATAACGTGCGATTCTCAGCCGTCCGCGCCGATCGTCGGCGGCCGGCCAGGGAAGGCAGTGGGAAGATGTCCAAGACAGATCAGGCTTATGAGGCGTTGAAGCGCGACATTCTGGCGGGAGTGCTCCTGCCGGGGGAGCCGCTGACCGTTTCCGCGCTTGAAGCACGTTACGGCTTCGGCTGGACGCCGTTGCGGGATTCGCTTTCACGGCTCGAGGGCGAGAATCTCGTGACCTCGGCGCGCAATCGCGGTTACCGGGTTTCGGGCGCCAGCTATGCCGAACTCCAGGACATCCAGAATGCGCGGCTGGTCATCGAATCCCAGCTTCTGCGGGAATCCATCAGGACCGGCGACGACGAATGGCAGAAGGACGTCCTGCTGGCACACCGGGCCCTGTCGCGGGCGCCGGCCCTGGAGCAGGGCATGCCGGAAGCGGCCTACGAGGAATTCGAAGCCGCCCACCAGGATTTCCATCTTCGCCTT
>JAFKJU010000081.1 GCA_017305935.1 Hyphomicrobiales bacterium | reverse complement strand
GCCGGACACCGTTTTTGCCCGATCAGTCATTCCGCTCTCCCTTGATGCCGGTAAAGCCCGCTTCGAGGCCCTGGAAAATGCAGGTATTGATCCAGGCGGCGCGGCTGAGCCCCATGCGGGCCGCTCTTTCATCGACGCGATCGAGAATGTCGGGGGCAATGGTGATCGTCACCTGTTCCCTGCGGCCTTTGCGGATGCCGCGACCCGTTGGCATGGGTTTTTCCGGAGAAGAGGAAGAGGTCATGAGTTTCCATCCAGATGATGACGGGATGGAAACGTCCTATCATCATTCCCTGATGAAGATATCGGTTTCATATGAAAGAAAGGGGAAAACGGTGGAAAGCCTGATCGGTATTCCCATTACAGCCCGCATTTTTGTCAAAAAATATCGGAATGAAATACGAGATTTTTGTCATACCGACACGGATCGTTGTACAGGATTTTTGACAATGATCGCAGCGGTCTTCGTTTCTCATTATTTCGACGAGCTGAAATATAGTGATTCGCCAAAATTTGGGAGTTTCCATCTGATCTAGAGGATATCAGAGGTAATTCCTCAATATATCTTCGATGGATGCATTGGTTATTGCCAATTTTTCCGAAAAATTCAACAGGAAAAATTTTTGTCATGCCTGAAGTTTTTGAATCTAGTTTTTGTAGTTTTTGTCTTAGTTTTAGGCTGGAGATTCATTTACTGAATCATGCACTTAAACCACCCTTGTGGCACTGATGTACGAATTTGACGGATTGATGTACGGTTCTGACAGAATGATGTACGAATCCAGTGGCACTGATGTACGATTATTTTTGTCGGCTCAGATCGTCTGTATCGGATCCCGAAGGACAAAACCGATTCCCGATTCTCCAGCAGGGAAGGAATCGTGATTCTTTTCAGGGGCTTGGCCCGGGGAGAATTTTGTCAGAAATGCCGGATCGAAATACGGATCTTTTGACAAACAGGGCGGACTGAAACACGCGGTTTTTGTCAGAGCTCAAGAGCGATCTGCTCAGTCGATGTCGGGACAAGCCGCTTGCGCATGTAAAGGACGGTTCCTTCGCGCCCTTCGCGCAGTTCCAGATCGTAATCCGGAAGCGGGTCGGCGACCGTGCTTTTCACCACTTCCTCGACGGTCTGGCGGAATTTCCGCAAGGGGAGCTGCGAGCCGCTGCGGTAATGCAGATCCTGCATCTTGTAGAAGGCTTCCGTCTGGCCGGCCGCCTTGCGGGCAAGACGGTAGATGAAGCGGGCGATCGGCTTGGTGATAAGGAAGTAGTCGGGATTGAGCGTCAATATGCTCGGCTTGCCGAAGGGCTGGACGACGCCGTCATAGACCCAGTTCGGGATTTCGATCTCCACCTGGTCAATATTGTCCTGGGCCGTGCGGCTGACGACCTTGTAGCGGCCGATGAAGGGAAAGCTTTCGGCGTCCCGGCGCTTGCCGTCACCGAGATTGACGATCTTGATGCGGGTTGCCTGCAGACGATCGAGGGCGCGTTCGAGTTCGAGATATTGCTTGCCGCCCTGCCCGCGCCGGCAGAATTTCAGGATCTGCGCGGCCGTCGGCCGATAGATGCGGCCCGGCAGGCTGGGACGCAGGTGTTTTTTCTCGCTGGCGACATATCGGCGGGTTTCCTCGGCCAGGTAGGACACCATGTTGAGGAAGATGTCGTAATCATAGGCATTGGCGATGCCGACCTCGGCGCCGCCCTCGACGGTGATGATGCTGTCGCCGAGCTCGTAGCGGATAATGCCGTCGCGCTTGGTCTTGCTGAGCGAGAAGGGTGCCACGTCCATCAGGTTGATTTCGTCCTTCAGGGGGGCGTCGTGGACGCTCGGCACAAAGAACATCAACTGGTCGTCGTCGATCGGCGGCGCGCGCTTCAGCGGTGCGGCACTCGGCGGGATCTCGCTTTCGATCACCCGCTTCAACTCCTTGCCGTGGATCGCCTCGCCGAGCCTCGCCAGTGCATCGCGCATCAGGTCGTCCTCGACCTGTTCGAGCTTGAGATCGGCAAAGCTGCGCCGCAGATAGAAGCGGCGCAGGCGGCTGAGCGCATCCTTGGTAAGCGGCACGTAATCCTGCTTCTTCGCCTCCATATAGGCCTGCGTCATCTGCTGCAGGTAGGCGTTCTTGTCATGCAGCGACAGTTTTGAGAATTCGCTGCGCGGCATGAAGGACAGGGTCGTGCGTTTCATGGCGAATCTCCTGCGAGGCCTTTACAGGCGTTTTTAGCAGGTTCCGCCAGCATTCGGATAGGATGGATGCAAACGGAGGCACCGCAGAAGTTAACGTTACAGCGTCATAAAGAACGTTGATTGACGTGCGTTGACGCAAATGCGTTAAGTCAGATGCGGGCGCGATCCATCAATTCCTTCAGGGCCTCGGGATAGCTCAGCCGGTTTTCCATCGCCCAGGCGACGAAGCGGTTATAGGTGGAAACCGGCGGGCGGATATTGAGGTTGGCCGAGGGTTCGGCCTCTTTCCGCCGTGTGATTTTCTGGATGGGCTCGCGAGAGACGAATCCGTGTTTCTCGGCGACCGCGTCGATCTTGTGGTCCGGCACATCCGGTTCGGGTTCGCTATCGGGCTTGATGGTCTTGAGGCGATCGCCAAAACCCAGGTCCTTCATTCCGCTGCTTCCTTCTGCATGACGAGATTGATCAGTTCTTCGGTGAGGGCGAGCGCGTTTTCGCGCGCCTGCGGCAGGCCGTTGACCTCGCCCGCATCCAGTTCGTTGAGATCGAGCTGGTGGTAGAACATCGCCTTGTAGGCTGCGCGCTCGTTGAGGTGATGTGTGAAGCGCGGGATGTCCCCACCTTCCAGCTGGGTGATGATCGCCTTCTCGATCTTCGTCTTGATTTGCGGGGAGGTGCGGGTGAACAGCACGCGATAGGGAATGAGCTTGTCGAAGGAGTCGCCCTCGTCCTTGATCAGGTGGATGGCCTTCGCCGCCAGCTCCGCATCGGTCGGGCTCGCCTGGATCGGAATGATGACGAGGTGGGCGCGAAACAGGGCGCGTGACATCAACCGGTTTGCCGTTCCCTCGAGGTCGACGAAAACAAACTGGCGTTGCCTACGGTGAAGATCGAGCTTTTCCTTGAAGCTCTCTTCATTGGCGGCGCTATCGACGATCACGGGGTTTTTCGATCCCCCTCCCCTCCATCCGACGATGGGCTGGTTTCGATCGCAATCGAGAATGGTGACGCTGGCGCCCTGACTGGCAAGGGTGGTGGCGAGGACGAGCGTCGTCGTCGACTTGCCCGCTCCGCCCTTCGGATTGGCAACGGCTATGACCGGCATGGATCTCCCTCTTTGCTGCACGCTGTCGCATCAGGATGCGTCACAAAGCTTTCAGAAGCGTTAAGTCGCTTTATCATGCGTCAGCATCAACGCGCGTCAACGTTGACGCATTAGCGTTATTGACGCAAGCCTTCAGGAAGACGATTTTAAATGCTAGACGGCGACTTGCCTGCGGAATCGATCGAGAATATCCGCCAAAGTCCGCTCCAACGGGATCTTCGGCACCCACCCAAGTCGTTCGCGCGCAAGGCTGGGGTCACCGGACATCCGGGGAATAGTGTTGGGCGCGAAGCGGTCCGGATCGGTTTCCACGCTCACGGGAACGCGTGCGAGACCGGTCAGCATCGCCAGCAACTCCTTGATCTGGACCGGCGTGCCGGTGGACAAATTGAAGGTCTCACCGTTCTCCAGATCGTCCCGGCCGGCGGCCATGAGATAGGCACGGGCTACATCGCGCACATCGAGGAAGTCGCGACAGGCGTCCAGATTGCCGACCTTCAGGACCGGCGCTTGCCGGCCGGCCTCGATCTCGGCGATCTGATGGGCAAAGGCCGGCACGACATAGGCCGGCTGCTGGCCTGGGCCGGTATGATTGAAGGGCCGGAAGATCGTGGCCCGCAGCCCGTCATGCGCCATCTGCCGCAGCATGACGTCGGCCGCCGCCTTCGTTGCGCCATAGGGTGACATCGGCTCCAGGGCGGCCGTTTCGCGAATGGGAACAGCATCGCGGTTCAAGGCAGCACCATAAGCTTCCGAACTGCCTGCGAAGATGAAGCGTGCTGCCGGCGCGTGGCTGAGCACCGCCTGGGCGAGATGCAGGGTGCCCATGACGTTGACCTGCCAGGCCAGATGCGGGTCGTTCTTTGCCTGTCGCGGCGCGGCGATGGCGGCAAGATGGATGACGGCGTCCGGTTGGGCATGAGTGATTGCCCGTTCCACGGCCCTAGCGTCTCTGAGGTCGGCGGGCTGTGTCGTCTCGGGATCGGTGAACCCGACCGGATCGAAGCCGGCCGCATCGGCCGCCTCAGTCAGGATGCTGCCGACAAACCCCCGCGCTCCGGTAACGAGAAGACGACGCTTCGACATAGCCGAACCTTCCAAGCTGCGGACCAGAACATTTCCAGGAAAAGTGGAGACCGATTTTCCGTTTGGAAATGCGACCAACTCAATGCGTTCCGTCGCTTCGCATTCCGGGAGGGGAGGGGAAGCGACGGGCGTTCATGAACGAATCAGGCCTTGCGGTGACGCGCCAGATCGGCGTCGACCATTTCGCGGATCAGGTCTTCCATGGAAACACTGGTATCCCAGCCAAGCTTGGTCTTGGCCTTGGTCGGATCGCCGAGCAGGATTTCCACCTCGGCCGGACGGAAGAGCGCTTCATCAATGACGAGATGGTCGTCGATGTTGAGGCCGACATGCGAGAAGGCGATTTCGCACATGGTGCGGACCGTGGAGGTGCGGCCGGTGGCGACGACGTAATCGTCGGGCGTCTCCTGTTGCAGCATCAGCCACATGGCGCGAACGTAATCCTTGGCATGGCCCCAGTCGCGCTTGGCGCTGGTATTGCCGAGCCGCAATTCCTTGGCGAGGCCAAGCTTGATGCGGGCGACGCTGTCGGTGACCTTGCGGGTGACGAATTCGATGCCGCGCAGCGGCGATTCATGGTTGAACAGGATGCCGCTCGACGCATGAATATTGAAGCTTTCGCGGTAGTTGACGGTGATCCAGTGCCCGTAGAGCTTGGCCACGGCATAGGGAGAGCGCGGATAGAAGGGCGTCGTCTCGGACTGAACCGGCTGCTGCACGAGGCCGTACATTTCCGAGGAGGATGCCTGGTAGAAACGCGTATCCGGCTTTGCAAGACGGATAGCTTCGAGGGCATTGGTGACGCCAAGGCCGGTCACATGGCCGGTCAGCAGCGGCTGCTGCCAGGACGAGGCGACGAAGGACTGGGCCGCGAGATTGTAGAACTCGTCCGGCTTGATGTCGGTGACGGTGCGCACCAGGCCCGAAAGGTCGAGCAGGTCGCCATCGACGATGCGGACATCCTTTTCGATGCCCAGCCATTGCAGGCGGCTGAGATTTACGTCCGACGTGCTGGAGCGACGCGCCAGGCCATGGACCTCATAGCCTTTCGACAGGAGAAGTTGCGCGAGATAGGCGCCGTCCTGCCCGGTAATACCCGTGATCAATGCCGTTTTTGCCACATCGAACTCCTGATCGTGCTGCCTTAACTTTGCCCGAGTGATCGCTAATGAGCATGGCCAAGGCTGAATTGCTTTCCGCGAGCCTGTACAGAAAGCGTATGCTATGATCAAGCAAGAAGCCGATTCAGTCTTTGGCAATGCGGCATTTCAGCCCAAAACCAGTGTTGTTTTGCCGCCGGCGGGACAGCGGCATTGCGCTGATAACGCGTTGCCTTTATGAGGCGTTAGCAGTTGACTGGCATATTAACCGATCAGGCAAATAAAGAGTCCATGTGTATCTCCCGTTTCTTAATAAACTGGAGACCATGTGTTAGGCTATTCGAAAGCCAGAGAGATCTGGCATTCCAGCAGCTGCTGAGTTCCGGCATCGCGATTGAAAGAATTGTCGAATGAAAAATGAGAATCCGTTTCAGCTTGCCCTGAAGACATATCGCTCAGTTCTCTTCTCTACGATCATATTCAGCATCGCGATCAATGCCTTGATGTTCGTCGGCCCGCTGTACATGCTGCAGGTCTACGACCGCGTCCTGCACAGCCGGAGCGAGATGACGCTGGCCATGATAACGCTGATCGCGTTGGCCATGTTGATGATTTACGGGCTTCTGGAGTGGCTGCGCTCGCGCGTCCTCGTTCGTGCCGGCATGCGCTTCGACGAGATGATTTCCAAGGGCCTGTTCAGCCGCGTCGTCACCAGCACGCTGAAGCAGCCGCAGGCGCGCTCCGAGTTCGCTCTGGCCGACATCGACAGGCTTCGTGAATTCTTCACTGGCTCTGGCCTGATTGCGCTCTGCGATGTCCCGTGGTTTCCGATCTTTCTCGTCGTCTGTTTCCTGTTCCACCCCCTCGTCGGTTGGATTGCAACCTGTGGCGCTCTGATCGTCTTCGCTCTCGCTCTCGCCAATGAATTCATGACCAAGAAGCCCTTGGCAGAAGCGGCAGGTCACGGACAGGCAGCACAGCATTTCGCCAATTCAGCCCTGCAGAACGTCGAGGTTATTCGTGCGCTGGGCATGGAAACCAGCCTGCGCGGCCGCTGGAACGCCATGCATCGCAGCATGCTTGAAAAACAGGCCAATGCCAGCGACCGTGCCGGCGGCCTGCTGTCCGCCTCCAAGTTTGTGCGCATGAGCTTGCAGACTATCATTCTTGGCGCCGGCGCCTACCTTGCCATCGAAGGCGCGATTTCGCCTGGTTCGATGATAGCAGCATCGATCATGATGGGCCGCGCGCTTTCTCCTGTCGATCAGGTCGTCGGCCAATGGAAGCAATTCGTCGGCGCCCGCATGGCCTACCGGCGCCTCAACCAGATTTTCCACGACGTCCCCGAGGAATCCGAACGGACTGCCCTGCCGGCGCCGACTGGCAATCTGACGGCCGAGCAGCTTGTCGTCGGTCCGCCCGGTTCTCGCACGCCGCTGTTGCAGGGCGTCAGCTTCGCGGTCAGTCCCGGTGAGGCACTGGCTGTCGTCGGTCCGAGCGGAGCAGGCAAGTCCAGCCTAGTTAGGTCGCTGGTCGGTGTTTGGCAGCCTCTTGCCGGTGCCATCCGCCTCGACGGCGCAGAATTGCAGCATTGGAACCGGGATGAGCTCGGCAATCACCTGGGTTACCTGCCGCAGAGCGTCGAACTCTTCGCTGGCACGATCGCCGAGAATATTGCTCGCTTCAAGGAAGGCGTGGATGCCGAGGAGATTATCAAGGCCGCCAAGATGGCGCGTGTCCATCAGATGATCCAGAATCTTCCGGACGGCTATGAAACGCAGATCGGTGTCGGCGGCCGCCAGCTTTCGGGCGGCCAGCGTCAGCGCGTCGGCTTGGCGCGTGCGCTGTTCGGCAATCCGGCCCTCGTCATCCTGGACGAACCGAATTCGAACCTTGACAGCGAGGGCGAAGAAGCGCTGGCTCAGGCCATTGCCGAATTGAAAGCACAGGGCAAAGCGATCATCGTCGTCAGCCATAAGATGGCGCTCGTTGCTCTGACGGACAAGACGCTCGTGCTAGCCGATGGCCGGATGCGGGGCTTCGGCTCGACACGTGACGTCCTCCAGCCGAAGCCGGCTGTTCCTGCGGGAGCAGCAGCGCAGATCGAAAATGGGCAGAACCGCAGCATCGCCTGAGGTCGCAAGACGGTATGGCTGAAGCCTTTGCGCAAACTGAACTATTGGTTTGCACAGAAGCGTGCGACGCTACAGACAATCGAAGCGCACCGACCGAGGCTGTTAACGCAGCGCGCTTTAAAGAGCAGAAGAGCTTCCTGATATAGGCCGTGAGATGAAGAAGACAAAAGAGAAGAGCAAGAATTTTTCGCCGGCTCCCTATATCACGGCCGGTTATGTGACCATATTTCTTGGGTTCGGTATATTTGGCACATGGGCCGCCACGGCACCTCTAGCAAGCGGCGTCGTTGCACCGGGTACGTTGTCGGTCGAATCAAACCGTAAAACAATCCAGCATCTTGAAGGCGGCATCATTTCTGAAATCCTCGCCAAGGAAGGCGAGGTCGTTAATGCCGGTGATATCCTTGTCAAGCTGGACCCGACCCAGGCGCAAGGTAATTATACGGTCATGCAGACACGCATGACGCTTCTTCAAGCGACAGAAGCGCGCCTTCTTGCAGAAAGCGTCGACGCAAGCGAAATCAAATGGCCTGACGATTTAAACAACAATAAGGACGACGTTTCCGTCCAGGCAGCAATTAAGCTTCAGCAGACCCTCTTCCAGGATCGCAAGCGAACAAAGGATGGTCAGACCGCTATCCTGAACGCACGTATTGACCAGCTCAACGAAGCCGTGAAGGGGCTGGATCAGCAGCTTGCGGCCGTCAGCAAACAGATGACCTCGATGCAGGGCGAAATCGAGCGTTTGACGAGCGGGCAGGAAAAGGGCGTCATCGGCAAGAACCAGCTCTCACAGATGACGCGCGGGCTCGTGGAGATCGAAGGCAAGCACGGCGAAATCACCGCCGAGATTGCCAAGCTGCGGCAGACGATTTCCGAAACGCAGCTACAGATCGTCCAGATCCGCCAGGAATTCGTCGAACGGGCCGGCGGCGAACTGCGCGACATTCGCGACCAGCTGGCCGAAGTGACGGAACGCCGGAATGTCGCCAAGGATATTCTCTCGCGCACCGTCGTTCGCGCACCGGTGCGCGGCATGATCCAGAATATCCGCATTCACACGACCCACGGCGTCATCCGCTCGGCCGAGCCGATCCTTGACATCATTCCGCTGGACGACAATCTGATCGTCAACGCCAAGATCCGGCCGATCGACATCGACAGCGTGCATGTGGGGCTGGACGCGGAGGTGCGCTTCTCGTCCTTTTCGGCGCGCACCACGCCGGCGATCTTCGGCAAGGTGACGGTGCTG
>JAFKJU010000080.1 GCA_017305935.1 Hyphomicrobiales bacterium | reverse complement strand
CGGGATGGCGGCGTTTCTGGTTCGCGGCCGCCGCCACATCGAACGCGGCGTTTTCGAGCGCGATCCCGTCGTCGGTGTTCTGGAAGTTGTGCCGAGCCTCGTCTCGGTCATGCTCCGATACGACCCGCTGCTTTCCCGACATTCCGACATCGACGGCGAAATCGCACATGACGCGTTCGATGAGGTCGGCGCGGAAACGGTCGTCAGCGGTCAGCCGATAGCCCTTGACGGTCGCCAACTGGTTTGCGGCAATGCGCTGCTCGTACAGCCCATGCGCCACCTCGTTCTGGACATAGCCCGAAGACGTGGTGCCGATCGAGGACGCGCCGAGCCCGATCAGCACGTCATAGGGCTCGGCGGCATAGCCCTGGAAATTGCGCCGCAACCGGCCTTCGCTTGCCGCGATCGCCATGCCGTCCTGCGGCAGCGCGAAATGGTCGAGCCCAATCTGAACGTAACCGGCCTCGCGCAGCGTCTGCGCGATCGCCTCGGCCTGTGCATTACGCTCTTCCGCTCCCGGCAGCACGGCCTCGTCGATCATCCGCTGGTGCTTCTTGAAAGACGGGATGTGGGCATAGCCGAAAACGGCGAAGCGATCCGGCTTCAGCGCCGCAGCGGCCTTGGCGGTGGCGATGCAGCTTTCCACCGTCTCGTGCGGCAGGCCGTAGATCAGGTCGAAATTGATGCCGCGCACGCCGACGTCGCGCAGCCGCTGCACCGCCAGCTCGGTCTGTTCGAAGGACTGGATACGGTTTATCGCAACTTGCACCTTGCGGTCGAAGCTCTGGATGCCGAGGCTGGCGCGGTCGGTGCCGATTTCGCCGAGCGTCGCCGCCATCTCGGCCGACAGGGTACGCGGATCGATCTCGATGGCCAGCTCCGTCGCCTTGCCAATGTCGAACTGCGCGATCAGCGCGCCCATCAGCCTGCGCAACGCCGCCGGCGGCATCACGGTCGGCGTCCCGCCGCCGAAATGGATATGCCGCACCTCGAGCGGATGGCGAAGATGCCCGGCGACCAGTGCCGCCTCGCGCTCCACGGCCGCGAGATAGGTCAGAACCGGCGGATCACGGCGGCTGACCGTGGTGTGACAGCCGCAATACCAGCACATCGCCCGACAGAAGGGAACATGGATATAAAGAGAGGCCTTCGCATCCGCCGCGATCTGCTGCAGCCATTGCCCATACCGGCCCTCGCCGATCTCGGTATCGAAGACCGGGGTGGTCGGATAGCTGGTATAGCGCGGCAGGCGGGCATCGCCATATTTCTCGACGAGCGGATGGCTCATGGTCGCTCCTTGATGATTGTCAAGGAACAGTGCTAACGGACGCGCGCATGCGCGTCCTTGCTTTGGATCAATAAGGACGCGCTCGCCGTCTATTGGGCCGGGCGGATCGTATCAGTGCGGATCGAACCTTCGAGAATGCCGCGCTTCAGATCCTGCCGGCCACGTTGGATCTCGATGACGCTGTAGAGCTTGTCGTCGCGAAAGGCGCTGGCGTTGGAGGTCGTGACGTCCTCAGCGGGCGCCGCGTCGATTTCCATGAAATCCAGTTCACGCGCCGCCGCGACGATACGGGCGTCGCCCGCCGTGCGCGCCGCGACGACGACTTCGCCGTGATCGGTGGCATTGTCCCAGCGGGGATCGTCGAATTTGGCAATCGGGACGAGGCGATAGACGTTCAGGGTCTCGAAACCGTCACCGGCGTCGGCGAGCCGTGCGGCATCGCGCATCTGCGCCTGGCTTTCGACCGACCGGCCGAAAGTGGTGGAACTGGTGCCATTGAAGGCGGCATCGCCGCCGGTTCGGGCGCTGTTGGACATGACCGCTCTCCCACCCTCACAAGTTCTGTTTGTCGCCGGCGCCGCGGCCGTCCGAACTGCGCGATCGCTCCTCGATGCGGTCTGCGCCCTTGGCGAGATCGGAGCCCTTTTCAGCCTCGACCTGCCGCTCCTCGCGTTTGGTTTCCTTGCGCAAGCCGCGCGCGGCCTCGCGGCCATCCGGCGTCGGCGCCTGTTCGATTCCCATGGCACGTTCTCCCGTTGAATTGCGTTCATGAAGGAACGGGCCGGCCGGCCAATTGTTCCCAGGCATCATTCCGCGACATCGAGGCGGAAATGCAAAGTGAAGACCAATCCGGTCGGCTCGAATACCGATTTCGCCTCCGGTGCGTATTCGCCGGGAAAGGCGCTGCGGATCAGCCGCGAGCCGAAGCCTTGCCGTGCCGGCGACGTCAATGGCTTGCCGCAATGCTCGATCCAGGAAAAGGCGACACCCGCGCCGTCGTGCCGCCAAGTTACGTCGATGCGCCCGTCGGGATGGGAGAGCGCGCCATATTTGGTGGCATTGGTCGCAAGCTCATGCACGACCAGCGACAGGGACAGCACCGCCTGCGCCGGCAGCCGGCAGGGATCGCCATGCAGGGCGATATGGTCGTCGTTGTCGTTGCGATGCGGCCTGAGCGCGCGCACCACGACCTCACGGATATCGCCGCTCTGCCATTGCCCGGAAACGAGGATGTCATAGGCGCCGGCCAGCGCGCCCAGCCGCTGCGAAAAGCTCTCATATTCGGCAGCGTCGCGCCGGCCGAAGGTCTGGCGGGCAATCGCCTGCACCACCGAAAACGTGTTCTTCACCCGATGGCTGAGTTCGCGCACCAGCAGGTTGCGCGCCGTCTCCGCCGCCTCCGCCACCCGCCGGCGTTCGTCCAGTTCCTCCAGCATGCTGTCGATGGTGGCGCCGACGAGGCCGATTTCACCATGACGGCCGCGCAGCCGGGTGCGTGCCGTCTCGTCGCCGGCCCGCCAGCGTTCCAGCGTGTCGACGATCTGCGCGATCGGCCGGATGAGAAATCGGTTTCCGACCAGAAGCGCCGCGGCGATGGCGAGCAACGCCCCGACCGCAATGATGGCCACGCCGGCAATCGACGCCTGATCGATGGAAGCGAAGCCCTCCTCCTTGGCGATGCCCGCGGCAACGAACAGCGGCATGGCTTCGGACAGCACGGGCTCGTAGCCGATGATGCGCGCCACGCCGTCACGCCCGGTCATTTCCCGGGTGCCGGCGCTCCTTTTACGGACAAGCGGCATGGAATCGTCGATCAGCCGCGTGCCGACAAAGGCTTCCGGATGAGGATTGCGCACCAGGATGATGCCGTCGCGATCGGCGATGGTCACCGTGCCGCCCGGCAGCAGCCCACGCTCCTCGATACGTCCCTGCAGCCAGTCGAGCCGGATGCCGGCAACGATGAAGCCGCGCAGCACGCCGTCCTTCTCCATGGCTATGGCGACCGGCAGGACTTTTAGCCCCGAGGGACGGCTGATAGTATAGCCGCCGACGGCGAAAGCGCCGCCGGCGCGCGCTGCGGCGAAATAGGGCCGGTCTGAAAAATCCGTTCCCTTCTCCCGGCCGTTGCTGTCGCAGACCAGCTTGCCGTCCGTGTCCAGCACGATGACGCTGTTGATCGAAGCCATGCGGTCGATGATGCGTTTCAGCCCGTCGATGCAAGGCTGCCCGCCTTCATCGACGACGGCGGGAATGGCGGAAACCGCAGCCAGCAGGTTGCGGGTGCCATCAAGGATATGCTCCACTTCGGAGGCTGTCTGGCGCGTGGTCTGCGCGGCGACCCGGTGAATTTCGAGACGGCGCTGCTGGCGGCTCAAAAACTCGTTGTATCCGAGCATCGCCACTGCCGGAAGCAACGCAGTCAGAACCACCGCGATCAAACGTCCCTTCACGCCACGCTCCCGTCGACCCCGTTCGTCCGCCATGGCGGCAGCGCGTTCCGGCTCAACCACTAGCATGATTGACGCATCCGGCACAAAGCCGCAAGTCCCAGATTTCACCATGAAACCTGGTACTTGCCTGCTAGTCCGCCTTTGCGAGACTGGGAATTATTTCTACCTTGAGGCGAACCTCGTAGATCGCATGGCGTTGCGCATCCAGCACTTGCACGGAATAGGCATTGACAGGCTCGCCCGGCAGGCCGTCCAGCGCCATTTCCGCCAGCACTGTCTTCGCATGACGACAGGCGGCGTCCGCATTTTCGAATTGGTAAGCCTGTTCGGTCGAAAATATACCGTCGCGATCGACGATTCGAAAGTGAAAGCCGGGCATGTATGTCCCTCCTTATCGAAGGAACCGCCGCCCAAAAACTTTGTTCCGCGAATCGATGTCGGCACGCGTTTTTGATCGACTTCAAATTCAATTCGGGCAGCGTCGCAGCTGCTGCCAGTAGTTCACCGCCATGTTGGCGGTGCGCCGCGCCGCGCGGCGGATGCCGGGATCGGCACGCCAATCGCCACGCGAATAAGCGGTATGGCCGAAATAATAAGCAAGGTATAGGTTGTAGGTGTCGTTGAGCGCGATGCCGTTCCGGCGGCGGCTTTCGGCATGGTACCAGCCGATGAAGCGGATGGCGTCGGAAAACTTGGTGCGCCTTGCACTCCAGCGACCGGTCTGGCGCTGATAGCGCGCCCAGGTGCCGTCTATGGCCTGGCTATAGCCATAAGCGCTGGACTGGTGTTTCCAGGGAATGAAACCGAGCAGCTTGCGGCGCGGTGGCCGGGCATAGGGGCGGAATCCCGATTCGGTATAGATCGTCGCCATCAGCACCGCGACCGGCACGCCATATTCGCGCTGCGTGCTTTCGGCCGCGCGCCGCCAGTTGTTGAACAGCCCGTCGCGCTGTTCGAAAATGGCGCAGGCATTGCGGGTTTCGCGCGGCGCGGTGGCACAGCCGGCCAGCAGCAGAAGCGCAACGACCAACACAAGACGCATCGTGGAACCTCTCGTCATCAAGAGATTGATGAAGCGTAAACCTTAAGATTCTGTTCTGCGGCCCCGCTCCCCGGAACCGATGCCCCGCGACGGCACAGTCTCGCCATTTCGTGGTGAACGAAAGGTTAAATCCGTTGCAGCCGGTGGCAGGGTCTGGCACAAGGAGAAATACACGGAAAAGATGAGCAAGCCCATGTGGATCGCCAATGCATCGCAGGAGATCGGGATCGCGCTGGCGATCCTTGCCATGCTTGGCTATGGCGCCGTGACGCTCGCCTGCATGGCTTGCACCGCGGCCGAAGGCCAGGTGGAAGGACGCGGCTGGAATGCCTGGCGCACGGCCGGGCTGGCGCTTTGTCTCGTCTGGCCGGTGGTGATTGTCGTCTTCGCGGTAGCACAAGCTCGCCCAACGGCGGCCGCACCATGCCTGACGATCAGGCGGGGCGGGTCGCAGCGCTGCGGCCGGCCTTCTGCCGCAGCCAGGGACAGGCTGTCACCATCATGATTCCGCACAGCACGCCGGCGGCGCCGAGCATGAATTCCTGCGTCAGGGGTTCGCCGAGCAGGGCGACCCCCAGCACCACGCCCATCATCGGCGTCATGAACGAAAACACACCCAACTGAGACGCCTTGTATTTGGTCAGCAGCCAGAACCAGACGAGAAAGCTGAAGAAGGACACCACCAGCGCCTGGAAGGCGATATTGCCAACCAGCGGCCAGGCCAGATGCACCGCCGCCTGCCCCGAAGCTGCCGCCGCCATGGTCAACGCAATGCCGGCGACGACGAGCTGATAAAACAGGGTGTGTGCCGCCGGCACCCGGGCGAGAACCGTGGTGCGGATCAGCACGGTGGTCATGCCCCAGCAGAGGCCAGCCGCCAGCGCCAGCGCATCGCCCATCAGCCGCTGCGACATGTCGGCGCCGGGCACGCTCTCCCCGCGCCCCAGGAAGGCGACGCCGATGCCGAATGCGGCAAGTCCGATACCGGCCCATTGCATCGCCGCCAGCCGTTCCGAGGGAATTTTCCAGTGCAGCCCGAGCGCCGCGAAGATCGGCGCGGTATACATGAACACGACGACATGCGATGCCGAGGTAAACTTGAGGCTTTCGCCGACCAGAATGAACTCCCCCGAAAACAGCAGCCCGGCGAAAGCGCCGGCCAACGCCACCCGGCCGACGAGCACCACCCGCCCGCCGCGAAACCGGATCAGGGCATAGACGCAAACCGCCGCCAGCAACGAGCGCAACCCGATCTGCATCACCGGCGCGGCATAGTCGGCGGTGGCCTTCAGGGTGATCGGCTGCACCGCCCAGATCGCGCAGGCAAGCACCATCAGCGCGACCGCTTGCGCATCCAATGGTTTACGATCGTCCATGACATTCTCCTGCGGCGCTGAGGCACGTTGAGGGCCATCTAGCACTTGTCAGCTTTCGCGCATATAATGATCTTATGACAATCGGTATCACATACCTGCCATCGGCCCGGCGTGGCGAGACGCCTCCGCGGCATTTCCTCGAACCGCCATTTCGCAGCGCCCTGCCCTCGCCGCTCTATTTCCGTGTCGCCCATACGCCGGCGGACGCCGCTTATCCGCGCCACAGCCATAGTTGGGGCGAGTTCGTCTATTCCTATAGCGGCGTCATGGAAATCAGCCTTGCCGACCGGCATTACCTGGCGCCGCCGCAATACGGCATCTGGCTGCCGCCCGACATTGAACATCAAGGTCTGAACCGCCACGAAGCCTATCACTGCTCGCTTTATGTCTCGCGCGCGCTCTGCGACCGCCTGCCCGACACGACCTGCGCCCTGACGCTGAGCCCGCTGCTGCGCGCCATGCTCGAACATCTCAGGCAAAAGGAAACGGTCGCAGATCCCTCGGCGGAGCATCAACGTTTCCTGCAGGTGGTGGTCGATCTTTTGACTGAAGCGCCGCGCGTCGGCAGCTACCTGCCCTGGTCCACCGATGCCCATCTCGCCCCGGTTCTGGTGCATCTGCAGGACAATCCAGGCGACAACCGGTCGCTGGCCGAATTCGCGCGCCTGGCCGGGACCACCGAGCGGACGCTCATTCGCCGTTGCCAGGGCGAACTCGGCATGACCTTTTCCGAATGGAAACAACGCATGCGGGTGCTGAAAGCCATGCCGCTGCTTGAGGGCGGCGAGACGGTGGATGCGATCTCGGCGCGGCTGGGTTACGGCAACGCCTCCGCCTTCATCGCCATGTTCAAGCGCATGACCGGCACGACGCCGGACGAATACCGCCGCTCCGCCGCCTGAGTCGTTACTCCGCCGGCAGCTTGCGCCTCGCCCAGTCGCCGCGCGGCACCGGGCCGCCGATCTCGTAGCGGAAGGAGACGATGCGGGTCGTCTCTGCATCCACTTGGCAGCGATAAGCGATATCGAACCAGCCCTCCCGCGCGCGGAAAGCGCCGCCCTTGGCATCCAGCACATGGTCGGAAATCAGCCCGCCGCCGGTGGAAAACGGCACCAGAAGATCGGGAAAGGCATCCGGCCGCGCATGGCGCACCTGCTCCAGCGCCTCGATGCTGCAGATCTGCACGATGCGCCGTTCCGGCGGCAATTGCCCCAGCGCCTGTTTCACGCGCGGATCGGAAAGCATCTTCTTGGAATAATGCTTCTTCGCCTCGGTCATCTGCTCCAGTGCGACTTTGGCGGCCTCGTCCTTGCCCTTAGGCTTGTCGGGCTTGCCTTCAGCTTTGGCCATCTCCTGCGCGGGCTTTTCCTCGGGCTTCTTCTCTTCGGGCGGTTTTTCCGCCGGCTTGGGCGGTTCGGCCTTGGCCTCTTCCTTCGCCTGCTCAGCCTCGGCGGCCTGCATCTTGGCGCGCAGCATGTCGATGGCGGCGGGCGTCAGCGCCGGCTTGGGCACTGGCTTTGCAACTGCCTCCTGCTCGGCGGGCTTGGGCGCGGTCGATGCGTTGCCGTCGGCGGCGGCGGAAGGGGCAGCGCCTTGCGGCTCGTCCATCTGCTCGTCCTGCGAGCCGGCCTCGAAGGCCTGTTCCTGCGGCGGGGGCGGCGCACCGGCGGAAGTGGGCGGCGGGGGAGCCGGCGGTGTCGATTGCTGCTTCGGCGCCGGCATCCGCGCTTTCTTTTCCGGTTCCTGCTTCTTTTCCGGCTCCGGCGGCTTGGGCGGCTCGACGAGTTCGACCGAAACCGCGTCTTCCTTGGCCGCATCCGTCTGCGGCAGCGGCAGCTTCAGCAGGAAGACGACAGCGAGCACGAGATGCAGCACGACGGAGACGGCGATGCCCCGCGTAAGCTTCATCCTCGGTTTTGTCGCCGCATCCGTCATGTCCGGCATGTAAGCCGTGGCTGAGGCAATGTCCAACCGCCGGCTTGCGAATTCTCCCTGGCGATGCAGCCTTGCCACGCGGGCCGGGATCGGGTATGCGACCGGTGTCGATGAATGATCGGCCGTAAGCGTTTGACGTCAAGCAACGCATCCAGACCTGAAATCGTCCGCGAGGGCGTTTCCGCAAAGGTTCGAGATGCCGACGCCGAAGACGATTTCCCTTCTCAAAAGGAAAACTGCCATGCAGCTTACGCGCCTGCCGGCCCGCTATGCCGGCATCGTCATGCCCTTCATCCTCTCCATCGTCATGACCATGGTCGTGTCCGCCGTCGCCACCGCGCGCAATCTCGGTCTGCAAGCCGATTTCGCCGCCCATTGGTTGCCGGCCTGGGCCATGTCCTGGCTGATCGCCTTCCCCACCTTGCTTATGGCCCTGCCGCTCACCCGCCGCCTCGTGCGGCTGCTGGTCCGCCCGGCTTAAAGCAAAAGGCCCGGTCGCTTTCACGACCGGGCCTTTGCATCGAACAAGGAAACCTTAGCTGTCGAGGAAGGAGCGCAGCTTGCGCGAGCGGCTCGGATGCTTCAGCTTGCGCAGCGCTTTCGCCTCGATCTGGCGGATACGTTCGCGGGTCACCGAGAACTGCTGGCCGACTTCTTCCAGCGTGTGGTCGGTGTTCATGCCGATGCCGAAGCGCATGCGCAGCACGCGTTCCTCACGCGGCGTCAGCGAGGCCAGCACGCGGGTGGTCGTCTCGCGCAGGTTCGCCTGGATGGCGGCGTCGATCGGCAGCAGCGCGTTCTTGTCCTCGATGAAATCGCCGAGATGCGAATCCTCTTCGTCACCCACCGGGGTTTCGAGCGAGATCGGCTCCTTGGCGATCTTCAGCACCTTGCGCACCTTTTCCAGCGGCATGGCCAGCTTTTCGGCCAGCTCTTCCGGCGTC
>JAFKJU010000105.1 GCA_017305935.1 Hyphomicrobiales bacterium | reverse complement strand
GACCTGACGCTGGAGAACCGTCTGCTCAAAAAAAGCATGATCGCGGATGGGGGCGACGACGAATGAGATACCCCGCATCCGAAAAGCTCGAGATCATCAAGATCGTCGAGCAGTCGCACCTTCCGGCGAAGAAGACGCTGGATCAGCTCGGCATTGCGCGGCGCACCTTCTACCGCTGGTATGACCGCTACGTCGAAGGCGGCCCGGAGGCGTTGGAGGACCGTCCTTCCCGGCCGAACCGGGTGTGGAACCGCATCAGCGCCGAGGTCCAGAGCCAGATCATCGACATGGCGCTGGAACAGTCCGAGCTGTCACCACGTGAGCTGGCGGTGCGCTTCACCGATGAGAAGCGCTACTTCGTGTCCGAGGCGACCGTCTATCGCCTACTCAAGGCCCATGACCTCATCACCAGCCCGGCCTTCGTGGTGATCAAGGCCGCCGACGAGTTCAGGGACAAGACCATGCGTCCCAATGAGATGTGGCAGACAGACTTCACCTACTTCAAGATCATCGGCTGGGGCTGGGTCTATCTGTCGACCGTGCTCGACGACTTCTCCCGTTACATCATCGCCTGGAAGCTGTGCACGACCATGCGGGCCCAGGACGTGACCGAAACGCTGGAACTGGGCCTTACGGCTTCAGGCTGTGACAGCGCCAGGGTGTTGCACAAGCCAAAACTGCTCAGCGACAACGGGCCGTCCTACATCGCCAGCGAACTCGCCGAATGGATCGACGCCAACGGCATGAGCCATGTCCGCGGCGCTCCGCTTCATCCGCAGACCCAGGGCAAGATCGAGCGCTGGCATCAGACGCTCAAGAACCGCATCCTGCTGGAGAACTACTTCCTGCCGGGCGATCTCGAACGCCAGATCGAAGCCTTCGTCGAGTATTACAATCACCGACGCCACCACGAGAGCCTTGGCAACGTGACCCCGGCCGACGCCTACTTCGGCAGGGTCGAACAACGAGAAAGGATCAAACGACAGACGATCGAGCTCCGGCGCTTGCAGCACCGCAAACTCGCCGCTTAACATCAACCAAAGATCGAGGCCGACACTCCGCTAAATCAAGCAGCCATCAGCGCCAAATGTTCTGACGACGGACAAGAGGCGGGTCACTTCTCGGCGAAAATCCCGGGTCAGCTCTCAGCGGAAATCAACAGACAGGCTAATCGAGCTGACCGCAGATGTCGTTTCGGCCTATGTGTCGAACAATCCTGTACCTGTCGCCGAATTGCCCGGCTTGATCTCCAGGGTGTATACGAGCCTGCTGCAGCAGACCGATGTCCCCACGGAAGTCGTATCAGAATCCAAAAAGCCCGCAGTCCCAATCAAGAAGTCGGTGACGCCGGACTACATCGTCTGTCTCGAGGACGGAAAACAGTTCAAATCCCTGAAGCGCCACTTGTCGACCCACCATGGCCTCACCCCGGACGAATATCGTGCGAAATGGGGCCTGCCGGCAGACTATCCGCTGGTCGCGCCAAACTACGCCGCAGCGCGTTCCGCACTGGCAAAATCGATGGGATTAGGACGCAAGCCAAAGCCCGTCGAAGAACCGCCAGCGGCTCCTGCCAGACGGAAGAGACTCGGCCTCAAATTCTCATAGGGCCTCTTTCGACCGTTCCCCAGGTTGCACCGGAACAACTCGCCGCCCCATTTGCGCGATTCAATAGATGCCGTCCTGAATGCACCGGCGCTTCTCCATCGCGAACGGTGAGCAGGGTCAACGGCAGTTCGAAGAACAGACCACCGATGACCCGCACCACTACGGCACCGATGACGAATGTCAGATTCTGAAGGGCAATCCCAGCCGTGCGGCAGGAAGGCCGGTGCGCATCGGGGTCTTCACGTCATCTCCTAGTAAAGAGCTGCCCTCTCGCGGTTCGGTGCGGGAGGGCAAGCAGGAACACCGTTCATGGATGTTGTCGCCGCAAGTCACTGCTTGCGCAACGGCGTTATTCGGTGGTCTTGCCGTCGAAGTGTTCATGCGCGGCGTCGGCTTCAGCCTTGGTTGGATGAACGACACCGTCGACGTGCTCGGGAGGGCTGTAGATCGTATAAAGCTTCAGCGGCTCATTCCCGGTGTTTTTGACGTTATGCCGCGCACCGGCCGGTACGATCATGGCCATATCGGCCCTGATCCTGCTCACATTGCCGTCGATCAGGATTTCGCCTTCGCCGTCCTCGACACGGAAGAACTGATCGCCGTCGTCGTGAACCTCTTCGCCGATCTCCTCGCCGGGCTGAAGCGCCATCAGCAC
>JAFKJU010000063.1 GCA_017305935.1 Hyphomicrobiales bacterium | reverse complement strand
CCTGACCCCCTTCCTGGCGGCGCCGCACGCCATGGTCGGCGGGCTGGAGGCGGGCGCGGGCGTCGAGATCGGCATGCGCGCCGTCTGGGCGGCGGCGCCCTTCCTGGCGGCGCTGATGTTCGCCGTCATCCTGGGCGGAGTGGGCGGCAACCTGGCCCAGTCGGGCCTCATCTTCACCGCCGACAAGATCAAGCCCAAATGGTCCAAGGTGAATCCGCTGGAGGGCTTCAAACGCATCTTCGGCCCCGACGGCCTGGTGCAATTCCTCAAGACCTTCATCAAGCTGGTCGCCATCGGGGCCGTCTGCTGGTGGGTTCTGAAGCCCCATGCGCGCGAGCTGGAGAACCTGGCGGCGATGAGCCCGGCGATGATCCTGCCGTTCGCGCGCGACATGGCCATGGCGCTGATGCTGTCGGCCCTGGTCTTCCTGGCCCTGACGGCGGGGGCCGACTACCTGTGGCAGCGGATGCGCTTCGCCAAGCGGATGCGGATGACCAAGGAGGAGCTGAAGGAGGACTTCAAGCAGTCCGAGGGCGACCCGCACGTCAAGGCCAAGCTGCGCCAGATCCGCATGCAGCGCGGCCGCCAGCGGATGATGCAGGCGGTGCCCGACGCCACCGTCATCATCACCAACCCGACCCACTATTCGGTCGCCCTGCGCTATGAGCCGGATCAGGGCGACGGCGCGCCCGTCTGCGTCGCCAAGGGGGTGGACGCGCTCGCCCTGCGCATCCGCGAGGTGGCCAGGGAGCACAATGTGCCCATCGTCGAGAACGTGCCCCTGGCCCGCGCCCTCTACGCGGCGGTCGAGGTGGACGACGTCATCCCGCGCGAGCACTTCGAGGCGGCGGCCAAGGTCATCGGCTTCGTCATGCAGCAGAGGAAGCGGCGATGAGCGAGGCCTCGCCTCTGCGTGTTAGGGCGCATGAAAGAGCTTGGGTATGCTGACGGACCCTGATTCGCGCGGGCGAGACGCCATGACCATTTCCCGACCGCAAGACCGGCTGAAGGCCGACAGCGTCCGCCGTCCCCGCTTCGACCCCTGGCTGGTGGTGATGGCGGTCGGCTTCACGCTGCTCTTCGTCACGCTGCATCTGGTCGCCATCCGTACCGAGATCCTGCGCCGCCGCGTCTCCGCCATGCAGCGCATCGCCGCGCGCCGCGCCGAGGCGGCGCGATGAGCCCGCATGACTGGTACGTCGCCGCCGCGTACGGGCTGACCGCGCTCGTCCTTGCCGGAATGATCGGATGGATCCTCGCCGACCAAAGCGCGCGTCGGCGCGAGCTGGCCGAGCTGGAAGCGCAGGGCGCCCGCCGCCGCTCCGAAAGGAAGGC
>JAFKJU010000062.1 GCA_017305935.1 Hyphomicrobiales bacterium | reverse complement strand
TGTCCGCCGTCAGCGCCCTTGAGACAGATTCGGGATTTTCGGGAAGGGAGGATTTCTGGATCATCGCAGCCATTCAGGAGCGCAGATGAGACAGAAATCGGTGCCGGAGAAAGCTCCGGCAGAGCAGGTGGTGAAGGACATCCGGCGCGCGACGCGCCGGCAGTTTTCCGCCGAAGAGAAGATCCGCATCGTGCTGGAAGGCGTGCGCGGCGAGGAGAGCATCGCCGAGTTGTGCCGGCGCGAGGGGATCGCCGCGTCGATGTATTACGGCTGGTCGAAGGAGTTCCTCGACGCCGGCAAGCGCCGGCTGGCCGGTGACACGGCACGGGCAGCGACATCCGACGAGGTCAAGGAACTGCGCCGTGAGGCGAAGGCCCTGAAGGAGGCCGTGGCCGATCTGACCCTGGAAAACCGCCTGCTCAAAAAAAGCATGCTGGCGGATGGGGAGGACGACACATGAGATATCCCGCGTCCGAGAAGGCCGAGATCATCCGCCTGGTCGAGGCCTCGCACCTGCCGGCGCGGCGCACACTGGACAAGCTCGGCATCCCGCGCGCCACGTTTTATCGTTGGTATGATCGCTATCGCACCGGCGGGATCGAGGCGCTCGCCGATCACCGCTCGCGGCCCGATCGCGTCTGGAACCGGATCCCCGAGACGATCCGGGCCGAGATCATCGAACTGGCGCTGCGCGAAACCGAACTCAGTCCGCGCGAGCTGGCGGTGCGCTTCACCGACCAGAAGAGCTACTTCGTCTCGGAAGCTTCGGTGTATCGGCTGCTGAAGGCGCATGACCTGATCACCAGCCCAGCCCACATCGTCATCAAGGCGGCGTCCGAGTTCAAGGACAAGACCACGGCGCCGAACCAGCTCTGGCAGACCGACTTCACCTACCTGAAGATCACCGGCTGGGGTTGGTATTATCTCTCAACCGTCCTCGACGACTTCTCGCGCTATATCGTCGCCTGGAAGCTCTGCGCCACGATGCGCGCCGACGACGTCACCGCCACGCTTGATCTGGCGCTGGCGGCGGCTGGGCTCGACCGGATCACTGTCGCGCACCGGCCGAGGCTGTTGAGCGACAACGGTTCGTCCTACATCTCGGCCGACCTTGCCGCCTGGCTCGATGGCAAGGGCATGCAGCATGTTCGTGGCGCGCCTTACCATCCCCAGACGCAGGGCAAGATCGAGCGCTGGCACCAGACCCTGAAGAACCGCATCCTGCTCGAGAATTACTACCTGCCGGAGGATCTCGAACGGCAGGTCGCAGCCTTCGTCGAGCATTACAACCAGGCCCGCTATCACGAGAGCCTCGGCAATCTGACGCCTGCCGACG
>JAFKJU010000079.1 GCA_017305935.1 Hyphomicrobiales bacterium | reverse complement strand
TCAAGGATCGAACCAGGCTGGTGAAGCGGGCTGATCGTGGTATCGTCGTTCATGGCGTATCGCTCCTTCGGGAGGTTCTGGCAGGCTTCAGCACCCGCCACGATACGCCGCCTTCTCAGGCCCCATCACCCATTTTCAGCCATAGCCCCATTTCAGGCAATGATGGTGGGTGCGTGCATAGAGGCGCGCTTGAGAAAGCCCCTCAAGGGGAAACAGTTCGTTGCCTCACAGATCAACCATCCCTTAAAATCTCACACACACGCGCTCCATCCAGCACCTGGGCATCAAACAGGGCCTTGATGAGGGCGTCGAGCCTGTCCCTGTTCTTGCTCAGAACGTCGACTGCCCGCGCCAGAGCCTTTTCCAGCCGTGCATGAATGCGGGCCGCGAGGTCCGGATTGCCATCGAGCACAGCGGTCGGGTCATGGTCTTCGCGATAAAGCAGTGGCTGGACGGCGCCGAAGCCGAGGGAGCGCTCCATGGCAAGCGCCAGCCTGGTTGCCCGGGCGAGATCGCTATCCTCGGTGCCGCCGGATCCTGCCGAGACCGCACCGACCACAATCTGTTCGGCTGCCCGTCCGGCCATCAACATCGCAAGCATATCCTCGCGATAGCCGAGCGTATCGCTCCCCGATGCCGTGAATCCGAGCTGGCTATAGCCACCGCCTCCGGATGTGTCGATGTTCAGGCCGTGGATCGTGCCGAGCCGCAGCGCATGATGGACGACCGCATGTCCGGCTTCGTGGATCGCGAAGCGCCAGCGCAGATCGTAAGGCACCTGCGGCCGATCCATCCGGATGCCCTCCTCCAGATCTTCATAGCGGATCGGCCGCTTTTCCCGTCGGGCTTTCAGGCGCGCCTGGCGAACGATCCGCTCGATGTCGGCGCCAGTCAGGCCCATCGCCCTCGTTGCCAGCCGCTTTAGCACCAAAGCGGCAGCGTCAGGAGTGCCCGGTTCGATATGCTTCGATGTCGTTGTCATGTCGTCCTTCCTTTCCGGGTTTCACCTGAGCCGTGTTCATCGCTGGCTGTGCCAGCATCATTTTCTGGTGGCGGCGGGGCTTCCATATGCGTTCCCGCGGCATCCGCCTCCACCTCGTCGTGAGCTTCGCCGTTCGGCTTTCCAGCATCGCCAACCAGCACCGCCAGATCGTCACCGAGATGATGCTTGAAGATCTCGGCAAGCGCTGCGATGTCGGGCATGGGGATTTCGATGTGCGTCTCCAGCCGCCCGGAGCGTTTGATCGCATCATCAATCTCCTGGGGCCTGTTCGTCGCACCGACGATGATCACGCCCTCGCTTTTCACCGCCCCGTCCAACAGCTCCAGCGCCTTGTTGACGATCGTATTCCAATAGTCGGCATATTCCCGCTCTGCCGGCTGCCGCTTGCCGATGCCATCGATCTCGTCGATGAACAGAATGGACGGGGCAATCGCGCGGGCTTCGGCGAACGTCTTGGTCATCTTGGCGATGACATCGTTGAGGTGGCCGCCCTGCAGCCAGGTAGAAACAGAGGTCACGACCAGCGGCACTTGCAGGCTGTTGCACAGCGCCCGCGCAAACGTCGTCTTGCCGGTCCCGGGTGGACCGTGCAGCAATAGTTTGGTGCTCATGTCCGACCAGGCGAGAGCCCCTGCCCTGTGATCGGCCAGATCAGCCTTGAGATCCAGCGCCCAGGTCTTGGCCTTGCCGTATCCGGAGAGCGTCTCGACCATCAGCGACGGGTGGTCGTCTTCCCCCGGCCCCCAGAGCTCCGGCTGGATGATCTCGGCACCCGACGGCTTGTCACGTTTCCATCCGCCGCCACTGTCTTTTCCGGAGGAGGATTTCTCCGGCGACGTCCTATCCTGTTTCGACTTCGAGGATTTTCCGGTGGCCTTGGATGCTGGCTCGTCGTCGTCATCATCACCATCGCGAGCGGCCACACGATTGCGCTCGGTCAGTGAAGCCAGCACGTCGAGCACCTCGGACGCGCCGCGACCCGGCCGGAACGCCAGCACAACGTCATCGATGGTCAGATAATGCGCGTCATAGGCATTGGTCCATCGCGTGAGCGCCGCCAGACCGGTGTCACCATACATGGCTTCGAACATCATGCTGATGAAGGGGTAGTCGAGGAACCCGCCGACCAGGGCGACATCGGCAGCGATGCTGATTTCGGATGGGATGTGCTGCGCCGTCTCCGAGATGGCCACGACCGGATAATCCCGCGTCAGCGCATTGACCAGTCGCCGCTGCAGCGTGGCGCCTGTCAGGCGATGGACCGACTCGCCGATGAACTGAATGTACGGACGCCCCGTGCCTTCGGCGACCGCGAAGCTGCCATCGTCATAGACATAGTCACCGTCGATGCCGTTCGGAACAGCCCCCGGAAGAAAGCCCGGCAACTCGATCAGCCGCCGCATGGCGCGTTCGAAGCCGGGCACGGGTGCGTGCAGGCAGACAACTGGCGCCGCCATGGCAACCGTCTGGACGATCCTGGCAAGCGGCATGCGCGTGTTCTCGATTGCGCGGGCCAGCACCAGGGCTGCAACGACATTGCTGACCAGCGGAGCCCTGCCCGCCCGGCCAACAAGACCGACGGCATAGGCACGGCGTCTGTGATCGACTGCTGCGGCATGATCCTCGGCTGACACCTGAGCGAACCGGTCTAAGGACGGCGGCAACGCTGTCGACGCCTTCCCCTCAGTCACCACAATGTCGGACTGCTGAGCGGGCGGCAAAAGATAGGCTGCAAAGGTGCGGCGGATCCAGGCGAGGTCCCGATCCCGATCACCGCTCATGCGATCGGTATCGAATGCGGGACTGTAGCGACGGAGAACATGACCATCGACCTCGACGATCTTCATGGCGAGAAGCCCATTGAGATGAGCGTTGCGCTGGGCGTCCCGGCGGGCGACACGGTCGAGACGGCGCAGCAGAAGACGGGCGAGTTTATTCATCGATCCGCCCCTCCGTCATCGCGGCAATAATTGCCGTTTTGGGACCGGATGATCCCGCCGTCTTTGATGAGTGTTTCTTCAAACTCCCCGGCCCAGCGCGGCGACGCTCCCGGATCCGGCGACGAAGGGGACGTGGCGCGGCTGGACTCGGATCCTCAACATCCGACTGAAGCGGAGCCACGAGATTGCGGTTGCGGTTACCGAGCCAATCGAGCAGCAGGCAGCAGGCGGGATTGCCACGCTCGGCCTGCGCCTGCAGTCGGCTGATGACTGTGTCCGGCACGGTGCCGGTCAGACCAGCGTCCTGCCTGACATGACCAAGCGCCAGTCCAATCAGGAAGGCCGGATCGTCAGCGGGCGGATCACGGCGAGCGGGTCCGGGATAACGGAGAACGGTGCCATGCGAATGATGGCAGGTAGGGTTCAGTGACGTCGAGGGCGATTTGATCGCCTCGCAGCGGATGCGCGGCGGCACATCCGGGGTGATGTCGGAAGACATGGAAACTCCTTCGCCGAACCGCGCTCGGGTCCAGCGTCAATGAGAGATGGAATGGGAAAGCAGCAGCCTTCAGGCCAGCAGGTTACTGCGCGACACGTGACGGCAGGCGCCAGGGCGTGGTGGTCAGGCCATCAGGCAGAAGCGCTCAATGCTCCGCCGGGATCAGTGGCGAGGGCGCCGGGCAAAGCCCACCCGCACAAACATGGGGACCGGTTCATCATCCTTGGCTTCATCGGCGTCCCTGAAGCCGTCATCAAAGAGGTGATCGCGCAGATCGTCATCGTCGCAAGACCGGGCAGCCAGATCTTCCTCATAAGTCCGGCTCGGTCTATTGAGGTTGATCCGCGGATGGAGCGCCGCGGTCACAGCCGAGGACGTCGCTGCCGGATCGATGACGGGCATCTTGTCCAAACCAAGCGCCTTGCGCGCCTCGGCTTCGAGAAGCTGCTGCACGCGGCTGCCGAAGCGCAGGCGCAGTTCGGCCATGCAGGCGGCCACACCATCGATCTCCAAGAGGTCGTCGATCTCGGAGAGCGCCCAGATCCCAGTGGCATGATCGCTCGGTCGGCTGGCGCCATCGACGATCGCCACCTCGACCGCATCGACCATCAGCCGCTTCTGGTTCTTGTAGAGCCAGTCCGGCAGAACCATCGCCGACGCCATCATCTTGAGCTTCAACTCTTCGAGCCGGCTCGTATCGCCATAGGACGCGAGCGAGCGCTTCAAGTCGAGGATGTAGGCAGTGTGTCGGGCACGGTTCACGATGATGAGATCGGGCGTGTAGCTGCCTTTTGCCGGGGCCTCGCAGTCGAGCTTCACGCCATCGAGGCTCGACCAGTCGTTTCCGGCAACTGCTTCCATGGCGGCCTTGACCAGCGGCAGTTTCAGGGACTGGGTCAAGACGAGGATGTCGGGATTGGCTTTCGCCAGACGTTCGACCGCCTGCTCCAGCAGCTTGCCTTCCCGGAACGAGACGGCCCGCACCAGCGAGGCGATGTGGACATAGTGGCCGAGGATCGCGTCCTCGATCGGTTCGCCGTCGGCAATGGCGGCAATGGCGCGATCGATCAGCAAATCGAGATCGGCTTCGACATCGGCGAAGCGCACCAGATGCGGATGGCGGCGCAGCACTGCCGGTTCGCGAACCGGAGCCAGAACCGCATTGCGGCCAAAGCCGAATGGGCGCGGGCGGGACCCGCAAGCTGCGGCAGCCTCGGCCGCATCGATCATGGAACGGAGAACTTCCCCATAAGGGACAGAAACGGTATTCGTGCTCATAGCCCGATTCCTTCTTAGACAAGGTTGACGGTCAGGCCCTTGTCGATGTTACCAGCATCGGCAGGGGCCGCTTTGTTCCGGCCATTCGGAACGTACCCAACCTGGCAGGACCGGCGCTCGGGCTCAAGGACCCCTGGGCCCAAAAATGAGAACAGGACCGGAACAAGGTTAACGTCGGGCTCACGGTCGCTTCGGTCTGGCTATCCGCCGAGGTTCGAACGCCCGCCCGCGGCCCCAAAAAAAACTCAAGGCCGAAGCCGGGCAAAGCAAAGGGCCGACAAGCAGCCCTTGAAGGTTTGGCTGGAAGGCCGATCAATCGGCCTTCCAGCATCTCGGACGCTCTATGCGGTCACCGCCGGTGCGGATGCACCTTCATCCTGGAGCGTTTCGTTCAAACCATCCTCCGCCTCGTCGGCTGCCAGCGGCGGGACCGCCACGACCTGCTTGCGGACCTTGGATGTTTCGCGGCTGACGACCATCAGCCCGCCTGTCGCCCGCTCAAGCGCTTCGCCGAACCGCTCCGTGAAGCGATCCAGATCGGTCTCGACCGAGGCTTCGGCCTGATCCTTGTCCTGCTCTGCTTCCGCTTCAGGGGTCAGCTCGACCATATCGTCGACGGCGACCATCTTTTCTACCGACTGGGCCAGCGGCCATTTCGGCTTGCGCTCCTTCGAGATCGCCCATTCGAGGACCGGCAAGACCTCGTCGCGAAGCCAACCGGGCAATTCCTTGGACTTCGGCCAGGTATCGAAGAGCCCAAGCTTCTGCAGCGTTTCGTTCACCACCGCCCACTCGGTCTTCTTCGGGAACTGCGTCGAGCGCGGATGGCGGCGCAGGTCGCTGTCCGGTTCCACGAACTGCGCCAGGCTTTCCAGTTCCATGCGCGCGACACGGGCAAGATCTTCAACCTCCCTTGCCAGCGCCTCCTTGATCACCCGCTTCTGCTCGAGCGCCACCTTGATGGCCTGCACAATGACCTCGATATGCATCACGAACATCTTCAGGCCATCGCGGGTCTTGACCGCGATCAGCGCCTTCAGGCCGGTCACACCCCCTGCTCCATGGAGGTCACCCCGGGCAGTCTTGACCTTGCCCTCCTCTCCACCCCCCAGGATGGTTTTCACATCGAGCACGCGGAGACGGCCATGCTCCTCGCAATGGGCGATCACCTCGCGGATCTTGTCGTGCGGCGCGTGCGCCAGATGGAACATGACCGTAGGGCTGGCCGACAGGTCGACCAGATCATCGCGGTAATCGCCGAGGTTGCGCGCGACGGACATGTAGGCCCTCGCAGTGCGGGCGGCCAAGCTGCACCGCCTCTTGACCCACTTGTCAAAGAGGCCGTCGGGGAGCAGTCCAGAAGCGGCAACAAGATACTCCCCGAGAAGGTAGCTCTGCTCGGTCGTGCGGCGGCCGAGATCAGAGATATTCCCGGCAGCGATTTCGAGCTGGTCACGAAGAGCCGGATCTGCGATCCCAAGCTTTTCATAGTGATGGGCGAAGGCGGCAGGCAGAACAAACTTGGATGCACTCACGGTAAACCTCACTGATTACTGACACTATACGTCCGCTACAAACAGCGACCACGCATATAGTCATCGTATCACCAGTAATTGTCAAATCGGCCACTGCGCCTAGCCTGAGTATTGTGCGCTTATTTACTTTCACAAATACAGTCAGTATTTCCATAATCGCCCAAATTAACCATATCACGATATCGCAAAAATATTTTTTACTTTACTTTTGCTTGGCCATCATTCTTCCAGGATTCAGACTGCAGTCAGTCGCTTCAGGCCCTCTCGCAAACACGTCCGGTAACGAGGCGCGGCAGGAACCGCCGCCTGAAGCGGAAAGCAGGATACGAAGCGCCGTTAAACGGGATCCGGCAAGGAAGACAATCTGGCAGGCATCGTCTCAATGCGCGGGTATGTCATCTCAACGTGCCCGCACATCGAGACAAATTGCGCATTTTTGATTCCGGTTTCCGGATTTCCGATTCAGAGCTGTGAAGCCATGATTCCGCAAACGCCGTTTCGTCTCCGCACGTCGTCTCGATCTACCTCAACGTCCCCGCAGGTCATCTCAAGTTGCGCATCCGCGATTCCGAACCGTGGATTTCCGATTCACGAGCCAAGATTACTGATTCCGGCACAAACGGCGTTGCCGGTAAGACGCCGGTCTGGCAAGGAGGCCGCAGGGCGTATGGGAGTGGCATCATGGCCAGAAAGTCAGAAGAGGTCCGCAATCGCGAGCAGCGCGAACGCCAACAGAAGCTGCGTGATGCCGATCGCAAGGCAAGGCGTCCGAACCGGGACGATATTGCCCGCACGGCGCTCTTCATGACGATTTCCAGCATGGCGGCCAGGGACGCGAAAGAGGTGCTGGAGGATTTTCAGGACCGGGTGGTCAGGATGCTTGTAGAGCAGGGATTTGACGAGCGGGAGTCCGACATCGTCTTCGAGGAACTCGTCGCCAAGTATCGCACAGGCCACTGGCCGTTTCGTCGCAAGGTCCACCTTCTCCATCCCGAGGATCCCGATCGGGACCCTTGAGGCGGCATCAGCCTGCTCTGCGTCGATCTCACCTTTCCATCAATAGGTGCCGGTCAACGCCTGACGGCGTTTGCAAGTTCTGACACGTTTCCCCCCGTTACTTCATAAAACGCCGTTCGATTCTGAATCGGATTTCCAGAGGTTTCACGCGCTGAGCCGGATGCTGATCGGCTTGCGCGATCGCTGCCTCACTTCATATGCCGGCTCCAAACCGTTGCAATTTCGCAACACAAAACCGAATCGAGTGGTTAGCAGTGCGTAAGTGCCGATCGCGGCTCCGGAGCAAGTCTCGTTTTTTCAACGAGATGGCTTGTCCCATTTTGAGAATGTCCCTTAGTTCACTCAATTACCCAAACGATTACAGACACTTGCGAGATGGTAACGTATGTGATTGGTGACGGGCAGCGATGTTCAACCCAGGCCAGTCCAAGGAACGGAAGGAGGCGCCCATGTTCGATTACCGTCATGTTGATGGCGCCGTTATGCCGCCGTCAGGAGACCTTGTGTGCCAGACACCCGCCTCGGGGTTCTGCACCGGCCGCATGCGCGATGACGCCCTGCGCGCAGATCTTCGTCGACGACGACGAAGATCTGCTCATGAAAGGAGTCATCATGTCGCATACCCCTACCCCTCCCTCGCAGGAAGAGACCTCCAAGCGCGCCCACTCTGAGGGCGATTGCCAGAACAATGTTCTGGCGTTCCCCTTCGACAAGGCGAGTGCTGCCCGCAGCATTCAGGCGGAACTCGCTCGGCGCGCAAGTGCTCCGGTAAAACCGGCGGTGACTAAACCCCTACCCGATGTCGGAGCGATCAAGACCCGCTACCTTCACGACGTCGTCAAGGATACCAGGTCTCGCCTCTATCCCGGGACCGTCGTCATCGCCTCCCTCACCGGCGTGACCGTGTCTCAGGCTGCCAATGCCATCCGCCAGGTGCGTTACGGCGCAGGCTGGCTCCACCTCTCCTACACCCCGCCGATCAGACACACGCAGGGTAACGAGATCGAGCAGGCTTTGCGTTTGCTTGGATATGTCGGCCAGTGGCGCTGGTTTTCTGATCAGCCGACGCTTGCCGCCTATCTGAAGAGCCGCACCGGCGTGGAGCGCGACCATCCCAGCGTCGTGTTTCTCAGCACGCACGCCGTCGCCGTGAGCGGCGGCGTCTTCTGCGATGTTTTCAGCCGCGGTGTCGTCATCGATATCGACGACGCAAAAGGCCGCCGCAAGAAGGTCAGTCGTGTTCTTGTTCTGACCAAGCGCATCGCGCCCTCGAAGATCGCCTCCAGAACGCCGGCGCCCAAGAAGGGTGCAAGTTCCAAGCTCGACCGGCTTTTCCACGAGGCGATCAAGGCTGAGACCAACGCGGCGCGCGTGAAGATCACGCCGCACGAGGTGTTTGTAATTCGGCCCAATGAGACGGGTTGGTATTGGCTGGGCAGCCGCGAGAACGTCGAGGATCAGATCCTGATGCCTCGTTCGGACAACCGTCTTGCCGGCAACACCGACGCGGCCGCCGCCTATCGCGCGGCGATGGGGCACTAGCGACCTCCGCGCGGCGAGCGTGATCGCGGCAATTATTGCCGCGCAAGACCATCTCGCCCCCAGTCCTCGATACGCTTCGACACGCAAGGGCAGCTCGCTCGACGCTGCCCCCATCACGCACTTCCGCCGGACCATGATGGACCGGCGGGTGGCGCGGGCTCCCAAGCGATCCGCGCCAGGCTAACATGTCCACCAAGTCATTTCGCAAGCTCGAGGAGCCCTCATGACCAAGAAAGTCCTGCTCTACCTCCGCAACTCGGCCGATACGCTGCGCACCACCTGCGCCGATTCGCAGCGCCATTTCGCCGAGACCTTCATCCGCAAGAACGGCTGGAAACTGGAACTGACCTGCCGTGACGAAGACATCGGCGAAGTCGCCTTCACGGCACAACCCGGTGTTCATAAGCTTCTGAACGAGATTGAGTTCGGATCGAGCGATATCGTCCTTTGCCATAAGCTAGGGTCAGGACTCATTGCTCATAGCCAGAAGATAACGGTCGCAGCGAGAGCGATGGCGGAGAGAAAGGCCATTGGGCACCGGTCGTAACGCGTAGCGACACGCCGCCAGTCTTTGAGACGCCCGAACATGATCTCGATCCGGTTGCG
>JAFKJU010000024.1 GCA_017305935.1 Hyphomicrobiales bacterium | reverse complement strand
ACGACTTCCGACGCCTTGCCGGCTTCCTTCAGCCGCAGCGCCTCTTCCACGGAGATCTCGTCGAACGGGTTCATCGACATCTTCACATTCGCAAGCTCGACGCCCGAACCGTCGCCCTTGACGCGGATCTTCACGTTGTAGTCAACAACGCGCTTCACGGGTACCAGAATCTTCATGGAGTCCTTCCTTCAACGATGCCTGCTGGAACATGCCCCTCGAAACAGGCTTATGATTGTCGTTTGGCGACATGGATACGCGTTTTTCCTCCAAACACAACGGGTCTCTTGTCGCAGATCGGCGCTTTATGGGAGGAACCGGCAGGTCGGCGCGGTCAGCCGCGGCCCCAGCGGGGCGGCATTTTTGTCTCGGGCGGCGTTCGCGGCGCCTCGTCGCGGCGCACCGCCTTGGGTGTCACCAGCGTGCGGTCGAACAGCGGCACGTCGCGGCGCCTGAGGATCAGCACCAGGATGGTGCCGGTGATGATGCCGCCAACATGGGCGCCCCAGGAGACGCCGCCATCCGGATCGATCACCAGCATGACGAATTGCTGCCCGACCCAGAACAACAGCGGCACGAAGGCCGGCAGCGGCAGGGGGAAGCGAAACAGCACCAGCACCCAGACGCGCACGCGCGGATGCAGGATGACATAGGCCGCGACCACGCCGGCAATCGCCCCCGAGGCGCCGATCAGCGGCGCTTCCGAGGAGGGCAGCAATATCCCATGGAAAAAGGCGCCGCCGGCCGCGCAGAGCAGGTAGAAGATCAGGTAGCGCACATGGCCGAGCGCATCCTCGACATTGTCGCCGAACACCCAGAGGAACACCATGTTGCTGGCCAGGTGCCAGAAGTCGCCATGCAGGAAGGCATAGGTGATATAGGTCGCCGCCTCCGGCACCAGCGTCATGTCAGGCGGCAGATAGGCATAATCGAAGGCGACGGCGGGGATATAACCGAGCCCGACGGTTGCCGCCTGCGTCACCGTTTCCGGTGCGGCAAAGCCGGTATAGAGCCAGGTCAGCACGTTGACGACGATCAGCGAGATCGTCACATATTGCATGCGGATATGCTTGAGCGTGTTCGTATCGTGCAGCGGTATGAACATGCGCCCTCCGGCTCTTCTCGCGCCCTGTCCTTTATCTAGCGATTTTTGCCCGGAATCCAAAGAATATCCGTACGCCCGCCGTCATTGACGCTACGCGCGGCGACGAACAGGAAATCCGACAGGCGGTTGATGTATTTCAACGCCGGTGCGCTCACCTTTTCGCCCTCGGTCTTGGCCAGCGACACCATGATGCGCTCGGCGCGGCGCGAGACGGTCCGCGCGAGATGCAAGGCGGCGGCGGCCGGCGTGCCGCCCGGCAGGACGAAGGATTTCAGCGGCTGCAGGTCGGCGTTCAGCAGGTCGATTTCCCGTTCCAGCCGATCCACCTGCGCCTGCGCGATCCGCAACGGCTCATAGGCCGGCGGCTCGCCGGTTTCGGGGGTGGCGAGATCGGCGCCGAGATCGAAGAGGTCGTTCTGGATGCGCTCCAGCATGGCGTCGAGACCGGCATTGCCGGCCGTATGCTGCCGCACCAGGCCGATGCAGGAATTGGTCTCGTCGACCGTGCCATAGGCCTCGACCCTGAGATCGTCCTTGCGGCGGCGCGGGCCGGTAACCAGCCCCGTCGTGCCGTCGTCACCGGTGCGGGTGTAGATCTTGTTGAGCTTGACCATCTGCCTCCCCTTCGTTCGCCTGGAGCATTTTCGCATTGTCCGACGCCGAAGCGATTCCGCTTCGGCTGGAAATGCTCTAGCTGCGCCCGCCGCCCGTCAGCCACAGGGTCAGCATGATCAGCGCGATGGCGATCGCCTGCAAGAGCACGCGCAATTGCATCAGCTTGTTCGAGCGATTGGCATCGCCGCCCTTCATCATGTTGAACAGGCCGCGAATGAGGACGATGGCGACGAGGCCCATGACCGCGAGGGTCAGAATCGTCATGAAGCTGGACATCGGAACGAATTGCCTTTCTGCGATGGCGCCGTCAATCGAAGCGGCGCAGGATGCGATAGAAGAGATCGGCCGGCAGCAGGCGCTTCAGCGCGACGCCGCGTCTGGCGGGGGTGGTGACCGGATAATGCGGGCGCGGGCGCGGTGCGGTCAAGGCATGCTTCAGCGCCGCGTAGACCGCCTCGGGTCCGAGCTTGTAGCGGTTGACCGGCCCGGTGCCGTTCAGCCGGGCGAGCTGGCGGCGATATTCTTCCGCGTGGGCCGAGTTTTCGAGATCGATCACCGCCTCGATATGCTTCAGCGCCGTCGCGGTAAACCGCGAGGCGATCGGGCCGGGCTCGATCAGGCTGACATGGATGCCGCTGCCTTCCAGCTCCATGCGCAGCGTCACCGACAGGCCTTCGAGGGCGAATTTGGAGGCGGTATAGGCGCCGCGATAACGATAGGGCACCAGGCCGAGGATGGAGGAGCATTGCACGATGCGGCCTTCGCCCCGGCGGCGCATATAGGGAATGACCTGCCGCGTCAGCTCGTGCCAGCCGAAGACATTGGTTTCGAACTGGGCGCGCAGCGCATCCGTCGGCAGGTCCTCGACCGCGCCCGGCTGGCCATAGGCGCCGTTGTTGAACAGCGCGTCGATGCGCCCGCCGGAGCGTTCGGTCACATCGCGCACCAGCGCCGAAATCGTGTCGGCCTCGGTGTAGTCCATCAGGAAGGCCTCGATGCCCTGCGCCTCCAGCGCCTCCCCGTCTTCCGCCCGCCGCACCGTCGCGAACACCCGCCAGCCGTCGCGATGCAGGACGCTTGCGCAATAAGCGCCGATGCCCGACGAGCATCCGGTGACGATGATGGTCCGGCGATCCGTCATGGATTGATTCCTGTACAAACTGCCGTTGCTTTCCCATATTCCCTCCGGACTGACAATCGGCCGGTCGAGAATCGGCCTATCTTGAAGCGAACAGCATGCGCGACGGCGGAGGACGAATGGGGAAAGTTCTGCGAATGGCCTATCGGGTGGCCTTCGATGCTTTCTACCATTTCGCCGAGGACGACGGATGGGCGATGGCGAGCCATGTGGCTTTGTCCATCCTGCTTGCGGTCTTCCCTTTCCTGATCTTCGGCACCGCGCTTGCCAATTTCCTCGGCGCCGACCAGTTTTCGGATACCGCCGTGCATTTGATCTTCGACACCTGGCCGGAAGCCATCGCCAAGCCGATTTCCGACCAGGTCCAGCAGGTGTTGACCACGCCGCGCGGCGGCCTGCTGACCATCTCGGTGCTGGCGGCGGCCTATTTCGCCTCGAACGGGGTGGAAGCGGTGCGCATCGCGCTCAACCGTGCCTATCGCCAGCCGGAAACGCGCGCCTGGTATGTCACCCGCCTCGCCAGCCTCGGCTACGTCGTCATCGCGGTGATGATCTTTACCGCGATCAGCACGGCACTGGTGGCGGTGCCGGTGGCGCTGCGCTTCACGGAGCGGCGGATGCCCTGGCTGACGGAGACGCTGGAGACCGTATCGAGTTGGAGCGTCTACGGCACGATCCTGGTTCTGGTCGCCGGGCTGCTGGTCTCGCACCTGTGGTTGCCGGCCGGGCGGCGCGGCATTCTCGACGTCTTGCCCGGCATTCTCGCGACGCTGCTGGCCTGGACCATCGGCGCCCTGATCTTCGCCTATTACATCGCGACCTTCGCCAATTATACCGCGACCTATGCCGGCCTTGCCTCGATCATGATCGTCATCGTTTTTCTCTACATGATCGGCGTGATCTTCCTGCTCGGCGCCGAGCTGAATGCGGCGCTGCTGAAATATCGCGTACGCGAGCGGGTCGCGGTGCGCCTGTTCGACGCCGAACGCGAGGAGAAGACGTCAAAGGCCGACGAGCCGGCGGATATCGGCGGCTGAAGCCCCGTTTTCACGCAGGATCGCGAGCCCGGTATCGCCGAGGCTTTTCGACAGCTTGCGCCCGTCCGGGCCGAGGATGAGCCGATGGTGGTGATAGACCGGCTCGGGCAGGCCGAGCAGAGCCTGCAGCAGCCGATGCACCGAGGTGGCATGAAAAAGGTCGAGGCCGCGCACCACATGCGTCACGCCCTGAAGCGCGTCGTCGATGGTCACCGAAAGATGATAGCTTGACGGCGCATCCGAACGCGACAGCACGACATCGCCCCAGCGCCGCGGCTCGGCGGCGAGACGGCCGGTTTCGCCATCGCCGGTTTCGCTCCAGGCGAGGCCGTTTCCGGCAAGCCGCGCGGCGCGGTCCATGTCCAGCCGCCAGGCATGTCTGGTGCCGGCGGCCATCAGGGCGGCGCGCGCGCTGGCGGATCTCTGCCGGTCGAGCGGCGGATAGAAGGGCGAGCCGTCCGGGTCGCGCGGCCATGTTTCTCCCGTCTTCGCCTCATAGGCGGCCACATGCGCCTTGACCTCGCCGCGGGTCATGAAAGCGGGATAGACCAGATCCATCGCCCTCAGCCTTTCCAGCGCATCCGCATAGGTATCGAAATGCTCCGACTGGCGGCGCACCGGGCGCTCATAGGCGATGCCCAGCCAGGAGAGATCGTCGAGAATGGCGCGCTCGAATTCGGGTGTGCAACGCATTAGGTCGATATCCTCGATGCGCAGCAGCAGGTGACCATTCGTCGCAGCCGCCATATCGCGGTTCAGGAAGGCCGAGAGCGCGTGGCCGAGATGCAAGGGGCCGTTGGGGCTGGGGGCGAAACGGAAGACGAGGCTTTGACGGGCGGCGGCGGGCATGGTTTCTTCTGCCACGAAAGCATTTCCAGGAAAAGTGGAGCCCGGTTTTCCGTTCGGAAATGCGACAAAGCAAAGCGGGACGCAAGGAAGGCAGGCATGACGATCATTCGCGGCATGGGGGAGATCGAGGCGGGGCTTGCGGCGCTCGGCCGCATCGATCCGCGCCTGCTGCCGGTGATTGAGGCCGCAGGCCCCGTGCCGTTGCGCCTTGCGGAGCCCGGCTTTGCCGGGCTGGCGCAGATCGTCGTGTCGCAGATGGTGTCGCGCGCCAGCGCCAATGCCATCTGGGCGCGAATCGAAAGCCTCGGAATCGCCATCACGCCGTCCGAATATCGGGCGCTGAGCCTCGAACAGGCGCTCGGCTGCGGTCTGTCGCGGGCCAAGGCGGCGACACTCGCCTCGCTGGCGGATGCAACGCATCGCGGCGAGATCGATCTGCTGTCCGTGCGCGACCTGCCGGCGCCGAAGGCGATTGCGGCCCTGACGGCGCTGAAGGGCATCGGCCCGTGGACCGCCGAGGTCTATCTGATGTTCTGCGGCGGCCATGCGGATATCTTTCCGGTGGGCGACGTGGCGTTGCGCGCGGCGGTCGGCCATGCCTTCGCCATCGACCCTCGGCCGGACCAGCGGCGGGTGGCGGCGCTTTCGGCGTCCTGGTCGCCTTGGCGCTCGGTAGCGGCGCGGCTGTTTTGGGCGTATTATGCGAAGATGATGCGCCGCGACGCTTTGCCGCTCGGTTGATAGGCCACCCCGCCGAATCAGGCTTCACAATCCTGTCACGACGCGCCTAATATAAAATGAGCAGATGCCGAATCGTACGAGGAGTAGTGCCCGTTGACGATTGCAGTCTCACCCCAGGCCCTGCCGGCGCTCGTCCTGAACGCCGACTACCGGCCCCTGAGTTATTATCCCTTGTCGCTATGGTCCTGGCAGGACGCGATCAAGGCGGTCTTTCTTGACAGAGTGAACATCATTGCCGAATATGAGCATTCGGTCTCCTCGCCGTCGTTTTCGATGCGATTGCCGAGCGTCGTCTGCCTGAAAACCTATGTGCAGCCGTCGCGCAACCCGGCCTTCACCCGTTTCAACGTCTTCCTGCGCGACCGTTTCGAGTGCCAGTATTGCGGCTCGCCCGACGACCTGACCTTCGATCATGTCATTCCCCGCGCCCATGGCGGCGAAACCACCTGGGAAAACGTCGTGGCCGCCTGCGCGCCCTGCAATCTGCGCAAGGGCAGCAAGCTTCCGAAGCAGGCCGGCATGCATCCGCACCAGAAACCCTATCGTCCCACAGTGCAGGATCTGCACAATAACGGCCGGCGCTTCCCGCCGAACTATCTGCACGAAAGCTGGATCGACTATCTCTACTGGGACAGCGAATTGCTGCCCTCCTGAGGCTTCAGCGACGGGCGCGGAGCCCGACGACGGCAATCGCCGCCAGCACCAGGCTGGCGATCACGTTCCACCCGGCAAAGGACAGACCCAGGAACCGCGCCGCGGCATCCGTGCAGGACGGACCGTGGACCGTATTGAGGTCGTCGAGCAGGCTGCCGGCATTGGTGGTGACGCCGCTTGCCGTGGTCGAGCAGGTGGAGGGGCCTTCCCAGAATTTCCATTCGACGCCGGAATGATAGACGCCCATGCCGGCGCCGACGATCATCAGGATCGCCGCAATCGCCAGCAGGAGCCGCGTCACCCAGGCCGGCGCGCCGGCAATCGACGAGATGAAGGCGAGGCCCGCGACCGGAATGCCGTAATAATAGGGCTGGCGTTCCATCAGGCAGAGCGCGCAGGGGATATAACCGCCGATATATTGAAACCCGAGCGCCGAACCGACGGTGACCGCCATGCCGAGCGTCAGCAGGCCGGCGGCAAGGGTCGTCATGCGAGTATCGGCGGTGGCTGCCATGGAAAAGACCTTTCGCTTGTCCTGCCTGTCGTTGCGCTTCGTGGCGCTCCTGCTTTTAGGCAGGGCCGGCGGCCCTGTAAATGCCGCCCGCTTGCGCCATCCGGTCACGGGCGCGAAAACTTTTCGTGAGCATCGCCCCGGATTTTTTCGCGATGCGGCACAATTTGCCGAATGGACGGTTGACCCGGCGCTTTCGGTTTGTATAGTCGCGCACGAAAATCATGCCGTGCGGGTGTGGTGGAATTGGTAGACGCGCCGGACTCAAAAAGTGGTTTGTCTACCAATCCACAGAAAAACACGACGAGTTGAAAGCGGCGTGTTTTCAGGGGGTTGAGAAGGAAGGAAAAGAGGCTGGCGATATTCGGTTTTCGCTCTAGGTGCAGTATAGGTGCAGAGAGCGTCGGCTAGAATCGGCGGCAAATGTGCGGGTGTGGTGGAACTGGTAGACGCGCCGGATTCAAAATCCGGTTCCGAGAGGAGTGTCGGTTCGATTCCGACCACCCGCACCACCTTTAATCTCAAGGTAAACCGACGGCCAAAAAGTTCGAATCTCACCCGGCTCGCCGGAGTCGGTGAAAATGCGAACTTCGATCTGCCGATTCCCCTCAATCATATCCAAAGGCCCGCCGTCAAGATGCGCAAGCGTGATCGACTGAGAGCAGAAAGGATTGTCGCTGCCGGCGGGCCGATGCCGAATCTCCGAGAGCGCGCAGTGATGTTGGCGGAGAAGCTAGGCGAAGTCCGCACCCGTGATTTGACGGAGGTCGGCATTCCTCGGTGCTACTTAACAAGGATGTGCGAGGAAGGACTGTTGATCAAGGTTGGCTACGGGCGTTACCGCGCTGTTCCGCGGCGAGCCGCTTAACCGGAACGCTGCCGACCGTCAGTCCGAAGATGGGCCGAATAGGCGCACCGCGCTGTCGATGATCAGTTGGGGTCGCGGTTGGTGTAGTTGAGAGCAACCCAGGCGTATCCGACAGGGTTGCGGCGGACATGGCCGATTCCGGGGAACGCCGTATGGAGCATGGCAATCAAGGTCTCATTGCGCGCGAACTCGTCGAATGCTTCAGCGCGGAGCCGCATTAGAACTACGAACCATCACCGCTATCGATGACTTGCCGGACAGTCGGGTTCGCTTCAGGGAGCGCCAGTTCCGAAAAGTGCCGTCGGATATGATCCAGCTTGGGATCGATGTAGCGGCGGCAGAAGGGCCTGCTCGGGTCGGTTCGATAGTAGTTTTGGTAACGCTCGTCCGACGCTCTGAAACCTTTAAACGGGAGGACCAGGGTGTGCACCGCCTTGGCAGACGCGCCGGCGAAGCGGACGATCGCCTGTTCGGCCTCCGGCCGCTGGCTCTCTTCAAAGATGTAGATCGCGCTGCGGTACTTGCTGCGAGGCGAGCGGGCCCTGGCAGCGGAATGCGTTCTGAGATGCACCTCGGACAGCGTCGCCAACGGAATAACCGATGGATCGAAGGTGACGATCACCCCTTCTGACCAGGTATCTGCCGGCGCGTCCGACCGGACAAAGCCCTGGTCGACCTGGGCGACGCCGCGCAACGCCTGGAACACTCCCTCTGTGCACCAATGGCATCCCCCTCCAAAGCCGGCCTTCGCCATCATCACCTCCCACGCCGAGGCGTGAATCCTGACGTAGGTTTGCCCGGCAAAGCGCTAGCGGCTGATTTCGAAGAGGAACCACGCACGGCGCTCAGCCTCGTCCGTCCAGGCATCGATCAGGCCGGACGTCGCATTATCCTTCGCCTTGTCCGCGACGTCCTTTGCGCGGCGAAACGACTCGACCATGTGGAGATTGTCGGCGCGGAGCTCGCCCAGCATGTCCTGCGGTGTCACGAACTCAGCATCATTGTCCTTGATCGTCTGGTGGCGCGCGATATCGCCGATCGATCGAATGGTGGTGTTGCCCGTCTTTCGGGCGCGCTCGGCGATCGCATCGGTGACGGCGAGGATCTCTGCGGCCTGCTCATCAAGAAGCAGGTGATAGTCCCTGAAGTAGGGTCCGGAGACGTGCCAGTGGAAATTTTTTGTCTTCAGGTAAATCGCGTAGCTGTTCGCCAGAATGATCTTCAGAGCGTCGGCGACAGTCATCGCCGCGCATTCGTCAAGATCAGAAGGTGTCGGAAGGGCGGAGGCATTGTTGTTCGTCATCGCTTAGACTTTCTCAATCTGGCTACACGGGATCCAGCACCGATTCCCCCACGGATGGCGATGTATAGAAGATGAATTCATTGCCAGACGAAGTCCAATGGCCGGTGGCTATAGTTTCGATACCTTTGAGCGACATGCGCAGTCTTGGGGGGCCGGGCGTCGCAGGCGGACCGGTCGGCCGGGACCTCCACCTGCCCGTCAGGGGGCCGGTCGGAAATCCAGCACGAACGCGACGACCTTTTCGGCGGACATCTCGCACGGCTTCAGCAATGTTCTATCTGATGTAACGCGATAGAGGTTGAAGCTGACAATGTCGGTCCCGGCCAACTCCCTGGCGAACAGGCTGTTGCGACGTCCGTCACCGGATCGCCGGACAGTCACGCCGAAACGCCGGCCTTCGTAGGCGCCTTCGCTGTATCCCTCGGGAAGCTCCGCGAAGGCGGCATCGAACTCGGCATGCTCCATCTCAATCCAGTCGTCTTGATTCGACAGAAGCCCAAGGGTCCGAGGCCCTCGGCGCCAGTCCGCGGAGAAGGTCCGGGGCGGAGCCCTGTAGCCGACGCGGCCTGGGATGGGCGGAAAAGCCGTCCCGCGGGCGCTTGCACATGGCGCTGAGGCCGCCACCTGTCCGCCTGCTACGCAACCTCCACGCCTTTCCAGAAGGCGATATGATCCCGGATGCCCTCGGCGCCTGGCGTCGGATCTGGATAGGTCCAGGCTGCGTTCACGTTGAGCGCGTCTCCCACACGCACATGGAAGTAGCGCGCGGTGCCCTTGATCGGGCAGACGGACGTGTGCGGGCTCATCTCAAGCAGGCCAAAATCGACTGCCGACGGTGGGAAGTAGTGGTTTCCCTCGACGACGACCGTCTCGTTGCTTGTGGCGATGGTGGCGTCATTCCAGATAGCTGAGACCAACGGACTCTCCTTTCGTATTCATCAACCGGCACGGGGCTTGCGGGCTGTCTGCCCCAAGGCCGCACCCCCTCAGATGGCGGGCGGCGTGCGCCCCAGGAGTTTGTCGAGTTCGCCTCTGACATCGAGCTCGAAAAGCTCGTCGGAGCCACCGACATGCGTGCCGTTGATGAAGATCTGCGGCACGGTGTTTCGACCCGACGCTTCCGTCATGGCCTGCCGGTGAACCGGATCCGCCTCGATATCGAGTTCCTTCCATTGCACGCCCTTCTCCTCGAGGAGCATCTTCGCCCGGCGGCAGAACGGGCATCAGTTCGTGATGTACAGCAGCACATCAGTTGTCATATCGCGTCTCCGACAGTTGGAAGCGGATCGCTGTCATGGCGTTGATCTACCGTCAGCCGCGTTCGAGGAGGGCGACTGTGCCTTGACCGCCGTCGGCGCAGATGCTGACGATTGCGCGCGATCCGGGCGGCATGGCCCAAAGTTCCTTCACCGCCTGGCTGAGGTCGCGCGCGCCTGTAGCGCCGAACGGATGACCCAGGGCGACCGAGCCTCCATTGGGATTGACGCGGTCCCAGTCAAAATCGCCCATAGCCGCCTGGACACCGGCTGTCGCGCGCACCCACTCCCGATCGGTGATGGCCGCGACGTTCGCCAGGACCTGGGCTGCAAAGGCTTCGTGGATTTCCCAGAGTGCGATGTCGGAGAAGCTGAGTTGATGCCGCGCGAGCAGGCGCGGAATGCCATAGGAGGGCGCCATCAGCAGGCCCTCGGTGTGGAGATCGACGGCAGAGATCTCGTAGTCGACGAGCCGCGCGTAGGGGGTGCCCGCCGGGAGTCTCGCCACACCGGCTTCGGTAGCGACCCAACACCCGGCGGCTCCATCCGTAATCGGTGAGCTGTTGCCGGCGGTCAGGGTTCCCCTCCCGCTGTCGCGATCGAAGGCGGGCTTGAGTGCGGCCAGCCGTTCGGGCGACGTATCGGCGCGCGGGTTCGCATCGCGCGCCAGCTCAGGCAGCGAAATCACGAGATCGTCGAAGAAGCCACGTTCCCAACCAGCGACTGCCCGCTGGTGGCTCTTGAGCGCCCAATCATCCTGCGCGACGCGCGAGACCCGCCAAGCCTTGGCGGTCTCCTCCATATGATCACCCATCGTCCTTCCGGTGATCCGGTTTGCCCAGCCCTTTGTGGGGAGCACGTAGTCTCGTGGAGTCAGAGACTGGAGGGCGGCAAGCGCGGCGGTCGCATCCTGCGCAAAGAGGTCGGTGAGCCGCTTCGATGCATCGGCCGTCAGGGCGATTGACGGCCGGCTCATGACTTCGGACCCGCCGACCATGGTGAGGTCGGTTCCTCCGCCCAGCATCCCTGCCGCAGCGAAGGTCGCCGTCATGCTGGTCGAGCATGCCAGGACGACGGAGAACGCCGGAACAGTCGGATTGAGCTTGGCATCAAGCCAGGTTTCGCGAGCAATATTGCTCCAGCCCAAATTCGGGATCACGGTTCCCCAGACGAGGAGATCAGGCTCCGCCTGCGCCGCCATCGCCTGCACGACAGGCACGGACAGAGAGATGGCATCGTAGGCAGCCAACGCGCCTCCGCCGCGGCCGAAAGGCGTCCGAAGGCCAGCGGCAATGAAGACGGGTTCGGCAAAGCGGCTCATGATGATCTCCAAAATTAATCCGTGGGCTGCACGTCCACGATCGGCGGGACGCGAAGTAGCTTGCGCCGCTAGCCGCCGTAGCGCTCGGTTTTGACAATGGAGGGGTCCAGGCCGGCCAGCAGCGCGCCCTCGGTCGCGATGTTGACGAAACCGTTGGACCCGCAAACGAATACTTGTGTGGGCTTTCGGTGAAGCCGGGCCAGAACTTCTTGGACCATCACGCCGTCGATCCGTCGCGCAAAGTCCGATGCGCGGATCGGGTTCTCGCGCGTAATTGCCAGCGCCAAGGCGAATGCCGGATCGCTGCATTCGATGGAATGAAGCTCTTTTGAGAAGAGAACGTCTTCAGCGGTTCGTGCGGACAGGAGCAGCGCTGTCGGCACGACCTGGGCTAGTGCGCGGCGCTGCCGGATCATCGCCATCAACGGCACGAGGCCGGAGCCTGCCCCGATCAACAGCACTGGGTCTATGGCAGGTTCAGGCCATAGGAAATGGCCGCCGAGCGGACCACGAAGCTCGATTTCGTCGCCGATCGCCGCGACATCGTGGAAGAACGGCGAAACTTCGCCATCCGGCAGGCGCTCGATAGCGAGCTCGACCGTCGGGAACGAGATTGCCGAAGACGCAATCGAGTAACTCCGCATCGCACTGTAGCCACCGGGCGCGGTCAGCCGGACATCGACGTGCTGCCCTGCGATGTGCGCGAACGGTTTGCTCAACCGAAGGAAGAAGCTCTTGATACTCGGGGTTTGCTGGACGATTTCGTCGATCACGCATGACTGCCACGCGATTTGCGCGCCGTTTTCAGTCATTGGTGTATCGCTGCTCGCGCCACGGATCGCCATAGATGTGATAGCCGCGCAGCTCCCAGAAGCCCGCCTCGTCACGCGTTGTGAATTGCAGCGCGTTCACCCATTTGGCGGACTTCCAGAAGTAAAGGTGCGGAACCAGAAGACGCGCCGGCCCTCCATGATCGCGGGGAAGCGGCTTGCCCGCATAGTTGAGGGCGACCATCGCTTTCCCGGAGAGCAGATCCGCCAGCGGGACGTTTGTCGAGTAATTATCGTAGCAGTGCGCCAAGACGAAATCGGTGGGCCGATCGAGCCCTGCATCTGCAAGGATGTCTTCGATGAGTACGCCCTCCCAGGCGGTATCCAGCTTGGACCAGGACGTGACGCAGTGAATGTCTCGGGTCATCTTGGTCTTCGGTAGGGCGTTGAACTCGCTCCAGTTCCACACTTTGACGGGCTTCGGACCGATCTTGACGGTGAATTTCCAATCGGAGGGCTCCACGCTCGGCGTTGGCCCGGCCGTCAGAACAGGGAAATTCTCCACGAGATGCTGACCCGGCGGAATCCGATCGGACTGGTCGCCGCCTGGACCGCGGCCTGTGAAACCTCTGGTGACCATAGCGAAACCCCCTTGCTTGTCACGACAGACCAGAACCTGATTCAGTTCAGAATTCTGTAAAAGATCTTTGCGCGCACAACCGCCGAACGAGCCAATTCACTGAAAATCAGAATACCGGATTCTCTATTAGCGTAGAGAAAAGTGTTGGACCATTTTGAGTCGTGGTTGTGCGTGAAGACTATAGCGTCAGTCCAGTATGATTTCCCAATACCCTGTAGCTATAGTTTCGATAGCTTCGAATCGGCATTGCAGGCGTATCCCCGTCAGCGGATTTCGAGCGGACGCCGTCGCTTGCCAACGTTGGTGTGAGACCGGCGGGCGAGATCGCCCCTGCCAACGCGACCGCTGAGAGGTCGACTCCTCAACCGCTTGGGCGCTTATCGCCTCCATCCGGATGCTCACCCGCCGAACAGCAATAAACCGCTATTTTCGATAAACTTCTGAATCCGGCTCCGAGGTATGGAAACTATGTCGTACCGCTATTGGATATGTTGCGCGCATACCTTCATAGTCTGACACGCGAAATCTTTAAATCCTGAGTATATTTCGGAAGAAATTTCGATCTGATCGATAAGACTTCAGGATACAGCAAGCTGGAGACACCGATGAAAGCCGTTGGTTACAAGGTTCCGGGACCCATCGCCGAGGACGCCTCTCTGGTCGACATTGATCTGCCTCGGCCTGTCGCTGAAGGAGGCGATATCCTGGTTGAGGTGAAGGCTGTCTCGGTCAACCCGGTCGACTACAAAATCCGCAGCAGCACGCCGCCCGCTGATGGCGATTGGAAAGTGCTGGGATGGGATGCGGCCGGGATCGTGCAAGAGGTCGGCCCCGACGTGACGCAGTTCGCGGTAGGCGACGAGGTCTATTATGCCGGATCGCTCATAAGGCCTGGCACCAATGCGGAGTTCCATCTCGTCGACGCCCGGATCGTCGGTCGTAAACCCGCGTCGCTCGACTGGGCGGAAGCGGCGGCGCTGCCACTCACGACGTTGACGGCCTGGGAAGCCATGTTCGATCGCCTGGACGTGACGAAGCCCGTTCCCGGGGCGGCGGCGGCGATCCTCATCATCGGTGGTGCGGGTGGGGTCGGGTCGATCGCCATCCAGATCGCTCGACAGCGCACGGATCTCATCGTCATCTCCACCGCCTCTCGGCCGGAAACCCAGGAGTGGGTTAAAGGGCTTGGGGCTCATCATGTCATCGACCACTCTCGGCCGCTCGCGCCACAGATTGCCGAGCTCAACATCGGCGCTCCCGCTTTCGTGTTCTCGACCACGCATACCGAGCAGCATGCATCCGACATCGCCGAACTGATCGCCCCGCAAGGACGGTTCGGATTCATCGACGATCCCAAGGCGCTCGACGTCATGCTGTTCAAGCGCAAGGCAGTGTCGATCCACCACGAGCTGATGTTCACACGGTCGCTCTACGGCACGCCCGACATGGATGAGCAGGGCAAGATCCTCAATTCGCTGGCGGTGCTGGTGGACGACGGCAAAATTCGCACGACGCTAACCGAAAAATTGTCGCCAATTAATGCCGCCAATCTGAAGACGGTGCACGCACTGATCGAAAGTGGCGCGGCAAGAGGCAAGATTGTCCTCGAAGGCTTCTGATGACTGCCACCGCCGAACGTCTTTTCTAACCTCAAGAACGCCGGACGGATTACGCCACGGTGAAGGAAATTTCATGACGAAATCCATTGCCACCGCCTCGATCAACCGCGAAACCGCCGTCGCCCTCATCGACGCGGCGATCGCCGCGGCACGTACAATCGGCATCCCGGCTGCGGTCGCCGTCGTCGACGCCACCGGTAACCTGCGCGCGTTCGAGCGCACTGATGACGCGCCGTTTCTCACCGTCGATGTTGCCATCGACAAGGCTTGGAGTTCCGCCTCGTTTGGGTACCCGACCCATGTCTGGAACGACTATGTTTCGAACGATCCAAAAGTGGCGCCGCTGGCCTATCGCCCCCGGATGGTCGCTGTCGGCGGAGGCTATCCGATCCTGGAAGACGGGAAGTTGATCGGCGGGATCGGCATCTCCGGAGGCAACTATCAGCAGGATCAGGATGCGTGCGTCGAGGCACTCACGAAAATCGGGTTCGAGCTGCCAGCCTGACGACTTTAAGGCCATCGCCAGCGGCGGTGGCCTGCAGATGCGACCTTATGAAAGACTTTAAGATGGAAGCGTTCGTCGTCTTCACCCGCGAAGAAACCACCGATCCGGAAGAACTCGCAACCTATTCTGCAGGCGTCGGCCCATCGTTCGATGGCCACGACGTAACCTTTCTCGCCGCTTATGGCGCGATGGAGCATTTGGAGGGGCCGCCCGTCGAAGGGGCCGTAATTTTGCGGTTCCCGACGATGCAGGCCGCCCGTGATTGGTATCATAGCCCCGCCTACCAAACCATCGCTGCGCACCGTTTTGCCGGTTCCCGCTATCGCGCCTTTGTCATTGAGGGGCGGCGGTGACACACCGACGGAAGAACGGCGGGGCTGGCCACGAGGTATCGGTCGGCGAACTCGCATCCTACAACCTGTAGGGGATCAAGGCGGTGAGGTTCGCGTGCCATCGCCACACGCGACCACTCATCGGACTTCTGCATCGGAATTGGAGGATCAGATGAGCGTCGACGAACGACAAGCCCCCGAGCTGCGGGTGCAGAGATGGATTGGCGCGGATGGAGAAAGCATCGCGCCGCTCAAGCTGTCGGATCTCGGCACCGGCCCGAAAGTCCTCTTCGCCTTCCAGCACTGGTGCCGTGGCTGCCATTTGCATGGATTTCCGACGCTACAAAGGTTGCATGGTGCATTGAGCGCCAAGGGCGTGGGCTTCGCGGTGATCCAGACCGTCTTCGAAGGAGCGGATGAGAACACCTTCGAGAAGCTGCGCGTGAACCAGCTCAAGTATGCGCTTCCTGTCGCGTTCGGTCAGGACGAGCCACCTGCCGGCGCGACGCTTCCCACCTTCATGGAGGACTACCGCACGCGGGGAACGCCCTGGTTCTCCGTGATGGACGCTGGCGGCCGCATCGTATTCTCGGACTTCCATCTCGACGCCGATCAGCTCGTGAAGGGACTGGAGCTGGTGTAACCGATGCGGCGCTGGGTCATCCTGATTGCCACCCATCTCGCGATGCTCGCCATGGGCTTCGCGGGCGGTGTCTACACGCTGCCGATCCTGACCGCCCCCCAGGCCCCGGACGCGGCGGCCTTGCGGACCATCTCAGCCGAGACGCTCTACGCAGGGCGTCTGGCCCGCGATCTCAAAGGCAGCGACCTGCTTCACTGGGGGGAAGGCGAGATCCGGGTCTCGCGCGACCGTATCGCCCATATCGGGCGCCTCGCCCCTGGTCCCGACTACAAGCTCTACCTCGCACCACGTTTCGTCGACACGAAGGAGGCCTTTCTCCTAATCAAGGACAGATCAGTCCGCGTGGGCGATGTGAAGACGTTCAACGGCTTCATCGTCGAGGTGCCTGCCGGCATCGATGTCCGTGACTACAACACGGTCGTCATCTGGTGCGAAGCATTCGACCAGTTCATCAGTGCGGCAGAGTATCAACCCTCAAGTCAGGCCCGAGAACGAGCCCGGCGATGGATACCATGAGGTCGGCGGGCAAGCGCGGCCTCGTTCTCGCGCCGGTGGCGGCGCTGCTGCTGAGCGTCGCCGCTCTGCTGCTGGGCAATGGCCTGCTGAGCACGCTCCTGATCGTGAGAGCCGGCCATGAGGGGTTCTCGACCGGCGCGATCAGCGCGATGATGTCCTTCTATTTCGCGGGTTTCACGATCGGCGCGCTCGTGTTGCCACCGATCATCGTCTCCGTGGGACATGTCAGAACCTTCGCCGGCTTCGCGGCCATTGCCTCGATGACCGCCCTTCTCCATGTGGCGTTCGTGGAGCCGATCGCCTGGATGCCGCTTCGCCTGATTACCGGCTTCGCCTACGCGGGCATGATCCTCGCAACGGAGAGTTGGCTCAACGCCCACGCATTGCCATCCACACGCGGGCAGCTCCTGTCGATATTCGGAGTTGTCTCTATGGGCTCATGGGCAATCGGGCAGGCGTTACTCAACATCGCACCGCCCGCCGACGTGACATTGTTCCTCATCGTGTCGCTGCTGATATCAGCGGCGGTGGTTCCGATCACCTTGCTGCCCAGTCATCCGCCGGCCCAGGTGGAACAGGAATGGGTCGCGTTCAGGGACCTCGTCCTCGTATCACCTCTCGCTGCGGCTGGCGCTTTCCTGGCCGGCCTGGCTATCGGTGGTTTCTGGGGCATGGGCGCGAACTTTGCCCAGAGCATCGGCCTCGATGTGGGCGGTATCTCCGCCTTCATGGCTGCGGTTCTTGGTGGAACGCTCGCCTTCCATTGGCCACTCGGTTGGCTTTCGGATCGAGTGCCCCGGAATCTTGTCATCGCCGGTGCGGCGCTGGCGTCCGCAGCGTCTGCCATCGGCGTAGCGTTGGCGGTGGAAGCGCCTCTGCCGCTGCTCCTTGCGGCAGGTGCGCTGTTCGGCGGCTTTGGCATCCCGATTTATTCGTTGTGTCTCGCCGTCGCAAACGACGATCTTCCGGCCGGTCGGCTACTCGGCACCGCGCGCGGGCTTCTGTTGCTCAACGGGATCGGGACAGCCGCTGGCCCCCTAATAGGAGCAGCTGCAATGAATATCGTCGGCCCTGGCGGCCTGTTCCTTTATGCGGCGGCGTTGCTCACGCTCCTGGCAGTGCTGGCCATCGCCCGCAGGCAGCCGAGGCGCGCCAACCAGGCCAAGGCGGCCCCCCGTTCTCCGAGCACGCCGATGATAACCGGATCTCTCGATACGATGATATGCATGGAGAAGCGGGCGCAGGGCGTGCGGGATTAGCGCGGCACGGCGCCTGCACGAACCGCGGGGTCAGGCGATGATAGCTGTTACGCGAATTTCGATACGCATGGTTGGAAGCCCCAGCGCTTCGATTCCCAACTGCGTCCAGATTGGAGCGCGGTCGGGCATGTAGTGGCGATACAGCTTGGCCATTGTTTCGTTGATCACGGGAGGGAATCCACCGACGTGATAGGAATTGACGTGGACCACATGCGGCCAGCGTGCTCCGGCGGTCGCGAGCGTCCGTTCCACGTTCTTGAACGCCTGCTCGATCTCTTCCTCAATCGACTCCGGAATGACGAGATCGTCGTTCCATCCGCCCTGTCCGGAGATCTCCACGCGGTCACCAATGCGCATTGCCTGAGAATAATGAAGCGCGTCATGCAGGCGCGTCCCGTATCCGGGGGTGATGAAGAATGAAGGTGTTGTCATGAGTTTGCCTTTGATGAGCCAGGTCAATGCGGCTGCAAGTGACCGTATGCATGCAGAAAGAGATGCAGGGCGTTCGGCACTAGCGCGCCGGCTGCGGTGGAGGGCTTTATTCCACGTCTTCTACGGTGAGGTCCCGGCCGTTGAACTGCACGGTCTCCCCGGCTCGGGCACCCTCGATCGCTTCGAAGATCGGCGCCATCGTGGAAATGCCCATGAGCTCACGCCCCTGACAGGTAAACTTGCTCGTTGACACCGCGATCACAAAGTGGCGGCCGGACAGCTTGACGACAGCGCCTTCGTTGACGGCCAACTTGGGGCCGAAATCGATCGTCCTGAGCTTTTCGAGTTTATTGGCGTAGTCATGGAGCGTGTCATCGAGCGCTTCAGCGAAGTCGCTCGCGACCTCGGCCTGAGCTAGTTCGTCGTTTTCGATCGGTTCGCTCCGATCGAGCCGAGCGGTAGAGACATAGTCCAGGTAGTTTTCGCGAGCGCTGTGCAACGCTGCTGTCTCCAGCAAGAGCATAGTTTCTCGTATGTGGTCCTTGTTCCAGTCCATAATCACCTCCTAATTTTCGATGTTCTTAAAGTTCAGCCTGCAGATGTGTGGGCCAGGATGGCCAGCCTTTCCGGCTAAGCGACACCGCTATTCGTCGCTGATGACGTCTTCGCCCTGGTATGGAACCCTGATCAGCCGAGGATCTCGAATGATGCTCGTGACGAGCCAGACATATTCCTGCTCGGCGGTATCGAAGCCGAGGATGCTGAAGGATTGGCCGAAAGGGCATGGCGGGAAGTCTGGAAAGCCCTCGCGCAGAACGTAACGCTCGGGATCGCTGTGAAACTCGCTCTTGTAGACTTTCCGTAGTCCGTGCTTGCTCGGCGCGTCCTGGTCACCTGCCGGTGCTGTTTCCCGATGCTCCACAAGGCGCTCGGACAAGTCGCGGGGGCAGATTTCGTGGAACACGTCGAAGGCGTCGATCAACAGGCCTTTATGCTCTGTCGCCGGATCGGTGATCGCGTAGATGTTGGAGGCATCTTCGCCGTCGTCCCCGCTCTCGAGGCGCAACGCCGCATCGACGCGAATGCTGCATGCATCGAGGGTTGACCCTAGTTCGAGATCGACGAGATTGCCGTCCTTGACGCGGTATTCGCGGTCATAGCCGTTGGCGATGAATGACTGGACTGCTTCTAGAACGTCGGTCACCTGGGAGGTCATGGAAGCACCTTCATCTTGAACTGGATTGGACACGCTCGCGCACAAAGCGCGCTGTGACTCGGCGGACGGAGAAGCTCGCGAAGTGCGTTACTCATAGCCACTTGGCCTTCTTGAAGCGCATGAACAGGAGAAGGCAGAACACCGCTATCACTCCGAGCACGACGAAGTAGCCATATGGCGTGTCCAGTTCCGGCATGTGCTTGAAGTTCATGCCATATATTCCGGCGATCGCCGTCGGGACCGCCAAGATCGCCGCCCAGGCCGCGAGCTGGCGAGTGACCACACCGATCCTTTGCGCTTCCAGAAGGCTGCTGGCCTCTAAGACCGTGGACAGGACAAGCAGGAGGCCGTCGACCATGGACTGCACGCGGTGGACATGGTCCGCGACGTCGTGGAAATATGGTGTCATTTCGGCGCTGATGCAGGGAAAGTGGCCGCGAACGAGCTTTCGCACCAGCTCGGCCATAGCCCCGAGCGTGCGCTGGAACCGCGTGAGTTCGGACCTTAGTTCGAAGATTCGCGCCACCTCTTCTGGCCCGAGGAAATCGTGCAGCGACCGTCGCTCCATCGCCAGGACGTCGTCCTCGATCATTTCGAAGATGGGCAGATACTGGTCGACCACTCGGTGCAAGATCGCGTGCAGCACATAGTCGACACCCTTGCCGAACTGCGTCGGCGATGCCTCGAGTTGCTCCCGAAGTTTGCCCAGCGCTCCGGCATTGCCGTGCCGCACGGTGATAAGGTGATTGTGACCGGTGAAGATCGCCATCTTGCCGTAGCTGATCCGGTCGCCGACCAGCTCGGCGGTCTGGGCGACGACGTACAACTCATCGTTGTAGACCTCGAGCTTGGGCGGGCACAGCGGGTGCATGGCGTTGTCGATCGCCAAAGGATGGAGGTTATACGTCGTCTGGATCGCGCTGAGTTCGTCTGCGGTGGGCTCGCTAAGCGCGATCCAGCAGAAGCCCGAGCGATTCTCGTTTAGTTCGACGTGCTCATCGAGCCTGATTTCACGGACTCGCTTACCTTCGTTGTAATAATATGCGGCGATAATGGTCATGCAGGCCTCGCAGGAATTCGCAGGCCACGCTGTACAGCCGGTCGCGCCAGCCCGCGTTCGAGCCATGCCTGCACGTTCGAATAGCTGCTTAGGCCGAGGATGTCGCCCGCTGCGTAGAATTCGACCAGCGCATTCACCCAGCCAAACGTCGCAATGTCCGCGATCGAGTAATCATCGACAATCCATTCGCGGCCCTCCAGCCGGTGATCCAGGACCCCGAGAAGACGCCTGGATTCATCAACAAAGCGCTGCCGAGGTCGCTTGTCCTCATAGTCCTTGCCGGCAAATCGCAGGAAAAAGCCTAGCTGTCCGAAGGTCGGCCCAACGCCCGACACCTGAAAGAACACCCAGGCCAGAGTCTCGTACCGCTGGGCGGGTGTTGTTGAGATGAGCTGCCCCGTCTTGTCGGCCAGATAGATGAGGATCGCACCGGTTTCCCATATGCCAATGGGCTGGCCGTCAGGGCCAGCCGGATCGATGATCGCGGGTATGCGGCCGTTGGGATTCAACGACACGAACGCTGGATCCTTCGACTCGTTGTTCGAGATGTCGACGAAGTGGGGCTCATACGGCAGGCCAGTCTCCTCCAGCATCATCGAGACCTTGACGCCGTTGGGCGTGGGGGCCGCGTATAGTTGCAAGCGATCCGGATAAGATGCTGGCCAGCGCTGCGTGATGGGAAAGGAGGAGAGGTCTGTCATATCTGGATCCTGGCACTGCGACGGCGGCTGAATGGAATGATCTGCTTCAAGGCCGGGTTCGACGACCGCGTCGATTGACGCGGTCGTCGGAGGTTGCGAACCGGATCGGCGCGGCACTAACGGCAGCGAAGCCTATTCCGCTGCAGCCCCGGCCGCAGGGCTCACATCGCCGGCCTCATGCCGCTTTGGAAGAACCCAGTCGGGACGGACGAAGTGGCAGGTGTAGCCGCCCGGCCGCTTCTCCAGATAATCCTGGTGATCGGGCTCGGCCTCCCAGAACTCGCCGACCGGCTGGACCTCGGTCACCACTTTGCCATCCCACAGCCCCGAGGCATCCACATCGGCGATCGTATCCTCGGCGACGCGCTTCTGCTCCTCGTCGACATAATAGATGCCCGACCGGTAGGAGAGCCCACGATCATTGCCCTGGCGGTTCAGCGTCGTCGGATCGTGGATCTGGAAGAAGAATTCCAGGATGTGCCGGTAGCTCGTCACTGTCGGGTCGAAGACAATCTCGATCCCCTCGGCATGCGTGCCGTGATTACGATACGTGGCGTTCGGAATATCGCCGCCCGTGTAACCCACACGGGTCGAGATGATGCCGGGCCGCTTGCGGATCAGATCCTGCATGCCCCAGAAACATCCTCCTGCGAGAACAGCGCGCTGATGCATGTTAAGCCTCCTCTACTTGATCGAGATATTCACCGTATCCCTCGGACTCCATCTCGTCGCGCGGGATGAAGCGAAGGGACGCAGAGTTGATGCAGTAGCGCAGACCGCCGCGGTCGGAAGGACCGTCCGGGAAAACGTGGCCCAGATGGCTGTCGGCGTGTACCGACCTGACCTCCGTCCGGACCATGCCGTGTGCACTGTCCCGCACCTCGTTCACGTTTGCCGGAACGATCGGCTTGGTGAAGCTGGGCCAGCCAGTACCCGAATCGAACTTGTCCGTTGAAGCGAACAGCGGCTCTCCCGACACTATGTCGACGTAGATGCCAGGCTCCTTGTTGTCGTTGTGCTCACCCGTGAAGGGCCTTTCGGTCCCCGAATCCTGGGTAATCCGGCGTTGCTCGGGGGTCAGGCGGTCAACTGCTGCCTGTGACTTCTCAAACTTCATGATAGTCTCCAATAATTAATCTAGAGAGCTCGACACACTGTCATTTATCTTTGCAGTCATTGCGCCGACTATCGCAGTGCGCCCCAGATTTATCCAATACGCTGCGCGTATAGTTTCCATAGCGCCGAAGCTCTTCACGTCGTGATTCAGTTCCACTCATACCGGGCTGCCAGCTGCGCGATGTTCCGTATCTCGACCGTTGCCGTGGAGCCGGATACTGTCGCGATCACGACTTCGCGCTCCAAGACAAATCCGTCGATCGGCCGAGTGACGAGGCCTTGCACGGTCGGCGATCGTTCCGGAAGAATGCATATGGCGTGGCCGTCAGCGACGACCCGTTGCACCCAGTCCTCGCGATCTGATCGAAAGCGAGGTCGCATGAGCAAGTCCCGTCGCGCGAAGTGATCGAGGATCCGATCGCGAAACTCGCATTTCAGGCGATCGACGAAAGGAAACTCGAGCAGGTCTTCGCCGCGCACGATCTCGTTGGCAGCCAAGGGATGGTTTGCAGAACAGCCGAGCACGAAGCGCTCCCGAAATAGAGGATGCACATCCAGCTTGCGTTCCGGTCTTGTTTCACGCGGCATGATGCACGCGTGGTATTTTCCTGAAAGCACCTCCGATGTGTCCTCGTTCGACTGGAGCGAGTGCAGCTTGATTTCGATGGATGGCATCTCCGCCAATGCGCTCTCGAAGAATGCCGTAAATTCCTTTGGTCCGACGGTGGGCGCGACGGCGACATCCAGCACGCGGTGCCCCCCCATCGCCCAGTGCTCCGAGTGATTGCGAACGCTCTTCATCGCGACCACCATGCGCCGGAATTCTGCCTCGACGTCATGGCCAAGGCCAGTCAGGCGGCTGTTCTTCCCGTCGCGATAGATCAGCGGCCCGCCAAGCTCATCTTCCAAGCGGCGGATCGCGCGGGTCAGACTTGGCTGTGACACACCGCTCAAGCGAGCGGCCGCTGTGAAATTCAGCGTCTCGGCCAAGTTGATGAAATAGCTGACTTGATTGAGTTCCATAGTCCTTTGGCCCACGCGCCTGACTGATACCTCTTCCGTGAGACCGCCTTTGGAACGCAGGTCGCAGAAGTATGCTTGGCGCATATAATCATGATATAGGGGCTTGTCTATATGCGCCAGACATATAAATGATAGCCTGAGATGACGATTACCGGTTGGCGGTGCGCTCCGCTCAGCTCCGTCGAAGGTTCTGAGAGCGCAACCGCCAAGCCGCGTGCTGGAGGTTTGATGGACATGGCAGGAAGATCATTTACGTTTGTCAGTGGGGCTGGCTCTCCGCTGTCCGGGCACCTCGAACCGCCGGAAGGGACGCCGCGGGGCTGGGCGATCTTCGCCCACTGCTTCACGTGCGGGAAAGACAGTCGCGCCGCTGTTCACATCTCGCGCGCGCTGTCGCGTGCGGGCATCGGGGTCTTGAGGTTCGATTTCGCCGGGACCGGGATCGGCGGTGGGACGGGAGAACCTGTGAACTTCGCGTCGGACGTCGAGGACCTTCGGGCCGCCGCAAATGCGATGGCGGCGGCGGGCATGTCACCGTCCCTCCTCGTCGGGCACAGCCTGGGTGGCACCGCTGCGATCGTAGCCGCCGCCGACATGCCTGATATTGCGGCGGTAGCGACGATTGGTGCGCCGGCCGACCTTCAGCATATCTTGCGCCTCTTCGGACCGAATGATCTGGACACCATCGCGAGCGAGGGCGAGGCCTCGGTGGAGATTGCCGGTAGGCCCTTCCTCATTCGCCGAGGGTTCCTTGAGGCGGTTGAGGGGATCGACGTCGAGAAGGCCATTGCCTCCCTGCGACGGCCGGTGCTGGTCATGCACTCTCCGCTGGATCAGGTGGTCGGCATCGACCACGCGTCGCGCATCTTCGTCGCGTCCAGGCACCCTAAAAGCTTCATCTCGCTCGACAACGCGGATCACCTTCTCACCGACGTCGCGGACGCGAACTACGCCGCGGCCATGGTGGCGGTTTGGGCGAGCCGCTTTCTCCCACCACTCAGCGCGGATCTTCCGCAGATCGAGGTTGCGGAGGGCGTCGTCGCCACCGAAACTCTTGCAGGGACGTTCCAGCTCAAGGTCCGCAGCGGCGAGCACACTCTGTTCGCCGACGAGCCAGCATCGGTCGGTGGCCTCGGGACCGGACTATCTCCCTACGAACTCGTATCTGCCGGCCTCGCAGCCTGCACGGTGATGACGATGCGTCTCTATGCGAACCGCAAGGGCTTTCCGCTCGAACGGGCGAGCACGACCGTGCAGCACGAGAAGGTGCCGGACATGATGCCACCCGACCGGTTCACCCGCACCATTGTCCTCGATGGGCCGCTGAGTGATGATCAGCGCGCTCGGATCCTCGCGATCGCTGATCGGTGTCCCGTCGATCTGAGTCTCATCCGGGGTTCGGACGTGCAGACCGAGCTCTTGAGCGCCAGTCAGGCTGCGGATCCCGCGAGGCTGGCTTGACCGTGGCGCACACGGAGGAGGGCGAACGGACTGTGAGCCAATCGCCTACCGGCAATAGGGCGGCCGCGACAGAGCGAGCAATTCTCGCAGGCGGCTGCTTCTGGGGCATGGAGGATTTGCTGCGCCGAGCCAGGGGAGTCATTTCGACGCGTGTCGGTTACACAGGCGGAGAAATGCCTGATCCGACCTACGCGAGACATTACGGCCATGCGGAAGCAGTGGAAGTGACCTTCGACCCTTCCGTTCTCGCCTATCGCTCGCTCTTGGAACTCTTCTTCCAGATACATGACCCCACGACCTACGAGCAACAAGGCAGCGATGTCGGTCCGAGCTATCGATCGGCGATTTTCTACACCACCGAAGTGCAGAAGGAAGTCGCCCTCACAACCATCGCGGAAATCGAGGCATCAGGAAGCTGGCCTGGCCCGGTCGTGTCGGAGATCAACCCAGAAGAACCCTTTTGGGAGGCGGAGCCAGAGCACCAAGAATACCTGGTGCGCTATCCTGGGGGCTATAGCTGCCACTTCGTGCGCCCGACCTGGCGGTTGGACCGCTCAGACGAACGCCCAGCTGTAATACTTGACAGAAAGAGTTGATGATGACCGAAACCGTGACTAATCAGGCCGCCTGGCAGAAAGCGCCGGGGCAGCCACTGAGGATCGGTGTCACCGCTCTGCCGCATCTGGCGGCGAACGAGATATTGATCCGCAACGCGGCCATCGCGATCAACCCACTCGACTGGATTCTGCAGGACGTCGCGCTTTTGCCATGGCTCGACTATCCCGCGATTCTCGGCAGCGACGTCTCCGGTGAGGTCGCGGCGGTCGGTGGCGCGGTCGAGCGGTTCAAGGTCGGCGATCGAGTCATCGGACAGGCGGTCGGGACAACCGTAAATCAACCTGCGCAGGGTGCGTTCCAGCACCACACGATCGTGCTGGACCACATGGCGGCGCCGATCCCCAACAACATTGCCTTCGCTGATGCGGCAGTCCTCCCGCTTGGCCTTGGCACCGCCGCAAGCGGGCTCTACGGACGGACACAGTTGGCTCTCGCGCCACCGTTACACTCGCCGACCGCGCGTCCAGAGGTCGTTCTGGTCTGGGGTGGATCGTCGAGCGTTGGCTGCAACGCCATCCAGCTCGCGGTGGCGTCGGGCTACAGGTGCGTCGCCACCGCTTCGGCGCGCAACGTCGGCCTGTTGAAGGAGCTGGGTGCAAGCGAGGTTCTTGACCACTCGAGTCCAGCCATCGTGGAAGACGTGATTGAGGCAATGCGCGGGCGCAGTCTCGCTGGAACGCTTCACGCGACCGGTCACATGAAAGACTGTTTTGCCGTAGTTGCGAGATGCGAGGGCTCGCGCCGGGTGGCAGCGACGCTGGCCCCGCCCGACGAGCGTTCATTTGGAGTCGAGGCGACGCACATCTCCGGGACGAGCCTCAAGGATGACGAGGTTGGTCCAATGATCTACCGCGAATTCCTGCCGCAGGCTCTCGCGGCGCGCACGTTCGTCCCCGCCCCTCCGGCGAAGATCGTGGGCCAGGGCCTTGAAATGCTCCAGGCTGCCTTGGAAGCCCTGAAGGCGGGTGTATCCGCAGCGAAAATCGTCGTTACCCTGCCTTGAGTGACCAGCCAGGCGGTTTTTCGCGTTCGCAGTCTGAGGTGGCCCGCACTTTGCCGATTGGGAAGCTCTACCGGGAAAACGCGTGTGGGACGCGCGCTGCGCTCCTGCCGGAGCATGCGTTCCCGAAACCTGTTCCCGACTGCTTTTCCCCGAAACTACCTATCGGACATAGAGAAATGGGAATGCAGCGAGTGGTTTGAACGGCCGCTTCCGAAACCGCGTTCCGATCAATTGAGCGGCTAAAAGTGGGGCGATCACCGACATATTAGAATGAGACCGCCATGCCCGATCGGCCGGCTTGACGCGTAGCCAAAAGAATGCGGCTGATGGTAGGCTCGCTGACATTATGAAGCCCCGCCATCTGAGCAGCGTTGAGCTGCCGCAATTGCGAGTCTCCTACGCGTCGTCGTTCTTCTCGCGGTCCACACCTCGCTCATGCAATTCGGCATCGACGGGGCAGTTCGTGCAGCCCTCGTAGCAGCACAAGCGGCAGATGCGGTATGACTGCTCGAGGTTTTCCAAGCGATTTCGGAGAACGCGTTCAGCGATGTCCGATAAGGTTTTCAGTTCGTCTGGATTAAGGATCGATAGCCCTTCGGCAATCACTTGATCGCGCGAGGCCAGGACCTCGTCGCTCGCGACCTTGCCAGTTGGAGTAAGATAGAGGGATCGCGCGCGCCCGTCTGTCGAATGCTCCCTACGCTCGATCAATCCCTCGCTTACCAATCTATCCACCAGGCGAACAGTTCCAGCATGTGAAAGGCCCACCCCGATCGCAAGCATACGGATCGAGAGCCCGGGCTTGTGCGCGAGCAACGCCAGCGCTGAGGCGGCGGGTCCAGCTTCCGGCGCCCGCGATGAACTAGCGCGAACGATGTCGTCGCTGATCATGAGTGCGAACGCCCCGAAAATGTTTCGATCTCGAGGTCCATCCATTGCCACATCTATATGTGCGCGGAGCATAGACAGCAAGCCATACCGTGGTCCTCTTCCTCCGCGCGGCTTGTGGAAAATGTCCTGTTTTAAAAGGGTTTCGGAGGATTTCGACTGATCGAGCGCGCCGAAAAAAACGGGTCCGGCTCGTTAAGGCAGCGGAACCGTTGATACCTGGCGGCTATAGGGCAAGCCTTTTCGCTCGGAATCGCCGTAGGTCGCGCCCGAGAATCACTCCGCGTCAGCGCTGTCATCCAGGCCGCGCAGGTGCAGATCAGCGAGACCTAGCTTGCCCCCGGCGTCGCACTTCCATCGTGTCACCGCGCGCGATCACGATTGTATCAATCCCATTGAGGAACAGTCCGTGCTCCACGACGTCGGGGATTGCGGCGATCGCTGCTACGATTTCGGTGGGCATGGTTATCTCGTCCAGGGCCGCGTCCATCCGTACAGGCTGGACGTTTGCCAACGGGCTATAGGCCCACCCGGAGCGCCAGCCCCATCAAGTCAAAATCCCGCAAAGGTCGCGCGTTTGCTGGGTAAAGGCATCGCCGATGAGGATGGCTTCGTGAGGCAGCGAAGCGCGAACCAGCCGCTCGACATATCTCGCTTATTAGTATATGCGTCGCGCATATACTGCAACGCCTGCCCGAAGCACGTAGACGACGTTCGTGACGTTCCCACGGGACCACTGTTGAGGAATTTTAGATGAGCATTTTCGACCGTTATGAATTTCTTGTCCCCGAGCACGGTCGGAGGGATCTTGGCCTGCTTAGATGGGCTCTCGTGATCGTATTTCTGTGGTTCGGCGCGATGAAGTTCACAGCGTACGAGGCCTATGGTATCGCCCCGTTTATCGAACACAGCCCGATCATGAATTGGCTCGGCATGTTCGGGACGCAGGGGCAAAGCTATTTCATCGGCGTTATCGAGTTATCGACCGGTCTCGTTCTGATCCTTGGTGCATTTCGTCCACTCTTCTCTGCGCTAGGCGCACTAATGTCAGCAGCGACCTATCTGATCACGCTGACCTTTTTCATCACCACTCCAGGTGTCGCGGAGCAGACTGCCGGCGGCTTTCCTGCGATTTCGGCTGCACCAGGGCAGTTTCTACTGAAGGACGCAGTTCTGCTAGCGGCGTCCCTCGTGCTGCTGCGTGCTTCGGTCCGCCACAGAGGGGCGCTTGTGCCCTCGTGACTGTGGTCCTCTCGTGACGGCGGCGTGCAAATCCTGCAGAACCTCCGCGGGGCATGGATGCTCCGTCGCGATATCGAGCCCGGAGGCGCTCAGCTGCATGGCGACGCGGTCTTCGCCCGTTTCGGCGAAGGCGCGCTCGCTTATCGAGAGAGCGGCATTCTCACACTGGCAGATGGCAGAGTATTCTCCGCGTGCCGGCAGTATCGCTATCGCTTGAGCGAGGACAGTGTTGTCGTCGAGTTCGCAGACGGACCTCATATCGGGACGCAGTTCCTCAGCTTGAGTTTCTCGCGGACGGATACCGGGTTGGAAGCGAGTGGCGTCTATGCCTGCGGAGACGACACCTACCATGCAACCTACAGGATTCTGGGGCCGGCGGCCTTTGAAGTGGTCATCATGGTCCAAGGGCCTGCAAAGGCATACGAGCTAGTCAGCCGATATTCCCGGTCGGGATAAATGCTCATGTCAGGAGGGCAAGTCCTCTGTTGCCCTTATCATGGCCGTGAAAGGCAGCGCCGGAATAACTTACCACGCGCTGCAAATCCGAAGACGATTGTCGTCGTCATCAGAAGGTAGGCGACTATCCCACCAGGTGAAAGAGTCGGAACCGCTGCGAGGATCAACCCATCATTCCCGCCGGGTATGAGCGCGATGCCGATACCCATCAATGTGCCGCCGACGATAGATCGCAGAATGCCATTGGCTGTCGGCAGTTGGAGACGCAGATTGCCTTGGCGAAAGGAGGCGGTTAGGGCGCCTGCGATCGAAGAGATCACCGCAGTGAGCGCGACCTCGCCGGCCGGCGACATTCTGAGAGGAAGGGCGCGTTGAATCACGTCTGCGAAGGTCCAGGCCGGCGAGAGTGCATATAGAAGTCCGCCAGTGATACCGAGTCCAATCATCGAAGCGCCGAACGACCAACCCGGCTTTGTTCGCAGAACGCTCTTCGTGGAAACGAAAACGAGTGCCAGCACGAGCACAACTAGGAAGGCTAGGAGAGTAACGAGGCCTGTTGCGCTCGGTTTGGAGATTAAGCTTGGCCATGTTGAATCGTAGCCGAACCTGCCATGGTCGGCAACCAAGATACCAATCGTTAATCCCAAGGGTAGAGCTAGAAGTCGCATCTCCCCATCCCCAAGCCGCGCCAGCGATCCGAGCAGGCATGTGTCATTAATGAGTGCGCCGAGGCCGAAGGCGATGGCGCCGATGAGCAGGAGGAAATTGATGCTGGTCGAGGGTGCGAGTGTTGCGCCCAGTGTTCCCGTCCAGACTATCGGGACCGCAACCAGGCCTGCCGCTGCCGACGCTGCGAGAAATCCGACGAACATTTTCGGCGGCTGTCTTCTGTGTAACTCATGAGCGGCCACCACTAAACAGGTTCCGCCTTGGTTCGCCGCATATCCGAACCCGAAGGCAAGTACGCATAGAAGAAGTTCGAGCGCAAACGATCCCATTATTTCAAGCCTGCCTGATCATATCGTCAGCCTTCTGATGCGACGTTCCAGCGTGGCGAGCGCCCCGGCTTAGCTTTACCACGGGAAGGCGCGATCCTGCTGTAGCCGCACAGATGGCAAAGGCTGACCGAGCCATCTTTGTCGAAGCCGTTTGCCACAAGGAGCCGCTCCGACAGCATGCCTAGAATGTCGAGGTCATTGGGCGACAGGGGCGAAATACATTCGGAGATCACCTGCTCCCGTGCCTTGAGCAAGGCGTCCGTTATCTTCTTCCCCGAATTGGTGAGGTGAATGAAGCGCGCCCGCCTGTCGGTGATTTGTCTTCGTCGTTCCACCAACTGTTCGCGCTCGAGCCTATCGATCAATCGCACCGTCCCGGCATGAGAAAGCCCGATCGAGGTAGCCAAAACGCTGATCGGCAGTCCGGGCTCCATGCTGAGTAACACCATCACGGCGGTCCCCGGGCCGCTTGGTGAAAACGAGGCCGAGACACTGGCGATGCTGTCTGCAACCGCCAACGCGAGTGCACCTAAATGGTACTTGGCGACCTCAGGCTCCATACCGCAAGAATATATGCTTCGCGCATAGACTTCAAGCGTGTGAAAATGTATGACCGCCGCATGCATCTATGACAGATTCGGACATGGTCATGCTCATTGAGGGGCTCAGCTCGGATTCCACATCTGAGATCAACGGACGTGCTCGTTCCCCAGGCGCTAGCGGGGGTGGGCTCGATGAAAGTGGACGTGCATGGGTGCCGCTCACCGGGCGCAGGCGGTTCGCCGATGAGACCGCCGGTATGATCGGACGGGTCTCATGCCCGACCTGACTCTTGATCTCCGATACCTGAAGTACGCCGTTCAGGTCGCCGAGGCCGGCAGCTTCCGCCGAGCGGCGGAGCGCCTATCGATATCGCAATCCACCGTCAGCCGACGTGTGCAGCTGTTTGAGCGCCAACTTGGCTTTTCTCTCTTCAAGCGTACGCGAGCGGGGGCAGGGCTGACTCCAGAAGGTGAGCGCTTCCTTCAACAAGCGGTGGTGGGAGCGCGCTACCTTCGTAACGCCGCAACGGAGATCCGCTCCGCGCGGAAACTCAAGACCGGGCTCGTGAGGTTTGGAATGCTTGAAGCGTTCCCGGCGTGCCCGATCATCAACATTCTCTCGGCATTCAGAAATAGACATCCGACGATCGAGGTAAAGCTTGAGGAAGGCACTTCAGAAGAAAACACTTTGGGGGTGAAGCGCGGATTACTGGACGCAGCAATCAGCCTGAGTGCGAGCAAGAGCCCTCAGTTCCAAGTTCGACGTCTCTGCGAACCAGATCTGTTCGTGGCATTGTCCCCGCTTCACGAGTTGGCAGCACGGCCACAGCTGTCGTGGGAGGACATTTGTGACGAAGTCTTCCTCGTTCGCTCGGATGGCGCTGGGCGTGAGCTCGCTGGCATACTCCGGCGCATGGTGGGCGCCGGAGACGGAGCGGTTCAACTCTCGATCCAACAAGTCAGCCGAGAAACCCTGCTGACGATGGTCGAACAGGGCTTCGGCTTGACCATCACCAGCGTGATCTACCGGCCGGATATCGCGTTGATCCCGCTCCCATCGGCGCGGGCGCCGACGGCCGCTATAATTTCTTCCAGTGACAACGACAACCCGACTCTGCCGCTGCTGCTGAAGTGTTTCGACACCCCCTCTAGAGCGGGGACCACGGATTAATCGGCGCTCCCCGGCGTCAACGTTCGCCTGGCTTTGGCGAAGCCACGGTCTGTCGCGATGAACCGTTGTAACATCGGGACGATTAACCGAGCTGGGTCAACAGCGGACTGACCTTGCTCTCGGCCCAATAGGTGGGCGTAGTCAACAAGGTCCTGGTGGAGAGCTGCAGGTAGCTCGACCTGTACCTTAAGCGGCTTGTCGTCCGCGATGGGGCCTAGCTTAAGCTTCGACATCATCAACCTCCATATGGCTCCAGTACCAAGTCTCGCGTCACGATAACGCGCACGGGAAATCCGGGCCGAATAGTGATCGTGGGCGCGACGTTGAGCTGACGCCTCACAATCTGCTGCCCTGCGTCGTTGATGGTGTCCTGCCCACCGTTCCGGATCGCCTGAACGAGCTGATCGTCGTTGTCGACCGCGAGTTCGGCGCCGACGCTCAGCAGTGTCGACAATCCCGCAGCCTTGGCCAGATCCCACCAATGGTAATCGACGCCATCCTGCAGCCCGGCGAACCCTTCAGCGTCAGCACCAGGCTGGCGCTCGAGAACGATCGAGCGCCCGTTCGGGAAGACGAGCCGAGTCCAGACGAGCAGGACTCGGCTCTGGCCGAACTGCACGTTGTTGTCGTACTGCCCGACCACACGAGTGCCTTGCGGCACAAGCAAGATACGGCCGGTTGGGCTGTCGTAGATGTTTTCGGTGACCTGCGCGGTGATCTGGCCGGGTAGATCGGATCGGATGCCGGTGATCAGCGCCGCGGATATCACTGCTCCCGCCTGAAGGACGTTCGGCGATACTGGCGCAGCGACGCGATCGGGCGCAACCGTCCTGCGATCGGCCGCGGCGTTCAGAAACGCGTTCTGCCGGTCCTGCGCCGAGGGCGTGGCGGGCGGCGGAGCGAGGCCAATGCTCGCCAAATCCGGCACCGGCGCGAGCGCTGGGGCAGCTCCCGCAGCAGCGGGTGTGCCCCGGCTTTCCGATCCGGAGAAGAGACGGCTGGTGCGCGCGGTCTCGATTTCCTGAAGGCGGCGCTGCTCTTCCGGGCTGATGCCGGGATTGGGCGTGGCCGTCCCGGGTGTGGGCACCGGCTGTCCGCGATCCTGGGTACTAAGGATCGGCCGGCCGAGGTCACCGGGAAGAGGGGGACCGAGCTGTGGCACGCCACTGTAATCTCGCGGCAGGCCGGCCAGTCCGTCAGCGGTCGAGCGGTTCTCGGTCGAATAGAGTTCGTCGTTCGGCCGACCGGCGTCGCGGGTCTGAAGCGCGTAGATCAGCGCACCTCCGAGCCCGACGCTGGCGACAAGACCGAGGCCGGCGAGAACCTTCCGCGACAACCGGGTGACGCGGGGCGGTTCGGCCCGCAGCCGCATCGGCGCAGGCCCGACCGGCTCGCCGGTCAGGGGCTGCGCATCGTCGTCCGGCACTTCCTCAATCCGGGGCGGGTTCTCGCTCACGAGGTCGGCCTCCCGTCTGTGCGGACGATCCTGACGCGCTTCTGCTCGCGGCCGGAGCCGAAGCGAAGTTCGGCAGCCGCGAACAGACGATCAACGATCATGTGGTGGCCGCGAACGCGATAGTTCACGAGCTCAGAGGTGTTGCCCTCGGGGCCGACGACGAAGAGTGGCGGCATCTCGCCCTGACCGATGCCGCGCGGAAACTCGATAAAGACCTGGCGTCCGTCGTCGAAGGCGCGCAGCGGCCGCCACGGCGCACGGTCGCCCTCGATCGCATAGCGGAAGTTGACGTTCGCGAGATCGACGCCGCTCGCCGCCGGCTGGGCCGCCTGCGCCTCGGCGTTCTGACGGCGCAGCGCAATGAGCTGGTCTTGCGGATACTGCCATGAGACCGACGCCATATAGGTGCGCTCTGTCGAGCGCAGCTCCATGTGATAGGTGCGCATGTTGGTGTTGATGACGAGGTTTGTCATCAGGTCGGCGCGGGTGGGCTTTACTAGGATGTGGATCTGGCGCGTTGCCCCCGATCCGCTCTCGGTGTCGCCGATGATCCAGCGCACTGTGTCGCCGGCGGCCACCGGGCCTGCGCCGACAAGCTGCTCCCCGGGTTGGAGCGCGATGTCGGTGATCTGCCCGACGGCGGTATAGACTTGATAAAGCGCCCCTTGAGTCCACGGGTAGACCTGCATCGAGTTAATGAAGCCGTCGCGCACCGGCTGGACTCGTGCCGCCTCGTTTGCCTGGTTGACGCGAGCGGTCGGATTAGAAGGCTCCGGGGCACGCCGCGTCTCCTCCACACGCTGCAATTGGCCAGGCAGCGGCAGCGGCCGGGGCAGCTCGACCACGGTGACCGGCGCGGGTGGATCGACGGTCTGCACCGCCGGAGCCGCATTGTCGTAGGAAATCTCCGGCGGCGGATTGGTGGTCGCGCAGCCCGCGAGCGCGGTCGCCGCTAGCAGAACGACCGGGAATGCGGCTCTACGGAGAGCCGGGAGTACGTGTGTGTGTGAAGCCGGGTTTCCGGCTTTACGGAAATACGGCTTCATTGCCCAAGCTCCCGTGACCAGTTGATGGCGTTGACGTAGATGCCGAGCGGGTTCGCCCTGAGCCGGTCGGCGTTTCGGGGGATCTGCACGACGATCGTCAGGATCGCGGTCCAGCGCGTGGTCTCGGCGAGCTGGCCATTTTCGTATCGGCGCTCGACCCAGGCGACGCGGAAGCTGTCCGGGGACGCGCGGATGACGCTGGAGACGTCGACAGCGACCTGCTGCCGGCCGACCCGTGTAAAGGGGTCGTTGGAGCGGGCGTAGTCATTGAGCGCCATGGCGCCGCGGTCAGTCGTGAAGTCGTAGGCGCGCAGCCAGTTCTGCCGGACGATGATCGCATCGGCCGGAATGCTCCGGACCTGCTCGATGAAGCGCGCTAGGTGGAAGGCAATCTGCGGATCGGTCGGACGATAGTCGGCCTCGGCGGGCGCGACGGCCTGCGCCTGACCGATGCGATCGACTTGGACCACCCAGGGTACGATCGTCCCGCGTGCTGACTGCACGACGAGCGCGATGGCGAACCCGGCCGATAGGATCAGCGAGCCGAACGCCATGAGCCGCCAGTTCTTGGCCTGCACGCGCGAGGCGCCGATGCGCTCATCCCAGACCTGGGTGGCGCGTTGATAGGGCGTCGCCGGCTCGGGGGCCTTGCCATAATGGGTAGAGGGTCGTTTGAACATCAGCGATCGCCTTCGGAAAGATTGATGGAAGAGCCGCCGCCGTGGGCGTCGCCGGAGCGGACGGCATGGGCCGTGGCCTGGACGGCATGGGTCACGTGCTGGGATCGGCGCATCCGCTGCGCCCAGGCCGGCGGACCGCCGGCGTTCGCGGAACCGGCGGCAGCGGCGCCATCACCGGCCGCGTCACCGCCGATCGAGCCCATGGTGGAAGTGCCGCCTGTCGCCTCAAAGGCGGCCTTGCCGCCAGCGTTGAAGCTTGAGCGCATGCTTTCGGCGGCACGCGATGCGGCGCGACGCAGAGGTGAGACGGCGGCGCTGCCGCCGGCACGCACGACCCCGCCGAGACCGGAAGCGACACCGACCGCGCCGGCCTGCCCGGCTGAGCCAAGGCTGTAAGCGGTGGACGCGCCGCCGGCGATCGCAGCACCGCCACGAGCGGCGGCGGCGGCACCACCGGCCAGCGCAGCACCACCCGACGCAGCGGCGCCGACGGCGCCAGCGCCGAGCGCGACCATGCCGCCTGCGGCCAGGCCAGTGCCGACTGCTGCTCCGGCGCTGAGCTGGGGACCACCGGAGACGATGCCGCTTGCAATACCGGGACCGAAGATACCGAGGCCGAGCAGCGACAGCGCGGCGAGCACGATCGCCATCGCTTCGTCGATTGTCGGGTTCTGGCCGCCGAAACCGGATGTGAATTCTGAGAAGAGCGTCGAGCCGATGCCGATGATGACGGCCAGCACCAGCACCTTGATGCCGGAGGAGATGACGTTGCCGAGCACGCGTTCGGCCATGAAGGCCGACTTGCCGAACAGGCCGAACGGGATCAGCACGAAGCCGGCGAGCGTCGTCAGCTTGAACTCGATGAGCGTGACGAAGAGCTGGATGGCGAGGATGAAAAAAGCGAGCAGCACCAGCGCCCAGGCCAGGAACATGCAGGCGATCTGGATGAAGTTCTCGAAGAACGACCAGTAGCCCATGAGGCTGGAGATGGAATCGAGCAGCGGCCGTCCGGCGTCGAGCCCGGTCTGAGCGACCTTGCCAGGGCGCAAGAGGTCGGCCGTGGTGAACCCGGTGCCGCTAGCCTTCAGGCCGAGGCCGGCGAAGCTCTCGAAAATGATCCGGGCGAGGTTGTTCCAATTACCGATGATGTAGGCGAACACGCCGACGAACAGCGTCTTCTTCACCAGGCGGGCCATGATGTCGTCGTCGGCGCCCCAGCTCCAGAACAGCGCCGCCAGCGTCACGTCGATGACGATCAGGGTGGTGGCGATGAAGGCGACTTCGCCGCTGAGTAGCCCGAATCCGCTGTCGATGTAGCGGGTGAAGACCTCAAGAAAATGGTCAATGACGCCGGTGCCGCCCATGATCTTATCTCGCCTCGTCGAGCTGCGGCGGCGCGATCGGTGCGGCGGGCTCGAAGGCCGGCTGATCGGTGCGGTCCGATTGGGGTATGAGAGTGTTTCGCGGCGCTGGCGGGATGTCCGGCAAGCGCTCGGTAGGTCGCGCGCCGGGCGCGAGGAAGCGGTTGCGGTTTTCGGCCCAGGCCCGCAGGCACGCCGGATCGCGCGGCCCCGCTTCGCCGAGCACCTGGCAGCGGATCATTTCGTCGCGCAACGGATCGCCCTGCGCTTGGGTGGTCCGGTCGGACGGCCACGCCTCCCGCACTTCCTCTTTCCGGTTCATCTCGATCGCGGTCGCAGTGATCGCGACGGCCACGAACACCACAGCGCCGAGCCGTGCGAGCATCTTGCCGTCCATGGCCGCGCCCTCAGTTGCCGTTCGGGAACATGCGGGCGTTGCCGGGCTGATAGCCGGTGCCCGGCGTCAGGAACCGTCGGCGCTGTTCGCGACCCTGTTCGGCCGCGGCAGATCGCTCGGCCTCGGACAGGCTTTGCGCCCGGCCGTTGGCGGCAACGACGGCGGTGAGATCGGCAAGCTGCTGCGCTTGCAGCGCGAGAAGCTGGTTGCCGGCCTGCGTCGCCTGCAGCGCTCCCGTCGCGCCCTGGCTCTGGCCGACCAGTGACGACATCTCGGCGCGGTTGGTGTCGATGTTGCCGACCACGCCGGCCTGGACGCGCATGGCGTCCTGCAGGCCGCCGACCGTGTTCTGCCAGCGCTCCCGCGCCTGCGCCACGAGCGCCTGGTCGGAGGCGGACATGGAGGCGTTGCCGTAGGTCGACGTGAACGCCTGGTCGATGCGCTGGACGTCGTAGGCGATTCCCTGCGCCTGTTGCAGGAGCTGCTGGGTGCGCTGAACCGACTGCTGAAGCTGCTGGAGCGAGGAGTATGGCAGGCTGGCGAGGTTGCGGGCCTGGTTGATCAGCATCGTCGCTTCGTTCTGAAGCTGGGTGATCTGCTGATTGACCTGCTGGAGGGTGCGCGCCGCCGTCAGGACGTTCTGCGCATAGTTGGTCGGATCGTAGACGATCCATTGCGCAGCGGCGGGAGTGCTGAGGATCGGCGAAAGCGCGATCGGCGCGGCAAGCAGCGCTGCGGTGATACGCAGTGCAAGCGAGCGGGATTGAGTAGAACGGGTCATGGGCGTGTCTCCGGATCGGTTTGGGGGATGACATTGGTGAGGTCGGCGATGAGGTCCGCGGCCCAGGCAAGCCGGTTCTCGGCGAGCCACTCAGCGAGGAAGCCATCCGTGCCGCTGCGGGCGTGAACGTCCGCGATCAGCGCCTGGTGCTGCTTGGACGACGCGGCGCAGAGCGCGAGCGCCACGTCCGACAGCCCCAGCTCGAACAGCCGGTTGCCGCGCCGCGACTGGCAGTAATAGTCGCGCTTAGGCATCGCCCGCGCGAGGATCTCGATCTGGCGATCGTTGAGCCCAAAGCGGCGATAGATGGCGGTGATCTGCGGCTCGATCGCGCGTTCGTTCGGCAGCAGGATGCGAGTCTGACAGCTCTCGATGATGGCTGGCGCGATCGCTGAGCCGTCGATGTCGGAGAGCGACTGCGTCGCGAAGATGACGCTGGCGTTCTTCTTGCGCAGCGTCTTCAGCCACTCGCGGAGCTGACCGGCGAAACCCTCGTCGTCTAGCGCCAGCCAGCCTTCATCGACGATCAGCAGCGTGGGGCGACCGTCGAGGCGGTCCTCGATGCGGTGGAAGAGATAGGCGAGCACGGCGGCGGCGGCGCCCGTGCCGATCAACCCTTCTGTTTCGAAGACCTGGACATTCGCTTCGCCCAGATGCTCGGCCTCGGCGTCGAGCAACCGGCCATAGGGACCGCCGACGCAATAGGGCCGAAGCGCCTGCTTCAGGTCGTTGGACTGCAGCAGGACGGACAGGCCGGTGAGCGTCCGCTCGTTGATCGGCGCGGACGCCAGCGAGGAGAGCGCCGACCAGAGATGCTCCTTCACCTCGGGCGTGACCGGCATGCTCTCTCGCCCCAGGATCGCGACCAGCCAGTCGGCGGCCCAGGCACGTTCGGCGACATCGTCGATCCGGGCCAGCGGCTGAAGCGACACGCTGTCGTCGGCGCCTTCGGTCAGGCCGCCGCCGAGATCGTGCCAGTCGCCCCGCATGGCGAGCGCGGCTGCTCGGATCGATCCCCCGAAGTCGAAGGCGAAGACCTGGGATTGTGGATAGCGCCGGAACTGAAGCGCCATCAGCGCGAGCAAAACGGATTTTCCGGCGCCGGTCGGACCGACGATCAGCGTATGGCCGACATCGCCGACATGGATGGAAAGCCGGAACGGGGTCGAGCCTTCGGTTCTGCCGTAAAGCAGTGGGGGTGCATCGAAGTGCTCGTCCCGTTCCGGTCCCGCCCACACCGCCGACAGCGGGATCATGTGGGCGAGATTCAATGTGGAGATCGGAGGTTGCCTGACATTGGCGTAGACATGGCCGGGCAGCGAGCCGAGCCAGGCGTCCACGGCGTTGATCGTCTCGGGCATGGCGGTGAAGTCGCGGCCCTGGATGACCTTCTCGACCATCCGCAGCTTCTCGGCTGCAATGCGCGGATCATCGTCCCAGACGGTGATCGTCGCGGTGACATAGGCCTGGCCGGCGTAGTCGGCGCCCAGCTCCTGCAACGCCATATCGGCGTCGGCGGCCTTGTTGGCCGCATCGGTATCGACCAGCGCAGAGGCCTCGTTGGTCATCACCTCCTTGAGGATGGCGGCGATCGACTTGCGCTTGGCGAACCACTGACGCCTGATCTTCGTCAGCAGCTTGGTGGCGTCGGTCTTGTCGAGCAGGACGGCGCGTGTTGACCAGCGATAGGGAAAGGCCAGCCGGTTCAGCTCATCGAGGATGCCGGGCGTGGTCGCGGTCGGGAAGCCGACAATGGTGAGGATGCGGACATGTGCGTCGCCGAGCCGGGGTTCGAGCCCACCGGTCAGGGGCTGATCGGCCAGCAGCGCATCGAGATATATCGGCGTCTCGGGCACGCGGACGCGGTGCCGCTTGGTCGAGACGGTCGAATGCAGATAGGTCAGCGTCTCGCCGTCATCGAGCCAGGCGCATTCCGGCATGAAGGCGTCGATGAGCTGAAGGATGCGATCGGTGCGGTCTGCGAAGCCGCGCAGGATCTCGTGCGCATCGACGCCAGCGTGATCGCGACCCTCATAGAGCCAGGTCTCTGCGCGCGCCGCGTCTTCGGCCGGGGGAAGGTAGAGGAAGGTGAGGAAGTAGCTCGATTCGAAGTGCGCGCCGGCTTCCTCGAAGTCGGCTTTCCGTTCGGCGTCGACCAAGGCCGACGCGCTGTCGGCGAACACGCTGGCCGGATAGGTCGCGGCACCATGGCGCTGCGCCTCGACGAAGATGGCCCAGCCGGAGCCCAGGCGACGGAAGGCGTTGTTGAGGCGCCCGGCGACCGCGACCAGCTCGGCCGGAACGGCACTGTCGAGGTCGGGTCCGCGAAACCGTGCAGTTCGCTGCAAGCTGCCGTCCTTGTTCAGGACGATGCCTTCGCCGACCAGAGCGACCCAGGGCAGGAAGTCGGCGAGACGGGTATTGCGGTTGCGATATTCGGCGAGGTTCATCATCGGCGTCGCTCCTCAAACCGACAGGTGGCCGGGGATGCGCAGATGTTTGCGCACGACATCGACGAACTGCGGATCGCGCTTGGCCGCCCAGACGGCCGCGAAATGACCGAGAGCCCAAAGGCCCAGGCCGACCAGCCAGAGGCGGAGGCCAAGGCCGAGCGCGGCTGCCAGCGTGCCGTTGAGAATGGCGATCGAGCGCGGAGCGCCGCCGAGCAGGATGTGCTCGGTCAGCGACCGATGGACCGGGACCGAGAAGCCCGCCAGCTCGCCATGATGATCTGCGCCGTTGGCCATCAGACGAGCGCCCCGCCGCCGAACGAGAAGAAGGACAGGAAGAAGCTGGACGCAGCGAAGGCGATCGACAGGCCGAAGACGATTTGGATGAGCTTGCGGGCACCGCCGGACGTGTCGCCGAAGGCCAGCGTCAGGCCGGTGATGATGATGATCATCACCGCGATGATCTTGGCGACCGGCCCCTCGATCGATTCGAGGATGGATTGCAGCGGCGCTTCCCACGGCATGGAGGAACCGGAGGCGTGCGCGGCGGGCGCCATCACCAATGAGACGAATGTGACGGATACCGCTGTCGCGATATGGCGGCGGATGCGCAGGGCGTGCTTGATCATGACGGGTCTCCTGTGAGGGGCTGGGTTGCGGGGGTGACGCGGTAGTCGCCGTCGGAGCCGAGGCCCTCGATGCGGGCGAGTTCGGCGAGGCGGCGCGATGCGCCGCGGCCGGAAAGCACGGCGACGAGATCAATCGTCTCGGCGATCAGCGCGCGCGGGACGGTGACGACGGCTTCCTGAATGAGCTGTTCCATGCGGCGGAGAGCGCCGATGGCGGTGCCGGCGTGGATTGTTCCGACGCCCCCCGGGTGGCCGGTGCCCCAGGCCTTCAGCAGATCGAGCGCCTCGGCACCGCGTACCTCGCCGATCGGGATGCGGTCGGGGCGCAGGCGGAGCGAGGAGCGGACGAGATCGGAGAGCGAGGCGACGCCGTCTTTTGTCCGCATCGCGACCAGATTTGGCGCGGCGCATTGAAGCTCGCGTGTGTCCTCGATCAGGACGACGCGGTCCGAGGTCTTCGAGACTTCCGCGAGCAGCGCATTGGTGAGGGTCGTCTTGCCGGTGGATGTGCCGCCGGCGACGAGGATGTTGCGCCGGTCGGCGACGGCCTGGCGCAGCGTCTCGGCCTGATCCGCCGCCATGATCCCGGCGGCGACATAATCGTCGAGCGTGAACACGGCGACGGCGGGCTTGCGGATCGCGAAGGCCGGCGCGGACACCACCGGCGGCAACAGCCCCTCGAACCGCTCCCCCGTCTCGGGCAGCTCGGCCGAGACACGCGGGGCGCCGGGATGAACCTCGGCGCCGACATGATGGGCGACCAGACGGATGATCCGCTCGCCGTCCGAAGGCGACAGTACTTCACCCGTGTCGGAAAGCCCTTCGGAAAGCCGGTCGACCCAGAGCCGCCCATCGGGGTTGAGCATCACCTCGACGATCGCGGGGTCTTCCAGAAACCGGGCGATCGCCGGCCCGAGGGCCGTGCGCAGCATGCGCGCACCGCGAAGGATCGCCTCCGATTTCTGGTGAGTTGCCGCCACGTCGTCCCCGTTCTCTTGCGGGTCCGCGAAGTGCGGCCCTGGATCGGGGATGAGTAGAGGAGGCAGAAATCATGGCCTGACAACAACCATAATGTGGTCGTCGTACTGTGGCGTACAAATACAGGGAAACGGCGGAACGCCCGAATACTTGCGGTGGACGCGGAGGTGATTAATCCGCGTCGTGCGCGGGCGCGATATCCTCCGAAATCTCTTGCCGAAGTTTCGGCCCGTGCGCGAGTCGCCGGCCGAGCGCGGTGACGAACGCCTCGTAGCGCTCGCCGGCTTTGGCGCGCGCCGCTGCCTGGGCGGGCTCCGGTAGCGGCGGGTTCGTCGTCAGCCAGAATCGGATGAAGACGGCCAGCGTTTCGACGGCGATGCCAAGATCTCGCTCCATACGCGCCATTCGCCGGTCGATCTGGTCGAGCCGTTTGGTCGTGGCCGCTTCCTGGCGCTCGGCGGCGTCAGGCGACAGAAACGAGGCGATGCCGGCTTCGGCGATCAGCGAGAGGGATTGATCGCGCCGGGCGGCGTGCGCCGCGAGCACCTTCATGACGTCCGGTTCGAGATACACAGACAGCCGCTGCTTTTTGGGAGGCTTCGCCATGGTGCCCTCCTAAAGCTCGATGCCGTCGCCGGGATCGAGCGACGCTTGGCGCGCCACCTGGCGCATGGTCTGGTTCATGCGCGAGAGACGTGCGGCATCCTCATCGGCGTCGTCGCGGGGATCGATCTCGAACTCGTTTTCGATGGGTAGCTTAGGCTCGACGGGTTTCGAGCGGCTCAGTTCTGGCTGGTGTCGGCGTTCGGAGTCGGTCGTATCCTCATCCTCCGATCCGCTGCCGCCCGTAGCCGTCGCCACCGCCGGCGTCACCGGAAGGGGCAGCGTGCTCCAGTCGTCCGGTCGGGCCGTTGTCGGCTTGACGAGGTCCGGCGGCGTTACGATGCGCTCCTGAAACCGGCGATCCTCATAGTATCGTGCCTTCTTCGCGCGGATCGGCGGGGTGCCCGCCACCATGACGATTTCGTCGGATGGCGGAAGCTGCATGATCTCGCCGGGCGTCATCAGTTGCCGGGCTGTTTCCGAACGCGAGACCATCATGTGGCCGAGCCAGGGCGACAGGCGATGACCGGCATAGTTCTTCATCGCGCGCATCTCGGTCGCGGTGCCGAGCGCGTCCGAGACACGTTTGGCGGTCCGCTCGTCATTGGTCGCGAAGCTGACGCGGACATGGCAATTATCGAGGATCGAGTTGTTCGGCCCATAGGCCTTTTCGATCTGGTTCAGCGACTGGGCGATGAGGAAGGCCTTGAGGCCGTAGCCCGCCATGAATGCGAGCGCGCTCTCGAAGAAGTCGAGACGGCCGAGGGCTGGAAACTCGTCGAGCATGAGCAGCAGCCGGTGGCGGTTGCTCTTCGCCTGCAGGTCTTCGGTCAGCCGTCGGCCAACCTGATTGAGGATCAGACGGATCAGCGGCTTGGTCCGGTTGATGTCCGAGGGCGGCACAACGAGATAGAGTGTGGTCGGATGCTTTCCGCCGACGATATCGACGATGCGCCAGTCGCAGCGGCGTGTGACTTCGGCGACGACGGGGTCACGATAGAGGCCGAGGAACGACATGGCCGTCGACAGCACGCCCGACCGCTCATTGTCGGATTTGTTCAGCAGCTCGCGCGCGGCGCTGGCGATTACCGGATGCGGCCCGGCCTCGCCGAGATGCGCCGTCTTCATCATGGCGGCGAGCGTCGACTCGATCGGCCGCTTCGGGTCGGAGAGGAAGCCGGCGACGCCCGCCAGGGTCTTGTCGGCCTCGGCATAGAGGACGTGCAGGATCGCGCCGACCAGCAGCGCGTGGCTCGTCTTCTCCCAGTGGTTTCGCTTCTCCAGCGAGCCTTCCGGGTCGACCAGGATGTCGGCGATGTTCTGGACGTCGCGGACCTCCCACTCGCCGCGGCGCACCTCGAGCAGCGGGTTGTAGGCCGCCGACTTCGTATTGGTCGGATCGAACAGCAGCACGCGGCCATGGCGGGCGCGATAGCCGGCGGTGAGCGTCCAGTTCTCCCCCTTGATGTCATGGACGATGGCGGAGCCCGGCCAGGTCAGCAGTGACGGCACGACCAGGCCGACGCCCTTGCCGGACCGGGTGGGTGCAAAGCACAGCACATGCTCGGGACCGTCATGGCGGAGATAGTCGCGATCGAACTTCCCTAGGACGACGCCGTCCACGCCCAGCAGGCCGGCGGCGTGGACTTCGCCGGCAATCGCCCATCGGGCGGAACCGAAGGTCTCGGCGTTCTTGGCTTCGCGCGCCCGCCAGACGGACATGCCGATCGCGACGGCGATGGAGATGAAGCCGCCTGACGCGGCGATATAGGCGCCCTCGATGAAGATCGGCGGGGCATATGCATCGTAGAAATACCACCACCAGAAGAAGGCGGGCGGATAGTAGATCGGCCAGCCGGCCAGTTCGAACCACGGAAGTCCAAGCTGGGGCTGAAAGCCGAGCCGATAGGCCGTCCACTGCGTCGCCGCCCAGGTTGTCATGAGCACGATCAGGAAGACGGTGAGGATCTGGCCCCAGAGGATTTTGGTCGCCGACATGGCGGGCACTCCTTTCTTGATCGGGCTACATGCCGAGCCCGCGGTTGCGGCCGAAGCTCCAGTCGACGCCACCGGCGCCGCGCGACACGCCGGAGACGTGCTGACCGATCTGACGTTCGAGGGATGGCGACCAGGGCACGAGCTGGAAGCCGAGGCCGTCGTCGATCATGGCGAAGCGGCCCGACGCGAGCGCAAAGCGCTGGTGATAGGTGCCGGCCACATATTCGCCCGTCGCGGCCTTCGAGAATTGCCGGCCGGTCTCGGCCGCAAGCTTCTCGCCAAGGGTGTCGACCTCGCGCTGCCGCAGCGTGTCGATCAGCCCGGGGGAGAAGCTGACACCGCGGGTCTGCCGCTCGGCAAGGCCCTGACCAACGAGGTGCTCGGCACGACGGTCCATCGCCTGGCGCACCTCGGCGCCGAAGCCGCCGCCGCCGAGCGGAACGGGATCGCGGGCGATCGCTTGCCGGTCGAGCCAGGTGGCCCCGGTCGCATGGACCTGCCGTTCGATGTCGAGATCGGAGCGGACGGCGAGCGCGACCCGTCTGCGTCCCTGCGCGTCGTCGAATTTGCGCAGCTCGACGATCGAGCCCGGCGCGCTATCGCCGGCCGCGTCGAGGTCGGGTAACTTGATGTGATGGGTTCGTCCGTCCGTGCCATCGACCACGGCATAGGCCGTGCCCTTCAGCTCATCGTCGAGACCACGATCGACCAGCCGGCCGACGACAGGATCGTTGAGGCTCTCGCCGGCGAGCACATAGCTGGCGGCGCCGCGCTCGATACCGCGTTCCGTCAAGCCGCGATGAATGCGTTTGATGATGTCGCCACGCTCGCCCAGTTCGCGCAGCGTCGCCTCGGCACTCTCCGATACGACCCATTGGCCGGGGCCGACCTGATCCGCAAGGCCGAGTGTCTCCAGCTTCCGCAGCCGGCCGACCTTCATCGCGTGGAATTCGTCCGGGTGGCGATCGGGATGCGGGGCGAGATCGATGACGCCGGTGCGATAGGCGTCGCGGGCAAGCTGGCGGTCGAGATTGGTCCAGCGTTCCGCCTCGATCTGGCGTTCGAGGTTGCGGCGTATCTCGTGATCGGTGCGCGGCCCCAACTCCTGGGTGACGAGATCCTGGGCGCGGGCGCGCATGCCTTCCTTGATGTAGTCGCGCGAGATGACGAGGTCCTGGCCGTCATCGGTGCGCCCGCGCAGGATGATATGGACGTGCGGATTATCCGTGTTCCAGTGATCGACTCCGACCCAGTCGAGCTTCGTGCCGAGGTCCTTCTCCATCTGCCCCATCAGGTCGCGGGCATAGGTCTTGAGGTCGGACATCTCCGTCGCGTCCTCCGGTGAGACGATGAAGCGGAAATGATGCCGATCATCCTGGGTCAGCTCGGCGAAGGCCTTGGGATCGGCGTCCTCGGTCTCAGGACCGAACAGCCGCGCCTTCTCCCCATCCCGGGTGACGCCCTCGCGCCGCAGGTAGCTGAGGTGGGCGGAAAGCGGCGCGGCCCGGGCGGTATGGCGGACGACGCGCGTCTTGATGACGGTGTTGCGCGATCGGCTGGTGAGCAGCCGGTTGGCCTGAACGGTCGCGCGCTGGCCGCGACCGAAACGCGAGCGGTTGCCCGAGCTGATCTTGCCGGACCGCGAGACGCTGCCGCCGGCGCGCTGGGCGGCCGCCAGCGCCTGGGCGATGAAGGGCCTCGCCTGTTGTGCGCGGGTCGAGCGGATGCGGCCTGGCCGGATGCGGAACTCGTCCTCGCCGCTCATGGCCGAGGTCCCGCACATCGCGCAATCGCGCGGAAATCCTTGGCGAAATGGCGAATGCGCAGGCTGCGCCGATCAGGCGCACCTCGCGCCAATGCGCCATAAGCCCCTGAAAACACACGACCGCACCAAGCCGCACATCGCGCGCTTTTATCTCGCCATCGTGCGGTTGTGTTGCCTGCTCCTCCTCCTCGGACCGCCCATCCCCCGCCAGAGCACGCTATTCCACGAAATGCTGCGAGCACCGTCATCGCGGCCCCCCATCGCCGTTTCGGGCGACAAACAGGCCTCCGGTTTGCGGAGCGATGGCTGTGGCGTCGCGCACCGGGGTCGCAGTCTGAGTCTCATTCGAAGCGCGATCGCCGGCGGTCGAAACAGCGGTCGCGGCGCGCTCGGACTGCACGATGAAGAGTGGCGAGCGTGTCCAGGCGTTGGGATCGGCCGCCGCGACCGTGACGGGAGCAAGCGCGTCTGCGCCGCCGATAATGGGCGCGAGCGCGGCGACATAGGCGCGAGTTTCGGCCGGCAAAGGACGGCCGGCGAGATACTCTTCATAGCGGCCGGGACCAGCATTGTAGGCCGCAAGGAAGCCCGGCGAGCCATAGCGGTCGTGCATCTCGCGGAGATAAGCCGCGCCCGCCAGAATGTTGTCGCGTGGATCGTAGGGGTTCGCGCCGAGCCGGTGACGGGCGCGAAGATCAGCCCATGTGGCGGGCATGACCTGCATCAGTCCCATCGCGCCGGCCGACGAGATCGCTCGCATGTCGCCGGCGCTTTCGACGCGCATGACGGCGCGTATCCAGTGCTCGGGAATGCCGAACCGTTGCGCGGCCTCGGTGATGAATGTGGCGTAGGAATCGACGCGAGAGGGGCGCTCGGCCGACACGGTCTGCGCATTCGCGGTGGCGCAAAGCGGCGCGGAAAGCAGGAGGCCGGAAAGGAGAAGGAGGGCTGTGCGCCGGGCGGCGTTGGACCGCCCGACGACAGCTTTGAGGTGCGGAGCCGACATCGCTCAGTCCCGCTCGGCCCGCTTGGGCGGGCGGTTCCAGTGCAGGCCCCAGGCGGACTTGTCGTCGGCCGACTGGAAGAGGTTGGCGCGGATCGGATGCCCGAAGGTCGGATCATCGATCTGAAGCGAAACGTAGTCGCCGGCCTTCTCGCCGGTGCGCTTCCAGCCGGCGCCGATCTCCGCGCCGGTTTCGTTGTTCATGCTGTCGAGCACATGGACGCGGAAGTCGGGCGCGTTCTCGGCATCGGACGGTTCGGCCGGAACGATGATGATGTCCTGGTGCAGTGACAGCGTCGTCAGGTGGCCGACGAAGCCATCATTTTCGCGCGTGAATTGACCGATCACGGACATGGGTCGTCTCCTTCAGATTGCGGTGGACAAGGTCATGGGCGTGCCGTCACCGCGTCGGCGCGCGCCAGACGAAGCGGCCATCGCCGTCCTCGTCGGTGTAGAGGGGTGTGGCCCGGCCGATGACCGAGTTGGCGGGGAGAGGCCCGAAATAGCGGCCGTCGAGGCTGTCGCGGACCTGCCAGTTCATCAGGAACAGTTCGCCGTCCGCGACCATGCGGCAGCCCTGCCAGATCGGCAGCGAGCGACCGCGACGATCGCGGTCCAGCGCATCGCCCATCGGCACGGCATCGACCGTGATGGCGAGCCCGGTTCTGCACACACGTTGCCCGGGAAGCGCAGCAACGTGCTTCATCAGCGGAACGCCGCGCGGCAGATATCCGCCATCCGAAAGGAAGGTGGCGAGCGGCTCTGGCGCGCGCACGGCGACCAGATCCGTCACGTCGACCCGGCCGGGTTCGCCGATCGCATACAGACCGATCGGCGTGCTGGCCGAGGCATTCCAGACCAGCTTTGGTGCGAATGACGCGATCGACGTGATGCCGAGCAGCGATACGGCGGCAGTCGTCGCGAAGGCATAGCCGAGGCGGGTCATGCGCCAATCTCCCGGCGCAGGAGGAAGGCGCGATGCTGCTGCATGTCATAGGCGCGGGGCGCTTCACCGACCGTCAGACGGTTGTGGACGTGTCGCCAGTGATCGGGCGAAACATCCGTCGCATCGATGTCCCGCGCCTCGATCGCGTCGATGAGCTGAAGTACGCGTTCGACCTTAGGCCATCCATCGGCGCGCAACAGGATGTCGCCACCGGGGCGCACGAATGGCAGGGTCTGGCAGCGCTCGCCGGTACGAACGGCGCGTACAATGTCGAGCCGCGAAAGCGCAGTGCCGTAGTCGTTGGAGGTCCAGCGAACAAAGGCGAAGACGCTGTCCGGCGCGAACGAGACGACGCGGCGGCGGCGGTCGAGAATCTGTTCGGCGGCCTCGCGACCGAACCTGATCCAGAATTCGATCTTATTCTCGATCCACGTCAGCTCGACATGGGTCGGGGCATCGGTAGTAATCGCAGGCAGCAAGCTGCTGCGCACCGACGTGTCGGCGACGCCGATCATCGTGGTCCTCCTTCGCTGGTTGGGAACTCGCGCTCGAACAGGGCGCGCAGCATGTCGGCGACGGTCTGCCCGCGCTGGAAAGCGGCGATCTTGATCCGGCCGCGCATGTCGGCGGTGACGTCGATCGTCAGCCTGGCGGTGAACTCGGCTCCGGCCTCAGCGCGCGACACTGGACGGTCGGGTGACTTGACCCAGCTTTCCGGATCGACCGGGCGGGATGCGAAGCCGCGTTTCGAGGACCGCTCGCTCATGCCCCGATTCCCGCCACTTCAGCGGCAAGCGCGGCGATCTCGCGCGCGGCATGCGATGTATCGTCCTGCTCGGCTGCGAGCCGTCCGGTCTGCACGACATCGGCGAAAGCGATGCGCTGACCGATGGTGGTCAGGAGTGGCGGCGGATCATGCTCGGCGAGCGTTTCAGCGGTTTCGCGGGCGAGGATCGTGCGGGCGGCACAGCGGTTCAGTACGAACCGCGCTTTGAGGTCCGGCCGATAGATTCGCGCCTCCCCGAGCAGCGTCAGCATCTCGGCCGACGCCCAGCCGTCGAGCGGCGACGGCTGCACGGGGATCAGCACAAGATCGGCAGCCAGCAGCGCCGAGCGCATCAGGCCGGCGACACGCGGCGGTCCGTCGATGACGACGTGATCGACGTCGCGCGCCAGCTCCGGCGCTTCGCGGTGGAGCGTGTCGCGGGCCAGGCCGACCACCCCGAACAACCGCTCCAATCCTTCCCGGCTGCGCTGCTGCGACCAGTCGAGCGCGGAGCCTTGCGGATCGGCATCGATCAGCGTGACGCGCTTGCCGTCGCGTGCCCATTCGCCGGCGAGATGCAGCGCCAGCGTCGTCTTTCCGACGCCGCCCTTCTGGTTGAGGAACGCGACGATCATGACGGTCTCCCGGCGATCGGGGACTCGTCCACAGCAGCCGAAAAACGGGTTCGCGTTAGAAAGATTCCGTAGGAATCTAGGTTAGATAAGTTACGGGGCTCGCAAGCTGCTGATTCAGTGCGATGAATCGGCGATTTCGGTCCCCGATAGCACGAGAGTCCGGTCCCCGATGGCACGATAGTGCCGGTCCCTGATAGCACGAGACTATTCACAGCTTATCCCCAGGGCGAGTTGTCGAGCGTCGACGGCGGCGTGGGATGCCGAGCGCGTCGGGATCGGTTGGTACGAAGGACAGGATTTCGGGGCCGCCGAGGCACTGCTCGATGGTCAGGCGATAGCCCGGCAGCGGCTGGCGGCGCACGATGTCGCGCAGGTCGTAGGCGAAATGCTTGAGCGGCGAGAGACTGCCGGACTTCGCGTGGAGATGCGGGAAGTCGAAGCTCCAGCCGTGTTCCTGCTTGCCGCCGTGCTTGCGCACGAGGCGGTAGAGCCAGCGCTCCAGACCGCCGGTCAGCCTGAAATAGTTGCGGTCGATCGTCAGGACTAGCGCGTCATCGAGGACAGCGGCGTAGAACCAGTCCGGCACGATCAGTTCGAGCCCGAGCGGGCGGCCGCGGTGATCGGCTCGCTCCTTCCATTCGTTGATCCAGGAGAAGCGGTGCATCCGCCGCTCGGTCGGCTGGCGGATTGAGGTCGCTATGGTGGTGGACTGGAGGCGGTCGAGCGCGGCCTTAAGCCGGTCGTAATCGCGCAGCGAGACACCGCGTCCAATGAAGTTCAGAATCTCGTAAGGCGTGGTCGCCATCAGGCGTGACGGGCGCAGGCCGACGTCACGGGCCTCGACGATTTGCGAGGCCGCCCAGATCAGAACGTCCGCGTCCCAGATCGTCGCCATGCCGTGCTCGGGCACGGCTTCGACACGGATTTTCACCGAACCCGCCTTGAAGTCGATCGGCGTCAGGCGCTTCGACTTGGCAAGCGAGAAGAACGGATAGGCCATGAGGTCCTGCGCGTCGCGCGGCGCGAGATCGCCGGGCAGCGCCCGGAACAGATCGAGCTGCGCACGCTCGTCGTGCTGTGTGTGACGGGACGACATGGCGTGTCGTCTCAGCGCGGCCGGCGGCCGGCGAAGCGGCGATCCGACGGCTCCTGCCGCTTGGCGGGGAGCACCGTGCCGCGCGGGTCAGAGGTCGAACTGACGAGGCCGCGATCGGCCCAGGTCTGGAGATCCTCTATGGCGTAGACGACTCGGCCGCCGAGCTTCCTGTAAGCCGGGCCAGTGCCGTAGGTGCGGTGCTTCTCTAGTGTGCGCTCGGACAGTCCGAGGAAGCGAGCGGCCTCCTGCGTGCGCAGGTAGCGTGGCGGGATGCCGGCGGTCGTATCGGCCATTGTCGAGCCTCCGTGGTCTCATCGGGGGTCGCTGCCGTCAGGCGGCGGTTCGAGAGCACGGTGGCGTGAAGGCGGTGGGTCGGACGATGTCGGAGATAGGAATCTAGTTTCGACACGCCGCAGGCGGTCGATGGCGGGCTATGATCGGCGGGGTCGGTGCAGGAGGGAGCGGTAGCCGCCTTCAACGAGTTTCACGCCGTCGCGCGCCAGCCGGATCGTGATTTCGCGCAGCGCGTCCCCGGCCCAGGAGGCGGCGTCGATTCTATGACCAGGGAACAGAACCTCCCCGATCGATCGATATGTCGCGCCGGCACGACGTCCATCGACCGCACGCAGCATTTGGCGCGCGCGCTCGCGGCGCTGCGGCGTCATTCGAGGGTCGTTCGGGACGCGCTTGCCTTTGATCGCGCTCCAGAACCGGGTCAGCGCGGTCTGTCGATCCGGTGTGAGGGCATCGAACATGACCATCGCCGCGAGCGGGTTCTCGTCCTGCGGGTCTGCGAGCGTGACGTCATAGTGCTCGCCGCGAATATCGAGCCTCAGGTGAGAAGGGTCGTGTTGGAATATGGCGCGGAGCCGCAGTTCATCGGCAGTGATGGAGAAGCCGTCAGGACGTGGACCTGCGGCGAACAATATTGCCGCGGGGTCGATTTGTGGGGTCCAGAAGATCTGCTGGGTGTGAGCCGGGACAAGAGGGTCGGCGCCGAAATCGCAACCCCCATAGGTTCGCAAATTCTTCCGCCGTTTCGAGTGAAAGCCGGCCGCTGGACACAAGATCCTGATAGGCTTTCCGGTAGTCAGGGTTTCGGCGCAGGAATTCCCAGGCAAGGTCACCCGGATTTAGATTGTCGATATAGTCATAGGCGGTCTCCGATCGCCAACATTCATCTTCGGACATCCTCCACCGCCTCCGCGCAATTGTGACGCAACGCGAGTCAAGCAGCGGTCACATTCCCAAGTTGAGTATTGCGTGGGAAGAACGAAGTCGGATCAACGTGATGCAGGTTCTGCATCACCTCAGTGCAGGCGGGGACCAAGAAGCTCGCAAAAGCCGTTTTCGGTCATCCATTTCGCGCGAGCGAGGTGGGCGGCATGAATTTTCGCAGCACGGTTGGGGTCCGCTGCGGGATCGAGGCCGAAGAGAAGCTCCACGACTTCCTCCCAGGTCGCGCCGTCCGCCTCGGCGTCGAGCAGCCTCAGGTACAGCTTCAGATGCGCCTGGTCATAGGCGGTGAGCGCCGGGCCGAGCGGCGGTTCGTCCAGATATTCTGCGTTGGTCACGATGAGCCCCACGAGTCATTCGTATCCAATCTGGAGCGGTTTGTTAACCGTAATGATATCCCGCGCCACACCGCCGCGGTTTGACGCAAAATCAGGATGGTCGGACGGGTTCGCCCGAAAAAGTCGTCAAGGGTTGTCCTTGTCACCAACCAGCATCACTCCCACGCTTTGGCCGGAGTTGAGCAGGACGATGCCAACGCCTTCAAAGGCTCGACGGACCTGATCGCGTGTTGATTCGTACACCTCGAGTCCGCTGTCGGATTCAAGGCGCTTCAACGCGGTCAGTGATACCCGGGCCTTGTCAGCGAGTGTCTCCTGTGTCCAGCCGAGCAACGCGCGTGCGGCCCGTGATTGTCGGGCGGTGATCATGCATGATCACCTCCCACTCGGACCTACGCGAGCGCCAGAACTACGGCTATAATAGTCGTTCTTGCTTGGAATGGCCAGCGGTTCTGGCTTTTGCCGCGCGATTCCAGCATCGGATGCCGCAGGTGATTCGCTTCATCGTCAGGCGTTTGGCCCCGCCCGGATTGTCCGGGCGGGGCTTCGCGCTGGGCTTACTCGCCGTTGCGGCGGCCGTTCGGGCGGGACCAGATGAGGCTGAAGCCTTCGCCTTCCTCGTCGTCGAAGAGGTTGGCGTAGATCGGGGCGTTGAAGCTAGGATCGTCGAGCTTCAGGCCCAGATAGGCACGGCCCTCGTTGGAGGTTTTGGACCAGGCGGCGCCGATCTCGGCGCGGCCGACGAAGACGCGGTGGCTGGGGGCGTTCTCGCCGGTGGCGCGGGCCTCGGGGACGATGCGGACGTTCTTCGTCTGCAGGCTGAGGGTGACGATTTCGCCGTTGAACTCGTTGTTGCCGGTCTTCTTGAAGGTGCCGATGGTCGCCATGATAGTTCTCCTTGAACTCTGCTCCGAGCCCGCACCATTGCGGCCTCGATGGCGATCGACAGGCCGGAGGCGATTGACGGCGCACCCCGCAGGGGCCTGACAGCAAAGGAGGGGCTTTCTTGGCTCGCGAGGAATGACGGCGCAGCCGGCAGGGGAAGAAAGTTTCGACGCCGCTGTTGCGGCATAGGCGATCGAGGCGCAGCCGACCTTCGGCCAGATCAGCCCATTGAAGAGGCCGTTTTGGAGCGGTCGACCTGACAGAGACGCATCACCGGAGAACGTGGCGACCACCCCGAACCGATGGACCGTGACGACGCCTGACACGGCGGTTCAAACCAACTCCAGCAGACGCTCCGTTCCGCCGACTCCTGCCCGCCGCCCACGAGATCGCCCCCTCTCGGCACCCGCACCGTCGTTGGGCGCGCCGTCAGGGCATTGCCCCAAGCACCGTCACCGAGGGAATGGCGCGTCAATTGGGTTAGCCGTCGATCCGATCAACGCGATTGCGAATGACCCTGCCGACGAGGAGCGCGACACGTAAGACATCAACCCACCGTCCTGCCGCCGCCGGCAACGATGTCAGGCGCGCGCGACGTTCTGCACGGTTGGCCCGGGTGCGGCCATTCCTGTCACCCGGATCAGCGCCGTTACGCCAACGGCAATCGCGCCGATGACGGAGAAGATGATCTGCCAGGTGTCGGAGGGCATGGTGTGTTTCACGATGCCATGTGTCGCATGGTAGCCAGCGAGCGCCGCAGGCGCGACGAAGGCGAGTGCGATCGCGAGCCGTATCCAGAGCGGACGGATGAAGGCGAGCAGGAACTGCCCGAGGCCGAGCGTCAGCGCGGCGACGGCGAGGCCGACGAGGATCGCCCCGAGCCAACCGGCGCCGGTCTGGAAGGCCCAATTCCCGGCGCTGACGCCCGCGAAGAACGGCAGCGCGAAGACAGCCAGTGTGAATAGAAGCCAGCACAGGGCGCCGATCGCCACGATGCTGGAGAGGATGCCGATGAAAACCATGGTGGTGTTCTCCGTGAGATAAAGGTCTGACGGTCGCGCCTCCACCACCACCACGGCGCGTTGCCAGTATAGCCGAAGAGAAGACGAGACGGGAGCGGAAATCCCATGGGACTTCCGCTTGCGGCCGCGACGCCTTGCCCGCGATTACGGGGCGAAGGGATCGACCTCGTGAACGATGGCGGCGAGTTCGCCGTCATATTCGGCTGCGGGCATGACGCCCATGGTGCCGTCGCCGGCCTGGAAGATGACGATCGAGACCATGAGGGTGGTGGCGAGGCTGAAGGCGAAGGCGTGAGCTTGATTGAGGGACATGTGACCGGCTCCTGTCTTGGAGGCGGGAGGCCATCTCCCGCGCGACAGGCGCCCGATGTGTCCGGCCGATGGCCGCAATCACCGCGCAGGCGAAGCCGGAGCGGCGGCACGCTTTGCGTAGTCCGACCCTTTATGGGTTGATGGCGTCAGGCCAGCGGCTGGACCAAGGATCAGCGCAATGGAAGCGGGAGATGGTTTTCCGCCATGACCGAAGCCATGATGGAAACGCCCGCTCAATGCTTTCGGGCCAAAGCATCGCCACCATGCTGCCGGTCGTGATGCTGCCGACATGGACAGGTATAGTCATCCTAAGCGCAACAGCCGAAGAGGACGCCCATGCCGAAGCTGCCTAAGAAAACCGACTTCCCAGTCAGCCAGGTGCGGCGCTATCTGGAGCCCGGCCCGATCGTGCTGGTGTCGTCGAAGTGGCAGGGCGCGACGAACATCATGACGCTCGGCTGGCACACGATCCTGGAGTTTTCGCCGTCTCTGGTCGGCCTGATGATCTCCGGCGGCAATCACAGTCACCGGATGATGCGCGAGAGCCGGGAGTGTGTGATCAATCTGCCGACGACGGCGCTGACCGATACCGTGGTCGGGATCGGCAATACGTCGGGAGCCGAAATCGACAAGTTCGCCAAGTTCGACCTCACGGCGGAAGACGCGAGCGAGATCAATGCGCCGCTCATCGGCGAATGCCATGCCAGCTTCGAATGCCGCCTTCATGACGATGCACTGGTCGACAAGTACAACTTCTTCATCTTCGAGGTGGTGAAGGCGCATGTCGCCACGTCGCCAAAACATCCCGAGACGTTGCACTATACCGGCGACGGCGTGTTCGTGGTGTCCGGCAAGGTCATCAGCCGCAGATCGCTGTTCCGACCTGAGATGCTGTGAAGGCAGCGCTTACGCGCCGCCTCCTTTCTGGCGGAAATCGTACAGTGGAATGCCAAGCTTCCTCGCCTTGTCGGCGAGATTGTCCTGGATGCCGGTGCCGGGGAAGACGATGACCCCGATCGGGAGCACGTCGAGCATCTGATCGTTGCGCTTGAACGGTGCGGCCTTGGCGTGTTTCGTCCAGTCGGGGGCGAAGCCGACCTGCGGCACCTTGCGGGTGTCGGCCCATTTTGCCGCGATCTTCTCGGCGCCCTTCGGCGATTTGCCGTGCAGCAACACCATGTCGGGGTGTTTGGCGTGGACCTGATCGAGCTTGGCCCAGATCAGGTGATGATCGTTGAAGTCGAGCCCGCCGGTGAAGGCGATCTTCGGACCTGCGGGCAGCAGCACCTGATTGTCGGCGCGTTTCTTGGCGGCGAGGAAGTCCCGGCTGTCGATCATCGCCGAGGTCAGGTTGCGATGGTTGACCATCGATCCGCTGCGCGGTCGCCAGTTCGAGCCGGTGTGGCGCTCATAGTGTTCGGCGGCCTGGTCGCGCATCAGCTCGAAGGCGTTGCGGCGTTCGATCATGGTCTGGCCCTCGGCCGTCAGGCGTTCCAGCTCGACGGCCTTCACTTCGCTGCCGTCCTGTTCGCGCTGGCCGCGACGCTGCGCCTGTTCATTGTCGTCCAGCTCGCGCTCGATCCGGACGGTGGCCCGGTGGAAGAGGTTGACGGTCGACCAGAGAAGATCGTCGAGGTCGGGCTCGAGGCGGGTGTCTTCCAGGGTGACGATCAGGGCGTCGAAGATGTCGGCGATGGCGCCGGCGACATGGTCGCCCTCCGGAAGCGGTCGGGGATCGGGTTCATCCGTGAAGGGACGGTAGCCATAAAGCTGAAGTTCGCTGAGGACATGGTCGGTGGGGGAAGAGGCGTGGTGCGGTTCGTAGTCGTCGTGCTTGCTCATGGGATGCTCCGTCGGTTCGACCGCGACCCTCGCGGCCTTCATGGCGACGAAAGCCGGCGGGCGGGCCGGACCTGCATCCGCAGCAAAGCGGAGGGCCGGAGCACAGCGGAGGATGACGAAGGCGGGCTATTTTGCCTCGCGATGGAAAGCGGCCCTCGGCCGCGCCGGAAAATAGTCCGCCGCAGGCATTGTGGGTCCGGCCCGTTTGCTGGCCGATCGCCCTCTCGAAGGCCGGGGTGCGGTTCTCTCCGACCTGGGGATCATCGAGCGATGCCGACGACGGCGCTCCCGCCGCCTGCAATCTTCTTCCGGCCTATGCCGCCAGCGCCATGAAGCGTGCGACGTCCTGAGGCGCGATCTGCACCCTGGCCGCTGCCCGGACACTGTCCAGGCCCTCCATGCGGAGATCCTCGTTGAAGTCACCCAGGCTCGGAGACACCACGACCGCCTCGATCCCGGCCGCGTTCGCCCGTTCGATCAACGTCGTCATCGCACTGTCGCCGGCCGGATCATTGTCGCGGGCGATGTAGAGCCGTCGCAGCGCGTCGGGGAACAGGATGGCCGAGAGATGCGCCGCCGAGAGCGCCGCCGCCATCGGCATGGTGGGCAGCGCCATCCTGAGCGACAGCATCGTCTCGATGCCTTCGCCCGCCGCCATCACGTCGCCCGCCACACCGAAGCGAACGGCGTGCCCGATGAGGTCGCCCATCGCCCGTCTCGGCGTGTCGATCGGGGCCTTGCCCGAGCCGTTCGGTGCGAGCCAGGTGCGATGCGCGCCGGTCTGATGCCCGGCGAGATCGGTGACCGATGCGACCATCGCCGGCCAGGTCTCGGTCGGGGAATGCTCGTCAGGCCGGTAGTAGCAGCGAGGATGGAAGCGTAGGCTTTCAGTTCCATGCAAATCCGTAATTCCGCGTGTGCGGAGATACGTCTTTACGAGCGTGCCCGAAATCGGCTGCGCCATGGCGAAGAGCCGGCGTGACGCTTCCGGTGATCCGGTCGGCGCCGGTGATTTACGCTCGCCACTATGCGGACGGTCCGGTTCGGGATGCGGCATCGACAAAAAGGTTCGAGCCTCATCGGCGACGTCCTTGAAGTCGACCAGGCCGCAGCTCTCGCGGATGAGGTCGAGGAGATCGCCATGCTCGCCGGTGGCGGCGTCGGTCCATTTCCCGGCGGCGCCCTTACCGGTTTCGCCACCCTTCAGTCGCACGAACATCGAGCGGCCGGGCGTGTTGCGGACATCGCCGACCAGCCAGTAGCGGCCCTCGCGATGACCGGCGGAGAGATAATGACGGCACACCGCCTCTGCCTGCCGGCCGAGACGGATTGCCAGTTCGGAGGCGTCCTGCCGTGCCATCACGCCGCCTCCCGCTCGCCGATGCGCTCGATCGGGTAGCGCTCCAGCACCTTGGTCAGGGTCGCGGCGCCGGTCGTGTCGGCCGGCACGAACATCCGCAGCTTCCACGAGATGATCTCATGGAACAGGCCATAGGCCCGCAGGCGATCGCGCATGGCGTCGGTGAAGCCCGACAGCTCGATGCGGTTGGCGCCCATGACCCGGACGCGGCGAAGCTGAAGACCCTCGGTCAGGTCGAGGATGGTCTTGCCGTCCATCAGCGCCATGAAGGCGTCGTCCGGCGTCAGGGTCGACGTTCCGGTGGCGAGTGCGCTGGCGACCCATGCGGGGGAGACGCGACGGCCGACGATGCGCTCGCCGCCGTCGGTCTGGAGTCGATAGACCCGCGTCGACTCGTTCGGCAGCCGCTTCCAGATTGGCAGCAACAGCCCGCTGACGACATGGATGGTGCTATCGGCATATTCCGGCACCTCGGCGGCCTCGGCATCCCATGCCGCAGTGAAGGCGATCTGCTCCGCCTGCACCCAATGGGTCTCGTCCATCATCCTGATGGGGACGTTGTGCGCCTCCATCGGCCGGATCAGCCGGACCCGCCGTTCGATCTCGCCATCGTCCAGCATGATGCTGGTGGTCGGTATCTGCACGGCGGCGCGGCCCGAGCGCTCGTTGATCAGCAGCCTCGCGCCCGGGTCATCGAGATGGTCGAGCGCCTCGGCTAGCGTCACGGGACGGTTGCGCTGGCGCTGGGTGATGGTCAGCAGTCGGGCCTCGGCCCCGGTGCCGGGATGAACGTGGATGGTCCGGCGATCGGTGACGATGAAGCTCTCGGCCTTGAGCGTCTCCAGCCCGACGTCGTAGCTGCCGGAAGCGATGGCGCCTTCGATCTTGGCGTTCAGCAGCCGCTCGAACGCGGTGAACAGGATGCCCTGAAGTTCGATGGTCAGCGCCAGCAGGCGGTTGAGGAAGGTTGTGATCGGCGGCAACTCATCCTTGATGCCGGTGGAATCCATCAGCGACAGGCCGGTGGCATCCTCGAACATCTGGAGCGAGCACCCCTCGACTTTGCCGCGCACCAGCAGCAGGTAGAGCTGCCGCAGCGCGTCGCGGGCGTAGTGGCTTTCCAGATTGTCCTCGGGCCGGAACAGGCCTTGGCCGCCAGTCTGGCGCTGGCCGCGCGTGATGGCGCCCAAGGTGTCGAGGCGGCGGGCGATGGTCGACAGGAACAGCTTTTCCGCCTTCACGTCCGTCGAGATCGGCCGGAACAGCGGTGGTTGCGCCTGGTTGGTCCGGTTGGTGCGGCCCAGGCCCTGAATGGCGGCGTCGGCCTTCCAGCCCGGCTCCAGCAGATAGTGGACGCGCAGCCGCTGGTTCCGCGACGATAGGTCGGCGTGGTAGCTGCGCCCGGTGCCGCCCGCGTCGGAGAAGATCAGAATGCGCTTCTGGTCGTCCATGAAGGCTTGCGTTTCGGCCAGATTGGCCGAGGCGGCGCGGTTCTCGACGGCGAGGCGGTCGATGCCGCCGGGGCTGGTCCTGCGGACGATTCGGCGCGAGCGGCCCGTCACCTCCGCCACGACGTAGGTGCCGAAGCGCTGGACGATCTGGTCGAGCGCGCCGGGGACCGGTGGCAGCGAAGCGAGCCTCTCGATCAAACGGTCACGACGGGCAACGGCGTCGCGGCTCTCGACCGGCTGGCCGTCGCGAAACACCGGCCGCGACGACAGGTTGCCCTCGCTGTCGGTGAACGGCTCATAAAGCTGCACCGGGAAGGAATGGGCGAGGTAATCCAGGACATACTCGCGCGGGGTGATGTCCACCCGGACGTCATTCCATTCCTCGGTGGGGATCTCCGCGAGACGGCGCTCCATCAGGGCTTCGCCGGTCGACACGATCTGGATCACGGCGGCATGGCCGTCGACCAGGTCCTGCTCGATCGAGCGGATCAGGGTCGGCGTCTTCATCGAGGTCAGCAGATGGCCGAAGAAGCGCTGCTTGGCGGATTCGAAGGCTGAGCGGGCGGCGGACTTGGCCTGCCGGTTCAGCGTGCCGTCGTCGCCGGTGATATTGGCGGCCTGCATCGCCGCGTTGAGATTGTTATGGATGACGGCGAAGGCCCCGGCATAGGCGTCGTAGATGCCGGTCTGCTCGGGGGTGAGCTGATGCTCGACCAACTCGTATTCGACGTCGTCATAGGAGAGCGACCGGGCCGTGTAGAGGCCGAGCGATCGCAGGTCGCGGGCCAGCACCTCCATCGCCGCGACGCCGCCGTCCTCGATCGCCTCGACGAATTCGGCGCGGGTCGAAAACGGGAAGTCCTCGCCGCCCCAGAGGCCGAGGCGCTGGGCGTAGGCGAGATTGTGGACGGTGGTCGCGCCGGTCGCCGAGACATAGACGACGCGCGCATTCGGCAGGGCGTGCTGGAGCCGTAGGCCCGCGCGGCCCTGCTGCGAGGCGGCGACATCGCCGCGTTCGCCCTTGCCGCCAGCGGCGTTCTGCATGGCGTGGCTCTCGTCGAAGATGATCACTCCATCGAAATCGGAGCCCAACCATTCGACGATCTGCTTGACGCGGGAAAGCTTCTCACCGCGGTCGTCGGACCGTAGCGTGGCGTAGGTGGTGAATAGGACGGCTTCCGAGAGCGTGATGTCCTTGCCCTGCGGGAAGCGCGACAGCGGCGTGACCAGCAGGCGCTCCATGCCGAGCGCCGACCAGTCGCGCTGCGCGTCCTCCAGGAGCTTGTCGGATTTGGAGATCCACACCGCCTTGCGGCGACCCTGCATCCAGTTGTCGAGGATGATGCCGGCCGATTGGCGACCCTTGCCTGCGCCGGTGCCGTCACCGAGCATGAAGCCCCGGCGGAAGCGCACGGCGTTCGGCGCATCGTCGGGCGCGGCCGAGACGACATCGAAGGTTTCATCGAGCGTCCATGATCCCGCGAGGAAGTCGGAATGCGCCTCGCCGGCGTAGATGACGGTTTCGAGCTGGGCGTCGGAGAGAAGGCCATCCGAAACGATGTTGGCGGGCAGCCGGGGCCGGTAGCTCGGCTTGGGCGGCGCGACCGAGGCCATCGCCACGGATTGCACCAACTTGGTCGGATGAGCCTGGGCACCGGGAATGCGGATCGCCTGCAATCCGTATTTTTCATAGATCGCGTCGGTGATCCGGCCGTCTTCGGCGGGCGTCCAGTCCACGGTCTCATAGGCGAGTTCGACGCCTTCAGGCTCGATGGACGCGGGCGTGGCAGGACGCGCAGCAGTGGTGCGCGCGAGGTATCCGCGAACGGTGCGGGGCGTCGAGGTTGCCAGTGGCGGGAGGGTAGCAGTCGGACGCGGCGGAACCTGCGTCTCGATCCAGCCGAGCAGCGTGTCGATATCGGGCGCAATGCCGGGCGAAGGGGGAAACGCCGAACGATCGTCAGCCGGAAGCTTGTCGATGACCGTCAGCCGCGTGTCGATGGTCGTGCCGTGCTTGGCATAGACCGAGCCGTCCACGGCTGCGGTGAAGACGACGCGGCCACGCTCCTGAAGCCGGACGAAGGCCGCTGCCCAAGCCGGATGGTCGGGGCTGAAGTTGGCGCCGGTGATCGCTACCAGCCGCCCGCCATCGGCAAGCCGGACCAGCGCTGAAGCGACGTGGCGGTAGGCGGCGTCGGCCACTCGGCTGGAGACGTTTGCCATGGCAGAGAATGGCGGGTTCATCAGCACGACGGAGGGGACGGATCCAGTCGCGAGATGATCATTGATCTGGGCAGCGTCGAAGCGCGTGACGGCGACAGCCGGAAACAGCGCAGCGAGCAGATCGGCGCGGGTTTCGGCCAGCTCGTTGAGGAGGAGCGTTCCGCCTGATATCTCGGCCAGGATGGCGAGCAGGCCGGTGCCAGCCGACGGCTCCAGCACGATGTCGCCAGCAGCAACGGCGGCGGCCGCCACTGCGGCGAGGCCGAGCGGCGCCGGCGTCGAGAATTGCTGGAGCGCCTGCGATTCTTCCGAGCGCCGCGTATGCGTCGGCAGGAGCCCGGCGATCTTTGCAAGAGCGGAGAGACGTGCAGCCGGAGATGCGGTCTTGCGGAAAAGCGCCTTTCCGTATTTGCGCAGGAAAAGGACTGTCGCGACCTCGCATGCCTCATAGGCGGCCTTCCAGTCCCAGGCGCCGCTGGTGTCGGATGCGCCGAAGGCTGCTTCCATCGCTGCACGGAGGATCGCGGCGTCGATGCGCTGGCCGCGTTCGAGATGATCGAGAAGCTGTAGCGCCACGGCGAGGATCGGGGACGCACGGGTGACGGGCGCGACTGGAAGGGCCACGGGAGACGGAATGTTCATGGGAGGAACCTCGGGAGAGCGGAAGGGACAAGCCCGGCGGCGCTCTCTCTCGACCGCCCGGACTCGACCCGTCCCGGCCAGCCTCTCACTCTGACGCGCGGCGTGACCGCGTGATCGCTCGACCTTCCGAGGTCGGCTGCGCGGCGCTACACTCCTTCATCCAGCACATGGCGGACGGCGACCCGGGTGATCGGGGACGCATGTCCGCCCGACCGAGCGAGGCCCCGAAGGGAGACGGTGATGAAGGGAAGTGTGATCGGCATGGTGGCCGGAGGCTGCCTCGTAGTGGGCTTTGGGGCGGGCCTCGTGCTCCGCCCGGTGATCGCGCCCAGCGGCGCGTCGGCCGCTGCGGTCGCGGGCGTGGCGCAGCCGACAGAAGAAGAGGCGATCGCAGCCGTCCGCCGCCATCGTCTCTTCACGGGGACGTCGCTCGCCAATGCGACGCTCAAGCTCGGTGATTGTTCGCCGGGCGGTGTTGGACCCGGCGTGACGTGCATGACGCAGCTCACGATGGATACGACCCGGGCGAACGCCACGCCCCAGAACCGGCCGGTCGGCTTCGCGCGTGTCAACGGTCAATGGGAAGTGGCCGTCTGGTAGAATTCAGGCAGCCGCTTCGCCGCCCGTGTCGGGCGGAAGGTAAGCGTCATAGGGATTGCCGTCCGCCAGGTGGCCGAACGGCGTGAACATATAGTCGCCATCGTGGCGGCCGACCGCACAGATGACATAGCGCGGTTCGCCGGTTGCTGCGTCCGCGCATTCCATCAACGCCAGATCGCCGCTTTCCGCGGCGCGAAGCAGGGTCTGGAAGTTGGCGCGCGCGTGATCGGGAATCATCGCACACCTCCTTCGGCCAACCAGCGGCTGGTGCTCATCCATTCGATCGTGCGGCCGGTGGAAAGATCGAGCAGATGGGCGCCGCCGGAGAAACCGTCGACGACAGGGTCCGACGCGATGCCGGCCCACTGAAACCCCCAGGTGCCGGTGAGCGCGAACGCCTCGGCGCAGCGCGTGACGAAGGTGATCAGCAACTGCGGATCGGCGGTGCCGGGGTCGCGAAGCCAGAGGCGCGTCGCGCCATGCTCGGGCGTCAGCGAGAGCAGGAATGGCTCGGCAGGCGGGTCCTCGCGAGCGTTCTCGGCCATCAGCGCGGTATAGATGTCGAAGGCCCGCGCGACATTGGCGACCGAGCCGACATCGAGCAGGCAGGAAAACCGGGTGAGATAGGCGGGCATATCGGGCTCCTGAAACGAAAAGAGCCCGGCGCTGGGCCGGGCTCGTGTGATCGGGATCGTGGTTGGCTAGTAGCCGAACCGCCAGGACGGCCAGGATTGGCCGCCGTCAGCGGCCGCCACCGCCTGGGTGAGGTATTCGGGATCGCCGTCGACCACGGTTGGGTCGCGGACGGGCGTCTCGTCGATGACGGTCACTCGGGAAACGAGGCCATCCTCGACCTCGACATGGACCGGCACGAAATACTGGAAGACGACGCGCCGGGTCGGCGCGGGGCTGAATTGCACCATGCGAGCGCTCCTTCGATTGGGGGAGAGGTGCGGAGCGGCCGAAGCCGCCCCGCGAGCCGCTCATTCGGCGGCGACGAGGTGACGTTCGTCGTCTTCGCCATCGGCCGACGTTTCGTCGTCAGCGCTGAGGAAGTCAGGCAGTTCGGCCCCCTCGGGTTCGCTGCCATCGTCCGCGTCCACTGCGGGATCGCTGTCGACGCCGGCAAGCCGAAGCGGCTCGGGCAGCCAGCCACTGTCGGCCAGGAGACGCTCGGCCTCCTTGGCCATGTCGCCCTTCTTCAGATGGTCGATGAGCTGGGCCGCCCGTTCGCCGGCGCCTTCGCGAACGGCTTCGAGGATGCGCGGCTTGGTGACACGGTTGAGGTAGTTGCCGAAGGTCGGGCGCCAGCCGGCCTCCACCATGTCGAGCCCGGTCGCCCGCGTCAGCCGGTCGGCCTGCGCGAGCCTCATGTCGAGCGTGTGCTGCGACACGCCGCCAGCGCTGTGCGGGTTCGGCCGCTCATAGAGCGCATTCACGCCATAGCTGACGCAGTGTGCCAGCAGAGCCATGCGGCTGGCATCGTCGAGCCCGGCGAGCCAATCCCAAAGGGCATCGTCGTCCTTCGGGATGTCGGCGGCCCATGCGTCGTGACGCTCCTGCACGGCCCGCGCGGAGGGGCTATCCTTCAGCGTCTCGTCCTGAACCGGGAAGAAGACGTGCTTCACCCCCGCTTCCATGGCGCCCGTGTACATGCGGGTCATGAAGTTGTCCGAGACCAGCTTGTGGAGAAGCGCCGTCATGGCGATGTGCGGGTTGTCCGCCACGGCATTGCGCAGCGCGAGGGTGCGGTAGGCGGTCAGCTCGATGACGAGGCGCTCGGGCAACGGCTTGATCGTGTCGTCCTCATCGTCGTCCTCGAACCCGGCAGGTTGGCCGCCGATGGTGATGACGGCGCGTTGCACCGAGGGGCGATCGGCGTCCACGGATTCGGTGTCCGTCTCCGATCCTTCCTCGCCATCGGCACGGACCGGCGGCACGTCTTCGGGCCGGACGAAGCCGCGATCGACCGAAAGCGTTCCGTCTGCGTCGATGCTGACGAAGACGCCGGCGATGGCGATGTCGGCCGGGTCGAAGTGCTCCGGGCGATCGTCGAACGCCGCCAGAGCGGTCTCGATCTCGCCCATACGCTCGTCGACCTCGTCGGGCAGTTCGTCGGCGTCCTGATATTCCGCTTCGAGCCTGGCCTGCTCGGCGGTGAGCGCCTCGATGGTCGCCTGTTCCTCGGCCGACAGATCGATCGGCGCGCCGGGAACCTCATGCAAGCCGCGTACCGCGTCGTAGGGGAAACTGACCGCGACCTCGATCCACTTCCAACCTTCGGCGGCGATCGCCTCGGCCTCGGCCTTCAGCTTCTCGGCGACGAGGCGATCGAGAAGACCGACGTCCTGCAGCCAGCCGCCATCATCGGCTTGGAACAGGTCGCGCATGACGATGCCGCCAGCCGCCTCATAGGCTTCGATGCCGAGGAAGACGGCACGCTTGTCGGAGGCGCGCACCGTGGTCTCGGTCAGCATGCGTCGGATCTGATAGGGCTCCTTCGACCAGGCGTCCTTGATCGCGTCCCAGACCTGAGCCTGACGATCGTGGTCCTCGGAGACGGTGAAGGCCATGAGCTGCTCCAGCGTCATGCCGTCGTCGGCATAGACGTCGTGCAGCGTGGGCGAGACGGTTGCGAGGCGCAGCCGCTGCTTGACCACGTTGACGGGCACGAAGAATGCCGCGGCGATCTCCTCCTCGGTCATGCCCTTCGTCAGCATGTCGTGGAAGGCGCGGAACTGATCGAGCGGATGGAGAGGCGCGCGCTCGATATTCTCGGCGAGCGACACTTCCTCGGGGAGGATGGCGCCGTCGCGATCGCGGACCACGCAGGGGACGGGCGCGACCTTGGCGAGACGCTTCTGCTTCACCAGCAGTTCGAGTGCGCGGAAGCGGCGGCCGCCGGCGGGCACCTCGAACATGCCGGTCTCAACGCCTTCGGCGTCAACGACGGGGAAGACGCTGAGGCTCTGGATCAGGCCGCGCCGGGCGATCGAGGCCGCGAGATCCTCGATCGAGACGCCGGCCTTCACGCGCCGGACGTTGGACTGGCTGAGCACCAGCTTGTTGAAGGGAATGTCGCGCGAGGACGACAGGATGATCTTCTGAACGGCAGTAGCCATCGGGATTTACTCCGCGACGGGCGGCCGAGAGACTCTCTCTCAACCTCCAACCCGTCACGAAGCGAAGCGCCGCCCTCTTCCTCTAAAGGGGGCAGCGCCACGGACCGGCAAACCAGAAAGGCACGGAAGCGCAAAGCCGGAGAGGCGGAAAAACCGCATCCCCGGCTTCGCGGAAGTCAGGCGGCTCGATCGAGCAGCTTCTTGGCCCTGCCCTCCATGTCGAGGCGGGCGTCCTGATGCGGCTTGTCGCGCGCGACGGCGGTGATGCCCTGCACGAAATCGAAGATGCTCTCCGGCGGGCGGCCTTCCTCGGCCAGAACCCTGTCGATGATCTTGCCGGTCTCGGCCTTGGAGAAGCCGCGCCGACGCAGGAAGTCGGTGCGGTCTTCGTCGGTCCTGGCGACGATCCGTTCGCGGGCCGCCTTGATGCCGTTGACGAACGGCAGGGGCGAGGAGTTCGCGAAGTTCAGCAACGCCGGGGCCGCCTCGTGCGCGAAGCGATTGGCCGCATATTTGGAGTGACGGATGGTGATTTCCTCGAAATCTTCCACGCCCCACAAATTGCGATTCTGGCAGACCGCGCGCAGATAGAAGCTCGCCATGCCAAGCGTCTTGGCGCCAACTTCGGAATTCCAGCAGTAAAACCCGCGGAAATATAAATCCGGCGAGCCGTCAGGCAGGCGACCGGCCTCGATCGGATTCAGGTCGTCGACCAAGAAGAGGAAGACGTCGCGGTCGGAGGCATAGAGCGTGGTCGTATCCTTGGTGATGTCGACGCGCGGATTGTAGATGCCGGTCGACCAGTCGAGCACGCCCGGCACCTTCCAGCGGGTATCGCCCGTGCCATTTCCGGCGATGCGCTGCACCGCCTCGACCAGCTCGTGGTCGAAGATCCGGCCGTAGTCCGGGCCGGTGACGGCGCGTAGCTCGACCCGGCCATTGTCGGTTTCGAGCGTCTTGATCTGCTCCGCCCGATTGGAGGTCAGGCCGTATTGCAGGTTGATGCCGGCGAGCGCGGCCGGGAGCTGCCGCAAATAGGCGGCGGGCGCGCCGACCAGGCTGGCGAGCTGGCCGAAGGACCAATGTGTCGGCGCGATTGCCGCATCCGTGCCCGGTAGGATCAGGGCCAGCCGCTCTGAATCGTTGCGGTTCGCCTCGACGTGGATGAGCGCGCTTTCCACCACCCGCGTCCGGCTATGTTCGGTGCGGTCGCGGACCGTGTGGGCTAACTCCGACAAGGAGAGATAGCGCTCATCGGCCGGACGCGAGAACCATTCTGACGAAACGCGGCCGACCCGCTCGCCGTGGCTCACATCCACCTTGTAACCGCCGCTGGTGTCACGGCGCGCATTGAGGATCTGCATATTCATGGGACCAAACTCCATGACGGGCGTCGGAGACCTCTTCTCCAACCTTCAACCCGTCACGGAAAACCGGTCCATTCTCTCACTCTCAGCGGGGCGTTGCGGGGCAGCGGCCCCGCAGAAGGGGTCGGCCGAGACGGAAGGCTCGGGCGCAGGGGAAGGCTTTCCCCTCAAGGTCTAGTCCGAGGTAGACGCGGCTGCCGCCGGATAGAATTTCGCGATCCAGCGCTGCTTGAGCATGGCGAACGCGAGACGGCTTGCAAGGCCGTGATCCCACGCGGGTGGAAAGAACAGAGTGAGCTGCTCGCCGATCTGAACCGCGAGCTTCCCGATCTCCGAGACAACTGCATCCAAGGTTGTTGATCCTACGAAGGGACCGATGACGGCATCGCCGTCGCGCTGCGGCCGCATCATGAAAGCGGACTTCATCGTCGGGTGGCCTGCGAGTTCGGAAAACATCTTGTAGGTCTCGTAGCGCTTCTTGCCAGTGAAGCCGTCCCGGGCGTCGATTGCTTCGCGGACCTTTACCGGACCGAAATCTCTCTGGCGGGATTTCTCGTCAGCGAGACGCCAGCGCGCAATCAAACTTCGATCGCCCGCGAAATAGCTGAGGAGAAAGGCCGTCTCGAGTACGTCGCGAAGGATGAGCGCACTGTTCTGGCTATATCCTGACAGCGCGAGCTTGATGCTTGCCCCGAACGCGTTGAAGGAGCGCATGCCGAGGATTTGCAGGACTTTGAGATCTTCGTCGGTGGTGTCGAACTGCCGTAGTATGTCGGCAAGGTCCATCGCCGCCTCGGTGATCGCCAAATGCAGCTCAAGTCGCTCATCTGCAGCGATCAGCGCCAGAGCCTTTTCGCGAAGCTGCTCCTCTCCGGCATGCAGGCTCGTCAGGTTGGCCGGAAGGATATTGCCACTGTTCGTTGCCATCGGTCTCTTCACTTCCACAGGGCGTCGTTCTTGTTTCTTATCACCTGAAAGCTGCCGAACGCTGGCCGCGCCTTGTAAGAAGTGACATCGGCATAGGGGTCGCCAAGTGCGCCAGCTAGCTCCGCCCGAGTGATCGTCGACCGGTCGCCGACAATCACCTCGACCGGTTTTAGCTCCTCGGTGAAGGGCTCGAAATAGTGGCTGCCATCGTGGATACTTTCCGCGAGGCGGCAAAAGCACCGATACTCAGATTCGTACCCCCAAGCGGTGAACTTGGTCAGCAGCAGATCATCGACATCTGCGCCGGTCAGCTCGCGGTCGGATGGCGCCGGCAGACGCTTTCGCCGGTACTTCACCGGATGATAGGCGTCGCTGTTGTCCGGCACGTCGAAACCGATCGCTATCCCATGGTGCTTTTCAGCGTAGTGGCCCCAGAGCAACGGGTTTGACCACTTGCGGCTAAAGCACAGGAGACCGAACTCTCGATCGCGTTCATTCTTCCAGTTTCGCATGAACGCGCGAACGCGCCTGTCGCGGAGGTTCCATCCGAGAAACTCGAACGGGTCGTTCAACTCGTTGATCCGAGCGATTTTCAGGCGTCGCTGCTTAAGCGCGAGAAGCCCAAATTTTTGCGAAGTGAAGTGATAGAGACGCATAGTCGTTCGATGCCGCCCCCGTTCGAGAATTCCTATGCCACCGCGTGAGTCTCGCGAACGGATATTCTACACTCTACCTGAAATCCCGCGTCTTCACCTTGATCGAGTCGATATGCAGATCGGGGATGTAAATGTCCCGCGTGCGCAGCCCCTTGGGCGCTAGGCCACGCGGATCGGGTGTGGGCGAACCGTGATGGAATTCATCTCCGCGTCCATGCGGCAGCGGGAAAGCGGCGTCGCGATCGCCGACACTAGCGAGATCGGAGGAGAGATCGGTCAGGCGCTGAGCCACGAGATGCACCACTTCCCCCTCGCGCTGGATGCGCCCTCGCACCGCGAACATGCCCGCCGACAAGATGATGCGCCGGTTCTTCTCGAAGACCTGCGGCCAGACGACGAGATTGGCGATCCCGGTTTCGTCTTCGAGGGTGATGAACATCACTCCCTTGGCGCTACCAGGCCGCTGTCGGACCAACACGATCCCGGCGGCCTCGAGCCAACGGCCGTCGCGGGCGTCCATCGCCTCCTGGCAAGTGACGATGCGTCGGCGCTGCAGATCGGTGCGCAGGAACGCGACGGGATGGCTGCGCAGGGACAAGCCGACATGGCCATAGTCCTCCACGACTTCGGTGCCCGCCGTCATCGGACGGAGGCTGACGGCGGGTTCGCTGATCTCGGGCACAAGCTGCTGCTGCTCGCGTGCGGCGGCGGCCGCAAAGAGCGGCAAGGGTTCGTCCCGTAGCGCCTTGATGGCCCATAGCGCCTCGCGCCGCGCCAGGCCGAGTGTCGCGCGGAAGCCGTCGGCCTCGGCGATCTGCACGAGGGCGGCGACCGGCACGCCTGCGCGGCGCCACAGGTCGTCGATTGAAGCAAAGGGCGTGTCTGCCCGCGCGCCGACGATGGCGGCGGCGTTGGCGTTCGCCAGCCCCTTGACCATGCGCAGACCGAGCCGGACGGCGAACCGGCTATCGTCGGCGGTCGGCTCTAAGGTGCAGTCCCAGCGCGAGGCGTTGACACAGACGGGACGGATTTCGACACGATGATCCTGGGCGTCGCGTACGATCTGGGCCGGGACATAGAATCCCATTGGCTGGGAGTTGAGCAGCGCCGCGCAGAAGATGTCGGGATGCCAGCATTTGAGCCAGGCCGACGCATAGGCAATCAGCGCAAAGGAGGCTGCGTGGCTTTCCGGAAATCCGTAACTGCCGAAGCCTTCGAGCTGCTTGAAGGTCTGTTCGGCAAATTCGCGCTCATAGCCATTATCGATCATGCCGTTGATCAGCTTGTCGCGAAAGTGGGAGACGCCGCCGGTGAATTTGAAGGTCGCCATCGACTTGCGCAGCATGTCGGCCTCGCCGGGCGTGAAGCCGGCGCATTCGATTGCGACGCGCATCGCCTGTTCCTGAAACAGCGGCACGCCGAGCGTCTTGCCGAGCACCTTTTCGAGTTCGGGCTTGGGATAGTTGACCGGCTCCAGCCCCTCCCGGCGCCTCAGATATGGATGGACCATGTCGCCCTGGATCGGGCCGGGCCGCACGATCGCGACCTGCACGACGAGGTCGTAATAGGTCCGGGGCTTGAGTCGCGGCAGCATCGACATCTGCGCGCGGCTCTCGATTTGAAAGGTGCCGAGGGTGTCGGCCTTGCGGATCATCGCATAGGTGCGCGGGTCCTCCGCCGGGATGGTCGCGAGATCGAGATGGACGCCCTTGTGGTCGGCCAGGAGATCGAGGCCGCGCTTCATGCAGGTCAGCATGCCCAAGGCGAGGACGTCGACTTTCATGAACTTCAGCGCATCGATGTCGTCCTTGTCCCATTCGATGACCTGGCGATCGACCATGGCAGCGGGCTCGATCGGCACCAGCTCGTCGAGCCGGTCGTGGGTCAGGACAAAACCACCGGGATGCTGGGAGAGATGGCGCGGGGCGCCCATGAGCTGGCGGGCGAGATCGAGCGCCAGGCGAAGCCTTCGATCGCCGAGGTTTAGGTTTAGTTCCTCGACATGCTTGGGCTCGACGCCTTCCTCCGACCAGCCCCAGACCTGCGACGACAGCGTCTTGATCAGGTCCTCGGTGAGGCCGAGCGCCTTGCCGACGTCGCGCAGCGCACCCTTGGAGCGATAGCGGATGACGGTCGAGCAGAGCGCGGCGTGATCGCGGCCATAGGTCTCGAACACCCACTGCATGACGATCTCGCGCCGCTCGTGTTCGAAGTCTACGTCGATATCCGGCGGCTCACGCCGTTCTTCGCTGACGAAGCGCTCGAACAAGAGATCATTGCGGCCGGGATCGATCGAGGTGATGCCCAGCACATAGCAGACGGCCGAATTGGCCGCCGAACCGCGGCCTTGGCAAAGAATGTCCTTTGAGCGGGCGAACCGCACGATGCTATTCACCGTGAGGAAGTACGGGGCGTATTGCAGCTTCTCGATCAGTCGCAGTTCGTGCTCGAGTGTTGCGCGGACACTGTCCGGCAGGCCTTCGGGATAGCGTTCGGCGGCACCCTCCCAAGTCAGCTTGGCCAGCGTCTGCTGGGGCGTGAGCGCAGGATTGTCGCGCTCCTCCGGATACTGATAGGCCAGCTCATCGAGCGAGAAACGGCAGCGCTCGACGATCTGAAGGGTTCGGGCGAGCGCTTCGGGATAGCGGCCGAACAGGCGGTGCATTTCCTCCGGCGGTTTGAGATAGCGATCGGCGTGCCGCTCGCGCCGCTCGCCCAGTTCGTCGATGGTGACGTTGTGACGGATGCAGGTGACGACGTCCTGCAGGATGCGTCGATCGGGTGCGTGGAACAGGACATCGTTGGTGACGATGGTCGGCACGCGCATCTGCGCGGCCAAGTTGGACAGCTCGTGGAGCCGGAGCTGGTCGTTCGGGCGACGCCGCAGCGATAGCGCCGTATAGGCCCGGTCGCCGAAGGCGTCGCGCAACCGCCGCAGGCGTAAACCGCATGCGTCGTCGGCGAGGTCCGGCAGGAGGACGGCCAGCAGACCATCGCCATAGGCGATCAGATCCGTCCATTCGAGAAGACACTTCGCCTTGCCGCCGCGCTTTTTGCCGAGCGACAGCAGACGGCACAGCCGCGAATAAGCGGGCCGGTCGGTCGGATAGACCAGCACCGACATTCCGTCGGAGAGGTCGAGGCGACAGCCGACGACGAGGCGCACGCCGGTCGTCTTGGCAGCCTCATGGGCGCGTACGATGCCGGCCAGGGAGTTGCGGTCGACGATGGACAGCGCCTCGATGCCGAGCGCGGCTGCTGCGGCAAACAGCTCATCACATCCGCTCGCGCCCCGCAGGAAGCTGAAATGGGAGGTGACTTGCAGCTCGGCATAGCGGGGGCCGGTCATCCGAATACCCCATGCAGGAACCAGCGATGCGAGCCGGTCGCGGCATCCTCGCCGTCGCCGGCGCGGTAGATCCAGAAGCGCTCGCCGGCGTCATCTTCGACCCGGAAATAGTCGCGCACGGCGACCAGCTCTGCATCACGCTTCCACCATTCACCGAACAGGCGCTCAGGTCCGTCGGCGCGCTTTACGCGTCGACGGACGCCGCGCCAGGTGAATGACACAGGCGGATGATCGGGAAGCAGCGCGACGGTCTCGATCAGTTCCGGGCGATCAAGCAGCCGTGGCGGGCGCGGCCAATCGCCGGACCATGTCGCTCCGGTTTCGGGCGACATGGCGGGCACGCGGCAGACGGAGCGCTCCGGCACGTCGCTGGCGACCGGCGCAGCACGGTAGATGCGGCGCCCGCCGACCCGGTTGGCCAGTGTGTCCACGAGATCGGAAACGTCGGGGACGGCGTCGTCGATCAGGGAGGTGACCGTTTGCTTGCTGTCGATCGGTTCAGCGATCGTCGCGGTCAGCATGAGGATCTCGATGCCGAATCCGGGTTCGATGGTCTCGATCTTGTCGCAGAGAAGCCGCGTCAGGCGTTTGACGTCGCGCACGGGCAAGGCCGTGCCGACGCGGACAGCTTGTGTGATGTTGTCGACGCGGTGACAGAGCAGGTCGAGGCGACGCACGCCCAGGCCGCGCTCTTCGAGCGCGGCGCAAAGCTGGACCACCAACTTGCCGATATAGCGGGCGATGGTCTCGGCTGCGGCGATCGGTTCGGGAAAGCTGCGGCGAACCTCGATCAGATCTTCGGGACGGATCGGATCGATGAGTTCGGGCGCGAGGCCCAGCGCCTGGTCGATCCTGCGCCCCAGCTCGGGGCCGAAGCGAAGCGTGAGCGGCGCGCGCGGCTGCGCGAGCAAATCGCCGATGCGATCGAAGCCCAGCGTCCGCAGGTTGTCGACCAGCGCCAGCGGCAGGCGAAGCGCCGTGATCGGCAGCGGCGCGACGGCGGCTTCGGCCGTTCCGGGCAAGGAAATCAGGATCGACCGGCCAGCGTAGCGCGCAAGCGCGTGCGCCGTTCCCCAGGTATCAGCAACCGCGGCCCGAGCAGGGATGCCCGATCCGGCCAGGCGATCGATCATTCCCGCCAGCATGGCCTGTTCGCCGCCATGCAGATGATCGGCACCGGTCGTATCGAGGACGATCCCGTCGGGCGGATCGGCGGCGGCGATCGGGGCGTAGCGTTGCAGGACCCAGAGCGCGAGGCGGTCGAGCGCTTCAGCATCGGCCGCGGGCGCGGCGTCCTGTACGAGAAGACCCGGGACGAGGACCTGGGCCTTGGTGGCGGGCATTCCGACGCGCAGGCCGGCGGCTTGGGCCGCAACGTCCGCCGCGACCACCACCCGCCTTCTCCCGTCATGGCCAATCAGGACGAGAGGCGCCTCAGCCGGAGGCGCCGCGTCGCCAGCCTTCCTGCGCACGCGATCTGTCGACCATGTGGGCAGGAAGAGCGAGACAACCCGTGTCATCGCACGCCTCCAGTTCGAAATCGGCACTCTCGCCCGCCCGAGCGCGGATCAGTTCGACAAGCCAGCGATGCCGGCCGACGCCCGGGACGGGCAAAGCGGGTGAAGGCAGGGCCGAGACCCGCCAGCGGGTCATGGCGGCGGTCGGCTGGCCAAAGTCGGTCGCCTCCGTTTGTCGGCGCCAACGGCGGAGCACCAGGCCTATGGCGCCCGTGCCCTCGGCGGCGAGCTGCAGGCGGCGGGAAGCGGTCATGGAAAGGCGGCCGATCTCGGCAACGACGGCTCCCAGGCCGCCATGGCGCAGACCTTCTTCGACGCAGGCCAGCACGGTCTTGTCGTCGCCGGCCTCGACATAGATGACACGGTCTGGCGGGAGGCCGGCCTGGGCCAGCGCCGGAGCGAACAGATCGGGGCGTGTGAGGCACCACAGCACCTTGCCCTTGGTGCGCGCGGCAATCCCGGCGGCGAAGAGCGCGGCCGCGGCACCGTCGATCGCGCCGTTACCGCCGCCCGCGATCTCGTGCAGCGCGCCAAGCGCCAGGCCTTCGCCGGGGAGTCGTGAGTCCACCTCGGCAATTCCGAACGGAAGCACCGATTTCACACGCCGGCTTCTGCCTTCGATCTTTTCGATCTGCGCGCGCAATGATTCTATGGCGGGCTCGGGCCGCAAGCTCGTTCTTGACCTCCGGGAACGGGTTCGTCATCATGTTCTCTATTTGTTCTAGCTTTCCTGCGCGAGAGTCAAGGCCGGACGTTATTGTCTGCATCTTCAACTCGGTGCTGGCCGTCATCGGAGTGGCTCTGACCGACCTCATACCCTCCCACCGGCTCATCCCGGAGTTGAAATCCCCGCAATGCGACTCGGGGCGCTTGAAGACCGGCGGGCGTGTACATAACTCTGTGCGGGTAACAGTGTTATAGGGGCGCAAGTGGAACAGGCTGCGGCAGTACGGCAGATTGCCCAGGAGTTGAACGGCGGAAATCGAAACGGCCGGAGTGCGAGATTGGCACGGCTCATCGGCTCTCCGATCGCGACAGTACGCTCCTGGGGCGCTTCCGGCTCAAGCGAAGCGCGCAAGCGGGTAATGAATCCGTCAGCGCGACGGCTGCTTTTCATCCTTTTGGCACTGCAGCGGGACGGTCACGACCTCGATGAGATTCGCGCCGAGGCCCGAAGGTTGGAACGCGAATATCTCGGAGATGAGAACATCTGATGGCCAGGAACAAAACTTTGAACCGGGCTGAAAAGCATGAGGCCTCGGAAGGCGCGGGCCAGCAAGGGTTTGGGCGTGTCGTGGCGATCATCGTCGCGCTGGAAAACTATCGGCGGCCTTCGAGCGGCGATGCGCTGCCCTCGGTTGCCTTCGCCCATGCTGACGCGGACGCCATCGGTGACGCGGTCCGGGAGATTTTCACGGATATGTTGCCCGACGATGTGATCGTCGAGACCATCAAGGATGGTGACGCCAGCCTCGTCGCTGTTCGTGACCAACTCTCCTACACGATCCGCAACCTGTCGGAGGATGACCTTTTCATCTTCTATTATGCTGGCCACGGCTTCCATGGATCAGGCGGCAACCGCCTTAGCACTTACGACACCAACCGCACCAACATTGGTGGCACGTCGCTTCTGATGCGCGATGACCTGCTAGAGCCGCTCGCCGAGAGTGCGTGCAAGCAGGCCTTGGTGTTTGTCGATGCGTGTGCCGAGCAGTTTCGCGAGGTCGTCGAATCGCGCGACGTCATCGCCAATCTCGACGTCGAGGAAGTCGAGGAGTTCCTCGACAGCGGTTGGTATCTCGGCGTCTTTCTGTCCTGCTCGCCCGGTGAAAAGTCTTATCCTGCGGCCAAGCTCGGCCACGGCATCTGGACGCATTTTCTCTTAGAGGCCCTGTCGGGCCGTGCCGACCGTGCCTTGACCCGTGACCGTTGGCTTACCGACGGCGGGTTGCGGGACTACCTTTGCCAGGAAGTTCCCCGTTTCATTACGCGCGAAACCTCGATCCGGGGCACCCAAACGCCGCAGGCAATCGTATCGGGCTCGAACTCGTTCAGGATCCATTACGCACCGCCACCGCCTGCGGTGCCGGCCGACGCCGCTCTCGCGGGCATCAGGCTCCGCAATAATAGTGAGTACCTTGAAGGAACGGAAACCGGTGCGATCCAGCAGCTCGACGGATTCCAGCGAGGCTTTCACAAAGTTCCCACACAACTCAGCGATTCGGCCGATAGCTGGTGCCATCGCTTGCTGGCCGAGCGGGTCGCCGAGGAGCTACAGGAGCTATATCAGAGCGCTCGCACCGCGCTCGGAGCCCGTCGAAGGGACCTCCGCAAGGAGGAGGAGCAGGGAGCCGGCGATCTCGATACGCCCGCTTTTCGATATATCGTCGAGAGCGGGCAGAATCCCGCCGATCCAACCGAATACTACATAAAACGCCGTCTGGAGCTGCGTCAGGGCTGGGCTGCGCACCGGGCCGCAATCGACGAACTGTTCGGGAATGAGTTTCAGCAGCTTGTGATCGAGTTCGAGAGTATGGACGATACGTTCGACGACTTGGTCGAGCGACTCGAGGATATTCGGGACGAGCAAGGCGGAGATGTTGACGACGACGATCGTCACCAGCGCGTTTCATATCGGCGAGAGGGCGTGACGTTCACGTTCGACCTGCGCCGGCGGCGTCTCGAAATCTCGTTCGGGCAATCCGGGACCCTTGAGCTTGTCGATGCAGCGCAGAAGTTCCAGCTTGGCATCGGCCGTTCGAGCCCGATGCTAGCGGCTCCGGCGGCTAGCGACGGCCCACGCCGCTTGAAGGGGGCAAGGACAAGCCATTAGCTCGCGCCGCGCGCCACAATGGTGATGTTCCTGGGATCGATGAGCAGTTTCAGATCAGAGACTGCTGCCTGGTCCGCCCCGTATTCTTCCAGGTCGTCGACCTTCCGGCGAACATCAATAGCTTCGAAGCGAGTCGACCGGTACTGCCACTCCGGATCTTCGGTCTTGGTGAAGAAGACCTTGGCGCTGAAGGTTATGGTGGTTTCTGCAAACGACGCGGAGTTGAAATACAGCCCTTCCGGTGAAGCAGACGTCTCTTCTATTTCAAGAGATTGGAATTCAAAGCGAGCCTCGGGCCGTGGGTTAAGCAGGATATCTACGGCCATCCGTGCTTCATTCGCCTCCCAAAAGGCGTTGAGCGGAAAGGCGGCGGTGGAACGCATGCCGGCGTTCGCGAGAAGGCGCAGCCACCCGTCCGCAAATAAGGAGAGGAGCGGCAGTTCATCGAGGTACGGTCCTGTTATGGGCTGATCGACTGGGAACGTAATCGGAGGAATTCGGTCGTTTCCCGTAATCGCCAGGGTCGCTCGGCCCGTCTCCATGAGCGTGAGCGCGCGAAGCAACTCCGCCCACTGCTCCAGGGTACATTGCACATCGTCGATCGAGCCGACGCTTTCAAACTTAAGGCCCGCTGGTGTCAGGCGGACGATGAAGTTCGAGGAGCGGATAAGAAGCTCTGGTCCGTCAAGTTCCGCCAACGGCGGTCCGATAAACATCTCAGCGTCGAATCGTGCGGCTTGCCCGAAGCCGGGCCCGCGGATCGAAATCTCACAGGGCCCGAGAGTCGGAGGGACGAGGTGCAACTCCTCGATGTCGTCGAAGAGTGTGCCTTGATAGGGAAGGCGTATGCCGAACCGGCTGTCGAACACGCGAAGGCGGTGCGGCTTCAAGGGCGCGAGACCGAGCAGGAGATTGCTGAAATGCTCCGGCCCGTCGATCTGGATGAGGGCCTCGGCCTCGAAGCGGCCGTTCTCATAGCCAAGATCGGCGAGCTGCCGTTGCTTTTCGATTGTGTAGGCGCCGGGATTATCCCCACAGGCCGCACTCAGGGCTGCGTACAAGCCGGTCGGAGTGGGTTCGAAGCGCACCCCGACTTTCTCATAGTCGTAGCTGATATCGGTGTGATTGATGTCGTGCGCTTTGCGGGCCTCTGCCAGTCTCAACCGTCTGAGAACGCGAGCGAGCTCGTTTCCGATGAGGTGGACGAGATACGTTGACTGGAGTTCTCCATCACCACGCAGCCGAAAAACAATGATGAGCGCCGGACGAGGGTCCTTGGCGAGGCGATCGATGGCCGACAGGCTGAGGCGGATACGGTTACCGGTTCGGCCAAGCGTAGATTTCAACTGAACTCGGGCGGCATTGGTGGGGCGTTGATCGAGGGGTAGTGACGGCTGCCCGGCCGACGCCATCGGGAATTCGACTATAAAATCCCAGCCCATGACGTCGATGGCGCTTTTGTTGCAATAGAGACCAGCGCGTTCGCAGAGCACTTCGAACTGACGCTCGCCGATGCGACCGACGCGATCGGGTTCTAGGTCGTCTTCCATACAGCTCCCGAACCTCTGATCATCACGCGCGTGCCGGCATGTGGGCCGCGTCAAGGCGCCGATGAATTAGCGAAACGATCGACAGCAGGTCTTCCGCGTCTTCCTTGGACATTGCCCAATGTATCCGGGCCTCATGGGCAGTCGGGTTGCGGAACATGCCGAACGTGCCGCGGACCAGATTGGCAAAGCCGCTCTGCTCGCTGCGTTCGCTGGCCGTGGACAGCGCGTTGACGGCCAGAAGGGGCAGGTTGCCGGAGAGAACGCGATCCACGAGCACGGCGCCGTCATCGGTCAGCCCCGTCCGGTTGCGCATCTTGTCGGCAACGCTTTTGACCGCTTCCTGCACCGCATGAAAGTAATTGTCGGCCAGAAGCTCGGCCCGGCAGAACTTCAGGACGTCTGGGTGTACGCCGCGCCCTTCAAGGTCGGCGCGCAAGTCGCGAGCGCGCCGCTGGGCCTCGGGCAGGGTCTGGGCGACGTCCGCCGACTTCAACTCGCCGGATTCGTTGACCACAAGTCCTGCGAACGCCAGCGCCAGGTTTAGGCGAGCCCGCATAGGCTCGTAGCGGTGCGGCTCGCGGCTGTGGCGCGCCGGCTTCATGGCGCGCCGAATGAACTCGAGGATGTTGGTGCGGTTTCGTTTGGTGTTCTGGCACTCCGCGAAGGCGTTATAGATGCGGACGCGCTTCGTCATCGGCCCTGGATCGGCAATCTTGCACGACGCAAGCAGGTGCTCGATCTCTGGCCCGGTCAGACCCTCTTCCGTGTCGCCAAGCGCGCCGGCGATTGCTTCCAACTGGTCCTGCGAGAAGAACGCCATTCCCGGCCTCACTGACCATAGGCCAGCCGCCGCAGGAAGGTCCTGGCGGTGACGAGAACCACATGCAGGCGGAAGGTGCTGTGATCTTCATCCGAGAGGCCCGGATGCGAACCCTCGGTGTGGAGCATCTTGAAGAGGCCGTTGACGTAGTTCTTGCCGTCCTGAGTCCACTCGTTGCGATCCACTGCAAGGAAGCCGATGTCTGCCAGCAAGGCGCGCCGGTTCTCCGAACTCGGCCGCCCGGCCGCTTCCTGCGGTCGCACGTTGCGCGCGATGTCGTCGAACAGGCTTTCCAGGAAGGTTCGGAGCTGGCTGTTGCATGCGGCCCAGTCGCCGCGCGTATGCGCTTCGACGGCCTGGTCGAGATGACCGAGAGGGATTGTGAAGCTGAAGGATTTGAGAAGCTGATGCACCTCGTCGTCCGTCTGAGGGAGCTGGATTTCGCCGGGCAATGCCGCGCGGATGGACGCGTTTCGCCCGTAGTCGTCCCACGTCAAAACGTATCCGTCGCGCGCAAGTCCACGTGCGAAAGCCGTTTGCAGAGCGTGCGTAGGGTCTTGCTGGGCCAGCTGCGCGGCTTGCCGGATCACCGCCTCGCCCAGGGTCATGCTGCCTTCGAGCGTGTCGAGCACGGTCTCGGCCCGTTGCACGACGATCCGGCCTAGCAGGGCGCACTTATTGGCGACGCTGAGGGAGGTGCTGGAGGATATCTCGTCCTCCAGGCCGAGGCGGAGGACCATCTGGTTGAACCGCGCCTGGCTGTGTTGCTCCAGCAATTCAACGGCCGCGACAAGGGTAGGACGGGTGAAGGGCGCAGATCGCATCGGCGCTCCTAATTAAAACGAAGCCCGAACAACCCACCGGTGTCGGTCGCGTCGGTGAGTTTGGTCTCCAGAACGTGGTCCCTGACCCTGAAGCCGGGTTTGAACCCCTCCTGGGGAAGAACGTCTGAATTCATCGTCACGACGTACTGGAAACCGGCGGCCTCGGCGCGCTCGGCGCCAAGCTGCAGGGCTTTGGCGACCTGACGCTCGTCGACGCCGTCGAACAGGTGACTGTCGTGCAGGAGGAAGCCAGGCCCGCGGCCCTGCTTCAGGCTGATCTCGGTGAGCATCAGATCGAAGCAGAAGATCTGCATGTTGGTGATGCCCTTGCTCCGCTGCCCATCGATATGGACGTCGAACTGCGGGCCGCCGCCTGTTTCGGCGATAGTGAGGCTTCCGGCCTTCTCGTAAAGAGATTCCGACAAGGACTCGAACGTCAGGATCGCCTCGCGCAGGATGTCGTTGCGCTCGTGCAGGTCGTCCCGAAGCGCTTTTGTCAGATTGGCCCGCTCAATGTCCAGTTCGGCTTTGGTGCTCTCGATACGCTCGGCGGTTTCGAGGCGCTGGCGCAAACCTTCTACCTCGGCCTCGGCGCGGCCGGCCTCCTCGCGCAGGTTCGTGTAATGCTCCAGCGCGCCGCCCGAACTCAGCACATTCATAATCTGGCGACGCCGGCGATCGCGCTCGGCGGTGCGCTGGTCGCGTTCCGCGATACGCGCTTCGGCGGAGGTGATCTCGGCATTCAGGTGGGCGCGGCGGTTCTCGATGATGGAGCGATGAAACCGTTCCACCTCATCGAAACGCCGCCGGACCATCTCCGGCAAGACGACGCCGGCTTCCGCGTAGAGCTTAGTGACATCGCCGAGATCGGGCGCGCCTTCTTCGCCCAGTGAGGCGCGAAGTTGCTGAAGCAAATCACCGTCCATGACGTTGTCGACATTGAGCGCGTCGATCTCGCGGGTTATGAGGTTGGCCTCGCGTTCAAGCTCCTTGTATTCCGGCACGACCTCGAATGAGGCCAGCTGTTCGCGCAGCCTAATGGCGCGGGCCTCGGCAATCGTGAGGCGTGTGCGCAGATCGGCGGCCTTGCCGAAATAGCGGCCTAGGTCGCCGCTCTTGGCGGCCTTACGCAATTCCTGGGCGACCTTCTCCTGCCCGCGCAGTTCCTGGAATTTGCCCGGAATGGTCCAGTCGAGGCCGAGCAGATAACAGATCGAGACCTGCTGGTCCCATGCCTGTTGCATCGTCGAATGCTGCATCGGCTGCTGGAATCCGCCGCTGAGCTGACGGCGCGCGAAATAGGAGAACAAGGAGCGGAAGGACGGCTGGAAACGTTCGCTTTCGTCACCGGCCGAGAGCGGCAGACCGAACCAGAGCTTGCCGAGATTGGCCTTCCACTGTTCGTTCGATAGCTCGAAATGTCCGGCCGCCAGGTCGAACTGGGGTGCGATCGGCCAGTTCTCGACGGCGCCGTTGATCATGAGCCGGCTCGGCTTGGCGCCGCTGCGGGCCGCGGAGATCGCCTCGCCGGCGACATCGACCGCCACATCGAAGGTCCATTCGGTGAGAACCTCGGACCGGAAGATGCTCTCCTTACGGACGTCGGCGCCGAACAGGAAATGCACCAGCTCCACGAAGCTGGTCTTGCCAGCGCCATTGCGAGACTGGCGGTCGTTGGCGCCCTCGCTCTTGTCGGCCAGCAGGATGTTGAGGCCCGGCTTGAAAGTCAGGGCCTTGAAGGAGGCCAGGTCGCTGCCGAAACGGCGGATCATGACGCGACCCTCCGCACGAGGCCGCGTTCGAAGTCGAGCGCCCCGATCGTGTAGAGCAGGTCCAATGCGAGAATGAACCATTGATAGTCGATCGGCGCATTGGGAGCATGTTGCGAGCGGCGGCCGCGCACCTCGTCCCACAGGCGGGACATGGTCATCGGTCGCTTCAGGATTTCCAGGACTTCGGCGCCGACACCGATGAGGGCGCGGTCCGGACGGACATGTTTTGTTGGCAGGATCATGACGCCTCCGCAGAGACGAGAGGATCCTCGAAGATGTCGCAGCTATCGAAGAAATAGGCGAGCACGGCCAGCGCGGCGCCCTGGCGCTTGGGTTCGCCATTCATGCCGGCATAGTCCTGCAAGTGCTTGAAGATCGTGTCGGCCGGAAGGTCCAAGGCCTTCAATTCTGCATAGCGCATGCGGAATGCCTCGGCGATGCGCTCGCCGAGATCCGGCCGAGGGCTCTTGCGAAAGAAGGTGTCGACGAGGCTCGACTTGCGGCGGCCGATCCGCAGCAGGAGCCCGGATTCCTCCGAGAGCGCGTTCTTTTCCAGCTTCTCCAACGACGGCGGGGTGAGCGGCGGATCGCCGGCGTTCGGGTCCTGACGCTGCAGCGCTTCGATGATCGGCACGAGGTCGGCCATCACAAGGCGATCGACAATGGCGATCGACGCCGCCGGGCCGAACAGCGCCTGCAGTGCGGCCAGTTCGAGGCCCATCGCGAGCTTCAGGAGTTCCGGCTCCGACCATGTCTCGATGGCAAGCGGCGCATGCGCCTGGCGCAGGCCATCGATATGCTGGACCGCGTTGGGCGGGAGGCCGCGGCCATCATTATGGACGAAGACCCACTCGGCCATATCGGCGTTCCAATGGCCGCGTGCGCCGTGGAAGTCCTCATCGACCTTGCCGATCAGCTCAGCTTCTTTCATCGCGTCGGGGGCATAGCACTGGAAGACGGACTTGGTGCTAACGCGGCGGCCGTCGCATTTCAGATCGCCGTAGGGACCATAGGGACGCACTTCTTCGAAATCGGCGCCGAAAGCATAGCCCGCGAGCCGAACGAACCAGTCTTGGAACGCCGTGCCGCGTTGGGTGTGGAAGGCCAGCCGAAAGCGATCGACATAGATGGAATGCTGAAGCTCATCCATGGCGCTGTTTGGCTGCCCGGGTTGGTTTTGGCGTACGCACCGCCGGTGCGACGTCACCGAGATGATGAATGCGCATGGCCGGCCGTTTCGGCAGTTTCACCATGAGTTCCAGCTTGCCGCCGACAGCCTCCACATAGCTGCGGAGTGTCGAGAGATACATATCGGCTTGCTTCTCGATCTTGGAAACCGAGGGCTGCTTGATGTTGAGCGCGGTGGCGATCTCGGCTTGCGCCTTGCCGGCGATCTGGCGCAGCTCCCGAAGGCCTTCGACTTCCTCCTTGAGCTCCTGATAGCGGGCCTCAATGTCGGCCTGGCGCTCCGGCGGCAGCTCGGCAATGATTTCGTTCAGGCTCCGTGCCATCTCACTTTTCCTTCTTTCCGGATTTCAGGTTTTCCAGGTGGTCGGAAAACCGTATGTCCGCCTTTGCGATCAGGCTCCTGTAGAAGCGCTTCTGGCTTCCGCCCGACTTGTCGCCGGCCACGAGCATGATCGCGTTTCTCTCAGGGTCGAAGGCGAAAGCTGCCCGCCATTCACCATCGGCCGCCTCGAACCGCAACTCCTTCATATTGGCGTGTTTCGATCCCTTCAGCGTATCGACATGTGGGCGGCCAAGCTGCGGACCGAAATCGGCAAGCACCTTGGCGACCACCAACATGGCGTCCTGAACGGCCGTCTCGAAGGCCTGAAACTCCGCTTCGAAGGCATTGTGTAGTTTGACTTCCCACATATCGATATAGCCTAGGAGCTATGTTCGGTCAATGGGAAGGATGCGCGGCGCGGCTGGAGACGCCGTGGTCATGCGACGGCAACTTTCGGCCCAGGTATCGAGATCATCGACCGCGTAGCGGACCCATTTCCCGAACTTGTGAAAAACGGGTCCGCCGCCCAGCGAGCGGTAGCATTCCAGCGTGTGCGCTTCGAGGGCGAGGTAGCGGGCGGCCGCTTCGGTGTCGACGAAACGGATCGGTCCGGCGTCTTCGACGAACCTGGCCCGGCGCAGGATGTCCGGCGTGGGCCAGCGACGCTGCGGGTTGCCGTCCTTACGCATGGCTCGCCTCCTTGTTCTCGTCGCGCTTGGTGCCGGGAGGGATGGCGCGGTTCTCGCCAGAGCGGTGACGGAACGGCCGATAGTTGCCGAGCTTGGTGCGGGAGGCATACTGGCCGTCCTCGTAGCCGAGGGGCTTGCCGGCCGCCGTCAAAACCGGATCGACCGCCTCGACCTCGGGTGCTACCGAAGGCGCTTCCTCGACCGGTGCCGGCGTTGGGGTGGGAGGCGGGCTCGCCGCTTGGCCGCCAAGCAAGGCCTGCCGCCGCTGGTTCACCGCTTCCGCCGCCGCACGTACCGGGTCATCCTCGGTGTGGACGTATTTCATGAACATGGTCACCGTCTTGTGGGCGGTAAGCGCCATGCCGACCTTCACCGGCACGCCGGAGTTGGCGATGTCGGTCGCCGAGCGGTGGCGGATGCCGTGCGTTCCGATATGTGGCAGCCCGGCGCGCTCGAGAATGCGTCGCCAGCCCTGGTAGTAGGTGTGCTTCGACATCGGCAGGTTGGGGTCGAACACCGACGGGCAGACGAACGGCGATTCCTCAAGACGCGGCGCCGTCTCGAATAGCCGTTGCGCTTCGGCGCTCATGGGCTTGGACATGCCGCCGGTCTTGCTGTCGGGCCAGACCACCCTCCGATTGTCGTAATCGATCCACGACCATTCGAGCTGGAGGATCTCCGACATCCGCGCGGCGAATTCGAACTGAAGCCGGATCGCGAGGAGAATGAAGGGATGCTCAAGTCCTTCCGCCTCGGCGCGCGCGAGGTAGGCAAAGAGCTTCTTCATCTCACTGTCGGTGATCAGCCGGGTCTTTCCCCGTTCCGGGTACTTCGGAACGTGGCGGCACGGGTTCGACCCGTCGGGGCGCATGCCCCAGACCTCGGCCATGTTGAACATCTTCCGCACGGCGGCGAGGACGCGGTTCGCGTTCGTCGGCTTCTTCGACATCTTCTTCATTAGGTTCGAGATGTCGGCGCGGGTGACGTCGGGCACCTTCAATTGGCCGAGCACCGGGATGATGTAGCGCCTTCCGTAACCGCGGTTCGATTCGACCGTGGATGGCTTATTGCGGCTCTCCGAATAGTCGCTGATGAACCGGTCGAAGAGCTCCTTGACCGTAGGCGCCTGCCGGGCAGTGGCTCGCTCGGCGCTGGGATCGACGCCGCGGCGGACTTCGGCCAGCCAGTCTTGGGCGATCCCGCGGGCCTGCTCGACGGTGATCTCACCGTAGCGGCCTATAGCGGGCTTTCGGCGCTGTCCGTTGTGGGCGACATAGGCGACCATGAATATCTTGCGACCGGTCGGGGTGACCTTGACAAGGAACCCCGGTATCGTCGTATCGCGTAGTTCGTAATCGCGCTCCTGGGCGGTTGCGGCGTCGACAGCGGTCTTGGTGAGTTTGATTTTGGGCATTCCTAACCTCCGTTGAGGTTGGATTTCAGGTGCAACATAGGTGCACCTAGAAAGCCAACCGTAGCGTACGTCCGGCTAGGTATGTGTGTTCTGAGAACCGAAAAAAGCTAGTGCTAACAATCGGTTATCGGGAAAACGGATACTGCCGGATACACAAAGGATAGGGCATATCCGGTCTCTCAAAATCCGGTTCCGAAAGGAGTGTCGGTTCGACCCCGACCACCCGCACCATCTTTTCTCTTCGCGCTGTCGCGATCTTCGATCGCTGCGCTCCAGAGGGGCGCCGGACGGCCGGGTGACCTTGCTAGCCCTTTGGGTTCGCGGTAGCCACGATACCCTTTGATCGCATCCTCATTGATTGTTTGCAATTGCGAATAGCAATCCAATTGGCTTCGCAAGTGCGAAAGATTGCATTGTCAGCGCTTCGGCGAAAATGCTAGATTCCTGGGGCAGGACAGGGTGAACACCGATGCAATTGCCTTCCCGAGACCGGTACGACGCGCTTTATCGCGATTTCGTCTGGGATATTCCCGCTGATTTCAACATGGGCGTCGCCGTCAGCGATGCCTGGTCGGCACATTCTCCCGAGCGGGTCTGTCTGGAGCATTTCCAGCCGGATGGCCGGCACCTGCAGATGCGGTATGGCGAATTGGCGGCGCGGTCCTCGGCCTTTGCCGGTGCGCTCGTCGATCTCGGCGTTCTCAGCGGTGACCGGGTCGCGTTGCTCCTGCCGCAGAGTTTTGCCACTGTCATCGCCCATGTGGCGATCTACAAGATGGGCGGCATCGCGTTGCCGCTGGCGCTGCTTTTCGGGGTCGAGGCGCTGGAATATCGGCTGAGGGTTTCGGGCGCGACGGCGATCGTCACCAATGCCTTCGGCTGGGAACGGCTTAAAACCATTCGCGAGCGGTTGCCGGGTCTCAAGCACGTCATTCTCGTCGAGGCCGAAGGCGAGGGGGCACTGTCCTTCGAGGGGCTGCTGTCGCATGCGCCGTTGGCGAAACCGGTTGCCTCCGGGCCCGACGATCCGGCGTTGATGATCTTTACCTCGGGCACGACGGGCGCGCCCAAGGGGGCGCTGCATGGCCACCGGGTGCTTGCCGGCCATATTCCGGGCATGCAATTTGCCCATCAGGGCCTGCCGCAACCGGGTGACAAGGTCTGGACGCCCTCGGACTGGGCCTGGGCGGGTGGCTTGCTGAACGCGCTTTTGCCAGCGTTGCTGCTCGGCGTCCCGGTCGTTTCCTCGCCGGCGCAGAAATTCGATCCCGAGATGGCGTTTCGCATCATGGCGGAGATGAAGGTGAGGAATGCCTTCATTCCGCCGACGGCATTGCGGCTGCTGGCGGCAGTCGAGCGTCCGCGCGAAAAATACGATCTGGTTTTGCGTACCGTTGGCTCGGCCGGGGAATCGCTCGGACGAGAGACCTATGAATGGGCAAAATCCGCGCTCGGGCTGACGGTCAATGAATTTTATGGACAGACGGAGTGCAATTTCGTGCTGTCCTCCTCGGTCGCCTATGGCATCAGCCGCGGCGGAGCCATCGGCAAGCCGGTTCCGGGGCACCGGGTGGCAATCCTCGATGCGGATGGCAAACCGGTGCCTGCGGGCGAAATCGGCCAGATCGCCATCCACCGTTCCTCGCCGTCGATGTTCCTCGGCTACTGGAACGCGCCGGAGGCGACGGCGGCGAAATTTTCCGGCGACTGGATGCTGACCGGCGACCAGGGCCGGCAGGATGCGGAAGGTTATGTCGAGTTCTTCGGCCGCGACGACGACGTCATCACCTCCTCCGGCTACCGGATCGGCCCCGGCGAGATCGAGGATTGCCTGCTCGGCCATCCGGCGGTGCAGCTTGCCGCCGTCATCGGCAAGCCCGATCCGCTGCGCACCGAGATCGTCAAGGCCTATGTGGTGCTGGCCCCCGGCCATGTGGCGAGCGATGCGTTGGCAAGCGAGATCAGCGGCTGGGTCAAGACGCGGCTCTCCATGCACGAATATCCGCGCGAGGTGGAATTCGTCGATGCCCTGCCGATGACGACGACCGGAAAGATCATCCGCCGTGAATTGCGGGCGCGGTCGGCTGCCTGCTCCGCCGATGCGGCGTAATCAGCGCCCCGCCAGCGACATGATCTTTTCGCGCAGCAGGCGAGCGACATTGCGGGTGTTGCGGTAGAGGTGAAGCTGGGCGGAGGCCTGGCGCACGTCGCGGTCGCCGTTCTGGTGCAGGCCGACGACCAGCGTGCCCATCTCCTCGCGCTCTTCCCACAGTCGGCTCATGACCGGATGGTCGGGCACGCCGCAGCTGTCGGTGCGCAGGATGTTGGCGTCATCGAGATGCCATTCGGTCAGGCGCGCGACCAGCAGCTTGCCGGGCGAAAAACGGCCATAGGTCTCGTTGTAGGCGGTCTTCCAGGTATAAGCCTCACCGTTCATCAGGAAGACGACCATGGCGGCAATGGCCTTGCCGTCGAGGTCGAGCGTGTGGATGCGCACCGCATCGGTCTCGGCGAGATTGGTGATCGCCTCGCGGGCGAAGGCGGCGCGGTAGCGGTCGACAATCATCGCCGTGCGCTTGGCGCCCTTCCAGCCGCTCGCCTCCAGCGCCAGGAATTCCTCCATCCGCCAGCGGATCTCGGAGGGCTGGCGCGAGACGGTGTAGGACAGTGTTCCCAGGCTTTCGAGCTGCCGCCACTGGCGGTTCATCTCGCGCAAATGCTCCTTGGAAACGGCATGCTTCAGATAGGCCTCCCCGTCCTGAAAGCTTTGCAGCATCGGCCGCTGGAACTGGCCGGTCGTATCGACCGGCAGGTTGCGGCCAAGCGCGATGGCCTTGAGCATGGTGGCGAAGGGGCCGTTCAGGCGGACGTCGGGAAAGACGAGGATCGGCGGCAGGCCGCACTGGCGCCGCCCCATGGCTTCCAGGAGATTGTCAAGCGTTTCCGCTGCCTCCTCGGCATCGACCAGCGGCGTGCCGAGCGGCCCGAACGGGTTCGACCAGACGCGCACGATCGACGGCCCCACGGCGAAGCCCGGCTTTTCGACGGAAAAGGGCATCAGCAGGCGCAGGCGGTTGCGACCGTTGCCGGTGTCGCGGATCAGCGCGACGCGGATCTGGCGCTCGTCAAGGCGCGGCATGGCAGGCGCGAGAAAGCGGCCGGAGAAGAAGACGTTCGGCTCCATGGCGCGGTTGCCGAGGAAATCGAATTCCTCCTGCAGGTCGTAACCCATGGCGGCGGGATAGAGGCAGAGATCGCGGCCGGGACGGCCGACCGGCAGCTCGATATCGGCAAGCGGACGGTTGCGGCCGGGCGAGGCGAGTTCGCCGACCATGCGATTGTCGCTGCTGTTCATGCTTTCGCTGTAGGCGGGCGGTCGCACCATGGTCAGGCAGCCTTCTTCATGTTCATGAGCGCCAGGGGATCGGCGAATGCAAACAGGACGATGCCGAGCGCGCGGCGCACGGCGAGATGCAGGAGGATCGCTTCGACCATCATCGCGCCTGCGGCGGCAGCCGCCGCGCCGGTCAGCCCGAAGATCGGGATCAGCGTGACGTTGAGCAGGATGTTGGCGGTCAGCGCGCCTGCATAGAGGAAGACGCACAGCGTCTGCTTGCCGGCCATTGTCAAAAGCACTTCGCCGGGACCGACCAGGGCTTTCGCCATGATGCCGGCGAACAGGATGGCCATCAGCGGATAGCCGGCGGTGAAGGCCGGGCCGAACAGCGACAGCAGGAACTCGCCGCAGAGCAGCAGGCCCAGGCCGACGGCGAAGGATGGCCAGAAGCTCCAGCGCACCGTCTCGCCGGCGAAGGTTGCGAGCGCGCGCCGGTCGTTGTCGGCGATCATCCCGGAAAAGCGCGGGGCGGCGGCGGCCTTGACGGAGAAATAGACGAACTGCACCAAGGCCATGGTTTTGGTGGCGGCGAAATAGATGGCGACCTGCTCGGGGTCCAGATAGAGGCCGACGACCATGACGTCGGAATTGGTCAGCAGGAAGCCAAAGCCCTCGATCATGAAGATCGGCACGGCGACGCGGAACCAGGCCGGGAAATCCACCTTCAACGGCCCGCGCGGATAATGGCCGCGCAGGCGCAGACGCACGGTCAGGAACTGGCCGCAGGTGGTGACGTAGGTAGCGGCAAGGGCGGCGAGCATCGCCGTCTCCGCCGTCTGCGGCGCGCCCTGCCAGACGGCGATGACGTTGAAGACGAGGATCAGGGTGGGGCGGATGATGTAGGTCGGGCTCAGCGCCGTGACCGCCCAGCTATGGGCGCGCGAGGTGCCGTCGAGCACATCGCCAAGCGCGATCATCGGCAGGATGAACAGGCCGAGGAAGACCGGCAGGGCGTAATAGGGCTCGATGGCCGTGCCCATCAGACGGATCACGAGATAGCCGATCAGCGCCAGGGCGCTCGCCGAGAGCATGGCGAAGATACGCGCCGTCGCCGTCAGGCCGCGAATTTCGGCGAGCGCCCCGTGGCTGCGATATTGCGGCAGGAAGCGGATGACGGCGGAATGAAAGCCGAGGCAGGAGAGATTGCCGAACAGGACGACCATCACCCAGACGAAGACGAAGATGCCGTATTCGAATTCGCCCATGATGCGGGCCTGGATGATCTGCGAGACGAAGGCGATGGCCGCGCTGACGACGCGAATGACGAAGGCAGTGAGCGCCATGCGCTGGGCGGCGGCCTTCTCGTCGTCGCCGGTCAGGGCCGCGCCGATCCGGCCGACAAGCGGCATGACCGTGCCGCGCAGCCGCGGCGGCAATAATCTTTCGGCGGTTTCGATGAACGCCATAATGGACACGCAACAACCTGGACGACGCAAAACTTGCCTGCACTATGCCGTGTCACGGTTAAGAATCGGTTCAGCTTCGGTGTCAGGCGCTTAAGACCTGTGGCTTTTCCCGAGGCCGAAATGCAAACGCCGCCCGGAGGGGCGGCGTTTTCGATATCGCGGCGAATGCGGCCGGTCAGGCCGATTCATAGGCGCCGTGGCAATGCTTGTATTTCTTGCCGGAGCCGCAGGGGCAGGGCTCGTTGCGGCCGACGCGGCCCCAGGTGGCGGGATCCTGCGGGTTGCGGTCCTCGACCGCCACCACTTCCTCGGCGGCATACATGGTCTGGCCGCCGAAATCGTCCTCGCCGGTCAGCGGATCGAAATGATGGGCTTCCATATCAGGAAGCTGCGGCTGCGGCACCTCGGCGGCCTCGCGCACCAGTTCGGCGCGGGCAAGCTGGGTGGTGACCGTCTGGCGCAGGTTGTGCAGCAGCGCCTGGAACAGCTCGAAGGCTTCCGACTTGTATTCCTGCAGCGGGTCGCGCTGGGCATAGCCGCGGAAACCGATGACCGAGCGCAGGTGGTCGAGGTTGACGATATGCTCGCGCCACAGCATGTCGAGCGTCTGCAACAGGATCGAGCGCTCGACATAGGTCATGATTTCCTGGCCGAAGCGCTCGGCCTTGTCGGCGGCTGCGGCATCGGTGGCGGCGAGAATGCGTTCGCGGATTTCCTCGTCGCCGATGCCCTCTTCCTTCGCCCAGTCGGTCACCGGAAGGTCCATGTTCAGCGTTTCGCGGATGGCGTTGCGCAGGCCCTCGGCATCCCACTGTTCCGCATAGGCGCGCTCGGGGATATAGCGCGAGACAAGACCCTCGATGACCTCGTGGCGCATGTCGGCGACGGTTTCGGTCAGATCCTCGGCATCCATCAGTTCGATGCGCTGCTCGAAGATCACCTTGCGCTGGTCGTTCAGCACGTCGTCATACTTCAGCAGGTTCTTGCGGATGTCGAAATTTCGCGCCTCGACCTTCTTCTGGGCGCGTTCCAGCGCCTTGTTGATCCAGGGATGGACGATGGCTTCGCCTTCCTTGAGACCGAGCTTCTGCAGCATCGAATCCATGCGGTCCGAGCCGAAGATGCGCATCAGGTCGTCCTGGAGCGACAGGTAGAATTTCGAGCGGCCGGGGTCGCCCTGGCGGCCGGAACGACCGCGCAGCTGGTTGTCGATGCGGCGGCTTTCGTGGCGCTCGGTGGCGATGACGTAGAGACCGCCGGCGGCGAGCGCCTTCTGCTTGAGCTGCTGCACCTCCTCGCGAATCGCCGCTTCCTTGGCGTCACGCTCGGGGCCTGCTTCCATGCCGGCCAGTTCATGCTCCAGACGCATGTCGATATTGCCGCCGAGCTGGATGTCGGTGCCGCGGCCGGCCATGTTGGTGGCGATGGTCACGGCGCCGGGAACGCCGGCCTGGCTGACGATATAGGCTTCCTGCTCGTGATAGCGGGCGTTGAGAACCTGGAAGCCGCTGAAGCCGGATTGTTTGAGCATTTCGGCCAGGAGTTCCGACTTCTCGATCGAGGTCGTGCCGACCAGCAGCGGCTGGCCGCGGCTCTGCGCCTCGCGTATCTCGGCGATGATCGCCTTGTATTTCTCTTCCGCCGTCCGGTAGACCTCGTCGTCCTCGTCGATACGCTTGATCGGCAGGTTGGTCGGCACTTCGACGACGTCGAGGCCGTAGATGTTGGCGAATTCCTCCGCTTCCGTCGAGGCCGTGCCGGTCATGCCGGCCAGCTTGTCGTACATGCGGAAATAGTTCTGGAAGGTGATCGAGGCCAGCGTCTGGTTTTCCGGCTGGATCTGCACTCTTTCCTTGGCTTCCAGCGCCTGGTGCTGGCCGTCCGAATAGCGGCGGCCCGGCATCATGCGGCCGGTGAACTCGTCGATGATGACGACTTCGTTGTTGCGGACGATATAGTCCTTGTCGCGCTGGAACAGCTTGTGGGCTTTCAACGCATTGTTGACATGGTGAACGATGGCGACGTTTTCGACGTCGTAGAGCGAATTGCCCTTGAGCAGGCCTGCCTCGCGCAGCAGGTTTTCGAGCTTCTCGGTGCCGGCTTCGGAGAAGTTGGCCGAGCGCTGCTTCTCGTCGATCTCGTAGTCCTCCGGCGACAGCAGCGGCACGAAGGCGTCGATGGCGTTGTAGAGGTCGGAGCGGTCGTCGAGCGGGCCGGAGATGATCAGCGGCGTGCGCGCCTCGTCGACCAGGATGGAGTCGACTTCGTCGACGATGGCGAAGGCATGGCCGCGCTGCACCATCTGGCCGCGGTCGAACTTCATGTTGTCGCGCAGATAGTCGAAGCCGAGTTCGTTGTTGGTGGCGTAGGTGATGTCGCAGGCATAGGCCTCGCGGCGTTCCTCATCCGAAAGACCGTGGACGATGACGCCGGTGGTGAGGCCCAGGAAGCCGTAGAGGCGGCCCATGATCTGGGAGTCGCGCCGCGCCAGGTAGTCGTTGACGGTAACGACATGGACGCCGCGGCCGTTCAGCGCGTTGAGATAGACGGGAAGCGTCGCGACCAGCGTCTTGCCTTCGCCGGTCTTCATTTCGGCGATGGCATTGCTGTTGAGGATCATGCCGCCGACGAGCTGGACGTCGAAGGGACGCAGGCCGAGCGACCGGCGGGCTGCTTCGCGCACGACGGCGAAGGCCGGCACGATCAGGTCGTCCACGGTCTTGCCGTTTGCGATCTCCTGCCGGAACTCGACGGTCTTGGCGGCAAGCTGCTCGTCGGAAAGCGCCTTCATGCTCTCTTCGAGCGCATTGATCGCCTGAACCTGCGGTTTGTACGATTTCACGCGGCGCTCGTTCGAGGAACCGAAAATCTTGCGGGCGAGGCCGCCAAAGCTGACCATGGCCAATGGTCCTTTCTGAATGTCTTGCCGGAAGCGTTCCCGCGCGGTCATCGAAGCCGATTTCGGCTGATTGGCGCGGAACGCCCGAAACTGATCTGGACGCGAGGTTGCGTGACAGATAAGAGGGGGGCCGATTGATGTCAACGGCACAGGCCGATACAGAATGGCCACATTCTGGTGGTGAGGACGATTTCGACCGGGTCTGCGAGGGTCGCGGCCCTGTTTCTTTCCGAAAGGTTAATTCATGCTCTGCTCGAAAAAACTGGCTGCGATGGCACTGGTGGCCTTCGTCGGCCTTCAGCTTCCCGCCCATGCCGAGGACGCCGTGGTGGCGACGGTCGGCGGCGAACCGGTCCACCAGTCCGAACTCGACGTGGCGATCGCCGGCCTCGACCCGCAGCTCGCCCAGATGCCGGACGACCAGAAGAAGATCGCCGCCCTGTCGAGCCTGATCGACATCAAGCTCCTGTCGAAGAGCGCCGCCGCCGAAGGCCTGGATAAGACCGACGACTTCAAGTCGCGCATGCAGTACCTGACGGACCGCGAACTGCACGGCGCCTATTTCCGCAAGAACATCGTCGACACGTTGAAGCCGGAAGAAGTCAAGGCGCGCTACGACAAGGAAGTCGCCTCGCTGCCGAAGGAAGAGGAAGTCCACGCCCGCCACATCCTCGTCAAGACCGAGGACGAAGCCAAGGCGATCATCGCCGAACTCGACGCCGGCAAGGATTTCGCCGAACTGGCCAAGGCGAAGTCCACCGATTCCAACAAGAACGACGGCGGTGACCTCGGCTGGTTCGGCAAGGGCCGCATGGTCAAGGAATTCGAAGACGCCGCGTTTGCGCTTGAAAAAGGCGCCTATTCCAAGACGCCGGTGAAGAGCGAATTCGGCTTCCATATCATCAAGGTCGAGGACAAGCGCATCGCCCCGCCGCCGCCCTTCGAGCAGGTCGAGGCCCAGGTCCGCAATCTCGTCATCCGCGACAAGTATCTTGATCTGCTGAACAAGGCCAAGGAAGGCTCCAAGGTCGAGATTTCCGACGAGACCCTGCGCAAGGGTTACGAGGAAGCCACCAAGCAGTAATCAATCCCGAGCCCGTCCTTTGCGACGGGCTCTCTCGTCTTTATAACAGGGTCAGAAGATGTCCGGTTCCGTTTCTCCGCTCGCTCCGAAAACCTACGCCGTCATGCCGCCGCTGCGCGGGGTGCGCATGGCGACCGCCGCTGCCGGCATCAAATACAAGAACCGCACGGACGTTCTGATGATGGTGTTCGACAAGCCGGCGTCTGTCGCCGGCGTCTTCACCCGCTCGAAATGCCCCTCGGCGCCGGTCGATTTCTGCCGCGCCAATCTGTCGCATGGGGTCGCCCGCGCCGTGGTCGTCAATTCCGGCAATGCCAATGCCTTCACCGGCAGGAAGGGCCGCGAGGCGACGGCGCTGACGGCGAAGTCCGCCGCCTCCGCCATCGGCTGCGGCGAGAACGAGGTCTATCTGGCCTCCACCGGCGTCATCGGCGAGCCGCTGGATGCCACCAAGTTCGCCGGGGTGCTCGACACCATGGCCAAGGACGCTACCGGCGACTTCTGGTTCGAGGCGGCCAAGGCGATCATGACCACGGATACCTATCCGAAGGTCGCGACCCGCACAGCCGAGATCGGCGGCGTGACGGTCACGATCAACGGCATCGCCAAGGGCGCCGGCATGATCGCGCCCGACATGGCGACGATGCTGTCCTTCGTGGTCACCGATGCCGATATCGCGCCTGCCGCGCTGCAGGCGCTGCTCTCGGCCGGCGTCGGCCCGACCTTCAACTCGGTGACCGTCGACAGCGACACCTCGACCTCGGATACGCTGATGCTGTTTGCGACCGGCGCGGCTGCCGCCGACGGTCAGGCGCGCGTGGAAAACGCCGACGATAGCAGGCTCGACGCCTTTCGCGCGGCTTTGAACGATCTCCTCAAGGATCTCGCCTTGCAGGTCGTCCGTGACGGCGAAGGTGCGCGCAAGATGGTGGCCGTGACCGTCACCGGCGCCGAAAGCGATGCAGCGGCCAAGCGCATCGGGCTTTCCATCGCCAATTCGCCGCTGGTCAAGACGGCGGTCGCCGGCGAGGACGCCAATTGGGGCCGCATCGTCATGGCGGTCGGCAAGTCCGGCGAGATGGCCGACCGCGACCGGCTGGCGATCTGGTTCGGCGATGTCCGCGTTGCCGCCGACGGCGAGCGCGATCCGGCCTATTCCGAAGAGGCGACCACTGCGATCATGAAGCGGCAGGATATCGACGTGCGTGTCGATATCGGTCTCGGTGAGGGGCAGGCGACGGTCTGGACCTGCGACCTGACCAAGGAATATGTCGAGATCAACGGCGATTACCGGAGCTGACGGGTGGCGATGACGGATTCCTCGTCGCACGGGGTGAACCTGCCGGCGGTGCGCCGGTTCGAAGCGGTCGGTTTTCGGGCCTGGCCGGCGGCTGCCGTCACCTATGACGGAAGCTGGCAGGTGCGGCTGACCGCCGGGCATCCCTCGCGCCGGCTCAACTCCGTCGTGCCGCTCGATCCGGCCGATACCAGGGACATCGACATCCGCCTGGAAAAGGCGCGCAAGCGTTTCGAGGCCTATGGCCGGCCGCTGACCATCCGCGAGACGCCGCTTGCCCCGCCCGCCCTGATCGACAATCTGCGCCAGAAGGGCTGGCAGCGGGTCGAGGAGGTGCTGGTCATGGCCGCCGATCTCGCCGGCCTGACCCTGCCGGACACCATGGACCACCTGCCGAGCCACGATATCGGCCGTTTCGTCGACGCCAACCTGGCGGTCGAGGAGGCAGGGCTTGCCGCCAAGCCGGCGCTGGCCGAGATCATCGGCGCGATCCGCCCGACGACCGGGCTGTTCGTCATCGAGGATCCGGTGACCGGGCCGCAGGCGACGGTGCTGTGCGTGCAGGATAACGATCTCGCCGGCATCATGCTGCTGGCCGTTGCGCCCAACGAGCGGCGGCGCGGGCTGGGGCTGGAAATCCTGTCTGCGGCGCTGCGCTGGGCGCGCATGCGCGGCGCGCGCAGCGCCTGGCTGCAGGTGGTGGCCGAGAATGCCCCGGCGCTCTCGCTCTACCGCAAGCTCGGCTTTGCCGAATCCTATCGTTACTGCTACTGGCGGGAGGCCTGAGGCGCGATGAGCGAGCGCAAGATCGTGCTGGTGAGCGCCTGCGCGCTGATCGATACCGACAACCGCGTCCTTCTCGCCCAGCGGCCGGAAGGCAAGTCGCTGGCGGGTCTCTGGGAGTTTCCCGGTGGCAAGGTGGAGGCGGGCGAAACGCCGGAAGAAGCGCTGATTCGCGAATTGCGCGAGGAACTGGGCATCGAGACCAAGGTCGCATGCCTGGCGCCGCTGACCTTCGCCAGCCATACCTACGAGACTTTCCATCTTTTGATGCCGCTGTTCGTCTGCCGCCGCTACGAAGGCATTCCGCAGGGACGCGAAGGACAGACGCTGAAATGGGTCAAGTCTTTGGCGCTGCGCGACTATCCGATGCCGCCGGCCGATGAGCCGCTGATCCCCATCCTGCAGGACCTCCTGTAGAAGACAGCTTTCTCGACGTCATTAACAGATCGTTTATCTTGCTTTGGCAATGATAGGGCGATTCAAGCATGATGTGTTCGAAGGGCTTGATATGGTCGACGAAGAGGCGTGGAAAACCGATCGCATGCGCGAGAGGTCGTCGAATAAGACGGAACGATCCGGTGCGTTGAACATCGCGCTGGTTTTTGGCGTGGCCGGAATTGCGCTGACGCTGATCCTGACGCCGATGCTGGCCGGAAACAGCGAACGCAAGACGGCGGCGGCGCCGCAGAATTACGACATGATCACCACCGGTTCGATCGAATCGTCTGATGGAGGCGGCAGGCGTTACACGTTGCGCCGCAGCGTGCTGCAGGAAACACCGGGTTCCGTCTGCATCGTCGAGGGGTACGGCGCGGATTCCGGCTGCTGAACGACAGCGTGCCGGCACGGGACATCGTGCGGCGGCACGCGTGCATTTCCAGGAAAATCGGGCACCGGTTTTCCGGATTGCGAAATGCTGGTAAAAATAGAAAGTGGCCTTGGGGAGTTTACGAATGCGCCGGATTTCAAGGCTGATGCGGGATGCCGGCGGCAGCGTGCCGATGGAATACGGGCTCATCGCGGCGCTGGTGTCGATCGCGGTCTTGTACAGCGTCGGTGGCTTCGCCAATGGCTTTCAGCACGTCTACGGCCTGGTGTCCAACACGATGGACAACAGTTCGCCCTGATCGGCGCCGTCGTTCTTCTTCGGATCGCTGAACGCCCCCGGCTTTTCCGGGATATGCTCACTTCTCCAGCTTGACCTCCGTCGCCTTCAAGGCGTCGGCCAGCCGCGCCTTGGCCGAGCCCGGCTTCAGCGGCTTCTGCTGGCTTTCATGCGGCGCCCAGCCGGAGGCGTAGACGATCGAGAAGGTGGCGCGGATGCGCCCGTCCGCATCGGAGTAACGCTCGGTATAGAGTTCGGCGGCGCGCAGGAAGAAACGGCGCGTCAGCGGCCGGCGGCTGCGAGCGGCAAGCGGGTTGGTCATGCCCATGGCGCGCAGGTCGCGCATCAGGTCGAACAGCGAATCGTAGCGCACCGTATAGGTCTCGGCGTCGACGACGGGCAGCGCGAAGCCTGCGCGTTGCAGGAGAGCGCCGATGTCGCGCACATCCGCGAAGGGAATGACGCGCGGGCTCACGCCGCCATGGATTTCGCTCTCGGCGGCCAGCAGCACCTCGCGCAATTCCTGCAACGTGCCGGCGCCGGGAATGGCGGCGAGCAGCAGCCCGTCCGGCTTCAACGCGCGGCGGATCTGCACCAGCACGCCCGGCGTGTCGTTGGTGAGATGCAGCGACAGCGGCGAGAGCACGAGATTGACCGAGGCGGGGGGCAGTTCCGGGGCCTCGAGCGCGGCCTCGCGGGTCGCCAGCGCATTGCCCCGATAGGCGCCGGCCAGTTCGACGCGTTGGATGTCGCCGACCTTGCCGGTGGCGAGCGCGGCCGTCGCGGCCTCCCCGGTCACGTCGAAGAGCGATACGGCGCTGTCGAAGCGCCGCTCGATGATGGCGAGGCGCGATGCCAGCTCCTCGGCGGCGATGTCGAGCAGAAAGGTTGCCTTCGGATCGAAAGCCTTCAACGCCCGCCGGCGATTGCCGGAAACCAGCGCCTGATCGAAAATGATGTCCATGCCGCGCGTCCGATGGGTTGTGAGGCGATCCGCCTGCCGCCTCTCGCGCGAGGGCGTGCGGCGTGCTAGGCTCGCCTCCGGGGAAAGACGGGGGATCCCGATGACGGCTTCAGATGAGATCCCGGACGAGCAAAGTCAACCGCCGGAGCAATACCATCGCATGCGCGATAGGGTTTTGCGCCCGGAGCTTCGAAAGAATGCGCTTGCCGGTCTGTTGAGCGGTCTCGGGCGACTGGTCGATATCGTCTATCCGCCGGTTTGCCCCGGTTGCGGCGTGACGCTCGGTTCGCATCGCGGCTTGTGCGCGCGCTGCTGGGCCGGCATCCGTTTCATCGAACGGCCCTATTGCGAGGTACTCGGCCTGCCGTTTTCGCGCGATCTCGGGCCCGGTATCCTCAGCGCCGAGGCGATTGCCGAGCCGCCCGCCTTCGATCGTCTGCGCTCGGTGGCCGTTCATGCGGGCGTGGCGCGGCGTCTGGTGCATGGGCTGAAGTATCGCGACCGCACCGATCTGGCGACGATGATGGCCGCCTGGATGCTGCGCGCCGGCGATGGCACGGTCGAAGCCGCCGATGCCATCCTGCCGGTGCCGCTGCACCGCTTCCGCATGATGTCGCGCAAGTTCAACCAGTCGGCGGAACTGGCCCGGCATCTGGCGCGGCTGGCGGACAAGCCATTGCTGGCGACGACGCTGCTGCGCGTCAAGCGCACGACACAGCAGGTCGGCCTCGGGGTCGCGGCGCGCGAGGACAATGTGCGCGGCGCTTTCAGGGTTGCGGCCGGCCGCAAGGCGGATGTCGCGGGCAAGCGGCTGGTGCTGGTCGACGACGTCTATACGACGGGAGCGACGGTTTCGGCGGCCGTGCGGGTGCTGCGCCGGGCGGGCGCCGCCGATATCACGGTTTTGACCTTTGCAAGGGCGCTCGGCAATTCTATATGACGACGAAGAGGCATCGTCGCCGAACGGGCGCGGGCCGGAGGAAACGGAGAGCTCCATGGCGTCTGTCGTCATCTATACGCGCGATTTCTGCGGCTATTGCGCCCGCGCCAAGCAGTTGCTGGAAAACAAGGGCGTCGACTACGTCGAGCACAATGCGACGGCGAACCCGGATGCACGCCAGGAAATGTATGCCAAGGCCAATGGCCGCACCACGTTTCCGCAGATCTTCATCGGCGAGCACCATGTCGGCGGCTGCGACGACCTGTACGCCCTCGACCGCGAGGGACGGCTCGATCCGCTGCTGGCGCAGGGAGCGTAACACCCATGAGTTTCAAGGCTGCCGCCATCCAGATGTGTTCCGGCGTCGACCCTGAGCGCAATGCCGCCTATATGGCGCGGCTGGTGCGCGAGGCGGCGGCAGCGGGGGCGATCTACGTCCAGACGCCGGAAATGACCGGCGCGCTGCAGCGCGACCGTCAGGCCATGCGCGCCGTTCTCCGGGGCGAAGGCGACGACCTGATTCTCCGGGAAGGCCGCAACCTTGCCGCCGCGCTCGGCATCTACATGCATATCGGTTCGACGGCGATCGCGCGTGACGACGGCAAGATCGCCAATCGCGGTTTCCTGATCGGTCCGGATGGCGACATCATCTGCCGCTACGACAAGATCCACATGTTCGACGTCGATCTCGACAATGGCGAGAGCTGGCGCGAAAGTTCTGCCTACCAGCCTGGCAGCGAGGCGCGCATCGCGTCTCTGCCCTTTGGCGAACTCGGCTTCACCATCTGCTATGACGTGCGCTTTCCCGAACTGTTCCGCCGGCAGGCGGTGAACGGCGCGCAGGTGATTTCCGTGCCCGCCGCCTTCACCCGCCAGACTGGCGAAGCCCATTGGGAAGTGCTCTTGCGCGCGCGCGCCATCGAAAACGGTGTCTTCATCGTCGCGGCGGCGCAGGCCGGAAGGCATGAGGACGGGCGGGAAACCTTCGGCCATTCGATGATCGTCGATCCTTGGGGCCGGGTTCTGGCCGAGGCGGGGCCGACGGGCGAGGCGGTCGTCCTCGCCGAGATCGATGTCGGGGCCGTCAAGGCGGCGCATCAGCGCATTCCCAACCTTGCCAATGCGCGCGAATTCTCGCTGGAAAAGATCGCCGGTCCAGGGAGTGCCGGAGGGTGATCCGATACGACCTCATCTGCGATGCCGGGCATGATTTCGATGCCTGGTTTTCCGGCAGCGCCGATTTCGACAGCCAGCGACAGCGTGGATTTCTGAGCTGCCCTGTCTGCGGCTCAGCGCATGTGTCGAAGACGCTGATGGCGCCTTCGGTGACCACCGGCCGGCAGAAGGAAGCGATACAATCGCTCGTCACCGGCGAGGCGCAGAAGCAGGTGATGGCGAAACTGCGCGAGGCGGTGGCCACCATCCGCGCCAATGCCGAGGATGTCGGGGCGCGTTTCCCCGAGGAGGCCCGCAAGATCCATTACGGAGAGGCCGAGCAACGGGGCATCATCGGTGAAGCCAAACCCGACGAGGCTCTGGCGCTGCTGGAGGAAGGCATCGAGATCGCGGCGCTGCCGGTCCTGCCGGACGAGACGAACTGATCCGGCTCCTGTTCAAGCCGGATTTTATCGCACCGGGGAACGAAGCGCTCTCTCCATCCCCTTCTCGTTCTCGCCCGCGGGATGATCAGGCTGCCGGCCGTTTCGCCAGCATCATGTAGTTGACATCCATGTCGGCGGAGAGGTTCCAGCGGTCCTGCAGGGGATTGTAGAACACGCCGGTGCGGTGGACGATCTCGAGGCCGGCGGCGGAGATCGGTTTTTCCAGCTCTTCGGGGCGCACCAGCTTGTCGTATTGATGCGTGCCGCGCGGCAGCCAGCGCAGGATGTTCTCCGCCGCGAAGATGGCGAGTGCGGCCGCCTTCAGCGTTCGGTTGATGGTGGCGACGAACATCAGCCCGCCGGGACGCACCATGCCGGCACAGGTCGACACGAACAGGTCGACATCGGCGACATGCTCGACCACTTCCATGTTCAGCACCACGTCGAAGCTTTCGCCGGCCTCGGCAAGCTGCTCGGCGCTCATGGCGCGGTAATCGACCTCGACGCCGGATTGCGCCGCATGGGTCGAGGCGATGCCGATGTTCTTTTCCGAGGGGTCGGCGCCGACGACTTGTGCGCCCATGCGCGCCACCGGCTCCGACAGCAGCCCGCCGCCGCAGCCGATATCCAGCACCCGCAAGCCTTCGAGCGGGCGGGGGCTGCGCGGATCACGGCCGAAATTCTCGCAGATGCGCTCGCGCAGATAGGCGAGCCGCACCGGATTGAACTTGTGCAGCGGCCGGAATTTCCCGGCCGGATTCCACCATTCGGCGGCCATTGCCGAAAATCGGTCGACTTCGCCCTGGTCGATCGTCGTGGGGGCGGCTTCGCGCATGGCTTCGTCCTCGTCTTGACCCGTTCTCAACCCGTGAAGTCGGACGATCGGGCCCGCATGTCAAGGGCGCGACAGGGACGACGGGCGGCGAAATCGCCGGCGCATCGTCGCAGGATGCCGCATAGGTTGCTGAATTTGTAAAAATAAGGCAAAGCCGCCACCGGCCGATCTCAAAAAAGCCAAAACCCGCCCTATCATTTTCCTTGGTGGGCCAAGGCCGATGTCGATTCCATCGGGGTTTCGGCGGCCGGGTTCGAGCGGGAGAGTAAACTGTGAGAAATATGATCAAGCGTGCATTGATTGCTTGTGCGCTGCTGGCCGCGCCGGTGGTGGCGATGGCGGCCGAAGGGTTCGCGACCACGAACGTCAACCTGCGGTCGGGACCGAGCACGGCCTATCCGGCTGTCATCGTCGTGCGCGCCGGCGCGCCGTTGAACGTCTACGGCTGCCTTGCCGACGTGCCGTGGTGCGATGTTTCCTTCCGCGGCATTCGCGGCTGGATGGCCGGCCGCTATATCCAGACCGTCTATCGCCAGCGCCGCGTCTATGTCGCCCCGGAATATTATCGTCCGCTCGGCATTCCCGTCATCCAGTTCGATCTGGATCGCTATTGGGATCGCAACTACCGCAGCCGCGATTTCTATCGTGACCGTGACCGCTGGCGGCGCGAATACCGTCCGCGCTACGACGACAACGGCTACGAGAGCGACCGCGAGCGCCTGATGCGCCGCCGCGCCGAGCGTAGCTGGGACGATGGCGACAACGGCTGGAACAACGACAATGGCGGCGACTATCGCCGATACGACCGCAATCGCGAGCGCCGCTGGGACCAGGGCCAGCAGGACGACTTCGGAAATCCCGGGCGCAACCGCCGCGACGACCGTCCCCGCCAGCCGCCGCCGCAGCCGGTCGAGCCGCAGCAGCCACAGTTCCAGCCGCCACAGATCGACAATGGCGGCGGCGAGGCACAGCCGCCGCGCATCGTTCGGCCGCGTCGCCACGATTGCACCACCGATACCGATTGCTGATCGATAGCGTCGGATAAATTGGAGCGGCCGCGTCAGGTTTTCCGGCGCGGCCGTTTCGCAATCGGGCTTTTCGGGCTTCGTCCCGGCCGATCCCCATGCGTCATAAGCGCGTCACAGGCCGAATTCGGCCCGCGAGGCCATTGCGCCAGACGGGCGATTTCGCTAAGAGACCCCCCGGAAACGCCGTGGCCGGCAAGGCGCGGCAGTGGATTGGGCTGGCGCCTCACGGCGCCCACAGGCATCTGGAATGAGCCAATGGCACGCATCGTGATGAAATTCGGCGGCACCTCCGTCGCGGATCTGGACCGTATTCACAATGTTGCCCGTCACGTCAAACGCGAGGTGGATGCCGGCCATGAGGTGGCGGTGGTCGTTTCGGCCATGTCGGGCAAGACCAACGAACTGGTTGCCTGGGTGCAGAACATGCCCAAGGTCGCGGGCGCCGATTCCCCCTTCTACGACGCGCGTGAATATGACGCCATCGTCGCCTCCGGCGAGCAGGTGACGTCAGGCCTGCTGGCGATCGCGCTGCAGTCGATCGGCGTCAACGCGCGGTCCTGGCAGGGCTGGCAGATTCCGATCCGCACCGACAACGCCCATGGCGCCGCCCGCATCCTCGAAATCGACGGCGGTGACATCATCCGCCGCATGCAGGAAGGCCAGGTCGCCGTCGTCGCCGGCTTCCAGGGGCTCGGTCCCGACAATCGCATCGCGACGCTCGGACGCGGCGGCTCCGACACCTCGGCCGTGGCGATCGCCGCCGCCGTCAAGGCCGACCGCTGCGACATCTATACCGATGTCGACGGCGTCTACACCACCGATCCGCGCATCGAGCCGAAGGCGCGGCGCATGAAGAAGATCGCCTTCGAGGAAATGCTCGAAATGGCTTCGCTCGGCGCCAAGGTGCTGCAGGTGCGCTCGGTCGAGCTCGCCATGGTGCACAAGGTCCGCACCTTCGTTCGCTCCAGTTTTATAGACCCCGACGCGCCGGGCATGGGCGATTTCGACAACCCGCCCGGAACGCTGATTTGTGACGAGGAAGAGATCGTGGAACAGGAAGTCGTAACCGGCATTGCCTATGCCAAGGATGAAGCCCAGATTTCGCTGCGCCGCGTTTCCGACCGGCCCGGCGTCGCGGCCGCCATCTTCGGACCGCTGGCGGAGAGCCACATCAATGTCGACATGATCGTCCAGAATATTTCCGAGGACGGCTCGCGCACCGACATGACCTTCACGGTTCCCTCGGGAGACCTGGAAAAGGCGGCGAAGATCCTCGCCGACAACAAGGAACGCATCGGCTTCGACGTCATCCAGAGCGAATCAGGCCTGGTGAAGGTGTCTGTCATCGGCATCGGCATGCGCTCGCATGCGGGCGTCGCCGCCACCGCCTTCCGGGCGCTGTCGGAAAAAGGCATCAACATCAAGGCGATTACGACCTCGGAAATCAAGATTTCCATCCTGATCGACGGTGCCTATGCCGAACTTGCTGTACGGACTTTGCATTCCTGCTACGGTCTCGATAAAAGCTGAACTTGATCCGGTCGTGACCGGCTGCGGAAAGACCCGCGGCCAGCCTTCCGGGTGAGGCAATGAAGAGCGGGAGCATGCACGCGATGAGAGACCTGTCCGCAGGTCCGCGCGTCCTGCTCAAGCGGCTGCGCGAATTGATGGCGGAGCCGCTTGGGCCTCAGGAGCGCCTGGACCAGATTGTTCGCCAGATTGCGCAGAACATGGTTGCGGAAGTGTGCTCCGTCTATGTGCTGCGCGCCGATGGCGTTCTCGAACTCTATGCGACCGAGGGCCTGAACAAGGACGCGGTCCATCTCGCCCAGCTCAAGATGGGCCAGGGCCTCGTCGGCACCATCGCCGCCAGCGCTCAACCGCTGAACCTCTCCGACGCGCAAGCGCATCCCGCCTTCCGCTACCTGCCAGAGACCGGCGAAGAAATCTACCATTCCTTCCTCGGCGTGCCGATCCTGCGGGCGGGACGCACGCTCGGCGTCCTCGTCGTCCAGAACAAGGCGCAGCGCAATTATCGCGAGGAAGAAGTCGAGGCGATGGAGACCACCGCCATGCTTCTGGCGGAAATGGTGGCGACGGGCGAGCTCAAGAAGATCACCCGCCCCGGTCTCGAACTCGATCTCAGCCGCCCGGTCACCATCGAGGGCGACGGCTATAACGAGGGCATCGGCCTCGGTTACGTCGTCCTGCACGAGCCGCGCATCGTCGTCACCAACCTCTTGAACGACGATGCCGACAAGGAGGTCAATCGCCTGGCCGAAGCGCTCGGTTCGCTGCGCATCTCCATCGACGACATGCTGTCGCGCCGCGATGTCTCGATGGAGGGCGAGCATCGCGAGGTGCTCGAAACCTACCGCATGTTCGCGCATGACCGCGGCTGGGTGCGCAAGCTCGAAGAGGCGATTCGCAACGGGTTGACGGCGGAAGCCGCGGTCGAGAAGGTGCAAAGCGACACCAAGGCGCGGATGATGCGCCTGACCGACCCCTATCTGCGCGAGCGGATGCATGATTTCGACGATCTCGCCAATCGCCTGCTGCGGCAGCTGACCGGCTTCGGGCCGGGCGCAACCGGCGACGGCCTGCCGCAGGATGCGATCATCCTGGCGCGTGCCATGGGCGCTGCCGAACTGCTCGACTATCCGCGCGCCAACCTGCGCGGTCTCATTCTCGAGGAGGGGGCGGTCACCAGCCATGTGGTGATCGTCGCCCGCGCCATGGGCATTCCGGTGGTCGGCCAGGCGGCCGGCGTCGTGGCGCTCGCTGAAAACGGCGACGCCATGATCATCGATGGCGACGAGGGGCTGGTGCATCTGCGGCCGGTCAACGACCTGCAGCGCGCTTACGAGGAAAAGGTCAAGCTGCGCGCCCGCCGGCAGGAGCAGTTCCGGGCGTTGCGCGATGTCGAGCCGATCACCCGCGACGGCCGCAGCATCAATCTGCAGATGAATGCCGGCCTGCTGGTCGATCTGCCGCAGCTCTTCGAATCCGGCGCCTCTGGCATCGGCCTGTTCCGCACAGAACTGCAATTCATGATCGCCTCGAAGATGCCGAAGGCGGAGGAGCAGGAAGAATTCTATCGCGCCGTGCTGCGCCAGGCGGCCGGGCGGCCGGTGACCTTCCGCACGCTGGATATCGGCGGTGACAAGGTCGTGCCCTATTTCCGCGGACATGAGGAGGAGAACCCGGCGCTCGGCTGGCGGGCGATCCGCCTGGTGCTTGACCGGCCCGGCCTGTTGCGCACCCAGCTTCGGGCGCTCTTGAAGGCCTCGGCCGGGGCCGAACTGAAGATGATGATCCCGATGGTCACCGAGGTCCCTGAGATTCGGGCGGTGCGCGATCTCTTCCAGAAGGAGCTCCAGCACCTGTCGAAATTCGGCCATCCGCTGCCGCGCAAGCTGCAATTCGGGGCGATGCTGGAAGTGCCGGCGCTGCTCTGGCAGCTCGACGAATTGATGGCCGAGGTCGATTTCGTCTCGGTCGGCTCCAACGACCTGTTCCAGTTCTCGATGGCAGTGGATCGCGGCAATGCTCGCGTTGCCGATCGTTTCGATACGCTGGGACGGCCGTTCCTGCGCATCCTGCGCGACATCGCCCGCGCCGGTGATCGCAACGGCACCACCGTGACGCTGTGCGGCGAGATGGCCGGCAAGCCGCTTTCGGCCATGGCCCTGCTCGGCATCGGCTATCGTTCGGTGTCGATGTCGCCGACCTCGATCGGTCCGGTCAAGGCCATGCTGCTCGGCCTCGATGTCGAGCAACTGGCCGAGATGCTGAACACGGCGCTGGACGAGCGGTCGCCGAGCATGTCGATCCGCGAAATCCTGACGCAATTCGCGCAGGCGCACAATATTCCGCTCTGAGGCGGACAATTTTATCTTTACGCAATTCCGGGCGCAAACCGCTTCATGCTTTTGCCGGATTGCCGTCGTTAACCGGAGTATCGCTTGGCCCAGCTTCCTGTCGAGAAAATGCGCGAACTGGAACGCCGGTTCGGCGAGATCGAGGCGCGCATGTCCGCCGGGCCGGCGGCCGACGTCTACGTGAAGCTTGCCTCGGAATATTCCGAGTTGCAGCCGGTCGTCGCCCGCATCCGCGACTACCACAAGGCCGAAGCCGAACTGGCCGATCTCGACACGCTGCTCTCCGACAAAGGTGTCGACCGCGAGATGCGCGATCTCGCCGAAATGGAGCTTCCGGACGTCAAGGCGCGGCTGGAGGCGCTGGAAAAGGATATCCAGATCCTGCTCCTGCCCAAGGACGCCGCCGACGAGAAGAGCGCCATCCTCGAAATCCGCGCTGGCACCGGCGGTTCGGAAGCGGCGCTGTTCGCGGGCGATCTTTTCCGCATGTACGAGCGTTTCGCCGCTGGCAAGGGTTGGAAAGTCGAGGTGCTCTCGGCCAGCGACGGCGATGCCGGCGGCTTCAAGGAAATCATCGCGACGATTTCCGGACGCGGCGCGTTTGCGCGGCTGAAATTCGAATCGGGCGTACACCGCGTGCAGCGCGTGCCGGAAACCGAGGCCAGCGGTCGCATCCATACGTCGGCAGCCACGGTCGCCGTGCTGCCGGAAGCAGAGGAGATCGACATCGACATCCGGCCGGAAGACATTCGCATCGATACGATGCGGTCCTCGGGCGCCGGAGGCCAGCACGTCAATACCACCGATTCGGCTGTTCGTATCACCCATCTGCCGACCGGTCTTATCGTGACCAGCTCGGAAAAGAGCCAGCACCAGAACCGCGCCAAGGCGATGCAGGTCCTGCGCTCGCGCCTCTACGACATCGAACGGCAGAAGGCCGACAGTGAACGTTCCGCCGACCGCAAGAGCCAGGTCGGTTCCGGCGACCGTTCCGAGCGCATTCGCACCTATAATTTCCCGCAGGGACGAGTGACCGACCACCGCATCAACCTGACGCTCTACAAGCTCGACCGGATGATGGAGGGCGAGATCGACGAGATCGTCGATGCGCTGATCGCCGATTACCAGGCGGGGCAACTCGCCCAGCTCGGCGAGCAGCAGCCATGACCGGCACCGGCGACCGGCGGCTGGCGGATGTTGTCCGCGCGGCGCGGTCGCGTCTCGCCGAGGCCGGCCTGGCGGATGCGGCCATCGAGACGCGCATGCTGATCGGCGGCCTGCTCGGCCTCGACGCGACCGAGATGTTTACCGGTGGCGACCGTATTCTCAGTGAATCGGAGGTCGCAAAGATCGATGCGGCGCTCGAACGGCGGATGAAGCGCGAGCCGGTGCATCGCATTCTGGGCGCGCGTGACTTTCACGGCTTGCATCTAGCCCTGTCGCCGCAGACGCTGGAGCCGCGTCCCGATACCGAGGTTCTGGTCGAAGCCGTCCTGCCGCATGCATGGCGCATCGCGGCCGGGGAGGGGAGGGTCGATATCCTCGATCTCGGCGTCGGCACCGGCGCCATCGGGCTGGCGCTGCTGAAGGCATGTCCCGAGGCGCAGGTGCTCGGCACCGACATTGCCGGGGGCGCCCTTGCAACGGCACGGGAGAATGCCCATATCAACGGCGTGGCGGAACGCTACCGGACGCTTGCCAGCGACTGGTTTTCGCAGGTGGCGGGCCGATTTCACATCATCGTCTCAAATCCGCCCTATATCGCATCCAAGATCATCGAGGCGCTGGAACCGGAGGTCAGGAACTTCGACCCCATGGCGGCGCTGGATGGCGGGCCGGACGGGCTCGACGCCTACAGGGCCATCGCCCGGGGTGCTGCGGCCCATCTCATGCCGGACGGCATCGTCGCCCTTGAAATCGGATATGATCAGACGGAAACGGTGAGCGCGATTTTTGCAGCGCAAGGCTTCGTTTTCAGCGAGATGGCCAGGGACTATGGCGGCAATGACCGGGTCCTTGTGTTTATGGGCAACAGGTCTGGATAAAGTGCCGCCAAAACCTAGCATATTTTATCGCATCTGCGAGAAAATGCTTGGATTTCCAAGGGAAGCGGGATAGTTTGCCTTTACGTGCCGGGCAGTCGGGGCGAGCGAGATTCGCTCGAGTCTTCTTAAGACCACAGGTTCTCTCAGATGAGAGTTTCACGGGGTTGAGTACTTCCGGCACGTGAATCAGGTAATTTGACTTGATGTCAGAGCGGATCGGCGCCCCCGCGTCCTCTGCAACCGGCGCTTTTGGGCTTTGATCGGATTTCCGATCCGTCCGCGGCGCTTCCTACACCACCATATATGAACATTCAGGTGAGCGAATCGATGAGGCCAGGACAGCAGAACAAGCGCGGTCGAGGGCGTGGCAATAACAATAATAACAACAACAATGGCGGCAACAACAATTTCAACCGCAAGGGTTCCAATCCGCTGACCCGGACCTATGACAGCTCCGGTCCCGATATCAAGATTCGCGGAACCGCCCAGCATATCGCCGAGAAATATGCCGCGCTTGCGCGCGATGCCCAAAGTTCAGGCGACCGCGTCATGGCGGAAAACTACCTCCAGCACGCCGAGCATTACAACCGCATCATCGCTGCCGCACAGGCGCAGATGCAGGAACGCTTCCAGCGTGACGACCGCAACGATTATGCCGATCGCGACAGCGACGACATGGACGCTGTCGGCAACGACATGGACGACGCCGCCATGGAAGCGCAGCCGGTGCAGGCGCCCGCGCCGCAGCAGCCGCAACCGCGCCGCCAGCACAACAACGAGCGTCAGCATGCGCCGCGCCAGACCGCTCAGGCCCAGCCACAGCCGCCCCAACCCCAACCGGCGGCCCCGGTTGCCGCCGCGCCGGAACCGGTTGCCGCCACCGAGCCTGCCCCGGAACCGGCGCCCACGCCGGCTCCCGTCATCGATGGCAGCGGCCCGCAGCCGGTGATCGAAGGCACGCCGGCCGAAGTGGCGATCGAGGCGGAAGAGGCTGCCGCGCCGCGCGCCAAGACGCCGCGTCGCCGCACCGGCGCCGCCACCCGTCCGCGCCGCCAGCCGCGCCGCGCCGGTGGCGAGGAAGCTGCCGAGGGCGAAGCCTCCGGCGAGACGCCCGCTCTGGAAGCGGCCGGCTCGGAATAAACATTTTTTCCTGGCGATTTGCAGAACCCCGGCCTTGCCGGGGTTTTTGCGTTTCGGGCGTCGGTTCTTGTGATTTAACGAATGCGGCTGCTCTTGCCGAATTCTCGCACGAAACTCCTCGATGCCCTCTTTAAACGGGCGATTTGCTCTCCCATATCCATTTCGAAAGCGAGGCCAATCCCAACTGCCCCGCCATCCGGTTCGCCTGAACGGGAACCGATCCTATCCCGCCGTTTCGCGCCGATACGGGCGAAGCGGACTTCTGGAGGTACATCATGAACGTTGAAAAATATTCCGAGCGGGTTCGCGGCTTCCTGCAATCGGCGCAGACCTATGCGCTGGCCGAGGGGCATCAGCAATTCACCCCCGAACACGTATTGAAAGTACTGCTTGACGACGACCAGGGCATGGCTTCGTCACTCATCCAGCGTGCCGGCGGCAATCCGCGCGATGCGCGCCTCGCCAACGACGCTGCCCTTGCCAAGTTGCCCAAGGTTTCCGGCGGCAACGGCAATGTCTATCTGTCGGCGCCGCTGGCCAAGGTCTTCTCGACTGCCGAGGACGCCGCCAAGAAGGCGGGCGACAGCTTCGTTACCGTCGAACGCCTGCTTCTGGCGCTGGCCATCGAGCCGAGCGCATCCACCTCCGAGACCCTGAAAAAGGCCGGCGTCACCGCGACCGCGCTCAACCAGGTCATCAACGACATCCGCAAGGGCCGCACCGCCGACAGCGCCAATGCCGAACAGGGTTTTGACGCGCTGAAGAAATATGCCCGCGACCTGACGGCGGAAGCCCGCGAAGGCAAGCTCGACCCGGTGATCGGCCGTGACGACGAAATCCGCCGCACCATTCAGGTTCTGTCGCGCCGCACCAAGAACAATCCGGTGCTGATCGGCGAGCCCGGCGTCGGCAAGACCGCCATCGCCGAAGGCCTGGCGCTGCGCATCGTCAATGGCGACGTGCCCGAATCGCTGAAGGACAAGAAGCTGATGGCGCTCGACATGGGCGCGCTGATCGCCGGCGCGAAATTCCGCGGCGAGTTCGAGGAGCGTTTGAAGGCGGTCCTGAACGAGGTCCAGTCGGAAAACGGCGAGATCATCCTGTTCATCGACGAGATGCACACGCTGGTCGGCGCCGGCAAGGCCGATGGCGCCATGGATGCCTCCAACCTGCTGAAGCCGGCGCTGGCCCGCGGCGAGTTGCATTGTGTCGGCGCGACCACGCTCGATGAATACCGCAAGCATGTGGAGAAGGATCCGGCGCTGGCGCGTCGTTTTCAGCCTGTTATCGTCGATGAGCCGACGGTCGAGGATACGATCTCGATCCTGCGCGGGTTGAAGGAGAAATACGAGCAGCACCACAAGGTGCGGATCTCCGATTCGGCATTGGTGGCGGCTGCGACGCTCTCCAACCGCTACATCACCGACCGCTTCCTGCCCGACAAGGCCATCGACCTGGTGGACGAGGCGGCTGCGCGGCTGCGCATGCAGGTCGATTCCAAGCCGGAGGAACTGGACGAACTGGATCGCCGCATCATCCAGCTCAAGATCGAGCGTGAAGCCCTCAAGCGCGAACCCGATCAGGCCTCGGCCGACCGGTTGCTGCGGCTCGAATCGGATCTCGCCTCACTCGAAGAGCAGGCGGATGCGCTGACGGCCCGTTGGCAATCCGAAAAGCAGAAGCTCGGCCTTGCCGCTGAACTGAAGCGCAAGCTGGACGAAGCCCGCAACGATCTTGCCATCGCCCAGCGCAAGGGTGAGTTCCAGCGCGCCGGCGAACTGGCCTATGGCATCATCCCCGGGCTCGAAAAGGAGCTGGCGGAGGCCGAAGAGCAGGACTCCGGCGCCGGCGGCATGGTGCAGGAAGTCGTGACCCCCGACAACATCGCCCATATCGTCTCCCGGTGGACGGGCATCCCTGTCGACAAGATGCTGGAAGGCGAGCGCGACAAGCTGCTGCGCATGGAAGACGAACTGGCAAAGTCCGTCGTCGGCCAGGGCGATGCGGTGCAGGCGGTGTCGCGTGCGGTTCGCCGGTCTCGCGCCGGTCTGCAGGATCCCAACCGGCCCATCGGTTCGTTCATCTTCCTCGGGCCTACGGGCGTGGGCAAGACCGAACTGACCAAGGCGCTGGCGCGCTTCCTGTTCGACGACGAGACCGCGCTGGTGCGCATGGACATGTCCGAGTATATGGAAAAACATTCCGTTTCCCGCCTGATCGGCGCCCCTCCGGGCTATGTCGGTTACGACGAGGGCGGTGCGCTGACGGAGGCCGTTCGCCGCCGTCCCTATCAGGTCGTGCTGTTCGACGAGATCGAAAAGGCGCATCCGGATGTGTTCAACGTGCTGCTGCAGGTGCTGGACGACGGTCGCCTGACCGACGGACAGGGCCGCACGGTCGATTTCAAGAACACGATCATCATCATGACCTCCAATCTGGGGGCCGAATACCTGACGAACCTGCGCGACGACGAGGATAGTTCGGCGGTGCGCGATCAGGTGATGGACGTGGTCAAGGCGTCGTTCCGGCCGGAATTCCTCAATCGCGTCGACGAGATCATCCTGTTCCACAGGCTGCGTCGCAGCGAGATGGGCGCCATCGTCGAAATCCAGCTCAAGCGGCTGGTCTCGCTGCTCGCCGAGCGCAAGATAACCCTCGATATGGACGAGGATGCCCGCGCCTGGCTGGCCGACAAGGGGTACGATCCGGTTTACGGCGCGCGTCCGCTGAAGCGCGTCATCCAGAAATACGTCCAGGATCCGCTGGCCGAGAAGATTCTCGGCGGTGAGGTGCCGGACGGATCGCGGATCCACATCACCTCCGGCACGGACCGGCTGCTATTCTCTGTCCGCGACCAGGTCAGCAAGGCCGCGTAACCGCGCAGTCGGACAAAAAGAAATGAAGACGGCGGGTCATTGGCCCGCCGTTTGCATATCTGGTTATGCAACGCTTACTTCTTGGCGATCTGCTTGCTCTTGTCGTCGGACTTCAAAAGCGCGTCGATGCGCTTGCGTTCGACTTCGAATTTCGCCAGCGCATCGCCTTCCAGCGATTTGCCGCCGGGCAGGCGCACGCGCAACGGATCGACCTTGGTGCCGTTGACGATCAGTTCGTAATGCAGATGCGGGCCGGTCGACAGGCCGGTCGTGCCGATCCAGCCGATCACCTGTCCCTGTTTGACCTTGGCGCCGGGGGTCACGCCCTTGGCGATGGCGCTCTGGTGATTGTAGGAGGAGACATAGCCATTGGCGTGGCGGATCAGCGTCTGGTTGCCGTAGCCGCCGGAATCCCAGCCGGCCTTTTCGACGGTGCCGTTGCCGGCGGCGATGATCGGCGTGCCGCGTGGGGCTGCCCAGTCGGTACCGGTATGCATGCGCGAATAGCCGAGGATCGGATGGCGGCGCATGCCGAAACCCGACTTGAACACGCCGTTCGGCACGGGATTGCGCAGCAGGAACTGGCGGATGCTCTTGCCGTTCTCGTCGAAATAATCGACGCTCATGTCTTCCGGGTCTTGATAGCGGTAGAAACGCGTATCGTTTTCGCCGAAATGCGCATCCACATAGAGCAGTTCCGAATCGGCGGTCGCCTTGCCGCTGCCGTCGGTCACCGAGAAAAAGGCTTCCAGTGTATCCGTCGGCTTCAGTTGCGCCTGGAAATCGACATTGCTGGCCAGAAGCTTGATGATCAGCGCCGTCATTTCCTTGTTCATGCCATAGGAAAACGCGGCGCGATAAATGCCGTCATAGACGCGCGGCAGATCCCGGGCGGCCACGGTCGGCGTCGCCCGGTCGTCGAAGGCGGTGGCGATCGCTTCCAGCATCGGCGGTTCGGCGCCGCGCACGAACGCGCCCTTGTCATCGCGGGCAATGGTGCCGACATGAGCGGCGCGGCGGTAGAGGCTGGCGCGCACGACGGTCGCTTCCTCGCCCTTCTGGACGATGCCGATGCGCAGCACGTCGCCGGCCGACAGCGTAGCCTCCGGCAGAAGCTTGGCGATGTTCTCGGCGATCTCCGCGCTCTGCGCCTTGGCATAGCCGGAATCGGCCATGGCGCGCTCGACGGATGTGTCGCTGTTGACGGGAATGATGTCGTCGGCGAATTCCGGCGTGTTCGACGTCACCGATTCCGGGGCGGTGACCGACATGTTTTCCTCGAGGATGCGGGCGGCGCTGAGACCCTCGGCCAGGTCGACGTCGCCATCGGCGGCAAAGCGCTGCGGATCGACGTAATAAAGTGCGGCCACCTGGCTATCGCCGTCGGTCAGCACCGAACCGTTGGAGCGGACGTTCTCTTCGACTTCTTCCAGCGACATGGAGGGCGCATAGGTATAGTGCGAGCCATGGGTCGGGAAAGCGACGGTTTTCAGGCTGACTTCCGATTCGACGTCGGAGCCGTAGATGACCCCCGTGCGTGCCGCGACGGCGGTCGCCCGTTCCTCCGTTGAAAAGATCGACAGCGGATCGAAGGCCGGATAATCCTCCGCTGCGGCGTGGTTCGCGGCCAGCGCCATCTTTACATGGGCAAAGGGTTGGCGCCGGACCAGTTCCTTCTCGCCGTCATGAACAACGGTGGAGACTTCGAGAATCTGCCGATCCACCGGCTTGGCGGCGATCGCGGTCGCAAACAGCCGGCCACCACGCACGACATTGTCGTCGTCGACCGGCTTGGTCTCGGTCATGGCATAGGCTTCCGCAGGAATGGCCAGTTGCTGGCGTCCGTCGAGCGCGGCGAACAACGCAACGCCCATGAGGACGCTCGACGTGATGCCTGTCAGAAACGTGCCCGCCAGCCAGCGCAACGATACCTCGCGCCGATCCGGCGCCTGGCGTCCGTCGGCGAGGATCGGCGCCTCTGTGCCGAGGGATCGGACAATGTTCCTGTCAGTGACCACGGTCGAGAATGCCCGCCTTTTTGTCTTTTAAGATTGCCGGCTGGAAGAAGTGCATCTTTCGATGTCTCAAGTCAAACGGCTTGCGACGCGGTCGAGCCGCGTTGCGATCGACGAGCATAGATCATTCGAATGTGAAATTGTCAGGGCAGCCGTGGGATGCAGAGCGAGAAAGGCGAACTGCGCAAAACCAGCTTGCTTACATAAGGTAAAAACGAGTGTTTGATGTCGCTTCAGAAAAAAATGAAGGAGATTCAAGCGATTGCGAGATTTTTGATATTTTTGTTACAGGCCGTGTTGACAGTCGGCGGCTCACGGGCCTATAAGCAGCTCATCAACGAGGGCGGCGCTGTCGCTTGCGAATAAAGGCGCGCCTCGCTAAACCGCACAATCGAACGCTTTCCGCAAGGGTTTCTTGCAATAGGTCGTTCGTCTTGCGTCAGGCCAATCGGTCTGTTTTGACAAGTTGGATATGTAGAAGAAAGAGAGACGTGGACGGCGCGTTTGTGTGGAACACAGATAGCGTGACGTTTACGTCGAGCTTGTCTCTTGCCTTGGATGGATGTCCTGGGTTTGAGAGGTGAGTTCTCTGTCTATTTTTTGAGACGAACGACGTGAATTAGTCATGAGATTGAATTCTCAACTTGAGAGTTTGATCCTGGCTCAGAACGAACGCTGGCGGCAGGCTTAACACATGCAAGTCGAGCGCATCGCAAGATGAGCGGCAGACGGGTGAGTAACGCGTGGGAATCTACCGTGCCCTACGGAATAGCTCCGGGAAACTGGAATTAATACCGTATACGCCCTTCGGGGGAAAGATTTATCGGGGTATGATGAGCCCGCGTTGGATTAGCTAGTTGGTGGGGTAAAGGCCTACCAAGGCGACGATCCATAGCTGGTCTGAGAGGATGATCAGCCACATTGGGACTGAGACACGGCCCAAACTCCTACGGGAGGCAGCAGTGGGGAATATTGGACAAT
>JAFKJU010000099.1 GCA_017305935.1 Hyphomicrobiales bacterium | reverse complement strand
GAGCTATGGATAAATTTGGGTGACGCGACTTGATCAGGCGGCGCGGCTTTGGTTGGCATCGTCAGCGACGACCCCGTCGGTAAATCTGACGCCTTCGATGAGGTGTGGCAACTGGTTTGTGCCGTTGAGCTTGCGCCACTTCTTCGATGCGGCCCGGGCCAGGGTGAAGACCATCAGCTTTGCGGTTTTCTGCGACAGTGCGCCCTTGGTGCGGACGGTTCGGTGTCGGACGGTGGCAAAGACACTTTCAATGGGGTTCGAGGTGCGCAGATGCTCCCAGTGTTCGGCCGGGAAGTCGTAAAATGCTAGCAAGGCCTCGTTGTCCTTGGTCAGGCAGGAGACGCCACGCTGGTATTTGGCGGCGTATTTTTCCTTGAAGATCTCGATGGCCGCCAATGCCGAGGCGCGGGTTGCGGCATGGGAGATCTCGCGCAGATCGGCGGTGACAGCGGGCAGCATGGATTTGGGGAAGCAATTGAGCACATTAGCCATCTTGTGAAACCAACACCGTTGATGGCGGGTGCCAGGAAAGACCTCATCCATGGCCTTCCAGAAGCCCAAGGCGCCATCGCCGACAGCCAGTTCCGGCGGCACGGCAAGGCCGCGGGCCTTGAGATCGACCAGCAGCTCGCGCCAGCTTTGCGCGCTCTCGCGCACCCCGACCTGGAAACCGACGAGTTCCTTCTTTCCTTCGGGTGTAGCCCCGAGGACCACCAGCGTGCACTCGGCTTGCGGCTCCATACGGGCCTGAAGGTAGACGCCGTCGGCCCAGATGTAGACATAGCGGCGCGCTGAAAGGTCGCGGCGCTGCCAGCGGTCGTAATCCTGCTGCCAACCTGCCGTCAGCCGCGAGATCACACCAGGTGACAGGTTCGGGGCATCCGGTCCCAGCAGCGCCGTCAGCGCCTCCTGGAAGTCGCCCATCGACACGCCGCGCAGGTAAAGCACCGGCAGCAGCGCATCGAGACTGCGGGAGCGCCGCGCCCACCTCGGCAGGATGTTCGAGGTGAAGCGGATCCTCTTCTCCGCTCCCACGGCAGCGCGGTCACGGACCTTGTGCCGTTTCACGGCGAGCGGCCCGATCCCCGTCTGGATCGTCCGCTCCGGCCCGGTCCCGTGATGAACAACGCGCTGACGGCCATCGCACAGCCGCTCGTCCGCAAAGCGGGCAACAAAGCTGGCCGCCTCGGCCTTCAGTGCGGCGGCCAGCATCTGGCGTGCGCCCTCACGGGCAATCTCGGTTAGCGGGTCAAGGATCGAACCAGGCTGGTGAAGCGGGCTGATCGTGGTATCGTCGTTCATGGCGTATCGCTCCTTCGGGAGGTTCTGGCAGGCTTCAGCACCCGCCACGATACGCCGCCTTCTCAGGCCCCATCACCCATTTTCAGCCATAGCCCC
>JAFKJU010000073.1 GCA_017305935.1 Hyphomicrobiales bacterium | reverse complement strand
ACGGAAATGGTGATGCCGGGCGACAACGTGACCGTTGACGTCGAGCTGATCGTTCCGATCGCGATGGAAGAAAAGCTGCGCTTCGCGATCCGCGAAGGCGGCCGCACCGTCGGCGCCGGCATCGTCGCCTCGATCATCGAGTAATCGATGATGACGATGCCGTAAGCTTGCCGACGGCAAGTGAAGACCTGCAAATGACGCGCAAGCGCGATTTGCAGGCGGCGCCGGCATCGTAGCCTCGATCATCGGGTAGTCTTTACTCGGTATCCATTCGAAAAGCTCCGTCGGAAACGGCGGGGCTTTTTACGTTCTGTGATGCGATTCCGTTGTTTCAAATCGCAGCGTGAAAACAGGGCCTTGCGGTTTTCCACCGGCGTGCAGGGTGCTCTTGCGAAAATTTGACCATCCCGATAGGAAAATGAAAAAACAGGCTTGCAATGCCGGCCAAGCCGCCTTAAAGGAGCCCCATGCCGACGGTGCGGCGCAAAAGCGAGCCGATGCCGAAGGCGGAGACGAAGGGGTATAGCTCAGTTGGTAGAGCGGCGGTCTCCAAAACCGCAGGTCGGGGGTTCGAGCCCCTCTGCCCCTGCCATTCCATTTCATCCGGCGCAGTATCATGCAGCCGACGCTGGTTTGGCAAAGCATATCTAAGGCCGTAAATATCGAATTGAGACTTGAGAATCGCGTCTTCGATGTTTATGTAAGGTTCAAACAGACACGCGGTGCGTGGGGCTGATTCAACCAGCTTTACGCGCCGTAATTGCGTGGGTAGTCAATGGCATCGAAAACCAACCCAGTTACGTTTCTCCGGCAGGTCCGGGCAGAGACGGCCAAGGTCACGTGGCCGTCGCGCCGCGAGACGATGATCTCGACCGCCATGGTGCTGGTCATGGTTATTTTCGCTGCGTTGTTCTTCTTCGCCGCGGATCAGTTGATGGGCTGGCTTTTGAGCCTCGTGCTGAACATCAGCAGATAATACGGGTGGAGACAGGCAATGGCGGCGCGCTGGTATATCGTCCACGCATATTCGAATTTTGAAAAGAAGGTCGCGGAGTCGATCGAGGAGAAGGTTCGCCAGAAGGGCCTTGAGCATCTCTTCGAAAAGATTCTTGTCCCGACCGAGAAGGTGGTCGAGGTGCGGCGGGGCCGCAAGGTCGATTCCGAGCGCAAGTTCTTTCCGGGCTATGTCATGGTTCGGGCCGACTTGACGGATGAAGCCTATCACCTGATCAAGAACACGCCGCGCGTCACCGGTTTCCTTGGTTCCGACAACAAGCCGGTTCCGATCCCGGACTCCGAAGCCGACCGTATCCTGGGCCAGGTCCAGGAGGGCGTCGAGCGTCCGAAGTCCACGATCTCCTTCGAGATCGGCGAGCAGGTTCGGGTGTCCGACGGTCCGTTCGCTTCGTTCAATGGCATCGTTCAGGATGTCGACGAGGAGCGCTCGCGCCTCAAGGTCGAAGTCTCGATCTTCGGCCGCGCGACGCCCGTCGAACTGGAATACGCTCAGGTCGAAAAGGTCTGAGCGATCGCGGACCTCCGGTCCGCATGCGCGTGGAAGGTGAGGCGGCTTTGGCCGGCCGTCAATCAACCGGACCACGCAACCGCAGCCGCCGGACGGACGTCCGGCATCATCGGCCGGTTTTCCGGCCTCTTTAGAAAGGCAGAGAGTTATGGCTAAGAAAGTCATGGGCCAGCTCAAGCTGCAGGTAAAGGCTGGGTCGGCCAATCCGTCCCCGCCGATCGGTCCTGCACTTGGTCAGCGCGGCATCAACATCATGGAATTCTGCAAGGCGTTCAACGCCGCCACGCAGGAAATGGAAAAGGGTATGCCGATTCCGGTCGTCATCACCTATTTCCAGGACAAGTCCTTCACCTTCGCGATGAAGCAGCCGCCGGTCAGCTACTTCCTCAAGAAGGAAGCCAAGATCCAGTCCGGCTCGAAGACGCCGGGCAAGGGCGCTGCTGCCGCCAAGCTCACCAAGGCTCAGATCAAGTCGATCGCGGAAGCGAAGATGAAGGATCTGAACGCCGCCGATATCGAAGGCGCAATGGCCATGATCGAGGGCTCCGCCCGCGCCATGGGTCTGGAAGTGGTGGCATAACATGGCAAAGCTCGCAAAGCGCATTCAGAAGATCCGCGAAGGCATCGACCCCACCAAGCTGGTCGCTCTCACGGACGCCATCGCCCTTGTCAAGGAGCGTGCGACCGCCAAGTTCGACGAAACCGTCGAAATCGCCATGAACCTCGGCGTCGACCCGCGTCACGCCGACCAGATGGTTCGTGGTGTGGTCAACCTGCCGAACGGCACGGGCCGCGACGTTCGCGTCGCCGTCTTCGCACGTGGCGCCAAGGCTGACGAAGCCAAGGCTGCCGGTGCTGATATCGTCGGCGCCGAAGACCTGCTCGAAATCGTCCAGGGCGGCAAGATCGACTTCGATCGCTGCATCGCCACCCCGGACATGATGCCGCTCGTCGGCCGCCTCGGTAAGGTTCTCGGCCCGCGTGGCATGATGCCGAACCCGAAGGTCGGTACGGTCACCATGGACGTCACCGGTGCCGTCAAGGCATCCAAGGGCGGCGCCGTCGAGTTCCGCGTCGAGAAGGCCGGTATCATCCATGCCGGTATCGGCAAGGCCTCGTTCGATGCCAAGGCTCTCGAAGAGAACATCAAGGCATTCGCCGACGCCGTGATCAAGGCGAAGCCGGCTGGCGCCAAGGGCAACTACCTGAAGCGCGTCGCCATCTCCTCGACGATGGGCCCGGGCGTCAAGGTCGAGCCGTCCTCGGTCACCGCCGCCTGATTTTTCAAGTTTTCCGGACTTTCACTCGTCCGGATCTAAAGATTTCCGGCCCTTCGGGGCCGGAGATTTCCGGAGTTATCCGGAACTCCTGTCCGAGATTGCAGGTGGTTTTCCCTTAATCACTTGGCCTGCATGAGACGGGTGAGACCCGAGTTTTCAGGCGCTTTCCAAGCGCCTTTCGGTTCGAACCTAGAGTGCCTTTTGCCTGGAGCTACGGCGACAGCGCGGAGGGGACAGGATCCTCAAGCGTCGCTCGGCGTTTCCTTTCAGGGAGATTGCTGGCGGCAAAGGCAAACCCGATGGGACTTGCAGGATTGCGGTCCCGTCTACTGGAGACAGACAGTGGAAAGAGCGGAAAAACGCGAATTCGTCACGGAGCTGAACGAAGTCTTCAAGGCTTCCGGTTCGGTTGTCGTGGCCCACTATGCTGGTGTCACAGTTGCGCAGATGAACGACTTCCGTTCGAAGATGCGCGCTGCTGGCGGCACCGTCAAAGTCGCGAAGAACCGCCTGGCCAAGATCGCTCTTCAGGGCACGGAGTCCGAAGGGATGACAAATCTCTTCAAGGGCCAGACGCTGATCGCTTTCAGCGCCGACCCGATCACGGCTCCGAAAATCGTCATGGATTTCGCCAAGACCAACGACAAGATCGTTGTTCTCGGTGGCGCCATGGGGGCAACGACGCTCAATGCGGATGCAGTCAAGTCGCTCGCGACCCTGCCTTCGCTGGACGAACTGCGTGCAAGACTGGTGGGTATGATTCAGACCCCGGCCACGCGCATCGCAGGCGTTGTCCAGGCACCGGCGGCACAGCTCGCCCGCGTGTTCTCGGCATATGCCAAGAAGGACGAAGCCGCGTAAGGCGGTTTTCGCTGTACAATTTAAACCAGTTCGAACCGAACAAAAGGAACTACTACAATGGCTGATCTCGCAAAGATCGTTGAAGACCTGTCCGCCCTGACCGTTCTGGAAGCCGCCGAGCTTTCCAAGCTGCTCGAAGAAAAGTGGGGCGTTTCCGCCGCTGCTCCGGTTGCTGTTGCTGCTGCTGGCGGCGCTGCTGCCGCTGCTCCGGTCGAAGAAGAAAAGACCGAGTTCGACGTCATCCTCGCTGATGCCGGCGCAAACAAGATCAACGTCATCAAGGAAGTCCGCGCCATCACCGGTCTCGGCCTCAAGGAAGCCAAGGACCTGGTCGAAGGCGCTCCGAAGGCTGTCAAGGAAGGCGTTTCCAAGGCTGAAGCCGCTGATCTCAAGAAGAAGCTTGAGGATGCCGGCGCTAAGGTCGACGTCAAGTAATATCGGAATGCTCCGGGAGAGGTTGTCCTCTCCCGGATTTCGCATCTCTTCAAACATATTACCCAAAAGCCGCGGTGAAAAACGGCTTTTGGGTAATGGGTTCTTCAAGAGGATGGTTCCGGACGGGAACGTGCAGGCAATCCGGCCCACGCTTTCGCCCCGGAACGAGTTTGAACTTCCCATTGATCGACGGGATCGACTGGCCAGCGAACCCCGTCCGTTGCAGGCCCGGATGCACAAAATTTGAAGGAGCGACGATGGCTCAGACCCTTTCGTATAATGGTCGCAGGCGCGTACGCAAGTTTTTCGGAAAAATCCCAGAAGTCACGCAGATGCCGAACCTCATCGAGGTTCAGAAGGCATCCTACGATCAGTTCCTCATGGTCGACGAGCCCAAGGGCGGTCGTCCGGACGAGGGGCTGCAGTCCGTTTTCAAGTCTGTTTTCCCGATCACCGACTTCTCCGGTGCATCGATGCTCGAGTTCGTCTCCTATGAGTTCGAACCGCCGAAGTTCGACGTCGAGGAATGCCGTCAGCGCGACCTCACCTTCGCGGCGCCGCTGAAGGTGACCCTGCGTCTCATCGTGTTCGATATCGACGAGGATACGGGCGCGAAGTCGATCAAGGACATCAAGGAACAGTCCGTCTACATGGGCGACATGCCGCTCATGACCGACAACGGCACGTTCATCGTCAACGGTACCGAGCGCGTCATCGTCTCCCAGATGCACCGCTCGCCCGGCGTGTTCTTCGATCACGACAAGGGCAAGAGCCACTCCTCGGGCAAGCTGCTGTTCGCCGCCCGCGTCATCCCCTATCGCGGCTCGTGGCTCGACATCGAATTCGACGCCAAGGACATCGTCTATGCGCGTATCGACCGTCGCCGCAAGATTCCGGTGACGTCGCTGTTGATGGCGCTCGGCATGGATGGCGAGCAGATCCTCGAGACCTTCTACACCAAGTCGCTCTACGAGCGCGACGCCAAGGGCGGCTGGCGGATTCCGTTCCAGCCGGAGGTGCTGAAGGGCACCAAGACGATCAACGACATGATCGACGCAGACAGCGGCGAAGTCGTGGTCGAAGCCGGCAAGAAACTGACCCCGCGCCTGCTGCGCCAGCTTACCGAGAAGGGCCTGAAGGCCCTGCAGGCGACGGACGAAGACCTGTACGGTAACTTCCTGGCGGAAGACATCGTCAACTATTCGACGGGCGAGATCTATCTCGAGGCCGGCGACGAAATCGACGAGAAGACCCTGCCGATCATCCTGAATGCCGGTTTCACCGAGATTCCGGTTCTCGGCATCGACCATATCAATGTCGGCGCCTATATCCGCAACACGCTTGCTGCGGACAAGAACGAGAACCGCCAGGACGCGCTGTTCGATATCTACCGCGTCATGCGTCCGGGCGAACCGCCGACCATGGAATCGGCCGAAGCGATGTTCAACTCGCTGTTCTTCGACGCCGAGCGTTACGACCTGTCGGCCGTCGGTCGCGTCAAGATGAACATGCGTCTCGACCTCGACGTCGCGGACACGGTGCGCACGCTGCGCAAGGACGACATCCTGGCCGTGGTCAAGATGCTGGTCGAGCTGCGTGACGGCAAGGGCGAGATCGACGATATCGACAATCTCGGCAACCGCCGTGTCCGTTCGGTCGGCGAGCTGATGGAAAATCAGTATCGCCTCGGCCTGCTGCGCATGGAGCGCGCCATCAAGGAGCGCATGTCGTCGATCGAGATCGACACGGTCATGCCGCAGGATCTGATCAACGCCAAGCCGGCCGCGGCTGCCGTGCGCGAATTCTTCGGTTCGTCGCAGCTGTCGCAGTTCATGGACCAGGTGAACCCGCTTTCGGAAATCACCCACAAGCGCCGTCTCTCGGCTCTTGGTCCGGGCGGTCTGACCCGTGAGCGCGCCGGCTTCGAAGTCCGCGACGTTCACCCGACCCATTACGGCCGTATTTGCCCGATCGAAACGCCTGAGGGACCGAACATTGGTCTGATCAACTCGCTCGCGACCTTCGCCCGCGTCAACAAGTACGGCTTCATCGAAAGCCCGTACCGCAAGATCGTGGACGGCAGCGTTACCAACGACGTGGTCTACCTCTCCGCCATGGAAGAGGCCAAGTACCATGTCGCGCAGGCCAACTCGCCGCTGAACGCCGACAATTCCTTCGCGGAAGAGTTCGTCGTCTGCCGTCATGCCGGCGAAGTCATGCTCGCCCCGCGCGATAACATCAACCTGATGGACGTTTCGCCGAAGCAGCTCGTTTCGGTGGCGGCGGCGCTCATTCCGTTCCTTGAGAACGACGACGCCAACCGCGCGCTCATGGGGTCGAACATGCAGCGTCAGGCCGTGCCGCTGGTGCGCGCCGAAGCGCCGTTCGTCGGCACCGGCATGGAGCCGATCGTGGCCCGCGACTCCGGTGCTGCCATCGCGGCCCGTCGTGGCGGTGTGGTCGACCAGGTCGATGCGACCCGTATTGTTATCCGCGCCACGGAAGACCTCGATGCCGGCAAGTCGGGCGTCGATATCTACCGCCTGCAGAAGTTCCAGCGTTCGAACCAGAACACCTGCGTCAATCAGCGCCCGCTGGTGACGGTCGGCGACGTCCTCAACAAGGGTGACATCATTGCCGACGGTCCGTCGACGGATCTGGGCGATCTGGCTCTCGGCCGCAACGCGCTCGTCGCGTTCATGCCCTGGAACGGCTACAACTACGAAGACTCGATCCTGATGTCGGAGCGTATCGTTTCCGACGACGTGTTCACCTCCATCCACATCGAGGAATTCGAAGTGATGGCGCGCGACACGAAGCTGGGTCCGGAAGAAATCACCCGCGACATTCCGAACGTTTCGGAAGAAGCGCTGAAGAACCTGGACGAAGCCGGTATCGTGTATATCGGTGCGGAAGTTCAGCCGGGCGATATCCTGGTCGGCAAGATCACACCGAAGGGCGAAAGCCCGATGACGCCGGAAGAAAAGCTTCTGCGCGCCATCTTCGGCGAAAAGGCCTCCGACGTTCGCGACACCTCGATGCGCATGCCTCCGGGCACGTTCGGGACGGTCGTCGAAGTGCGCGTCTTCAACCGCCACGGCGTGGAGAAGGACGAGCGCGCGATGGCGATCGAGCGCGAGGAAATCGAACGCCTCGCCAAGGACCGCGACGACGAACAGGCGATCCTCGACCGCAACGTCTACGGCCGCCTGGTCGACATGCTGCGCGGCCAGGTCTCCGTCGCCGGCCCGAAGGGCTTCAAGAAGGGCGTCGAGCTTTCCAACGCCATCGTCTCGGAATATCCCCGCTCGCAGTGGTGGATGTTCGCCGTCGAGGACGAGAAGGTGCAGGGCGAGATCGAAGCGCTCCGCGGCCAGTACGACGAATCCAAATCGCGCCTCGAACAGCGTTTCATGGACAAGGTCGAAAAGGTCCAGCGCGGCGATGAAATGCCTCCGGGCGTCATGAAGATGGTCAAGGTCTTCGTCGCCGTGAAGCGCAAGATCCAGCCGGGCGACAAGATGGCCGGCCGTCACGGCAACAAGGGTGTCGTGTCGCGCATCGTGCCGATCGAAGACATGCCGTTCCTGGAAGACGGCACGCATGTCGACATCTGCTTGAACCCGCTTGGCGTTCCCTCGCGCATGAACGTCGGCCAGATCCTCGAAACCCACCTCGCATGGGCATGCGCAGGCATGGGCAAGAAGATCGGCGACATGCTCGAAGCCTATCGCAAGACGATGGATATCTCTGAGCTGCGCAGTGAGCTGACCGAGATCTACGCAAGCGAAGCCCATGACGAGGTCAAGCGGTTCGACGACGAGTCGCTGGTGAAGCTTGCCGAAGAGGCCAAGCGCGGCGTTTCGATCGCCACGCCGGTCTTCGACGGTGCGCATGAGCCGGACGTCGCCGCGATGCTGAAGAAGGCGGGCCTGAACGAATCGGGTCAGTCGGTCCTGTATGACGGCCGTACCGGTGAAGCCTTCGACCGCAAGGTGACCGTCGGCTACATGTACATGATCAAGCTGAACCACCTGGTCGACGACAAGATCCATGCCCGTTCGATCGGCCCGTACTCGCTCGTGACCCAGCAGCCGCTGGGTGGCAAGGCGCAGTTCGGCGGACAGCGCTTCGGGGAAATGGAAGTCTGGGCTCTGGAAGCATATGGTGCGGCTTACACGCTGCAGGAAATGCTCACCGTCAAGTCGGACGACGTTGCTGGCCGCACCAAGGTCTACGAGGCCATCGTGCGTGGCGACGACACGTTCGAAGCCGGTATTCCGGAAAGCTTCAACGTTCTCGTCAAGGAAATGCGTTCGCTCGGCCTTTCCGTCGAACTGGAGAATTCCAAGCTCGACGAGAATGGCGGCCAGCAGCTTCCCGACGCCGCGGAATAAGGATCGACAGGGTGCGCGCCCACGCCGGCGCGCACCGTTCCCGTTTCGAGCCAGCTTTTCGCCGGGCTGGAAACGGGGATTTTTGCCGCATTCTGCGGTTACCGTCGTTTAATGCGTCCGGCCCGGTTCCCGGGAATTGCCGGGCAGGGACGCAAGTTGAGGGCTTCGCCAGCCCCATAAGGAGATAGGCATGAACCAAGAGGTCATGAACCTTTTCAACCCGCAGCTGCCTGCGCAGACCTTCGATTCCATCCGGATTTCGATTGCGTCTCCGGAGAAGATTCTGTCGTGGTCCTACGGTGAGATCAAGAAGCCGGAAACCATCAACTACCGCACGTTCAAGCCCGAGCGTGACGGCCTGTTCTGCGCGCGTATCTTTGGCCCGATCAAGGACTACGAGTGCCTGTGCGGCAAGTACAAGCGCATGAAGTACAAGGGCATCATCTGCGAAAAGTGCGGCGTCGAAGTCACGCTGTCGCGCGTTCGCCGCGAGCGCATGGGCCATATCGAGCTGGCAGCGCCGGTTGCCCATATCTGGTTCCTGAAGTCGCTTCCCTCGCGCATCTCGACGCTACTCGACATGACGCTGAAGGATGTCGAGCGCGTTCTCTATTTCGAGAACTATATCGTCACCGAGCCGGGCCTGACCGCGCTGAAGGCGAACCAGCTTCTGTCCGAAGAAGAATACATGATCGCCGTCGACGAATATGGTGAAGACCAGTTCACGGCGATGATCGGCGCCGAAGCCATCTATGAAATGCTGGCGTCGATGAACCTCGACAAGCTGGCCGGCGACCTGCGTTCGGATCTGGCCGACACCACGTCGGATCTGAAGCAGAAGAAGCTGATGAAGCGGCTGAAGATCGTCGAGAACTTCATCGACTCCGGCAACCGCCCGGAATGGATGATCATGAAGGTCGTTCCGGTGATCCCGCCGGACCTGCGCCCGCTGGTTCCGCTGGACGGCGGCCGTTTCGCGACGTCGGACCTTAATGACCTGTATCGCCGCGTCATCAACCGTAACAATCGTTTGAAGCGCCTCATCGAGCTGCGCGCACCGGGCATCATCATCCGTAACGAGAAGCGCATGCTTCAGGAATCGGTTGATGCCCTGTTCGACAACGGCCGCCGCGGCCGCGTCATCACCGGTGCCAACAAGCGTCCGCTGAAGTCGCTGTCCGACATGCTCAAGGGCAAGCAGGGCCGGTTCCGTCAGAACCTGCTCGGCAAGCGCGTCGACTACTCCGGCCGCTCGGTCATCGTGACCGGTCCGGAGCTCAAGCTGCACCAGTGCGGCCTGCCGAAGAAGATGGCGCTCGAACTGTTCAAGCCCTTCATCTACGCCCGTCTCGACGCCAAGGGCTTCTCCTCGACCGTCAAGCAGGCAAAGAAGCTGGTCGAGAAGGAGCGTCCGGAGGTCTGGGATATCCTCGACGAGGTCATCCGCGAGCATCCCGTGCTGCTGAACCGCGCGCCGACGCTGCACCGCCTCGGCATCCAGGCGTTCGAGCCGATCCTGATCGAAGGCAAGGCGATCCAGCTCCATCCGCTGGTGTGCACGGCCTTCAACGCCGACTTCG
>JAFKJU010000023.1 GCA_017305935.1 Hyphomicrobiales bacterium | reverse complement strand
CCCGTTACGTTGATGACGACAACTACAAGGTCAACGTTGTCGGCGGTCTCGGCTACTCCACCGGCGCATTCGGCTTCTCGGTCGTCGGCGGTTACGACAGCCATGCTGAAGAAGGCGCGATCAAGGCTCGCTTGGACGGCACCTTCGGCCGTGTCTCGGCCTTCCTGATGGGCGCTTGGAGCACCGACGGCGACACCACCAACGCCTTCGCACCGGGCGACACCTACGGCCCGTGGGGCGACTGGGCTGTCTGGGGCGGCGTCGGCGGCAAGTTCTCCGACACGCTCGGCGCCAACCTGCAGCTCGCTTACACCGACAACGAAACCTTCGCCGCTGCCGCCAACCTGCAGTGGAACCCGGTTTCGAATCTCCTGATCCAGCCGGAAGTCACCTACACCAAGTGGGATTCGATCGACGAAGATCAGTGGAACGGCATGGTCCGCTTCCAGCGCACCTTCTGATCATCGGGTCTCGGCACCGAACGGACAAAGCGCGCAACCCCCGCGGTTGCGCGCCTTGTGGCGTCAGGAGAAGCCTTTTCGAGGACGTCGCTGCGCTCAAGCGCCGGGATTTTCCCACATTTCGAAAAGCGATTTGAGAAGCAGCTGGCCATCGGGCACGAGATGAACGGTGCCGACCCCCAGTGCCCAACTGACGTAAATGCCGTCCACGGCGGCATAAAGCGCCGAGGCGGCGCTGTCGGCGTTCCAGGGCGGGGGCAGTCCGCAATCCCGTTCCACGGAGCGGAATATTCTCGCGAAAATCGCATGCAGCTCCTGCCGGAACGCCTTGCCGCAATCGGGATTGTTTTCAGCCAAGGCAATATCCAGCCGGATCATGCAGCGGCTCATGCCCTGCTGCCGCGGGTCTTTCTGCAGCCGACAGAGCACCTCGAAGACGACGGAATTGAACCGTGAAAGCGATGCCTTTCCGGGGGAGGCGGCCATGTTTTCCGCCAGCTCTTCAAACGGTCTTATGGCCTGGTGGCGCAGCTCGAGAAGCAGCCCCTGCTTGTTCTTGAAATGCCAATGGATCGCACCCCGGGTCACGCCTGCCGCCGCCGCGATTTCATCGAGGCTGACATTGTCATAGCCATTGTCGAGAAACAGCTTCTGCGCCGCTTCCAGGATCTGGCGCGCCGTTTCCGCGGCGTCTTCCTTTGTTCGCCTCATGGAATTCCCCTTCCCATCCCCTCATAACCCGCCGCATAGTGTAGATGAAACGCTCACGATGCGTAAATCGCCGGAGGGATGGAAAGCAATTCGAATAGGACGAAGGTCGGCAGCGACAGGATGCCCGGTCAATGGCCTTCGGCAGCGGTGAACACGGCGAGCTGATCCGCGAAGGCGCGGACATAGGCGGGGCGTGCTTCGCCACGGGCGACATAGGCGGCGAGGGTCGGATAGCCGTCCACCAGGCCGGAGCTTTTCAGCCGCAGCAGCACCGAGATCATCATCAGGTCACCGGCGCTGAAGGCGCCGTCCAGCCAGTCTGCATCGCCGAGCCGGGCGGAGAGCGCGCCGAGCCGGATGCGGATACGGTCGTCGACGAGCGCCAGCCGCCGATCGTGCCAGTTCTCCTTCGCCTCCAGCAGAACGGCGTTGGCGCGGTCGAGGATCGGCGGCTCGACGGTGCCGATCGCGGCGAACATCCAGGCGATGGCCCGCGCCCGGGCATCGGCCTCCCGCGGCAACAGGCCGGCATGGTTTTCGGCGATATGCAGCACGATGGCACCGGATTCGAACAGGACCAGATCTCCTTCCTCATAGGTCGGGATTTGGCCGAAGGGATGACGGGCCAGATGCGCCGGCTCCTTCATTTCCTGAAACGACACCAGCCGCATCTCATAGGGCTGGCCAACCTCCTCCAGCGCCCAGCGCACCCGCATGTCGCGCGCAAGGCCCCGACCGCGGTCGGGCGATTTTTCGAATCCGGTCACGATAATCGTCATTGCTGTTCTCCATGGCCTGTCTTTCTGGAAGACGGATGCCCGCGCAGGAATCCGACAGCCCCGCTTGAGATAATCTGCGCGGCCGGTTTAACGGGCGTGGGCATGCCCGTCACGGAGGAGATCGCGATCCCAAGATGGTCGAGGGCACGGAAGAGCAGAAACGGGTGCTTGCCGATGCGCTGACCCTGGCGATGGCATCGTCGCTCGGCTGCGGCGCAGACCTCGTCTCCCTTGCGATCGAGGACGTCAAGGATGCGGAGTGGACGGCCGAGGTTTACGGCCTTGACATCCGGGGCCGCTCCGCGACGATCTACAGGATGCTGGTGTACGGGCCCGAAGACTGACGGCCTTAACCCGCCGCCATGCGCACCAACGCATCCCGTTGTTCGACCGACAGGGAGATGCCCTCGCGTTCGGAGGACTCGCGCGTCCGGTAGCGGCGATCGGAGGGCAGGCGCGCCTGGCCGGCGTCGCGGACGCTGTCGATCAGGTTTCGAACCCGTTCGCTGAAAACGGCATTGTTGCCGCGGGCGGGATCGATGACGATGATGACCTGCCCCGTCCTCGGGGTTTCCGCGCCCGGATGGGCGGAGAAATCGACCTCCGACGAGAACTGGCCGCCGGTCAGCGCCGAGGCGAGGATCTCGACCATCAGCGAGATCGCCGCGCCCTTGTGGCCGCCGAAGGGCAGCAGCGCGCCGCCGTCGAGGATCTGTTTCGGATCGTCGGAAAGGGCGCCCGAGCGGACGATGCCGGTTCCCGGCGGCACGCTGTGGCCGGCGCGGGCGGCAAGCCGCAGGTCGCCGTTCGACATGGCGCTGGTGGCGAAATCGAAGATCATCGGATGCGCCCCCGCCACCGGCGTGGCGAAGGCGAGCGGATTGGTGCCGAAGACGGGCTTGCGCCCGCCGGGCGGCGCGACGCAGGCAAGCCCCGTCACCATCGACAGCGCCACGAAGCCGGCTTCCGCCAGCGGCTCGAGATCGGGCCACAGCGCGCTGAAATGGTGCGACTCCCGGATGGCGACGACCGCCGCCCCCTGTTGCCGCGCCATGTCGAGGGCATGGGGAAGCGCCGCCGCCCAGGCCGGCTGGGCAAAGCCGTTCCGCGCATCGACGCGCAGCAGGGCCGGGCCTGACCGCTCGAGGATGGGCACGGCCTTGCCATCGACCCAGCCGCTGTTTAGCGAGGCGACGTAGCCGGGAATGCGGAAAACCCCATGGCTCAACCCGCCGTCGCGCTCGCAACCGGCGCAATTGACGGCCAGAACCGCCGCATTGGCCTCGGATACGCCAGCTTTCACGAAGATCTTTTGCAAGGTCTCCACGAGGTCGGCAAAGGAAATCCGGGCCGTATCATGAGGTTTTTCAGGCATCGGCGTCGTTCCCTGGCTCTCAGTTCTTGGCCGGGCTCCCCAGCGCCTCGCCGGCGACGAACCAGTCCTCGGGCTTCACCTCGGCGAACATGACCGTGGTCGCCTCCGGCTTGATGCCGGCCACCCTTTCGAGCGTCGCGGTGATCTCGCGCGCCAGTTCGGCCTTTTTCTCCGGGCTGCGCCCCGGAAACAGTTCGATTTTCACGAGCGGCATTTTTGTCTCCTCACACCAGTTTCGGCCATGTATCGGACAGCTTGTAGCCGCCCGGATAGGGGTCCGAGGGGTCGAGCATAAGCTGTGACGTGCCGGTAATCCATGCCCGGCCGGAAAGCGAGGGGACGATCGCCTTGCGCCCCGCGACCGTCGTTTCGCACACCACGGTGCCGATGAATTGCGAATCGATGATCGACACGCCGGTCAGCGTCTCGCCTTCGGCCAGCATGCCGCGGGCATTCAGGATCGCCATGCGGGCGGAAACGGCCGTGCCGGTCGGCGAACGGTCGATCTTGCCCGGCTGGATGGCGACCGCCTGTCGCGAGAACAGCTTGCCGTCCTCACGATAAAGCGGGCCGGCGAAGTTGCAGAACGAAATATGGTTCCAGCCGGTGTTTTCCGGATGGGAGAAACCGAGCTGTTCGTTAGCGGCCTTGGTGATGCGCATCCCGGTTTCGGCCAGCGCCCGCGCTTCGTCGGCGACCAGCTTGAAGCCGAGCTTTTCGGCATCGACAACGACAAAGCTGTCACCGCCATAGGCGGTGTCGACAGTCAGCTTGCCGAGCCCCGGCACATCCAGCTCTGCGTCGAGCTTGTCGGCGAAGCTCGGGACATTGGTGACGGTGATCCGCTCCGCCTTGCCGTTGCGGCACTGCGCCACGACCTCGACCAGCCCGGCCGGCGCTTCCAGCACCATGCGGGTTTCCGGCTCGGTCATCGCAATGATGCCGCTGTCGAGCAGAACGGTCGAGACGCAGATCGAGTTGGAGCCCGACATCGGCGGCGTGTCTTCCGGCTCCATGATGATCCAGCCCATCTGCGCCTTCGGGTTCTTCGGCGGCACCAGCAGGTTGACGTGGCGGAAGACGCCGCCGCGCGGCTCGTTGAGCACGAAGTTGCGCAACGTCTCGTGGCTCGCGATCCAGCGCGACTGTTCCCAGAGGGTATCGCCGGGCGGCGGGGCGACGCCGCCGACGATCACATCGCCGACTTCGCCTTCGGCGTGGCAGGTCACCACATGGACGATCTTGGATGAGCGCATTGTTCTGTCCTTGCAGAGGGAGGAAGTTCTTGAGGTGGTTCCCGATCGCGCTTTCCGCACCGACAATCGTAAACCGTATACGATATTCTCTAGCGACGGAAAACCTATAGGATCCATGATGGGCGTCAAGGGCAGATTTCGGCGATTTGTCCAGCGGTCGCGCTCTTTTCGTCGAAGGCCTTGGAAGCGTCCGGCAAAATCGTCTACGATATTCCAACAGGCCGAGATCAGGAGTCGTCATGCCGCTTGAAACCGCGAAGGTGCCGAACCTCGGCAAGGCCCCGAGTGCATCCGACATCATCCTGACCTTCATCCGCGACGCCATTGCCGATGGATCGCTGGACCAGGGCGAGCCGATCCGCCAGGACGACGTGGCGCGCCTGTTCAACGTCAGCAAGATCCCCGTGCGCGAGGCGTTGAAGCGGCTGGAGGCCGAAGGGCTGGTGGAGTTCCACCGCAACCGCGGCGTTGTCGTCACCAGCGTTTCCGACCCGGAACTTGCGCAGATTTTCGAGGTGCGCGCCATTCTCGAATCCTCGGCGATCAAGCTGTCCATCCCCAACATGCGCGAGAAGACCCTGGCACGCGCGCTGGAATTCTGCGAGACATTCGCGCGGGAAACGGATGTCGCCCGCTGGTCGGAGCTGAACTGGCAATTCCATAGCTGCCTCTACGAGGACGCCGAACGCCCCTTCCTCGTCAGCACCATCCGCTCGGTCAACGATCGGCTGGAGCGCTTCCTGCGCATTCAGCTCGCTCTGTCTCAGGGCAAGGAAATCGCCGACCGGGAACATCGCGAGATCCTCGACGCCTGCCGGGCGCGCGACGTCGAGCGCGCCGGAACCCTCGTCTTCGAGCATATCATGGGCGCCTGCCGCTCGCTGCTGGAGCACCTGCCGCGCATCCGGACGCGGTAAGGGCAGGAGAGGCGCCGGCCATGGAAACATCGCTTTATCTGCCCGTCAAAGGCTTTCTCGAAAAGGCGGGATATGTCGTCAAGGGCGAGGTCGGCGGTTGCGACCTCGTCGGCCTCAGCGAGGACGACCCGCCGGTCGTTGTGGTCTGCGAGCTCAAGCTCAGCTTCAATCTCGAACTGATCCTGCAGGCCGTCGACCGGGCGACGGTGTCGGACGAGGTGTGGATTGCCGCGCGCATTTCGGCCCGGGGCAGGGGCCGCGAGGCGGACAGGCGTTACCGCGATCTCTGCCGCCGGCTCGGCGTCGGCATGCTCGGCGTTTCCGATGCGGGCGATGTCGATGTCATCGTCGCCTCGGTTTCGCCGATGCCGCGCACCAATCCGAAACGGCGCTCGCGTCTGATGCGCGAGCACCGCAACCGGCGCGGCGATCCGGCGCTTGGCGGCAGTACGCGCGCGCCGCTGATGACCGCCTATCGCCAGCAGGCGCTTAGGTGTGCGGCCGCGCTGTCGGTGGGGCCGTTGCGCCTGCGCGACGTCCGGGCGGCGGTGGCGGAAGCGGAGAAGATCCTGCCGTCGAACGTCTATGGCTGGTTCGAGCGGCTCGACCGCGGCATCTACGGTTTGACGGATGCCGGACGCGCGGCGCTGGAGCGCTGGCCGCAGCCTCCCGGTCCAAAGTCCCAAGAGGTTTCGGACTGAAGTCCGATGCGGAACCATCATTGCGCTTCGCGTGTTCTCCCGGTGCCTGGAACCTTGATGGACAGATCAGAGCATCTCGGGACCGGAATCAAACAGGAGAAGACGATGAAACGCTTTATTTTTGTCATTCTGGCGAGCCTCGCCGGCGCAAGCACCATGAGCGCCGTTCCAGTCAAGGCCCAGTCACTCACCATCACCACCGAGGATGGCGGCAGCTACGAACGGGCCGACTACCGCGATCGCCGCTGGCACCGCCACGAACGCCATGAAATGCGCCGCGAGCGGGAACGCCGCCACATGCGCCACGCCAATTGCCGCACCAAGCGAGTCGAAATGGTTCGTCACGGTCGCGTGATCGTCAAGGAAACTCGCGTCTGTCGCTGATTTGCCATTTCCTCCCTCCCTTTCGGGAGGGATCCCGCCTTGGGAACCGGCGGTGTATTTCGGCAGGCATACTCCAAAAGTTCCGCCTTCAGGATGTCGATGAAGGATGCGAGATAGGTGGGCAGCGGCCCCGCCTGGGGCGAACACCCAGATCACCCAATTGCTGAGGATGTAAAGAAGGTCGGGCCGCTCCGATTCGTCCCCGCTATCGACATAGTCCACCGGATCGCGGTCTTGCCGGCCGCTCCAATCGCCGCTACGGGTTGTCAAGGGCTTTTGCACAAGCGATGCGGTCGTTCCGGCGGCTTTTCCTGGATGCAAAGTCTTTGAGGAGAAGTGGAGGGGGCATGTCCATGAGTGAGGCACCGCTGGATGACGGCGTTTACGATTTTATCGTCGTGGGCGCCGGATCGGCCGGCTGTGTGCTCGCAAACCGGCTTTCGGCGGATCCGAAAAACCGGGTGTTGCTGCTCGAGGCCGGCGGCTCGGATCGCTATCACTGGGTGCATGTGCCGATCGGCTATCTCTACTGCATGGGCAATCCACGCACCGACTGGATGATGAAGACGGCGGCGGAGGCCGGCCTTAACGGCCGCGCCTTGAACTATCCGCGTGGCAAGGTGCTGGGCGGCTGCTCTTCCATCAATGGCATGATCTATATGCGCGGGCAGGCCGCCGATTACGATGCCTGGCGGCAGGCGGGCAATGCCGGCTGGGGTTGGGACGATGTTCTGCCATGGTTCCTGAAGTCTGAGGACAATTATCGCGGCCGATCGGCCCTGCACGGCGCCGGCGGCGAATGGCGCGTCGAGCGGCAGCGATTGTCCTGGCCGATCCTCGATGCCTTTCGCGATGCGGCCGAGGAACTCGGCATCCCCAAGACCGAGGACTTCAACGGGGGCGACAATGAGGGATCCGGTTATTTCGAGGTCAACCAGAAGGGCGGCCTGCGCTGGAACACGACCAAGGCCTTCCTGCGCCCGGCGATGAAGCGGCCGAACCTGCGCGTGTTGACCGGCGCGGAGACCGAGCGGCTGGAATTCGACGGCAAGGCGGTAGCCGGCGTGCGTTTCCGCCGCGCTGGCCGCGCCTGCATGGCGCGCGCCACACGCGAGGTGGTGCTGGCGGCCGGCGCGATCAACTCGCCGAAACTCCTGGAACTGTCAGGTGTCGGCCGGCCGGAAGTCCTTTCGGCGCTTGGCATTCCCATTCATCATGCGCTGCCCGGCGTCGGCGAAAACCTGCAGGACCACCTGCAGATCCGCACCGTCTTCAAGATCGAGGGCGCGCGCACATTGAACCAGATCTATCACAATCTCTTCAGCCGCGCCGGCATGGGCCTGCAATATGCGATCCGCCGGTCCGGCCCCCTTTCCATGGCCCCGAGTCAGCTGGGCATTTTCGCCAGGAGCGATCCGGCGGTGGCGACGGCGGATCTCGAATATCACGTCCAGCCGCTTAGCACCGACCGGCTGGGCGAACCCCTGCATCGCTATCCCGCTGTAACCGTTTCGGTCTGCAATCTGCGCCCGGAAAGTCGCGGCACCGTGCATGTGACGACGAAGGATGTCACGACGGCCCCGGAAATCCGGCCCAACTACCTCTCGACGCCAGGCGACCGGCTGCTGGCGGCCCGCGCCATCCGCCATGCGCGTCGATTGATGGAAACCCAGGCGATCTCCCGTTTCCGTCCGCAGGAGATGCTTCCCGGACGGGAATACCAGAGCGACGAAGACCTCATTCGCCGCGCCGGCGATATCGCCACGACGATCTTCCACCCCGTCGGCACCTGCAAGATGGGAAGCGATCCGATGGCGGTGGTGGATTCGGTGTTGCGCGTGCACGGGCTGGAAAAGTTGCGCGTCGTCGACGCCTCGATCATGCCGACGATCGTTTCGGGCAACACCAATTCGCCCGTCATCATGATTGCCGAGAAAGCAGCCGAGGCTATTTTACGCGCAGAGTGATAATCTCGCGGCGCATCCCGTCCGAACCCAAGCCGGCAATGCGCCGGCGGCGGTGCAAGCCGCCTATGTGAGCTTGGCCGTTCCCGCGCGAACGCCCTGCCGTCTGGCGACGTAAAACTTGGCCTGTTTTACCGGTGAGCGTGGCCGCATCGTGTTGCAGGTTCGTCGCCGCGTTTCGAAGACGATTTCCACCGCTATCTCGATCTCTCCCGCAACTGCTCGCAAGCCGTGATTCGTCACGGGCCACTTCGCGGGAAGGGCGCTGGCTGCATAGCATTTCGATATATTAATCTCGCGAGAAATCATCAAACCGCTGGCGGAAGGCTGTTAGCTTTGCCATGGGAGGAAGGGCAGACATGGCGAATTTACAGGAGATGTTCGACGTTCGCGGCAAATCCGTCATCGTTACGGGTGGCGCCAGCGGCATAGGACGCGCCTATGCGGAAGTGATGGCCGAACATGGCGCACGCGTGTGCATTTTCGATCTGAATTCCGCCCAGCTCGACGCGGTCGTGGCCGAACTGGGGCGCAACGGCGCACAGGTCTGGGGCCAGGCTGTCGACGTCGCCGACCGCCTGCGTATGGCGGAGGCGTTCGACGCGGTCGCGCAGCGCCATGGACGCATCGACGTCGTCTTCGCCAATGCCGGCATCGATGCCGGCCCCGGTTTTCTGTCGACGACCGGCGCGCGCATTCCTGACGGCGCCATCGACGTGCTCGATGATCATCATTGGGACCGGGTGATCGAAGTCAATCTGACATCGGTCTATACGACGGTGAAACATGCCGCGCGCCACATGAAGGCGACCGGAGGCGGCCGCATCATCGTCACATCCTCGATCGCCGGCCAGATCAACGAAGCGATCGTCGGAACGCCCTACATGCCGGCCAAGGCCGGCGTCGATCACTTCGTTCGACAGATGGCGATGGAACTCGGCGTCTTCGGCATCCTTGTCAACTGCATTTCGCCCGGTCCGTTCATGACCAACATTGCCGGCGGGCGTCTGAAGATACCGGCGGATCGCAAGGCATTCGAAGAGCAGTCGCTGATCGGCAGGATCGGCGACCCCGAGGACATCAAGGGCCTTGCCCTCTACCTGGCCTCGCCGTGCTCGTCCTATGTCACGGGGAGCCAGATGGTCATCGACGGGGGCTCGATGCACCGCATCAAATGACCCGATGGCGGCCGGCAGGAGCGGCCGATCATCATGGCATGACATGTTCGACCACAGGGAGGAGACTATGGTGGACCTGAACGGATTCTCATACCCGTCGCGCCGCACGGTGCTGAAGGGCATCGGCGCTTCGGTTGCTGCTTCGGCGCTCAGTGCGCCGCTGGTGGCGCGCGCGCAATCCGCCGGCACGATCAAGCTGGGCTTCGTGACCCCGGCGACGGGGCCGCTGGCGCTGTTCGGTGAAACGGACGGCTGGGCGCTGGCCAAGGTCAAGGAAGCGCTGAAGAACGGCATCGACACGCCCGCCGGCCATTTCGACATCGAGATCCTGATGCGCGACAGCCAGTCCGACCCGAACCGGGCGGCGGAGGTGGCCGGGGACCTGATCCTCAATCAGGAGGTGCACATGGTGCTGCCGGCCTCGACGACGGATACGGTCAGCCCCGCGGCGGATCAGGCCGAGCTTTACGAATGCCCCTGCCTATCGACCGGCGCGCCCTGGCAGGCGGTCATCTTTCCGCGTGGCGGCAAGGACAAGCCGTTCAACTGGACCTACCATTTCTTCTGGGGCCTTGACGAGGCGCTCAACACCTTCGTCGGCCTGTGGAACACCCTCGACACCAATCGCAAGGTCGGCATGCTGTTTCCGCAGAACGCCGACGGCGAGACCTGGGGCAACAACGACTACGGTCTCCCCGCGCCGACGCAGAAAGCCGGCTTCGAGATCACCGTTCCCGGCTTCTTCCAGCCGCGCACCAACGATTATACCGCCCAGATCAACGCCTTCAAGCAGGCCGGCTGCGAGATCATCGGCGGCATCACTTATCCCGACGACCTGAAGACCTTCGTCAACCAGTGCGCCCAGCAGGGCTACAAGCCGAAAGCGGTGACGGTGGCTGCGGCGCTGCTTTTCCCCTCCGGCGTGCAGGCGATGGGGCCGCTCGGCGACGGCATGTCCTCGGAAGTGTGGTGGACGCCGGCATTCCCGTTCAAGTCCACGATCGACGGCTCGACGAGCCGCGAGATCGCCGATCGATGGGAAGGCGAAACCAAGAAGCAGTGGACGCAGCCGCTGGGGTACAGCCACGCGCTCTTCGAGGTCGCGCTCGATGTGTTGAAGCGCGCCTCCAACCCGTTGGATCGCGGCTCCATTCGCGACGCTCTCGTGGCGACCAAGCTCCAGACCGTCGTCGGTCCGGTCGATTTTTCTTCCGGTCCGCACAAGAACGTCTCGACCACACCCATCTTCGGCGGGCAGTGGGTCAAGGGCGAGAAATGGCCTTATGACCTGAAGATCGTCGACAATGCCGTCAGCAAGCTCTTCGAACCCGAACAGAAGATGAAGATCATGCCCTGGTCGGCGGCCTGACGAGGTCGCCGCAAGCGCCTTGCTCGACGCATCGAGCCGGCGACACTGATCGGCCGGCAGCGGCAATCAAGAAAGCCGCGCCGGCAGTTGCAAGGGGAACGGAGGAGCATGGCAAACAGCATTCTTCTGGAAGCCAGGGGGCTGAACAAAGCCTTTGGCGCGCTTCGCGTCGTGCAGGATGTCAGCTTCGACGTTCGCGCCGGCGAGGTACTTGGGATATTGGGACCGAACGGCGCGGGTAAGACGACGCTGTTCAATCTCGTCAGCGGCGACCTGCGCATCGACGGCGGCGAACTGATATTCGACGGCCAGTCGCTGGTCGGCCAGCCGTCCAACCGGCGCTGCCGGATCGGCATCGGCCGCACCTATCAGATCCCGCGCCCCTATGTCGGCATGACCACCTTCGAGAATCTGCTCGTCGCCGCCTCGTTCGGCGGCGGCAAGACGGAAGCTGAAAGCTATTCCTTCTGCGCACAGATCCTGCGCGATTGCGAACTCATCGACAAGGCGAACCGGTCTGCCGGCTCGCTGACGCTTCTCGACCGCAAGCGGCTGGAACTGGCGCGCGCGCTGGCATCGGCGCCGAAACTGCTGCTGCTCGACGAGATCGCCGGCGGCCTCACCGACGAGGAGGGCCAGGCGCTCGTCAAGCTCATCCGCCGCATCCGCGATCGCGGCATCACCATCGTCTGGATCGAGCATGTGCTGCATGCGCTGCTCGCGGTCGCGGATCGGATGATGGTCCTGAATTTCGGCGAGAAGATCGCCGAGGGCGCCCCTGCCGACGTGATCCAGGATGCGGAAGTCAGGCGGGTTTACATGGGGATCGAGGGATGAGCGACACGCTTTTGTCCACGCATGGCCTGGTGGCGCGCTACGGCGATTTCCAGGCGCTCTACGGCATCGATTTCGAGATCGGCCACGGCGAGGTCGTGGCCCTGATCGGCGCGAACGGGGCGGGAAAATCCACCCTGCTGAAATCCATCATGGGCCTGTTGCGCGTGGCCCCGGACATGGTTCGTCTCGAGGGACGGCCGGTCGGCGGTCACAGGCCGAACCGCATGGTCGCCTCCGGCGTCGCGATCGTGCCCGAGGGACGGCGCCTCTTCGCCGGCATGTCGGTCCTCGACAATCTCAAGGTGGCGATCGATCATGCGGCCGCGCCGAAAGGGACGCCCTGGACGCTCGAAAGGGTCTACGACCTGTTTCCCATCCTGCGCGACAAGCAGGCGGTCCCGGTTCAATCGCTGTCGGGCGGGCAGCAGCAGATGGTGGCGATCGCCCGCGCGCTGCTCAACCAGCCGCGCCTGCTTCTCTGCGACGAGATCAGTCTCGGCCTGGCGCCCAAGGTCGTCCGGGAAATCTATCAGTCGATTCCCTCCATATCCTCCGGCGGCACCGCCATCGTGCTGGTCGAGCAGGATGTCGGCCTGGCGCGTTCGTCGTCCGACCGGCTCTATTGCATGCTCGAGGGCCGCGTCAGTCTGACGGGGGTTTCGGCGCAGATCTCGCGCGAGGCGATCGGCGAGGCGTATTTCGGAGGCGTTCATGCAGTGGCTTGACGGCATCGTCCAGGGCATATTGCTCGGCGGTCTCTACGCCCAGTACGCGCTCGGCATGGCGCTGATGTTCGGCGTCATGCGCATCGTCAACATCACCCATGGCGATCTGATGATCCTGCTGGCGCTTACCGGCATCAGCATCGCATCGGCTTTTTCCCTGAGCCCCTGGTCGGTTCTGGTCGCGCTGGTCGCGCTCGGGGCGATCCTCGGCCTGCTTCTGCAGCGGCTGATTCTCAACCGGGTCGTCGGCGCCGATCCGCTGCCGTCGCTGATCGCCACCTTCGGCCTGTCGGTGGCGCTGCAGAACGCCATGCTGCAAGTCTGGTCGGCCGATACACGCTCGCTGCACGCCGGCGGCCTTGCCCAGGCCTCATACCAGTTCGGGACGCTGTATGTCGGCGTGCTGCCGGTGATCGTGCTCGTCACTGCGACGGCGCTGACGGGCGGGCTCGACGCGACCTTGCGCTATACCCGCTTCGGCCGGGCGCTGCGGGCGGCTTCGGCCGATGTCGAGGCCGCCGCGCTGACCGGGGTCGATCCGAAGGCCGCGTATGCGGGCGCGACCGCCGTCGCGGTGGCGATCCTCGGTTTCGCCGCCGTCTTCCAGTCGATGCGGGCGACGGTGGCGCCGGCCGATGGCGCCTTTCAGCTCATCTATGCCTTCGAGGCCGTGATCATCGGCGGCATGGGTTCGATCTGGGGGGCATTTTTCGGGGCCATGGTGCTCGGCGTCAGCCAGTCGATCGGTTTCCGCATCGATCCCGGCTTCGGGATCCTTGCCGGGCACCTCGTTTTCCTCCTCATTCTCGCCCTGCGGCCGCAGGGTCTTCTCGGAAAGGATTGAGGCTTTGACAGACGCATCCGCCGTATCCGCTGCCGATCTGTTCGATCCACCCGCCGTCCGGGTCCAGCGCCGCACGGCCTCGAGCATCGTCGCGGCCGTCGTTTCCCTCGCCGCTCTCGGCGGTATCGCCTCTATGCCGCTCTGGGCGACGCAAGGGCAGATCCGCGATGTCGTGGAACTGTGCTGTTACATCGCCGTCGCCCAGATGTGGAACCTGCTGGCCGGGTATGCCGGCATCGTCTCGGTCGGCCAGCAGGCCTTTGTCGGCGTGGCCGCCTATGCCCTGTTCATCATGGCCCAACTCTGGGGCCTCAATCCCTTCGTCGCCGTCGTGCTGGCGATGATCGCGCCCGTGCTTCTGGCGATTCCCACCTACGGGCTCCTGCACCGGCTGGACGGGCCGTATTTCGCGATCGGCACCTGGGTGATCGCCGAGGTGATGCGGCTTGCGACGTCGGTCTTCGGCTATGTGAATGCCGGCGCCGGCATGAGCCTGCGGGTCATGGCAAGCTATTCCGCGACGGAGCGGGCCGTCGGAGTCAGCATTCTCTGCGCCCTCATGCTGCTCGTCACCGTCGGCGGCAGCTATTGGCTGCTGCGCTCGCGCTATGGGCTGGCGCTGATCGCGCTGCGCGACAATCCGGTCGCCGCCGCCAGTCAGGGCGTCGCCGTCGGCCGGCTCCGCTTCCTCATCTGGGTCGCGGCCGCAGCCGGAACGGGTCTTGCCGGCGCCATCTACTTCATGGCGCAGCTGCGCATCACCCCGCCCTCCGCCTATGATCCGAACTGGGCCAATATCGCCATCTTCATCGTCATGGTCGGCGGCCTCGGCTCGCTCGAAGGGGTCATCATCGGTGCGCTGATCTATTTCTTCGCCGACCGCTGGTTCGGCGAATACGGCGCCACCTATCTCGTCGTTCTCGGCCTGCTCACCCTGTTCATGGCGCTGTTTGCCCGCGGCGGCATCTGGGGACTGATCTGCAGGAGGGTGGATGCCCCTTGGTTTCCGACCCGGCGCATTCTCGTGGAGGACAAGCGATGAAAGCGGCTCTTTTCGATGCGGTCGGCCTGCCGCTGATGATCGACGACATCCAGCAGCCGCAACCCGCCCCCGACGAGGTGCTGATCCGCATCGCCGCCTGCGGCATTTGCGGTTCCGACCTGCACATGACCGAGGATCCGCAGACCTTCGGCCTGGCGCGGCTTGGCGTGCTCGGCCACGAATTCGCCGGGGAGGTGGTGCGCTGCGGCGAGGCGGGCGACGATCTCCAGCCGGGCGATCGCGTCGCCGTGGCGCCGATGCGCGGCTGCGGCCATTGCGCCAGCTGCCGCAGCGGAGAGCCCGCCTGGTGCGCACAGATGCAATTGATCGGCGGCGGCTATGCCGAACTCACCACGGTTGCCGCCCGCCAGTGCCGACGCCTGCCGGACGACCTTCCGACCGAGGAGGGCGCCCTCGCCGAGCCGGTGGCCGTCGGCCTGCATGCGGTCATCCGCTCGGGTTTGAAGCCGGGCGACCGGGTCCTGATCCTCGGCGCGGGGCCGATCGGCCTTCTCGTCGCTTTCTGGGCGCGGCGGCTGGGCGCCGGCCATGTCATCGTCGCCGATCTCAACCGGCACCAGGAGGCGCGCGCCGCCGCGGTCGGCGCCACCGGCTTCGCACTCTCCGGGCCGGATCTCGGCGCCGAATTTGCGCGTCTGGCCGAGGGGGCGCCGGATATCGTGTTCGAATGCGTCGGCAAGCGGGGGCTGATCGACGCGGCCTGCCGCCTGGTGCGCGTCCATGGCACGGTGGTCGGCGTCGGCCTGTGCGTCGGCGGCGACGACTGGGATCCCTTCGCGGCGCTGTCGAAGGAAATCCGGCTGATCTTCGCCGTGTTCTTCAACATGGCGGAATTCGAGATGGCGCTCGATGCGCTGGGTCCCGGCCGCTATCGCCCCCAGGCGCTGATCACCGCGAAAATCGATCTGCCCGACGTTCCCGCGACTTTCGAAGCGCTGCGCCGGCGCACCACGCAATGCAAGGTGCTGATCACGCCCGCGGCCGGCTGATGCAACGATCTGCAAGGAGAAGACCATGGATTTCGAAACCCTGACTCTGGATATCGACGGCGTTTCCACCGTCGTCAAAGCGATCGGCGAGGGGCCTGCCGTGCTTGCCCTGCACGGCGCGGCGACCATCGAGGGGCATGACTGGGCGAGAGGGCTGGCGGACCGTTTCCGGGTATACCTGCCTTTCCACCCCGGCTTCGGCGAAAGCGCGGAGGCACCACATGTCAACGGCATGCAGGACATCATCGTCCACAATCTGCGGCTGATCTCGGCGCTCGGTCTCGACCGGCCGCATCTCGTCGGCCACTCGATGGGCGGCTGGATGGCGGCGGAGATGGCTGTCGTCGCGGGCGAACGGTTTAACCGTCTGGTGCTGAACGCGCCGGCCGGTCTCAACCATCCAGACCATCCCGGCGCCGCCCTGTCGTCGATCGCGCCGGACGCGTTTCCCGCCTATCTCGCCCACAGGGCCGAGGTGGCGGCGCGCTATTTTCCCGGCGGCGCGGAATGCGCTTCCGTGGAGGACTTCGTCGCGGCACGCGAGAAGGAAGGCCCCGCCCTCGGCAATATTCTCAAGGTCCATGGCATGGGTCACCCCAATCTCGGGCGCTGGCTGAGCCGAATTCCCAACGAAACGCTGGTCGTCTGGGGTGAGAAGGACCGGATGCTGCCGGCCTCGCAGGCGCCGCTTTGGGTTGCAGCCATTCCCCACGCCCGCCTGCTGATGGTCGAGGAGGTCGGGCATCTCGCCATGCAGGAGGATCCCCGCATCGTGACCGCGATCGGCGATTTCCTGGCCGGCTGAGGAGAGCCGCGAAACTGCCGAAGACACGACGAGGCGCACCGCAGAGGCAGCCGCCCTGTCCATCGATCGATCCATCAAGGAGGAACAGAGATGAACGCACCGATCAAACACACATCCGCCTATTGGGGCACCACAACGGATTTCGCCGGGCTGATGGAACAGGTTCGCCAGATCGGGCCGATCCTGGAGGAGCATGCCGGCGACACCGAAAAGCTCGGAAAGCTCGACGAAGCGACCTTCGAGGCCCTGAAGCCGCTGAGGATGTCGCATATCTTCGCCGCCGAGGCCCTGGGCGGGGCGCAGCTCTCGCCGACGCAGGGGCTGCAGCTCATCGAGGCGATCACCTATCACAGCGGCGCCGCCGGCTGGGTTTCGATGGTGCATGCCTGCATCGGCGCCATGTCAGCCGCCTTCCTTCCGGACAGCGCGATCTCACGCCTTTTCGGCCCCGGCCATGAAAACCGCTTTTCCGGCCAGGGCACGCCCACGGGCATGCTGAAGAAGGTCGAGGGTGGCTATCGCCTGAATGGCAAGTGGGCCTATGCCAGCGGCATCTATCACGCGACCTACACCCATACGGCGGCCCTGCTCGACGACGGCGGCGGCCAGCCGGCCAAGGACGAAAACGGCGATGTGATCGTGCTGTGCGCCCATGCGCCGGTCGAGGATCACGACCTTCTCGGCAATTGGGAAGTGCTCGGCCTGCAAGGCACCGGCAGCATCGATTACGCCGCCAACGACGTGTTCATCCCCGATGACATGGTCTTTCCGATCCTGACGGCCGAACCGCAGCGCCAGAAGGAATTCTTCAGCCTCGGCGTCGTCGGCCTCGCCGCCATCGGCCATTCCGGCTGGGCGATCGGCGCCTCGCGGCGCATCCTCGACGAGATGGCCAGATATGCGGTGACCAAGACGGGGCGCGCCGGCCTTCTCGGCGAAAGCGACAAGTTCTGGTTCGACTACGGCCGCGCCGAAGCGCGCGTGCGCGCCGCCCGCGCCTTCCTGTTCGAGGTCTGGCGCGACATCGAGGCGTCGATCGAGGCCGGCAACCGGGTCTCGACGCGCCAGATCAGCATGGTGCATCTGGCCAAGTCCGAGGTGCATGAAGCCGGGGTCGATGCCTGCCAGTTCGTCTATCGCGCCGCTGGCGGGGCATCGCTGCGCAAGGGCGTCATGCAGCGCACCTACCGCGAAATGCTGACGGCCGCCAACCATTTCACCATCAACCCGAACATCGTCGGCGCCGCCGGCCGCGAAATCGCCGGCCTCTGGAGTGCGCGCAGCTGGCAGTTCTACGATCTGGTCGAGAAGAAGTGACCGTGGCCTCGAACCGCAGCGGCGGGACACAGGGTGGCGATGCGGCGGCTTCGCCACCCGACGTGGCCGCCGCCTTCCTCGCGGCCTTCCGCCACCACCCGTCCGGCGTGGCGATCATCACCGCCGATCCGGGCGACGGACCGGTGGCGTTGACGGTCAGTTCGCTGATCTCGGTCAGCGTCTCTCCGCCGACCATCGCCTTTTCGCTGTCGGATCATTCCGCGAGCGCGCGGGCGGTCCGGCGCGCCGGCTCCGTCGTGGTGCATTTCGTGCGCCGGGCCGACATGGAGTTGGCGCGGCTCTGCGCGACCAGCGGCAAGGACCGGTTCGGCTCCGAGGTGGAATGGGCAAGGCTTGCGGGCGGCGAGCCCTATTATCCGCAGGTGGATCTGCGGTTCCGGGCCGTCATCCGCGGTCGTCTGGAAGCGCCGGGAGCCTGCCTCGTCACTGCGGAACTGCTGGAGGTTTCGGCCCATTCCCACGAGACGCGGGAAGACGAGGCGCTGGTCTACGCCAATCGCGGCTGGCATAGGCTTCGGCCGGTCAGCGGCGGCGGTCGCGCGCCGATCCTGCTGTGGCCCGACGATTCGGCTACCTTCTGATGCACGGGCCGGCGATCGTCGCCGGCTTCACAGGCCCCAGATCACCGATTGTTCATGGCGCTTGATCAGATGCGTCAGGTTTTCGAAGCTTTTGCGGATATGGGCGGCAAACGCCTCCGTCGCCGGGGCGCTCAGATCCTCGGTGCGCTGCAGCAGGCCGAGCGCACGCTCGGGATGGGGAATGTTGACGGGCAAGGCGGTGATGGCCTTGTCGTTGCGGTAGGCGAAAACCACGCTATGGGGCAGGATCGTCAACGCATCGCTTGCCTTCATGTAGTTGATGGCGCTGGTCAGCGATCCGCCGGCATAGCGGATCTTGGTTTCGGTGGCGCCAAGCGACAGCACGAGGCTGCGCAGGTCGGCCAGCAGCGGGCTGCCCGGCGGTGGCGCGATCCACGGATAGTCCAGCAATTCCGGACCGTTGAGCCTGCGCTTGAGCAGCAGGGGATGGGTGATGCGGCAGGCCACGACGTTACGGCCGGGAAGCAGTTCCTGGAAGCGCATGCCCGACCCTTCGTCCAACATGTCGATCGGGCAGATGGCGAGGTCGATCCGGTCGGCGACGATGGCGGCGCGAAGCTCCGGCAGATAGCCGTAGCTCTGTTCGATGCGCACATCGGGAAATGCGTTCTGAAACCCGGCGACCATGCCGGCGATCAGCGCATCCATGAAGAACGGCGTGCCGCCTACGCGAACGAGGCCGGTGCGGCCATGGCGAAACCCCTCGACAAGGGCGGATGCCTTGCGCGAGGCGTTGAGCATCGCCTGGCCATGATCCGCCAGCGCCCGGCCAAGCGGCGTCGGTTGCAGAGGCCGGCGTCCGCGGATGAACAGCGGCTCGCCCAGCCGCTTTTCCAGCGCGGCGAGAGTGCGCGATACGGCGGGCTGCGTCAGGCCGAGCATCATCGCGCCCTCGGTCACGCCCCCCGCCTGGACCACCGCCGCCAGTTGCACCAGATGTCGCTCGTCGATCTTCATAGCAATAATGCATATTAACTGGGAAAAAAATTATCAAGCGCCCAATTCCCGCCTGCTAGATTGGCGTCATCGGAGGAAACATGGCAGACATATCGTTCAGCGAGGGCAATTCCGCGCGGCTGGTGGCGGAGCGGCTCAGAAAGCATGCCGAGGCCGGGCGGCTGCCGGCATTCATGATTTCCCTTGTCGAGCATTTGCACAGCCTGATCCGCGAAGCACGGCCCTCGGCGGCCGATTGGCGCAAGGCGTTGGAATTCCTGACCGATGTCGGCCATGCCAGCGACGACCGGCGTCAGGAATGGGTGTTGCTTTCCGATCTCCTGGGCGTCAGCGCTCTCATCGAGGAGATTAACACGCGCCGTCCCAAGGGGGCGACGCCGAACACGGTGCGCGGCCCCTTCTACCGCGCAGACGCGCCGCGGCTGCCGCTCGGCGCCGACATCTGCCTCGATGGCGTCGGCGTTCCTCTCGACGTGAAGGGCCGGGTGCTCGATCTCGACGGCGATCCCATCGCCGGCGCGACCGTCGAGACATGGCAGGCGAACGGCGAAGGTTTCTACGAGAACCAGCAGCCGGACCAGCAGCCGGAATTCAACCTGCGTGGCGTTTTCTGCACGGATGCCGGCGGCGGTTTCCATTACCGGACGGTGCGCCCGGGGGGCTATGCCGTGCCTTGCGACGGTCCGGTCGGGCGCATGCTCGGCAGCATCGGTTTTCCCTTGCGTCGCCCGGCGCACCTGCATTTCCTCATCAAGGCAGAAGGCTTCGAAACCATCAGCACCCATGTCTACGACGGCAGCGACCCGCATTTGAGCGAAGATGCCCTGTTCGGCGTCAAGCAGGATCTGATCGGCGAATTCAAGGCCGATGAGAGCGGGCAGCGCTGGTCGCTGGATTTCACCTTCGTGATGGTTCGGGCAAAAAAGGAAAGGCTGGCGACATGACGATGACATTCTCCTACCAGGGCAGCGCCGCACGCATCGTTTTCGGGCGCGGCACGAGCGCCGAGGTCGGCAAATGGGTCGAGACGCTCGGCTGCCGGCGCGTCCTGGTGCTGTCAACTCCGCATCAGGCCGGTGATGCCGAGGCTCTGTCGCAGCGCCTGGGCGCTCTTTCCGCAGGCGTCTTCACCGATGCGACGATGCATACGCCGGTGGAGGTGAGCGAGCGGGCGGTAGCCAGGGCCGACGCGCTGCAGGCCGATTGCGTGGTTTCGCTCGGCGGCGGCTCCACGACCGGTCTCGGCAAGGCCATGGCATTGCGCACGGACATCGCCCAGATCGTCGTGCCGACGACCTATGCGGGCTCGGAGGTCACGCCCATCCTCGGCCAGACCGAAAACGGCGTGAAGGCGACCCTGCGCAGCCCCAAGGTTCTGCCAGAGGTGGTGATCTACGATCCGGACCTGACGCTGGGCCTTCCGGTCGGCATGAGCGTCACCAGCGGCCTGAACGCTATCGCGCATGCGGCCGAGGGCCTCTACGCCCCCGATCGCAACCCGATCACCACGATGATGGCGATCGAGGGCATGCGCGCCTTGCGACAGGCGCTGCCGGCCATCGTCGGCAATCCGGGGGACGCCACCGCTCGCGAAAAGGCCCTGTACGGCGCCTGGCTTTGCGGCACGGTGCTCGGCCAGATCACCATGTCGCTGCATCACAAGCTCTGCCATACGCTCGGCGGTAGCTTCGACACGCCGCATGCCGAGACGCATTCGATCATGCTTGCGCATACGATCGGTTTCAATGCCGAAGCCGTGCCGGAAGCGATGGCGCCCGTCGGCGAGATCTTCGGCGGTACGCCCGGCCAGGCATTGTATGATTTCGCGCAGTCCATCGGAGCGCCGATGGCGCTGAAGGATCTCGGCCTGAGCGAGGCAGACCTCGATCGCGCCGCAGACATCGCCACGAAGAATCCCTATTGGAACCCGCGTTCCGTCGAGCGCGCATCCATCCGTTCGCTGCTGCAGAATGCCTGGGCGGGACATCGACCGCCGTACTGATTTTCTTTGGGAGGAGGAAATTTCATGTTCACGAGACGCGATTTCATCAAGGCCGCCGCCGCCACCGGGGCGTTGGCGACGACATCCGGCCTATCCATGCCGGCGCTTGCCAGGGGCGGCGCGATCAAGCTCGGCTATGTCAGCCCGCAGACCGGACCGCTTGCAGCCTTCGCCGAGGCCGACAAGTTCATCGTCGACGGCTTCATGGCCGCCACCAAGGCCGCCGGCCTCGAATTCGAGGTGATCGTCAAGGACAGTCAGTCCAATCCGAACCGCGCTGCGGAAGTCGCCAAGCAATTGATCGTCGACGACGAGGTGCATCTCATGCTCGTCGCCTCCACGCCGGAGACCACCAATCCGGTGGCCACGACCTGCGAGGCGGAGGAAGTGCCCTGCATCTCGACGGCCGCCCCCTGGCAACCCTGGTTCATCGGCCAGCAGGCCAATCCCGGCGATCCGTCGTCGTGGAAACCCTTCAACAGCGTCTTCCATTTCTTCTGGGGGCTGGAAGACGTCATCGCCGTCTATACCAATATGTGGGGTCAACTCGAAACCAACAAGAAGGTCGGCGGACTGTTTCCCAATGACGGCGACGGCAATGCCTGGGGCGACAAGACGGTCGGTTTTCCGCCGGTGCTCGACAAGGGCGGTTATGCGCTGACCGATCCGGGCCGCTACCAGAATCTGACCGACGATTTCTCCGCCCAGATCAACACGTTCAAATCCGGCGGTTGCGAGATCGTCACCGGCGTGATGATCCCGCCGGATTTCACCACCTTCTGGAACCAGGCGCAGCAGCAGGGCTTCAAGCCCAGGATCGCCTCGATCGGCAAGGCCATCCTCTTCCCGCAATCGGTGGAAGCGCTGGGCAGGAACGGTCACAACCTGTCCTGCGAGGTCTGGTGGTCGGCCAGCCATCCCTTCAAGTCGTCGCTGACGGGTGACAGCGCGGCAGCGCTCGCCGAAGGGTTCACCAAGGCGACGGGCCGGCCCTGGACGCAGCCGATCGGCTTCGTCCACGCCCTGTTCGAACTGGCCGTCGATGTCATGAAACGGGCCGATCCCACGGATGCACAGGCGGTGATCGCCGCGATCGCCGCCACGAAACTCGACACCATCGTCGGGCCGGTGGCCTGGGACGGCGCCAATCTTCCGCCTTTCGCCGCCAGGAACGTCGCCAAGACGCCGCTGGTCGGCGGCCAGTGGCGGTTGAAGGAGGGCGGCGGCTACGACCTCGTCATCACCGACAACCAGACGGCCCCGGCCATTCCGACCGGCGGCAAGATGGAAGCCATCGCCTGACGGGACCGGGGGCGTGACGAGGCTCGCGCCGCGTCACGCCACGAGGGAAGACAGCCCCGGTGAGGAGGATCGGAATGCCCATACTTGCGCTCGACACGGTTTCGAAGAGCTTCGGCGCCCTGAAAGTTGCCGATCAGGTGAGCTTTGCGCTGGAAAAGGGCGAAGCGCTTGGCGTCATTGGCCCGAACGGGGCGGGAAAATCGACGCTGTTCAACCTGATCACCGGCAACTTCCACGCCGATTCCGGCACGATTGCCTTCGATGGCGCCGATATCACCCGGCAGGCGCCGATGGCGCGCTGCCTTGCCGGCATCGGCCGCACCTTCCAGATACCGCAGCCTTTCGAAAAGCTGACCGTCCTTGAAAACCTGCTGGTGGCCGCCGCCTTCGGATCGCGCCGGGCCGAATCCGATGTCGGCGGTTACTGCGCCGACATTCTCGTCGCAACCGGGCTGATCGGGCGGGCAAACCAGCTTGCCGGCAGCCTCGGCCTGCTGCAGCGCAAGCGCCTGGAGCTTGCGCGCGCCCTTGCGACCGATCCCCGGCTGCTGCTGCTCGATGAGATCGCCGGCGGCCTGACCGAGGGCGAATGTTACGAACTGGTGGAAACGATCCGGGCCGTTCATCGCCGCGGCGTCTCGATCATCTGGGTCGAACATGTGCTGCATGCGCTGACCTCCGTCGTCGACCGTCTGCTCGTCCTGCATTTCGGCAAGGTGATCGGCATCGGCCAGCCGGGGGACATCATGGAGTCCAGGGCGGTGCGCGAAATCTATCTCGGGATCGAAGTGTGATGAGCCTGCTGGAAACCCAAGGCCTGACCGCCTTTTACGGCGATTTCCAGGCGCTGTTCGGCGTCGACCTGCGGCTGGAGGAGGGGGAGACCCTCGCCGTCATCGGGGCGAACGGCGCCGGAAAGTCGACGCTGATGCGCTCGATCTGCGGGCTGATCGCCAATAGCGCCGATCAGATCCGCTTCGAAGGACGCGGGATCGGCGCCCTTGCCGCTCCGGACATCGTCCGGCTCGGCATCGCCATGGTTCCGGAGGGTCGCAAGCTGTTTCCCTCGCTTTCGGTGGAGGAAAACCTGCTGGTCGGATGCTATGGCCGCAGCGGCCGGGTCTGGACGCTCGACACGATCTACGATCTCTTTCCGGTGCTGAAAGAGCGCCGCGACAGCCCCGCCACGGCGTTGTCAGGCGGCCAGCAGCAGATGGTGGCCATCGGCCGGGCGCTGATGTCCAATCCGCGCATCCTCCTGTGCGACGAAATCAGCCTCGGTCTCGCGCCGGTCGTGATCCGGGACATCTACGCGGCCTTTCCGAAGATTCGCGCCGGCGGCGCCTCGATCGTCGTCGTCGAGCAGGATATCGGCCAGGCGCTAGCGGTCGCCGACCGGGTCTATTGCCTGATGGAAGGGCGCGTGACGCTCACCGGCACGCCGTCGTCGCTGACGCGCGATGCCATTCATGCAGCCTATTTTGGAGCGCACACGACATGAACTGGCTCGATACTATCGTTCAGGGCGTGCTGCTTGGCGGTCTCTACGCGCTGTTCGCCGCCGGCCTCGGCCTCGTCTTCGGCATCATGCGGCTCGTCAATCTTGCCCATGGCGATCTGATCGTGCTTGCCGCCTTCCTCGTCCTGCTTCTCGCCTCGGCGCTGGGCCTCAGTCCCTTCGTGGCGGCGGCGCTTGCCCTGCCGGCGATGTTCGCCTTCGGCTGGGCCCTGCAGTTCGTCGTTCTCAACCGCACGCTGGGCAAGGATATCCTGCCGCCTCTGCTCGTCACCTTCGGGCTGTCGATCGTCATTCAGAACGGCCTGCTCGAAGGCTTTTCCGCCGATAGCCGCCGCATCCCGGCCGGCGCGCTGGAAACCGCCTCGCTGCAATTCGGTCCGGTCAGCGTCGGCACGATGCCGCTCCTGACGTTTCTCTCCGCTATCGGCGTCATCGTCGCGCTCAACCTGATCTTCTACCACACAGATCTCGGGCGCGCCTTCCGCGCCACCTCCGACGACCGCGCCACCGCCGGCCTGATGGGCATCCGCGCCGATCGCATCTTCGCGACCGCGACCGGGCTGGCGATGATGGTGGTCACCATCGCCGCGCTCTATCTCGGCACGCGCGCCAATTTCGATCCGACCATGGGCCCGGCCCGGCTGATCTATGCCTTCGAGGCGGTGATCATCGGCGGCCTGGGGTCGTTCTGGGGCACGCTTGCCGGCGGTATCATTCTCGGCGTGTCGCAGACGATCGGCGCGGCGATCAATCCCGAATGGCAGATTCTCGCAGGCCATGTCGCATTTCTTCTGGTTCTGCTCGCCCGCCCGCGCGGGCTTTTCCCAAGGGCGGTGGATTAAGATGAACGATCACACGCTGCCATCCCCGGCCTGGACCGTTTCCATGCGCACGCGCGCCTCTTCCGTCTCGGCCGCGGTCGCGCTGGTCGTCGTCGCGCTGGCCTTCGCTGTTCCGTTTTTCGCCACGCGCGCCGTGCTTCAGGATCTGTTTTTCATTCTCACCATGCTGGTGCTGGCGCAGGGCTGGAACCTGCTGGCGGGCTATGCCGGCCTCGTCTCCGTCGGGCAGCAGGCCTTCGTCGGCTTCGGCGCCTATGCCATGTTCGCCGCCGTCAGCCTGCTCGGCCTCGACCCGCTTGCCGGCATTCTGATCGGCGGACTGGCGGCGGCGGCGCTGGCCGTACCCACCGCTTTCTTCGTCTTCCGCCTCGAGGGCGCCTATTTCGCGGTCGGCACCTGGGTGATCGCCGAGGTGGTGCGCCTGTCTTTGGCGCAATGGAAGGCGCTCGGCGGCGGCACCGGCACCTCGCTGCCCTCCGGGGCGACGCGGGATATGGCCGGCGTGCGCCTCGTCGCCGACTGGCTGGGGGTACGCGCCGCGCAGGCGACCGATATCGTCTGCTACTGGCTGGCGCTGCTGCTGGCCGTCGCCACGGTCGGGCTGATCTACGGGCTCCTGCGCTCGCGGCACGGGCTGGGCCTTGCGGCGGTTCGCGACAATCGCGAGGCGGCCCGTTCGATCGGGGTCGATCCGCTCCGCATCAAGTCCTTCGTCTATCTGGTCGTCGCCCTGGTGACGGGGCTGACCGGCGCGCTGATCTATGTCCAGAAGGCCCGCATCTCGCCCGACGCCGCCTTCTCCGTTCCCGACTGGACGGCCTATGTCATTTTCATCGTGGTGATCGGCGGCATCGGGACGATCGAGGGTCCCATCGTCGGCGTCGTCGTCTTCTTCGTCCTTCGCAACCTGCTCGCCGATTACGGCTCATGGTATCTGCTGATCCTGGGCCTCATAGGCATCGTCATCATGCTTTTCGCCCCCAGCGGCCTGTGGGGCCTTTTTGCCAACCGTACCGGAATTCAGCTTTTTCCTGTCCGTCGCATCCTGACGGGCACACACAACGCACAGACGATCAAGGGAGTGCCGCATGGCTGACATCGAAACTGACGTTCTCATCATCGGAACCGGCCCGGCCGGTTCGGCCTGCGCAGCGTTGCTGGCCAGCTACGGCATCGAGAACATGGCGATCAACCGCTATCGCTGGCTGGCCAATACGCCGCGCGCCCATATCACCAACCAGCGCACCATGGAGGTGCTGCGCGATCTCGGCCGCGATGTGGAGGACGAAGCCTATCTCTTCGCCACCCACCAGGAACTGATGGGCGAAAACGTCTTCTGCACCTCGCTGGCCGGAGAGGAGATCGGCCGCATGAAAAGCTGGGGCATGCATCCGCTCAGCCGCGCCGAGCACCAGCTCTCGTCGCCGTCGCACATGAACGACCTGCCACAGACCTTCATGGAGCCGCTCTTGTTCAAGACCGCCTGTTCGCGCGGCACGCAGGCGCGCATGTCGACCGAATATCTGAGCCACCGCCAGGATGAGGACGGGGTCACCACCACCTGCCGCGACCGGCTGACGGGCCGGGAGCTGACGATCCGCTCGAAATATCTGATCGGCGCCGACGGCGGCAACTCCAAGGTCGCCGAGGATGCCGGCCTGAGCTTCGAGGGACGGATGGGGGTCGGGGGATCGATGAACATCCTGTTCAAGGCCGACCTGACCCGATATGTCGCCCATCGTCCTTCCGTACTCTATTGGGTGGTGCAGCCGGGCGCGGATGTCGGCGGCATCGGCATGGGGCTGGTGCGCATGGTGCGGCCGTGGAACGAATGGCTGATCGTCTGGGGCTATGACATCAACCAGCCGGCGCCCGAGGTCGATACGGCTTTCGCCACCAAGGTGGTGCGCGATCTGGTCGGCGAACCGGACCTGCCGGTCGAGATCCAGTCTGTCTCCACCTGGACGGTCAACAACATGTATGCGACGACGATGCAGAGCGGCCGTGTCTTCTGCATGGGCGACGCCACGCATCGCCATCCGCCATCGAACGGGCTTGGCTCCAACACCTCGATCCAGGATGCCTTCAACCTTGCATGGAAGCTTTCCCTCGTGCTGAAGGGCAAGGCGGGACCCCGCCTGCTGGACAGCTACCAGCAGGAGCGCGCCCCCGTGGCCAAGCAGATCGTCACCCGCGCCAACAAGTCGATCGAGGAATTCGGCCCCATCTTCAAGGCGCTCGGCCTGCTCGATTCCATCGACCCGGTGAAGATGCAGCAGAACATGGATGCACGCTGCGACGACACCCCGGCCGCCGAGGAGCAACGCGCCGCCATCCGCAAGGCGATTGCCGCCAAGGTCTATGAATTCGACGCCCATGGCGTCGAGATGAACCAGCGTTATGTCTCCGACGCGGTCGTGACCGGCGGTCAGCCGGCGCCGGCCTTCGAAAAGGATGCCGAGTTGCATTATCAGCCGACGACATGGCCGGGCGCGCGCCTGCCGCATGCCTGGCTGTTTGCGCAGGACGGCAGCAGGCTCTCGACGCTCGACCTGTGCGGCAAGGGTCGCTTTACCGTTTTGACCGGCATCGGCGGGCACGGATGGGTCGAGGCGGCAGGGCAGCTCGGCGCCGAGCTGGGTCTCGATATTGCCGCGCATGTCATCGGCCCGCGCCAGGTCTGGCAGGATCTGCACGGCGACTGGGCGCGGCAGCGCGAGGTCAGCGACAGCGGCATCGTGCTGGTGCGGCCCGACCATCATGTCTGCTGGCGCAGCGAAGCCGCCGCCGCCGATCCGCTCGCCGAGCTGCGCCGGGCGCTGACATCCATTCTGGCCCTGTGAGGATTTGCCATGGAAACACATGAAAAGGGGTTCTTCACCGAAGAGAATTCGGTCGAGGTGGTCACCGGCCGCAACGCAAATGCCGCCGATCCGCGTCTGAAGCAGGTGATGGAGGTCATCACCCGCAAGCTGCATGAGGCGGTCAAGGAAATCGAGCCGACGCAGGAGGAATGGTTCCAGACCATCATGTTCCTGACGAAAACCGGCCATTTGTGCAATGAATGGCGGCAGGAATTCATCCTCCTGTCGGATGTGCTCGGCGTATCCATGCTGGTGGACGCGATCAACAACCGCAAACCGTCCGGCGCCTCGGAATCGACGGTGCTTGGACCGTTCCACGTCGCCGATGCGCCGGAGATGCCGATGGGTGCGAACATCTGCCTCGACCACAAGGGTGAGGACATGTTCATCCATGGGCGGATCCTCGACACGCAGGGACAGCCGGTCGCCGACGCCGTGCTCGACGTCTGGCAGGCGAATGACGAGGGGTTCTACGACGTCCAGCAGAAGGGCATCCAGCCGGACTTCAATCTGCGCGGCGTCTTCCGCACCGGCGCCGACGGTCGCTACTGGTTTCGGGCCGTCAAGCCGAAATTCTATCTGATCCCGGATGATGGCACGGTCGGCAAGCTGCTCGGTGCGCTCGGGCGCCACCCCTACCGGCCGGCGCATCTGCATTTCATCCTCAAGGCGGACGGTTTCGAGACCCTGACCACCCATATCTTCGATCCGGACGATCCCTACATCAATTCCGATGCCGTGTTCGGTGTGAAGGAAAGCCTGCTGGCGGAATTCCGCCGGGTGGACGACGCCGAGCGCGCCCGGCAGCTGGAATTCGAGGGTTGGTTCTGGGAGGTGGAATACGACTTCGTGCTGGCGCGGCCCGAGGACGTCAAGGCCTGAAGCAGACTTGAGAGAAATCGGCGGCGCATCTCCGCCGGTTTCACCAGGGAGAGGCCGCCCTGTCCCGGTCGGCCATGAAGGGACCGTGCGCCCAGCGGAACGTCCTTTCGTATTTTTCGATGACATGGCGCAATTCGGCGAATTCGCGCCTGAGATGCCCGAGGAACTTTCGCCCGGCGGGGTTCGAATAGGGTTTCTTGCGGGTCATGATGCCCAGCGCCCGCTCCGGCTGCGGGATATCGAGCGGGATGATGGAGATCTTGCTTTCGCCGCGAAAGGCATAGGCGACCGACAGCGGCAGGATGGTCAGCGCGTCGGTGCCGGCCAGGTAATTCATCACGCTGAGCAGCGATCCGCCGGCGTAACGCACCGATACTTCCGCAAGACCGAGCGTCAGCAGGATATTGTGCAGGTCGAGCACCAGGGGCGAGCCCGGAAGCGGCGCCACCCAGGGATAGTTGACGATATCCTCGGTCGCCAGGCTGCGCTTGCGCACCAGCGGATGGCCCGCGCCGCAGGCAAGCACGTTGCGCGCCGGCAGGATCGGCTCGAAGTGGTGGGCCGCACTCAGATCCACCGATCCCGTCGGCGTCACCGCCAGGTCGATCTGGCCGGAATCGAGTTCGGCCACCAGATCGGAATAATTGCCGTAGGACTGGTGCACCATGATGCCAGGCTCGCTGCGCTGGAAGGAGGCGATCATCGGCGAGACGACCGCATCCATGAAAAACGGCACGCCGCCGATCCGCACGCGGCCGGAGGAGCCGGATTTGAAACTGCGGATGATCTCCATCGCCTTGCGGGAGGACGAGAGAATCGATTTTCCCTGCTGGCCGAGCTGCTCGCCAAGCGCTGTCGGCTGCATTGGGCGGCGGCCGGACACAAAGAGCGGCTCGCCGATGCGCTTTTCGAGAATGGACAGGGTGCGCGAGACCGCCGACTGCGTCATGCCCAGCATGGCCGCGGCTTCGGTCACGCCGCCGGTTTCGATGACGGCGGCCAGTTGGACGAGATGATGTTCCACGATCTTCATAGCATTCCGCTATAACATTCATGAATATTCTCATCAACGGTGCGATCTCCGGCGATTATAGTTCGAACCATCGAGGGTCATCCGGCATTCCCGGCGGCGATCTTCGTTTCCGGCCTGTGGTGGAGGAGCTGCAGCCGGCCGGTTCCAGGGTTTGCTCGAAGGAGGAGAACGATGGCCCTTGTCAGCGGATATCACCATCTGACGCTTTGCACCGATGGCGTGCAGGAGGATTACGATTTCTACACGAAAGCGTTGGGCCTTTACTCGGTCAAGCGCACTGTGCTGTTCGACGGCACCATTCCCGTCTATCATCTCTATTACGGTTCCAGGAACGGCGACGCGTCGACGATCATCACGACTTTCCCGTTCCGCAAGCCGGCCGTCTACGGCAAGCGCGGCACCAACCAGTCGAAAATCATCCAGCAGGCGATCCCGGTCGGTTCGGCCGGTTACTGGGTCGACCGTCTGAACGGCAAGGGAATCGAGGCATCGACGATTTCACGCTTCGGCATCACGCGCGTCGCATTCAAGCATCCGTGCGGCATCCCGCACGAACTGGTGGAGAGCCCGGCGGACGGCCGGCCCCCGATCGTCAACGAGGCCCAGGGTGTTGCCGCCGAACACGGCATCAAGGGCATCTACGGCGCGGCGATCGCGGTGTTCGACCGCACCGCCATGGACGATTTCCTGACCGTCGGCATGTCGATGACCAAGGAGGCCGACAGCGACGAGGGGTTGATGTTCTCCGTTCCCAATGCGTTGGGGCCGAGCAGCGTGGTCGAGGTCCTGCATGAGGCCAGCGGTCCGCAGGGGAGCTGGACGCTTGCAGGCGGCACCATCCATCATCTGGCGCTCAACACCGGCGGCGAGGAAAACCAGCTCAAGCTGAAGGCGCATCTGGAAGGACTCGGCTTCACCGACGTTTCCGATCAGAAGGACCGCAACTACTTCAAATCCTGTTACGTCCGCTCGCCGGGCGGTGCGCTGTTCGAAATCGCCTGGTCGGTGGAAGGCGGCTGGGCACTGGATGAACCCGCCGACAAGATCGGCTCCACGCTCGTCTTCCCGCCATGGTTCGAGCATCGCAGGGACGAACTGATCGCCGGACTGGAACCGGCCAACTTCTGAGCCTGACCGATGCCGACACATGAAACGCCTCTCCTCCTCGGCGCGCCGCCCGGGGAGGCCCTTGTCCACTGCATCTTCATCCACGGGCGCACGCAATCGCCCGAGGACATGGCGGAGCAGGTGATCGCCCGGCTGACCGCGACTGAGGGCATCGCCTTCATCCTGCCGCGTGCGACCGGCAACAGCTGGTACGGCGCGCGCGCCACGGAAGCATTGACGGACGTCACCCGTGAGCAGCTGCAGCGATCCGTCGATCATGTTCGCGGCCTGGTCGACCGCCTCCCGCGGAATGCGGCGCAACCGCCGCCGCTCGTCATCGGCGGCTTCAGCCAGGGCGCCTGCCTGGCGCTGGAATATGCGATGCGTCATGGTCCATGGCAGGGCGCCATGGTCAATCTCACCGGCTGCCGTGTCGGAACGCCTGCTTGCGAGCGTCCCTTCGCCGACCTCGATTGCCTGCCGGTTTACCTGACCGGCTCGGACAGGGATGCCTGGATCCCGGTCGATGCTTTTGCCAGCGCCGCAGAAGCTCTCGCCAGGGCGCGGGCGCGGCTGCGATGCGATATTCTTCCCGACCGCGCCCATGAGATCTCCGCAGCCGAGATTGCGGTGTTCGACACCATTCTGGCCGGTGTGGCAGGCGGCGTCACGCCGCTCCGCTGATGCTTGCGACAGGCGGCGAAACGGTCGTTATCCCAGCAGGCGACAACCGCGACAGGTTGGAAAGCGTGGAGATTGCCATAGGCGTTGACCAGAATGGCGTGGCATATTGGCGTCGCCATCGGCCAGGATGCGTCCGCATCCGCGCCCAAATGCCCCGGAGATCCCATGTCGAACGATCGTTGCCCCGTTTTATCCCCCGAGCAACGAAAATTCCTTGAAATACGGGAGGCGGCCGAGATGGCGCTGTTCGAGACAATCGAAAAGGCGGTCGCGGATGCGGCCGCAGGCGCGTCGGAGGCGGTTCGTTCCGCCGGCCTCGAATTCGAGCCGACGCATCAGGACTATTTCGCGTTCGCAGCCCAGCAGATGTTGTTCGTTCGCCTGTGCGGCGGCGATCCGCGAACGCTCGCTGGAGGCGATCCGGAGACCGGAGACCGGATTCTGCGAAACGGTCGGCATATCATCGATCGATACTGGCGTGGGAACACCATCGACGAGTCGGCAACCTGACCGGCGAACTGTCGAGCCGGGTGCCGAAGCCGAACCAGGCGTATCCGTCATCTTCACTCGCTCAGGTGAGAAAGGATTTGTATTGCATGCTTGCGGGCGGCTCCACGCCCATGCGTGACAGCACTGTCGGTGCGACTTGAAGCTGGTTCAGGAGGGTCTCGGCCGGAGGGCCTTCGCCGCCGCCGAACCAGTAGAAGGCGAAGTCCTGCATCTCGTCGTCATGACCGCCATGGTGGCCGCGGTTGGTCTGGCCGTGATCGGCGGTGACGATGACCTCGTAGCCGTTTCTGCGCCAGCGCGGCAGGAAGGCCGCAAGCTGTGCGTCGATGGTAAAGCAGGCATGGTCCATCTGCGCGCAATCATGGCCATAGCGATGCCCCATGCTGTCGAGCGTGCAGGTATGCAGGATGCCGTAGTCGATCGCATGGCGCTCGGTCAGCATGGTCAGCGTCGCAAACAGGTCGAGATCGCTGGGCGTCATCTGGTTCTGGTGGTTGTAGCCCGTCATGGTGTGGAAGCGGCCATGATGGATCGGCCCTTCCGCATCGTCATATTCGATGTCGCGCACCATGTCGAAGGGCGCGCGCTGGAAGAAAATCGACCAGAAGGAATGGGTCACGGCGCCCGTCCTGCCGCCGGCCATGGCGACTTCGGAGAAGATGTCCGGCTGCTCGACGCGGAACAGGGTTTCGTTCGAAAGCACGCCATGCACCTGCGGCGGCACGCCGGTGTGGATCGAGGCATAGCAGGAGGCGGAGGTCGAGGGCAGAACCGAGCGCATCTTCCAGACGCGGGCTTCGCCGGCCTCCACCCAGCCTTCCAGATTGCCCATCAGCCGTCTTGCGTTGCGCCAGGGCTGGCCGTCGAGAATGATGAGCAGAAGTTTGTTGCGAAGCGGCATCTTGGGGTCCTTGGCATGATGTGAAGCACCGCCCCCGGGGGCGGTGCGTTCGATCCGGGTGTCGCGCTCAGGCGCTAAGCCAGCAGCGCAGCGGCGCGTCGCCATTCATCAGTTCGCCGGCGGGATTGTCCACCCAGCCCTGGATATTCGCGCTGACGCCGTCGATGAAATCGTTGAACATCGGCGCGATCAGGCCGCCTTCGTCGCGCATCATCTCCGACATGTCGCGATACATCGCACGCCGCTTCGTCTCATCCAGTTCCGCGCGTGCGGCAACCACCATCTTGTCGAAGGCCTCGTTCTTGAAACGGGTGTCGTTCCAGTCCGCAGATGAGATGTAGCCGGTGGAATACATCTGGTCCTGGGTCGGGCGACCGCCCCAGTAGGAGGTCGAGAAGGGCTGCACATTCCAGACGTTCGACCAGTAACCGTCGCCGGGCTCGCGTTTGACCTCGATGGCGATGCCGGCCTTCTTGGCGCTTTCTTGATACAGCACCGCCGCATCGACGGCGCCGGGAAAGGCCACTTCCGATGTGCGCAGCAAGACCGCGCCGTCATGTCCCGATTTCTTGAAGTGAAAGGCGGCTTTCTCCGGATCGTAGGCGCGCTGCTCGATTTCCTCGTAAAGTGGATAGGCCTTGTTGATCGGCGTGTCGTTGCCGACGGACCCATAGCCGCGCAGGATACGCTCGATCATCGTCTCGCGGTCCATCGCATATTTCAGCGCAAGGCGAAGATCCTTGTTGTCGAAGGGCGCCGTGTCGCAGAACATGTTGAAGGGATAAAAGCCACGGCCGGATATGTTCCGGATCGTCACCCTCGGCATGTTTTTCAGAAGGGAAACGGTTTTCGGCTCGATCCGGTTGATCATGTGCACCTGCCCGCCCTGCAGGGCGGCGATGCGTGCAGTGGCGTCATTGATGACGACGACCTCCACCTGTTCGGCGAAGCCGGCGTTTTCGCGGTCCCAGTAATCTTCGAACCGGGTCGCGTTATAGCGCACGCCCGCCTCGCTGGCGGCGAGCTTGTAGGGTCCGGTGCCGATTGCCGCCTCGGGATTGTCCTTCGCGCCGCCAGGTTGGATCACCAGATGATAATCGCTCATCAGGAATGGCATGTCGGCATTGGCTTCCTTGAGCGTAATGATGACGGTTTCGCCATCCGCCTTGATGGTTTCGACGCCCTTGAGGACGCCGAGCGCGCCCGACTTGGCGCTCGCATCCGAATGCCGTTCGAGCGTCGCGACCACATCTTCCGGCGTCAGGGTCTTGCCGTTGTGGAACTGCACGCCCTTGCGAATCTTGAAGGTCCAGGTTTTCGCATCGGGCGAAGCGCTCCATCCTTCGGCAAGGACCGGAATCGGCGAACCGTCCGGCGCCAGCCATACGAGGGTCTCGCCCCAGAGGTGGCAGACGATCGCGGCGACCTGATTGGTTGCAAGGCCCGGATCGAGGGTGTCGGTGGACGCGCCGCCCTGCATTCCGAGCCTGATCGTTCCGCCGCGCACCGGCCCCTGTGCTCTGGCGGCGGTCGACAGCAACGACCCCGCCGCCGCAAGGCCGATCCCCAAGGCGGCGCTGCGCCCAAGGAAATCCCGGCGCGACATCCGGCCTTTCGCAACCAGGCCGGAAAGATAGCTAAGTTCATCCATCGGTAGTCCCTCGATATGGGCGAAACGGTTTCGGCCGCGGCTCGTCCGCTGCCTCGCCATTTGCTTCTGCGATGGATATTAATCGCCAAGAGTGCTGTATACATATCCAGAAAACGCGAAAACGGCCAGTCCACTTGTCACGGCCCGGCCATAAGGTGAGGCGGTGCAATGGTACGGACGATCGACGGCTCCAGCCTGGATGGCCTGATGCTCGATGCGCAGAGCGCACGGCCTCTTTACCTGCAGCTCTATGACGGCTTGCGGGAGATGATCCTGTCGGGCGCGATCCCTGGCGGAATGCGCATCCCGTCGTCGCGGGTTCTCTCGCAGAGCCTCGGCGTATCCCGCTTCACCGTCGTGACGGCGCTCGACCAGCTTGTCGCGGAAGGCTATCTCAGGTCCGCGCGTGGCAGCGGCACCTATGTGGAAACCGTGCCCCGTCGCCAGTCCACAAACACTCACGCCTCCCCCGAAGACGAAAACGCGATCCCGGACCGGTTCGAAAAGCGGCTTTCCCGGCGCGGGCAGGCGCTGACATGGCGCACTTCTCTGACCCTCAATGACGGATCGCAGCAACTGCACATGGCGACGCCCGATCATCGACTGTTCCCGGTAGACATCTGGTCGCGGCTGACGAAGGAGGTCTATGCGCAAGGCGATTTCCGCATCGTCAATTATCGCGAGATCCTGCGGCCGTCGCTGCTCGAAGAGCAGATTGCCCGCCACATCGCCGTCAGTCGCGGTATCCGCTGCGAGCCAGAGGACGTGGTGACCACGCTGGGCGCCCATCATGCCGTGACGCTTCTCGCTGAACTGCTGCTCGATCCCGGCGACACCGTCGCCTTCGAAGAGCCGGGCATGGCCGCGATCCGGTCGATCTTCCAGTCAGCCGCTTGCAGGATCGAGCCGATGCATGTCGATGCATCGGGGCCTGATCCGCATACCGTCACCAGCCGCGACGTCAAGCTTGCCTTCGTCACTGCGGCCAAGCAGCAGCCGATGACGATCGCCATGCCGATGAAGCGAAAGCTGGAAATGCTGCACTGGGCCGCCGACCGCGATACCCTGATCATCGAGGACGATCTGGGCAGCGAGTTCCGCTATCGGGGCGGTCCCATCCCGCCGCTGAAGGCGCTCGATCGCTCCGGCCAGGTCATCTATATCGGTGCCTTCAGCATGACGCTGCTGCAATCCCTGCGTGTCGGCTACATGATCATGCCGCGGGCGCTTGCGGAAAAATGCCGCCGGCTGATCCAGGTGCGCTACAGGGCATTGCCCCAGTTCACCGAGCAGATCGTCGGCCGCTTCATCGAGGACGGCCATTACGCCCGTCATCTGCACCGGATGCGCCGGATATATGCCAGGCGCCAGAACCGGCTTTTGCAAATCCTGCGGTCCGATTTTGCCGATATCTTCGAGCCGCCCGAATTCGCATCGGGATTTTACAATCTCTGCTACTACCGGGACCAGTCGGTGGACGAGGACGCGATCCTGATCCGTTGCCGTCACAACAATCTCGGCGTCGAACAGCTTTCCTATTATTACGCAAACCGGGCATCGCCGCGAAAGGCGCTTCTCGTCGGCTTTGCCGCATCTAGCGAGGAGGAAATCGACATCGCGGCGAAGGCGTTGAAACGATGCCTGGCAGCGGGCTGACGGAGTCGCGAACGCCATGCCGTTTCGAAAGCGCCCGCGGCAGCCATTGCCGCGGGTGAGGTTGCCGGCTTTTTGCCCCTTAGTGCGGCTGGTAAAGCCAAAGCCGGATGGCAAAGGCGACGGCGCCGGTGGCGAGGACGCCCAGACACCACAATGCGACAAACCACAGGATGCGATGTCCCCAGGGCGCAGATCGCTGCATCAGTGATATCCCTCGCCGTGCCGGACCTTCCCGCGGAACACCCAGTAGGCATAGGCCGTATAGGCAAGGATGATCGGGACGAGCACGAGCGCGCCGACCAGGAGGAACGACAGGCTTGCAGGCGGCGCGGCCGCATCCCAGATCGTCAGCGAGGTCGGCACGATATAGGGATAGAAACTGATCCCGATCCCGGCATAGCCGAGGATGAACAAGCCGAGCGCTGCCAGGAACGGCTGCGCGTCCCGGCCGGTGCGCAAGCCGCGGACGATGAGATAGAGACAGCCAAGCACCAGCAGCGGCACGATGACGCTGAAGATCGCGGTCGGAAATCCGAACCAGCGATCGAGGTAGAGCGGGCGCTGCCATGGCGTCCACAGGCTGAACACGCCCATCGCCGCTACCGTCGCAAAGGCGAGCTGCATTGCCAGGCGGCGTGCGCGTGCGGCCAGTTCGCCTTCCGTCTTCATTACCAGCCATGTCGAGCCGAGTAACGTGTAGCCGATCAGCAGGGCGATGCCGGTGGCAACCGAGAATGGCGTCAACCAGTCCCACCAGCCACCAGCGTAAGCGCGGTCGACGACGGGAATCCCCTGGACGAGCGCGCCCAGCGCGATGCCCTGGCAGAAACCTGCAACGAGCGAGCCGCCTGCGAAGGCGACATCCCAGACACGTTCCCAGCGTTTCGTTCGCCACCGGTATTCGAAAGCGACGCCGCGAAAGATGAGGCCGAGCAGCATGGCGATCAGCGGCATGTAAAGCGCCGGGAGGATCGTGGCGTAGGCAAGCGGGAAAACCGCAAGCAGCCCGCCGCCGCCCAGGACCAGCCAGGTTTCGTTTCCGTCCCAGACGGGTGCGACGGAATTCATCATCACGTCGCGATCCTTCTTGTCGGGAAACAGTGCGAACAGAATGCCGACGCCAAGGTCGAAGCCGTCCATCACGACATAGGCAAGGACCGCGAAGGCGATGATGGCGGCCCAGATGAATGCGAGATCAATGACCATGAGTGCCTCCATGAGCGGGGCCGGGGGTAATGCCGCGCGCGCGGATCGGGCCTTCCATGAGTTCGGGGGAGGGATCGCGCGGAAGGCGCGCCATGAGGCGCAGAAGGTAGAACGTGCCAGCGCCGAAGACGAAGAAATAGACGACGATGAATGCGATCAGGGAGGTGGCGACCGCCGGGGCGGCGATCGGCGAATGGGACTCGGCCGTCAGCACATGACCGTAGATCGTAAACGGCTGCCGGCCGACTTCCGTGGTCACCCAGCCGGCGAGCACCGCCGCGAACCCCGCCGGTCCCATGGCGACCGCCACCCGATGCAGCCAGACGTTGGAGTCCAGCGTTCCCCTGTAACGACAGAGCAGCGACCACATGCCGATCCCCAGCATCGCGAAGCCGATCCCGACCATGAGCCGGAACGACCAGAAGACGATGGCGACCGGCGGCTGCTTGTCCTCGGGGATGGTGTCGAGCCCTGCAAGCGGTTCGTCGAGACCGTGTTTGAGGATCAGGCTGGAGAGCTTGGGTATTTCGACCGCGTAATCGACCCGCTTTTCCGCCTGATTGGGAATGCCGAACAGGATCAGCGGCGCACCGTTCGGGTGGCTGTCGAAATGCCCTTCCATCGCCATCACCTTCGCCGGCTGATGTTCGAGCGTGTTGAGGCCGTGCGCGTCGCCGGCGAGGATCTGCAGCGGCGCAACGATCGCCGCCATCCACATGGCCATGGAGAACATCGTATAGGCGCGAAGCGGCGCGGTTCGTTTCAGGAGATGCCAGGCGCCGACCGCGCCGACGACAAAGGCGGTCGTCAGGTAGGCGGCAAGCACCATGTGAACAAGACGGTAGGGAAAGGACGGATTGAAGATGACCGCCCACCAATCGACCGGGATGAATTGCCCGTTCTCGTTTATCGCGAAGCCGGTCGGCGTCTGCATCCAGGAATTCACGGCGAGGATCCACGTTGCCGAAATCAGCGTGCCCAGCGCCACCATGCCCGTCGCCAGGAAATGCAGGCCGGGGCCGACGCGCTTCAGCCCGAACAGCATGACGCCGAGGAAACCTGCCTCGAGGAAGAAAGCCGTCAGCACCTCGTAGCCCATCAACGGGCCGATCACAGGCCCGGCCTTGTCCGAAAACACGGCCCAATTTGTGCCGAACTGGTAGGACATGACGATACCGGAAACCACCCCCATGCCGAATGCGACGGCAAAGATCGTCTTCCAGAAATCGAAGAGCTCCAGATAGGTCTTGTCCTTCGTTTTCAGCCAGAGTGCTTCGAGGACAAAGAGGTAGCTCGCGGTCCCGATCGAAAAGGCCGGAAAGATGATGTGGGCAGAGACCGTGAAGGCGAACTGGAAGCGGGCAAGGACGAGTGCGTCGAAATGCTCGAACATGGATATCTCCGGTGGAGAGGCTCAAGGCAGGCTAGGCGGCCAAGTTCCTGCTGAGCATATAAGCTGCGACGGCAAAAGTTAATGTGGCAAAAAGACTGACGGGCCTATCTTTCCGTGTATCGGCGCGCAGGGGCTTTTGGCAGGCGGGATGTGGCCTTCGAAAACCGTGGCATCAAGACGCATCATTCGCGCGGCCGCACGATCCGCGATGAACGCCAGGATTGCCGTTCGACGTGCTTTTGCGGGTCTCTCACGGTCCGCATGAGCGCGCTCGCATGTCAATACCGTGACATCGAGGGGCTCTCATCGGCAATCTCGCTGCTTTGCAAGGCCTGCAACACTTCCCGCGCCATGAGGTGAGCGGCGCTCAGGACAGCGGGCGACAAAGGCCGTCCGTCCCGGGCATCCCTCGAGATTCTCAGCAATCCGACGAGTTCGATCGGGTTTTCGATAAACCCGTCAAGCGCATCTTCGATTTCCTTGGGAAACTGGCAATCGATTTCCCATGCAAGCTGGCCGTCCTCATCCAGAACCCCCCTGTCGATGAGGATGGCTTCGACGCACTCGATCCAAAGGCTGAGTTCCGTACGCATATCCACCATCAAAACGCTCCTGTTCTTTCATCCGCGCAATGACTGCTCCCGAGATGGGCCGTCTGTCGCCATCTAGCACTTGGCGAACCAGCCATGCCGGCGATGACGACCAGATGAAGCTTGAGGGCAGGCGGATGTGTCTCGAAAGTTCGTTTCGATGACCTCAGGATCGTCCCGCCGGGTCAGCGGCGGGACAGCGCTTTCTCGATATGCAAAATTTTCTTCTCTCTCATCGCGCCTTGCCCGTTTCATTCATCTTGGGTTCAGAATAGATGATATTAGCGAATCGTCCGCGAATGTCACGTCACGACGTGATGAAACCCCGGCGTGTTGGTGATCGGCCGGTTCATTCGCAGTCATCGGGTTGGCAAGGTGGTCGCCGCTTCATTTCAGGATGGTTCGCTCAGACCGCAGATTTGACGTGTCGGCTTGGCGGCAAGGTCGATGAAGGTGGTGGGACTGTGAAACCACCCGCCGGCGTGGGTGGCGGTGGAATGGACGGGTCGATCAGATGCGGCCGGCCCCTCGGCCGCCTCTCGGCAGACGAGGGTTCCGGATCGTATCAGCCGATAAAGACGACATCCTGTTTGCGGCATTCGTCATGGATGTGGTCAAGCAGATCGTCTTTTTCGAAGACGTTCGGATAAAGCCGCAGAAGCGTGCTGGCGAGAAGTCCGCTGTTCACGATGCGAACGCCTGCTTCATTCGGCTCAGCCGCTGCAAGCTTCCTTCGGACCTCGTTGCGAATCGAGTTTTTGCTCATGGCGCGTCCCCTTTCTTCAACGGCGACAGCCTGCATAACCGGACAATGCCTGTCAATGTTTCCAGGGCAGAAACTGAGGCGCTACATCCCAATTTTCATGGAAGCTTTTGTTTTATATCGATAATCCAGATCGATCCCTATAGTATCGCCAGCGTTGCCAGAGAGGCGGCAAGGGCGGGGATCATGACCACGACGCCGATCTTGAGGAAGCGCCATGCGCCTATATCCAGACCTTCCCGCCGCATGGCGGTCAGCCACAGGATCGTCGCCAGCGAGCCGGTGATCGACAGATTGGGACCGAGATCGACGCCGATCAGCACGGCGCCGGCGATCTTGTCGGGCACCTGCGCGGCCTGAACGGCGCTACCCGCCACCAGCCCAGCCGGCAGATTGTTGACCAGATTGGACACCAGCGCCACCACGACACCTGCCATGGCGCCGGTCTGCGCCGGAAAATCACGCGCCCCTTCGGCAAGATATCCGGCGAGGTGATCGATCAGCCCGGTTCGGTTGAGAGCCTCGACGATGACGAAGAGGCCGCCGACCAGTGGCAGAACGCTCCATGAAATTTCCTTGAGGGTGGCAGTGGGGCTCTGCCGGGTGATCAGCAGTATCGATGCCGTCGTCAGGCAACCCGCAACGAATGTCGGAAGTCCGAGATCGAGGCCGAGGGCAGAGGCCGCCAAAAGCAACACCGCCGTGATGCACAATCCCAGCGCGGCGAGTTTTGCAGTTGGCGTCAACTCGGTTTCGTGTATGTCGCTGGCCAGGCTGTCTGCGGCGAGGGCCGAGCGCTGGCTTGCATACAGCGCCAGGAAGGTCACGGCAATCGAGGCGATCGACGGCAGCGCGAAGATCGACAGCCACCGCAGAAGCGAGGGCATCGTCTCGCCGCGAAAGATCACCAGGTTGGCGGGGTTGGAAATCGGCAGCACGAAGCTGGCGGCATTGGCGATGAAGGCGCAGATCAGGAGATAGGGCATCGGATCCTTGACCCTTGCCGCCCGGCAGGCCGCATAGACCGCCGGCGTCAGCACCACGGCGGTCGCATCGTTCGACAGGAAGACGGTGACGACGATGCCGACGCAATAGATCAATATGAACAGGCGCCGGGGGGAGCCCTTCGCATGCGCCGTGGCGATCGATGCCAGCCAATCGAACAGTCCTTCGCGCCGGGCCAGTTCGGAAAGCAGCATCATGCCGATAAGGAAGAGATAGACATCGAGTCCCTTGAGAATGCCGGCCCAGGCATCGGAAATGCCGATCAACCCCAGCGCAACGAGAAGCGCGGCGCCGATGACGGCCCATATCGCTTCAGGAAGCGCAAACGGCCGGGTGATCACGCCGAATGCCGTCGCACCGGCGATCGCCCAGGTCATCATCAATGCATTCATACTGTATCTCTTCCAAACCAGAGCACATGATCAAGGTGTCGCCAGCGCTTCGGCGTCCCGAGCGGTTTCGTTTTCCGCCGGGGGCGCGATGCTCTTCTGTCCCACAAGGAACGCCGCCACCGCAAGCGCCGCAACGCCACCATGTACCCAGTAAGCGAGCCCGTATCCACCCAAATTCGTGAGCCATCCGGCCACGACATTGCTGAGGGAAGCGCCGATTCCCTGCACGGTCATGACCGCGGCAAGCCCGACATTGAACCGCCCGGTGCCGGACAGGATCCGCTCCGCGGCAATCGGCGTCGCGATTCCGATCAATCCGGCGCCGATGCCGTCGAGTATCTGCACCGGAAAGATAACGGCAAAAGCGCCCGTCGACCCGGCGATCGCGCCGCGGATCGGCAGTGCCAGCAGTGCGATCATGAAGACGGTCGCCAGACCGAACCGGCGAATGAGGAACGGGGCAGCCAGGGCCATCACGATCATCGAAAGCTGGGAAACGCCGGTGGTGATGGCCGTCGTTCGGAAGGGGGTGCCGAGCTGGATCGAGAAGTCCTGGGCGATCAGACGGCTGATCGGCGCATTGCCGAAGTGGAAGATCATCAGAACCAGCGCCAGCAGGACCAGACCCTTGCTGCCGACGAGGACGGAATAACCGGACGGGCCGGGCGCGCCGTCGTCATGGGCAAGGCCGCGCGCCACGTCGTTGTCGATCGCATGGGGGTCGATCGCCAACACCGCCGCGATCGCGGCGGCGGCGCTGAAAACCATCATCCAGACGATCCCGGCCATGCCGAACAGGCTGGTCGCCAGATAGATTGCCACCAGCGAGGCGACATTGCCGAGATGGTTCCAGAATTCGTTTCTGGAAACCTGGCGCGAAAACCGCCGCTGCCCGACCAGACCGAGCGTCAGGCCCATCAAGGCCGGGCCTATGACGGCGCCGACGATCGCCGTCGCGGACTGGCCGCCGAACACCGAGGCGTTGCCGGGGCTGGCAAGCGTCCACAGCGCCGCGGCGGTCACCAGGACGACGGGAATGACGATCAATGTGCGTTTGCGCTTGGATGTATCGACCCAGGCGCCGAACAGAGGCGTGGCGACCATCCCGAGCACGCCGCCCAGCGTCGCGACGATACCAAGCGTCATCGGCGACCAGCCCCTGGTCGCCAGGAATCCGTCGAGGAAGGGGCCGAGGCCGTCACGTGCATCGGCCAGAAAGAAGTTCAGGATAGCCAGCGCCACCAGAGAACGCGTGGTCAGGCCCTCGCGCGCATTTGTCTGCATTCCGAACTCCCAGCGGTTAAACGGCCATATGGAGAAATGGCTGCTGGTAATGGCATACCCCGTGTTTCGGTTCCACCGGCGCCCGCCGATTTCCATCGCCGGAAAGCGCCGGGGCCGCCTTGGCCCGATAGAGGCCTTTCGACGGCATCGCATCCGTTCCCCGCTTGTTGTCGCGAGACGCGGCGCGGTCACCTGGCGGATGGCGCCACCACCATAGTCATCATGTCGAGGGAAGATGGCGTCTGGCCCATTCGACGATCTGCCGGGTGCTCATCGCGCCGGAAACGCGCCCCTGTTCGATGCCGTTCCGGAAAAGGATCATTGTCGGAATGCCGCGGATGCCAAGCGTCGCGGCGATTCCGGGCTCGGCATCCGAATTGAGCTTGATGAGTCGCATGTCAGGTTCGAGTTCGGCTGCTGCCTTTGCATAGGCCGGTGCCATCATGCGGCACGGTCCGCACCACGGCGCCCAGACGTCGACAAGGACCGGAATGTCATTTCGCGTCACCTGCTTCTCGTACATCGTTGCATCGGCATCGACGGGATGGTGATCGAACAGCGGCGCCTTGCACGTACCGCATCGGGCCGACAGAGGATCGCGGCCGGCGCTGACCCTGTTCACAGTCGCACACTGGGAGCAGACAATGTTGCGGCTTGCGTTCATGGCGCGTCGCTTTCCAAAACGGGCAATGGCGAGCCCGGAACCTCGTCGCTTTCTGTTGGAAATAATATTCAGGTTATTGTATATTCGCAATAATGAAAATTAATCCCGAAATCATGCAAGTCGCGGCCGACGATGCCAGCGAACTCCTCAAGGCGCTCGCCAACCGGCACCGGCTGCTGATCCTTTGCCAGTTGGTGGCCAGCGAGAAATCCGTCGGCCAGCTTGCCGGGTTCCTCGGCATCCGCGATTCGACCGTGTCGCAACATCTGGCGCTGCTGCGCCGCGACAGGCTGATTGCCGGCCGCCGCGACGGCCAGACGATCTGGTATCGGATCGAAAGCGAGCCCGCCCGCAATGTGCTGAACGCGCTCTACCGGTCGTATTGCGAGCCCGCCGCCGATCGGGATCGGTAGCGCCCAGGCGCGGGCCATGGGTCTTCCATTCTCGAAGCTGTCCATGAAAAGACTGGATGATCGCCTGGATCATCCAGTCTTGAGCCTCTAGCCACAGCCGAGGGAAATACGGACCCTCCCGACCGTCGCCGTCACATCACGTCTGGCGCGACAGAGGCGATTGCTTCGCTGCGTTTGGCGGGCAGAAAGCGTCCTGAAGCGCGCCAACGACGATCAGAACCTCCGGCCGGACAATCGAATAATAAACGGTCGTGCCTTCGCGGCGCGCCTCGACCAGCCCATCCGACCTCAGCCGCATCAGTTGCTGCGACATCGGCACCTGGTCGATATCGAGTTCCTGGCGCAACTCGCTGACCGACTTCTCTCCATCCACGAGGGAACACAGCACCAGCAGGCGCTGCGGATGAGACAGGCTACGCATCAGTTCGGCCGCCGAATTGGCCGCAGGGATCATATCTGATACATTCATAGTATTGAATTTACATTTTTTGAATGTTATATGCAAGGGTAGAAGGTCGGGAGGCTTTCTCCACCGGGGGTGCGGGGCCGGCCATGCCGGCCCGCGCCACACCGAGGGAAAAAGAACACGCGGGATACCGCCGGAAGAGGCTGGCCGCTCGCGCATCGGAGGAAATGTCATGTCTCACATCGTCGTTCTCGGCGCAGGCCTCGGCGGCATCATCATGGCTTACGAGATGAAGACCAAGCTGCGGCGCGAAGATCGGATCACCGTCGTCAATCTCGGCTCGCACTACTCGTTCGTGCCTTCCAATCCCTGGATTGCGGTCGGCTGGAGGAAGCCTGACGACATCACCGTCGATCTCGTTCCGGTGCTGAAGCAGCGCGGCATCGACCTGCGACCGGAAGGGGCGGAGCGAATCGAACCGGCTTCGAACCGGATCCGTCTCAATGGCGGCGATGTCATCGACTACGATTATCTCGTCATCGCGACCGGACCGGAGCTTGCCTTCGACGAAGTGCCGGGGCTCGGCCCCGCGGGGTTCACCCAATCGGTCTGCCAGACCGACCACGCCCTGCAGGCCAAGACCGCCTTCGATGCCTTGGTGAAGGCGCCGGGACCGGTGGTGGTCGGCGCCGTGCAAGGCGCCTCCTGCTACGGGCCGGCCTACGAGTTCGCCTTCATTCTCGATACGGCGCTGCGCAATGCGCGCGTCCGCGACCGCGTGCCGATGACCTTCGTGACCCCGGAACCCTATATCGGCCATCTCGGGCTCGACGGGGTGGGCGACACCAAGGGATTGATCGAAAGCGCCCTGCGCGAGCGCCACATCAAGTGGATCACCAACGCGCGCACGACGAAGGCCGAGGCCGACAGGCTTGTCGTCGAGGAGGTCAACGACGATGGCTTCATCAAGGCGATGCATGAATTGCCCTTCTCCTTCTCAATGCTGCTGCCGGCTTTCCGAGGCGTTCCCGCCGTTTACGGCATCGAGGGTCTGACCAACCCGCGCGGTTTCATCACCATCGACAAGCACCAGCGCAATCCGGCCTTTCCGAACATTTTCGCAGTCGGTGTGTGCGTCGCCATTCCCCCGCTCGACAAGACGCCGCTTGCGGTCGGCGTACCGAAGACGGGTTTCATGATCGAATCCATGGTCACCGCGACGGCCGAGAACATAGCATCTCTGCTGAAGGGCGAGAAGCCCAAGGCGGTCGCGAGCTGGAATGCCGTGTGCCTTGCCGACTTCGGCGACGAAGGCATCGCCTTCGTCGCCCAGCCGCAGATTCCGCCGCGCAACGTGAACTGGTCCTCGCAGGGAAAATGGGTTCACGCCGCCAAAGTCGGGTTCGAGAAGTATTTCTTGCGCAAGGTCCGGCAAGGCAAGGCCGAAACCTTCTACGAGAATCTGGTGCTCGACATGTTCGGCATCAAGAAGCTGAAGGAAATCCACATCGAGACTGCGGAATAACCGCGGGTTCGGACAAAAGAAGGAGAATACATCAATGACAATCGATCGCGCCGTAATGATGTTTGCCGGCTTCATGGTCCTGTTGTCCCTGGCCCTCGGCGTCTATGTCTCGCCCTGGTGGTACCTGCTGAACGCCTTCGTCGGACTGAACCTGATGCAGGCATCGGTAACGGGTTTCTGCCCTGCGGCGATCGCCTTCCGAAAATTCGGTGTCAGGGCCGGAAGCGCCTTTCAATAACCGGGGCACAACCGCCGCGTCATCCCGTTCAATAGTGATGCAGCACCTCAAGGGGCGCTGCACGAAAGAGCCTCCATTGTCCATGCCTCGACCCATTGTCCGTTTTGCCGCCGTCGCCTTTGCCGCGACGACAGCGATCGCGCCCCCGAAATCCTGGGCTGCGGAATTCGTCGTCCAGCCGCTGACGATTGCCGAGATGAAAGCCGTTTTCGGCCAGGTCGAAAGCCGCATCGTGGTGCCGGCTCGCGCCCGCATCAGCGGCACCGTGCGGGAAATCCGGATCCACGAGGGCGATCAGGTCCGGGAAGGGGAAGTCGCCGCGCTGATCGTGGACGACAAGCTCGCGCTTCAGCTCAACGCCGCGGATGCCAAGATCGAGGCCCTCAATTCCCAGCTCGAGAACGCGCATCTGCAGCTCGAGCGGGCCCAGCAGCTCAGGACCTCCGGAACCGGCTCGCAGGCCAATCTCGATACGGCCCGGATGCAGTTCGAGGTGGTGACCAATCAGATCGCGGCGGCGAATGCCGAGAAGTCGGTCATCGCGCAGAGCGCGCGGGAAGGCGACGTGCTGGCGCCGGCGACAGGCCGCGTGCTGACCGTGCCGGTGACGCCCGGTTCCGTTGTCCTTGCCGGCGAGGAGATCGCCCGCATCGCGCCCGGCCCCTATTATCTGCGCCTGTCGCTACCGGAGCGCCACGCGACGGAGATCGTGCAGGGCTCCGATGTCCTCGTCGGCGGACGCGGCCTGCCCCATTCGGCCGGAGGTGAGGCCGCAGCCCGTGAAGGCAAGATCGTCAAGGTCTATCCCGAGATCGCCGACGGGCGGGTCATAGCCGATGTCGAGGTCGCGGGGATCGGCGACTATTTTGTCAACGAACGGACGCTGGTGTCGATCCCGGTCGGCAAGCGTACCGTTCTCGCCGTGCCTTCCGGGGCGATCAGGACGATCCACGGGATAGATTATGTGCGTGCCGTCAATGACGGCACCGAAATGGATGTCGCCGTCATCCTCGGCGAAACCTTTGACAACGACGGAAAGCAATTGGTCGAAGTGCTCACCGGGCTGCATGCGGGCGATCGGGTCGTTACGCCATGAAGCTGGGAATCGCCGGCGGCCTGACCCGCACGTTCATCACCTCACCGCTCACGCCATTGTTCCTGTTGGCCGCGCTTGCGCTCGGGCTGATCGCCCTCGTCACGCTGCCGCGAGAGGAGGAGCCGCAGATCTCGGTGCCGATGGTCGACATTCGCGTCGCCGCTGACGGGTTGAAGGCGGAGGATGCCGTCAAGCTCGTCACCGAGCCGCTGGAGACGATCGTCAAGAGCATCGATGGCGTCGAACATATCTATTCTCAGACCGAGGACGATGGCACGCTCGTCACGGCGCGTTTCAATGTCGGCACCTCCGCCGACGCGGCCATCCTGCGCGTACATGAGAAGATCCGCGCCAATATGGACCGCATGCCCGTCGGCATCTCCGAGCCGCTGATTGTCGGGCGTGGCATCGATGACGTCGCAATTGTCGTCGTCACGCTCCGGCCGACCTCGGAGGCAAAGTCACGCTGGACGACCAACGGGCTGACGCGGCTGGCGCGCGAGCTTCAGGTCGAAGTCTCGAAACTGCCCGATATCGGACTCACCTATATCGTCGGCGAGCAGCCCGAGCAGTTCCGGGTCGAGCCCGACCCCGAAAAGCTGTCGCTCTACGGCATCACCCTGCAGCAACTGGCCGCCAAGATCGAAGGGGCGAACCGGTCGTTCCGCATCGGGACCGTACGTGAGGACACACAGCAGCGGGTCGTCGTCGCCGGCCAGACGCTGCAGGCCCTGCCGGAAATCGGCAATATCCTGCTGACCGCCCGCGACGGTCGTCCCGTCTATGTTCGCGATGTCGCCAAGGTCGTGCTGGCGACGTCCCCGGCCGAGAACCGGGTCACCGATATCCGCAAGACCGCCGAAGGGCTGGATCGGGCGCCGGCGGTGTCGCTGGCCATCGCCAAGCGGCCCGGGACCAACGCCGTCGTCATTGCCGGAGAGATCGTGCATCGCCTCGAGCAGGTGCGCGGCCAGATCTTTCCCGAGGATGTCGAGATGACGGTCACCCGCAACTATGGCGAGACCGCCAATGAGAAGGCGAACGAACTTCTCTTCCATCTCGGCCTCGCGACCGTCTCGATCGTCGTTCTGGTGGCGGTCGCCATCGGCTGGCGCGAGGCACTGGTGGTCGCCGTGGTCATTCCGACCACGATCCTGCTCACGCTGTTCGCCTCGTGGATCATGGGGTATACGCTCAATCGCGTCAGCCTGTTTGCGCTGATCTTTTCGATCGGCATCCTGGTCGATGACGCCATCGTGGTCATCGAGAACATAGCCCGTCACCGTGCCATGAGCGATGGCCGCTCATATGTCCAGGCGGCGATCGACGCCGTTGCCGAGGTCGGCAATCCGACCATCGTCGCGACGTTGACCGTGGTGGCCGCGCTGCTGCCGATGCTGTTCGTATCGGGCATGATGGGGCCGTATATGAGCCCGATCCCGGCCAATGCCTCAGCAGCCATGCTGTTCTCCTTCTTCGTCGCGGTCGTGCTGACGCCCTGGCTGATGATGAGGACTGGCGGCTCCCATCAGAACGCCGCGCACGACGAGGCCGGCGGCCGGCTCGGACGCTTCTACGTCATGGTGGCGCGGCCGATTCTCAGGACCAGGGCGCGTGCGTGGATCTTTCTCCTTCTCGTCGGTGTGGCGACGCTCGCCTCGCTCAGCCTGTTCTATACGGAACACGTCACGGTGAAGCTTCTGCCTTTCGACAACAAGGCCAACCTTCAGGTCGTGGTCGATCTGCCCAGGGGAGCGGCCGTCGAGGACACCGACCGGACGCTGCAGGCGATCGCGAACCGGCTGCAAGCCGTGCCGGAAATCGTTTCGTTTCAAACCTATGCCGGCACCGCCGCACCCTTCGATTTCAACGGTCTGGTGCGCCATTACGGATTGCGGTCGAACCCGGAGCAGGGCGATATCGCCGTCAACCTGCTCGGCAAGGACGATCGGAAACGGGCCAGCCACGCGATTGCCCTCGATATCCGCCAGCGCCTCAACGATCTCGACCTTCCCGCGGGTTCCGTCGTCAAGGTCGTCGAGCCGCCGCCAGGGCCGCCGGTCCTCGGCACCTTGCTGGCCGAGATCTACGGGCCTGACGCGGAAACCCGGCGTGCCGTGGCAGGAAAGGTCCGGCAGGCATTCGAGAGCGTGCCGTTCATCGTCGATGTCGATGACAGCTACCACAATCGGCCGGAGCGCGTGCGCATCGCGATCGATCAGGACAATCTCGAATATTATCGCGTCGAACAGTCGGACGTCTACGATACGCTGCGCTATCTCTATGGCGGCAGCACCGTCGGTTACTCGCATCGCAGCGACGGGCGCCAGCCCATCGCCATCCGACTCGGGCTGCCGAAGTCCGGCGCGGTGGTGGATGAACGCGTGCTGACCACGCCCGTTCCGGCGAACGCGCTGCCGGGCGGGCGCGGTGTGGTCGAACTTGGCGATGTGGTTTCCGTCAGGCACGAGCCCGCCTCGTACCCGATCTTTCGCCATAACGGGCGGGCAGCTGAGATGGTCATGGCCGAGCTTGCCGGTGCTTACGAGGCGCCGATCTACGGCATGATCGCTGTGGACGACGCCATCGCCAAGGCGGATTGGGGCGGTTTGCCCAAGCCGACGATCTCCTTGCATGGCCAGCCTGAAGACGAGAGCCGCCCGACGCTGCTGTGGGACGGCGAGTGGGAGGTGACATGGGTGACCTTCCGCGACATGGGCGCCGCCTTCATGGTCGCGATCCTCGGCATCTATATCCTGGTCGTCGCCCAGTTCGGCTCCTTCAGGCTGCCGCTCGTCATCCTCACGCCGATTCCGCTGACTTTCATCGGCATTCTGGGCGGGCACTGGCTGTTCGGGGCGCCGTTCACCGCGACCTCGATGATCGGCTTCATTGCGCTGGCCGGGATCATCGTGCGCAATTCCATCCTGCTTGTCGATTTTGTCCGCCATGCCAGCGACCTCGACAGATCACTTCTGGAGATTTTGCTGGAAGCGGGTGCGATTCGCTTCAAGCCCATCCTGCTCACCGCCATCGCTGCCATGATCGGGGCTGCCGTGATCCTCGCCGATCCGATCTTCCAGGGATTGGCGATCTCGCTGCTCTTCGGCCTCGCCTCCTCGACGGCGCTGACGGTGCTGGTCATCCCGGCAATCTACGTCGTCCTGAAGGGAGGGCGCCATCCAGACCAGCCGATGCCCGGGCCTTCGCAATCGGCCCATCCTACCCCGCTTTTGGCCGGAAATCGGGGAGATCGCCCATAAGCCGCGAACCCCTGGAATCGCCCACCGCAAGGACCGTACCCCGCTGCCTGCAACCGCCGATGGGCTGGCAGGCAGCCGGTCCCGGTGGCGATGGAGCATTGCCGGTGAATACGGGTTCACCGGCAATGCTCTGACATTGTGTTCTTACTGATGCGGGGGCCTAGTTCTTCGTGCTTCCCGCCCATACAGGGACACGAATGCCGCCGGCAACAGCGGCATTCACGGGGAGTGACGATCAGCCGGCGAGGATGATGTCGGCACCGCGCTCGCCGATGAAGACGCAGGTTGCCATCGTCGCGCAGGTGCTGATCCTCGGCATGATCGAGCCGTCGACGATGCGCAGGCCCTCGATGCCGCGCACCTTGAGCGCCGCATCGACCACGGCCCGGTCGTCCCTGCCCATGCGGCAGGTGCCGACCTGATGGAAGAAGGTCGTCGTGCCGTTGCGGACGAAATCTCCCTTGGCCGCATCGTCGAGATCCTTGCCCGGCGCCACTTCGCGCTTCGACCAGGCCGCCATGGGCTGGGCGTTGCCGATCCGGCGGCAGAGGTCGATGCCCTTCTTGAGGGCCATCAGGTCGGCCGGGTCCTCCAGCAGATTGGCGGTCACGATCGGCGCGTCGGCGGGATCGGCGGATTTCAGCCGCACATGGCCGCGGCTCTTGGGATCGACGAGACCGGCGCAGAGCGCCCAGGCATTGTTCGGCGGCGCATAGTCCTTCGCCACGACCTCGGATGCATAGGGCAGCTCGATCTGTACGATGTTGAGATCGGGCGTGGCAAGGCTGTCGTCGCTCTTCCAGAAGCCTGAGGCTTCGGCGCCGCTGTTGCGATGTGCCATCTGCTCGGGAGATTCCCAGATACACCCGCCATGCAGGATATGATCGTGGAAATTCCGCCCCACCTCGGGCGCGTGCACGCGCGAGGCGATGCCATGCTCGGCGAGATGGTCGCGGTCGCCGATGCCCGAAAGCATCAGGGTCTTCGGCGTGCGGATCGCGCCCTGGGACAGTACGACCTCTTGCGACGCCCGCAAACGGAGGGTCTTGCCGTCCCGCACGGCCTCGACGCCGGTTACCTTGCCGCCCTCGACGATCAACCTGTTGACATGCGTTCCGGTCAGGACCGTCAGGTTCGCCTTGTCGAGCAGCGGATAGAGATAGGACTTGGCCATGTTCTGGCGCCGCCCGTCGCGGATGATGTGGTTCATCAGCGCAAAGCCCCCGGCGCTCTCCTCGCGGGCGCCGTTGAGATCGGCATAGACCGGCATTCCGAGGCTCTTGACCGCCTCCAGCATGGCGGGCGCCACCGGCAGCGGATCCTGCGAGGACTCCACCCAGATCTTGCCGCCCTTGCCGCGATATCTCGGATCGTCCGGTCCCTGCCAGTTCTCGACCCGCCTGAAGATCTTCAGGGCGCTTTCGTAGCCCCAGGCATCGTCACCGGAGGCGGCGGCCCAGTCCTCGTAATTGTTGCGATGGCCGCGAACCCATATGGTGGCGTTGATCGAACTTCCGCCGCCGAGAACCTTGGCCATGTGCGAGGCGACGGCGCGATCGTTGACGCTTCTGGTCGGGACCGAGATATCGCCCCAGTCGAGCGGCGTGCCGAGATTGGTGAACCACAGGCGCGGATCGAGCACACTCGGCGCGGTGTCCCAGCCGCCGGCTTCGATCAGCAGGACGTTGACGCCGGCCTCGGCAAGGCGGCCGGCCAGCGCGCAGCCCGACGTGCCGCCGCCGCAGATCACCACCTCATAGGTATCGGCCAGCCTGTTGGCGCGCTCGTCCTGATTGGCGCGCGCATCCGCCAGCTGGTCGGCCAGCGCCCGCGTCGCGGCAAACGATGCCCCGAGCGCCAGCGACCATTGCATGAAGCGCCGGCGCCCGATCGCGCCGTTCAGCATCGATGCCTCGAGCTTGTCGAGCATCGCATGGCGAAGCCCGTCCGTCAGTCGTTCGTTTCTCATCGGATTCCCCTCGTTCTTGCTTTTCAAAAGAAGCCGAAAGCCTGCGTGCCATAGGAATGCACGATGCTCTTGGTATGACGATAATTGTTGAGCGCCGACTTGTGCATCTCGCGACCGAAGCCGGAATTCTTGTAGCCGCCGAAGGAGGTGTGCGAGGGCCAGAGGTAATAGCAGTTGCACCATACCTTGCCGACTTCCAGGCCGCGGGCGAAGCGCTGCATCTGGTGATAATCGCGCGTCCAGACGCCGGCCGTCAGCCCGTAGGGACTGTCATTGGCGAGCCGCAGCGCCTCTTCCTCGGTCTTGAAGCGGATGACGCTGGTGATCGGGCCGAAGATCTCCTCGCGCGAGGTGCGCATGTCGTTGGTGCCTTCGAGGATGGTCGGTTCGATGTAATAACCGCCATCTCCCTGGCTGTAGGCATTGCCGCCATGGATCACCTTGGCGCCTTCCTGCTTTCCGAGCTCAAGGTAACCCATGATCTTGTCGAATTGCGCCTTGGAGGTGATGGCGCCGATGCCGGTCGTCATTTCCAGCGGATGACCAATGCCGACTCTGGCGATCCGCTCCTTCACCCTGGCCATGAAGGGCTCGTAGATCTCCTCCGCCACCAGCGCCCGCGTCGGCGAGGCACAGACTTCGCCCTGGTCGTAAAGATAGATCAGGAAGCCTTCGATCGCCTTGTCCAGAAGCGCGTCGTCGGCATCCATGATCGAGGGAAGGAAGATGTTCGGCGACTTGCCGCCGAGTTCGAGCGTCACCGGCGTCAGGTTCTCGGCCGCCGCCTTCATGATCGCCTTACCGGTGACGGCCGAGCCGGTGAAGGCGATCTTCCTGACGTCGGGACTGGCAACAAGGGCCGCCCCCGCCTCGGCGCCGTAGCCCTGGACGATATTGAGGACGCCCGGCGGCAGCAGGTCGGCGATCAGCTCCATAACGCGCGTGATCGAATAGGGCGTGTTCTCCGCCGGTTTCAGGATGACGGCATTGCCGGCCGCCAGCGCAGGGCCGAGCTTCATCGCTGCCATCAGCAGCGGCGCGTTCCAGGGGATGATGCAGCCGACGACGCCGAAGGGCTCGTAGACCTCCAGATTGACCGTGTCGCTGTCGATATCGGCGCTCTCGCCGCTATCGGCGCGGATCGCGGCGGCGAAATAGCGGATCTGATCCACCGCCATCGGGATATCGACGAACATGCATTCGCGCAGAGGCTTGCCGTTGCCCCAGCATTCGACATGCATGAGCTCTTGCGCATGCGCTTCGATGCGGTCGGCCACCTTCAGAAGAATGTTGGAGCGCTGGGCCGGCGAGGTCGCGCCCCAGCCAGCAGCGGCCTCCCACGCCGCCTTCGCCGCCTTGGCGACGTCCTTTGCCGACGAGCGCGGAAATTCGGCGATGACCGATCCGTCGATCGGTGAGTGATTGGTGAAATATTGACCCTCGACGGGAGCCACCCAGGCGCCGCCGATATAGTTCTCGTAGCGGGGTTTCATCTCCGGCTTGGAATAGGTCATGTCTGCATCCCCTTGTCTGTCCGCCGTCGTGGCGGCTTACGGGGAATGCTAGATGGACCGGCGAGCGGACGATATCCGGTTCTTCCGGCACCGGCGGCACGCAATATCCGCTTTTTCCGGTTTTCAGAGCAATCGCCTGCGGGTATCGCGCGGCAGTTCGTCGAAGGCGCCGCGATAATACTGCGCAAAGCGGCCCTGATGGTCGAAACCGTAGCTCAGCGCCAGCGTCGTCAGATCCTGGCCGGGATTGCGTTCCAACTCGGCTTTCAGCGCCTGCAACCGCATCCGGCGCACCAGCTCCATCGGCGCGCAGCCGAAGGCGCGATGGCACAAGGCGTTGAGCTGGCTGCGCCCGAGGCCGGTTGCCTGCATCAGGTCGTCGAGACCGATCGGCCGTCGCATGCGCGCATCGATGAAGGCTTCCAGCCGTTCGCGCCAATCCACGCCCTCCGTGCGCGTCGGCGGGGCGGACCCTGGCCGGTGTGTCGCGGGGCCGCGCAGATGCATGCCGACGAATTGCGCCAGCCCCCGTTCGACATGATCCGTCCACGCGTCGAAATGGGACATGCTTCCACCGCGATGGGAAATTGCGAGCGCGGTGTTCAATTGGTGGACGAACAACGGCGTCATCGACTTCGCCAGCACCATGCCGGAGCCGAAATCGCAATGCCGACCGGTGGGATCGATCATATCGAGGGGAACGCGCAGCAGGAGCTGCTCGCAGCCTTCCTGCCAGCGCAGCGAGATATTGGTTCGCGGCGAACTGAAGTAGACGCTGCCTTCGGGCACGAATGTGGTGGCGCGGTCGGCCGTGATTTCGATGCCCTTGCGCAGGCAGACATGCGCAAGGACGAAATCGGAATAGAGCCGCGGGGTGATGGTCACCTCATCGCCATACTGGATCACGCAAGCCGAGAGGTTTCTGGTGCGCGCCCGGTATCCGCGCGCATCGACCGAGCCCCCACGCCATATCAGCTTGTAGTCACATAATTCCGTTGCAATGCTGTTGTAGGTTTCCTTGCGGATATCGGAGCGAAACAGACAGTTTTCGTAGAGAGGGGCCAAATCCAGTCCCTGCAGGGCGCCGCCCGGCGGATGTCCGTAAGATGTTGCAGAATGCATCCGAGCCCTCCACCCAATCGCGTCGTCGCGGCAGATGCCGTGGTGCGGCCGTGATGATTGCCGGCATTCTCCTGCCTGCTGCACGATCCGAAACGGCGTCATTCTTGTGCCATCGATCTGCAGCGTCAAGCCCGCTTTGCGTTCAGTCCTGTTACCCTTCTGGAGAGACGGAGGATTGAGACCTGCTCGAAACAGCACGCTGGCCATGCTCGCAATCGATTGGGCCACGAGGCGTATGCCCGCATCATCTTGACGCGGACATAGCCTTGTCGGTCTCGTGCCGTCGGCACTCGGCGTCAGTCGTCGCCGCGATCGGGGTGCAGGCTTCAGGCCGGATGCTGGGCGTCGGCGGCCAGTTTGGCGAGCTTGACTTGCGTCAGCAGCGACAGCTCGTCATAGACGTTCCATTCGTCGACGATCTTGCCGTCCTTGTAGTGGTAATGGGTCATGCCCATCACCTGTAGGCGCGCGCCGGTGGGATCGCCGAGTTCCTGCAGGATGCCGTAGCCGAGGTGATGGCCTTCCATCAGCCAGCGCACGGCGACCTTGACGCCACCTTCTTCGCAGGGGTTCGAGCAGATATGCTGCGGCATGTAGGCGGCATCCGGGATCGAGCCGATCAGGCCGAGATGCTGGTGGGTCACGGCGGCGACGCCGTAAAGCTCCTTCATCAGCGGGCCGTGATACTGGCAGTTCGGCGCATAGACATCCTTGATCTTGCCGAACATGCGCTGGTTGAAGACTTCGTGCAGCCATTGCAGCGTTTCGGCTTCCAGCTCGTTGTGGGCAATCGAGGTGTCGGCGACCGCTTCCGGCGGATACTGGCCGAGCAGGCGGCGGTTCTCGCCGATATCGAGCGACAGCAGCCCCTTGTCGAAGGCGGCCTTGGCGAAGCGCTCGGCGAAGGCGTTGGGGTCGAGGCCGAGCTGCTTGATGATCGCCATGGTATCGGCCACCACCCATTCGCGATAGATCTTGTTGCGATGGATCATGCAGTCGGCAATCGTGCGCGACACGAAGGTGCGCCCGGTCGGCTGGCCGAAATGGCCGTATTGCGTATGCCGGCCCGAGCCGGTGACCAGATGCGAGGTATAGAACCCTTCCTGGTCGTTGCCGCGCCACAGGACCTGGGTCGCCATGCCGCGCCGCTCCGGTAGCGAGACGAGGCGCTGGATGGTGTCGCGCACCACGTCCTCGCGATTGTAGATCGTGCCGAGCGTGCCGTAGAGCACGCAATTATGGGTGTAGTGGCTGTAGATCAGCCCGATATCGCGCTCGTCCCAGATGCGGTGCGTGCAGCGCACGATGTAATCGACGATATCGGTATAGATGTCGTCGAAGCCTTCCAGCGACTGGCTGCGCGGCCGGTCCATAGGAGCCAGATCCATATAGTCGCGCCGCTCGACCTGCAGCACCTGCTCCACGGGCTCGCGGGTTTTCAGGGCGGCGGGCTTGGTTGATTTCACGTCATTCTCGCTCATGTCTGCTCCTTGTCGGCTCCGGCCGGATTGCGACGCCGAGGCTGAGCCGGAAGCCAGCCATTGGCGAATATGGAATGCGACGGCATCGGGCTTTTCAAGCGGGGAAAAATGCCCCGCGCCGTCGATTGCGTGAAATTCGGCGCCGGCGATGCCGTCGGCGATCTCCCGATGCGCCTCGATGGGGCAAACCTGCTCCTCGGCGCCCGCCAGCACCAGCACCGGGCAGGCGACGTCCTTCAGGCGCGCGCGGCTGTCGGCGCGGTGGATCGCCATCTCCGTTTGCTCGTCCAGCGCCTCGGCGCCGGCGGCGACCGCCATGTCGACGACCAGCCGCCTGAGGTCTTCGTCCTGAATATTTCCGGAGGCGACGAGGCGCGGCCAGGCATCGAGAATATAGCCGGCCATGCCCTCGTCCCGCGCCTTGGCGAGCGCCGCCCGGCGCGGGGCGGCATTGGCCTGCGGATCCGGACGCGGCGTCGTGTCGATCAGGATCAGGCCGGCGAGGCGTTCGGGCGCCTGCGCGGCGATCTCCAGCGCCGCGATGCCGCCCAGCGAAAAGCCGAGCAGCAAAAACCGCTCCGGCGCCTCGGCCAGCAGCTTTTGCGCCATGGCCGGCATGCTGCGCGCGCCGCGCATCCCGCCCGTCAGGATCGGCCCGTCATGATCGAGGCGCTCCACAAGCGGCAGGAACAGCCGCTCGTCGCAGGCGGTACCCGGCAGGAGGACGAGCGGCATCCCCTTGGAATCGGCGGTCGTGTCTTTTAGAAATTTCATCGCGGGCAGTCCGGTCTCCTGCATCCCTCGAACGGAAGGCGGCCGCGAGAATATCTCGGTTCGACCCTCTTCGACACGTTCGATCATGCTGTCGGAAAAAAGACTGGCAGATTTTGAATACGTATGCAATAACAAATTGCCGAACGAAAGCAGCAGATTTGCGCGCCTTGTCGACCGCCGGATGACCGTCCGCGCGGACCGGGTAGATGTGTGGAAAAATCCGGCTGCCGGGCCGAGACCTCGAATGAAAGCGGAGCAATCATGAACCAGGACAGGAAGACGCCGGTCGCCGGCACCCATTATGCGAAGGCCCCGGAGCGCGATTCGATAGGCGACAACGCCTCGGTGGAAACGCTGGTCGCCGAAATCATCGCCGATGTGCGCAAGCGCGGCGATGAGGCGGTGCGCGACTATTCCCGCAAGTTCGACAAGGCCGATCTCGACGTGTTCGAGGTGACGCCGCAGGAGCGCGAGGAGGCGCTGGCCGGCCTCGATCCGCAGACGCGGGCCGATACGGAATTTGCGATTTCCAACGTCCGCCACTTTGCCGAGGCGCAGCTCAAGACTATCCAGCCGCTGGAAATCGAGCTGCTGCCGGGCCTGCATCTCGGCCACCGGGTCATCCCGGTCGAGCGGGTCGGCTGCTATGTTCCGGGCGGACGTTATCCGCTTCTCTCGGCGCCGATCATGATCATCGTGCCGGCCAAGGTCGCCGGCTGCGCCGAGGTCGTGGCCTGCCTGCCGCCGAATGCGCACAAGGCGATGATTGCCGGCTGTCATCTGTCCGGCGCCGACCGGATTTTCCGCATCGGCGGCGCGCAGGCGATTGCCGCCATGGCCTACGGCACGGAAACGGTGCCGGCCGTGAACAAGATCGTCGGCCCCGGCAATGCCTTCGTCAACGAGGCCAAGCGCCAGGTGTTCGGCCCCGTCGGCATCGACCAGCTTGCCGGCCCCTCGGAGATCTTCATCGTCGCCGATAGCACGGGCGATGCGGAAATGATCGCCACCGACCTGCTTGCCCAAGCCGAGCATGACGTGAAAACCCGCGTCGGCCTGATCACCACCGATGCGGGTCTTGCCGCCGCGACGCTGAAGGAAGTGGAGCGCCAGCTCGAAACGCTGTCGACCGCGCCGGTGGCCGCTCAAGCTTGGCGCGATTACGGAGAAATCGTCGTCTGCGACAGCGAGGAAGCGATGATCGCCTATTCCGATTTTATCGCCGCCGAGCATCTGCAGGTCCACACGGCGGATGCGCAGGCCACCGCGCGAAAACTCAGCAATTATGGCTCGCTGTTCATCGGCGAACTGGCGAGCGTCGTCTATTCCGACAAGTGCTGCGGCACCAACCATACGTTGCCGACCATGGGCGCCGGCCGCTATACCGGCGGCCTGTGGGTGGGCGCCTATGTCAAGATCGCCACGCATCAGTGGCTGGACGAGCGCGGCGTCGCCGCCGTCGCCCCGCCCGCCGCCCGCCAGAGCGCCAGCGAAAGCCTGGAAGGCCATCGCCGCGCCGCGCAATTGCGGCTGGATCGGCTGCAGAAAAAGGTAGGCTGAGACGGAAAAAAGGCCCGGAGCGATCCGGGCTATCAGCCTGCGGACAAACCTTGCTCCACAATCCGACGTCATCCTTGGACATGTCCCAAGGATCTGCTCAGGCTCACCAAGCCATTGACGAAAATGGATTTATTCTGCGTGCCTGGATACTCGGCACAAGGCCGAGTATGACGGTGGAGAGGTTTTGGGACTTGTCGGTAGCCTGATGGCCCGGATCGCTCCGGGCCTTTTCATCAGGTTCAGGGAAGGGGCGGTTTGATTGCGGCGAAATCGGTCGCGGCTTCATAGGCCTGCGCAATCGCGCCGAGGCGCGCCTCGCCATGGCGCGGGCCGACGAGTTGGAGGCCGAGCGGCAGGCCCTCGTGAAAGCCGGCGGGCAGGGCGAAGACCGGATGGCCGGTGACGTTGAAGGCCAGCGTGCGCATCGGCGTCCAGACGGCGGCATCCGTCTGGAAGTGGGGGAAGGGCAGGGCCGGCGTCAGCGTGTTGGCGGTCAGGATGACGTCATGGCCGGAGTGGAAATGCGCATCGACCTGACCGGTGAGGCGCACGGCTGCCTGCCGCGCCGTTTCGAGATCGGTTTCGTCGAGCAGCAGGCCGGAGAGGATGTTCTGGAAAACCTTGCGGCTGTAGCGCTCGCCATGCTGCGCCATCAGCGCCTTGTGGCCGGCATAGGCTTCGGCATGGATGATGACGGCGCCGGCGGCTTCGAACCGGGAGACGTCGGGAAGCGGAATTTCCTCGACCCGGGCGCCGAGCAGGGAGAATAACGAGGCGGCCGCATCCATTGCCGGGAGCATGGCGGGATGGGTCTGCGGGTCGACCGCGAACCAGTTTCGTGCATAGCCGACGCGGATGCCGGTGAGATCGGGCAAGGGATTGCCGGCCAGTTTTTCGGCGCGCCCGGAGATCGCATCGAAGGTCAGCAACGCCTCGGTCACCGAGGCGCTGAGAAAGCCGACATGATCGAAGCTGGGCGACAGCGGGAAAACGCCGTCCAGCGGCAGCGCGCCATAGGTCGGCTTGAATCCGACGACGCCGCAATAGGCGGCGGGGCTACGCGCTGAGCCGCCGGTGTCGCTGCCGAGCGCGGTGCGCAGCAGGCCGCCGGCGACGGCGGCGGCGGAGCCGGAGGAGGAGCCGCCGGTGAAATGATCCGGCTTCCACGGATTGGCGGCCGGCGGCGTCGAGCGGTCGAAGACCGGGCCGACCATGGCGAATTCATAGGTCTCCAGCTTGCCGAGGATGACGGCGCCGCCGGCACGCAGCCGGGCGACGACGGCGGCATCCGCCTGCGGGCGGTGCCCGGAAAAGACGTCGGAGCCGTAGGTTGTCGGCATATCGGCGGTATCGAACAGATCCTTGACGCCGATGGGGATGCCATGCAGCGGGCCAAGGTCTTCGCCGTGCGCAAGGGCGGCATCGGCGGCGCGTGCGGCGGCGAGCGCCTGCTCGGCCGCCACATGCACGAAAGCGCGATAGATCGGATCGCGGGCTTCGATCCGCGCCAGGCAGGCCTCGGTCAGATCGACAGAGGACAACTGCCGCTGGCGCAGGGCTGGCGCGGCCTCGGAGATGGAAAGGTCGAGCAACGCGCTCAAGGCTCGTCCGCTCCTTCGGTCTCGGCGATCAGGCGTTCGTTGCGCCGGGCGGCGTCATGGAGGAAGCGCGTGCCTTCCAGCACGAAAGGCGCGCGCTCTTTGGCAAGGTGAATGCCGTCGCGCGCGGCTGCGGCCTCGATATCTTCAATGCGCGGCGGCTTGTCCTTGTCCATCAGTCTCTTCCTCAGGTGCGCGCCGCTTCGAAACGCGCCCAGGCGGCCTCGAATTTCTCGAAATCGAAATCGGCGGCCTTGGAGGGTTCGATGATCAGGCGTTCGGTCAGCCGCAGTTTTTCGATGGAATCGGCCAGCACAGGCACGATCTCCGGCGGCACGACCAGCGCCCCGTGCCGGTCGGCATGGACGAGATCGCCGGGCGAAACCGTCAGCCCGAGGACGGTGACCGGCACGCCGATCGCCTCGACGCGCACAAAGGCGTGGCTCGGGCCGATCGAGCCTGCAATCATCGGGAAATCGGCGGGCACGTCGCCCAGATCGCGCATCACGCCATTGGTGACGACACCGGACATGCCGAAGCCGCGATGGATATTGGCATTGATTTCGCCCCAATAGGCGCCGACGGCATCGGGAAAATCCAGATCCTCGACCACGGCAAGGCTGGGGCGCGGGCCGCTTGCCATATGGCGGTAATAATCCATGCGCCGGGTGCGGATGGTCGCGGGATCCTCGGTGGTCGGTATTGCCGCTGCGATCTTCGCCGTGCGGGCATAACCGACGATGGCAGGCGCTTCCGGCCGCGAAGCGATGAAGGTGCCGCGTGTAAAGGCGTTGAAGCCGCGCTTGCCCTGGGCGACCTCGATGGCATTGCAGACGGTCGGCGTATCCACCGAACGCAAGAGGGTGAGAAGTTGGTCGCCCATGGCAGCTGCCTCCTGTCTTCGACAAAAGCGTGTCCCTCCGCGGCGGTCAAGCGTCGCGGAGGGACGGGTTATCTCAGGCCTTCCAGGTCGGGCCGGCCTTGTCGGCGGTGCTGACCACGCGGAAGAGGCTGGCTTCGCCGGTCATCGACGGGGCAAGCGCGTGGCTGAGGCCGGGCGGCACGGCGCAGGTGTCGCCGGGCGCGAGAATGCTTTCGCCGCCGTCCCATGTCAGGCGCCAATGGCCGCGCATGACCATCAGGACTTCGTGACGATCGACGGCATAGGGCGCCTCCGGGATCGAGCCACGGGTCAGAAGCTCCACCTCGAAACCCGGCTTGTCGCGCAGCAGCGCGTTTTCGCCGATCACCCGCGCCGGCTCCTTGCCGGCCAGCGCCATCAGATCCCAGTAGCGGGCGACATAGTCGCGCACCACGTCGCGCACCGGCGTTTCCGGGAAGGTTTTCAGCTCTTCGTCGGTCAGTAGCGGCATCGGCTTGACGCCATCCGGCAGCGTCTGGCCCTTCTTGCTGTCGTAGAGCTTGCCGTTTTCGCCGAGAACGAGGCCGTGATCCTTCGCGTCCTCGATCACCTGCGGCGCCCAGATGACGCCGCCGCCGGCATCGTCGCCGCCGAGGATGGCCATGATCATGCCGTAGTCGGTGCCGATGTTCTCGAAGCCGCGAAAGATGCCGGTCGGGATGTTGAAGATATCGCCTTCCTCCAGCACGACTTCGCCGGCATTGCCCCAGCGGCCCCAGAAGAAGCGCCACCGTCCCTTCAGCACGAAGAAGACTTCGGCCGTGCGATGCGAATGCAGCGAGTTGCGGCATTTCGGCGGCTGGCCGGCGGCGCCGATGTTGAAGCCGGGCGTGTCCTTGATATGCACATGCTGGTCGGCGCTTTCGGAGACGCCGCCGCCAATGATGGTGAAGTTTTCTTTCTGGTTCGAGCCCGGTGTATGCGCATCGATGAATGCGGTGCGGCAGGGCTTCAATTCGCCATAGCGGACGATGCGTTTTTCCATTTCTGCCTGGGAGATCTGCATTTTCCTAGCCTTTCATACGTATGCAATTTTTGTTCGCGGTTGGCTGCGGCTCCCGGCCGTTCGGGCCGGGGGTCACAAGATCGGATCAGGAATTGATGTCGACTGACGCAGTGGAGCCGCGGACGACGAGCGCGCCGTCGAGACAGATGCGCCGGGCGGGCGTATCCCGCTCCTCGATGGCGGTCAGCAGGATGTTGACGGTTTCGGCCACCATGTCGTCGACGTTCTGGCGGATGGTCGTCAGGTCATAGGCCGGCCAGCGCGCCGGCGGCACGTCGTCGAAGCCGACGACGGAGACATCATGCGGAATTTTCAGGCCGAGTTCGAAGCGCAGCACGTCCATGACCGCGAAGGCCATGTGGTCGTTGCAGACGAAGACGGCATCCGGCCGCTCCGTGCCGGAAAACATCCGCCGTGCGGCGGCCTGCGCTTCCTCGTAGCGGAAATTGCCGACGTCACGGGCAAAGAGCCGCAGGCCGCCCTCCGCCAGCCCTTCGAGAAATCCGCGCTCGCGGTCGCGCTGGGTCGACGCGCCCTCGAAGCCGGCGATATAGGCGAGCTTGCGGCGGCCGGTCTCGATCAGGTGGCAGGCGAGCAGCCTGCCGCCGCCGAGATTGTCCGAGGTCACCGCCGACAGGCGCTCGTCGTCCTGCAGCCGGTTGAACAGCACGATGGGAACGCCCGACGCATGGCAGCGCGCGGCGAGTTCCGACGACATGTTGGCCGAGGCCAGCACGATGCCGTCCACCTGGTAATCGAGGATCTCCTGGGTGATCTCCTCCACCTTGTCGGCGGCCAGCGAGGAGATGAACACCAGCACATGATAGCCCTGGTCCTGCAGCGAGCGCGACAGCCGCTCGACGACATCGGGATAGAAGTAGTTTTCGAGATAGGCGACGACGAGGCCGATGATACGGCTCTTGCCGGTGATCAGCGAGCGGGCGAGCACGTTGGGGCGATAGCCGAGCTGTTCGGCGGCGGCCTTGATCTTCTCGGCGGTGCGCTTCGAAACCGAGGTGCCGGGCGTGAAGAAGCGCGAGACCGCCGACTGGCTGACACCCGCCAGCCGCGCCACATCGTTGGATGTCACCTTCTCGTTCGCCATCAGTCCGCCGTCCATCCCCCATCGACCATCAAGGCCGAACCCGTCACCATCGACGAGGCGTCGGTTGCAAGATAGGCGACGGCTGCCATAATGTCTTCAACCGACGCGATACGCCCAAGCTTGATTTTCTCCTTTATCCACCGCACACGCTCGGGATTGGAGAAGGTCGGCTCGGTGAGCGGCGTGCGCACGAAGGTCGGGCAGATGGTGTTGACGCGGATGCCGGCCGGGCCCCATTCGATGGCCATGGATTTGGTAAAGCCCTCGACGGCATGCTTGGTGGCGCTGTAGACGGCGCGGTCGATGCCGCCGACATGGGCCATCTGCGAGGAGATGTTGATCAGCGAGCCCGGCCGTCCCGCCGCGATCAGCCGTTTTGCCACCGCCCGCGTCAGAAAGTAGGCGCCACGGACATTGACGCCGAATACCGCATCGAAATCCGCAGGGCTGGTCTCGACCGCCGGGCCATGGCGGGCGAGGCCGGCGCTGTTGACCATGACGTCGAAGGGCTCGGCGTCTTCCACCAGGGCTTCCGTGGCGACGACGTCGGCGACATCGAGCGAGACGGCGTCGGCGGAAAATCCCCGCGCCCGCATCGCCTCCAGCGCTTCGGAGAGCTTGTCCGCGCTGCGGGCGGCGAGCGTCACATGCGCGCCGGCCTCGGCCAGCGCCACGGCGGCGCCCAGCCCGATGCCGGAGGAGGCGCCGGCCACCAGCGCTCGCTTGCCGTCGAGGCGGAAGGAAGGCGTTTTCGGCAGGTCGATCATCGGCGCTCTTTCTGTGTCAGCGGTTGCGGATCGGGCAGGGCGCCTGATCCGGCAAGGGGTTGATCATTCGGCGGCGGCGCCATAGGCGACATTGCCGCCGCCATAGCGGCGCACGCGGACATTGGCCTGTTCCGCATGGCCGACGAACCCTTCCAGAAGGCAGAGCCGCGAGCAATAGGCGCCGATTTCGGCGGCGGCCGCATCGGTGGTCACCTTCTGGTAGGAATGGGTCTTGAGGAACTTGCCGACCCAGAGGCCGCCGGTATAGCGTCCGGCCTTTTTGGTCGGCAGCGTGTGGTTGGTGCCGATCACCTTGTCGCCATTGGCGACATTGGTGCGGGCCCCGAGGAACAGCGCGCCATAGGAATGCATGTTCTCCAGGAACCAGTCGTCGCGATCGGTCATCACCTGCACATGCTCGGAGGCGATGTCGTTGGCGACGTCGAGCATTTCCGCGTAGGTGTCGCAGACGATGATCTCGCCGTAATCGCGCCAGGAAACGGAGGCCGTGTCGGCGGTCGGCAGGATGGCGAGCAGCCGGTCGATTTCGGCAAGCGTCGCGCGCGCCAGCTTGTCCGAATTGGTGACCAGCACGGCCGGGGAATTGTAGCCGTGCTCGGCCTGGCCGAGCAGATCGGTGGCGCAGATTTCGGCGTCGACCGTGTCGTCGGCGATCACCATGGTCTCGGTCGGGCCGGCGAACAGGTCGATGCCGACGCGGCCGTAAAGCTGGCGCTTGGCTTCGGCAACGAAAGCGTTGCCGGGGCCGACCAGCATGTCGACCGGCTGGATCGTCTCGGTGCCGAGCGCCATGGCGCCGACAGCCTGCATGCCGCCGAGCACGTAGATTTCATGGGCGCCGGCCTTGTGCATGGCGGCGACGATGGCGGGATGCGGCTCGCCCTTCTGCGGCGGCGCGGCGGCGACGATGCGCGGCACGCCGGCGACGGAGGCGGTCAGCACCGACATATGCGCGGAGGCGACCATCGGGAACTTGCCGCCCGGCACATAACAGCCGACCGACTGCACCGGGATATTGCGGTGCCCGAGGATGACGCCCGGCAGGGTCTCGACCTCGATGTCGAGCATCGATGCCCGCTGCGCCTCGGCAAAGCGGCGGATCTGCGTCTGGGCGAATTCGATATCGGCCATGTCGCGGGTCGAGACCTTGTTGACGGCGGCCTCGATCTCGGAGGGGGTGAGGCGGAAGGAGGGCGGCGAGAACTTGTCGAATTTCTCCGACAGCTCGCGCACGGCGGCATCGCCGCGGGTCTCGATATCCTTCAGCGTGGTTTCGACGATCGCGCGCACCTTGGCATCGTCATCGGCGCGCTCGGCTGCCGGCTTGCCGCGCTTGAGATAGGTAATGGTCATCGCTTTCTCCCTGGCGGATGCGGGCAATCGCGGCCCGATCCGGTTCGTTGTTCAGTGCCCCGCAGCGCGGGAAAGGCGGGCGCCGCTCCGGGCGTCGAAAAGGTGACAGATGCCGGCCGGGATGGCGGCGCGGATGCGCTCGCCAATGCCGGCGCGATAGGTCTTGTCCGATTTGATCGAGACGAGCTTCGAGCCGATGCGGAAGCTCGCCATCGTCGCTTCGCCGAGCAGTTCCATCGAATAGACGTCCGCCGCAAGCTCGCCGCTTTCGCCGGCAAGGCTGGCATCCTCGGCGCGGAAGCCGAGGGTGACCGGGCCTTTCACATCCTTCTGCAAGCCGCCGATGGTGACGCCTTCGGCGCGGAAGACGCCGTCGGCGATATCGCCGTCGATCAGGTTCATGGCCGGCGAGCCGATGAAGGAGGCGACGAAGGTATTGGCCGGGTTGTCGTAGATCTCGGTCGGCGTGCCCACCTGCTGGATGACGCCCTTGCTCATCACCACCACCCGGTCGGCCAGCGTCATCGCCTCGATCTGGTCATGGGTGACGTAGATGGTGGTCACCTTCAATTCGTGCTGCAGGTGCTTGATCTGGGCGCGGGTCGAGACGCGCAGCTTGGCATCGAGGTTCGACAGCGGCTCGTCCATCAGGAAGACGTTCGGCTGGCGGACGATGGCGCGGCCGAGCGCGACGCGCTGGCGCTGGCCGCCGGAAAGGGCGGCCGGGCGGCGATCGAGGAATTCGGTCAGCTCCACCATGCGCGCCGCCTGCATCACCTTGTCGTGGTGCAGTTCCTTGGGAACTTTTCGCACCCGCAAGGGGAAACGGATGTTTTCGTAGACGGACATGTTGGGATAGAGGCCGTAGCTCTGGAAGACCATCGAAATGTCGCGGTCCTTGGGCTCCAGCTTGTTGACCAGCCGGTCGCCGAGCCAGATCTCGCCTTCGGAAATATCCTCCAGCCCGGCGATCATGCGCATGGTCGTGGTCTTGCCGCAGCCGGAGGGGCCGAGCAGGACCAGGAACTCCTGGTCGGGGATCGTCAGGTTGAAGTTGTCGACGCCGATGAAATTGTGCCAGCGCTTGGAAACGTTCTTCAATCGGATTTCGGCCATGGGGATTATCCTTTGACTGCGCCGGCGGTGAGGCCGCTGACGATCTGGCGCTGGAAAAACATCACCAGCAGGAAAAGCGGGGCGGTGGCGGAGACGACGGCGGCCACCGCGAACATGACATTGCCTTCCTGCTGCACCGTGCCGAGGAAGCTTGCGATCTTCGGCACCATCGTCTGGTTCGGCTGCGACAGCAGCATCGCGGTGACGGCGAAGTCGTTATAGGCAAGCAGGAAGGAGAACAGGCCTGTGGTGATGACCCCCGGCCACATGACCGGAATGACCACCAGCCGGAAGGCCTGGAAGCGCGAGCAGCCGTCGACCAGCGCGCTCTCATCGAGATCCTTGGGGATCGACAGAAAGAAGGAATGCAGCATCCACAGCGTGAATGGCTGGTTGATGGCGACGAGCACGATGATCGAGGTCGGCAGGTAGCCCCAGATGTTCATCTGGAAGAAGGGCAGCAGATAGCCGGAGACCAGGGTGATATGCGGCATGGCGCGGAAGACCAGCGCTGCCATCAGGATCCAGAAGGTGTAGCGATGGCCGGAGCGCGCCAGCGCATAGCCGCCGAGCGTGCCGAAGGTCAGCGAAATGACCACGACGCAGACGGTGACGATGGCGGTGTTGAACACCGAGGACATGAAGTCCCGCGTCACCCAGGCGCCGTAATAACCGTCGCCGGTGAAGGCCGAGCCGGTCTGGGCGATGGTGCGCAGGCCGGTCACTGCATTCCACCAGGTTTCGCGCGAGAAGAAGTCCTGCTCCACCTTGAACGAGCCCCAGACCGTCCAGATGAAGGGGAAGGCGGCCAGGAACACCCAGACGATCACGAAGCCGACGGAGATCAGGGCAAGTGGAAAGGGTTTGCGATTGGCGATCGACATGCCGGCCTCCTCAGCGACGGTTGAATTCGCGCCAGGTGCGCACCAGCACCGGCGACAGGAGAATGATCACGCCCGTAATGGTCAGCATCGAGGTCGCGGCGGCGGAGCCGAACAGTTGGTCCACCTGGCTGTGCAGGTCGTTGTAGATCGACCAGGAGAGCGAGGTGGCGTTGGCATCGGCGCTGAAGCCGACGATCGGCTCGAACACCCGGAAATTGTCCATCAGCTGCACCAGGGCGACGAAGGTGGCGAGCGGCATCAGATGCGGCACGATGACGAAACGGATGCGCTCCCATCGGCTGGCGCCGTCGATCATCGCCGATTCCAGCGTGTCGTCGGGAACGGTCTGCAGGCCGGCATAGAAGACGACGAAAGAGAAGGGCGCATTGTGCCAGATGCCGTAGGCGAGGAGCGTCAGCCAGGTCAGCACCGAGGAGGATTTCAGCGACAGCGTCGGATCGTTGAACAGGTTCTGCAGCGTTGCGCCGACGATGCCTTGCGTCGATACCATCCAATAGACGATCAGCGCGCCGACCAGCGGGGTGACGATCATCGGCAGCAGCGAGAAGAAGATCACCGGCCCCTTGGCGAGCGGCGGCAGGGTATTGACGCCGAGCGCGATGCAGAAGCCGAGCAGCATGGCAAAGGGCGTGACGATGAACGTATAGGTCAGCGTGAAGGACAGCGCCTTGTAGAAGGGCAGGTTGTAGATCTGCGTGACGACATTGCCGATGCCGGTGCTGCTGGCGAGGATCGCCTTGATTTCGCCGACCGCGAGATGATTGCGGTCGAGATAGGTGCCGAAGCCGTTGAACTTGCCGAGCGGCTCGTCATGACGCAGCTTGGCGGTGGCGTCGGAATCGACGCGCGTCTCCTTCTTGCAGCCGCCGAAGGGGGCGCAGGTCTCCGTTTCGACCACCACCTTTTCGTGCTGGACGAACAGGGACTGGACCGCGACCGAGGCGATCGGCAACGCGATGAACAGGATCATCGCGACGAGCGACGGCAATATAAAGGCGAAGAATGCCCGATGCGGCATAGGCCCTCCTGCAAGACGGTGGCGGCAGCCGGTGTCGAACGCTTGGAAAAGCGTGACCGTCTGCGCGTTTTGAATCGTGGCGGCGGACATGGCGCCCGCCGCCGGCCGTTTTCCCGGACGGGCTTACTTCAGGTAGCCGCCTTCGCGGGCCGCAGCCGTATAGGCCGCTTCCGTATCGCGCAACGCATCCTCGGCGCTTTCGCGCCCTTGCATGAAGTCGGCAAGCTCGGAACCGAGCGCGGTGTGCAGCAGGCCCATATAAGGCAGCATCGGATAGGGCTGCGCGCCGCCGTTTGCGGTGGCCAGCACGCCGACCGCGCCGGCGCTCGGCTTGAAGTCCTTCGTCAGCCAGGTGGCGATATCCGGATTCTTGTCGGCGACTTCGGGACGCACGGCATGGACCATGGCGCGGAAGGAGGCTTCGGCATCCTCGTCCGAGATATTCTTGGCGATGGCAAAGCCATCCCACCACAGCGCCGCCGCCGGGACCGAGCCGCCGCCCACCGTGGGCGCCGCCGCCAGCACGGTATTCTCTGCGATCTCGGCCGGGGCCTTGGTTTTGTCGATGACGCTGCCGGCCAGTGAGCCCCAGCCGTTCATCATCGCGGTCTTGCCGGCGACGTAGGTCTTGATGATGTCGTCGGCCGAATAGGTCATGTAATCCGGCCCCATATAGGCGGTCAGATCCTTCATCATCTTCAGGGTGGCGAGACCCTTTTCGTTGTTGATCGCCGGCTCGGCCGAGCCGGCCTTGAACAGCTCTCCGCCATAGCCGAGATACATGTTGACGAATTCGGCGGCGAGATCCCAGCCGGCCTTGTCGGAGGCGGCCAGCGGATGCTCCATCAGGCCCTTCTCCTTGATCGCCTTGGCGGCGGCGAGGATATCCTCATAGGATTTCGGCGGCTGGACGCCGGCCTTTTCGAGAATGTCCTTGCGGAAGAAGAGATGCTGCGAATTGCCCATGAAGGCGATCGCCATCACCTTGCCGTCGATCTTGATGAGCTGGTTCGGCTGCAGGTCGGCACCATACTTGGCGACGAGATCGTCGAGCGGGCGCACCAGGCCGTCATTGAGCAGGGGCACGATGGAATTGTTGGCGATGACCGCGACCGTATACTGGGCCGGATTGACCTTCAGCGCCGGCACCTGCAGGTTCTTGTGCTCGGTGGTCTGGTTCTTGCTGACCTTGACCGTCGCGGACGAACATTTCTCGGCCTCGGAGGCGATGAGCCGCAGCGCCTCGAAATCGTTGGATAGGATGCGCACCGACCCCTTCTCGATGCCGCAATCGGCTTTTGCAGGGGCGGCGGAGAAGATGCCCGCGGCGAGCAGGAGGGCGGTGGTGGCAAGCAGTCCCGATCTTTTCATGTTCCCTTCTCTCTTTCTCTTGGCAGCGAAGGCTGCACGTTCGCTCATCGCCTTTCCTCGGACGATTGAGAGTTACGTTATGACAATTTGCATACGTATGCAATAGCTATGCAAAAGAATCGGCGCGAGAGACCCCGCGCCGATGCGAAAGGCTTACCGCAGGATCTGCGTCAGCGCGCCGAACTCGTTGAAGGTGGTCCATTCCTTGGTGACGTGGCCGTTCTCGACCACCCAGTGGGTGATGCCCCAGAGGCTGACTTCGCGGCCGGTCGGCGCACCGTAACGGCCATGGCCGCGATGCGAGCCGAGCATCGACCAGCGCTGGGCGACGAGGAAACCTTCCCCGGCATTGCCCATCCAGTAGAGGTCGTCGACCGAATAGAGCGCATCGGGGAACATCGCCATCAGCGACAGCATGAAGGAGCGAAGCTGGCCGGTGCCATGGAAGACCCGGCCGCCGGTGACTTCGGAGACGATGCCGGGATGATAGACCTTGTCGACGGCGGCGAAGTTGCGCCGGTTCCAGATGGTCTGCGCCGCGGCGCGCACGAATTCCTCCGGATTGTCGCCGATGCGGTCGGGGATCGGCACCAGCGCGGGCTTGGACTGGCCGATGGTGCGGCCGGGCTCGCTGCTGAGGAAATCGGCCGGCAGCACATTGTCGCCGAGCGCCTCGCCGGCGCGGCGCGCCGTCTCCAGCGGATCGAAGCCGAGCTGCTTGACGAGGAAGCAGGTGTCGTAGGCCACATGCTCGTAGAAGATCTCGTTGTCGCGCGTGACGCAATTGGCCATGCACAGGAACTGGATGCGCTTGCCGGTCGGCGCGCCATGGGCGCTGTAGCCGGTATTGGTGCCGATGATCTGCGAGCGATGCGAGGTGTGGAAACCGACCTCGTCGTCGCCGGCCCAGATCACCTCGTCGGCGAGGATGCGCATGTCCGGGAAGGCATTGCTCTGCTCGATGACATGCTGGACCACCAGATCGCGGCCGGCGGCAAGGCCAAGCTCGCCCCAGACCATGCAGTCATGGCTGTAGGTGTCGTAGATATAGCCAATATCCTTCTCCTCCCAGATCTGGTGGGTGATACGGATGATGTAGTCGACGATATTGGCGTATTGCGGCTCGAAGCCGCGCATCGGCTGGCGCGCGGCATGGGCCGGCGTCTTGCCGAGAAAAGCATCGGTGCCGCCGCGCCGATAGGCATCCAGCGAAATCGAAAAGTCGTGCGGCATGTGGCGGGCTTCCAGCGCGCGGAATTTTGCGCGGCCCTGTCGCGCTTCGGACGCCGGCCGTGCTGCCGGCTGGGCCTCGTTTGCCTTGGCCGGGCGCTGGCCTTCCTGTTCGCTCATCCTGTCCTCCAATTTGCAGTCGTATGCAGATTGGCAGCAAATGACCGTTCGGTCAATACGTATGACTGTTCGGTCGTAAAATATTTATGAGTCAGCCAGCAGCACCGTGACGCCGCGCTCAGTCAGATCGGCGGCCAGCGCCGGCGAGAGCGCATCGGTGACCAGCGAGACGGGTGCTGCCGCCGGCACGACCTCGAAGACGCCGAGCCGGTCCATCTTGCTGGAATCGGCCAGCACCACCGGCTGCGCCGCCTGCCGCGCCATGGCGCGCGCCACCTGAGCCTGCTGCAGGTCGTGATCCATGAAGCCGCCGGCGCCATAGGCGGCGACGGTGAGGAAGGCGTAAGCGGCGCGAAACTCGCCGATCTGCCGCACCGCCATGTCGCCGACGCTTTCCTGTCCACCGCGCCGATATTCGCCGCCGATCAGGAAAACCCGCGAATCCTCGGCCTTTATCGCCAATGCGGCGATGGCGGCGGAATTGGTAATGACGGTCAGCCCGGCGATCTGCGGCAATTCCTCGGCAAAGATCAGCGTCGTCGAGCCGGTGTCGATGAACAGGCTGTCGCCCGGTTTCAACAGGCCTGCGGCCTTGCGGGCGATGGCGCGTTTCCGGGTGAGGTTCTGGGTCATGCGGGCGGCAAGCGCCCCCTCCGCCTTCTCGAAGCCGGAGGGCTCCGCCGCCGTCGCGCCGCCATGCACCTTGCGCAGCAGCCCCTGGCGGTCCAGTTCGGTGAGGTCGCGGCGGATGGTCTCGCGGGAGGCGTCGAGACTATCGGCCAGCGCTTCAACGCTTGCCTTGCCGTCGCGGTTGACGATTTCGACGATGCCGTCGCGTCTGGCTTCAGGTGTCATGTCGTGACCGATCAGTCTTTAAGATTGACCGAACGGGCAATCTTGGTTAGGTTGCGATCATGAATAGCGTCATCGGGCGTTGAGTTCCAGCCAGACGGGCAGGGTCCATGGATATTTTCGACATAGCCATCATCGGCGCCGGCGCCGTCGGCTGCGCCGCCGCGCGGCGGCTGGCGCTGGCAGGATGCCGGGTGCTGGTTCTGGAAAAGGGCACGGATATCCTTTCCGGCGCCAGCAAGGCCAACAGCGCCATCCTCCACACCGGCTTCGATGCGCCGGAGGGTAGTCTGGAACTGGACTGCATGCAGGCCGGCTACCGCGAATATCTTGGCCTCCGCGCCGATTTCAACCTGCCGCTGCTCGAAACCGGAGCCATGGTCGTCGCCTGGAACGAGGCCGAGTTTTTGCGCCTGCCGCAGCTTGCCGAAATCGCCCGCCGCAACGGCGTCGCCGATGTGGCGCTGCTGGAGGCGGCCGATCTGCGCCGACGCGAGCCGAACCTCGATCCGTCCGCGCTGGGCGCGCTGCTAGTGCCGGGCGAATATGTCATCGATCCCTGGTCGCCGTTTCTCGGCTATGCCCGTCAAGCCATTGCTGCCGGCGCGGTCTTTTCCTTCAAGGACGAGGTGCTGCGCGGCGCTTTCGACGGCGCGTGCTGGACCGTCGAAACCGTGAAAGCCCGCTGGACGGCCCGTCATATCGTCAATTGCGCCGGCCTCGGCGGTGATCTCATCGAACAGCGGCTGCTGGGCGATGCCAGCTTCGAAATCCGGCCACGCAAGGGCCAGTTCGCCGTCTACGACAAGGCGGCCAGCCGGCTGGTTGACGCCATCATCCTGCCCGTGCCCACGGAAACCACCAAGGGCGTCGTCCTCTGCCGCACCGCCTTTGGCAATGTCATCATCGGCCCGACCGCCGAGGAGCAACAGGATCGCGACCGCCCGACCGTCGAGCGGGCGGAATTGCAAAAACTGCTGGCCCGCGCCGAAGCCATGCTGCCGGGGCTGAAGGATATTCCGGTCACCGCCGTCTATGCCGGCCTGCGCCCCGCAACCGAAAGGAAGGAATACCGCATCCGCCACGAACCGGACCGTCACTGGCTGACGGTCGGCGGCATCCGCTCGACCGGCATGACCGCGTCGCTGGGGCTGGCGCAACTGGTCGCCCGTCTGATCCTCGGCAAAGACAGCGTGCCGCAGGATGCGCCGAAACCGCCGGTGATGCCGAACCTCGCCGAGCATCTGCCGCGCGACTGGTCGACGCCCGGCTATGGCGAAATCCTCTGCCATTGCGAAATGGTGACCGACCGGGAAGTCACCGCCGCGCTGGCCTCCTCGCCGCCGCCGCGCGATCTCGCCGGCCTCAAGCGCCGCACCCGCTGTGCCATGGGCCGCTGTCAGGGCTTCAATTGCCTCGGCCGCCTTTCGGAGCTTGCCGGCGACAGGCTGGCGGGATTGGGAGAGGCGCTATGAACGCGCCGGCCGCCTTCCTGCCGGTGGTCGAGACGCCGGCCGAAACCGCCGATGTGCTGATCGTCGGCGGCGGGCCGACGGGGCTGGCCGCCGCCGCCCGCCTGGCCGCGCTCGGCGTCGGCCGCGTCGTGCTTCTCGAACGGCAGACGGAGACCGGCGGCGTGCCGCGCCATTGCGGCCATTCACCCTTCGGCATGCGGGAATTTTCCCGGATCATGGGCGGTCGCGCCTATGGCCGCCGCCTGACCGAAACGGCGCTCGCCGCCGGCGCGCATATCCGGCTGCGCCATTCCGTGCTCGCCGTCGAGGCGGGGCCGTCGCTGCTGATCGCCTCGCCCGAAGGCGTCTATCGCTGCAGGGCGCGCGCCGTGCTCCTCGCCACCGGCGCGCGCGAAACCACCCGCGCCGGCCTGCTGGCCTCGGGAAGTCGCCCGAGCGGTATCATCAACACCGCCGCCTTGCAGGACATGGTCTATCTCCGGCACCGGCGACCGGTCAGGAACCCGGTCATCGTCGGCACGGAACTGGTCGCCATGTCGGCGATCCTGACCATGCGCGGCGCCGGCGGCACGGTCGCCGCCCTGATCGAAAGCGGCCCGAAACCCGTCGCGCGCCGGCCCTTCCGCTGGCTGCCGCCGCTGCTGCGCATCCCCGTCCATTGCGGCGTGGAGATCGCCGATATCATCGGCGCATCGCAGGTGGAGGGCGTCAAAATCCGCAATTTCACCGACGGCTCTGTCCGCGAGATTGCCTGCGACGGCGTGTTGTTCAGCGGCCGTTTCACGCCTGAAGCCGCCTTGCTGCGGCTTTCCGGCGGGCGGATCGCGCCCGGAACCGGCGGCCCCGAGATCGACGATCATGCCCGCACCAGCCTGCCCGGCGTCTATGCGGCCGGCAATGCCCTGCGCGGCGCCGAAACGGCCGGCTGGTGCTGGGCCGAGGGCCGGCGCGTCGCCAAGGTCATCGCCACCGACCTTGCCGGCGCGGCGGCGGACACGGGTGCCATCGCCGTCCATGCCGGTGAGGGGATCAAATATGTCTATCCGCAAAAACTAACCGCTGGCGGCCAAAAAAGCTTTTCGCATCTCGAACTGCGCCTGAGCGACTGGATCTGCGGCGAACTATCGGTGACGCAATCCGGCGTCTGCCTGTATAACACACGCATTTCAAGCGGCCCGGAGCGGCGCGTGCGCATCCCCCGCGCGCAACTGCCAATATCAGGCGATGCGCCGCTCGTTATTTCCGTGGGGAAAGGAAAAAGCTGATGCGCATTCTGGCCATCGATCAGGGCACCACCTCGACCCGCGCCATCCTGTTTGAGGACGGTCGGCACAGGCCGGTCGGCGCTCGCAAGCACCGGACCCGCCACCCCCAGCCCGGCCGGGTGGAGCAGGATGCCTCGGAACTGCTCGCCAATATCGCCGCACTGATTGAGGCCGCGGGCCACGTCGATGCCATCGCGCTCGACAATCAGGGCGAGAGCTGCCTCGCCTGGGATGCCCGCAGTGGCGAACCGCTGTCGCCGGTCGTCGTCTGGCAAGATGTGCGCACCGCCGAAGACCTTGCTCGGATGGCACAGACCGATGCGGCGGCGCTCAGTCGCGATCTCGCCGCCCTGCCGCTCGACCCCTATTTCTCCGCCTCCAAGCTCGGCTGGCTGCTGCGGGAAAACGAGGCGGTGAAACAGGCGGCGGGCAGGGGCCGGCTGCGGATGGGCACCACGGATGCCTTCTTCCTCGACCGTCTCGCCGGCACCTTCGCCACCGATTGCGCCACGGCCTCGCGCACCGGGCTAATGAATATCGAGACCGGGCAATGGGACAGCCGGCTTTGCGCCCTGTTCGGCGTGCCGCCGGAAAGCCTGCCGGAGATACGCACCAACATTGCCGGCTTCGGCGCCGTCGGCGGCGTCCCGGTCGCCGCCGCCATCGTCGATCAGCAGGCCGCCCTTTACGGCCATGGCGCGCGGGGAAACGGCGATGCGAAAATCACCTTCGGCACCGGCGCCTTCGCGCTCGCCGTCACCGGCGGCACGCTGCATCGCGGAGCCCTCGACAAGGGGATATTGCCGACGTTCGCCTGGAACCTCGGGAACGGCCCCGTCCATGCCATCGACGGCGGCGTGCAGGATGCCGGCTCGGCGGTGGAATGGGCCTTGCGGGCCGGGCTGGCCGAGAAACTGGCGGATTTCGATGTCGTGCCGGACCGATCGGCCATCGCGCGCGGGCTGGTGTTCGCGCCGCTGTTTTCCGGTCTCGGCTGCCCGCATTGGGACAGGAGCGCCGCGCCCATCCTACTCGGCCTGCAACCGGATATGGGCAAGGCGGACATGCGCCAGGCGTTGCTGGAAGGTATCGCTTTCCTGACCGCCGACGTCATCGAGGCCATGGAAGACATCTGCCCGATGGGAGACACGCTTTCCATCGACGGCGGCCTGTCGAACAACCGCTATTTCGCGCAGTTCCTGGCGAATTGCCTCGGCAAGACGATCAGGGTCGACGGCTTTGCAGAGCGAACCGCCTTCGGCGCTGCTTCGCTCGCTGCACTGGCTCTTGGGCGAACATTAAGTCTTGAAACCGAACCGGCAACGCTGTTTCGACCGCAAGCCTTCACGCCGGACCTCCGCCACCGCTTCCAGGATGCCTTGCGGCGCGCGCAAAACTGGCGCTGACACTTCGGCAGGCGGTGGCGAGTGAGGCGAGCAGCCCCGGCCGGCGGCAACAGGATGAAGATTGATCCGAAAGATCCATTGCCTCTCCGGCGACAGCCAGGAAAATGTGCGACAAGCCCAATGTGAGGCTTTCGGTCTTGTTTCATGTCATTCCTCAAGGATGGCGTTTGGTCTGTTCGAAGCTGTCGATCATGACGGCTTCCAGACTGGGGCTATCCAGGTCGAAGCATCCGATCTGCCGCATCAGGCCAGAGAGTTCGTCGTTGAATATCTCCATCGCCCGGTCGACGCCGTCTTGTCCGAGGCCGGCGGCGCCGTAGAGGAAGGGCCGACCGGCGAAGACATAGTCGACCCCAAGGCACAGCAGCGCGAGGATATCCGATCCCCGGCGAACCCCGCCATCGAACATCACCGGAAAATCCGGTCCAACGTCCGCTCGGATCGCCGGCAGGCAATCGATGGACCGTGCCGCGCGATCGAACTGCCGACCGCCATGGTTGGAGACGATGATCGCGTCCGCTCCTTCCTCGCGCACAAGGCGCGCGTCCTCCGGATGCAGGATGCCCTTGACGACGAGCGCGCCCGGCCAGAGCTGGCGGAACCGCCGGAGGTGGTCCCAGGTCTGTAGCGCATAGCCGTGCCCGATCGAGAATTTCGCGACATCGAGCCCGGAAGAGCCCTTGGGCAGATAGGGCGCCCAGTTCTCCATCACCGGCAGGCCGCCCGTGCGAAGATAGCGCAGCGTCCAGCCCGGATGAAGCAGGCCGTCGAGGATGGTCCGTGCGGAGAGTTTTGGCGGAATGTCGATGCCGTTGCGGATGTCGCGCTCGCGCTTGGCCGCCACGGGAATGTCCACCGTGATCACCAGCGCGCCGCAGCCGCAAGCCTCGGCACGCCGGATCATGTCAGCGTTGATGGCGTCGTCGGCAGTCGTATAAAGCTGGTACCAGAGGTTCGCGCCGGCGATCTCGGCGGCGGCCTCCATCGAGGCGACGCTGACGCCGGACATGATATAGGGCACGTCATGTCGCTTCGCCGTCCGCGCGAAGAACAGCTCCGCCTGCGGCCGGAACAGGCCCGCATAGCCCATCGGGGCAATCCCCAGCGGCCCGGAGAACGCGCGGTCGAGCACGCGCCTGGAAATCGAACAGGCGCTGACGTCACGCAGATAGCGCGGCAGGAAGCGGAAGCGCCGGAAGGTTTCGCTATTCTCGCGCAGGCCGCTTTCGTCGCCCGCCCCGCCGGCGATCCAGTCGTAGAGCATCCTTGGGAGATAGCGTCTGGCCGAACGCTCCAGGTCGTCGGTATTCACGATCTTGTCGAGGGGCGGCTTGAACATCGTCTTCCAGTCGGGTTGGAAATCGGAGCCTTCATGGCTGTGACGGCAAGTCAGATGACCTTGCCGGGATTGAGGATGCCCTTCGGGTCGAGCGCATTCTTCAGCAGCCGCATGGTGGCGACCTCCGCCGCCGTCCGGGAATGGTGCAGATAGTCGCGCTTGGCGAGGCCGACGCCGTGTTCGGCTGAGATCGATCCGCCATAGTGGGAAATCAGTCCGTAGACCAGCCGGCGGACCTCGCTCTTGCCTTCCGGCGTGGGAAGGCCGGTCGTGACATGCAGGTTGCCGTCGCCAAGATGCCCGAGCACATGAAGGCCGAGATTATCGGGTGCGTCCTCGTTCAGGCAGCGCGCGACGTCATCGACGAAAGCCTCCATGCGGCCGAGCGGGAGCGACACATCGAAATCGATCATCGTCGTGAACAGGCGCATCTCGGCTTCGAAATCCTCGCGAATCTTCCACAGTTCCTGCCGCTGGCGCGAGGAAGATGCGATGACCGCATCGGCGACCAGCCCTTTCTCGATGGCCCGGCCGACGACGCTCTCGAAGAGTGCTGCGTCCACGTCGGCCTCGAAGCCTTCCGATTCGCACAGGACGTAATAGGGAAAGCGGCCTGTGATCGGCGAGCGCCCGTTCAGGAGCGCATCGACGTTGAAATGGAAGAACTCGGCCCACATGATCTCGAAGGAGGACAGCGTGCCGTGCAGATCGCGCCCCATCAGGCCGAGCGTTTCCGCGACCGCGTCAAAACTCCCGAAGGCGAGCAGGGCGGTGTTGACCGATTGTGGCGCGGGATGCAGCTTGAGCACGGCCCGCGTGATGACACCGAGCGTTCCCTCCGAGCCGATGAACAGATGCTTCAGGTCGTAGCCGGTATTGTCCTTGACGAAGGGCGTGAGATGGCTGAGCACGGTGCCGTCCGCCAGCACGCATTCGAGGCCGAGAACCTGGTCGCGCGCCACCCCGTAGCGCAGCGCCTGGAAGCCGCCGGCATTGGTGGAGAGCGCCCCGCCCAGCGTGGCGCTGCCCCTTGCCCCGAAATCGAGGCCGAAACGAAGGCCGTCGGCGACGCAGCGCTGCTGGATCGTCTCGACGATCGCGCCGGCGCCGACCTCGACGGTCATTGCCTGCCGGTCCGGCGCGTCGATGTCGTCGAGGCGGTCGAGCGAGATCAGCAGCGTTTCGGCCGTCGATTGCGTCGCGCTCACGAGATTGGTGCGCCCACCCTCGACGATGACGGCCTGACCTTGCGCATGGCAGAGCCCGAGCAGGGCGGAGAGTTCCTGCACGTCCGCCGGCCGTGCCAGTCCCAGCGCCTCGGTCGGCGCATGAATCCAGAAGTCCTGCGGTCGCTGGCGCAGCGCCGGCCCGTCCACGACGTTGCGCGCGCCCACGAGTTGCCTGATGTCATCGAGATCGACCATATGCTTACCTTTCCGCGATGACGGCCAGCTCGCTGACCAGGCTGCGCCCCGATGCCTGGACGAAGCCCGTGTCGGAACCGATGGTGAAGAGCGAATAACCCATATCGATCAGATCGTGAATGAGGGACGTGTTCGGCGCATCGATGGCCGCCAGCTTGCCCGCCCGCCGCGCCGCTTCGGCGACACGGCGCAACACCTTACGCAGTTCGCCATCGAACCGGCCGATCGGCAGCCCCAGCGAGCTGGCGAGATCGGCCGGACCGACGAACAGGACGTCGAACCCTTCCACGGCCAGGATCGCCTCCAGATTGGCAAGTCCCTTGACGCTTTCGAGCTGCAGGATCAGCGTCGTCGCGTCGTTGGCGCCCGCAAGATAGGCGTCGAAATCCTCGTAATAACCCGAGGCCCGCCAGGGGCCGATGCCACGCGCGCCCGCCGGTGCATAGCGGCAATGGGCAACGATCGACGCGGCTTCCTCAGCGGTTTCGATCATCGGCACCATGATGCCGGATACGCCCGCATCGAGCGCGGCCTTGATGTCACCGGCCGATTTCGACCGCGTGCGGAAGATCGTCGGCGCGCCGTGCAGTTCGGTTGCCGGCAGAAGGCCCCCGAGCGCGTTCACGTCGATTGGAGAATGCTCGCCGTCGAGGAGGAGGAAGCCGAACTGCGCCCGCGCCATCAGTTCGATGACGATGGGATGGGGAATTCCCACCCAAGCGCCGAAGACCGGCTTTTCGCTGCGAAGTCGCGCTTTCAGGCTTTTGCCCAGAGTAAGTGACATGATGCGTGCTCTTTTGCCGTCAGGTTTTGCGGAATGCAGTGTTGTCCCGGCTTTTCCCGGAAAGACGGGTGAAGACCCTGGTGATCACCACCGCCAAGACGATGTAGATCGCGCAGATGAGGAGAAGTGGCTCGTATGTCAGATAGGTTTGCTGGCGAACCTGTGCGGCCACCGAATAGACATCGACCACCGTGATCGTCGCCACCAGCGGCGTGGCCTTAAGCTGGAGGATCGTTTCTCCGGCCAGCGTCGGCATCGCCCGGCGGAAGGCCTGCGGCAGCCATATGCGCCGGAACGTCAGGAAGCCGGACATGCCATAGGCCCGCGCGGCGTCGAGCTGGCCCTTGGGCACGCCCTTGAAGGCGCCGCGGAAAACCTCGCCCTCATAGGCCGCGTAGGATAGTGTCAGCCCGAGCAATGCATAGGGCCACGCCTGCCTGAGGATCGGCCACAGTCCGGATTCGCGAATCCAGGGAAACTGTGGGAACAGCGATCCAAGGCCGTAATAGAGCAGCCAGAGCTGGAGCAGCAGCGGAGTTCCACGGATCACGGTGCAAAATGCGCGCGCCGGCAGCGCCAGCCATTTCGGGCCGACCACCTGCACGAGGCCGATGGGGATCGCCAGGAGCATGCCGAGCGAACTGGTGACGACCACCAGCAGCACCGTCATGCCCAGCCCGCGCACGAGAAGCGGATAATAATCGCCGAGCCAATCCCAGCGCATCCGCAGCGCGGCATAGATGGCGAGAACGGCGGCCGCCACGATGGGCGTCAGCGTGCCCGTATCCATGCGAAGGCGCCCGGCGGCGACTTTCTCGCGATGGACCATTCCATTTGATCCGCTAGACATGCGCCACGCCCTTCGTCGCCCAGGCTTCCAGCCGGCGGGAGAGGAGATTGGAGAGCATCGTCGCCAGCAGATACATGCCGCCGGCGGCGATGAAGAAGGTGAAATAAGCCTTCGTGGTGCCCGCCGCCTGACGGGTGACCTGTGTCAGCTCGCCGAAGCCGAGCACCGCGAGCAATGCCGTATCCTTCATCGCGATCAGCCAGAGGTTCGAGAGCCCCGGCAGGGCGAAGGGCAGCAGCGCCGGCAGCGTGACGCGCCGCAGCGTCAGCCACGGCGACATGCCGTAGGCATGGGCCGCTTCGATCTGGCCGTAGGGAATGGAAAGGATTGCGCCGCGGATTACCTCGGTGGAATAGGCCCCTTGCACGACGGCCAGCACGACGATCCCGGCGACCGCCCCGTTGAAATCGATCTTCTCCTGGCCGAAGGCGGTGAGCACGCCGTTGATCAGATCGGCGCCGGCGAAATAGACGATGAGGATCAGCACCAGTTCCGGCACCGACCGCACGATCGTCGTATAAAGGTCGAGGGCCTGCCGCGTCGCGCCGCCGCCACCGAGCTTGCCCAGCGCGCCGGCGACGCCGATGACCAGTCCGAGGGCAAAGGCGCCGAAGGCGATGGTCAGGGAGCGCATGAGTCCGACGAGCATGGCGCTCGCCCACCCTCCCGCCGTCAGCAGCTCGATGCTGGCGGCGGCGGGAGACCAGATCGTGTCGAACAGTTCGTTAATCGTCGTTCTCCAGCATCAGGCCCCAAGGCATCGAACCCCCGGCGCAGCTCTCAGTCGCCACCGTAGATGTCGAAGTCGAAATACTTCTTGGTGATGGCGTCGTAGGTTCCGTTCTTGCGGATCGCGGCAATCGCGGCGTTGATCTTCGCCTTGAGCGCGGCATCGTCCTTGCGCAGGCCGACGCCATAACCCTCGCCAAGCGTCGACGGATCGCGCTTGAGCACGCCCTTGGATTCGCAGCAGGCGCCGGATGGCGACTTGAGGAACTCGTTCATGGCGACCACGCCGTCGATGACGACGTCGATGCGGCCGGCGGCGAGATCCTGGTAGGCCTCGTCCTGGGTGTTGTAGCCGCGGATGTCGGAGGCGTGTGCGGCGAAGTTCTTTTCCGCATAGGCCTGCTGGCCGGTCGAGACCTGAACGCCGATGACCTTGCCGTCCATGCTCTCGGGCGTCGTGTCGATCGTGGCGGACTTGGCGGCCACGACCACGGTCGGCACCTCGTAATACTTGTCGGAGAAATCGATGACCTTGCGGCGTTCGTCGTTGATGCGCATCGAGTTCATGATCATGTCGATCTTGCCGCCGAGAAGGGCGGGAATGATCCCTTCCCATGCGACGGGAACGCGTTCGCAGTCGAGCTTGGCTTCGGCACAGACCGCATCGATCATCTCGACCTCCCAGCCCGTCCAGTTGCCGTTGGCATCCGCTACCCAGAACGGCGGATAAGGCTCCGGCGCAAAGCCGACACGGGTCTTTTCGGCATGGGCGGTTCCGGTCATCGCGAGCACGGCGCCCGCGATCATGCCCAGCATGATTTTCTTCATTCTACTCCCCTTTTTGTCTTGGAACGTTAGTTGAGATTGCCCAGAAAGCGTGCGAGCCGTTGGGAGGTGGGATTGCCGAAGACTTCCGCCGGCGCTCCCGCTTCCTCGACCCGGCCGCCATGGAGGAAAAGCACCTGGCTGGAGACCTCGCGCGCGAAGGACATTTCATGCGTGACAAGGATCATCGTCCTGCCTTCCTCCGCGAGCTCCCGGATGACCTTCAGCACCTCGCCGACCAGCTCGGGATCGAGCGCCGAGGTCGGCTCGTCGAACAGCATGGCGACCGGCTGGACCGCCAGCGCACGTGCGATGGCGCCGCGCTGTTGCTGCCCGCCCGACAGGAAGGCCGGATAGACGTCGCGCTTGTCGTAGAGACCGACGCGCTCCAGCAGCCGCAGCCCCTCATCGACCGCCTGCCGGCGCTCGACGCCGAGAACGTGGATCGGCGCCTCGATGACGTTTTCGATCAGCGTCATGTGGCTCCACAGGTTGAAGCTCTGGAACACCATCGCCAGCCGCGAGCGGATGCGGCGCATCTGCGCCTTCGAGGCCGGCTCCATGTTGCCATTGCCGTCAGGCCTGAAGGCGATCGCTTCGCCGTCGACGCGGATCTCGCCCCCGGTCGGATGCTCCAGACAGTTGAGACATCGCAGGAAAGTCGACTTGCCCGAGCCGCTGCCGCCGATCAGCGAGATGACATCGCCCTTGTTCGCCGTCAGGCTGACGTCGCGCAGGACCTCGAGATGGCCGAACGACTTGCGAATGCCTTCCGCATGAAGCATTTCCATCCCGCCACCTCCCTGGACAGCTGGCAATCTGCAAACAGAATTTGACTGTCAGCTATTGCTAGTGCAAAGAAGCGCCGCTGTGACTGGCAAAAAAACTCATATTTGGTTGAATTCAGCTCATGCGAGACATGCGCCGCTTCATCCCCTCGGGGAACCTGCTCTACGTATTCGACGCGGCCGCGCGCCTGGAAAGCTTCACAAAGGCCTCCGAGGAGCTGAACGTCACGCCGGCCGCCATCAGCCATGCCATCCGCCAGCTTGAAACCGGCCTCGGCGCATCGCTGTTTCATCGCAAACACCGGCAACTGCAACTGACGGATGACGGGGAAAAACTCTATCGATCGGTCGAAGCCGGGCTGGACCAGATCGAGCGTGCAGCGCTGGAGATCCATTCGACGGCGGCGTCGGACATCAAGGTCTATGCGTCCATCACAGTCGGCACCTACTGGCTTCTGCCGCGGATCTCTACCTATCCCGGCAACGACGCCCGTATCGAGATGCAGCTCTACAATTCCGACAAGAAGCTCGAATTGCCAGCCGATGGAGTATCGATGGCGATTACGAACGGGCGCGTGGATTGGCCTGGCTATGAGGTGCTGCCGTTCACCCGGGAGACGATGTTTCCCGTTTGCAGCCCCGACTATCTGGCGAAGCATGGACCGATATCATCGCTCGCGGCGCTTCTGGCGCACAACCTGCTTCATCTGGACAGTCACTATCACGAAGGCCATACGTGGCGGGAATTTCTGGCCCATTATGGCATCGACTACGCCGTTTCCAGCGGCGCCTCGACTTTCAACAACTACATTCTTGTCGTCCACGCCGTCCTGGCCGGGGCAGGGATCGGCCTCGGCTGGCAACATTCGGTTGGCGATCTCGTCGCCAGCGGCGCACTGGTGCGCCCGCTGGAAGAGTTTCAGACGACCGAGAACGATTTCCTGCTGGTTTACAGGAAAGGCCGGCCGCTCACGCCGAGGGCGTCGGCCGTCCTCGACTGGCTTCTGGAACTTGGCTGTGTCGAACGCGGTCCGCCTTCTCTTGGCGCATCCCTGCGGGCCTGAAGCGTTAGCTGGAGGAGACCATATCCGCGAGGCAGCGACCGAGTTCGCCATCCGGATCAGCCAGATCGAGGACCACGCTCATATGGTTGAGACCGGGCACCGAGAGGAGCCGGGATTGGTTGTTCTGATTGCTCAGCCGCGCCTGGAACTCCGACGCCTGCTCGTGGAACGGTGGCGTCTCGTCACCGCCAAAGGCTATGATGCGCTTGGGGCATGCTCGTTGCTGCGAGGTCAGAGGTGACCAGGCCTGTGCTTCGGTCGGTGTCATCCGGGCTTCATCCCGAAGGAAGCTGTCCGGTATTCCCGAGAGGTCATAGATGCCGCTGATCAGCAGGAGCCCTTTCAAATCGGGCAACCGCGGCGCTTCCGTTTCTGCCGGGCCGGTCGCCGCCAGGAATGAGGCGAGATGTGCGCCTGCCGAATGGCCGCTGACCGACAGCCGTGCCGGATCGGCGCCAAAATCGCGGGCATGCTGCTGGAGCCAGACGACCGACCGTCGCACCTGGCCGACCAGCACATCGAGACGCTCGCCCGGCATCAGATCGTATTCGACAAGGGCAGCGATACCGCCGGCGGCCAGAACCGGCGCGGCGACGAAACGATAGTTTTCCTTTTCGCCGGAGCGCCAGTATCCGCCGTGAACGAAGACATGCAGCGGCGCGCCGGCTCTGGGGCTCGCCGGGAGGATGACATCGAGGATTTCCCGGTGCCGCGAGCCGTAGCGAATATCCGCCAGCATGTCCGCGTTTGCCGAAAGCGCGCGGCTACGCGCCGCGAACTCGGCGGCAATCGCGTCGAAATCGGGCACGAAATCGCGAATCCGGTAAAGATCTTGTGAAGTCATCCTCTGGCTCCCTTCACGTCAGTATTCAACCGCGTAATATTTTGCTTCCATGAATTCAAGAATGCCGGTCACGCCGCCTTCGCGGCCGAGCCCGCTTTGCTTGACGCCGCCGAACGGCGCGGCCGGGTCGGACATCAGACCCCGATTGATGCCGAGCATACCGGTTTCGAGACGCTTGCCGACTCTGAGCGCCCGCTTCAGGTCGCCGGAATAGATGTAGGCCGCCAGGCCGTATTCGGTGTCGTTGGCAAGGCGAACCGCCTCGTCATCGGTTTCGAACCTGTAGACCGGCGCGACCGGGCCGAAGATCTCCTCACGGGCGATGGCGGCGTCGACCGGTACGTTTTCAAGCACCGTAGGGGGATAGAAATAGCCGTTCTCAGTCAATGGCTTGCCTCCGGTCGTGGCTCGAGCGCCGGCAGCCACCGCCTCGGAAACCAGCCGGTCGATCTTGCGCACGGCGTTGGTCGTGATCATCGGGCCGCATTGCGTGGCCGGATCGTAGCCGGGCCCGACCTTGAGCGCGGCCATGCGCGCCGTCAATCCCGCAACGAAGGCGTCGTGAATGCCGGCCTGCACATAGAAGCGATTGGCCGCCGTGCAGGCTTCCCCGGCATTGCGCATCTTGGCGATCATCGCCCCGTCGAGCGCCGCATCCAGATCCGCGTCGTCGAAGACGAGGAAGGGTGCGTTTCCGCCAAGCTCCATCGAGCAACTGACGACCGACCTGGCCGCTTCGGCCAGCAGGGTGCGGCCGACGCCGGTCGAGCCGGTGAAGGACAGCTTGCGCACGCGCGGATCGGCCAGCATGGCATTGGTGACGCCCGCAGCGTCCCTGGTGGTCAGAACGTTGACGACGCCGGCCGGAACACCGGCCTCTTCGCCAAGACGCGCCATGGCATAGGCCGTCAGCGGCGTCTCGGAAGCGGGCTTGAGGATCACCGTGCAGCCGGCGGCGAGCGCCGGGCCGATCTTGCGGGTGGCCATGGCGGCCGGGAAATTCCACGGGGTGATCAGCACGGCGATGCCGATCGGCTCGTGGTCGACAAGGATGTTGTGCGAACCCGATGGTGTGTGGCGGTATTCGCCCGGAATGCGCACCGCTTCCTCGGCATACCAGCGGAAGAATTCCGCCGCATAAGCCACCTCGCCGCGCGCATCGGGCAGCGCCTTGCCGTTTTCGAGCGAGATCAGCATGGCGAGCTCCTCGCGATGCTGCGTCATCAGTTCGTACCAGCGGCGCAGGATCTCTGCCCGCTGGCGGGCAGGGGTGGCGCGCCATCCGGCCGCGGCGGCCTGCGCCGCATCGACGGCGCGGAGAGCGTCGTCGATCGAGGCGTCTGCCACTTCTGCAAGCGTGCTTCCGGTCGAAGGGTCGAGAACCGGAATGCCGCCGCCGCTGTGCCAGGCGCCGCCGATATAGAGGCCGTGAGCGTGAAGGGCGGGATCGGCATAGCCGGAAACCTTGGCATGGAACGTCATGGGTTGTCCTTTCAGATCAGGTGAGGCTTGCGCGGTCTCCGCCATGAGCGGCGGCGACGAGATTGCGCATCTCCTGCGCGTTCAGCGGGCGGGGATTGTTCTGGATGAGGCGGGTGATGCCGCAGCTCTGCTCGGCCACCCAGTCGATCCGTTCTTCGGCAAGGCCGAGATCGCGCAGGGTCGCGGGAATGCCGATGCGCGCGAAGAGGGCGGCGAGGGCGGGGACGACCTCGCCGGGGCCTTTCAATCCGGCGGCGGCGGCGATCTGGGCCAGTTCCGGCTCGATGGCCGGTGCGTTCCACGTCATGACATAGGGCATGAGGCAGGCGACGCCGAGGCCATGGGCGGTGTGGGTGAGGGCGCCGACCGGATACTGGATGGCGTGGGCTGCGGCGGTGCCGGCGACCCCGAAGGCAAGGCCGGCGAGCGTCGCGCCGAGCATGACCTTTTCGCGTGCTGCCCGATCGGCGCCATCCTTGCAGGCGGCTTCGAGCCCCTGCCAGAGAAGTTCGATGGCGCTCAGCGCAAACTGGTCGGACAGCGCGTTCTTTCCGACGAAGACACGCTGCTGCGCAATGCCCGGTACGGGCTCGCGGCGGATGGCGGAAAAGGCCTCCAGGGCATGGGTCAGCGCATCTGCGCCGGCAATCGCCGTCAGCCCTGGCGGGCAGGAAAGCGTGAGTTCGGGATCGCAGATGGAAACCGTCGGGATGAGATAAGGGCTCGATATGCCGACTTTCAGGCTGCGCTCCGCGTCCGACAGAACGGCGACGGGCGTCACCTCCGATCCCGTTCCGGCGGTGGTGGGAATCGCGATCAGCGGCAGGACGGGTCCTGGAACGGTATGTTCGCCGTAATATTGCTGGGGCCGCCCTCCATGGGCGAGAAGAAGCGCGACGCACTTCGCCATGTCCAGGCAGGAGCCGCCGCCGATGCCGATGACGAGGTCCGGCTGGAAATTGCGGGCGTTGTCGGCGCTCGAAACCGCCGATTCGACGGGGACGTCCGGCAAGGTCGAGCTGTCCACCAGGACGGCAAGGTTTGCGGCTTCCAACTGGCCGACCAGCGCGCGCAAATCGGCGTCCGCGGCAAGGCGCGCGTCGGTGACGACCAGCGCGCGCTGCCCGAGCTTTGGGGCGACTGTCCCGAGCGCATGGCGTTGGCCGGCTCCGAAGAGCAGTTCGCGCGGCGCCCTCAATGTGCCGAATAGGTTCATTCCGTGTCTCCTCCAGTGATTCAGGCGGCCTCAAGGGCCATAAGCTGTTCGAAAAGCGGTTGCGGCAACGCGATCCCCTCCCGCATCGCGGCCGCGCGGCGGGCGCGCGCGCCATCGCCCGGGACGGCGACCGGCCGGCCCGGATCGAGCGGGCGCGACAGGCGCAGGCTGTCGAGATAGGACGCCAGCACGGAGATCGCGCCCATCCCCGAAGCGGGGTCGATCAGCACCAGTAGATCGCCCTTGTTGGCCGGCTGGGCGTCATCGAGCGTACCGCGCACCTTCGGCGACGTGTCCGAGCCAGCCAGTGCGGCAACGAGAAGCTCGATGGCGAGGCCAGGCCCATACCCCTTGGCGTCGCCGAATGGCGCGATGGCGCCGCGCTGAGCCGCCACCGGGTCGTCGGTCGGCCGTCCCTCGGCATCCACGGCCCAGCCGAATGGGATCGGCGCGCCGCGCAGCGCGTGATTGTTGATCTTGCCCATAGAGACCACGCTCGTCGCCAGATCGAGCACGAAGGGGTCGCCGCCGGTGGGAATGCCGATCGCCACCGGGTTGGTGCCGAGCATCGCCTCGGTGCCGCCGAAGGGATGAACGAGCGCCTCGCTCGTCGACATCACGAGCGCGATCAGGCCATCGCGCGCCGCCGCTTCGGCGTAATAGGCGAGCATGCCGATATGGTTTGTGTTGCGGATCGCCGCGAGGACAATTCCGGTCTGCGCAAGAGGCTGCTTCAGGAGGCGCAGGGCGTTCATCATGACCACCGGACCGAGCCCACGCTCGCCGTCCACAGTCATGAAGGATTGACGCGACCAGGTTTCTGCGCCCTGCGTTCGGGGGTTTGCCAAGCCTTTTTCGATGCGGGAGAGCAGGAGCGGAAGTCGCTGAAGGCCATGCGATGCCAGTCCGCGCAACTCGGCTTCCACAAGCAGATCCGCCTGCAGCCGTGCAGCTTCGTTCGGCGTTCCCCGGCTTTCGAGGAGCTCTGTCGCCAGCCGTCGCAGCCGGTCGGGGTGATGATGCATTTTCATATCCTATATCAAATCATATACGATATTGTATTTGACATAGGATATCTTATTTGCAACAAAAGATCGCATGTCAATAAGCAGTCGGAGAGCGAGCGTGGCAATTGCAGCGGAACGGGATGGCAGGGCGTCGAGCATTCGCCCAACCAGCGTGGTCGATGGCGTCTACGACAGCATCTATCATCGGCTGATGTCGCTGGAGATTGCGCCCGGCGCGCGTATTCCGATCGATGTCCTCTCGCGTGACCTCGGCGTCTCGCAGACGCCGATCCGCGAGGCGCTCAGCCGGCTCGAGCGCGAGGGACTTGTGCGCAAGGAACACCTCGTCGGCTACAGCGCGGCGCCGCAATGGACACGCAAGCAGTTCGAGGATCTCTACGCCTTCCGCCTGCTGGTCGAGCCTGAGGCTGCCCGGCTTGCCGCCGTCCACATGACGCCGAAGGCGCTGTCGGAACTTGAGACCTCGGCGGCCGACATGGGGCACGGCGAACCGCCGGTCGACCGCAACACGCGCTATTCCCGCTTCGCGCGCGCCGACGCGCAGTTTCATGACGCCATCCTGAAGATCGCGGGCAACGAGATCATCCGCAGCACGCTTTCGAACCAGCATGTCCACCTGCATATCTTCCGGCTGATGTTCCATACGCGGGTCACGCAGGAGGCTCTGGAGGAGCACGAAAACCTGCTGGCGGCGTTCCGTTCCGGCGAGCCGCAGGCGGCCTATGATGCGATGCGCCTCCATATCGAGCGCTCGCGTGATCGCCTGCTGTCGGCCTTCGAATGAACGCGGTCGTCTCTCCAAAGCCGGTCGAGCCGCCGGCAAGCGCCTTGACCGCCGCACTCGGCGCCGAAGGGCTCGGCAAGACCTACGGCCAGATCACGGTACTGTCGGACGTCACGCTCGACATCCTGCCGGGCGAGGTTCATGCGGTGATCGGCGAGAATGGCGCTGGCAAGTCCACGCTGATGAAGCTCCTGTCCGGTTATGTCGCGCCGAGCGCCGGCAGCCTCTCGATGGAAGGCCGGCCGGTCGCGTTTCGCAATGCCGTGGAGGCGGAGGCCGCCGGCATCGTGCTGGTGCATCAGGAAATCCTGCTGGCGGGCGACCTGACGGTTGCCGAAAATCTGTTTCTCGGCCGCGAGGTCGGCCGCGGGTTCATGGTGGACGACCGGTCGATGAACCGCCGCACCGCCGAACTGCTGGCGAGGGTGGGCTCGACGGCCCGGCCGCGCGACCGCGTTAGCGACTTGCCGCTCGCCCAGCGCCAGCTCGTGCAGATCGCACGCGCGTTGCTGGACGAGCGAAAGGTGGTGATCCTCGATGAGCCGACGGCCGTGCTGGCCAATGACGAGGTAGCGGCGCTGCTCGACATCGTGCGCGGCCTGCGCGATCACGGCGTCGCCGTTCTCTATATCTCGCACCGCCTCGACGAAGTGCAGGCGCTGGCCGACCGCATCACGGTCTTGCGCGATGGCCGGATGATCGGCACCTGGCCGGCGGCGGGGCTCGGCCAGCGCGAAATGGCCGAACTGATGGTCGGCCGCGAACTCGATATGCTTTATCCGCACAAGCGACCGCAACCGACAGCCGCACCGATCCTGACCGTCACGGATCTTGCCGTCGACCATGGCGCGCAGAAGGTTTCCTTCGAGATCCGCCCGGGTGAGGTGCTCGGCATCGGCGGCATGATCGGGGCGGGCCGCACCGAACTGATCGAGGGGTTGATGGGGCTTCGCCCTTCGCATGCGGCGAGCGTCACCCTCAACGGCAGGGAGATGTCCCATCGCTCGGTGCGCACGCTCATGGATGCCGGCCTCGTCTACCTGACCGAGGACCGCAAGGGCAAAGGCCTGCTTCTGGAGGAGAAGCTCGGCCCGAACCTCACGCTGCAGGCGCTCGATGCCGTCAATCCACGCGCCGTGCTCGACAAGCGGGCGGAGTTTGCGCGGCTCGAGCAGGCGGTGACGGACTACGATATCCGCGTGCGCTCGTTGCGGCTGGACGCCGGCAAGCTTTCGGGCGGCAACCAGCAGAAGCTGCTGCTGGCCAAGGTGATGCTGGCCGATCCCTGCGTGGTGATCATCGACGAACCGACGCGCGGCATCGACATCGGCAACAAGAGCCAGATCTACGAATTCATCGACGCGATGGTGCGCGGCGGCAAGGTCTGCATCGTCATCTCGTCGGAAATGCCCGAACTCGTCGGCCTCGCCGACCGGGTTCTCGTCATGCGGGCCGGCCGGATCGTCGCCGAGCTTCGCGGCAATGACATCAACGAGGAGAACGTCGTCTACGCGGCCACGACGGGTGGAAGCGGCGACGGCCGGGAGGATGAGCATGAACACCGCAGCAACCCTGACAATCCCGCCGGCTGACGAGGCGGGCCGCATTCGCTGGGGCGAGCTGGCGCCCTTCATCGCGCTTGCACTGATCGTGCTGGTCGGCGCGCTGGTCAATTCCAACTTCGTGTCGTCGGCCAACCTGATCAACGTGATCACGCGCAGTGCCTTCATCGCGATCATCGCCATCGGCGCGACCTTCGTCATCGCCTCCGGCGGTCTGGATCTGTCCGTCGGGTCGATGATGGCCTTCGTCACCGGCATCATGATCATGGTGATGAACCATCTCGCCCCTGCCTTCGGCGGCTGGGCCATCCCCATCGGCGCCGGCGTCGGGCTGATCGTCGGCTCGCTCTGCGGCCTGTTCAACGGGTTGATCGTGACGGTCGGGCGCATCGAGCCGTTCATCGTCACGTTGGGCACCATGGGTATCTTCCGCGCCCTCATCACCTTCATGACCGATGGCGGCTCGCTGCCCATCGACCGCAGTCTGCGCGAGGCCTATCGGCCGGTCTATTTCGGCAGCCTGTTCGGCATTCCCTATCCTGTGCTGATCACGGCCGTCGTCGTGCTTGCCGGCGCCTTCCTGCTCTACAAGACGAAGTTCGGCCGGCGGCTGACATCGGCCGGATCGAACGTCGAGGTCGCCAGGTTCTCCGGCGTCAACGTGGCGGCCGTGCGCACCACCGCCTACGTGATTCAGGGCGTTTGCGTCGCCATCGCCGCCATCTGTTACGTGCCGCGCCTCGGCGCTGCGACCCCGACGACCGGGCAATTGTGGGAATTGCAGGTCATCACCTCGGTGGTGATCGGCGGAACGCTGCTGCGCGGCGGCCGCGGGCGCATCGGCGGCACGATCGCCGGCGCCCTCATCCTGGAGGTCATCGCCAATGTCATGGTCCTGTCCGACATGGTCTCGGAATATCTGGTCGCCGCCGTTCAGGGCGCGATCATCATCATCGCCATGCTGGCCCACCGCTTTACCGCCAACCGCTGATATCGACCCAAGGGTCGATGCCGAACCGACTTCAAAGGAGGAGAAAATGAAGTCTATGATGCAGAAAGCCGCATTGTTGCTGTCGGCCGCCATTGTCCTGGCCGTGCCGCTCGGCAGCGCGCAGGCCGAGGACAAGAAGGTGACGATCGCCGTCTCGATCCCGGCCGCGACCCATGGATGGACGGGGGGAGTCGTCTACCATGCCCAGCAGGCCGAGAAGGAGATCGAGGCCGCATTCCCCAACATCGACGTCGTGCTGTCGACGGCATCCTCGGCGCCTGCCCAGGTTTCCGCCCTGGAAGACCTTTCTGCAAGCCGCAAGCTCGATGCCCTCGTCATCCTGCCCTTCACGTCAGAGGAACTGACCGGGCCGGTCGAGCAGATCAAGGAGAAGGGGACGTTCATCACCGTCGTCGACCGCGGGCTGACCGATCCCAAGGTTCAGGATCTCTATGTCGCCGGCGACAATATCGCGGTCGGCGCCAACACGGCCCATTGGCTTGTCGACAAGCTCGGTGGCGACGGCCAGATCGTCGTCCTTCGCGGTATCCCGACGGTCATCGACGATGAGCGCATCAAGGGGTTCTCCGACGTCATCGGCAAGTCCAACATCAAGATCCTCGATATCCAGTACGCCAACTGGAACCAGGACGAAGCCTTCAAGCTGATGCAGGACTATCTGGCGAAGTATCCCAAGATCGATGCCGTCTGGGCCAATGACGACGATATGCTGCTCGGCGTGCTGGAGGCCGTCGACAATGCCGGCCGCAAGGACATCAAATATGCGCTTGGCGGCAACGGCATGAAGCAGATCATCGAGATGGTGAAGGAAAAGAACGAGCGCACGCCGATCTCGACGCCCTATCCGCCGTCGATGATCAAATCGGCGATCTACATGACCGCCGCGCAGTTCAACGGCCAGGCTCCGGTCCGTGGCTCGTTCCTGCTCGGCGCGCCGCTGATCACCCCGGAAAACGCCGATCAGTTCTATTTCCCCGATTCGCCATTCTGATCCGAACAGGCGCCCGGTCACAGCCGGGCGCCATCCCATATTCATGACAAAGGAGACAAGACATGAGCGGCAAGAAAATCCTCATGCTGACCGGTGAATTCACCGAGGAATATGAAATCTACGTCTACCAGCAGGGGATGGAGGCTGTCGGCCACACGGTGCATGTGGTCTGCCCGGACAAGAAGGCCGGCGATCGCATCAAGACTTCGCTGCACGATTTCGAAGGCGACCAGACCTATACCGAAAAGCTCGGCCATTATGCCGACATCAACAAGACCTTTTCCGAAGTGCGCGTCGAGGAATATGACGCAGTCTACGCCGCCGGCGGCCGCGGCCCGGAATATATCCGCACAGACAAGCGCGTTCAGGACATGGTTCGCCATTTCCACGAGACGGGAAAGCCGATCTTCACGATCTGCCACGGCGTGCAGATCCTGATGGCCGTGCCTGGTGTCCTCAAGGGTAAGAAGGTCGCAGGGCTGGGCGCCTGCGAGCCCGAAGTGACTGCGGTCGGCGGCATCTATGTCGACGTCAAGCCGAACGAGGCCTATGTCGATGGCAACATGGTTTCCGCCAAGGGCTGGACAGGTCTCGCCGCCTTCATGCGCGAGTGCCTGAACGTGCTCGGCACCAAGATAATCCACAGCTGATCCAGTGGAAGAACGGGGCCAGTCGCCGGGTCCAGCCCGGCGGCTTGACGGGCTTGCAATGCCTTGCGCGGATCATTGCCGCAATCGGAGCCGGGGCTGACATCCGCTCAACCGGCACGCGCTTGACCGCAAGGATGCTTGTCACCCTCCGTCATGACGCACCGATCGACCAGCCCATGCCCAAAACAAAACCCCCGCCAAAAATGACGGGGGTTTGTGAACAGTCCGTGCCGCCGAATTGCCTCGGCGACACCCGCCTTTGCGGCCGTTTGCTTGGGAGGATCAAATCATTCCGCTGCGAGTTGCTTCGGGCTTAAGCGCAGTGCTGCGGCGCGGCGATGGCCTTCGAGCTGTTCGGTCGCGCTCTGGCGAACGGCTGCCGGAGCGACGGCAGCAACACCACGCTCGTCGAGCCACTGATGGGTGGCGATCTTGACATAGGAACCGACCCAGAGGCCGCCAGTGTAACGGCCTGCGGCCATCGTCGGCAGGGTGTGGTTCGTGCCCGAGCATTTGTCGGAATACACGACGCTGGCCAGTTCACCGATGAAGATGGAGCCGTAGTTGCGCAGCTTCTTCGCCATCGCCTGCGGGTCACGGGTGTGGACCTGCAGGTGCTCGGTGGCGATGTAGTCGGAATAGGCGATCATGGTTTCTTCGTCATCGACGATGGTCACTTCGCCGTAGTCCCTCCAGGCAACGCCTGCGACGGCAGCCGTGGAGAGCGTTTCGAGCTGCTTCTCGACTTCCTTGATGGTCTCTTCGGCGAGCTTGCGGTCGGTCGTTACCAGGCCGACGCGGGTGCGCACGTCATGCTCGGCCTGGGCCAGCATGTCGGTCGCAAGCGTAGCCGGATTGGCGGTCTCGTCGGCGACGATGAAGATTTCGCTCGGGCCCGCCAACTGGTCGATGCCGACCTGACCGAAGACCTGGCGCTTGGCTTCGTTGACGAACGCATTGCCCGGCCCGACGATCTTGTCGACCGCCGGAATGGTCTCGGTGCCATATGCCATTGCGGCGATCGCCTGGGCGCCACCGACGCGGAAAATGCGGTCAGCACCAGCAAGGTGGCAGCCGGCAATCATTGCCGGATGGGCATTCGGCGGAAGGCAGGCGATGACCTGGTCGCAACCGGCGACCTTTGCCGGAACGATCGTCATGACCGGGGCCGAGAGCAGCGGGTAACGTCCCCCCGGAACATAGCAGCCGACGATCTCGATCGGGATGACGCGATGGCCGAGATGCAGACCCGGCAAGCTTTCGATTTCGAGCGGCAGGATCGTGCCGAGCTGGGCCTCGGCGAAACGGCGGACGTTCGCGATGGCGAACTCGGTGTCTTCCCGGGTCTGCGGATCGAGATCGGCAATGGCCTTCAGCTTCTCTTCCTCGGTCACCTCGAAATGTGCGACGTCGGCCTTGTCGAAGGCGATGGAATATTCACGAACGGCAGCATCGCCGCGCTCGCGCACGTTCGCGATAATGTCCTTCACGGTCTTCTCGACCGGGGCCGTGTCGGAGACGGCGTCTCGGGTCGGTTCCTTGATCTGGGTGAACTTGCCTTTCAGCGCATCGAGACGCGACGTCATCAAAACCTCCTGTGTGGGATGATGGGCGTCAGCATCATTCAAGGTCGGCTCCCCGGCAATTGCCCGCAAACCGCCTGTTCATTATATTCACCAGCCCGGACGCTGTTCGGTGGGCCGGGTATCATGGCCCTCTTTCGGGTGTCATTGTCTTCGAAAAGCAGGAATCGGAATTCATCAATGCCCAAGATCGGCAGTAAGCTTCGTGAACTTCGGCGCCGCCGCGACCTGGGCGTTCGAGAGCTCGCAGCGCGCTCCGGGATATCGCATTCCACGATATCTCTGATCGAGCGCGACCGCATGAGCCCTTCGGTCGACACGCTTGGCGCGGTGCTCGACGCGCTGGGCACCACACTCACCGGCTTCTTTTCCGATCTGCAGTCCAGCTTGCCCTACTCGCCATTCTATGCAGCGGGGGACCTCGTTGAAATTGGCAAGGTCGACACGATTTCCTATCGGGTCATCGGCTTGGACCATCCCAATCGGCAGTTGTTGATGCTTCATGAACGCTATGCGCCCGGCGCCGACACGGGGGAAGAATTCACACATGCGGCGCAGGAGGCCGGCATGGTGTTGTCCGGCATGGTGGAGATCACGGTCGGAAACCAGAGGAAGATTCTGAAAGCGGGGGACGGCTACTATTTCGACAGTCGCCTGCCGCATCGCTTCCGCAACGTCGACGATGGCCCAAGCGAGATCTTGAGCGCGATCACGCCACCGACATACTGAGCTGCTACGCTGGTGAGTATAGTGACCACAGTGGTTAACCCCGCTTCCCAAAGTTCCGAAACGTGCTTTCCTAGTGGCTGATCGACAACATCAAGGGGAGCTTCCGATGAATATTTTCAAGGCGACTATCATTGCATCCACCGTCCTGATGGCAGGCGGTTTCGGTGCGCAGGCCCGCGATCTGACCGTGGTGTCGTGGGGCGGAAATTTCCAGGATGCCCAGCGCAAAATCTTCTTCGAACCCTTCGCAGCGCAGACCGGCAAGCCGGTTCTCGATGAAAGCTGGGATGGGGGTTACGGCGTTCTCCAGGCGAAGGTGAAGGCTGGCGTTCCGAACTGGGATGTCGTCGAAGTCGAAGCCGAAGAACTGGCGCTCGGTTGTGCCGACGGCATCTATGAAAAGATCGATTGGGACAAGCTCGGCGGCAAGGCCGCATACCTTCCCGCAGCCGTCAGCGATTGCGGCGTCGGCAACATCGTCTGGTCGACCGGCCTTTCCTACGATGGCGACAAGCTCAAGGACGGTCCGAAGACGTGGGCCGATTTCTGGGATACGAAGAAGTTCCCCGGAAAGCGCGGCCTTCGCAAGGGCCCGAAATACGCCCTCGAATTCGCCCTTATGGCCGACGGCGTTCCCGCTGATCAGGTCTACAAGGTCTTGAGCGGCGAAGGCGGTGTTGACAGGGCATTCAAGAAGCTCGACGCGCTGAAGGCCGACATCATCTGGTGGGATGCCGGTGCGCAGCCGCTCCAGCTTCTGTCGTCCGGCCAGGTCGTCATGACCTCCGCTTATAACGGTCGTATCAGCGGCATCAACCGGACCGAAGGCAAGAAGTTCGGCTTCGTCTTCCCGGGCAGCGTTTACGCCATAGACAGCTGGGTCATCCTGAAGGACAGCCCGAACAAGGACGCAGGCATGGATTTCATCGCCTATGCCAGCAAGGCTGAGAACCAGGCCAAGCTTCCCGAATTCATCGCATATGGCCTGCCGAACCTCGGCGCGACCAAGCTTGTGCCGGAACAGTTCCAGAAGGAACTTCCGACCACCGAGGAGAACATCAGCGGCGCCATTCCGCTCGATGTCGACTTCTGGACCGACAACTCGGAAGAGTTGACGCAGCGCTTCAACGCCTGGCTCGCTCAGTAAGTGCCGGCATTTCCATGCCTCGACTTCCGTTGCCCGCTTTCGGCGGGCAACGGAATATCCTTTGCATGTGAGAGGGGTAGGTTGCGTTATCCAAACGAACGTAGGTCATGATGAGCGACGCATTCATACATTTCGACAAGGTCAGCAAAGCGTTCGGCATCGTGACCGTCGTTGACAATCTCGACCTGTCTATTGGCAGGGGAGAATTCGTCAGCATGCTCGGACCATCCGGGTCCGGCAAGACGACGCTTCTGATGATGCTGGCAGGCTTCGAAAACCCGACCAGCGGCGCGATTTCCGTCGGTGGCAAGCGCGTGGACGCGCTGCCGCCGCATAAGCGAAACATGGGCGTGGTCTTTCAAAACTACGCTCTGTTTCCTCATATGTCCGTTGCGGACAACGTGGCGTTTCCGCTCAAGATGCGGGGAGCGTCCAGGAGCGAAATCGTCGAGCGTGTCACCAAGGCCCTCGACATGGTGCAACTGAGCGCCTTCCATGAGCGCAAGCCGATCCAGCTCTCCGGTGGCCAGCAGCAGCGCGTCGCGCTGGCGCGTGCCCTGGTCTTCGAACCGGAAGTGGTCCTCATGGACGAACCGCTGGGCGCACTCGACAAGAAGCTGCGCGAGCAGATGCAGATGGATATCCGCGATATTCATCACCGCCTGGGCCTCACCATCGTCTTCGTGACGCACGACCAGACCGAAGCCCTGACGATGTCCGACCGTATCGCGATCTTCAACCATGGGAAGATTGAACAGATCGGCAGGCCTTCAGAGATTTATGACCGCCCAAAGACCCAGTTCGTGGCCGAGTTCATTGGCGAGACCAATCTGCTCGGCGGAAAGGTTGCTTCCAGCTCGAACGGTGTCTTGAACGTCATCCTGGATGGCGGCCAGCCGATCAGCGTTGCATCCGCCACGACTCAGGAGCCTGGAAAGCACGTGAAGGTTTCGGTCCGCCCGGAGCGCATAGAGCTTGATTCGCCGGGCGACGGGCAAAACGAATTGAAGGTGCGGGTGACCGATATCGTCTACCACGGCGACCACCTTCAGGTTCTCGTCGATTCCGGTCACCGGTCGTTTGTCGTCAAGGCCACGCGCAAGGCCGTCGCCCCGCAAGTCGGGCAGGAGATCATCGCGTCGTTCAGCCCCGAACAATGCTGGATCGTTTCATGACCCGGCAGCCACGGCTCTCGAAACGCATCACATCCTTCGCGCTCATTGCGCCACTCGCTCTTTTCCTGGCGTTCTTCTTCGTGGCTCCCCTGGTCACGATGATGAAGACGGCGGTGTCCGATCCGGTTGCTTCGATTGCATTGCCGACCGTATCGGCGGCCTTGGATGGCTGGGATCGTGAAGGCGCTCCGCCTGTGGAGGCTCAGCAGGCTCTGGCGAACGACATCAGGAACGTCAGCAACGACGAGCTTTTCGGTGACCTGGTACGCCGCCTGAACAGTGCGAAATCCGGCTTCCGCACCCTGATGACGAAGACACGCAACGCCGTGATCGAGGACGCGAACCTCAACGATCTCGTCTCTGTCGATAGGCGCTGGTCCGATCCCGGTTTCTGGGTCGCGGTTCAGGATGCGGCGGGAGCGTCGCTGACCGATCGCAACCTGCTCGCCGCCGTCGATCTCCAGCGCGATGCCAACGGCGATATCATCGATGCGCCGGAGGGCACGTCCGCCAACCGCACCACCCTGTTCCGCACGATGATCATGGCGGGCATCGTGACCCTCTGCTGCATCGCGGTCGGGCTTCCGTTCGCGATGGTCGCGGCTTCGACGACGGGCTGGAAGCGTCAGCTTCTTCTTGGCGCCGTGCTCCTCCCGCTCTGGACCTCGCTGCTGGTGCGAACGGCGGCCTGGTACATCATCCTGCAGGATAACGGCTTGATCAACCTCACGCTGCAGACGCTGGGTTTGACGAACGGGCCGGTGCCCTTGATTTTCAACAGGCTTGGGGTCGTGATCGCGATGACGCACGTCCTGCTGCCGTTCATGGTGCTGCCGATCTTCAGCGTCCTGATCGGCATCCCCAAGAACCTGATGCCCGCCGCCGCATCGCTTGGCGCCCACCCGATCAGAGCTTTCCTCCTGGTGCTTCTGCCGCTCAGTCTGCGTGGCGTCGTCTCCGGCGCGCTCCTGGTGTTCATGAGTGCTCTCGGCTACTACATCACGCCCGCGCTCATCGGCGGCGCAAAGGACCAGATGATCAGCTCGGTGATCGCCTATTACGCAACCGGTGCTGCAAACTGGGGCATGGCCGGGGCTCTCGGCATCGTGCTCCTGGCCGCGACCATGATCCTCTACGTCGTCTATCTCCGTCTGTCCTCTGAGGAGGTGCGCACATGAAAACACTTCCCGTCAGCAAGGCAGTCTTCGGGACGGCGGTCGTCATTTTCCTGATGGCGCCCCTGTTCGCCATCCTCCCGCTCGCGTTCACGGACAGCATCTTCCTGAACTACCCGATCCCCGGGTTCTCCTTCCGATGGTTCCATGAGCTGTTCACGGCCAACGCCTGGCGCTGGTCGATCCTGAACAGTCTGGTGATCGGCTGCGGCACGACGATCCTGGCGACCGTCCTTGGAACGATTGCTGCCCTTGGCCTGCGTGGAAACTCGGCATCGCTGTTTTTCAGTTTCTTCCGCACCGCCTTCCTGCTGCCGATGGTCGTTCCTGCCGTCGTTCTCGGGGTCGGCATGCAGCTGATGTTCGCTCAGTACGGGCTTGCCAATACCTATGTGGGCGTCATCATCGCCCATACGGTCATTGCCATCCCATTCGTGGTGGTCAATGTGACGGCAGCACTTCAGGGCATCGACCGTCGCCTGGAGAATGCGGCCGCGAGTCTGGGCGCATCCCCCGCTGTCGTTCTCCAGCAGGTGACGTTGCCTCTGGCGATGCCGGGGATCGTCTCCGGCGCGGTATTTGCCTTCGCCACCTCGCTGGATGAAGTCGTTCTGACCCTTTTCGTCGCAGGGCCCAACCAGCGAACCGTCGCTCGCCAGATGTTCTCGACGATCAGAGAGAACATCAGCCCTGCGATTGCCGCCGCCGCATTCCTCTTCATCGTCGGAACGGTTGTCATCGCGGGACTTGTCCTGCTGGCGCAAAAGAAGACCCAGCGGGCGTAACAAGCAGGCTTCCGGGTCTATTGCCGGGAAAAGGAGGCCGCGGCGCCGCGCGCGTTGACGTCCGACCGTGCGGACGGGATCATCCATGCGATCCGCGACGGTCTCGGCGGATGCCCGGGCTGCTTGCGGTCTGCGCAAGACACACGATAGTCGCGTCCTCGTCACCGGGCTTGCGGGTGCGGGACCGACAATGCATTGCCCGTGAGATCGAGCGCATCGGCGGCTGCCAGGTTTGGACCGAGGGCCGATATCAAGCCGCGACCAGGTGCATGATCGTTTCGATGTTGAACCGGATGCGCTCCTCCAGGGCTTCCTTGGCCATAAGGTCTCGCTCATAAATGATCGAACCGGTGAAGCGGTTGGTCAGATAGTAGTATCCGACGGCGGCGATCGTGATGTTGAGTTGCACGGGATCAATGCCGTGGCGGAAGACGCCTGCCTTGACGCCACGCTCAAGGATATCCGAGACCATGCCGACCAGCTTGCGGCTGGAGGATTTGACGATCTCCGATTTCTTCAAATGCTTCGCCCGATGCAGGTTCTCGCTGTTGACCAGCGTCAGGAATTCCGGATTCCTGAGGTAGTATTCCCATGTGAAGCGGACCAACCTTTCGAGCGCGGTGGTGGGATCCAGATCCTCCAGATTCAGCTTCTGCTCGGCACTGCGAATGTCGAGGTAAGCCTCCTCGAGCACGGTCTGGAACAAGCCTTCCTTGCTCTCGAAATAGTGGTAGATCATCCGCTTGTTCGCCTTGGCCTTTTCGGCGATGTCGTCCACCCGCGCACCGCCCAAGCCATTCTTCGCAAACTCTTTTTTCGCCGCTTCGAGAATGCGGGCCTTGGTGGCTTCGGCATCGCGGATTCGTGGTTTGCGTCCCGGTTTTTCTGTCTGGTCGGTCATCATGCTCAGGCCTGTCCTTTGCCGGGGTCGGTATGTCTGTCGTCGGAGTCATACACGCATGGATCGGCGTGCGTCAAAGCCAGTTGTCGCACATCGCACTCGGCGCCGCATGGAAAAGCACTTGACTTGCGTGAAAATAAAGAAGTAACTAGTTAGTGCGTTAAGCGGTGTGGGAGACGCTTGCAGGGCATCAGGCCGGCCGTAACGCGGATGCAATTCAATCGCGGATTTTGGGGAGGAACCAATGTCGACCTTTATCAAGGATTTCATCGAACGCGAGACGGTCAGCCGTCGCAATTTTCTGTTTGCGGCGGCAGCCGGTCTCGGTGCTGCGGCCGTGCCCGGCCTGTTCGCCAACGGCGCGGCGCGGGCGGCGCTGACCGATCCGGCGATCGCCTGGAGCTACCGCGACCGGGCCTCGGCCTACTGGAACTCGGTCGTCTCCGGCGGCGAGGCTTTCGTGGAGTCGCTCGGCAAGCCGAAGAGCGCGCTGGTCAGCCTGATCAACGAGGGCTCGACCGAAAAGTCGCTGGCCGACATCAAGGCCTTCCTCGCCAAGAACAACGGCAATTGCGCGATCGCCTGCGATCCCAACGACAGCCCGAATGCCCGTCCCGTTGTCGAGGCGGTGCAGGCGGCCGGCGCCTATATCTCGACCATCTGGAACAAGACGGACGACCTGCATCCCTGGGATTTCGGCGACAACTACGTCTCCCACATGACCTGGTCGGACGAGAAGCCGGCCGAACAGACCGCCCGTATCCTCTTCGAGGCCATGGGCGGCGAAGGCGGCGTCGTGCATCTCGGCGGCATCGCCGCCAACAACCCGGCCGTCGAGCGCCTTGCCGGTCTCAAGAACGCGCTGAAGGATTTCCCGAAGATCGAGTTGCTCGATGCGCAGCCGGCCGATTGGGACACCCAGAAGGGCGCGGCCCTGATGTCCTCGTTCCTGACCCGCTACGGCGACAAGATCAAGGGCGTGCATTGCGCCAACGACAACATCGCCTATGGCGTCATCGAGGCGTTGCGCGCCGAGGGTATCGAGAACATGCCGATCGTTTCCTATGACGGCAACCCGGAGGCGGTGAAGATGGTGATGGACGGCCAGTTGCTGGCAACCGTCTTCACCAATCCGCATTGGGGCGGCGGCATCAGCGCGGCGCTTGCCTATCATGCCGCCATCGGCACCTTCAAACCGTCCGCCGAGCCGAAGGAACACCGCGAATTCTATGGTCCGACGATCCTTGTCACCGCCAAGGATGCGGCGGATTTCAAGGCGAAGTATCTCGATTCCGTGCCGGCCTACGACTGGAAGGATTTCTGGGGGCCGTCGAACGGCCAGATCCAGTACAAGGCCTGATTTGGCTGGGACGCTCCCGGTTTTTGTTCTTACCGCATTATCCCGACGCCGAAGCGGTTCCGCTTCGGTTGGCAATGCTCCAGGGCGGCAGCCGCCTGTGCTGCCGCCGCTTTCCCCGAGAAATTCCTGAAGAGGGGTGTCTGACGTGACACGTCGCCTATCGCGCGAAACCTTGATCAAATGGGCGCCGTTTCTGGTGCTGCTGACACTCGTGATCTTTTTCACGGCGCTCAATCCGACATTCTTCTCGCTGAGGAATTTCGCCCGCATCGCGATCGCGGCGGCGCCGGCGCTGATGGTCGCCATCGGCGTGACCTTCATTATCATCATGGGCTCGATCGATCTTTCGATGGAGGGAACAGTGTCGCTGACGGCGGTCGCCTTCGCCTTTATCTTCGCCTGGCTGGGCGGATCGCTCGGCGGCCTCGGCTGGGTCGCGATCCCGCTGGTCATCGCGCTTGGCGGCCTGATCGGGCTTCTCAACGGGCTCGTGCATGTGAAACTCAAAATACCGTCCTTCATGGCAAGCCTCGCCATCGGCTTCGTCGGCACGGGGGCGGCCGTGCTGCTGACCGGTGGCGATATCGTCAAGGTCGGCGATGCAAGCTTTCGCGGCCTGCTGACGGTGCGCTGGCTCGGCTTTCCGCTCATGGTCTATGTCGCGGCCTTCTTCCTGCTGGTCGCCTGGTTCATCCAGACGCACACGACGCTCGGGCGCAATTTCTATGCGGTTGGCGGCGGTGAGGATCTGGCGCATGCCTCTGGTCTCAACGTCACCCGCGTCCGCGTCACCGGCTTTGCGCTGGCGGGCATCTTCTATGCCATCGCGGCCATTCTGGTCGTCGCCCGCATCGGGCAGGCGGAATCGGTGACGGGTGCGAATTTCATGTTCGTCTCGATCACCTCGGTGGTCGTCGGCGGCGTGGCGCTGTGGGGCGGTATCGGCGGCGTGTGGAATGCGCTGGTCGGCGTGCTGATCGTCGGCGTCATAGATAACGGCATGGTCGTTATCGGCCTGCCCGATTTCATCCAGGCCGGCGTGCTCGGTATCCTCGTCATCCTTGCCGTCGTGCTGTCGACCGACCGCAAGATGGTTTCCTTCGTGAAGTGAGGCGCGCCATGTACGAACTCAAAGCGGTCGACAAGAAATTCCCCGGCGTCCACGCGCTGAAAGCCATCGATTTCCAAATCCGGCGCGGCGAGATCGTCGGCCTGGTCGGAGAGAACGGCGCCGGCAAATCCACCCTGATGAAGGTCATCTACGGCGCCTATCAGCCGGATGGCGGCCAGGTGTTGATCAAAGGTGCGCCGGTCAAGTTTTCCAATCCCCGCCAGGCGATGGAAAAGGGCATCGGGATGGTGTTCCAGGAGCAATCGCTGATCCCCAACCTGACCGTCATGGAGAACATCTTTCTCGGTTACGAGCGGCAATTCGTGCGCTTCGGCGTCGTCGACTGGAAGGCGATGGCGCGGGCCGCCAAGGCGCAGCTCGCCAAGGTGAAGCTCGACATCGATCCGGCAATGGTGACGTCGAAACTCTCCTTCGCCCAGCGCCAACTCGTCGAGCTTGCCAAGGTCTTGACCCTGGAGGAGCGGGTCGACGGCGATCTCGTCATCCTGCTCGACGAACCGACGTCGGTTCTCTCTAAGGAAGAGGTGCAACTGCTGTTCAAGCTGGTGCGCGAACTGACGACCCGCGCCTCTTTCATCTTCGTCTCGCATCGCATGGACGAGGTCATGGATCTCTCCGACCGCATCTACGTCATGAAGGACGGCGAGGTGGTCGACGTGGTCGAGCGCGGCGGGGCGACGGCCGAGGCCATCCAGCACAAGATGGTCGGGCGCAACGTCGACAAGCAATATTACCGCGAGCATCTGCAGAAGCCCTATGATGACGCCAAGGTGCTGGTCGAGATGGACGGCATCGGCCTTCCCGGCCGCATCAGGGACATCTCGCTGAAGCTGCATGCCGGCGAAGTCCTGTGCCTTGTCGGAACGGAAGGCTCCGGCCGCGAGGCGATCCTGCGCACCATCTATGGCATGCTGACGGCGACCGCCGGGCGCCTGCGCATCAAGGGCGCGGATGCCACCGGTTTCACCCCGCGCCAGGCCGTTGCCCATGGTGTCGGCTATGTCCCGCGCGAGCGCAAGATCGAAGGCATCGTCGCCGGCATGAACGTCTATGAGAACATGACGCTCTCGCAGATGAAGAACCATTCCGGCGGCGGCGTGCTGCGGGTGGCGCAGGAGCGGGCGCTGGCGCGCGACTGGATCAAGAAACTGTCGATCAAGGCGCATTCCGAATTCGCCGATTGCGGCAACCTCTCCGGCGGCAATCAGCAGAAGGTCGTGCTCGCCAAATGGCGGTCGGGCGGCTCCGATATCATGCTGCTCGACCATCCGACGCGCGGCCTCGATATCGGCGCCAAGGAGGATGTCTACGACATGATCCGCGCCATGAGCGCGGCCGGCGTCGGCATCGTGCTAGTCGCCGATACGCTGGAGGAGGCCATCGGCCTGTCGCACACCATCATCGTCGTCAAGGACGGGCGCATCCAGAAGCAGTTTTCCTGCGAGCCGGGTGCAAAGCCGACGCCCTTCGACCTACTGCACTACATGATCTGAGGGACAAGATGGATATTCAGCGCCTCAAGCCGCATTTGCCCTGGATCACGCTGGTCGTGCTCGTCGCCATTGTCGGCATCACCGATCCCGGATTCCTGCGCCCGTCAAATCTGCTCGGTCTCGCGGGCGATATCGTGCCGCTGTTCATCATGGCGCTGGGCTTGACCTTCGCCATCTATATCGGCGGCATCGATCTCTCGGCCCAGTCGATGGCCAATATGGTGACAGTGATCGCCTCCGTCTATCTCGCCTCGATGGGCGCCTGGGTCGCCGTGCTCTGCGTGGCCTCGGGTTTCCTGCTGGGCATGCTCTCGGGCTATGTGACGACAAGGCTTTTCGTGCCGTCCTTCATCTCGACGCTCGCCGTCGGCGGCATCGCCTTCTCGATTGCGCAATGGCTCTCCGGCCAGCGGGCGCTCAATATGGACGCGGCCCAGCGCAACGACACCTTCGGCTGGATGATCGGCCGCAGTTTCGGCGTGCCGCATGAACTGCTGATCGCCGCCGTGCTGGTGGCGCTGTGCCTGTTCATCGAGCGCCGCACGACACTCGGCCGCGCACTGAAGGCCGTGGGGGCCGGCGAGCTTGCCGCCGCCGCATCGGGGCTCAACGTGGCGCGCTACAAGATCCTCGCCTTCGCCATCTCCGGGGCGCTCGCCGCGATCGCCGGCCTGATGTTTGCCGTCAAGCTCTCCGGCGGCGCGCCGACGATTGCCAACGGGTTCCTGCTGCCGGCCATCGTCGCGGTGCTGGTCGGTGGCACGCCGCTGACCGGCGGTGTCGGCGGCGTGGTGAACACGGTGGTCGGCACGCTGATCGTCGCCGTCATTCGGGCCTCGATGCTCTATTTCGAGATCGATGCGACCCGCCAGCAGATGGTGTTCGGCACCGTGCTGATCGTCGCCATCGCGCTGACCATCGACCGCGCCAAGCTGCGCACCGTGAAGTGAGGCGGCCTCGATGACCACCATGCGCGCCGCCGTCCTCACCGCACCGAAACGCTTCGAACTTCGTGACGTCCCCCTGCCGGAGATCGGCCCGGAGGATGTGCTGGTCAAGGTGACGCGCACCGGCATCTGCGGCACGGATATCCATATCTTCAACGGCCATTATGCGGCGGATCGGCTGCCGCTGATACCCGGCCATGAATTCTGCGGGGCGATTGCAGAGCGCGGGGCCAATGTTCGCCATCTCGATATCGGCACGCGGGTCGTGGTCGATATCAATATCGGCTGCGGCGCCTGCTTCTGGTGCCGGCGCAACGAGGTCCTGAACTGCGCCGAGGTCACGCAGGTCGGCATCGGCCGGGATGGGGGCTTTGCCGACTATGTCGCGGTGCCGGCGCGCCTCGCGATCCCGGTTGTGGGCGATATCGCCGACGACGTTCTCGTCCTCACCGAGCCGGTCGCTTGCGTCGTCCGTGCCGCCCGAAAGGCAGGGGTGACGTTCGGGCAATCGGTTGTCATCTTCGGCGCGGGGCCGATCGGCAATCTGCATGTGCAGATGATGCGGCTCCTCGGCGCAGCACCCATCATCGTCGCCGATCTCTCGGCCGAGCGTTGCCGCATGGCGCTTGAGGCCGGTGCGGATGCGGCGGTATCCGACCCGGCCGAACTCAAGGAAACCGTGCGCCGGATGACCGACGGTCGCGGCGCCGATCTGGTGATCGAAAGCGTCGGCAGCAAAAAGCTTTACGAACAGGCCTTCGACCTGGCCCGTCGCGGCGGGCATGTCGCCTTTTTCGGCATCACCCCGCCCGGCGAAACGCTGCCGGTCGATATTCTCCGCACCGTTCTTGAGGAGGGCAGCCTCAAGGGCTCCGTCGCCGGCATGGGCGAGGATATGCACGACGCGCTGACCCTGCTGTCGCATGGCCGCTTCCGCACCGGGGATTTCACGAAAGCAAGCTATCCGCTGGAGCGGATCCAGCAGGCTTTCGAAACGCTGGCCGACCGGCCGCAAGACCTGAAGACACAGATCGCCGTCGCGGCGTGATTTTTGAAGTGGAGGTATCCGATGGACCAGAAGACCCCGTTCCTTTCTCCCCCCGCCGCCGCCCGCACCTTCGGCTTCTTTATCGACGGTCAGTGGAAGGAGGGGGCGGATCATTTCGAACGGGCCTCGCCGGGCCATGGCCTGCCGGTCACTCGCACGGTCCGCTGCACCGTCGACGATCTCGACGCCGCCGTCGCCTCCGCGCGCCGCGCCTTCGAGGATCGCCGCTGGGCAGGCCTCTCGGGTGCTGCGCGGGCAGGCGTGCTGCTGCGCGCCGCCGAAATCCTCCGCCGCCGCCGTGACGAGATCGCCTATTGGGAGACGCTGGAGAACGGCAAGCCCATCTCGCAGGCGCGCGGCGAGATCGACCATTGCATCGCCTGCTTCGAGGTGGGCGCGGGGGCTGCGCGCATGCTGCATGGCGACAGCTTCAATTCGCTGGGCGACGACCTCTTCGGTATGGTGCTACGCGAGCCGATCGGTGTCGTCGGCCTGATCACGCCGTGGAATTTCCCCTTCCTGATCCTGTGCGAGCGCGTGCCCTTCATCCTCGCCTCCGGCTGCACCATGGTGGTGAAGCCTTCGGAGGTCACCTCCGCCACCACGCTGCTGCTGGCCGAGGTACTGGCGGAAGCCGGATTGCCGGCCGGCGTTTACAATGTCGTCACCGGTTCCGGCCGCGTCATCGGCCAGGCGCTGTCGGAGCATGCCGATGTCGACATGCTGTCCTTCACCGGCTCGACGGCGGTCGGCCGCTCCTGCGTCCACGCCGCTGCCGACAGCAATTTCAAGAAACTCGGCCTGGAACTCGGCGGCAAGAACCCGATCATCGTCTTTGCCGATTCCGATCTGGAGGACGCCGCAGACGGCGCGGCCTTCGGCATCAGCTTCAACACCGGGCAGTGCTGCGTGTCATCGTCACGGCTGATCGTCGAGCGCTCGGTCGCCGCCGAGTTCGAAAAGCTGCTTGCCGAGAAAATGGCGAAGATCCGCGTCGGCGATCCGCTGGACGAGACGACACAGGTCGGCGCGATCACCACGGAGGCGCAGAACGCCACGATCCTCGATTACATTGCCAAGGGCAAGGCGGCGGGTGCGACGCTTCTGGCCGGCGGCGAAGCGCTCGATATGGGTCGCGGCCAGTATATCGCGCCGACGCTGTTCTCCGGCGTGTCCCGTGACATGGCCATCGCGCGGGACGAGATTTTCGGCCCCGTGCTGTGCTCGATGCATTTCGATACCGTGGAAGAAGCCATCCAGCTTGCCAATGACACCGTTTACGGGCTTGCGGCGAGCGTCTGGACGAAGAATATCGACAAGGCGCTGACGGTGAGCCGCAGGGTTCGCGCCGGGCGCTTCTGGGTCAACACCATCATGGCCGGCGGGCCGGAAATGCCGCTCGGCGGTTTCAAGCAATCCGGCTGGGGCCGCGAGGCCGGCATGTACGGCGTGGAGGAGTATACGCAGGTGAAGTCCGTTCATGTCGAAATCGGCAAACGCAGGCATTGGATCGCATGATGGCGGAGGGCTATGATTACGTCATCGTCGGCGGCGGCAGCGCCGGCTGCGTGCTGGCGGCGCGGCTTTCGGAAAACCCGGCCGCAAAGGTCTGCCTGATCGAGGCGGGCGGACGCGACACCAATCCGCTGATCCATATGCCCGTCGGCTTCGCCAAGATGACGACGGGACCGCTGACCTGGGGCCTGAAGACCGCGCCGCAGAAACACGCCAACAACCGCGAGATCCTCTACGCCCAGGCCAAGGTGCTGGGCGGCGGCTCCTCCATCAATGCCGAGGTGTTTACACGCGGCGTTCCCGCCGATTACGACCGCTGGGTCGAGGAAGGCGCCGAGGGCTGGGGTTTTAAAGACATCCAGAAATACTTTTTGCGTTCGGAAGGCAATGCGATCCTCTCCGGCGCATGGCATGGGACGGACGGGCCGCTCGGCGTCTCGAATATTCCCGAACCGCAGCGCATGACGCGGGCCTTCGTGCAGAGCTGCCAGGAATTCGGCATTCCCTACAATCCGGATTTCAACGGCCCGGTGCAGGAGGGCGCCGGCGTCTACCAGACGACGACGCGCGACAACCGCCGCTGCTCGGCCGCCGTCGGTTATCTGCGCCCGGCCCTGAAGCGTTCGAACCTGACGGTCGTCACCGGCGCGCTCGTCCTGCGCGTCGTCTTCGAGGGCCGTCGGGCCGTTGGCGTCGAGTATCAGCTCGGCGGCAACCGCATGACGGCGCGGGCGGAGAGCGAGGTGCTGCTCACTTCCGGCGCCATCGGCACGCCGAAACTGATGATGCTCTCGGGCATCGGCCCGGCGGCAGCGCTGAAGAACCACGGCATCACCGTCGTGCAGGACATGGCCGGTGTCGGGCAGAACCTGCAGGACCATTTCGGCGTCGATATCGTCGCGGAACTGAAGAACCATGACAGCCTCGACAAATATAACAGGCTGCACTGGTCGCTCTGGGCGGGCATTCAATATGCCCTGTTCCGCTCCGGCCCGATCACCTCGAACGTGGTGGAGGGCGGCGCCTTCTGGTATAGCGACAGGAGCAATCCCACTCCCGATCTGCAATTCCATTTCCTCGCCGGTGCCGGCGCCGAGGCTGGCGTTCCCAGCGTGCCGAAGGGGGCGTCGGGCATCACGCTGAATTCCTATACGCTACGGCCGAAATCGCGCGGCACCGTCACGCTGCGCTCGGCCGATCCGCGCGACCTGCCGGTCATCGATCCGAATTTCCTTGATGATCCCGAGGACGTGAAAATCTCCGCCGAAGGCGTGAAGATCAGCCAGGAAATCTTCAGCCAGCCGTCGCTGCAGAAATACATCAAGACGCTGCGCTTTCCGGATCGGAACGTGCGCACGCAGGAAGACTACATCGCCTATACCCGCCAATACGGCCGCACCTCCTATCATCCGACCTGCACCTGCAAGATGGGGCGCGACGCGATGTCGGTGGTCGATCCGCAACTGCGCGTCCACGGCCTCGACGGCATCCGCATCTGCGACAGTTCCACCATGCCGAGCCTCGTCGGTTCCAACACCAATGCGGCGACGATCATGATCGGGGAGAAGGCGGCGGACATGATCCGGGGCAATGCCTGATTGACCTGATTAGACTCCAAATGGAAAGGGCGGCCTCGCGGCCGCCCTTTTGCGTCAGTCCCATTCGGGAACCCAGGGCAGAAGGCCGGTGCTGACGATGCGGTGGTTGGTTGCCGTCAGGGCATCGATGCGGTCCATGTCGATGGACGACAGGGTAAAATCCATGATTTCGAAGTTGGCGCGGATATTGTCAGGCTTGGTCGACATGGTGTTAAGCGGCACGCCCTTTTGCAGAATCCAGCGCAGCACGGTCTGGGCGGCGGATTTGCCGTAGGTCTTGCCGATTTCGGCAAAAAGCGCGTGCTTGAAAACCTCGCCGCGTGCCACCGAGGCATAGGACGAGAGCGGAATGCCGGTCTCGGTTGCGGCGGCGAGCAGCTTTTTCTGGTCGAGCAGCGGGTGGAACTCCACCTGGTTGGTGACCAGCGGCCCCTCGACGACGGTTCGGGCCGTCCGCATCATCTGCGCCGTATAGTTCGACACGCCTATGGCATCGGCAAGGCCCCTGTCCCTTGCGGATTGCAGCAGGCGCAGCGACGGCGCGACGTCGCCGCCGACCGGCGGCCAATGCAGGAGAAGCACGTCGGCGCGCTCGACCTGCAACGTCTTCAGGCTGGTCTCCACCGAGGGGAGGAATTTCTCCTCGATGTAATTGTCGGGATGCACCTTCGTCGTGATGCAGAGTTCGCCGCGCGCCACGCCGCAGGCGGCGAGCGCCGCGCCGGTTTCGGCCTCGTTGCCATACATCTGCGCCGTATCGAACGCCCGGTAACCGGTGGCGATGGCTGCGTCGATGGCATTCCTGAGGTCGTCTCCCTTCAGCGGATAGGTGCCGAAGCCCCGCTGGAAACTTTTCTGGAAATAGATGTTCATGCCTCCTCCTTCCTTGGCCCGGCGGGCCGGTGGCGCGATGGAAAATCGCGTTCGACGGATTGATCTTCTCACGTTTAATGTATAACTAGTTAGTTACTTAATGCAATGGCGAACGGAGGTTTCGGCGATGAGGAAAGTGAAGAGCGCGCAGGAGGCGGCAAAACTCGTCCGGGATGGCGCGGTCGTCGCCGTCAATTCTTCCTCGGGCCTCTGCTGCCCCGATGCGGTGCTGAAGGCGCTCGGCGAGCGCTTCGACCGCGAGGGACATCCGCGCGGCCTCACCTCCATCCATCCGATCGCGGCCGGCGATTTCTTCGGCACCAAGGGCGTCGATCACATTGCCAAGCCGGGCATGCTGGCAAAGATCATCGGCGGCTCCTATCCCTCCGGCCCCAGCAATGCCGAGCCGCCGCTCGTCTGGCAGATGATCCGCAACGAGGAGCTTGCCGCCTGGAACGTGCCCTCCGGTATCGTCTTCGACATGCTGCGCGAGGGGGCCGCCAAGCGCCCCGGCGTGCTCACCAAGGTCGGCATGGAAACCTTCGTCGACCCCGACCAGGACGGCTGCGCCATGAATGCCAGCGCCCGGAGCCAGCCGCTCGTCAAGCGCGTCGAATTCGCCGGCGAGGACTGGCTGCATTTCCCGGCCCTGCAGCCGGATGTGGCGATCATCCGCGCCACCACCGCCGACGAGAAGGGCAACCTGACCTTCGAACACGAGGGCGCGACGCTCGGCGCCATGGAGATGGCGCTGGCCGCGCGCAATTCCGGCGGTGTGGTCATTGCCCAGGTCAAGCGCGTGGCGGCCGGCGGCACGTTTCGCCCGCATGATGTGCGGGTTCCGGGCATCCTCGTCGATGTCATCGTCGAGGCCCCCGACCAGTTGCAGACGACGGCAACGCCCTACGACCCGGCGATTTCGGGGGAACTGTTCCGGCCGCTCGAAACCTTCCGCCTGCCGGCGCTTGATGTCGGCAAGGTGATCGCGCGCCGGGTGGCGCAGGAGTTGAAGGCCGATTGGGCCGTCAATATCGGCTTCGGCATCTCGGCCAATGTGCCGCGCATCCTCATCGAGGAACGGCTTCATGGCAAGATCACCTGGGTGATCGAGCAGGGGGCCGTCGGCGGCGTGCCGCTGCTCGATTTCAAGTTTGGTTGCGCCTCGAATGCCGAGGCCTTCGTCGCCTCGCCGCACCAGTTCTGCTATTTCCAGGCAGGCGGTTTCGATTGTTCGCTGCTGTCCTTCCTCGAAATCGATGCCGAGGGTTCGGTCAATGTCAGCCGCCTGGCGGCGACGCCGCACCGAACCGCCGGTGCCGGCGGGTTCGTCGATATCACGTCGCGGGCAAAGCGGATCGTCTTTTCCGGTAATTTCAATGCCGGCGCGAAGATGCGCATCGAGGACGGCCGTCTTGTCATCGACAAGGAAGGGCGCATCGCCAAGTTCGTGCCCAAGGTCGACCAGGTCAGCTTCTCCGGCAAGCGCGCCCGCGCGCAGGGGCAGGATATCACCTATGTCACCGAGCGCTGCGTGATCCGGCTGGCGCAGGAGGGGCTTGTCGTCACCGAGATCGCGCCGGGCCTCGATCTCCAGCGCGATATCCTCGATCAGGCGGCCACGCCGCTCAGTGTCTCCAAAACGCTGAAGACCATGGACGCCGCCCTGTTCCGGCCGGAAATCATGGGGCTGGCGCTGTGAGCGATCCGCGCATCGAACTCGTCATCGACAACTGCATCGCCCGGCTGACGCTGCGCCGCCCGGAAAAGCTGAACGCCATCGATGCCGACATGATCGACGCCCTGTTGCAGGCTTGCCGCGCCATCGAGCGGTCGGATGCGCGCGTCGCCATCCTCTCGGGCGAGGGCGGGCGGTCGTTCTGCGCCGGCGGCGATATCGAGGCCTGGAGCCGTCTCGATGCGGAGGCGTTTTCGCGCCGCTGGCTGCGCGACGGTCACGATGCCTTCAATGCGCTGGCGCGATTGACCGTGCCGCTGATCGCGGTGCTGAACGGGCATGCACTCGGCGGCGGGCTGGAGCTTGCCGCCTGTGCGGACCTGCGCATCGCCGAGGCGCATGTGAAGATCGGCCAGCCGGAACCCGGCCTCGGCATCATTCCCGGCTGGTCCGGCACCCAGCGGGTCGCGCGGCGTTTCGGGGCGCAGCTGGTTCGCCGTATGGCGTTGTTCGGCGAGGTCTATACGGCGGAGCAGGCGCTGGCGCTGGGGCTGGTCGATCAGGTCGTGGCGACCGGTGAGGGGCAGGCCGCGGCTGATGCCGCCGCCGCGCGCGTGCTGCAGCGTTCGCCACGCGCGACGGAACTGACGAAAATGCTGATCAATGCCGCCGAAGGCGAGGAGAACGAGCGGGTGGTGGATGCGCTGGCCGGTGCGGCCGCGGCCGCATCCGTCGACCTCTCGGAAGGTCTTGCGGCCTATCGGCAGAAGCGTCCCCCACGTTTCGGCGCGTGATCAGAACCTGGCCCCCGCACGGGCGTTCTGCCGCGCGGGGGACGGATGGTCAGGCGGGAACGGGCGCATCCTCGCGCAGCAGGCCTTTGTGCTTGAGGTCCGCCCAGAAGGCGGCCGGGATCGGGTGGGCGAACCAGGCGAGGTTCTGCTCCAGCTGCTCGACCGTGCGCGTGCCGGCCATGAAGGAGGGCACGGCGGGATGGGCGACGACGAATTGCAGCGCGGCGGCGGCCAGCGGCACGCCATGTTCGGCGCAGACCGCCTCGATCTTCGCGACCTTTTCCAGGATATCGCGCGGCGCCGGCGCATAATTGTATTTCGCGCCGTCCTTTGCCCCGGTGGCGAGGATACCCGAATTGAAGCCGCCGCCCACGACGACGGCGACGCCGCGCGCCTCGCACAGCGGCAGGAAGGCATCGAGCGCCTCCTGTTCCAGCAGGGTATAGCGGCCGGCCAGCAGGAAGCAGTCGAAATCGTGGCGCTTCAGGGCTTCATGGCAGACTTCCCATTCGTTGACCCCGACGCCGATGGCCTTCACCAGCTTTTCGGAACGCAGCTTTTCCAGCGCCCGCCAGGCGCCCTCCATGGCCTGCTCGAAAACCTCCGGCTGCTCGCCGCCGCGGGTGAAAACGTCGATATCGTGGATGAAGCACATGTCCATCCGCTCCAGCCCCAGCCTTTGCAGGCTGTCCTCGAAAGCCCGCATCGTGCCGTCATAGCTGTAGTCGAAATGCAGGGTGAAGGGCGCCGCATTCACCCATGGCGCGAAGTCGATGGTCTCGCGCTTGGCCGGCCGCAGCAGCCGCCCGACCTTGGAGGCGAGGACGAAATCGTCCCGCTTCTCCCAGCGCAGCGCATGGCCGGTGCGCAGTTCCGAAAGCCCATGACCATACATCGGCGCGCTGTCGAAGAAGCGCACGCCGGCCTCCCAGGCGTGGGTAAACATGGCCTGCGACGTTTCCTCGTCGACCTCGCGGAAAATATTGCCAAGCGGCGCGGTGCCGAAGCCGAATGCGGTGACCTCCAGATCCGTGCGGCCGAATTTCCTCTTTTCGCCAGGATGCATGATTTTCCTCCATAAGTAACCAATTAGTGAATAATACGCATGCGCCAAACGCCCGTGCAAGCGGCTTCCTTGGGTCTCGCGGATTTTTCCGTCTTGACGGCTCCGGTATTGCAAATGTATGTAACCAGATAGTTACTAGACGGGAGCCGAGGGCGATGTATCTCACCGAAACGCAGGAGCAGGTGCGCGAGATGGCGCGCGCCTTTGCCGATGAAACGATCCGGCCGCTGGCCGAGGAACTGGACCGCGAAGAGCGCTTTCCGGCTGAACTTTACGACGAGATGGCCAAGCTCGGCCTTTTCGGCATCGGCGTGCCGGAGGCCTTGGGCGGGCCGGGTTTCGACACGCTGACCTATGCCCTCGTCATGGAGGAACTGAGCCGCGGTTATGCCTCTGTCGCCGATCAGTGCGGCCTGATCGAGCTGATCTCGTCGCTGCTGGTGCGCCACGGCACGCAGCGCCAGCAGGCGATGCTGCCGGAGGTTCTCGGCATGCGCGCCAAGGTCGCCTATTGCATCACCGAGCCGGAAGCCGGCACCGATGTCTCCGGCATCCGCACCACGGCGGTGCGCGACGGCGACTGCTGGCGGCTGAATGGCGGCAAAATCTGGATCCACAATGCGCCGGTCGCCGATTACGGCTTCGTTCTGGCGCGCACCGACAAGGACGCCGGCAATCGCGGCATGTCGATCTTCATCGTCGACCTGCATGCCGATGGCGTCGAGAAGGGGCCGAAGGAACACAAGATGGGCCAGCGCGCCAGCCAGGTCGGCGCGTTGAATTTTTCGGATGTGCGCCTGTCGGCCGACGCCCTGCTCGGCGTCGAGGGCCGGGGTTTCCACATGATGATGTCCGTCCTCGACAAGGGCCGCGTCGGCATCGCCTCGCTGGCCGTCGGCATCGCCCAGGCCGGTCTTGAGGCCGCGCTCGATTATGCCGGCACGCGAAAACAGTTCGGCAAGGCGATATCCGATTTCCAGGGCGTGCAATGGCTGCTCGCCGACATGGCCAAGGATATCGAGGCCGCCCGCCTGCTCGTCCATTCCGCCGCCTCGAAGATCGATACCGGTGCGGATGCGACCAAGGCCTGCTCCATCGCCAAATGCTTTGCCGGCGACATGGCCGTGCAGCGCACCGCCGATGCCGTGCAGGTCTTCGGCGGCTCCGGTTATATCAGGGGCTTCGAGGTCGAGCGCCTCTACCGCGATGCCAAGATCACGCAGATCTACGAGGGCACCAACCAGATCCAGCGCATGATCATCGCCCGCGAACTGCTGAAGAAGGGGGCACGGGCATGAGCGGCGCCCGCCCGGTCGCGCTGGTCACTGGCTCGTCGCGCGGCATCGGCCTTGCCGTGGCACAGGCGCTGGCGCGCGAGGGTTTTGCTATCGCCGTCAACGGCCCGGCTGATGACGCGGAACTGTCCGCCGCCGTCGCGAACATTGCGGCGCTTGGCGTACCGGCCATTGCGGCACCCTTCGACGTCACAGCCATCGGCGAGCATGACGCCGCCCTCGAACGGATCGAGCAGAAACTCGGTCCCTTGACGACGCTGGTCAACAATGCCGGCGTCGGCGTGCTCAAGCGCGGTGACCTGCTGGAGGTTTCGGAAGAAAGCTGGGATCGCTGCCTTTCGGTCAATGCCAAGGCCCTGTTTTTCCTGAGCCAGGCCTTTGCCAAGCGCCTGCTGGCGCGCAAGCGGCCGCCGCTGTTCCATTCGATCGTCAACGTCACCTCGTCGAATGCCGTCGCCGCCGCCGAGCATCGTGCGGAATATTGCGCATCGAAGGCGGCGGCATCGATGGTCTCGAAGACGCTCGCCGTCCGACTGGGTCGCGAGGAGATCGCCGTCTACGACGTCCAGCCGGGTCTCATCGCCACCGAGATGACCGCGCCGGTCATCGACAGTTATCGCGCGCGGGCCGAGCAGGGCCTCACCTTGTTTCCCCGCGTCGGCCAGCCCGACGACATCGGCACCCTGATCGCCTCGCTGGCATCCGGGCGGCTGCCCTACACCACCGGACTGGCAATCCCGGCCGATGCCGGCATGCTCGTCCCGCGCTTCTGAGGTTTTCCCATGAAGATATCGCTTCCCGATACCGATGGCCGCCGCTCCGATTACCACCTGACGGGCACGCCGATTGCCGCCGCCACGCTCGGCAAAAATCCCGCCCGCGTCGTCTATTCCGCTGCCCATGTCGTCGCCGATCCCTTCACCGCCAACGATCCTTCCGGTCGGGCGACGGTCGATTGGGGCAAGACGATGGAATTCCGCCGCTATCTCGCCGGCCTTGGGCTCGGCATCGCCGAGGCCATGGATACGGCGCAACGCGGCATGGGCCTCGATTGGCCCGGCGCCCTCGAACTGATCCGCCGCACGCGGGAAGAACTGCCCGACGCGCTGGTCGCCAATGGCTGCGGCACCGACCATCTCGACCCGACGACGGTCACCAGCCTCGACGAGGTGCGCCGCGCCTATCTGGAACAGGCGGAGGCCATCCAGAAACTCGGCGGCCGGCTCATCCTCATGGCCTCGCGCGCCCTGGTGCGCGTCGCCAAGGGGCCTGAGGATTACATCCGGGTCTATTCGGATGTGCTCAAAACCTGCGACGAGCCGGTGGTCCTGCATTGGCTGGGCGACATGTTCGATCCGCAGCTCGCCGGCTATTGGGGTGGTGCCGATTTCGATCCGGCGATGCAGACCGCGCTCGCCGTCATCGAGGAGAATGCGGCCAAGGTCGACGGCATCAAGATTTCGCTGCTCGACAAGGAGAAGGAGATCGTCATGCGCCGCCGTCTGCCGGCGGGCGTGAAGATGTATACCGGTGACGATTTCAACTATCCCGAACTCATCGAAGGCGACGCGCAAGGTTTTTCCCATGCGCTGCTCGGCATCTTCGATCCGCTGGCGCCGGCGGCGGCCTACGCCGTGGAGCGGCTGGGCGCGGGCGACAGCGCCGGCTTCCGCGCGACGCTCGATCCGACCGTGCCGCTGGCCCGGCTGATCTTTCGCGCGCCCACGCAATATTACAAGACCGGCGTCGTCTTCCTCGCCTGGCTGAATGGTTTCCAGGATCATTTCGTCATGCTGAACGGGGCACAGGCCATGCGGCCGCTGCCCTATTTCGTGGAGATTTTCCGGCTGGCCGACCAATGCGGCCTGCTGCGTGATCCCGCACTTGCCGTCCAGCGCATGAAGACGCTGCTCGCGCTCTACGGAGCCTGAGGGGATGCGCGATTTCAGCAACGATCACTCGGCGCTTGCCCTCAATACGGCGAGCCTCGGCCATAATCTCGATGGCCATGGGGCAGGGTGGCCGCCGGAGCGGGTGATCGATGCCTGCGCGGAACGCGGTTTCGGTTCCATCGTCTTCTGGCGCCGGGAAATCGGCGCGCGCGCGGTGGAGATCGGTGAACGGGCACGGGCCGCTGGGCTCGCTGTCGCCGGCCTCTGCCGGACCCCTTACGTGGTCGGTTCGGAGGCAACGGATCGGCAGGTGGTTATCGACAGCGCGAAAGCCGCCATCGACATGGCGGCCAGCCTCGGTGCTGCGGTGCTGACCATCGTGGTCGGCGGCGTGCATCCGGGCAGCAAGGGCACGGCCGAGAGCCTTGACATCGTCACCGACCGCCTCGGTGAGATCGTGACCTATGCGGCCGAGCGCGGTGTCAAACTGGCGCTGGAGCCGCTGAACCCCGTCTATGCCGGCAATCGCTCCTGCCTGACGACGGTGCGGGACGCTCTCGACATCTGCGATGCCATCGGCGCCCCGAATCTCGGCATTGCCGTCGATGTCTACCATGTCTGGTGGGACAATGATCTCGATACCCAGTTAAAGCGTGCCGGAGCAGGGCGGATTTTCGGCTACCACCTCTGCGACTGGCTTGCCGATACGCATGACGTGCTGCTCGACCGCGGCATGATGGGAGACGGCGTCGCCGATCTTAGGGCGATCCGCAAGAGCGTGGAGGGTGCCGGCTATGCCGGCCCCTGCGAGGTCGAGATTTTCTCGGCGCAAAATTGGTGGAAGCGGGATCCCGGCGAGGTTCTCGATGTGATGGTCGAGCGTTTCCGCACGCTCTGTTGATGAATTCAGGAGGCATTCCATGAAAATCCTGGTCCCGGTCAAACGTGTTGTTGACTACAACGTGAAGATCCGCGTCAAGGGCGACGGTTCGGGCGTCGAGCTTGCGAATGTGAAGATGTCGATGAACCCGTTCGACGAGATCTCCGTGGAAGAGGCGCTGCGGCTGAAGGAAGCCGGCAAGGCGTCGGAAGTCGT
>JAFKJU010000022.1 GCA_017305935.1 Hyphomicrobiales bacterium | reverse complement strand
GCGTATCCTGCACCAGATCTTCCAGGTCGCTCCGGGCGCCGAGGGCCAGTCGCCGCCGGTAATAGGCGAGCAGCAGGCCACGCAGCGCCTGCAGCAGATGCCGGTAGGCGCCCTCGTCCCCGTCGAGGGAACGCAACATCATCCGCTTCAATGTCTCTTCCGAAAGGGCGTCCGTCATGTCGTCTGAGGTTCATTCGCAGGGCGGAGCAGAATGTTACCGGAAAAATCCGCCTTTATCCGCCGGCGGCGGCTCATCACATCCCCGTGAAGCCGTAACGCCGCGCAGCAAAACGGCGAATGAGCCGAGGTGAGCCCCGGCACGACGCCGGCGGACACGCCCCTGTTCCGGAGGAAACCACCCATGACCATCCGCTCCCGTGCCCTCGCCGCCGCGCTTGCCGTCGCCGCCCTCTCCCTTGCCGGCGCCGCCGGCGCCGCCAGCATGAAGACAGATACGATGAAGAAGGAAAGCATGGCCAAGATGGACAAGAAGGACTGCATGCACAAGGCCGGCATGGAAAAGAACAAGATGAAAAAGGCCGACATGATGAAGGCCTGCGACATGATGAAATAAGTCGCCCGCATGACAAAACCCGTGCCGACGCCGGCACGGGTTCTTGAAAAGGCCTATGCCGAAAGAATCAGATTTCGGCCTGCGACGAGATGATGCGCGAGACGAGGCCGTAGCCCTTGGCTTCCTCGGCGGAGAGCCAGTAATCGCGATCGGTGTCCTTGGCGATCTTCTCGACCGGCTGGCCGGTGGCGTCTGCGAAGATCCGGTTGAGGCGCTCGTTCATCTTGATGATTTCGCGCGCCTGGATCTCGATGTCGGAGGCCATGCCGCGGGTGCCGCCGGACGGTTGATGCAGCAGGAAGCGGGTGTTGGGCAGGCACAGGCGCTGCTCCTTGGGAACGCTGACATAGATCAGCGCGCCGGCGGAGGCGACCCAGCCGGTGCCGATCATCCACACCTTCGGCTTGATGAACTTGATCATGTCGTGGATCGAATCGCCCGATTCCACATGGCCGCCCGGCGAGGAGACGAAGATGCGGATGTCGTCGTCGCTGGCGGCCGCGAGCGCCACGAGCTGCGAGCAGACCTTCTGCGCCAGTTCCTGGGTGATGCCGCCATAGATGAAGATGGAGCGGGACTTGAAAAGGTTGGCTTCCGCCTCCTTGCCCAAGGGCAGCTCCGTCTTCTTGTCGTCTTCGTCGCTCATGCGTCCGTCTCCACCAATGTTTCTCGTGTTCCGCAGATAGTGCTTTCTCCCTCGTAAAACAATGCGGGAAAAAGACAAGGCAAGATCGGCAGGGCAGGCCTTGAGGCGTTGCGCAGCCTTACCGAAATGTAATTTTGACCGGCGCTGCATTTGCCACAGTCTCTGCCTAGATCTGTTTCATCGGTGATCGAACAGGACCAAGGAGGTCGCCATGTCACCCGAAGAACGCCAGTTGCTCACAGCCCTTTTCGAGCGCAGCCGCGCCGCCGCCAATACCCCGCGCGACCGCGACGCCGAAAGTTTCATCGAAACCGCCATGCGCGAGCAGCCCTATGCGCCCTATCTGCTGGCCCAGGCCGTCATCCTGCAGGAAAAAGGCTTGGAGGCCGCCTCCGCCCGCATTCGTGACCTCGAAGACCAGGTCGCCCACCTGCAACAGGCCCATGACGGTCCTGCTCCCGCCGAAAGCGGCGGCTTCCTCGGCGGTCTCGGCTCGATCTTCGGCCGCGCGCCGGAGCAGGCCCGCCCGCCGCAACCCCACGCCGGCGACGCCTTTGCCCAGACCGTGGATCACGACAGCCGCCAGGGCCGCCTCTACGACGATTACGATCGTAACAATCCGCCGCAACGCACCGCCCCCTGGGGCCAGCAGCCGCCGCAATACGATCCCCGCATGGCCGCCCCCGCCGCCGCCGGCCCCTGGGGCCAGGCCGCATCCGGCGGCGGCAGCTTTCTCAAGGGCGCGCTTGGCGCGGCCGCCGGTGTCGCCGGCGGCGTGCTGCTCGCCGATACGCTGCGCGGCGCCTTCGGCTCGCATATGAGCGGTCTCGGCCTTGGCTCCCCCTTCGGCTTCGGCGCCACCGGCCAGCCGCCGGTCGAGGAAACCGTCGTCAACAACTACTACATGGACGACAACCGCCAGCCCTCCGACGATACCGACACCGATCCCGGCTTCGACGACACGCCGGTCGATGACAGCGACGACAGCGATTACGTCTGAAATAGAAAAAAGCGCGAAATTTTCGGTTTCGCGCTTCTTTCCTTTGAGATCAGCCGCGCCCGCGATAGGGCGCCACACCCTGATCGGGCAACCACACGCCTTCCGGCGGTGCACCCGTCTGCCAGAAGACATCGATGGGAATACCGCCGCGCGGATACCAATAGGCGCCGATGCGCAGCCAGACGGGCTGAAGGAGATCGACCAGCCGCTTGGCGATATCAAGGCTGCAATCCTCGTGGAAAGCGCCGTGATTGCGGAAGGAATGCAGGAACAGTTTCAGCGATTTGGATTCCACCAGCCATTCGTCGGGAATGTAGTCGATGACGATATGGGCGAAATCCGGCTGGCCGGTCATCGGGCAGAGCGAGGTGAATTCCGGCGCGGTGAAGCGCACCACGTAATTCGTGCCCCGGTTGCCCGAAGGCACGCGCTCCAGAATCGCCTCTTCCGGCGAGGCCGGGCTCTCGACCTTCGCACCCAGCATCGACAGGCCCGAAACATCCGTCTTCGTCATTGTGCCGCAGCTCCTTTTACTTTCACGCGTACGCCATGCGCCTTTTCGCTTTCCGGCTCGACATGGATCACCACGCGCGCGCCCGGATGCGCCGCGTTGATGGCGTCTTCGAGGCGATCACAGATATCGTGCGCCTCGCCGACCGGCATCGAGGCGGGCACGACGAGATCGAAGACGACGAAGGTTGCCGCCCCCGCCTGCCGGGTCTTGAGGTCATGCACACCGAGCGCACCGCCGGCATGGGTGGCGATCGCCGCCTTGATTGCCTTCTCCTCGTCCAGATCGACCGCCTTGTCCATCAGCCCGTCTATGGAATGCGAGATCACCTTCCAGCCCTGGAACAGGATGTTGAACGAGACGAGGATGGCGAGCACCGGATCGAGGATCGCATAGCCGGTGGCCAGCGCCAAGATCAGGCCGACGAACACCCCGACCGAGGTGACGACGTCGGAATTGATATGATGACCGTCGGCGACCAGCGCCGGCGAGCGGTATTTTTTGCCGGCGCGGATCAGCGTATAGGCCCAGACGGCATTGATGACGCCGGCCAACAGGTTGATGCCGAGGCCAAGCGCCGGCGCCTGCGGCAAGGCAGGCTCGGCCAGCGCCACCACCGCCTCGCGCACGATCATCAGCGCCGCCACGACGATCAGCACGCCCTCGGTGACCGCCGAGAGATATTCCGCCTTGTGGTGGCCGAAGGGATGGTCGTCATCGGCCGGCTTCTGCGCATAGCGGATGACGAAGAAGGCGATGAAGGCGGCGACGACGTTAACGGTCGATTCCAGCCCGTCCGAGAGCAGTGCCACGGAGCCCGTGACCCACCAGGCGACCAGCTTCAGCCCCATGACCCCGAAGGAGAGCGGAATGCCCCAGAAAGCCAGTCGCCTGACAATGATGTTGCCGTCTTCCGTCATATCCTGTTTCCGTGCGGATGCGAATGAATTGCAGTTTCAATGGTCCTAGAACGGCAAAACCGTGCAGGCGAAGTTTCGCCGGCACGGTTCCGTTGCCGATCCTATGAAGCAGTTCTACAAATTTGTCAAAGCACGATCAGATGCGCAAAAACGTCGAACATGACAGCGCGCGCCGCGCATGGGCAAAATCTTTGCACAAGTCTTCGCTAGGAAGGCGGCCGGGCCGGATTTTCGGCAGCCGAGAGGAAAGACGCATGACGACAGGACTGAGCCGGATGCCGGTGGACGAAGAGGCGTTTTCGGCCGTCGATGCCGAGCACCTCGTGGCCGCCGGCGCCTTTTCCGAGGCGGAGCGGGCGGCGGTCTACCGCGCCATCGAGACCCGCCGCGACGTGCGCGACCAGTTCCGCCCCGATCCCCTGCCCGAAGCGCTGGTGCGGCGCCTGCTGAACGCTGCCCACAACGCGCCCTCGGTCGGCTTCATGCAGCCCTGGAATTTTATCCTGGTCAGGAAACCGGAAACCCGCGAAAAAATCTGGGAGGCGTTTCGCGCCGCCAATGACGAGGCGGCCAGCATGTTCGCCGACGAGCGCCAGTCGCAATACCGGGCACTGAAGCTGGAGGGCATCCGCAAGGCGCCGCTCAGCATCTGCATCACCTGCGACCGCGACCGCGCCGGGCCGGTGGTGCTGGGACGCACCCACAATCCGGCCATGGACGTCTATTCCACCGTCTGCGCCGTGCAGAACCTGTGGCTGGCGGCGCGCGCCGAAGGCGTCGGCGTCGGCTGGGTCAGCATTTTCCACGAGGAGGCGATCAAGCGCATCCTCAACATCCCCCCGCGCATCGCCATCGTCGCCTGGCTGTGCCTCGGTTATGTCGACCGCCTCTACGACAGCCCCGAACTGGCCCTGAAAGGCTGGCGCCAGCGCCTGCCGCTGGACGAGCTGGTCTATGAGGAAGGCTGGCAGGGCGAGGAAAACTGAGACAAAAAGACCCGCCGGCCTGTTCGGGCGAGCGGGTCTTTCCGTTTCTCCTGGCGGTCTTTTGGTGACCTGTTGACGCCGTGTTTAAAGCCTCCGCAGCCGGAAGGCAAATGATGTTTTCGCGACTGCGACGCAGAGCCTCAGGCGGCCTGCGTCTTTGCTTTGCGTGAGAGATGCGCCACCACGTTTTCGATCATGCGCATGCCGGCATCGCCGCCGAGCGTCATGATCGATTCGGGGTGGAACTGCACCGCGGCAATCGGCTCGCGCACATGCTCGATGCCCATGATCGTACCGTCCTCGCTTTCCGCCGTGATCGTGAAATCGACCGGCAGGCTCGACGGATCGGCGAAGATCGAGTGATAACGCCCGACCGTCACTTCCTTGCCGAGGCCGGAGAAGACGATGCCCGGTTCCAGCACGCGGATGCGCGACGGCTTGCCGTGCATCGGCACCGCCAGATGGCGCAATTCGCCGCCATAGGCTTCCGCAATTGCCTGCAAGCCGAGGCAGACGCCGAAGACCGGCAGGTTGCGGGCCCGCGCCTTCCTGATCGTCGCCTTGCAGTCAAAGTCTTTCGGATTGCCCGGCCCCGGCGACAGCACGACGAGATCGGGATCGAGCCGGTCGAAGATTTCTTCCGCCACCGGCGTGCGCACGGTCGAGACGGTGGCGCCGGTCTGGCGGAAATAATTGGCCAGCGTATGCACAAAGCTGTCTTCGTGGTCGACCAGCAGGATGTTGACGCCCTTGCCGACGCTCGCGACGTCGCGCGAGGCTTTGGCACTGTTGCCGATCTTGGCGTCGCGGATGGCGGAGATCATGGCGGAGGCCTTCAGTTCGGTTTCTGCTTCTTCCTCATGCGGGTCGCTGTCGTTGAGCAGCGTCGCACCGGCCCGCACCTCGGCGATGCCGTCCTTGATACGCACGGTGCGCAGCGTCAGGCCGGTGTTCATGTCGCCATTGAAGCCGACCATGCCGATGGCGCCGCCATACCAGGCGCGCGGGCTCTTTTCATGCGCCTCGATGAAGCGCATCGCCCAGAGTTTCGGCGCACCGGTGACGGTCACCGCCCAGGCGTGGCTCAAGAAGCCGTCGAAGGCGTCCATGTCGGCGCGCAGACGACCCTCTATGTGATCGACCGTGTGGATCAGGCGCGAATACATCTCGATCTGCCGGCGGCCGATGACCTTGACCGAGCCCGGCTCGCAGACACGGCTCTTGTCGTTGCGGTCGACGTCGGAGCACATGGTCAGCTCCGACTCGTCCTTCTTGGAGTTCAGCAGCTTCAGGATCTGCTCGGAATCAGCGATGGGATCGTCGCCGCGCTTGATCGTGCCGGAAATCGGGCAGGTCTCGATGCGGCGACCGGAGACGCGCACGAACATTTCCGGCGAGGCGCCGACCAGATATTCCTGGTTTCCGAGATTGATGAAGAAGGAATAGGGCGACGGGTTGATCGCCTTCAGACGCTTGGAGATCGCCGACGGCTTGCTGTCGCAGCGCTCCATGAATTTCTGGCCCGGCACCACCTCGAACAGGTCGCCGCGGCGAAAACTTTCCTTGGCCTTGGTCACCAGCGCGGCATATTCGCCAGGGTGATGGTCGCCGCGCGGCGGGATGGTGTCGGTGGCGCGGAAGGGGTCCGGGGCGATATCGCCGTTCCGGTCGGCGGTCGTCACGCCGCCCTTCTCGAAATCGTAGCGGTCGATCCAGGCCTTGGCAGCATAGTTGTCGACGACTAGGATCTCGTCCGGCAGGTAAAGCACCATGTCGCGCTGGTCGTCGGGACGGGTGAGCTTCAGGTCGATGGCGTCGAACTGGAAGGCGAGGTCGTAGCCGAAGGCGCCGTAAAGGCCGAGGCTAGCATCGGCTTGGGAGAAGAACAGGTCGGTCACCGCGCGCAGCACGGTGAAGACGGTCGGCATCTTCGAGCGCTCTTCCTCGGTGAAGACACGAGTTGGCTGGTTGACGGTGAGATCGAGCCGGCTTGCGGAGCGGGCGCCGAGCGTCAATTCGGGCACGGTCGCCAGCCTGTCGGCGATGAAACCGAGCAGCACTTCGCCGCGGCCGTTATAGGCCTCGATCCAGACGGAGCGGCCGAAGGAGGAGATGCCGAGCGGCGGATCGATGACGGCGGTATCCCAGCGGGTATAGCGGCCTGGATATTCGTAGTTGGAGGAGAAGACCGCGCCGCGCCGCTCGTCAAGGCGGTCGACATAGCTCGACACCGCATCGGCATAGGGCGTCTCGCGCCGCTGGCGGGTAACGGTGACGCCGCCCCTCGTCTCGTAAATCTCCGCTCCGTCATCCCGGATGATCGTTGCCATCGTCTCTCTCTTCCCTCTTCGAGGCCCGGATGCGAGGTGGCTGGATACAACAAAGCCGCCTCGGGTTGCGGGCGGCTTTTCGTCTGTCTTCAGGACATGACTGGTCAAGGCCGCCTTTAGCGTGCCCACCACCAGTTCGCAATGTTCAAAGACTTCATCATGGGCAAAGTGTTAGACCGAACTTCGCCGCAGCGCAAGAGGCGATTGCGGCGCGGGCGGCGCGATCCGCGCCGCCCGCAAAAAGCGCTCCCGCAGGGATTAGAAGCGCTGGGTAATGGAGACCTTGAAGTAACGACCGGCCTCGGAATAATACTCCTCCGGTTGGGTGCGGCCGCTGCGGGCATTGGCGTAGTCGTAATAGGTCTTGTCGAACACGTTGTAGACGCCGGCATTGATCTTCATGCCCTTGATCTGCTCGGGTTCGTACCAAGCGGTCAGGTCGACGATGCCGTAGCCGGGGGTCTTGAAGTAGGTCGAGGTGGATTCGCCACGGCCGGCGGCCGAGGTGATCCAGTCGAGGCCGACGCCCCAGTTCTCGGTGTCGTAGCCGAGGCTCAGCACGCCCTTGAGCGGCGCGACCGACTGGATGAAATCGCCCGTGCCCATGTCCTTGCCATTGGCATAGGCAAGACCGGCGCGAACGCTGAAGCCGTTGTCGAAGCGCTTGTGGGCGCCAAGCTCGACGCCGAAGATGCGGGCGCGGTCGAGGTTGATGTTCTGGGTGATGCCGCCTTGCGGATATTGCGACAGGACATAGCCGTTCGCCGCCGCTTCCGCCGCCGTCAGGGCCTTGGTGTCGATGAAGTTCTTGTAGCGGTTGTAGAAGACGTTGACGCGGCCGCCGAAATCGTCGTCGCCGATATTGGCACCGAGTTCGAAACCGTTGCTGGTTTCGGATTCGAGCGCCGGATTGCCGACGCGCAGATAGGTGCCCGGCGCGCCGAAGGCGGCGTAAAGCTCACCCGCCGTCGGAGCGCGGAAACCCATGGCCCACTGGCCGTAGAGTTCCAGCCCGTCATGCGGCTGGTAGGCGACGCGCAGCTTCGGCGAGATCGCCGTATCGCTGAACCCGCCCGGCAGGGCCGGATTGGTGGCGTTGTTGTCATAGGCGTCGGTCATCTTCGGATCGTGTTCGATCCAGTCGAAGCGCAGGCCCGGCGTCACCGACCAGCCGGTCTCGGCAATCGCGATCTCGTCGTCGACGAACAGGCCGATGCGGCCGGTCTCCACCTTCGGCGTGTCCGCCTGGTTGGTATGCAGGTTGTTGCAGGCGGTGTAGGGGCCGGTGTAAGGCTTGCGGCAATTGTCGTAGCCGGCCGAATACTGCTCGGCGGTGACGCGAGCCAGATCCCAGCCGAAGGTCAGATGGTGATTGTAGTCGCCGGTGGAGAAATCCTTGCTGGCCGAGCCGATCAGGCCGAAAGCTTTTTCCTCGTAGCTGTTGGCGCGGCCGATGGGACCGATGACCGAGGTCGAGCGATAGCCGGTATAGCCGGAGAGACGCGTCTGGTCGAGCCAGTAGAGCGAGGTCTCGACCGAATCGAGCAGGCTGTCGGCGCTTTCCGATTCGTAGCGGTAGTCGAGCGAAACGCGGTCACGGTCGGAATCTTCCTGCCCGTCATAATTGCCGGGACGGTAATTGCCGGTCAGCGACTGGCTGGTGCGCAGGTCGGTCTCGCGATCCCTGCGGAAGGTTTCCGCCGTCACGCCGATGGTGTGGCCGCCCTCCAGCTTCTGGCGCAGCTTGAACAGCAGGTTGTGCTGGTTGTAGTCGGAGGGGTTCGCCTCGGTGCGCGTCGGGCCGTAGGTGTCGATATCGCCCTTGTTGCGGCGCTCCTCGCCCTTGCGATAGCTGCCCTGGAACAGGACGGAGGTGTTTTCGAAGCGGTTGGCGACGGCGACGGCAGGATTGTAGCTCCTGTCGGAACCGTCATAGGTGAACTTGGCAACGCCGCCCCAATCGCGGCCTTCGGCGATCAGGTCGTCGGCCTCCAGCGTGCGCAGCGCGAAGACGCCGCCGAGCGCGCCCGAACCGGCGCGGCTCGAATCGGCGCCGCGCACGACGTCGACGGCCGAGATCGACGAGAAGTCGAAGCTATCGACGCCGCCATCGGCATCGCGGGTGGCATCCGACAGGTAGGACAGCGGAATGCCGTCGACGGTGGTCAGCACGCGGCTGCCTTCGAGGCCTCGGATGTTCACGGCGCCGGTGGTGCGGTTATAGCTGACACCCGGCTGCAGGCTGCGGCCGAGATCGTCGATGCTGGTGACCTGCTTGTCCTCGATCTCTTCCTGCGTGGTTTCCTGCGCCAGCGGCGTCTCGGCGACGGCGCCGGGCACACGCGCACCCTTGGAAACGACGATTTTCTTCAGCGGCGTCACATCCGCCGCCGTCTCGACGCTCTGCGCCCAGACGGCTGGAGCAATCAGGCTCGCAATCGCCGTGCATGCCAAAAGAACCGACCGAGAATGCCGGACAGCCATGAAACAATTCCTTTTTTTCAATGGGTCACCGGGCTGGCTGATGCGCGGCTTTGAGCGCGCGGCGGGCTGGCTGGGCGGAGCGAGTTTCGAAAACCCGGCGCGGTTGGCGCCTTGTTTCTGTCCCATAAAAAACATGAGTATGGCTGTCAAATAAATAAACATGAGTATGACGCTCATGTCTCGATACGGGGCGGCGGCGTGGCAAGGCTGCAACGAATCCCGCATGCCAGGCGTTTTCCCTGTCCCTGCTCGTTGGAAGGGAAAGGAAGACTGCATGACAGCCAACCATGCGCCGACCCTCGGATTGATCGCTGTTTTGGCCGCGACGTCAGGCTTCGCCGCCGACCTGCCGCCTGTTGGCCCCCTGCCCCAGCCACGCCCGGCGGTTGAGGCAAAAGCGCCGCCGCAGGCAAAACCTGAGATCCAGGGGCCGCCCGCGCCGCCGAAGCCGGAAGGCCCGCTGAAAGGCACGGTGCTGACACCGGAAGCGGAACTGGTCGTTACCCCGGAAAGCGCCGAGGATCACGCCGCGTGCGTTTCAGCGCTTGCCACGCTCCGGGTCGCGTTCACCGAGGAAAAGCGCATCGATGACGGCGAAGGCTGCGGCATCGACAAGCCGGTCTCGGTCTCGGGGCTGGCAGGCGGCATCGCGCTGCAGCCGGCCGCGACCATGACCTGCCCCGCCGCGCGCGCCCTGGCTCAATGGACAAGGGACAGCGTCGTACCGGCGGCCAGAGCCGCATTCCCGGAGGAATCGCTGCAATCGCTGGAAACCGCCTCGGCCTATGTCTGCCGGCTGCGCAACAATGCCGAGCGGGGCAAGATTTCCGAGCATGCACGTGGCAATGCCGTCGACATCTCCGCCTTCACCTTCTCCAGCGGCGAGCGTGTCGATATCCATCCGCGCCGCGAGGATTCGACACTGTCAGGCGCGTTCCAGCGCGCCGTCACCGCGGCTGCCTGCCTCTATTTCACCACCGTGCTCGACCCGGAAAGCGACGCGGCGCATGAGAAACACCTGCATCTCGACGTGCTCGCCCGCAAGGGCGGTTACCGCTACTGCCGATAAACAGGGCGTTTTCGCCTTGCCGGCGGCGGGTGCGCGGATAAGGACGCCGACCGGCGCCGCCGGCCTGCCGCGCCATCCGCTTATCTTCGAGTTGCAGGCGCTCTGCCGTTCAATCTTAAGCATCTCCGAACGGAAATCCGCTTTTCTCTTGTCCTGGAGATGCTCAGAACAAACCCTCGATATACCCCTCTTCGTTGAGGAAAATCTTTTCCGCCGAAGGGATTTTCGGCAGGCCGGGCATGGTCATGATCTCGCCGGTGATGACCACCACGAAGCCGGCGCCAGCCGACAGGCGCACCTCGCGCACCGGAACCGTATGCCCCTCCGGCGCGCCGCGCAGGTTGGGATCGGTCGAGAAGGAATATTGCGTCTTGGCCATGCAGACCGGCAGCCGGCCATAACCCTGCTCTTCCCAGGCGCGAAGCTGGTCGCGCACCGATTTGTCCGCGATGACCTCACCGGCGTGATAGATCGATTTGGCGATCGTCTCGATCTTCTGGAACAGCGGCATGTCGTCGGGATAGAGCGGGGCGAATTGCGCGCCGCCGGCCTCGGCCAGTTCCGCCACCTTGCGCGCCAGCGCCTCGATGCCGGCCGAACCCTCCGCCCAGTGTCGGCAGAGGATCGCCTCCGTGCCAAGGCCCGTTACGTAATCCTGGATCGCCCGGATTTCCGCCGGCGTATCAGAAATGAAATGATTGATGGCGACGACGACCGGGACGCCGAATTTCTTGACGTTCTGGATATGGCGGCCGAGATTGGCGCAGCCGCGCGCCACCGCCTCGACATTCTCGCGCCCGAGATCGTCCTTCCTGACGCCGCCGTTCATCTTCATCGCCCGCGCCGTCGCCACGATGACGGCCGCCGCCGGCTTCAACCCCGCCTTGCGGCACTTGATGTCGAAGAATTTCTCCGCCCCGAGGTCGGCGCCGAAACCGGCTTCGGTGACGACGTAATCGGCAAGCTTCAACGCCGTCGTCGTGGCAATGACGGAATTGCAGCCATGGGCGATATTGGCAAAGGGGCCGCCATGCACGAAGGCGGGATTGTTTTCCAGCGTCTGCACCAGATTCGGCTGCATGGCGTCCTTCAGAAGCACCGCCATCGCGCCGTCGGCCTTGATGTCGCGGGCATAGACCGGTGTGCGGTCGCGGCGATAGGCGATGATGATATTGCCGAGCCGCCGCTCCAGATCCCGCAAATCCGTGGCCAGGCACAGGATCGCCATCACCTCGGAGGCGACGGTGATGTCGAAGCCGTTTTCGCGCGGGAAACCGTTGGCGACGCCTCCCAGCGAACAGACGACCTCGCGCAGCGCCCGGTCGTTCATGTCCATCGCCCGCCGCCAGGCAATGCGGCGAATGTCGATGTTCTCTTCGTTGCCCCAGTAGATGTGGTTGTCGATCAGCGCCGCCAGAAGGTTGTGGGCCGCGGTGATGGCGTGGAAATCGCCGGTGAAATGCAGGTTGATGTCCTCCATCGGCACGACCTGGGCATAGCCGCCGCCGGCCGCGCCGCCCTTGACCCCGAAGCAGGGGCCGAGCGAGGCCTCGCGAATGCAGACGATCGTCTTCTTGCCGATGCGGTTCAATCCGTCGCCGAGGCCGACGGTGGTCGTGGTCTTGCCCTCGCCGGCCGGCGTCGGATTGATAGCGGTGACGAGGATCAGCTTGCCGTCCGGCTTGCCGCGCTGGGCCGCAATGAACTCCGCGCCGATCTTCGCCTTGTCGTGGCCATAGGGCAGCAGATGCTCGACGCCGATGCCAAGCGCTGCGCCGATCTCCTGGATCGGTTTTTTCCGGGCCGCGCGCGCGATCTCGATATCCGATTTCACATCCGTCATGGGCGATCCTCCCCTTTTACTCCCAAGGGAATTTAGACCGTCAAGCGGGGCGTTGACCCGCGCCGGTTCAAGCCACTCTTTTTCGTATTTGCGACATTTTTCATTTTAGGACCGACAGCGCCTGCTTACCAACCGTTGTCTCGCAGTGCGAGATTTGGTGCAACGCAATAGGAGTCAGCCCGCGGAAGAGAGCCATCTCCGCCATCACCGCTGCCGCGCCCATCGCTGCCACAATCATGCATTAAGCAAGAGCCGTGCTTGTCGGGAGCTTTCTATTGCCGCCGGGCGGCAATTTTGTTAGCGGTAACATCGAATTCCCTCGAAACCCCGACGCAATGACATTGATGAATTTTCAGGACCGGCAGTCATTGTTGATTACCGAGCTGTCCTCGGTCAGAACCCGCGGGGCTTTCATTGCCGCGTTGAAACGGGTCGCGGCCGCGTTCTCGCTGCATCATGTCACGCTGCTGCGCATGCCCGGCCCCGACGACCGCGATCTGGCGCCGCTGGTTCTGGAAACGACATATGCGCCGCAATTCTTCCGCGATTTCGACCGCCACGGCCTCCTGTCCATCTGTCCGACGTCGCACCGGCTGCAAGCATCGCTTCTGCCGCAGACCTGGGCGCTGAAAGCGGTGACGGAAGACGAGAAGACCCCGGAATGGCAGACCCTGGCCGGCTTCATGATCGGCTATGGCATCACCATGGGCATCGTGATCGCCATGACCGGCCTTGACGGCGAGCGGCTGGTGCTGCGCTATGACGGCGAGCGCGATTGCCTGCAGATGGACGAACTCAACGCCCTCAACATGGTTTCCACCCATGTCTTCGAGGCCTATGCGGCGATCCGTCCGCGCGAGCCGGCATTGCCGCATGCGCTCTCGGCGCGCGAACTGGAGGTGGTGCGCTGGACGGCGCAGGGCAAGACCTCGGCCGAAATCGGCCAGATTCTGTCCCTCTCGGACCACACGGTGAACGCCTACCTCAACAATGCCATCAAAAAGCTCGATTGCGTCAACAGGACGCAACTGGTCGCCAAGGCGATCCGGCTGAAGCTGATCGCCTGACGTTCCGGCGATTGCGCCGGAGGGGACGGGGGAAAGCGTGTTACCGCATCATGAAAGTCATCGGTTTGCGCTGAGCGCCGAGGATCAGCAAAGACTCGGCATTTCGGATCGGGACATCGTCACGCTGGTTTCGGCCTATCGCCGGTTCGCCATCTGGCGCTTCGACCTGGCGACGGGCCATGTCTTCGCGTCCGCGGCCGCCTTCGATATCCTGGGTCTCGACTACACCACCGGCCCGATGAACATGGTCGCCGTCACCGCCCGCATTCATCCCGAAGATCTGCCGGTGCTGATGGAAACCTATGAGCGGGCCAGCAAGGATTGCGTCGGCTATCACAATCTCTACCGGGTGCGTGACGGCGAGAGCTACAAGTTCGTGCGCTCCGTCGCCGGCTTCCGCCGCCTGCCGGACTGTCCGGCCGGTGAAATCGTCGGCGTCATCTACGAACTGAATGACCTGCACCAGTTCGTCGCCTTCGCCGACGATTGATGATTTTTACCTGTCGAGGATCGAACGCACTTCGACGAGACCCGAACGCACGCGCAGGATATAGAAACCCATCGTCGCCAGATGCGTCGGCATGATCCAGCCGTCCTCCTCGCCGTTGGAAATGATGAACGGCTGGATGCGCAGCGCCGCTTTGAACTGCGTCATCGTATCGTTCCAGATCGGCGTCAGGTTACGCTCGGCGATCACCTGCGAGAAATCGGCCTGGGCGGCGGCAAGGATGGCGTAATAGCCGTAGAGCTGGCCGTAGGCGAACCAGAAGCGGTCGTCGGCGCGCGTGTCGAACCAGCCGCCGTTGTAGTTCTCCGAGCGGTCGCGCAGGATCGAGGCGGTATTGCCGAGATCGTTGGCGATACGGTCAACGAATTCGAGCAGGTTGTCGGCACGCCCGTCGAAGATCGCGGCGCACGACGCCAGTTCGCCGTTGAAGGCGCGCAGGCTCTTGATCGCGGCGCGGTAATAGCTCGGCGTCGGCGTCTTCGGGCCGAAGGGTTGCAGGCCGAAATACCAGGAGAATTCGTCGAACTGGATATTGCCGCGCGCATCCTGCAGGTTGTTGTTGATGCTGGAGGTGCCGCGCATGCGGCCCAGCGCATCGACCAGTTCCACGGAGGTGCGGCGCACCGCCTGGTTGACGCCGCGCTGGAACGAGGCCTTGTTGTCGAGGAAAGGCGTGTGATCCCAGTCGATGCCGAAAAAGCCCAGCCGGTAGAGCAGCATGGACGAGATCCAGGCATTCTGGTTGACGTTGAAATCGGTGAGGTCGGCGGCGACATCGACGACCGTAGAGCGCTGGCAGGTCTTCGCCTGCCCCTCCACCGTCGGCAGTTCGGCGCCAGCCGGTGCCTTGCGTTGCGCCAGCGCGTAATTGTCGATCAGGTTCGGGTTGAAATTGGTCCAGACCTGCGTCTGCCAGATGAAATAGCCGTAGGAGACGATCAGCAGCGCCAGGATCGCCAGCACCGGCCCGCGAACCACCCAGGAACGGCGGCGATACCAGCCATGCGCGGCCAGGAACGGCCAGAACAGCCAGGCGACGAACATGCCGAGCCCCCTGCCGATGGCGCTGAACACGCGCACGAAGAAGGCGATGATCGGATCAAGCATGGTCATCCTCTCCAAGTCCGTAGAGGCGCATCCGGAACGCCCTCTTGTCCTTCAGGTAAGTGTTCGCCAGCACGCTGACAACATGTTTGCGCATCGTCTCGGCCATGGCGTCATAGGAACGGTAAAAGCCTTCCTTGTCGAAGACGAAACGGGAGACGAAATCGGCCGGCACCATCTCGCTGATCAGTTGGCTGACCAGCCAGCGGTCCGGATGATCCGGCCGCGCCCGCACGACGAGGAAACGGGAGGCCGGCGGCACATCCGCCATCTTCAATTCGCCGGAGACGGCGATGGTGCGCAACGCCTCCATCAGGAAGGGATAGGCGCCGTCCTTCGATACCAGTGCGACATTGCGATGCATCCAGGTTTGCAACCATATGGCGTCAATCTTGTCAAGATCGACCTCCGGCTGCGAGCGATGCACGAGATCGCGCACGATCATCTCGGCGCGGTGCTTGAGCAGGCCGGAGCCTTCCACCCAGCTTGCGCGCGGCAGATCGATGCGACCGGTGCGCACCAGGAAATCATAAATGGCAGCGGGATCGCCAAGCGAGATATAGGCCACCTGCCAGGGCCGCGAGCGGCGGAAGCCGGGGGCGGCGGGATCGCAGATCACCGTCGTCGCCTTGCCGTCGAGGAAGACGTAGACGCCGCCGAAATGATTGGCCCAGAAAGCATCGTGGCGGAAAACGAGCTGATCGGGCACCAGCGCGTTCTGGCGGATGTCGCCGGTCACCTGCGCCAGTTCCACCATGCGGGCCAGCATGACGTCGTCGCGCCAGGCATCCGGCTCGGAGGTCAGGCGGTCGACGAGCTGGCGCAATTCGCCGGCCTTGCCGAGCAGATCCTCGGCCGAGAGCACGCGGAAGGTCACTTCGTTGATCGACAGCAGGTCTTCGAGGCTATCGACCACCGAGACCGAATCCTCGATCTCGCCATAGAGCGCATCCTTGATGGTCACCGCATGGATCGCCCGCCGGTTGGCCTCGAAGAATTCATGCATCAGCCCGCCGGTATTGGAAAAGCTGGTATGGACGACGGGCAGATTTTCCTGCTCCGGCGTCAGAATGACGAAGCGGCGATTGACGCGGTTGGGGTCGAGATAATCCTGATCGCCGAATTCGTCGGCGATCTCCGGCGAAAAGCCGGTCATGTCGATGCGGAATGTGTCGAGCGCCGTGGGCCGCATGCCGAAGCCGGCCAGCGCCTTGTTGTAGCGCGCGATCAGGTGCGGCTCTGATATCTCCAGCAGCCGCCCGTATATCAGTTCGGCCTCGAACAGGCGGTCTACCATTTGCCTTCCCGCTTCATGGCTTCGATTTCGCCGATCGCACGCTCGCGCTGCTTCTCACGGCGGACGATCTCGTCGATGGCGGTGCGGTCGCTGGTGTCGGCGTAGCGGAATTCGGAGTCGGCGTAGCGGTTGATCTCCTGCAGCACCATGTCGAGGGTGATCGGCGTGCGCAGCGCCTCGATCATCTGTTTCTTCTCGTCATAGCTCTTGTGCAGGAAGGGTTCGGGGTTGGAGAACCATTCGTCCGGCAGGTCGATATCCATCGCGCGCATCTTGATGGCGTCGGTGATGTTCTTGATCGCACGGCCGGTAAAGCGCGGCTCCACTTCCTTGATGCGGTAAAGATAGGTGCCGATATCGGCAAGCGAGGAGATACCGCCATTCTCCTTTTCGAACCGCTCCCAGACAGCGGCAAGCCCCACCTCGGAGGGGTGCGCATGGCCGTCATAGGAGGCCTTGACCGCCGTCTTGATCGACTGGCCGGCATAAAGCGTATGGTCGCCGAGCGGGATCGAATGGTTGCGGCCGATCAGCAGGGCGAAAATGTCGATATAATCGTCGCGGGTCTGCGGCCCGTCGATCAGCCAGCGAGCGCCGGCGCGCTGGCGCAGCGCATCGTCCACCGCTTCCGGGTGGTTGGAGAACATGCCGAAGGTGCAATTGCCGCGCACCACCGTCGAGGCGCCGGCGAAGCTTTCCATCAGCACCGCCGTCACCTCCTGCTGGCCGGCGGACGCGCGGTCGTCGGAACGCTTGGCCGCCACCTGGTCGACATCGTCGACGGTGCCGAAGCCGATGGCGCGCGGGTTGGTCACCGCATTGACGAAGGCCTTGCAGTTCTGCCCCGACTTGCCCTGATAGGAGGAAATCTGGTCGACGCCGAAATTCTCGTAATGGAAGCCGTAGCCGGCCACCTGGCAATAATCGTTGAGCAGGCCGGCGATCATCTGGATCAGGATGGTCTTGCCGGTGCCCGGCATGCCGTCGCCCATGAAGGTGAAGATGAAGCCGCCGAGTTCGACGAAAGGGTTCATCTGCCGGTCGAAATCATAGGCCATCAGCATGCGGGCGAGCTTCATCGCCTGGTATTTGGCGATGTGGTTGCCGACGATCTCCTCCGGCTTCTTGAAGCTCATCACCAGCGGCCTGGATTTGACGCCCGTCCCGGCCTCGAACCCGTTCAGCGTCACGTCGTCGGCATCCAGCCGGATATGAATGGTCTCGAAGGTGGCGCTTTCCGGGAAGCGGCTTTTGCGCGCCAGCAATTCCTCTTGCGCCAGCGCCAGATAGGCCCGCGCCCGCGCCGCCATCGCGTTGTCGTCGGCCGCACCCGAAATCGCCCGCGCCAGCCCGGCGACAATGCTTTTCAGCCCGTCCTGCGGTGTTTCGAAGAGGAAATCCGGGGCATTGACATCGATGCCCTCGCCCTCCTCCAGCGGCAGCGTCGCCTGCAGATAGGCGGTGAGCGTGAAGGCGGCGACGAAGCCGGCAGCCGACAGATAAGCCTTGAACTGCACCGCATCGGCCCCAGCCAAGGGTGCTGCAAGATTGCGCGCCTGAAGACCCTCCAGCACCGTCTGCCGCGCAAACACGTCGGCAACGGCAAGCGCCACCTGCACGCCGCGCCGGGTGCGATAGACCAGCGTATGGCCGGCGGGCGACAGCAGCGGATCGGCGGCATGGACGGCCTGCACCGTCGCCGTCAGCTCGACGTCGCGGGTGCGCCTGACGCCGGCCGTCGAGACGGTCGGCACGAAACGCCTGTTGGTGCCGGCAATCGGCGCCGAGGACGGCGCGCCGTCCGCCTCGATCAGCGAAAAGCGCGTCACCAGCGCCTGCGCCGCCGCGACATGGCGGGCGATTTCCTCTTCGCGCAGTGTCGTCAGGCCCGCGTTCAAACTCATGGCGTCATACCTCGCTGATCACCTGGTTGCCGGAAATGACATGCACCTTGTAATCGCCGAAGATCGCCGCCGCTTCACCGGAAGCATACAGCGCCTGATAGGCCTCGTGCGGCACCAGCGCATGTTTTTCATAGGCGCTGACGCCCATGCGCGTCGCCTCCAGATTGGCGGTGTCGATGTAGAATTCCTGTCGCGCAGGCGTCGAGGAAAAGAAGCCGCGTTCGGCCGGCCGCTCGACGCGGGAAAACACCTCCTGCTGCGTCCAGGTCAGCAGCCAGGCGTCCTCGGGCTTGCGCACCTTGGAGAGGATGCCGGTGATGCGGTCGTTGTTCTCGGTAATTCCCGCCGAATAGAACGGCCCGAGCACGAAGCGGCGCAACTGCTTGGGATGCAGCGTCGGGAAATCCGTGTCGAGATTGGCGGCGATGGTCGCCGGCGTCAGCGCGTAACCGCTGTTGCGGGTGACGAAATCGTCAAAGCGCGCCGCCAGTTGCGGATTGAGCAGCCCCCCGACCGGCAGCGGGATCTGTACCGACGGATCGAGCGTGCCGTCGTCGCGCACCAGCATGTTTACCAGAGCGTCGGAGGAATCCTCGATCAGCGCGATATAGACCATCGGCAGCGTCTGCGTGCCGTCGAAGGCGCCCCAGACAACCACATAATAGGGCCGCCGGTTCTTCGGATTGACGCCGACATGCACCGTTTCCGGCAGCACGACCGGCGAAAAGATCTCGCCCGCCGACACCGCTTCCAGATAGATGCGCTCGGCCATGCGCGCCTGAAGCGCTTCGGGGAAAGCACGGTGGCGAAGGATGAAATCGGCCATCTCGGTCCGCAGGACCTGCGCGTCGGGAATGGCGGCGAGCCGTCCTTCCGCCGTATTGCGGTCCTTTTCCAGCTCCAGCACGTTCTGGAACACCGGAAAGCCGCTTTCGGCCCGGGAAATGCGGAAATGCTCGGTGAAGCCGATGCGGTTTTCCCAGCATTGCAGCGAGGCGGCGAAACGCCGGAGAAACGGCGTCAGAATCGCCGGCGGAAACGGATTGCCGGGATCGGCGCGGTCCGGGTCGGAGAGATAGACCTCCAGCCCCGACAGCGCCGTCTTCACCGTCGAAAAATACTGCGCCACCGGGCCGTCGGATGGAGTGATCATGCCGCCGCCCTGCCCCTGTCGTCCCCGCCTTTGCTCATACGCGCGATGCCGTCACTGGCGGACGTAATCGGCGGCGTTGTGCTTGTCGAGAACCGCCTGGAAGCGGCGGGCGAAGGCGTCGTCGGCCAGCTTCTTGCGGCGCTGGATGTCCTGCGTCGCCAGCATGTTCTTCTCGTGCATTTCGAGCAGATCGCCGATATGGCGCTGGGCAGCCGCGCCGATGCCGGCCATGGTTTCCTCGGCGGCCGTATCCACCTGGGAACCCAGCGTGTTGATGCGGTGGGCGACTTCCTGCTGGGCGGCGGTCTTCAGCGAATCTTCCAGGGCCTTGTAGAGCACGATGCGCTGCTCGGTATCGATGGTCAGCTTGTTGATCAGCGTGTTCTGGGCGGCGATCTGGTTGTTGAGCGAATCGACGAAGGTCTGGAACATCGAGGTATAGCGTTCCAGCGTCTGGCTCTCGGCCAGCAACTCCTGCTCGCGCGCCTGCATCTGGTTGTATTCGGTGGCCATCGCCGAGCGCTCGCCTTCGAGCTGGGTGCGCTGGCCCTGCTCGGTGGAGGCGGCGATGCGGTTCTCGATATCCAGCAGCTGCGGGTTGATCTCGTTGATGCGCTTTTGTGTCGTTTCAAGATTGGCGACCGTCTGCTTGCGGCGCTCGATCACCTGGATCAGGCTGGCCTCGGAACTCTTGTAGCGCTGGTCGAGAATGCCACGCTGCTCCTTCAGGATACCGACAATGGTGTCGGACTTGACCAGCAGTTCCTGCAGGTTGCCGGCCAGCGACATGTTGCGGACGCGGTCGGTGCGCATGCGCTGCGCCTTCTGCTTTGAGAAGATGCCGATGAACTTCTCGTAGCCGGTATAGGTCTTCATGCTCTCGAATTCGGAGCCGAAGACGTTTGTGGCGTCTTCCAGGCCGATGATCAGGTCGGCGATATTGGCTTCCATCGCCTTCTGCTGGACGAGCACGTCCTGGATGCGCGCATTCTCGATATCGAAATTGACGTCGCCCAGCTTGGTGTCGGCCTTGGCGAACTGGTCGAGCGCGGCACCCGATTGCGCCATCTTGCCGCGAACCTCGTCGACGATGGAACGGGTCTTTGCAATTTCGCTGTCGAAGGACTGTAGCGTCGCCATGCAGGTGCCTCTCCTCAAGTGATGAAGGGAGCGCTCGTCCCGCGCCCCCTCGAACCGGTAGAGACCATATAGGATTCCGTGCGGGATGAAACCATACCCGTCCCGCGAATTGCATCGTCGGCTGTCTTACTTCGCCGAGGCCGGATCCTTGAGATAGGCGATGACATTGGCGATGTCGGCTGGCGCCTTCAAGCCGGCGAAGGTCATCTTGGTGCCCTTCACCACGAAACGCGGATTGGCGAGATAGGTGGTCAGCGCCGCCTCGTCCCAGACCTTGCCGCCGCCGAAAGCCTGCATCGCCGACGAATAGCTGTAGCCGGGGGCGGTCGCGACCGGGCGGCCGACGACGCCCATCAATGACGGGCCGACCTTGTTCACCGGCTCGGTGGCGGTGTGACAGGCGGCGCATTTCTTGAAGACCATCGCCCCCGCCTTCGCATCGCCACCGGCCCGGGCCAACCCGGTCGAGGCCACGAAAAGACAGAGTATGGCAAGACAGCGACGCATCATGGAGGTTCCCCGATTTGCACCCGCGGAAAACGTCTCCCGCGCGGTTTGCGCCCATCATCACCGGTTTCACGCCGCTGAACAGGGTGCAAAACGTCGCAAAGGACCATGATAACAGTCGGTAAAAGACAGCTCTCCGCTTGAAATTCGCTATTATTGGTGATTGGCTGGGGGCTCTGAACAATAAAAGGCTGGGAGTTATCAATGAAGAAAATCAATAGTTTCAGACTGGCAATGCTGGCAACGGCGGCACTTGGCGCGCTGGCAACGGCACCGGCTCATGCCGCGGAGCCGGAAGCCTGCGCGAGCGTGCGCTTCTCCGACGTCGGCTGGACCGACATCACCGCGACCACCGCGACCGCCTCCGTCGTGCTCAAAGCCATCGGCTATCAGCCGATGACGACGGTGCTTTCGGTGCCGGTCACCTATCAGTCGCTGAAGAACAAGGACATCGACGTTTTCCTCGGCAACTGGATGCCGACCCAGGAAAACGACGTGCGTCCCTTCCTGAACGACAAGTCGGTTGAATCCTTCGGCCCGAACCTGGAAGGCGCCAAATACACGCTGGCCACCAACGCCAAGGGCGCCGAACTCGGCATCAAGGATTTCAAGGACATCTCGGCCCACAAGGACGATCTCGACGGCAAGATCTACGGCATCGAGCCGGGCAACGACGGCAACCGCCTGATCATCGACATGGTCGACAAGGACACCTTTGGCCTCAAGGGTTTCGAGGTGGTCGAATCCTCCGAGCAGGGCATGCTGGCGCAGGTCTCGCGCGCCGACAAGGAAGGCAAGCCCGTTGTCTTCCTCGGCTGGGAGCCGCATCCGATGAACGCCAACTACAAGCTGACCTATCTCTCGGGCGGCGACGACATCTTCGGACCGAATTTCGGCGGCGCCACCATCTTCACCAACGTCCGCGCCGGCTACACCGCCGAATGCCCCAATGTCGGCAAGTTCATCACCAATCTGAAGTTCTCGTTGAAGATGGAAAACGAGATCATGGGCAAGATCCTCAATGACGGCAAGGAGCCGGAAGCCGCCGCCACCGAATGGCTGAAGGCCAATCCTTCCGTCATCGAGCCCTGGCTTGCCGGCGTCACAACGCTGGATGGCGGCGATGCTCTGGCCGCCGCCAAAAGCGGCCTTGGCCTCTGAATACCGGAATGAAAAGAGCGGCGTGAAGCCGCTCTTTTCATAAGGCTAGAGATTTCCATCTTCCAACGGGCGGACGCGCGTGAATTGGCTAACTGACAACAGGATCCCGATCGGGCCGTGGGCGAAATCCTTCGTCGACTGGCTGACGACCAATGGCGGCTGGTTCTTCAACCAGCTTTCCTTCATTCTTTCCAATTGCATCAAGGCGATGCTGTATCTGCTGCAAACGCCGCATCCGCTGATCGTGGTCGCGGTGCTGACCGCCATCGGCTGGTGGCTGCGCCGCTCGGTCAGCGTCGCGGCGATGACGGCGATCGGCCTGCTGTTCATCATCAACCAGGGCTACTGGAAGGAGACGACCGAGACGCTGGCGCTGGTGCTCGCCTCCACCGCCGTCAGCATGCTGGTCGGCGTGCCGCTCGGCATTGCCGCGGCGCGGCGCGCCTGGGTCTATTCGATCATGCGGCCGATCCTCGATCTGATGCAGACGATCCCCACTTTCGTCTATCTCATCCCGGCTCTGATCCTGTTCGGCCTCGGCATGGTGCCGGGCCTGATCGCCACGGTCATCTTCGCCATTCCCGCCCCCATCCGCCTCACCCGCCTTGGCATCATCTCGACGCCGCCCTCGCTGGTGGAAGCGGCCGAATCCTTCGGCGCCACGCCGATGCAGGTGCTGCGCAAGGTGGAACTGCCCTTCGCCACGCCGCAGATCATGGCGGGCCTGACTCAGACCATCATGCTGTCCTTGTCGATGGTGGTCATCGCTGCGCTGGTCGGCGCCAACGGCCTAGGCGTACCCGTGGTGCGGGCGCTCAACACCGTCAACGTCGCCAAGGGTTTTGAAGCCGGCCTGTGCATCGTCATCCTCGCGATCATCCTCGATCGCGTCTTCCGCAGTTCCGAAGCAGGAGATGGCGCATGAGCGATGCAGTCACCTTCAACGACATCGATATCGTTTTCGGCAACAATCCCGAAAAAGCGATCGCCATGATCGACGCGGGCAAGACCCGAGACGAGATCGGCCACGAAACCGGCCTGGTGCTCGGCGTCGCCAAGGCGTCGCTCTCCATCCACGAGGGCGAGATCCTCGTGCTGATGGGCCTTTCCGGTTCCGGTAAGTCGACGTTGCTGCGCGCCGTCAACGGGCTGGCGCCGGTGGTGCGCGGCAAGGTGTCGGTCGCCTCGAAAACCGGGCCGATCGACCCTTACGCCTGTTCCCCCAAGGCGCTGCGCGATTTTCGCATGCACACCGTCTCGATGGTGTTCCAGCAATTCGCGCTGCTGCCCTGGCGAACGGTGGCCGACAATGTCGGCTTCGGGCTGGAACTGGCCGGCGTGCCGGAAGCCGAGCGCAAGCAGCGCGTCGGCGAACAGCTCGAACTCGTCAATTTGACGAAATGGGCGGGCCGCAAGGTCAACGAACTCTCGGGCGGCATGCAGCAGCGGGTCGGCCTCGCCCGCGCCTTCGCGACCGGCGCGCCGATCCTGTTGATGGACGAACCCTTCTCGGCCCTCGACCCGCTGATCCGCACCCGCCTGCAGGACGAGTTGCTCGAATTCCAGCGGCGGCTGAAGAAGACCATCCTCTTCGTCAGCCACGACCTCGACGAAGCCTTCCGCATCGGCAACCGCATCGCCATCATGGAAGGCGGGCGCATCGTCCAGTGCGGCACGCCGCAGGAGATCGTCCGCAATCCGGCCAACCAGTATGTCGCCGATTTCGTGCAGAACATGAACCCGATCAACATGCTCACCGCCGGCGACGTCATGCAGGCCGGCGTGCAGGCCGCAACGCCCGGCGTCAGCGCCACGGCAACGGTCACCACGCCGCTGGTCGACATCTTGGACGCGTTGACCCGCCAGCCCGGCAATATCGGCGTTGTCGAGAACGGCACTGTCATCGGCACGATCAGCGCCCAGGATATCGTCGAGGGCCTCACTCGCCACCGTCGCCGGGAAAACGCCTGAAGCGCCTGCACATCCGCCACTTTTGCTTCGGTGGAGCGGCGGCCACTTTTGAGCATTTCCGGGAAAACGGATACCCGGTTCCGTTCGGAAATGCGATAAAACGATGCTTTGAAAGCGTGTCGCGGCCAGACCTGCGATACGCTTTTCTTACGGGAGGAGACGACATGACCGACAAGCCCTCCGTCCTGCGCGATACGGATGACGATGCCCGCCGCCTGGCGCGGCGATTGCTGCATGGCGGCCCGCATGTGGCGCTGGCGGTCGTCGATGCCGAAACCGGCTTCCCCTTCGCCAGCCGCGTGCTGGCCGCCACCGATAGCGATGGCACGCCTGTTATCCTCGTCTCGGCGCTCTCGGCCCATACCAGGGCGCTGACGGCCGATTCGCGCTGCTCACTGCTGGCGGGCGAGCAAGGCAAGGGCGATCCGCTGGCCTATCCACGCGTCACCATTCTCGCCCGCGCCGAACGCGTGGCGGTGGATGATCCCGCACGCGTCCGGCTGCGCCGCCGATTCGTGCTGCGCCACCCCAAGGCCGCGCTCTACATCGATTTTCCGGATTTCGCCTTCTTCCGGCTGGCGCCGGTCTCGGCGAGCCTCAACGGCGGCTTCGGCCGCGCCTACGCGCTTGAAGGCACCGACATCCTCGGCCCTCGACCGGACGCGGAGCAGTTTTCGGAGATGGAAGAAGAGGCGCTGGCCAGCCTGCTGGCCGCCGATCCCGAGGCTGCGGCGGGCATCGCCAGAACCCTGTCGCTGCCCGCCTCGAACGACTGGCGGATCGCGGGACTGGATGCCGGCGGGATCGACATCGCATCGACGGACAATACCGTCGGCGGGCGGCTGGAATTTCCCGAACCGCTGCAATTTACGCATAGCTTAATTAGTTACATGGGACAAACCGGGCCGACAATACGTTAAATTTAGCAATGTACAATTTTGGACCCCGACGATAAGTCTGACGCTCTTCCTGCAGCGCAACGTGACGTCCACCAACGTGCAAAAATCGCTGTAATACTTTATAGTCGCTGCATAATTTTCCCCGGACCGATCCGGCACGGGAAAAATCGTGCGGCCCCGAGCCGGAGCTTGTTTGCCCCCGTCTGACGGCGGCGCTGGAACGCACGATGAAAACCGATTCTCTCTCCGACCATTCGACTGTCGCCGCCGGCCTGCTGTCCGCCATGGCAAACCCCAAGCGCCTGCAAATCCTCTGCAGCCTGGTCAAGGGGGAAGTGGCTGTCGGCGCGCTCGCCAGTCAGGTCGGCCTCAGCCAATCGGCATTGTCGCAGCATCTGTCGAAGCTGCGTGCCCAGAAACTGGTCAACACACGCCGCGACGCCCAGACCATCTATTATTCGAGTTCGTCGGAAGCGGTCCTGAAGGTGCTCGGCACTCTTGAGGAAATCTACTGTCAGACCGTCAGCGAAACCCCTGCCTGACAGACGCCTGCCGGAACGGTCGAAGAGCAGGCTCTGTCGCGACCGCCCGCTCCCCTCTGCCCTGAAAAAACGGACCAGGCAGCCGCGACAGGCTTATGGTCGCACGGCGAGCTTGCTCCGGACTGTCGCGCCGACAACCGTTACGGCCTATTGCGCATCGGCGAGGAAGCTCGCCGCCTGCAGCAGCGCCGCATTCCAGTTGATGGTGATCTCGTTGACGCCCCAGGCGCCGATATCGTCGATATAACAGCGCGAGCCGGCGCAGCCGGCCAGCTTTTCCAGCGCCACGGGATCGGCCAGCGTCGCATTCGGCCCGCCGGCCAGCGAACCCGCTGGCGGCGACGGCAAGGCGGGGTTGAGCTGATGCGCATACCAGCGGCTATGCTGGTTATGGGCGAAGGCCGTGCCGTAGCCGGTGATGTAGGAGATGTTCATCGGGTTGCGGCCGAGCAGATAATCCATCGCCTCGCGCGCGGCCGCCAGGTAATGCTTCTCGCCGGTGAGGTCGAAGGCGGCCGCCGTCACCAGCAGGTTCTGCAACATCAGGTGATTCGAACCCCAAGCGAAAATGCCGCCCTTGGGACGGTAGATATAGCCAAAACCCTGCTTCTTCTGGTAGCTGACGAAACGGTCGGCGGCCGAGATCACCGAAGCCCTGGCCATCTGCCGGTCGGCATCGGGCAGCGGGTCGCCATAGAGCGCCAGTTCCAGCCGGGCGAAGCCGGCGACGTTGCGCCAGTCGAAGCCGGCGCCGTCGAAGGGATCGCGCTTCCAGTGCGGCGAGACCCTGAGCGCCTCCAGATAGGCCGTGTCGCCGGTGGTGATCAGCAGTTCGGCTGCCGCCCAGTAGAATTCGTCGGACACATCGTCGTCGTCGTAATCGCCGCCGCCCTGCTGCCCATCCGAGACCGGCGCGAAAAGATCGGGGTGTTTTTGTGCTGCCCCATAGGCCGTGCGCGCCGCCGCCAGCAGCCGGTCGGCGAAGGCGGCGTCATAGGGACGGAACAGCCGCGCCCCTTGCGCGGCCACCGCCGCGACGTTCAGCGTCGCCGCCGTCGAGGGCCGGTGCAGCGCCCTCTCCTTCGGGTCGAGATGCGGCAGCATCGGCAAGCCGGTCCAGCCGATGTCGTGAACCTTGTGATAGGCCATGCCGGAAAGCGGTTCGCCGTCCGGCACGATCATCTTCAGCAGGAATTCCAGCTCCCAGCGCGCCTCGTCGAGACCGTCCGGCACGCCGTTGCCCCGCTCCGGCAGACGTGCGAAACCATCCGAGAGCAGCGGCGATTTCGGTGCAAAACGCTTGGCGCGCTCGAAAGCGGCCATCATCTGCGCCACCGAGATGCCGCCATTGACGACATATTTGCCGTGGTCGCCGGCATCGTACCAGCCGCCGCTGACGTCGCGCGTGCCTTTGCATTGCCAGTCCTTGCCGTAAAGCTCGGCCGCCACCGGTCCCGTCAGGCAGGCAACCGCGCCATCGCCGCGATTGGGATCGACACCGACATGGCCGGCCGGGCGGGCATAGGCCGCGCCGGCGATCGCGCCGTCGATGACAATGCCGCTGCGCTGCGGATAGAACCAGGAGAGCGCGTCGACGGAGAGCCGCCGGTAAAGGTCGCTGTCGATAGCAAAGGCCGGGCCTGCCGCCTCGCCGGCGACCAGCCGGTAATCGCCGCCCGGCCGCGTCAGCGGCGTGAAATCGGCGACGTGCAGGCTGTAACCGGAGGCGGGATCGACGCCGCGCACTTCCGTCTCACCCTCGCCGAACAGCTTGCCGGCGCCATCGACGATCTGGAAGCGCAACGGCGTCTTCGACAAGGATATGATCGTCGCCCGCTTCGGCCCACCGGGCAGGAAGCCGGCCTGGTTGAGCCGCACCGGATCGGCGACCGGCTCCAGCACGGGTGCGGCGCGGTTCTGGTTCATGCGAGTCTCCGCCTGGTCCTCGCCCGCGGGCGAAAGCTTCACATTGTCGATGCAGAAACGCCAGGCGCCCTGCTGGCCGCCGAGCTGGAAGACGAGCTGGGCGCGGCCGGCGCGCGCATTGGAAAACGGCAGGCTGGCCGGCTCCAGCGCCTCTGTTACCTCCACCGGCGCGGCAAACCGCTCCGCCCATGGCGCCTTCGGATCCTGCAGCATCACCTTGATCCTGTCGGGCGCGTCATTACCGGTGGCGCGCGCCTCGAAACCGAGCACATAGGACTGGCCGGCCTTCAGCTCGCCCGTATCCACGCCGATCAGCGCATCCCACGGCTTTTCGACGCCGGCGGACACATCGCCGCAGAGCTGGCCGGAGCGCACGGCGAGACGCACATTGTCCGTCGACCAGAAACCGGCCTTTCCATTGGAAAAATCGCCGCCACGCACGAGGCTGGAGGAAGGGGCCGCAAAGGCGGACGTGCCGAACGCCAGCACCAGACCGAGCGCCGCGAGGATTGGGGAAGTCATCATGACCTTCTTGTCGTTACGGCCCACCGATCATGGCAGGCGCGGAGAGAGCATAAGCAGCCGCGCGGCACCCTAAACAGGAAAAGTTAACCCTCTTCAAACGGGTGCCGACAAGCCACCCTGCTTGACGCCCCGCCGCCCGCTGATACTTTGACCATCGGGTAAAATCCGGCGCACCGCCAACCATCGATGCAAGTGACCATGCCGCCCGCCTGGTCGGAGGAGACGAACCATGTCCGAACGTATGAACGCCACGCCCAACGATTTGCGGGCCTTCTGGATGCCGTTTACGGCCAACCGCCAGTTCAAGAAGGAGCCGCGCCTGTTCGTCGGCGCCAAGGACATGCACTACACCACCCATGACGGCCGTCAGGTCCTGGACGGCACGGCCGGCCTGTGGTGCGTCAATGCCGGCCACTGCCGCCCGAAGATCACCGAGGCGATCCGCGCCCAGGCCGGCGAGCTCGACTACGCCCCCGCCTTCCAGCTGGGCCATCCCAAGGCCTTCGAACTCGCCAACCGCCTGGTCGACATCGCGCCTGACGGACTCGACCATGTGCTCTACACCAATTCCGGTTCGGAATCGGTAGAAACCGCACTCAAGGTTGCGCTCGCCTATCACCGCGTCAAGGGCAACGGTTCGCGATTCCGCCTGATCGGCCGAGAGCGCGGCTATCACGGCGTCAATTTTGGCGGCATCTCCGTCGGCGGCATCGTGTCGAACCGAAAGATGTTCGGCACGCTGCTGACCGGCGTCGACCACCTGCCGCACACCCACCTGCCGGCCAAGAACGCCTTTACGCACGGCCAGCCTGAGGAAGGCGCCGATCTCGCGACCGAGCTGGAACGCATCGTCACCCTGCACGACGCCTCGACGATCGCCGCCGTCATCGTCGAGCCGATCGCCGGCTCCACCGGCGTGCTCATTCCGCCGAAGGGATACTTGCAGAAGCTGCGCGAGATCTGCACCAAACACGGCATCCTCTTGATCTTCGACGAAGTCATCACCGGTTACGGCCGCCTCGGCGCGCCCTTCGCGTCGCAATATTACGACGTCAAGCCGGACATGATCACCACTGCCAAGGGCCTGACCAACGGCGTCATCCCCATGGGCGCGGTCTTCGTCACCTCCGAGATTCATGATGCCTTCATGAACGGCCCGGAGCACATGATCGAGTTCTTCCACGGCTATACCTATTCCGGCAACCCGATCGCCTGCGCCGCCGCGCTCGGCACGCTCGACACCTACAAGGAAGAGGGCCTGCTGACCCGCGCCGCCGAACTCGCTTCCTACTGGGAAGACGGCCTGCACTCGCTGAAGGACTGCAAGAACGTCATCGACCTGCGCAACACCGGCCTGATCGGCGCCATCGAACTGGAGCCGATCGCCGGCGAGCCGACCAAGCGCGCCTTCACCGCCTTCCTCAAGGCCTATGAGAACGGCCTGCTGATCCGCACCACCGGCGACATCATCGCGCTCTCGCCGCCGCTGATCGTCGAGAAGAAGCATATCGACGAAATCTTCGGCAAGCTGCGCGATATCCTGAACAGCGATATCTGAAACGAGGAAAGGCCCCGCAAGGGGCCTTCCTTTATCCGGCTCAATCCAGCTCGGCGCAGAACATGTCGAATGGCGCGAGATGAATCTCGACATCGGCATAGACGGGGCTGAAGCCCGGCCAGGCGATGACGCGGGCGATGCGTTGGTCTGCGGGAGCGAAGTTGGCCCGTTCGCGCGTCAGGTTGAAGACGAAGAGCAGCCGCTTGCCGTCCTTCTCGCGCACGAAGCTCAGCAGATTCTGGTTGGAATCGACGAAACGCATGTCGCCATCGCGCAGCACATCCTGGTCGCGGCGGAAGGCGAGCGTGCGACGATAGTGCTGCAGCACGCTGTCGGGATCGTGTTCCTGAGCATCCGCCGCCAGCGGTCGGTGCTCGACGGGAACCGGCAGCCACGGTTTGCCGGCCGAGAAGGCGGCGTAATCGGCTGCCTTTTCCCAGACCATCGGCGTGCGGCATCCGTCGCGGCCCTTGAAGGCCGGCCAGAAGCGGATGCCATAGGGATCGCGCAGATCCTCGAAGGCCAGTTCCGCCTCGGGCAGACCGAGTTCCTCACCCTGATAGAGGCAGATCGACCCACGCAAGGCGGAAAGCAGCGTCACCGCCAGCTTCGCCACCCGGGCGCGCTCCTCGACAGTCTCGGCAAAGCGGCTGACATGGCGCTGCACGTCATGGTTCGAGAAGGCCCAGCAGACCCAGCCGTCGGTGACGGCATTCTGGAAGGCGGTCACGCATTTGCGCACATGGCTGGCGGTGAAATCCGGCCCCAAGAGGTCGAAGGTGTAGCACATGTGCAGCTTGTCGCCGCCGCCGGTATAAGCCGCCACCGTCTTCAGCGAACGCGGTCCGTCCCCGACCTCGCCGACCGTCGTGCGCCCTTCATACTGGTCGAGCAACGCCCGAAAACGGCGCAGGAATTCGATATTCTCCGGCTGCGTCTTGTCGTAGAGGTGGTTCTGCATGCCGTAAGGGTTTGTATCCGGCGCATCGAGACCGACGGAATCCGGGTCCGGTTCATGGGGCGGATTGTTGCGCAGCAACTTGTCGTGGAAATAGAAATTCACCGTATCGAGACGGAAACCGTCGACGCCGCGATCCAGCCAGAACTTGACCGTCGCCAGCACGGCATCTTGCACATCGGGATTGTGGAAATTCAGATCCGGCTGCGAAATCAGGAAGTTGTGCATGTAATATTGGCGGCGCACGCCGTCCCATTCCCAGCCCGGGCCGCCGAAGATCGACAGCCAGTTGTTGGGCGCGGTGCCGTCCGGCTTGGGATCGGCCCAGACATACCAGTCGGCGCGGGCGTTGTCGCGGCTGGCGCGGCTTTCGATGAACCAGGGGTGCTGGTCGGAGGTGTGGGAAATCACCTGGTCGATGATGACCTTGATGCCGAGGCGATGCGCCTCGGCCAGCATCTCGTCGAAATCGGCGAGATTGCCGAAGATCGGATCGACGTCGCAATAATCGGACACGTCATACCCCATATCCGCCATCGGCGAGGTGAAGAAGGGCGACAGCCAGATGGCGTCGACGCCGAGCGAGGCGATATGCGGCAGGCGCAACGTCACGCCGCGCAGATCCCCCAACCCGTCGCCGGTCGTATCCTGGAAGGAACGCGGATAGACTTGATAGATGACCGCGCCGCGCCACCAGTCGGGGTTCGTCGTCGGGCTCTTGATAGGGTCGGTCATGCAGGACTCCGGCTGGCGAATCGAAACAGGCGAGGCTCCGACTCTTCCGCGAAAACCTGTCCGCCGCAAGGCGTGAGGGCGGCAAGGTGTGCGTCAATCTTTCCTTGCCCGAAATCCCCGACCGGCGTATTGCCGCAGGGAAACATCGGGGCATTTCCGAGAACGGTTTTCCGTCCGGGAATACATCTGGCACAGCGGGGAGAACACGGGTGAGCGGGCATCTTCTGTCGATCGGCGAATGCATGGTGGAACTGTCGCAGGCGGGAGATGGGCTGCTGCGCAAGGGTTTTGCCGGCGATACCTTCAACACTGCCTGGTATGCGCGCCTCTGCGCAGCCCCCGGCTGGCAGGTGGATTACCTGACCGCGCTCGGCGACGACCAGACGTCGCAGGACATGCTGGGTTTCATGGCGCATGCCGGCATCGGCACGGATGCGATCCGCCGCCTGCCCGGCCGCATGCCCGGCCTCTACATGATTCACCTGAAGGACGGCGAACGCTCCTTCAGCTACTGGCGCGAGACCGCCGCCGCCCGCCAGCTCGCTGCCGATGGCGACCATCTGCGCCGGGAGCTGGAAAGCGCCGACCTGCTGTATTTCTCCGGCATCACGCTGGCGATCCTGCCGGACGCCGATGCCGAGACCCTGCTTTCCGAATTGCGTCGCGCCAAGGCAGCCGGCAAGCGCGTCGCCTTCGACCCCAACATTCGCCCGCGCCTGTGGAAGGATCGCGAGCGCATGCTTTCGGTCATCAGCGAAGGCGCGCGTGCCTCCACCCTCGTCCTGCCGAGCTTCGATGACGAAGCCCAGCATTTCGGCGATGCCTCGGTCGCCGCCACGCTCGACCGCTACACCGGCCTCGGCGTTGCCGATATCGTCGTCAAGGACGGACCGAACGGCGCGACGCTGCGCTTTGCCGGCCGCGAGGACATGCATGTTCCGGCAACCATGGTCGAGCGCATCGTCGATACCACCAGCGCCGGCGACAGCTTTAACGGCGCCTTCCTCGCCCATTATCTGGAGCATGGCGATCCCGCTGCCGCCGCCGCCTTCGCCGCCGGCATCGCCGCCCGTGTCATCGGCGAGCATGGAGCGCTGATCCCGCGCGAAAAGCTGTTCGCATAGAGCATGTCCCGGAAAAGCCGATACCGGTTTTCCCTCCTGAAATGCGACAAATCAGGCCGCGAAAGCGGCTGACATGCTGCTGTAACAAAGCTTGGCGATAGGAATCCCGAACGCCGTCGCGGAATGAGTCCGCGTCCGCGACCGGGGGCCGTCGCCATGACCGCAATCACCATCGTTACCGATGCCTGGCATCCACAGGTCAACGGCGTCGTGCGTTCCATCGAAAACACGGTCGGCGAACTGACCCGCCTCGGCCATCGGCTGTCACTGCTGACCCCGGAGCGGTTTCGCAGCATCCCCTGTCCCACCTATCCCGAGATACGCCTGTCCCTGGCAAGTTATTCGCGCGTCTTGGCCGAGTTGGAGCGGCAGCAGCCGGCCTTCGTGCATATCGCCACCGAGGGGCCGCTGGGCCTGAAGGCGCGGCGCTGGTGCATTCGCCACGGCATGCCCTTCACCACCTGCTACCACACCCGCTTTCCCGAATATGTCGCCGCCCGCCTGCCGGTGCCGCTGGCGCTCACCTATGCCTTTGCCCGATGGTTCCATAATGCGGGCGCCGCCTGCATGGTGGCGACGGAAAGCCTGGAGAGCGAACTCGCCGGCCGTGGCCTGAAAAATCTCGTGCGCTGGAGCCGCGGCGTCGACACCGAACTGTTCCACCCGGCAAGGCATGAAGATTGCCCCTTTGGCCTGCCGCGCCCGATCTTCATGACCGTGGGCCGCATCGCCCCGGAAAAGAACCTGTCGGCCTTTCTCGATCTCGACCTACCCGGCTCGAAAGTCGTGGTCGGCGACGGCCCGGCCCGCCGCGGCCTCGAAGAGCGCTACCCGGAGGCGCATTTCACCGGCGTCAAATTCGGTGCGGAGCTCGCCGCCGCCTATGCCCAGGCCGACGTCTTCGTCTTCCCCTCGAAGACCGACACCTTCGGCAACACCATCCTGGAAGCATTGGCCAGCGGCGTCCCCGTCGCCGCCTATCCGGTCACCGGCCCGATCGACATCCTCGGCCCGGAGCCGCAGGCCGGCGCGCTCAGCGAAGACCTGCGCGAAGCATGCCTGCGCGCCCTCGACCTTTCAGGGAACGCCGCGCGCGACCTGGCCGAACGCTATTCCTGGACCGCGGCGGCCCAACAATTCCTCGACAACGTCACCCGCGCCAACGCGACCAACCCGGCCTGCGCCAGGGCGGACATGTCGCCGCTGCCGCTGTCGCGGCACATCTGCAAGTGATGTGAAAAAGCCAATCGGTTGGCGGGCCTCACGGTCCGCCAAATTCTCAGCGCCGCTTCTTTTTCGACTCGAACGGATTTTCCGGCGCGCGGAAATGGATTCGCACCGGCACGCCCGGCAGCTCGAAATCGTTGCGCAACCCGTTGATCAGGTAACGTACATAGGACTCCGGCAGAGCGTCCGGCCGGGTGCAGGAGATCATGAAGGCCGGCGGGCGGGCCTTGACCTGCGTCATGTATTTCAGCTTCAGGCGGCGTCCGGAGACGGCCGGCGGCGGATGCTGGATCTGCGTGCCTTCCAGCCAGCGGTTGAGGCGGGCGGTGGAAATGCGCCGGTTCCAGACCTTGTCGGTATCGATCACCGATTGCATCAGCTTGTCGAGCCCGTAGCCCGTCTGGCCGGAAATCGGCACGGCGCGGATACCGCGCGCCTGCGGCAGCAGCCGCTCGGTCTTTTCGCGCAGGTCGGCCAGAACCGCCTGCGGATCCTCGATCATATCCCACTTGTTGAAGGCGAGCACGGCGGCCCGGCCTTCGCGCAGCACGAGGTCGACGATCTGCAGGTCCTGCTTCTCGAATGGGATGGTGGCGTCGAAGACGATGATCACCGTTTCGGCAAAGCGGATCGAGCGCAGCGCATCGGCGACGGACAGCTTCTCCAGCTTCTCCTGCACCTTGGCCTTGCGGCGCATACCGGCCGTGTCGAACATCTTGATCATCCGGCCGCGCCATTCCCACTCCACAGAGATGGAATCGCGGGTGATCCCGGCCTCCGGGCCGGTCAGCAGCCGGTCCTCGCCGAGAAAACGGTTGATCAGGGTCGACTTGCCGGCATTGGGGCGGCCGACGATGGCGACGCGCAGCGGCTTGGTTTCGTCATAAGCGGCTTCTTCCTCGCCCTCGCCGAAATCACCGTCATCGGCGGAAAGGGAGACATTGGTCTCCGGCTCGTCGATTTCGGGCGGAAAGGCCACGTCCTCGCCGATGGCCGCGACGATGGCGTCGCGCAGGTCGATCATGCCCTGGCCGTGTTCGGCCGAGATCGGGCAAGGCTCGCCGAGCCCGAGGGTGAAGGCATCGTAGAAACCGCCGTCAGAGCCGCGCGCTTCCGACTTGTTGGCGACCAGCACGACGGGCTTGCCGCGCTTGCGCAGCATTTCGCCGAGCACCTTGTCGACCGGCGTCAGGCCAGCCTTGGCGTCGATGAGGAACAGCGACAGGTCGGCCTCGTCGATGGCGGCTTCCGTCTGGGCGCGCATGCGCCCTTCCAGCGTATCGGCGCCCGCCTCTTCGAGGCCGGCGGTATCGATGATGGTGAAGCGCAGGTCAACCAGCTTGGCCTCGCCCGGCCGGCGATCGCGGGTAACGCCCGGCGTGTCGTCGACAAGCGCCAGCTTCTTTCCGACCAGACGGTTGAAAAGCGTGGATTTGCCGACATTCGGGCGGCCGACGATGGCGACGGTGAAGCTCATGGGTTTTCCCGGTTTTGGTTAGGCCGCTTTGCCGGAAGCGGCGATCAGGTCGAGCATGATCTGCGCCCGGTTGGCGACCGTGCGCGGCGCATTGGCGTCGTCGGCGATCTGCTGGAACCAGTCGCGGGCCTTCTTGAAGTCGCCTGCCTTGTAGGCGGAGAGGCCGAGCGCCTCGCGCGCGGAATTGCGCAGAGCGTTCTGTGGCGTCGCCATCGCTTCGATTTCGGCGGAGACCTGGTCGTAGGGCGCGCTGTCGATCAGCAGCCAGCCGGCCCGCACCTTCGCCGCATCGCGCAGCGCCGGCGGAACCGCGCTGTCCTTGCCGATTTCCGAGAATGTTTTCGCCGCGCCCGCCGCATCGCCCTTTTCGGCCTGCAGCGTGGCGGCGCGCATCCGCGCCAGCACCGGATAGGAGCCGTGTCCCTCGGCCGCCAACTTCTCCAGCGCCTTCAGCGCCTCGTCGGGCTTGTTCTCGTCGACCAGCTTCAGCGCCGAGAGGAATTCGTCGCCGGAGCCGGAGGCACGCTGCGTCTGCCAGTAATCATAGGCGCGATGGGCGGCGGTGCCGACGACGATCAGCACGGCGAGGCCGATGATGATGCGGCCGAAGCGGCGCCAGACGGACCTGAACTGGTCCGAGCGCAGTTCCTCGTTTACTTCGCGGATGAAGCTGTCGTCGTTGAATGCCATTCCTGTCTCCGGCCGTTCGCCTTCTGGCGCATCAGGCTGCCTTCTAACCGATTTTACGCATATTGTAAGGGGGAATCGGGCAAATCAGCCCTGTTCACCCCATGGAGATCGGCTGGACGCCGATCAGCCACTCATGCAGCTTCCAGATGATCAGGAACCAGAGGGCCGCCCCGAGAATGACTGCGGCGATGTCGTAACCCACGGAAACGAAGGGACGCGGCGCAATTTCTCCGGCCCGTTCGCGACGCTTCAGCGAGATGCGCAACAGCACGCCATAGGCGAGGAACGAGCCGAACAGCAGCACGGAGGCCGTATCGCCCCGTGCCAGCAGATGCGCGAACGCCCAGATCTTGATCGACAGCACGATCGGATGCCGGGTCTTCGTCGCGATATGCCCGGCCGGCAGGAAACCCGCCACCAGACAGATCATCGCGATCAGCATCAACGTCACGGTGATATGCTTCATGAACAGCGGCGGATACCACAGCATGTCGGTGACGTCGCGCGCCTGCGCGAAACCATAGATCACCAGCACGAGCGTGACGATGCTGGCCAGCGAATGGAACACGACCCAGGCCGGCTTGCCGAAGCGCGCGATCACCCCGGTGCGGAATCCGGGGGCGAAGACCCGCAGCAGGTGCACGGCGAAAAACAGGATGAGGCCGACGACCAGCAATGTCATGGTGCAAATTCCCTGAACGACAAACGATGCGACTGGATTACCGGCAAGCCCGTTGAAATGAAAGCCTTATCAAAGCTTCGCCGCATTCACGAGGCAGAAAGCCGCATCAAGGCGTTTCCGGCGCGTGTTTGAAATGCCCGGAAATGCGCCGGATTTTGCCTGAGTCGAGTTGGAATGCTTCGTTTTCTGTATCTTTTGCCCGCCCTGTCCGTCCTTGCCCCCTCCTTGGCCGCCGCTGCCGAACGGCCGCAGATGGTCATCGTCTCCTTCGACGGCGCCCATGACAATGCGCTCTGGGACAGAAGCCGGGCGCTCGCCGGACGCACTGGCGCGCATTTCACCTATTTTCTCTCCTGTACCTTCCTGATGAATGCGGATGCGAAGAAGGCCTATCAGGCGCCGGGACAGAAGAAGGGACGCTCCAATGTCGGCTTCGCCCGAAGCGAGGGTGAAATCCGCACCCGCCTGAACCATCTCTGGGCTGCCCATCTGGAGGGACATGAGATCGGCAGCCATGGCTGCGGCCATTTCGACGGCAAGGACTGGACGAAAGCTGACTGGGCGCAGGAATTCCGCACCTTTCGCACAACGCTTGCGAATGCCTGGAAGGGCGCCGGCGCTGCCGACAGGGAACCTGCGCAATGGCAGGATTTCGCCCGAAACGGCATCCACGGTTTTCGCGCCCCTTACCTCGCCGCCGGCAAGCCGCTGGTCGACGCCGAGCGCGAGGACGGCCTGACCTACGACGCCAGCCTGGTGACCAGGGGACCGATGCTGCCGCGCGAGCAGGATGGCATCATCCACTTCGGTCTGCCGCTGATACCCGAAGGCCCGGCCGCCAAGCCCGTCGTCGCCATGGACTACAATCTTTTCGTGCGCCATTCCGTCGGCATCGAGAACAAGGCGCGTTCGGCCGAATTCGAGGAACGGGCGCTCGCCGCCTACCGCGCCGCCTTCGAGGCGCAATATGCCGGCCAGCGCATTCCGCTGCAGCTCGGCTTCCATTTCGTCGAGATGAATGGCGGCGCCTACTGGCGGGCGCTCGACCGTTTCGTCACCGAAGTCTGCGGCAAACCGGATGTCGCCTGCGTCACCTATTCGCAGGCGATCGAGAAGTTGCACCCCGCCAAGGGCGAAAGCGCCGCCGGGACCTCGGCCTTCTGACGCGGAACCGTTTCCTCGCGCTCGCGTTCCCCTAGCAAGGAAACCGAGATTGGAGAGAATATATGCTGCGCGGCCTTGTCCTGTGGCTGATGGGCGTCCCGCTCATCCTGGTCATCCTTATCTGGATGTTCTTCCTGCATTGAAAACAGGCCCGGCAAATGCCGGGCCTGCTCCGTTCAGATCGGCTGGCCGACGTCGATGCGGTTGCCGTCCGGGTCGGCGAAGACGAAGGCGCGCAGGCCGTAATCCTTGTCCTGCAGGCTCTTGATGATCCTCAAGCCGTAACGCTGGCAAGCGTCATGGACGGCATCGACATCGTTGACCATGATATGGGCGATGTTGAAATCCGCCGCCTTGTGGCGCGGCTGCAAGGTCAGGTGCAACTCGCCCCCGTCGCGCTTGAGGATCATGAAGCCGACCGGGTTTCCATTCTCGAAAGTCTTCCGGAACCCGAGCGCCCCGATATAGAAGTCGCAGGCTTTGGCCATGTCCTTGACCGGCAGCATGGCGGCAATGCGTCCGAAGCGGACGCCGGGATCGGCGATGTCGTTCATCGCGGAACCTCCGTCTTGGGGAAGCGCGAAGACCGCGCCGGGCGGTGCCGGCGGCAGTGACGCGTTCCGCTGTGGGAAACGGCAGGACGGTGCCCGCGAAACCGACCATAGCCGCGAATGTCGTCGGGGAAAAGCGTTTGTCCGATACGAAAAGGCCCGGCGCGATGGCCGGGCCTGGAAAGCGTTTCAGTCTTCCTCGACGGGGACGCGCATCCCCTCCTGCGTCGCGAGATAACGCTGGTCCGCCGAGGGCAGGTCCAGCCCTTCGATTGCCGCCTCGAAGGCCTTGAGGCGCTTGTGGATCGACAGGAGCTCGATGATCGTCGTCCAGCTATTGACCAGATACTGGAAGGAATTGCTGACCTGGCCGAAGGCGGTGAGGATCTGCTGGTAGATACCATAGGTGATCTTCCCGGCGACGATCGTCGGCACCAGCATGAAGGTCACGAACAATCCGTCGGCCTGGATGTAGAAATAGCGCGCGACGTTGAAATACAGATAGTGGAAATACATGCGGAAATAGTTGCGCCGCACATTGGCGAACAATTCCTTGACCGTCACCGGATCGGCGCGCTCGGCATGATCCTCGCCATAGACCAGTTCCTTGCGATAGGCGGCCTCGACGCGCTGGTTGCGGAATTGCAGGCCCGGTAGCTTGATGCCGACGATAGCCAGCAGCGCGGTGCCGAACATCGACCAGAGCAGCGCCAGCCAGAACAGCGAATGCGGAATGGCGCCGATGATCGGCAATGTCGTGATGTAGGTCGAAAGCTGGAACAGGATCGGCAGGAAGGCGATCAGCGTCATCACCGAATTGATCAGGCTGATGCCGAGACCTTCGAGGATGTTGGCGAAACGCATCGTGTCTTCCTGCACACGCTGCGAGGCCCCTTCGATGTGGCGCACCCGCTCCCATTTCGACATGTAGAAATCGTTCATCGCCGTGCGCCAGCGGAAGACATAGTGGCTGACGAAGAAATCCGTGAGGATCGAGACGAACATGCTCAGGAAGGCGATCTGGCAGAAGATCAGCATCATGGAGTAGAAATTCTCGTCCGTGATGCCGGGCTTGCCCGTCAACGCATTCTGCAACAGGTCGCCGAAGGGGCGGCGCCAGTTGTTGATGGCGACGTAGACCTGAACGCCGAAATAGGTCGAGAAGATGATCAGCGCCGATCCCCAGATCGACCAGTTCTTCCACGGATGGTCCTTCGCCTTGATATGCCAGAACCCGCAGAAGAGCACCGTGCAGGTGACGAAATAGATATAGAACCAGAGATTGTCCGGCGTCAGGAAGAAACGCAGGTCGATCGGCGGCTCCTGCCCTTCCGGCAGCGGCGCGAAACCGAGCGCCGTCCCGAAATCGGCGCCGACCGTATACCACACGGCGATGCAGATCAGCGTCCAGACGACGAGGGAGGAGAAGAACAGCCGGGGCTGGGGAAAGAATGAATGGAACACGGGGAACGTGGCTTTCCTGGCTTTGACAGAACGTGGCGTTGCAAGACCACGGATTCGCCGGAAACTAAGGCAGTTCTGAGAAAGCGGCAATGGCCCGAACCGATTGTTACCCAGTTGTAATCAATCGGCAACGGGCCATGACAGATTGGAAAGGTGGCCGCTTCAGGCCGCCCGGCGCTGTCCTGGCTGCACCCGTGCGCCGTCCGAGAGACGGAAACTGCCGATGAGGCGCATCAGCTCGTTGCTCTCCTGTGTCAGCGTCTGGCTGGCGGCATTGGTTTCCTCAACCATGGCGGCGTTGCGCTGGGTCATCTGGTCCATCTGGTTGACGGCGGTATTGACCTCCGCAAGCCCGACCGACTGCTCCCGCGCCGACATGGCGATCGATTCCACCTGGGCGTTCACCTGGTTGACCAGCTTCTCGATTTCGCCGAGCGCCTCGCCGGTGGAGCGCACCAGCGCCACGCCATTGCCGACCTCGTCGGCGGAATTGCTGATCAGCCCCTTGATTTCCTTGGCCGCCTGCGCCGAGCGCTGGGCAAGCTCTCGCACCTCCTGCGCCACCACGGCGAAGCCGCGCCCGGCTTCGCCCGCGCGCGCCGCCTCGACCCCGGCATTCAGGGCAAGAAGATTGGTCTGGAAAGCGATCTCGTCGATGACGCCGATGATCTGGCCGATGCGGTTCGACGCCTCCTCGATGCGGCTCATCGCCGCCACCGCATCGCGCACGATGGCGCCGGAGCGACCGGCACTGCTGCGGGTCTCGCCGACCATGCGGCTGGCTTCCGCCGCCCGCTCGGAAGTGCTGCGCACCGTCGCGGTGATCTCGTCGAGGGCGGCGGCCGTTTCCTCCAGCGAGGCGGCCTGCTGCTCGGTGCGCTGCGAGAGATTGTTGGCGGCTTCCGAAATGCCGGCGGCGCTGCCGTTCACCACCTCGGTCGATTGCGAAATGGCGCAGATGACGTCGCGAAGCGCTGCAACGGCGCGGTTGAAATCGTCGCGCAGCTTCGAATAATCGGCGGGGATGGCGCCGATGGCGGCGGTGAGATCGCCGGCAGCCAGCCGCTCCAGCGCCTGGCCGACCGCCTGCATGGCATGGGCCTGGCCCTCAGCGACGGATTGCTGCATGTGTTCGCTGCGGGCGCGCTCGTTGTCCAGCCGCTCCTGCTGCGCCTTTTCGCGGCCGCGCAGGTCGACGCGTTCGCGCACGCTGTCGCGCAGCACCGACAGAACCTTCGCCATTTCGCCGATCTCGTCGCCGCGATCGGTTTCGGGAACCTCCGCCTCCAGCTTTTCCTCCGAAATCGCCCGCATAGAGCGCTTCAGCCGCTCGACCGGGCCCACGACGCTGCGCACGATCGCCACGGCCGCCAGCGACACGGCAAGCGCGCAGCAGAGGAAGATGACGCCGGCCTGCAGCATATTGGCGCGAAACAGCGCATCGAGATCGTCGGCATAGACGCCGGTGCCGACCACCCAGCCCCAGGGCTCGAAACCGGCGACATGCGAATATTTCAGCACCGGCTCCTCGAAGCCGGGCTTCGGCCAGTAATAATCGACGAAGCCTTCGCCGGTGGCGCTCGCCTTCACCGCCTTGACGAATTCCTGGAAGATATGCTTGCCGGTCGGGTCGGCCATGCCGGACTGGTCGGTGCCGTCCATTTCCGGCTTGATCGGATGCATGACGATGCCGGCCTTCATGTCGTTGATCCAGAAATAGCCGCTCTTTTCGTAGCGCAGCGCCCGCACCGCATCCTTGGCCCGCGCCTGCGCCTCCTCGCGCGAGATCGTACCGGCCGTTTCAAGCCCATGGAAGAAAGTGAACAACGTCAGGATGTTTTCATCGAGCGCCTTCAGCTTGGCCTTGCGCTCGGCGACCATGGCGCCCTGGTAATGGTGGAGCGAATAGGCCATGGACCCGAGAAAGCCGGCCAGCGCCAGTCCCACAAGCAGATACAATCGCGCCGAAAGTCTCAAAGTCTTCATCCCGCAACCCCGGTAACACCATGCGCCACGGCGCCGCGCATCATCCCGATCGCGCAACGGACGCCGTAACCTCAAAACATCGCCGCCCCCCGTCCCGGAACGAGCCGGGCGGAAAGGCAGCCTTGGCAAAAGGGTGAAGCGGGCCTGTTAAATTTGACTGAACGCAACTCCGAAACGGCCTCCCCATATTTGGGGAGGCGACTGGAGATCGGGCAAGATTCAATCGGCGAGTGTGAGCACCAGCGGCCCGTTGCGCGTGGCGACCAGCGTGTGCTCGAACTGCACGGTCGGAGCGCGCGGCTCGCTGAACAGCGTCCAGGAATCGCCATCGCCATCCTCGGCCCAATGGCCGCCGAGCGACAGGAAGGGCTCGATGGTGAACACCAGCCCCTCGGTCATGATCCGCGTCTCGTCCGGATCCGGCCAGGTGGAAAGCTCCTGCGGCTCCTCGTGCAGCGACCGGCCGATGCCGTGGCTGGCGAGGTTGGCGATCAGCGTATAGCGGTTCTTCGCCGCAAAGGCGCCGATGGCATTGCCGATCCTGGCCAGAGGCTCGCCGGTCTTCACCTGGTTGACGCCGAGCCAGAGGGCACGCTTGCCGTCGCGCACCAGCCGTTCGACCTTTTTGGTGATCGGCGGCAAGGCGAAGGACGAGCCGGTATCGGAAAAGAAGCCGTCCTTGACCGCGGAGACGTCGATATTGACGAGATCGCCGGCCTGGATGACCCGCGAGCCCGGAATGCCGTGGGCGACTTCCTCGTTCACGCTGATGCAGGTGGCGCCCGGAAACTGGTAGCAGACCTCCGGCGCCGATTGCGCGCCGTTGTCTTCCAGGAAACGGCGGCCGATATCGTCGAGCTCTTTCGTGGTGATGCCCGGCTCCAGCGCGCCGGCCATGGTCTGGACGGCGGCGGCGCAGATGCGGCCGATATCCTTCAGCTTGGTGAGTTCGTCTTCGCTCGATATGACCATGATCGCTAACCGCCCTGCCGAAACATCATGCTTCGGCTTTTGCGGGTTGCGACGCGTCCGTCAATGCCTTTCTGACCAGCGGCGCGACTTTGGTGCCGTAAAGCTCGATGCCGCGCATGATCTGGTCATGCGGCATCAGGCCGATGGCCATTTGCAGCAGGAAACGGTCATTGCCGAAGATTCGGTGATGCTCGACGATCTTTTCCGCCACCGTTTCCGGGTCGCCGACGAACAGAGCGCCGCTTGGGGACCGAGCCATGTCGAAATGCATGCGGCTCGTCGGTCCCCAGCCGCGCTCGCGGCCGATGCGGTTCATCACCTCGGCCTGCGGCCCGTAGAACTGGTCGGCGGCGGCCTCGGTCGTATCGGCGATGAAGCCGTGGACATTGATGCTGGTCTTCAGCACCGCCGGATCCTGGCCGGCACGCCGCGCAGCCTCGCGGTAGAGATCGAAGAGCGGCGCGAAACGGCGCGGCTCGCCGCCGATGATGGCCAGCGCCACCGGCAGGCCATAGGCGCCGGCGCGCGCCACCGATTGCGGCGTGCCGCCGACGGCGATCCAGATCGGCAGCTTCTCCTGCAGCGGGCGCGGATAGACGCCGCGACCATGGATAGCGGCGCGCATCTGCCCTTCCCAGGTGATGACCTCCTCGTCGCGTAGCGCCAGCAGCAAGTCGAGCTTTTCGGAAAACAGCTCGTCGTAGTCTTCGAGATTGTAGCCGAACAACGGGAAGGACTCGATGAACGAACCGCGCCCGGCCATGATCTCCGCCCGTCCGTCCGAGAGCAGGTCGAGCGTCGAAAACTGCTGGAACACCCGCACCGGATCGTCCGAGGACAAGACGGTGACGGCGCTGGTCAGGCGGATGCTCTTCGTCTTGACGGCGGCCGCGGCCAGGATCGTCGCCGGGCTGGAGGCGGCGTAGTCCGGCCGGTGATGCTCGCCGAGCCCGAAGACATCGAGCCCCACCTGATCGGCCAGTTCGATCTCCTCGAGAAGATTTTTCAGCCGCCGCGCCGCCTCCGGCCCCTTGGCGACCGAGGGCGACGGATCGACATCCGCGAAAGTATACAGACCGAGTTCCATGGGCATCCAAACCTCTTTAAACTGAGCCTTGAGATAGGGATGCGCCCCGATTTCGGCAAATATAAAGTCTGGATGGATGGTTTCGAGAAACTGGATGGTACGCGCCACAAGTCACGTCGCCGGCAAGCCGTCCTGCTTCAGGCAATCGAGCTGGCGGCGGATATGGGCGGCCTCGGCCGGCGAGCGGGCGAGCGCGATGGCGCGGTCGAAGGCGATGCGCGCCTCGGCCTTGCGCCCCACCTGCATCAGCAGGTTGCCGCGCAAGCCATGGAAATAGAAATAGCCGTCCAGCGCGTCGGAAAGCGTCTCGACAAGATCGAGCGCAACCTCGGGCCCTTGCGACTTGGACATGGCGACCGCCCGGTTCAGCGTCACCACGGGCGAGGGCTGCAGATGTTCCAGCATGCGGTAGAGCAACTCGATCTGCGGCCAGTCGGTCTCGGCGGCGGTGGCGGCGCGCGCATGCAGGGCGGCGATCGCCGCCTGAAGCTGGTAGGAACCGGCGTGGCCATGGCGGATCGCCTTTTCGATCAGCACCAGCGCCTCGTCGATCTGCGAACGGTCCCACAGCGCGCGGTTCTGTTCTTCCAGCAGCACGATCTGGCCGGCCGTATCGAGCCGGGCGGCGCGGCGGGAGGCATGCAGCAGCATCAGCGCCAGCAGGCCCATGATTTCCGGCTCGCCCGGAAACAGGCCGAGCAGCAGCCGTCCCAGCCGGATCGCCTCATCGGCAAAGGCCGCCGCCTCGCGGGCCGGATCGGCCTGGCTGTAGCCCTCGTTGAAGACGAGATAGACCATGGTCGAGACGGTGGCGAGCCGTTCCGCACGCGCGTTCACGTCCGGCGTTTCGAAGGCGACGCCGGCGCGGGCGACCTTGGCCTTGGCGCGGGTGATGCGCTGCTCCATCGCCGCCTCCGACACCAGGAAGGCGCGGGCGATCTCGGAAACGCTCAAGCCCGAGACGATGCGCAGCGCCAGCGCGATCTGCTGCGTCGCCGGCAGGTCGGGATGGCAGCAGATGAACAGCAGCCGCAGGATGTCGTCGCGATAGTTCGAGGCGTCCAGCCGCTCGGCGATATCGGCCTCGGCATCCTCGCGGTCGGAGATCGTCTCCTCGTCCGGCAGCGCCTGCAGCCGGCCGCGCTTGCGGATCTGGTCGACGCCGCTGTTGCGCCCGACAAAGATCAGCCAGGCGGCGGGATCGCGCGGCGGGCCCTTGTCCGGCCAGGTCCGCAGGGCGCGCAGGCACGCTTCCTGAAACGCTTCCTCCGCGATGTCGAGATCGCGAAAATAGCGTAAGAGCGCGCCCACCGCCTTGGGACGCGCCGCCGTCAGCGCCGCATCGATCCATGCAATATCGCTCATGATCGGGTCTCTCCGGGGCGGAAGACGTAGAAGGGCCGGATTTCGTAGGAACTGGAGCCGGGATTGACCGCCGACAATTCCCTGGAGAAGGCGACCGCCTCGTCCAGCGTCTCGAAATCGACGACGTAGAAGCCGAGCAGCGCCTCCTTGGTCTCGGCAAAGGGGCCGTCGATGACCAGCGGTTCGGTCTTGCCCTTGCGCACCGTGGTCGCCGCCGTCGTCGGCATCAGCCGCCCGACCGGCCCGAGCTTGCCGGATGCCGCCAGCGGCGCCTGCACGGCCTGCAATTTCTCCATCACCGCCGCCTCTTCTTCCTTGGACCAGGCGAAGACGGTTTCCTCATGGGCATAACACAGGATCGCATACAGCATCGAACCACTCCTCTTTGTCGATGACGAAAGGGTAGCGGCTGTGCCGACAGGGCGCAGCAGAAATATTTTTGACGGAAAGCCTCAGCGCTGGCGCATCGTCAGGCGGCCCGCCTGCACGTCGAGCGTCGCCTGCGCGCCATGCAGGATGGCACGATGCCGGATGCCGTGGCCGACTGGCAGGCCGCCGAGGATCGGCACGTCGAGCGAGGCGAGATGATGGCGCACGATATCGATGGCGTTGACGCGTAACGACAGATCGAAGCCGACGAATTGACCGATGGCGATGCCGGCCACCCCATCCAGATGCCCCGCCTTGCGCAGCATGGTCAGCCCGCGATCCAGTTGGCCGCGCTGCATGTTGACCGCCTCGACGAACAGGATGGCGCCGCGAAGCGACGGCAAAGCCCAGCCGGCCGCCGTCATCAGCATGTCGAGATTACCGCCGATCAGGCGGCCCTCGGCCTTGCCCGAGGTGGTCAGCGCCGCCGTCGCCTCCTCGGAATCGGCCTCGATGACCACGTCGTCATCGCTGGTCAACATTCGGCGGATGGCGTCGCGATCGGCGGTATCGCCGAGCAGCCCGCCACCGATGCCGATCAGCCGGCAGCGCTTCCAGAGCATCAAGTGCAGAATGGTGATGTCGCTGAAGCCGACCAGTGGCTTGGGATCGCGTCTCACCGCCTCGAAATCGATGCGATCGGCGATGCGATAGGAGCCCTTGCCGCCACGCGTGGCAAAGATCGCCCGGACGCCGGGATCGCGGAAGGCGTCGTCGAGATCGGCAAGCCGGTCCTCGTCACTGCCGGCAAGATAGCCGAGCTTGTCATAGACATGGGCGCCGAAATCGACGGCGAACCCCCATTCCTTCAACAGCGTCACCTGCCGCATCACCTCCTGCGGCTCGGGCGTGCTTGCCGGCGAGACGAAACGGATGCGGTCGCCCGGCTTGAGCTTGGGCGGCAGAAGGATGGGATGCGGACGGTCGGCGTGTGATTCCATATGCGCAGTCTGCCATGGAAAGGATGGCGGAAGGATATGAGATCGTCACCCAAATCTCCGCCGTCCTGCTCGGCCTGGTGCCGAGCATCTGAACATGTCCGATATATCCTTTCGTCAACGGCTTATCAGGCATCGGCAGATCCTCGGTACGAGGCCGAGGATGACGTTTCGGGGTTGGGAGACGCTTGCGCTACCCACCGGACTTGAATCTTTACAGGAAGTTAAGAAACCGCCGGTAACACCTTGTTAAGACTCCGCAATCAGGAGTCGCTTAATGTGCGGCGCACGGCGTTGCGCCAGCCCCGGAGCTTGGTGTTGCGCGTCTTCTCGTCCATTTCCGGCTCGAAACGCCTGTCGCGGGCCCAGGCAGCCGAAAAACCTTTTTTGTCGGGGAAGACCCCTGCCCGGCTGCCGGCGAGCCAGGCGGCGCCGAGTGCGGTGGTTTCGAGAATGGTCGGGCGGTCGACGGGGGCGTCGAGCAGGTCGGCGAGGCGCTGCATCGTCCAGTCGGAGGCGACCATGCCGCCGTCGACGCGCAGCACGGTGTCGTCGCCGCCGTTCTTCCAGTCCTTGTGCATGGCGTCGAGCAGGTCGCGCGTCTGGTAGCAGACGGCCTCCAGCGCCGCGCGGGCGAATTCCGCCGGGCCGGTGTTGCGGGTCATGCCGAAGATCGCGCCGCGCGCATCCGGATCCCAATGCGGCGCGCCGAGCCCGGTGAAGGCCGGCACCAGATAGACCTCCTGCTCGGAATCGGCGGCGCGGGCCAGCGGCCCGGTCTCGGCAGCGTTCTGAACGATCTTCAGCCCGTCGCGCAGCCACTGTACGGCCGCGCCGGCGATGAAGATCGAGCCCTCCAGCGCATAGGTCGTTTCGCCCTCCAGCCGATAGGCGATGGTGGTGAGCAGGCGGTTCTTCGAGCGCACCATGTCGGTGCCGGTGTTGAGCAGCGCGAAGCAGCCGGTGCCATAGGTGGATTTCAGCATGCCGGGCTCGAAGCAGGCCTGGCCGATCACCGCCGCCTGCTGGTCGCCGGCAACCCCGAGGATCGGCACCGCCGCACCGAAAATCCCGGCATCGGTGACGCCGAAATCGGCGGCGCAATCCTTGACCTCCGGCAGCATTGCCGAGGGAACGCGCAGGATATCAAGCAGTTCCGCGTCCCATTCATTGGTGGCGATATTGAACATCAGCGTGCGCGAGGCATTGGTGGCGTCGGTGACGAAACTCTTGCCGCCCGTCAGCCGCCAGATCAGGAAGGTATCGATGGTGCCGAAGCACAATTCCCCCTTGGCGGCGCGCGCCCGCGCGCCCTTCACATTGGCCAGCATCCACGAGAGTTTCGTTCCGGAGAAATAGGGATCGAGCAGCAAGCCGGTCTTGCGGGTGAAACGACGCTCCAGCTCCTGCCGTTTCAGCTTGTCGCAATAGCTCGCCGTGCGCCGGTCCTGCCAGACGATGGCGTTCTGGATCGGCGCGCCGCTATCACGCTCCCAGACGACGACGGTCTCGCGCTGGTTGGTGATGCCGATGGCGGCGATGTCGCTGGGCTTGATCTTTGCGTTGGCGATGGCGGTGCGGATGGTCTCGACGACGCTGTCCCAGATCTCTTCCGGATCGTGTTCCACCCAGCCGGGCCTGGGATAGATCTGCGAGAATTCCTTCTGCCCGGTGCCGACCACCTTCATCTGCGAATCGAAAACGATCGCCCGGCTCGACGTCGTGCCCTGGTCGATCGCCAGCACATAACCGCCCATCATGTCCCTCCCATCCGCATGGCTTGACGCCATCTCTCCCACTCGCAAAATTTCAATACGACACAAAAACGAATGTCAAACGAAAATAAAACGCAAATCCACTCCCCAGATTCGGTTGCAGCGCGTTCTCCATATCACAATTGCCAGCAAGCCGGATTTCATCCTAACCTGCAATCGATTTTGCGCCGCACAGTCGCGGACGCGTTACGCTTGAATGGAGCATCTCATGACAAGATCAGTCGTCGTCACCGGCTCGACCAGCGGCATCGGCCTCGCCATCGCAAAAGCCTTCGCCGCCGAGGGCGCCAACGTGGTGCTGAACGGTTTTGGCGCACGCGAGGACATCGACAGGGCGATTGCCGAGGTCGAGGCGCAAGGCGAAGGCCGCGTGGTCTATCACGGCGCCGACATGATGAAGCCGGCGGAAATCGCCGACCTGATCGCCACCGCGGCAAAGGAATTCGGCGACCTCGACGTGCTGGTCAACAATGCCGGCATCCAGCATGTGGCGAAGATCGAGGAATTCCCCATCGAGAAGTGGGACCAGATCATCGCCATCAACCTCTCCTCCTCCTTCCACACCATGCGCGCCGCCATTCCGCTGATGAAGGAGAAGGGCAAGGGCCGGATCATCAACATCGCCTCGGCGCATGCGCTGGTCGCCTCGCCGTTCAAGGCGGCCTATGTGGCGGCCAAGCATGGCGTGCTGGGCCTGACCAAGACGGCGGCCTTGGAACTGGCCGAATTCGGGATTACAGTGAATGCCATCTGCCCCGGTTACGTACTGACCCCGCTTGTGGAAAAGCAGATTCCCGACACGGCCCGCGCCCGGGGCATCACCGAGGATCAGGTGAAATCCGACGTCATGCTGAAGTTCCAGCCGACCAAGGATTTCGTCAAGGTCGAGGAAGTGGCTTCGATGGCGCTGTATCTGGCCAGCGACGTGGCGCGCCAGATCACCGGCACGCATATCTCGATTGATGGCGGCTGGTCGGCGCAGTAACCTGAGAAGAAACGCGAAAATAACAACAAGAACAGGAACGACATGACCGACGCGATCCGCTTCATCCTCAATGGCGACGATATCACGCTGACTTCCGTCCGGCCGACGGAAACCCTGCTCGACTATCTTCGCCTGCAGCGCCGGCTGACCGGCACCAAGGAGGGATGCGCGGAAGGCGATTGTGGCGCCTGCACGGTTCTGGTCGGGCGGCTGGTGGATGGCGTTCTCGTTTACGAGAGCGTCAACGCCTGCATCCGCTTTCTCGCCTCGCTGCACGGCACGCATGTGGTCACCGTCGAGCATCTGGCCGGCGCGAACGGCGCCCTGCATCCGATCCAGCAGGCGATGGTCGACTGTCACGGCTCGCAATGCGGCTTCTGCACGCCGGGTTTCGTCATGTCGCTCTACGGCCTGTGGCTGTCGACGGAAAAGCCGACGCGCGCCGATATCGAGCGGGCGCTGCAGGGCAATCTCTGTCGCTGCACCGGTTATGAACCCATCATCCGCGCCGCCGAGCAGGTGAGCGCCACCCGCCCCTCCTCGATCTTCGATCCGCTGGAGCGAAACCGCACCGATATCCTCGCCCGCCTGTGGACGCTGCGGTCAGGCGAGACGATCCGCATCGAGACCGATGGCGAAAAGCTGGTCATTCCCGGCACGACCGGCGCGCTGGCCGAGGTGCTGGCCGAGGAGCCGAAGGCGACCATCGTCGCCGGCTCCACCGATGTCGGATTGTGGGTCACCAAGCAGATGCGCCCGCTCGGCACCGTCATCTTCATCAACAACCTTTCGGAGTTGCAGGCGATCCATGCCAGCGATCGCGGCATTTCCATCGGCGCCGGCGTCACCTATAGCCAGGCGCTCGATACGCTTTCGACCCATATCCCGGCGCTGAAACCGTTCATCCACCGCATCGGCGGCGAGCAGGTGCGCAACATGGGCACCATCGGCGGCAATATCGCCAACGGCTCGCCCATCGGCGACACGCCGCCGCCGCTGATCGCGCTGGGCAGCAGCGTCAACCTACATTCGAAAGCCGGCACGCGCATGGTGCCGCTCGATATCTTCTTCATCGACTACGGCAAGCAGGACCGGCGGCCGGACGAATTCGTCGAAAGCATCTTCGTGCCGCTGCCGCCGGCCGAAAACCATGTCGGCGTCTACAAGATCACCAAGCGGCGCGACGAGGATATCTCCGCCGTCTGCGGCGCGTTCAACCTCTCGCTTGCCGACGACAATACCGTCCGCGCGATCCGCATCGCCTATGGCGGCATGGCCGGCACGCCGAAGCGCGCCCTCTCCGTCGAAGCCTTTTTACGCGGGAAACCGTGGACGGAAGAAACGGTGCTCGCCGCCCGCGACCAATTCGACCGCGATTACAAGCCGCTGACCGATTGGCGCGCCAGCGCAGAATACCGCCAGTTGACGGCGAAAAACCTGCTTTTGCGCTTCTTCCTTGAAAGCACGGGAACGCCGCAGGGGCTGACGCGGTTCGAGGAGGTGGCGTGATGACGCCCGCCCACCGCAACGAAGGAGACCGATGACATGGACACCTCGACCTTCGAGCTGAAGAGCGACATCAACGGCCGCATGCATGTCTCGCTCAAGCATGATTCCGCCCACAAGCATGTCTCCGGCGAAGCCGAATATATCGACGACATCCCCGAAATGGCCGGCACGCTGCATGGCGCGGTCGGGCTGTCCATCTGCGCCCATGGCGAGATCGTCGCCATCGATCTGGAGGCGGTACGATCAGCACCCGGCGTCGTGCGTGTCTTCACCGGCAAGGATGTGCCCGGCGTCAACGACGTCTCGCCGGGCGGGCGCCATGACGAGCCGCTGCTCGCCACCGACCGGGTGGAATTCCACGGTCAGCCGATCTTCGCCGTCATTGCCGAGACACGCGAGGCCGCCCGCCGCGCCGCGCGGCTGGCAAAGATCGAATACAAGCCTCTGCCGCATTACCTCGATGTCGATAGCGCAAGGCAGAACGGCGGCGCGCTGGTCACCGAGCCGATGACGCTGAAACGCGGCGAGCCGGAAACCGAACTCGACAAGCCGCCCTTCCGCCTGCAGGGACGGATGGCCATCGGCGGCCAGGAGCATTTCTATCTCGAAGGCCATATCGCCATGGCCATTCCCGGCGAAGACGAGGAGGTCATCGTCTGGTCCTCCACCCAGCATCCGAGCGAAGTGCAGCATATGGTCGGCCATGTGCTGGGCATCCCCTCCAATGCCGTGACGGTGCAGACGCGGCGCATGGGCGGCGGCTTCGGCGGCAAGGAAACGCAGGGCAACCAGTTCGCGGCCCTTGCGGCACTGGCGGCCAAGACCTTGAAACGGCCGGTGAAATTCCGCCCCGACCGCGACGAGGACATGGTGATGACCGGCAAGCGCCACGATTTCGTGGTCGATTACGACGTCGCCTATGACGGCGACGGCCGCATCCATGCCGTCGACGCCACCTTTGCGGCGCGCTGCGGCTTTTCCTCCGACCTCTCCGGCCCGGTCACCGACCGCGCGCTATTCCATGCCGATAGCTCCTATTTCTACCCGCATGTCAAACTGACCTCGCAACCGCTGAAGACGCATACGGTTTCCAACACCGCCTTTCGCGGTTTCGGCGGCCCGCAGGGCATGGTCGGCGGCGAGCGCATCATCGAGGAGATCGCCTATGCGACGGGGAAAGACCCGCTCGATATCCGCAAGGCGAATTTCTACGGCCAGCCGGGCTCGGGGCGCGATCTGACGCCCTATCACCAGCAGGTGCAGGACAATATCATCGCCCGCCTGGTTGACGAGCTGGAACACTCCAGCGATTACCGCGCCCGCCGGCAGGCTATCGTCGATTTCAACCGCAGCAGCCGTTTCATCCGCAAGGGCATCGCGCTGGCGCCGGTAAAGTTCGGCATTTCCTTCACCATGACCGCCTTCAACCAGGCCGGCGCACTGGTGCATATCTACAATGACGGCTCGATCCACCTGAACCATGGCGGCACCGAAATGGGCCAGGGCCTGAACACCAAGGTGGCGCAGGTGGTGGCCGAAACCTTCCAGGTGGATATCGACCGCATCCGCATCACCGCGACGACCACGGCGAAGGTGCCGAACACCTCGGCCACCGCCGCCTCTTCCGGCTCCGACCTCAACGGCATGGCGGCTTACGATGCCGCCCGCCAGATCAAGGAGCGGCTGATCGAATTCGCCGTCTCGGCTTACGGCGTTGAGGCGACGGAGGTCGAGTTTCTGCCCAACCGGGTGCGCATCGGCGGCGAGGTCGTGCCTTTCGATACGTTCGTGCGCATGGCCTATTTCGCCCGCGTGCAGCTTTCCGCCGCCGGCTTCTACAAGACGCCGAAAATCCATTGGGACCGGCAGAGCGGCAAGGGCCATCCCTTCTATTATTTCGCCTATGGCGCCGCCTGCAGCGAGGTCTCCATCGACCTGCTGACCGGCGAATACATGATGGAGCGCACCGATATCCTCCACGATGTCGGCAAATCGCTGAACCCGGCGCTGGATATCGGCCAGATCGAAGGCGCCTTCATCCAGGGCATGGGCTGGCTGACATCAGAGGAATTGTGGTGGGACGACAAGGGGCGGCTGCGCACCCACGCGCCCTCCACCTACAAGATCCCGCTCGCCTCCGACCGGCCGAAAGTGTTCAACGTCAAGCTGGCGGACTGGGCCGAAAACGCCGAACCGACCATCGGCCGCTCCAAGGCGGTCGGCGAACCGCCCTTCATGCTGGCGATCTCGGTGCTGGAAGCCCTGTCCATGGCCGTCGCCAGCGTCGCCGATTATCGTATCTGCCCCCGCCTCGACGCGCCGGCGACGCCGGAGCGGATTTTGATGGCGGTTGAGCGGCTGCGGGGGATGTAAGCCCCGGCTTTCCCATGCGACTGAGGCGGCCCCTGAAAAGCCGCCTCTTTCCATCACCCGCCCAGATGCGGATCGCGCCCGTCGATCAAGCCGATATCGCGCTTGCGCGTCTCGGGCAGTGTCGTCATGTCGAGCCGTGCCCGGCCGGCGCCACGGGCGCCGATGAGTTGCGACAACCAGGCCTTCATCCAGTCCAGCATCGAAAACCTCCGCAGGGTTTCCCCTGTCTATTTGATGATCCTGCGGTTAGGATGCGCCGGAAAATCCAGCCGATCCAATCGAATGACCGTCTGGACGCATGAAGAGGCCTGATGCATGAAGCTCTCGAAACAGGTTCCGCTGAACGGCTTGCGCGTTTTCGAGGCGGCGGCCCGGCACCTGAGTTTCACGAGGGCGGGCGAGGAACTCGGCCTGACGCAGACCGCCGTCAGCTACCAGATCAAGCTGCTGGAAGAGACCATCGGCGAGCCGCTGTTCGAGCGCCGGCCGCGCCAGGTGGCGCTGACCGCCGTCGGCGAAAAGCTGGCGCCGAAGGTGGCGGAGGCTTTCGGGCTGCTGGGCGACGCGCTGTCCTCGGTGCAAACCATGGCCGGCGATACGCTGACCATCCATTCGACTGCCACCTTCGCCCAGCAATGGTTTTCCCGCCACCTCGGCGCCTTCCAGCTTCGTCATCCGAAAATTGCCGTGCGGCTGCTCGCCTCCGCCAACATGGTGGATTTCAACCGCGAGAGCGCCGATGTCGCCATCCGCTGGGGCAAGGGCGACTGGCCGGGCCTCGTTTCCCACCGCATCATGCGGCTGGATTTCACGCCGATGCTGAGCCCGAAACTGGCGGCGCGCAGCGGCGGGCTGAAGGAACCGGCCGACCTGCTGAACCTGCCGATCATCAGCGCCGGCGATCCCTGGTGGCGGCAATGGTTTACCGCCGCCGGCATCGAGGAGCCCGGCCTGGAGCGCTTTCCCCAGCATGAATACGGCACGCAACTTCTCGACGCCAACATCGCCATGGCCGGCGATGGCGTCGCCATCCTCAATCCCGATCATTTTCGCGAGGACATCGCCGCCGGCCGCTTGGTCCAGCCCTTCGACATCCTCTGCAACGACGGCCGCGACTACTGGCTCGCCTATCCGCAAAGCCGCCGCAACGTGCCGAAGATCAAGGCGTTTCGCACCTGGCTGCTTGCCGAGATGGGCGCGGAAACCTTGCGCGATCAGAACGCCATGTCGGGGGCGTAGAAGCAGCGCGGCGTGTTTTCGTCGGGAAACAGGCAGAGATGGTAGGAGCCGTCCTGGGAGCGGCGGGCATCGCTCTGCTTGAGGCGGAAGATATGACTTCGAGTGATCAGGCGGTGGTCGCCGGGCACCAGCAACAACTGGTAGCCGCCGGGTGTGATCGTGACGCTGCGCGTCGGGATCGCCTGGCAATCGCCGATCACGGTATTGCCGTTGCAGCAAAAGGCTTCATAACTCCAGCCCGTATGGGCTTCATGGGCCTGAACGCTGGAGGCACAGGCAATCATCACGGCAAGCATGCCGCGCAAAAGTGTGAAACGGTTTTGCGATAACGGCATGCGATAAAGCAAAAATTTAAAGCGAAGAGAGCGAGTCCGAAGGACCGCGACGCGCTTTGAGATCGGAATGCAGCGCATGGCACATCTCCATCGATGATGGCGTCGTCTGCAGACTGCATCGCCGATCCCTCGCGCCCGCTCAAAGCCGGGGCAGCTTGTAGCGATTCAGGATTGCAGGCCAAGGCAAAACGCGCCGGCACGGCTTCCGTTCCTTTCCGCCGTGTATGGCGGCGATTTTCCCTTTCCCGCAACCCGTTTTTTTCGCAATGTGACGAGTCGGAAAAGAGCACGAGGGGAAGCCGATGTATGAATATGCGATAGCCTGGGAATGGCTTGCCTTTGCGATCCGCTGGCTGCATGTGGTAACCGCGATTGCCTGGATCGGCTCCTCCTTCTATTTCATCGCCCTCGATCTCGGCTTGGTGAAGCGCCCGCATCTGCCGCCCGGCGCATATGGCGAGGAATGGCAGGTGCATGGCGGCGGCTTCTACCATATCCAGAAATATCTGGTGGCGCCGGCCAACATGCCGGAGCATCTCGTCTGGTTCAAATGGGAGAGCTACGCCACCTGGCTTTCCGGTTTCGCCCTGCTCTGCGTCGTCTATTATGGCGGCGCCGATCTGTTCCTCATCGACCGGCATGTGCTGGATATCAGCCAGCCGGTGGCGATCGGCCTCTCCGTCGCATCGCTGGCGCTCGGCTGGCTCGTCTATGATCTCCTGTGCAAATCGCCGCTCGGCAGGAATATCTGGGGGCTGATGCTGGTGCTCTATGTGGCGCTGGTCGCGATGGCCTGGGGCTATACGCAGGTGTTCACCGGCCGCGCCGCCTTCCTGCATCTCGGAGCCTTCACCGCGACGATCATGTCGGCCAATGTCTTCATGATCATCATCCCCAACCAGAAGATCGTCGTCGCCGACCTGATCGCCGGGCGCACGCCCGATCCGAAATATGGCTTCATCGCCAAGCAGCGCTCGCTGCACAACAATTACCTCACCCTGCCTGTGATCTTCTTCATGCTGTCGAACCACTATCCGCTGGCCTTCGGCACGGCGTTCAACTGGATCATCGCGGCGCTGGTCTTCCTGATGGGCGTCACCATCCGCCACTGGTTCAACACCACCCATGCGCGAAAAGGGCGTCCGACCTGGACCTGGATCGCCACCCTCGTCCTGTTCATCCTCATCATGTGGCTTTCCACCGTGCCGAAGGCGCTCACCGGCGAGAGCCAGGCGGCCCTGCCCGAAGCATCGCAGCGCTTCGCCGCCAATGCGCATTTTCCGGTGGCAAAAGACGTCGTCCAGAGCCGCTGTTCGATGTGCCATGCGGCCGAGCCCGTCTGGGAAGGCATCGTACGCCCGCCCAAGGGCGTGAAGCTGGAGGAGGACGCCGAGATCGCCACCCATGCCCGCGAGATTTATTTGCAGGCCGGCCGCAGCCATGCCATGCCGCCCGGCAACGTCACCGAAATCACCCCTGAGGAGCGCCAGGTGCTGACCGCCTGGTTCGAAAGCGCCGTATCGCAGGAGAAAACCCAATGACATCAATCCTTCTGCGCGGCCGGACCCTCAGCTTCCACCGCCGGCCGGAAAGCCTCGACGACCACGCCAGCTATGCTTATGAGGAAGACGGCGCCCTGCTGGTCGAGGACGGAAAAATCCTCGCCCGCGGCGCATACGATACGGTGCGGGCGCAGGCGCAGGCCGATGCGGTCGAGATCGACCATCGCCCGCATCTCCTGCTGCCCGGCTTCATCGATACGCATCTGCATTTCCCGCAGATGCAGGTGATCGGCTCCTATGCCGCCAACCTGCTGGAATGGCTGAATGCCTATACCTTCCCGGAGGAATGCCGTTTCGTCGAAAGCGATCATGCGGCGCGTATCGCCGGCCGACTGTTCGACGAACTCGTACGCCACGGCACGACGACGGCCGTCGCCTATTGCTCGGTCCACAAGGCCTCCGCCGACGCCTTCTTCGCCGAAAGCCTCCGGCGTGGGCTGTGCATGGTCGCCGGCAAGGTGATGATGGACCGCAACGCCCCCCAAGGCCTGCTCGATACGCCGCAGATGGGCTATGACGAAACCCGCGCGATCATCGAGCAATGGCACGGCAAGGGCCGCAACCATGTGGCCATCACCCCGCGCTTCGCCATCACCTCGACACCTGAGCAGATGGAAGCGGCGCAGGCGCTCGCCCGCGACTTTCCCGACCTGCACATCCAGACACATCTCTCCGAAAACATCGAGGAGATCGACTATACCTGCTCGCTCTATCCGGATGCGATCGATTACACCGACATCTACGCCCATTACGGCCTGCTCGGGGAAAAGACGCTGCTCGGCCATGCTATCCACCTGTCGGAACGCGAGATGGACGCGCTGAGCGAGGCGGGCTCCATCGCCGTGCATTGCCCGACCTCGAACCTGTTCCTCGGCTCCGGCCTGTTCCCGTGGCGAAAGCTGACGCGCCGCGACAAGCCGGTGCGCGTCTCGGTCGCCACCGATATCGGCGGCGGCACCAGCTATTCCATGCTGCGCACGCTGGACGAGGCCTACAAGATCCAGCAATTGCTGGGCGAACGCCTGAACCCGCTGGAAAGCTTCCACATGATGACCCGCGGCAATGCCGAGGCGCTCGGCCTCGTCGACCGCATCGGCACCCTGGAGCCCGGCAGCGATGCAGACATCGTCGTGCTGGATGCCAGCGCGACGCCGGCCATGGCGCTGAAGATGGAGGTGGTCAACCGGCTGACGGAGGAGCTTTTCCTGCTGCAGACCATGGGCGACGACCGCGCCGTGATCGAGACCTATGTCGCCGGCAAGCCGGCCAAATCGACACTGACCGCCTGAGCCCCGCGCCGGCCGGGCCTCACGTCCGGCCCGGCTGTGCCAGCACCACCAGATTGCCGTCGGGATCGCGTAGCCGCATGATCGTCGTATAGTCGGCTGCCTCGATCCGGTTGGCCTGGATGCCGCCCGCCATCAACCGCTCGCGTTCGCCGGTGATGTCGTCGACCATCAGCGTCAGCGTGCCCTTGCCGGCATGTTCGGTATCTTCGAAGAGCTGGAACCCCGCCTGTGTGCCGTGATGCCATTCCACCAGCCCCGACATGGGCTGGGCATCCGGCTGGCGCGCGAAGACATTCGTGAACCAGACCACGCTGCGCCCGAGGTCGGAGCAGCTCAATTGCGCGTAGATCGCCGTCAGTGCCATGGTGGTCTCCTTACAGAGAAGGAACCGGGAGAAGCCGTTTTCGTTCCGGGGCGGCGTGATCCTGTCACAGGTCAACAGAATTGACCTCTCTCGATCCTCCGCCCTTAACAAGCCGGCCCCGGACATGCTATGGCGCGGTCTGGGTATCAGCAAAACAGGGGTCGGGCATGGGCAAGCCGCTTGAAATCAAGGACATCAAGGCGCTGGCAAAGCGTCGCGTGCCAAAGATGTTCTTCGATTATGCCGATAGCGGCGCCTGGACGGAAAGCACCTACCGGGCCAACGAGGACGATTTCGCCAGGATCAAGCTGCGCCAGCGGGTTCTGGTCGACATGACCAACCGGTCGCTGGCGACGACGATGATCGGCCAGCCGGTCTCCATGCCGGTAGCGCTGTCGCCGACCGGCCTCACCGGCATGCAGCATGCCGATGGCGAGATGCTGGCGGCGCAGGCGGCGGAAGAATTCGGCGTTCCCTTCACGCTCTCGACCATGAGCATCTGCTCGATCGAGGATGTCGCCTCCGTCACGACCAAGCCGTTCTGGTTCCAGCTCTACGTGATGCAGGACCGGGATTTCGTGTTGAACCTCATCGACCGCGCCAAGGCGGCGAAATGCTCGGCGCTGGTGCTGACCCTCGACCTGCAGATCCTCGGCCAGCGCCACAAGGACATTCGCAACGGCCTGTCGGCGCCGCCGCGCTTCACCCCCAGGCACATCTGGCAGATGGCGACGCGCCCCGGCTGGTGCATGAAGATGCTCGGCACCAAGCGCCGCACCTTCCGCAACATCGTCGGCCATGCGAAAAGCGTCACCGATCTGTCGTCGCTATCGGTGTGGACCAGCGAACAGTTCGATCCGCGCCTGTCGTGGAGCGATGTCGAATGGATCAAGGAACGCTGGGGCGGCCCGCTGATCCTCAAGGGCATTCTCGATCCCGAGGATGCGCAGATGGCGGTCTCGACAGGGGCCGATGCAATCATCGTCTCCAACCATGGCGGCCGCCAGCTCGACGGCGCCATGTCGTCGATCGGCATGCTGCCGCGCATCGTCGATGCCGTCGGCCACAAGATCGAAGTGCATATGGATGGCGGCATCCGTTCCGGCCAGGATGTGCTGAAGGCGGTGGCGCTGGGCGCCAAGGGCACCTATATCGGCCGCCCCTTCCTCTACGGCCTCGGCGCCGGCGGCAAGCAGGGCGTCACCGACGTGCTGGAGATCATCCGCAAGGAAATGGACGTCACCATGGCGCTTTGCGGCCGTCGCAACATCCAGGATATCGACAAGAGCATTTTGCTGCGCGATTGATTTTTTTCAGCGGGCCGGCAGTCGCCTGCCCGCTGCCTGATCTAGCTGCCGCGATAGGTCGAATAGCTATAGGGCGAGAGCAGCAGCGGCACATGGTAATGCGCCGTTACGTCGGCGATGCCGAAACGCAGAGGGATGACATCGAGGAAGGGCGGCTCGGAAAGCGCCACGCCCTTGGCCCGCAGATAATCGCCGGCATGGAAGACCAGCTCGTATTCCCCGACCTGAAAACTGTCGCCGATCAGGATCGGCCCGCCATCGACGCGGCCGTCGTGATTGGTGACGACGCTGGCGATCTTTTCGCGGGCGTCGCCGGAAAGACGGAAGAGATCGATGCGCAGGCCCTGCGCCGGGAGGCCTGCGGCGGTATCGAGAACATGGGTCGTCAATCCGGTCATGGCTTGGGCTCCGCGATGAGATACGGGATGTCGTAGAAGAATTCTTCGAGGTTGTTTTCCGCGCCTTCGCGATCGACGACGAGGAAATCGCTGACGCCGCCAAGCGACATCAGCGGATGATGCCAGGTATTGCGGCGATAGTTGACGCCCTGGTCGGCGCGGGCAAAGAAGACGCGCGGACGCCCCGGCCTGCCGTCCTCATCCTCGGAGACGACCACGAGGAAGGGCCGGCCGCTCAGCGGCGAAAAGCTCTGGCTGCCGAACGGATGACGCTCCATCATATCGACGGGATAGGGAAAGGCGCGCGGCTGGCCACGGAACAGATTGACGATGACGCGGGCGTTTTCGCCGGCTGCCTCAGGCGCGAAAAGCGCATGGAACCGCTCGGTATTGCCGCCGTTGATCAGCCGCATCCGGGCCGGATCGGCCTCGATCACGTCGCCGAAGGGCGCGAACGCGGCCTGCGTCAGCGGTTCGATGGAAAGATAATCTTGCACGTTGATGTCCTTGGATTGGCGTGGCGCCTTTTCTGCGCATCGAAGCCGGGATGCAATCCTGCCTCAGCCCGGCGGCAACAGGCCGGAGAGCCTGAGCGCCGCAATCTTCTCGACCTCGGCGCAGGCGGTCGCGAATTCGCCCTCGCGCGGATTGTGGATGCGGCGCTCGAAAGCGGCGAGGATGTCGTCCTTGCCGAGCCCCTTGACGGCGATGATGAAGGGGAAGCCGAATTTTTCGACATAGGCCGTGTTCAGGGCGGTGAAGCGGGCGTGCTCCTGCGGGCTCAACCGATCGAGGCCGGCGCCGGCCTGCTCCTTGCGGCTGTCCTCGGTGAGTTCCCCGGCAATCGCCAGGCGGCCGGCGAGATCGGGATGGGCGCGCAGCACGCCCAGCCGCTCCGCCTCGCTCGCCGCGCGGAACATCGCGACGAAGGCAGCATGCACCCCCCTGACGGTCAGCGGCACCAGGATATTGCCGGAATCGTAGGCGCGCTCGGCGATGAACGGCGAATGCTCGAAGATGCCGCCGAACTTTTCGATGAAATCGGCCCGCGCACTCATGGCAGCAGGCTCGACGGCTTGTGATGAGCATGCCAGTGCCGGGCGATATCGATGCGGCGCGGCACCCAGACCTTCTCATGACCGAGCACATACTCGATGAAGCGTTTCAGCGCCGCCGCACGGCCCGGACGGCCGACGAGGCGGCAATGCAGGCCGACCGACATCATCTTCGGGCTGCCTTCCCGGCCCTCTTCATAGAGCGTATCGAAGGCATCCTTGAGATAGGTGAAGAACTGGTCGCCGGTGTTGAACCCCTGCGGCGTCGCAAACCGCATGTCGTTGGTTTCAAGCGTATAGGGGATGATCAGGAACGGCGTGCCGTCGACGCCCCTGACCCAGAACGGCAGGTCGTCCGCATAGGAGTCGGAGGAATAGAGGAAACCGCCCTCTTGCATCACCAGCCGCAGCGTGTTGTCGGAAGGCTTGCCCTGATACATGCCGTAGGGGCGCTCGCCGGTGAGTTCGGTATGCAGCCGCACGGCCTCGAGGATATGCTTGCGCTCTGCCTCTTCCGAAAAATCCTTATATTCCAGCCAGCGATAACCGTGGCTGGCGATTTCCCAGCCGGCTTCCTTCATGGCGGCCACCGCTTCCGGGTTGCGGGCCATGGCCAGGGTCACGCCATAGACGGTGACCGGCACGTTCAGCCCGGTAAACATGCGCCACAGGCGCCAGAAGCCGGCGCGCGAACCGTATTCGTAGATCGATTCCATGTTGAGGTTGCGCTGCCCGGCCCAGGCCTGCGCGCCGACGATTTCGGAGAGCAGGCATTCCGAGGCCGGGTCGCCGTCGAGAATACAGCTTTCGCCACCCTCTTCGTAATTGACCACGAATTGCACCGCGACGCGGGCATCTCCCGGCCATTTCGGATCGGGAATGGCGCGACCGTAACCAACGAGATCGCGCGGATAAGTCTCGGATACCATCGAAAGAACCCCATGCGGACAGGCTTCGACGGTAGCACTCATGCCGCGAAAGTCGAGATGGAAAACCGCCGGCGCACAGCTTTACCGTCGCTCTCAGGCCGTGCGTCGCCGTGAAATTCGCCCCAGCGGATGCAGGGAATGCACCCGGAAGGGCGCGCCTGACTCCTCCTCAACGAACAGCGCGAGATTGGCGATCTCCATTGGTGATTGCAGCACCGGCGCGAAAAAATCTTCCAGCGCCGGACCGAGCACGGTCATTACTGCCGACGCCACCGGGCCGGTCAGGCTCATATAGAAACGGAACTCGTCCATCACATGCGGGCAGCCCCAGCGATGCAGATTGGCGAGCTGGGCGGCGCTCAACCCATGCGGGTCGCGCCGCTCGATCTCCTCTTCGGTCAAAGGCGCGCGAAAGGCGTCGAATTCCTGCACCACGGCGGCGGCAAGGAAAAGCAGCTGCTCAGATGGGCAGGAGGGCACCAGCCCGTAGAAATCGCCGAGACGGGCAACCTCCATGCGCTCGACGGCAAACGGCGCGATGGTGCCGGCAAACCGCATGAGATGGCGCAGCAGCATCGATTCCGACATCTTTTCGGAGAGACGGAACGGCGCTTTCAGCGCCGCGTGAAAGCCGTAGCGGCGCGGCAGCGCAGTATAATAGGCGATCTCGGGAATCGTGAGGCCGCGCAGCGCCGGCGGCTCGACCGGATGACCGGAAAAGGCATTACGCCCCAACCATTGCGTCGCCGCCAGCGTCAGCGGATCACCCGCGGGCGGCGTGAAAAAGATGGCATAACGCATGTCGTCCCCTTGTCCAAAACGACTCCTGCGGCCGGATCTAGGTGATTTGCATGACAGGGATGCGAAGTGCGATGCAGCAACCGGGGGCTTTACGGCGCATTTCGTCCGGCGACGGCCAAATGGCTTTCCAGCGTGAAGCCGGGGGGCACGTCCATCGCCCGCCCCTCGATGGCATCCACCGCCGCGCGGGCGAGAACATGGGCGAGGCCGAAACTGATCTTGAACCCGCCGGTGAGCGCGACAATGCCGGGATGGTCCGGATGCGGGCCGACCATCGGATCGCGATCGATGGCCTTCGGCCGCAGCCCGGCCCAGCGCTCGACAACGGGCGCGTCCGCCAAGGCCGGCACGAGGTCGCGCGCCGCCGCCACCAGCCCGTCGAGCTGCGCATCGGTCGAAAACGGTTCGGCAAAGCTGTTCTCGCTGGTCGAACCGATGGCGACATGGCCGCCTTCATGCGCAACGACATAGAGCCCGTCGAGGAAGATCACCGGCAGGCCGGGATCGACATCGGCGGCCAGCAGCGCCGCCTGCCCCTTCACGGGCTGCCCCAGCGGTTTTTGCAGCGCCGGCCCCAGGGCTTCGAGCAACTGGAAGGCGGAAACGCCGGCGGCGACGATGCAGGCGCCATAGGACAGCGAGTCGCCGGACGTGAAATGCAGGCGTTTTCGCGCGGCATCGATGGCGGAAACGCCCTCCCCTTTCCGAAAGGCGAGGTTCGGAAAGGTCGCAAGCGCCGCCGCCAGCGCCGCCACCAGCCCGCGCGGAAAAATCCTGGCCGCCAGCGTGTCATGCACGAAGCCGGCGGCACCCGCCTCGACCCGCACCCAGCCCGCGACCTGCGGCGCATCGATCACATTCCAATGAAAGGCCCGCGTCGGCGTCTTCCAAGCCGTTTCGGCATCGGCCTGGTGGCGCAACGCGATATCGCGCAGATGCGGCTTCGGCAGCGGGATCAGCCGGCCGCTGCGGCGATAGCCGGCGGAAAGTCCGGTTATCGCTTCCAGCTCGGCGATGCGCGCCTCCAGCGATACCAGCGCATCGAACTGAAACTGCTTCTTCGCCGACCAGCGATCCGGCATATGCGGCATCAAGGCGCCGAGCAGCCCGCCGCTTGCCCCGGCCCCCGCACCCTTCACATCGATCAGCATCGTCTTCAGGCCGGACTTCCCCGCCTCGAAGGCCGCCCACAGGCCCATGATGCCGGCGCCGACGATGACGAGGTCGGCGGACGATTGACCGGCGCTCGCCGGCGGCGTATCGGCAGGAACGGCATTGGACGAAGAAAGAGCCATGACTGAAACCACCTCCGAAACGACGCCCGCCCCGGCCGGGCAGGCGCTCGACTGGCGCGACGGCGATATGCCCTATTCGCTGGCCTTTGGCGATCACTTTTATTGCCAGACCGACGGCCGGCTGGAATGCGGCTACGTGTTTCTCGACGGGAACGGCCTGCCCGCGCGCTGGCAGGCGGCAGAGAGTTTCCGCATCGGCGAACTGGGTTTCGGAACCGGCCTGAATTTCTGCGAGACGTTTCGGCAATGGCGGGAAACGCGGGGGCCGGGCGGCCATCTCCACTTCGTCTCCTTCGAGCTTTATCCGATGGCGGCGGCCGATATCGACCGGGCGCTGTCGCGCTGGCCCGAGATCGACCGCGAGCGGCAGGCGCTTGTCGCGCTGTGGCCGGCCGAACCTGGCGGCCATGTCACGCTCGACATCGACGACCGGACCCGGTTGACCGTCGTCTGCGGCCCGGCGCTGGAAGGCGTGCGCGACTTCGATGCAGCCTTCGACGCCTGGTATCTCGACGGCTTCGCGCCATCGCGCAATTCGGACATGTGGTCGCTCGAACTGATGCGCGCCCTCTACGACAAGACCGTCGCCGGCGGCCGTTTCGCGACCTATGCGGCGGCGGGCTTCGTGCGCCGCAATCTGGCGCAGGCGGGTTTCACCGTCGAGCGCCGGCCGGGCTTTGCTGGCAAGCGTGAGATGCTTTGCGGGGTCAAGCCAGTATTTCCAGATATAGCGTGAACCGGCTTTCCGACCGGAAATGTGATAAAATGGAAATTTAGTTTGTGCTTGACGCCTTCGCCTTGCGCGGCAGCCAGCGGCCGATCTTTTCCTCCAGCATTTCCGGGCTGAGCGGCTTGGAAAGATAGTCGTTCATGCCGGACTGGAAGCAGAGATCCCGGTCGGCGGCGTGCGCATGCGCGGTGACGCCGACGATCGGCACCGGCTCGACCGTCTCGCCGCGCGCGATCGCCGCGCCTTCATGGGCGCGAATGGCGCGCGTCGCCTGATGGCCGTTCATGACCGGCATCGACACATCCATCAGGATGACGCCCGGCTTGTGCTCCCGCCAGGCCTCCAGCGCCTGTTGCCCGTCATTGACGATCAGGAAGCGGAGATCCAGCCCCTGGAGGATCTGCGAGAAGACGATGCAATTGACCTCGTTGTCCTCGGCGACCAGCACATCCAGGCCGCCGGCCTGCGACTGGGCGGCGGCCGATGCCACGCTTGCGGATAAGGTCGACGTGATCGCCGGCCGGTCAGGCGCCGCAGACAGCCGGCGGATGCGGGCGGCGCGCACCGCATCGACGATGGCGCTGCGCAGCACCTTGGCGCGGGCCGGCTTCATCAGATGCGCCTGCACCTTCAGCGCCGAGAAGAAATCGTCGTCGCCGACGGCATCCATCGAGGTCAGGAAGATGATGGCGAGATCGTCGAAGCGGGGCTCGCGACGGATGGCGCGGGCGATATCGGCGCCCGACATGCCCTGCGCCCGGTAATCGAGCACGACCGCGTCGACATCCACCCCGAAATCGGCGGCCGCTTGCAGAAGCGCCAGCGCTTCCTCACCGCTGCCGGTGGCGAAGGCATCGAACCCCCAGCGCCGCGCCTGCTCCTCAAGAATGCCGCGGCTGACCGCATTGTCGTCGATGATGAGCACCCGCGCGCCATTGACGTTGACCGGCAGACCCTTGACCTCGCCGCTTCGGGCGGGTGCGACCATCGGCAGGCGCACGGAAAAGATCGATCCCCGCCCCGGCTCGCTGGTGACGGTGATATAGCCGCCGAACAAGTCGACGAGACCGGACGTGATCGCCAGCCCCAGACCCGTGCCGTCATGCCGGCGCGTCGAGGAACCGTCACCTTGCGAGAATTTTTCGAAGATCGTGTCCAGCTTTTCCCCGGCGATGCCGATACCGGTATCCTCGACCCGCAGGCCCAGCAGTACCGCGCCCTCGCCGTCCGGCTCGGCGGTGACGTCGATCAGCACATAGCCCATCTCGGTGAACTTGACGGCATTGCCGACGAGATTGGTGACGATCTGGCGGAAACGGCCGGCATCGCCGACGACCACCTGCGGCACATCCGGCCCGCAGCGGACCAGAAGCTCGATATCCTTGTCGGCCGCCGCGGAAGACATCAGCGTCGCCACGTCTTCCACCGCCTCGACCGGATCGAACGGCGCCTTGCGCAATTTCATCTGGCCGGCATCGATCTTGGAGAAGTCGAGGATGTCGTTGATGATGGTCAGCAGCGCATTGCCGGATTTGCCGATGATATCGACGAAGGTGCGCTGGCGGGTGTCGAGCTGGGTGCGCGACAAAAGCTCGGCCATGCCGAGCACGCCGTTCATCGGCGTGCGGATCTCATGGCTCATATTGGCGAGGAATTCGGACTTGGCGCGGTCGGCGGCCTCGCTGCGGGCGAGCAGCGCGGTCAGTTCCTCCTCGCGGCGCTTCATCTCCGTGAGGTCGTTGAGCACGAACATCCAGTGGCCTTGGCCGCTGAAATTCGCCTCCATGCGCACCCATGTCTGCCCCGCCGCGAGAAAACCGTGGGAGAAGGAATGCTTGTCGGCGATCACCTTGCGCCAGGACTGGCCGAGCGCTTCCGGATCGCCGCCGAAATCGCCCCGCGCCGCGCAATGATCGAAGATCGCCGACGCGCTGCCGCCATGCGCAACCAGCTCCGGCGGAACATGCAGAATCCGCGCCGCCGCCTCGTTTGACAGCACAATCAGGTCGTTCTCCATGACGATCAGGCCCTGCGTCATCACGCAGGTGGCATCCTTCATGAACTGGCCGACACGCTCCAGCTCGCGGCGTGTCTCCTGCATGCGGCGCTCGCTGTCGCGGACTGCGGAGATATCGACATAGGAGATCAGCACCTTGCCGCCGGAAAGGTTCTTGGCGGTGATGATCAGGGTCTTGCCGTTGGGGATGGAAACTTCGCGCTGGTCGTTTTCACTGACGTCGCACAGTTCCCGCACACGGCGCTGGAAAACGTCCTCGAAATCTTCGCCGTAGCAGGCATAAAGGCCCCGGTCGAAGTTGAAGCGCACATAATCGCGAAACGGGCTGCCGGCAAGCACCGTTTCGGCGGGATAATCCCAGATCTCGTGAAAGGCAGGGTTGGCGAATTCGATGGTCAGGTCGGGGGTGAGGATCAGGATGCCGACCGGCATGGATTCGAGCACGCTGCCGACATCGCGATGCAGGGTCTCCGCCTCCAGACGCGCCTCCTCGAGCTGCGCCTCGCGTGCCTTTAGCATCGAGACATCGGTCATGGAACCGACCACGTATTTTTCGGTTCCCGTGTCGATGCGCGCCATGCGGGTGATGATCGGCAGCACGCTGCCGTCGCGGCGCGGCAGGACGTCGTCGCGCTGGATAAGCGTGCCGTTTTCCAGAACGTCATCGTTCTTGGCATGGAAGTCCCGGCCGGCATCGTCGAAGACTTCAGCTTCGGTGGTGCCGATCAATTCGGCGCGCGGCGCGCCAACCATGTCGGCATAGGCCTCGTTGACGAAGGTCAGGCGGTGGGCCGCGTCGCGCATGAAGACGGCGACCGGCATCTCTTCCAGCACCGATCGGAACAGTTCCGTTTCGCCGATATGCCGACGCAGCGCCAGTTCCTGCTCCTTCTGCGCAGTCACGTCCAGGCGCAGCACGATCATCGAGCCGTCGTCGAGCCGCCGGTTGACGCAGCGCAGCCAGCCGCCGTCGCAGGCCGGCTCCACCTTGTCGTAGTGGGGGCGCTGCGCCTGCTCGATGCGGCCGGAAACCCATTGCTCCCGCGTGCCGAAGCCTTGCACGATCTCGTCGCCGAAACGGGCGACGCCGTAATCGTAGATGCGCTCCAGCAGCATCCGATAGGTAACGCCGAGATCGAAATGGCCGCAGGGTTCGCCATAGATGACGCGGAAGCCGGCATTGCAATAAACCAGCCGCCCCTGCGGGTCGAAGACCCCGAGCCCGATATCGATGAGATCGAGCGCCTCGGTGACGGTGGCGTCGAGTGGCGGCGGTGTGAAGGCGGGCGGCGCGGGGATGCGTTCGAAATCCTCGCGAACCGGCGCATGGGTGAGCACGGGTTCGTCCCGCGCCTCTCGCTCCTCGTTCCAGGCGCCGAACAGGCCGAAGACGAAGGCGCGGTCATCGGCCGGCATGAAGCGCTCGATCACCACCACCTGGTCGTCGAACCAGCCGTCACCGGCAAACAACGCCGTCTCCTCGGTTCCGAACACCAGCGCGCGGCGCTCGCAATCGCCGACATCGCGCCGGTCGGAGACATCGTCGACATCTTCGGAGCGCAGGCCGTGGAATTCGTCGGGCGCGCGGCCGAACAGGCGGGCATAGGCAGCATTCACGGCGACGAAGCGCAGTTCACTGTCCTTGATATAGGCGGGCCGCTCAAGGTGCATGATCCTTTCGCAGGCTATATCGAGCAGTTCGCCAGCCATTTCTTCCACACTCTGGTGCCACGCTTCCGGGCGCATTCCTCCCGCATATCACGACGGGCATAACAACGCGTTAACCAACCGCGATAAAGGCCGAGCCTTGCCCGACGCGTTCGCCATGTCGCGCTATCCCAAGAAAGTCGGCTTCCTGTCGCAAACAGCGGCGACAAAAGGGACAAATTCCTGCGACAACCATGTCGAGAACACACCATCGGATTTGCCATGAGCGACATCAGCCCCGCAGTACCGCCTGAAACCGATACCGCCGCCCAGCCCGAACGTCGTCGCCGCAACGGCGGCCGCGGGGTCGAGCGCAGCCGCAAAAGCGGCGCTTCCGCCTATCTCAATCTGGTCAATTCGCTCGACAAGAGCCGGATTCTGTCGCCGGAGGCGCTGGAGGACATCCACGAGGCGTCGCTGACCATCCTCGAAGAGATCGGCATGGACATCATGCTGCCGCAGGCGCGCGAGCGCATGAAGGCGGCCGGCGCCGTGGTGACACCCGGCAAGGACCGGGTGCGCTTCGACCGCGCCATGATCATGGACTATGTGGCGCACGCGCCCTCCACCTTCACCCTGCACGCCCGCAATCCGCTGCGCAACGTCGCCATCGGCGGCGACAATCTCGTCTTCGCCCAGATCGCCAGCGCCCCCTTCGTCGCCGACCGCGACGGCGGCCGCCGTGCCGGCAACCAGGAAGATTATCGCAAGCTCCTCAAACTGGCGCAGAGCTACGACATCATCCACACAACGGGCGGCTATCCGGTCGAACCGGTCGATATCCATGCCTCCGTGCGCCATCTCGATTGTCTCTCCGATCTCGTCAAGCTCACCGACAAACCGTTCCACTGCTATTCGCTCGGCCAGCAGCGCAATCTCGACGGCATCGAGATCGCCCGCATCGGCCGCGGCATCTCGATGGAGCAGATGGAGCGCGAGCCGTCGCTGTTCACGATCATCAATTCCTCCTCGCCGCTGCGCCTGGACGGGCCGATGCTGCAGGGCATCATCGAAATGTCCTCGCGCAATCAGGTTGTGGTGGTGACGCCGTTCACGCTGGCCGGCGCCATGGCCCCGGTGACCATCGCCGGCGCGCTGGTTCAGCAGAATGCCGAGGCGCTGTGCGGCATCGCGTTTACGCAGATGGTGCGAAAGGGCGCGCCAGTCATCTATGGCGGCTTTACCTCGAATGTCGACATGAAGACGGGTGCGCCGGCCTTCGGCACGCCGGAATACATGAAGGCGGTGATCGCCGGCGGCCAGCTCGCGCGCCGCTATCGTCTTCCCTACCGCACCTCCAACACCAATGCCGCCAACACGCTGGATGCGCAGGCGGCCTATGAATCGGCCCTGTCGCTCTGGGCTCTGACGCAGGGCGGCGGCAATTTCATCATGCATGCCGCCGGCTGGAGCGAAGGCGGGCTCACCGCCTCCTTCGAGAAGTTCATCCTCGACGTCGACATGCTGCAGATGGTGGCGGAATTCCTGAAACCGCTCGATGTCAGCGCCGATGCGCTGGCCCTCGACGCCGTGCGCGATGTCGGCCCCGGCGGCCATTATTTCGGCACGGCGCATACGCTGGCGCGCTACGAAAACGCCTTCTATTCGCCGATCCTGTCGGACTGGCGCAATTTCGAGACCTGGAGCGAAGCCGGTCGTCCCACGACCTACGACCACGCCAACCGGGTGTTCAAGGAAACGCTGAAGCATTACGAGCAGCCGCCGCTCGACCCGGCCATTTCGGAGGAACTCGACGCCTTCGTCGCGCGCCGCAAGGCGGAAGGCGGCGTGCCGACCGATTTCTGAGGCCGTCGAACATGAACGAAATTTAACCCGCAATGGCGCAAATGTGGCGTGGTTCCGCCACGTTGCGCGATCATCTTCGATCCTGGCTCTTCGGAGCGAAACAGAAAGGATTCGAACGATGTCCGTATTGCAAAAGACTGTCTCTGCGGGCCTGATCGCAACCACGCTCGCCATCGCCAGCGTCGCGACCTCCGCGCCCGCCGCCGCCCATGGTCGCTTCTGGGGCGGCTTTGCCGCGGGCGCCGTCGGCGGCCTCATCGGCGGGGCGCTCGCCGCCGGCAGCCAGCCCTATTACGGCCGTCCGGTCTATTATTATCCGGACTACCTGCCGCCGCCGCGTCCGCGTTACTGCCACATGGAATGGCGCCATGATTATTGGGGTCGCGGCTATCGCGTCGAGGTCTGCCCTCGCTGAGCCTTCGGCACGAACACCCCGAACGCTTCCGGATCAGCCTGCGCGGCGGCTCGCGCAGGCTTCGTCATTTCTGCTTGGCCCTTGACATTTGCCCCGAAAACCTCCAAATGCCCGACAGCTTTCCCCTCTCCGAACGCCGCGTGAGCGTTCGCGCCGGATTTGACGCGCAAGAGAGGATGGCTCGGCCAAGAGACTTCGCCACGGTGGCGGACAAAACACGAGCGCTGGAAAGCACTTTCCAACACAAGTTCCCACTTCACGCGGGGTTCTTGACGCCAGATGCCACGGAGCCGCAATCCTGCGGCCCGCTATGGCTTCCGGCGCCACGAAGAGGCATTTATTTTGACCAATTTCCAAACGCTCGGCCTGTCGGCGCAGATCGTCGCGACCGTGTCCGCTCTCGGTTATGAAACGCCGACGCCGATACAGGAGAAGGCGATTCCGCTGCTGCTCGAGGGACGCGACCTGATCGGTCTCGCCCAGACCGGCACCGGCAAGACGGCCGCCTTCGGCCTGCCGATCATCGAGATGCTGATTGCGGACGCCCGGCGCCCGGCCAATCGCACCACCCGCGTTCTCATCCTCGCGCCGACCCGTGAGCTGGTGAACCAGATCTCCGACAGCCTGCGCTCCTTCCTCAAGAAGACGCCGTTGCGGATCAACCAGGTCGTCGGCGGCGCCTCGATCAACAAGCAGCAATTGATCCTGGAGCGCGGCACCGACATCCTCGTCGCCACGCCCGGCCGCCTGCTCGATCTCATCAACCGCAACGCCATCTCGCTCGCCCATGTCACCCATCTGGTGCTGGACGAGGCCGACCAGATGCTCGATCTCGGCTTCATCCACGATCTGCGCCGCATCGCCCGCATGGTTCCGGCCAAGCGCCAGACGCTTCTTTTCTCGGCGACCATGCCGAAGTCGATCGCCGATCTCGCCGGCAGCTTCCTGAAGGACCCGGTCAAGGTCGAGGTCACGCCGCCCGGCAAAGCCGCCGACAAGGTCGAGCAATATGTGCATTTCCTCGCCGGCAAGAACGACAAGACCGAGCTTCTGAAGAAGACGCTGAACGACAATCCGCAGGCGCAGGCCATGGTGTTCATGCGCACCAAGCACACGGCGGAAAAGCTGTCCAAGCACTTGGCGGAAAAGGAATATGCCGTCGCCTCGATCCACGGCAACAAGAGCCAGGGCCAGCGCGAGCGCGCCCTGAAGGCCTTCCGTGACGGCGAAATCCGCATCCTCGTCGCCACCGACGTCGCCGCGCGCGGCATCGACATCCCCGGCGTCAGCCATGTCTTCAACTACGACCTGCCGGAAGTGCCGGATGCCTATGTCCACCGCATCGGCCGCACGGCCCGCGCCGGCCGCGACGGCATCGCCATCGCCTTCTGCACGCCCGACGAAGCGCATCTGCTGCGCGACATCGAGCGCCTGATGGGCATCGAGATCACCACTGCCGGCGGCGAGCGTCCGGAATTCAGCGGACGCGGCAATGGCGGCGGTAACCGTCAGCCGGCCCGTTCCGGCAACCGCGGCCGCGGCGGCAACGGCAATGGCGGCCAGCCGCGCAACGGCAACGGCCAGCGCCGTCAGGGCGGCGAGGCTTCCGCCTCCGAGCCCGGCAAGGCCCATCCGCACGCCCGCCCCGGCCAGAAGCGCCCGCCGCGCCAGAAGTTCGCCGACCGCACCGGCGGCCAGCCGCGCCGCGACGGCGGCGCCAAGCGCTCGTCCAGCCGTTAAGAGCGGGTGTAACGATCAGAAACGCCGGTCCCCTGGGGCCGGCGTTTTTCATTATCGACCAATCGGCCGGCGGTTGGTGAAATAGACGCCGATCACCACGATGACGGTGCCGACGATCATCGGCAGGGTCAGCGGCTCGCCGAAGGCAATGGCCGCCTCGACCGCGACCAGCGGCGGCACGAGATAGATCAGCGAGGCCGCCTTCGACACCTGTCCGCGCCGGATCAGGTACAGGAGCAGGCCGATGGCGCCCATCGAAAGGCCGAAGATCGACCACAGCATGGTCAGGATCGCCGGCCAGGAGCCGTCGAAATGCAGCCGTTCGGTAAACAGCGCCAGCGGCGCGGTGACCAAGAGCGCCCCGACATATTGCAGCGTCGCGATGGTCCGGATGTCACCGACCTGCAGGTGCTGCTTCTGGTAGACCGTGCCATAGGTCACCGAGACCATGCCGAGCAGGTTGACGACGAGCGGCACCGCCGTCTGGCCGAGATTGCCGGGATCGATGGCCGTCAGCTTCGGCGAGATGGCGATGGCGATGCCGAGGAAGCCGAGCGCCAGCCCGAGTTTCTGCAGCCGCGACAGGCGTTCGCCAAGCAGGCTGGCCGCGGCCACAGCCGTCAACAGCGGTTGCAGCGCCGCGATGATGCCCGACAGCCCCGCCGGCACACCGCGCGCCACCGCCCACCAGAGACCGGCAAGATAAAGCCCATGCAGGAAGATGCCGGAATAGACCGCCTTCAAGGCCTGCCGCCAGTCGCGTGGCCAGCGGGCTCCGGCGACGATGCACAGCGCCGCGAAGGCGAGGAAGGACAGGCCGTAGCGCCAGGCGAGAAAGGTGAAGGGTTCCGAATGGATGGCGGCATAACCAGCAGCGATCCAGCCTGTCGACCATAGGAACACGAACACGGCGGGAGCAAGACGATCGAGCATGGATGGTTCCGGAAACGGGAGCGTGCTGCGGCATTGCCCGGGTTGGCAAGCGTCGGCAGGTCAGGCTCTACGCCCCCGCCCCCGCCCCGTCAAAACGCGAATGGCGCCGCCGCACGCCGCCGATCGCCTTTTCCCGCCGATCGGCACCGAACTGCAACACTGCCATATTTTCCGGCATTTGCCGAAACGGCGGCCAATCGCTTCCGGTCTTCTTCGCCAGCAAAAACCGCAGGTTGCGCCGCCACGGGCGAAAACGCCGGAAAACCACCGCTCAAAAACTTCGATGGCGATTGTGCATGGTTCTTGCATTGCCTCTTCCGTTGTATTCAAATGAAAAAAAATGGGGAATGCGCCATTGGCATTTGATGAAATGATGAATGCGGACGACGCGCCGCGCCAGCCTTACCAGCAATATTTCGAGTGGTATTCCGGACAGAACCCCGCGCATCTGATCGGCAAGTCCCGGGATGCGGAAAGCATCTTCCGAAAAACCGGCATCACCTTCGCAGTCTACGGCCACGCGGACTCGGCCGAAAAGCTCATCCCCTTCGATCTCATCCCGCGCATCATCTCGGCCAAGGAATGGCGCAAGCTGGCGCAGGGGATCGAACAGCGCGTCGTGGCGCTCAATGCCTTTCTCGACGACATCTATCACAAGCAGGAAATCATCCGCGCCGGGCGCATCCCGCGCGCGCTGATCGAGAAGAACAGCGCCTTCCTGCCGCAGATGATCGGTTTTCGCCCGCCCGGTGGCGTCTACACCCATATCGTCGGCACCGATATCGTGCGCACCGGCGAGGACCAGTTCTATGTGCTGGAGGACAATGCCCGCACGCCCTCGGGCGTCAGCTACATGCTGGAAAACCGCGAAACCATGATGCAGATGTTCCCCGAGCTGTTCCACCGCAACAAGGTGCAGCGCGTGGAAGACTATCCGATGCTGCTGCGCCAGAGCCTCGCGTCGCTGGCGCCTCCTGGCTGCAAGGGCAAGCCGCGCCTGGCGGTGCTGACGCCGGGCATCTACAATTCCGCCTACTACGAGCATTCCTTTCTCGCCGACATGATGGGTGTCGAGCTGGTGGAAGGCTCGGACCTGCGCGTCATGGACGGCAAGGTGAAGATGCGCACCACGCGCGGCTACGAGGCCATCGACGTGCTGTACCGCCGCGTCGACGACGATTTCCTCGACCCGCTGACCTTCCGGCCGGATTCGGCGCTCGGCATACCCGGCATCATGGATGTCTACCGAGCCGGCAACATCACCATCGCCAATGCGCCGGGCACCGGCATTTCCGACGACAAGGCGATCTATTCCTACATGCCGGAAATCGTCGAATTCTACACCGGCCGCAAGCCGCTGCTCGAAAACGTGCCGACCTGGCGCTGTTCGGAGCCGCAGAGCCTGCAATACGTGCTCGACAATCTCGCCGACCTCGTCGTCAAGGAAGTCCACGGTTCCGGCGGGTACGGCATGCTGGTCGGCCCGACGGCGTCGAAAAAGGAACGCGCCGAGTTCGCCGCCAAGCTCGCTGCCCGCCCGGCCAATTACATCGCCCAGCCGACGCTGTCGCTGTCGACCGTGCCGATCCTCGTCAAGAAGGGCATCGCGCCGCGCCATGTGGATCTGCGTCCCTACGTGCTGGTTTCCGACAAGGTGCAGATCATCCCCGGCGGGTTGACGCGCGTGGCGCTGAAGCAGGGGTCGCTGGTGGTCAATTCCAGCCAGGGCGGCGGCACGAAAGACACCTGGGTGCTGGAGGACTGAGACGGACATGCTTGGAAGAACCGCAAATGGCCTCTACTGGATGTTCCGTTACATCGAGCGTGCCGAAAACATCGCCCGGCTGATCGATGCCGGCCTGCGCATGTCGTTGACCCGCAGCGGCGTTACCGACGACGACTGGGACGGGGTGCTGCAAAGCGCGGGCGTGCGCGAGCCCTATGGCGAAATGCACGACAAGACGACCAGTGTCGATGCCATCGACTACCTGCTGCGCGAGCGCGCCAACCCCTCCAGCGTCATGTCCTGCTTCGAATCCGGACGCAACAATGCCCGCATGGTGCGCACGGCCCTGACCCGCGACACCTGGGAAGCGGTCAACGAATGCTGGATCGAGATGAAGACGCTGCTGGCCAAGCGGGTGAAGCCCGCCGACCTGCCCGAAGTCATCGACGCGATCAAGCGCCGCGTCGCCCTGATCCGCGGCGCCTTCCACGGCTCGATGCTGCGCAACGAACTCTATAATTTCGCCCGCATCGGCACCCTGATCGAGCGCGCCGACAACACCAGCCGCATTCTCGATGTCAAATATTACGTGCTCTTGCCCTCGGTCTCGGCGGTCGGCTCGTCGCTCGACAACGTGCAATGGGAATCAATCCTGCGCTCGGTCTCGGCGCATCGCTCCTATAGCTGGGTCTATGACGCCGAGTACAAGCCGGCCAACATCGCCGATTTCCTGATCCTCAACGGCCAGATGCCGCGCTCGCTCAGCTACTGCTACGAAAAGATCGTCAGCAATCTCGGCTATCTCGCACAGGAATATGACGAGCGCCTGCCGGCGCACGAGACCGCCGACGCGATGCTGCGCGCCTTGCAGGCGCTGTCGGTGCGAGACATCATGGACAAGGGCCTGCATGAATTCCTCGAGGATTTCGTGCAGCGCAACAATCAGTTGGGTCAGGAAATCAGCGAGGGCTACCGCTTCTACCAGTGAGGCGGGGATAGGTGACAGGCATGAAACTGAAGATCAGCCATACCACGCATTACACCTATGACGGCCCGGCGCACTACACCTTGCAGCGGCTGCGCCTCTCGCCGCCGACCGCGCCGGGGCAAAAGGTGTTGAACTGGTCCGTGACCGTCGAGGGCGCCGACCCCCAGGTCGTCTATGACGACCAGTTCGGCAACCGGACCGAACTGCTGTCGATCAGCGGCGACCACCACACCGTCAGCGTCGTCGCCGCCGGCGAGGTCGAGACCGAGGATCGCAACGGCGTCTTCGGCGAACATCTCGGCTATTGCCCGCTCTGGCTTTTCCTGCGCGAAACGCCGCTGACCAAGCCCGGCAAGCACATCCGCGAACTGGCGCGCGGCATCGCTGACGACAACCCTCTGGCGCGCCTGCATGCCCTGATGGGCGCCGTTCATGAGGCCGTGGCCTATGAACCGGGGGCGAGCGGCACGGAAACCACCGCCGAAGCGGCGCTGGACGCCAAGGCTGGCGTCTGCCAGGATCACACCCATATCTTTCTTGCGGCCGCCCGCCTGCTCGGCGTTCCCGCGCGTTACGTCTCTGGTTACCTTCTGATGGACGATCGCACGCAGCAGACGGCCTCCCATGCCTGGGCGGAGGCCCATGTCGCCGGGCTCGGCTGGGTCGGCTTCGATGTCGCCAACAAAATCTGCCCCGACAGCCGTTATGTGCGCGTCGCGACCGGCCTCGATTATGTCGACGCCGCCCCGATCTCCGGCCTGCGGCTTGGCGAGGCGGACGAGACCATGACCGTCTCGCTCTCCGTCGAGGCGGCGATGAGCCAGAGCCAGTCGCAGAGCTGAACAGTATAAAAGAATAATCTTATATAATTATCGTGTATTGAACCGGCGCGCCGCAGCAATGGGGCGCCCATTCATCGTTTCTTCCGGCAGTAAAACCGGATCCTACGCCCCGAATTTAGCCTTCGTTAAGCACGACGCAATGCGGCTTCGGCCTGCGCCATCATTTCGCATGCCGTCCTCAAGACTATTTTAACAGGCGCCATGCAGGCTCCGGTTGAAACATTGGGAGATATTTCAGAGCGCCGCCGCCGATGCCGGCAAGCGACCTTCGGAGGAAGGGTTTCGCTTGACGCTCGGTTAAACGGCAGCGTGGAATCGGATTTTTTGGGGGTTTCGAATGCCGCTCCTTATCATCGATGACAGCAGGTCCAGCCTTCTGGCGATCGAAACGGCTGTCCGGCAGTTCGTGACGGACGAGGTCGAGACTTATACCAGCCCGGTCCGGGCGCTGGCACGCGCCGAAGCCGTCACCTTCGACATCGTCTTCGTCGACTACATGATGCCGGTCCTCAACGGCGTCGACGTCATCAAAACGTTGCGCGAGCGTCCCGAATACGAAAACGTGCCGATCGTCATGGTGACGTCGGAGCGCGAACGCTCGATCCGCCTGCAGGCGCTGGAAGCCGGCGCCACCGATTTCCTCAACAAACCCTTCGATCCGCTCGAACTCAGGGCGCGCCTTTCGAACCTGCTGGCGTTGCGCCAGGCGCAACTGGCGCTGGCCGACAAGGCCGACAATCTCGACAAGGCGCTACGCACCGCCTCGAAACGCGCCGACATGCGCGAGCAGGAGATCATCTGGTGCCTCGCGCAGGCCATGGCCTGGCGCGACGGCAATACCGGCGATCATATAGAGCGCGTCGCGGGCGTCGCCGAGCTGATCGCCGAGGGCATCGGCCTCGACCGCATCCGGCGCCGCAACATCTATCTCGCAACGCCGCTGCACGATATCGGCAAGATCGGCATCCCCGACGCCCTGCTCCTGAAGCCCGGCAAGCTGGAGCCGCATGAAATCGAAAAGATGCGCGAGCATGTGCCGATCGGCGTCAACATCCTGCGCAACAGTTCCGCCGAACTTGCGCGAGTCGCCGTCGCCATCATCGGCGGTCATCACGAGAAATGGGACGGCACCGGCTATCCCAACGGCTTGAAGGGCGAGCAGATCCCCATCGAAGCCCGCATCGTCGCCGTGGCCGATGTCTTCGATGCGCTCTGCTCGGAGCGTCCCTATAAGAAGGCCTGGCCGATCGAGGAGGCCTACCGCGAGATCCTCGCCTGCAGCGGCACCCATTTCGACCCCGCCTGCGTCACCGCTTTCCGCGAGAAATGGCCTCAGATCCGCAAGCTTTGCGAGGCCGAGGGGCAGGATGCGCCGGAAACGGCGCGCGAGGCGGGTTAATCGTTTTTCCTGAGTAGAGCGCAAGGGTGCTGGAATAGAAGCGTTGCGTCAAAGCCCCTTCCCCTTGCGGGAGAAGGTGGCGGCAGCGGGATGAAGGGGATGCCGAAGGCAAGAAACCTCAAGGATTCCATGCGCTCGCACCCCCTCGTCCGTCCCTTTCAGACCCCCTTCTCCCCGGGGGGAGAAGGGGTTTTCCGCACCGACGTGCCACAACCTCAATGGCTGTCACGGTTCATCGGGATATCCGAACCACGCGGGCCGATGAGGAAGTCGAGGTCGGCGCCGGTGTCGGCCTGCATCACGGTCTTGACATAGAGCCCGCCGTAACCGCCGGTGAGCGGCTTGACCGGATTGACCCAGGCGGCGCGACGCCGCGCCATGTCCTCGTCGGAAATTTCCAGTGTGATCGAGCGGTTCGGCACGTCGACGGCGATCATGTCGCCGGTCTCCACCAAGGCCAGCGGCCCGCCATCGGCGGCCTCAGGCGCGGTGTGCAGGATGACGGTGCCATAGGCGGTGCCGGACATGCGCGCATCGGAAATGCGGATCATGTCGGTGATGCCCTTCTTCAGCACCTTGGGCGGCAGGCCCATATTGCCGACCTCGGCCATGCCGGGATACCCCTTGGGACCGCAATATTTCAGCACCATGATGCAGCTCTCGTCGATGTCGAGATCGTCGCGGTTGATGCGGGCATGGTAATCCTCGATGCTTTCGAAGACCACGGCGCGGCCGCGATGCTGCATCAGATGCGGCGAGGCCGCGGACGGCTTCAGCACACAGCCCTTGGGCGCCAGGTTGCCGCGCAGCACGGCGATGCCACCCGATTGCGTCAGCGCGCGCTCGCGCGGCACGATGACGTTCTCGTTGTAGTTGACCACGTCCTTGACGCCGTTCCAGATCGTGTCGCCGGTCACGGTGATCGCATCATTGTGCAGCAGGCCCATCTCGGCGACCGCCTTGATGACCACCGGCAACCCGCCGGCATAGTAAAACTCTTCCATCAGGTATTTGCCCGACGGCTGCAGGTTGACGATGGTCGGCACATCGCGGCCGAGGCGATCCCAGTCGTCCAGCGTCAGTTCGACGCCGACGCGGCCGGCGAGCGCCAGGAGATGCAGCACGGCATTGGTCGAGCCGCCGACGGCGCCATTGACGCGGATGGCGTTCTCGAAAGCCTCTTTGGTGAGAATGTCCGACGGCTTGAGGTCTTCCTTGACCATGTCGACGATGCGGCGGCCGGAAAGCTGCGAGATCACCCGGCGCCGCGCATCGACGGCGGGAATGGCGGCATTGCCCGGCAGCGTCATGCCGAGCGCCTCGGCCATCGACGCCATGGTCGAGGCCGTGCCCATGGTCATACAGCTGCCTGCCGAACGCGCCATGCCCTGCTCGGCATCCATGAATTCTTCCAGGCTCATCTCTCCGGATTTCACCATTTCCGAGAACTGCCAGACGGCGGTGCCGGAGCCGACATCCTTGCCGCGCCACTTGCCGTTCAGCATCGGGCCGCCGGACACCAGGATAACGGGGATATCGACGGACGCAGCGCCCATCAGCAGGCTGGGCGTGGTCTTGTCGCAGCCGCCGAGCAACACGACGCCATCGACCGGATTGCCGCGGATCGATTCCTCGACATCCATGGCCGCGAGGTTGCGGAACATCATCGCGGTCGGGCGCAGCGTGCTTTCACCGGTCGAAAACACCGGGAATTCGACCGGGAAGCCGCCGGCCTCGTAGACGCCGCGCTTCACCCGCTCGGCGAGATCGCGAAGATGCGCGTTGCAGGGGGTCAACTCCGACCAGGTGTTACAGATGCCGATGATCGGTCGGCCGTCGAAGGTATCGGCGGGCAGGCCCTGGTTCTTCATCCAAGAGCGATGCATGATCGCGTTCTTGCCCGTGCCGCCGAACCAGTCATAGGAACGCAGCTTGCGGGGCCATTCGGCTTTCTTCTTCATGGGTTTCATCCTCGGTTTTGCCGGGTTTCCCGGGAGCGGAACCGCCGGCAAATTGTCATGGGTTAGAGCTGGCGCACGACGATGTCGTCCTCGGGGGCGACGCTTAGCGCATTGCGCAGCGGCAGGCCGAATTCGGCGACCTCGATTTCGAAGACATCACCTTCCTCGGGCTTGATGCCGTCGGCAAAAGAGAGCGTCGCCGTGCCGAACATATGAACATGCACATCGCCAGGCGCCCGGAACAGGTCGTATTTGAAATGATGGTATTCGAGATTGGCGAAGGTATGGGACATGTTCGCCTCGCCCGACAGGAACGGCTTTTCGAAGATCAGTTCGCCGCCGCGACGGATGCGCGATGCACCCCTGATGTCGTCGGGCGCGGCGCCGATGCGGATTTCCGGACCGAAGCTCGCCGGGCGCAACTTCGAATGGGCGAGATAGAGATAGTTGATGCGCTCGGTCACATGGTCGGAGAATTCGTTGGCGAGCGCGAAACCAAGGCGGAACGGCATACCGTCGTCAGCGATGATGTAGATGCCGGCCATTTCCGGTTCCTCGCCGCCATCCAGCGCGAAAGAGGGCGAGACGAGATTGCCCCCAGGGGCCGCCGCCTGGGTGCCGTTGCCCTTGTAGAACCATTCCGGCTGCACGCCCTTTTCACCAAGGGCCGGCTTGCCGTTTTCGAGACCCATGCGGAACATCTTCATCGAGTCGGTCAGGGTCTCCTCGGCCTGCTCGCTCGCCTTCTTGTGCATGGAATCGCGCGTCGCAGCCGAACCGAGATGGGTGAGGCCCGTACCGGTCAGGTGCAGGTGCGCCGGATCGGGATGGGTGATCGGCGGCAGGAAACGCCCCTCGGCATAGACGGCCTCGAGATCGACGCTCTCGCCGAGCCCATGGGTTGCGACGACATCGGCGAAGCGCTTGCCACCATTCGCCGCTTCCAGCGCCAATGCATAGACGCTCTCCGCGCTATTGACGATGCGCGCCGCCTCGCCCGGGCCGCCGCGCACTGCAACGGCGATCTTTCCATCCTTATCCTTGATCTGCGATATCAGCATTGTCTCGTTCCTTTCAGAGCATTTCGCGGAAAAGTGGAGATCGGTTTTCCGTCCGGAAATGCGAAATATAGTATGCTTCAGGCAAAGCCTGTCCGTTCCCGCCGCGTTATGCGGCGGGACTGCCCATCTCCATGATGTATGCAGTGCGGCTGGAGCCTTGGGGCCTCAGCCCTTGTTCTTGTTATAGACGTCGAAGAAGACGGCAGCGAGCAGCACGAGCCCCTTGACGAGCTGCTGATAATCGATGCCGAGGCCCATGATCGACATGCCGTTGTTCATGACGCCCATGATGAAGGCGCCGATGACCGCGCCGGTGATCTTGCCGACGCCGCCGGAGGCGGAGGCGCCGCCGATGAAGCAGGCGGCAATGACGTCGAGCTCGAAGCCGACGCCGGCCTTGGGCGTCGCCGAGTTGAGGCGGGCAGCGATGATCATGCCGGCGAGCGAGGCCAGCACGCCCATGTTGACGAAGGCGTAGAATGTCAGCCGCTCGGTGTTGATGCCCGAAAGCTTCGCCGCCTTCTCGTTGCCGCCCATGGCATAGATACGCCGGCCGATGGTCGAGCGGTTCGTGATGAAGGTATAGAGGGCAATCAGCAGCGCCATGACCACCAGCACGTTCGGGAAGCCGCGATAGGTCGAGAGCTGGAAGCCGATGAAGATCGCGACAGCGCCGATGATGACCATCTGCAACGCGAAAAAGACGAAGGGCTCATTCTCGGTGCCGTGCTTGGCATTGACCGCGCGGTTGCGCAGACCGAAATAGACGGCCGCCGCCACCAGCGCCACGACGACGACCAGCGCGAAGAAGTTGGTGATGGTTTCCGGGGCCGGATTGGCGAAATACAAGAGATCCGGCACGAAGCCGGTCGACAGTCTCTGAAAGTCCGGCGGGAACGGGCCGATCGGGCGGTTCTGCAGCACCAGATAGGTCAGACCGCGGAAGACCAGCATGCCCGCCAGCGTCACGATGAACGACGGAATCTTCTGGTAGGCCACCCAATAGCCCTGCGCAGCGCCGACCAGGCCGCCGAGGATCAAACACACCGGCACGACGATGGCAAAATGGATACCCCATTTGACCAGCATGATCGCCGACAACCCGCCGGTGAAGGCGACGATCGAGCCGACCGACAAGTCGATATGCCCGGCCACGATGATCAGCAGCATGCCGAGCGCCATGATGACGATGAAGGAATTCTGCAATACCAGGTTGGTGATGTTGACCGGGCGGAAGAGAACGCCCTGCGTAATGACCTGGAACAGCGCCATGATCACGACCAGCGCCACCAGCAGGCCGTATTCACGAATATTGTTGCGCAGGTAGCTTCCGATCGAAGCCGTGTTTTTTGCGTCGGTTTCGCTCGCCGTTGCCATTAATGTTTCTCCCCGGAGCGCATGATAGCGCGCATAATCGATTCCTGACTTGCCTCGGCCTTGGCAAGCTCGGCAACGATGCGGCCTTCGTTCATCACATAGATGCGGTCGCATGTGCCCAGCAGTTCCGGCATTTCCGACGAAATCATCAGGACGCCCTTCCCCTCCGCCGCAAGCTCGTTGATGATGGAGTAGATCTCGAATTTCGCCCCCACGTCGATGCCGCGCGTGGGTTCATCGAGGATCAGCACCTCCGGATTGGTGAACAGCCACTTCGACAGCACCACCTTCTGCTGGTTGCCACCGGAGAGGTTGACCGTTTCCTGGTAGATCGAATGCGAGCGGATGCGCAGTCGCTTGCGATAATCGGTCGCCACCTGCATCTCGCGCCGGTCGTCGATCACGCCGTTGTTGGCCACGGCGTCGAGATTGGCGAGCGTGGTGTTGTGCATGATGTTGTTCATCAGCACCAGGCCGAGATGCTTGCGGTCCTCCGTCACATAGGCGAGCCCCGCCTCGACGGCGCGTGGAATGGTGCTGACATCCACCGGCTTGCCGTGCATCAGCACTTCGCCGGTGATCTTGTGGCCCCAGGAACGGCCGAAGATGCTCATCGCCGTCTCGGTGCGCCCGGCGCCCATCAGCCCGGCAATGCCGACGACTTCGCCGGCCTTCACATGGAAATTGACGTCATGCAGGAATTTCCGGTCGCGATGCTGCTGGTGATAGACGTTCCAGTTCTTCACCTCCAGCAGCGTCGGGCCGATATCCGGCTCGCGCGGCGGATAGCGATCCTCCATGTCACGGCCGACCATGCCCTTGATGATGCGGTCCTCGCTGATGTCCTGCGTATGACAGTCCAGCGTCTCCACGGTGCCGCCGTCGCGCAGGATGGTGATCTTGTCGGCGACCAGCTTGATCTCGTTCAGCTTGTGCGAAATGATGATTGAGGTCAGGCCCTGGCGGCGAAACTCCATCAGCAGCTGCAACAGCGCATGGCTGTCGGTTTCGTTGAGCGAGGCGGTCGGTTCGTCGAGGATCAGCAGCCGCACCTTCTTCGACAGCGCCTTGGCGATTTCCACGAGCTGTTGCTTACCGACGCCGATATCGGTGATCAGCGTCGCCGGCGCCTCGTTGAGGCCGACCTTGGCGAGCAGTTCCTTCGTGCGCGCGAAGGTCTCGCGCCAGTCGATGACGCCCTTCTGGGCGATTTCGTTGCCGAGAAAGATATTTTCGGCGATCGACAGAAGCGGCACCAGCGCCAGCTCCTGGTGGATGATGATGATGCCGAGTTCCTCGCTGTCGGAAATCGTGCTGAAGGCGCGGACCTTGCCGTCGTAGTGGATTTCACCCTCATAGGTTCCGGCGGGATAGACGCCGCTCAGAACCTTCATCAGGGTCGACTTGCCGGCGCCGTTCTCGCCGACCAGCGCGTGGATCTCGCCTTCGCTGACCTTGAAGCTGACGTTGTCGAGAGCCTTCACCCCCGGAAACGTCTTGGTGATGTTGCGCATTTCGAGAATGATGTTTTCCATGTCAGGCATTCCCTGACCGCCCGGTTCTGTTCGGGCATTTCTCGATGGAAAACCGGTATTTCCCTGGAAATGCGCGCGATCCGGCCGGCGATAGACCTCCGAGTCCGAAGGGAATCCGCGCGTCTCGCGCGGATTCCCTCATGGCTTGCAGATGCGATTACTTGTCGATCTGGTCGGCGGTGTAGTAACCGGCGCCGACAAGCACGTCCTTGACGTTCGACTTGTCGACGGCGACGGGCTTCAGCAGGTAGGAGGGAACGACCTTGACGCCGTTGTCATAGGTCTTGGTGTCGTTGACCTCGGGTTCCTTGCCTTCCATCAGCGCGTTGACCATGTTGACGGAAACCTTGGCGAGTTCGCGCGTGTCCTTGAAGATGGACGAATACTGCTCGCCGGCAAGGATCGACTTGACGGAGGGCAGCTCGGCGTCCTGGCCGGTGACGATCGGCATCTTCATGTCGCCGGAACCGTAACCGACGCCCTTAAGGGCCGAAAGGATGCCGATGGACAGGCCGTCATAGGGCGAGAGAACGCCGTTGACATGCGCATCGGTATAAGTCGAGGAGAGCAGGTTTTCCATGCGCGCCTGGGCGACGGCGCCGTCCCAGCGCAGCGTGCCGACCTGTTCCATGCCCTTCTGGCCGGACTTGACGACGATGTCGCCGCTGTCGATCAACGGCTGCAGGACGGACATGGCCCCGTCATAGAAGAAGAAGGCGTTGTTGTCGTCCGGCGAGCCGCCGAACAGTTCGACGTTCCACGGCTTGGTGTCGGCGAAATTCGCCTTCAGGCCGTTGACCAGCGTCGTCGCCTGCAACACGCCCACCTGGAAGTTGTCGAAGGTGGCGTAATAGTCGACATTGGCAGAGTCGCGGATCAGACGGTCATAGGCGATGACCTTGACGCCGGCGTCATGGGCGCGCTGCAGGATGTCCGACAGCGTCGTGCCGTCGATGGCGCCGATGACCAGAACCTTGGCGCCCTTGGTGACCATGTTCTCGATCTGGGCGAGCTGGTTGGGAATGTCGTCATCGGCAAACTGCAGGTCCGGCGTGTAGCCGGCATCCTTGAACAGCTTTTCCATGGTCTCGCCGTCCGAGATCCAGCGCGTCGACGTCTTCGTCGGCATCGAGATGCCGACCACGCCCTTGTCGGCGGCCAGCGTCGGCATGACGAACGAAGCGACGCTGATCGCGGTCGCTGCGAACAACGAAAGAAGGGTTTTCATGTCTCTCTCCCTGAGTGGCAATAAACAGGCCGGAAAGCCCGCAAGTCGGTCCGTGGCCGGCCGGTGACGAAAGGCGTCGTCGCCCGTCGGGCTGTGTCTGCCAGCGTCTCCCCGTCCCGCCAGCCGCTTGAGCTGCTCCAGCACACACTTTGCAACCTCGTCTTTTTTCCCATACCTGTCAAATACGATATCTTGCATATCGCATACCAAAATTGATATAATGCCTCCGTTTGCAACGTTTTAAATGGCATTTGCCGGAAACAGCCCTTCTCATGAGTATGCACGTCCCGATAGCGAATTCCGGCAAGGTACACGGCCAGGACAGTGACGGCCCCACCCTGATTAAGAGCGGCCTGAAGCTCGGCCATCTGCAGATGCTGGTGGCGCTGGAAGATCTCGGGCAGGTCTCGGCGGCGGCCGAAGCGCTGCACATGTCGCAGCCGGCGGCCTCGCGCATGGTCTCGGAAATGGAAGCGATCGTGCGCGCACCCCTATGCGAACGCATCGCCCGCGGCGTCGTGCTCACCACCTATGGCGCCGCCCTTGCCAAGCGCGCTCGAAAAATCCTGCTGGAACTGCGCGAGGCCGGCCGCGAGCTTTCGGAGTTGCGCACCGGGCGCGGCGGCTCGGTCTTCGTCGGCGCCGTCACCGCGCCGGCGCTCAGCCTTGTCGTGCCTGCCGTGCGCCGGGTGACCTCGGCCTATCCCGGCATCGAGATCAACGTTCAGGTAGAAACCAGCAACATTCTCGCCCGCGAGTTGATGGCGGCGCGCCACGACTTCATCCTCGGCCGCATTCCAGAAGACATCAATCCCCAGCAATTCCATATGCATGAGATCGGCGTCGAGCGCGCCTGCCTGATCGTGCGCAGCGGCCATCCGCTGTTGAAGCAGGGGCTTGCAAGCCTTGCTGACCTGACCCGCTACGACTGGGTGTTCCAGCCGCCAGGCACGCTGCTGCGCCGCACGCTGGAGGATATCTTCATGCGCGCCGACCTGCCGATGCCGGCCAACATCATCAACATGACCTCGCTGTTGCTGACGGTCGCCGTCATTCGCGATTCCAACGCCATCGCTCCCGTTGCCCTCGACATGGCGCAGTTCCTGGTCGGGCAGAGTTCGCGCGCCGGCGAAATCCGCATCCTGCCTGCCGATTTCGACATCACCGTCAAGCCCTACAGCCTGATCACCATGCGCGAACGCGCGCTTCCGCCCAGCGCCCGCCTGCTTTACGACATGATCCTGGAGCAGTCGCGCATCCTGTCCGAAACCACCAGTTTCGCGCCACTTTGACCTCTTAGCCTTCGCGTCGCTTCACAGGGAAGAAAGGAAGCGGCCCGTGCTGTTCGGAAAATCGCTGTTCGAATCCGTTCTCGACCGGCTGAGGCAGGAGTGCGAATCGGAGGACGAAGACGGAATGCCCGCCGCCCAACCCAGCCTTTCCGCCTTCGGCGGCGGCTTTGTCGGCGCCGTTTTCGAACCCGGCGCCGACCATCGCGGCAGCCTGGACCGCGGCTATCGCGACGCGCTTGACGGGATCGACGCCCCGCCGCCGCCCGAACCGCAAATACCGCCGCACCTGCTGCGCCTGACGCTTGCCGAGATATCGGAGGATCTGGCCCTCGCCCCCGACGATACGGTGCAAATCCTTCAGGACAAGCGTCGCGCCTTTGCCAGGAAGAACCATCCCGACGGCTTTTCCGAACCCTATCGCGACAAGGCCAATATCCGCATGACCGTCGCCAACCTGATGGTCGACGAAGCCCTGCGCCGCCTCCAGCCAGGCCGTTAAGGCATTTCCAGGAGAAGTGCGGCGGTTTTCCGGTCCAAGAAGCGTCGCGTGTTAGGGCTGCTCCGGCCCGTTGCTGTCTGAAGACGGCGGCGCGGCAGGCGCTTCAGGGGCCGGCTTGTAGGTGAACAGCAGCATATAGGCTGAATAGACCGCCGCAGCCCCGGTGATGACCGCCCAGAAAGGCTGCCGCGCATAGGCTTCGACCGCCGTCCACGCCGTACAGGACCCGACGACCAGCAATCGGATCCAGAGCGGTCGGTAGAACGGATGGCTCGGATCGATCAACTGCATGGCACTGGCTTCCCGAAAGGACGTTTTCCCAGCTCTACCCCGGAACGCCTTCAAACGAAATCCCGCCCTGCACACCCGGACGAACTTTACGGTAACATTCCACCCACTGTAAATCGCATCCGGCAGGCATTTTCAGATTGAAGCCCCGCCCATCCTGAGCTAAGAACCCTACACCAGCACGACGGCGAATCTTCGCCGCTCACGGATGCACCCGTAGCTCAGCTGGATAGAGTGTTGGATTCCGATTCCAAAGGTCACAGGTTCGAATCCTGTCGGGTGCGCCACTATTCCACTTCCCGGCTTCTTTGCTTAGTCTATTCTTGAAGGAACCCAACAGGCTTGTCGGCGATCCCTTGGCGGTTCACGAAGATGGCGATACCTTCTCCGTCGGCTGGAATTTCAATCCGGTGTTCGGCGGAGCCGGCTATGCCTTCTAAGCCGCGACAGCGCTGTTCGCCCATCTTTTCACAGCGCGGGCAGCGCGGCAGCTTTATGCCTCTGTGGAGGACCACAACACGTCCTCCCAGCGGCTATGCGAGAAACTGGGAATGCACTGGGAAGGATTGCTCAAGGAATTCGTATCGTTCAAGAAAGACGACGGCGGCATTCCCATTTACGGGAACACGATTCAGTAGCCATCCTGCGGAAGGAATGGAACCAGGCGGCGAGGTGAACGCGCTGCTTAATCCGCGGCTGCCGGCGAGCCATCGATCCGCCAAAGCGGCCATACCAGGGCGCTTGCCAAAACCGCTGAATATCGATCAAGCGCTTTCGCATTGCTTGCGTAAAACGTTGCATCCCGCTGTTTTCCTGAAGAACATCACACGCCGGCGGCCGCACCCGTCAGCGCGAAATAGACATAGGCAGCGATGAAGAAGGCCGCGATGGCCAGCACCACCAGCAGGCGTTTCGCCCAGGGCGGCGTCTGCCGTGGCGGCTGCGGTTTCGGGCGGGGCTGAAATTTGATGACGTTGTCGGACATGGCCCTTGCATAGCCGCAGCGGCGACATTTGCCAAACGAAGATTGCGTCGGGTCCGCGCGCAATCGTGCCAGGACAAGTTCAGGAGCGCAAGACCGCATGGCCGATATCGAGCAGCATCTCCTCCTCGGCGATGCCGCGCTGAAAGGAGCGGATCAGCGTACCGGCGCAACGCGCGGCAACCAAACTGCTGGTCGGCTCGTTGCAATCGGCGCAGACTCGTTCGAAAACCCGCGCGACGACCGCAAGGTCGTCCGGGTTCAGGGCGGGCAAGACGCGATGAATCGGTGTATAGGACATGGGGCATCATCCTCTGTCCGGCAGCTTGGCTGCGTGAAACGAATCGTTGCTAAGGTCGACTGCGCACCGCGGCTACAATGCGCACGAGAGCAAGGCTATCGCAAGCCTGTTTCAACAGGATGACGGGCGCTGCTACACGATGCCGCGCTCGCAACGCTCCTTTTCGGTGAGGATGGCGAGATCGAGGATTTTTTGCAGGTCGGCTGCGTGGCGGAAAGCGGGATCGGGCGGAATGCCGGTGCGCACTGCATCGGCGAAGCGCATGTAATTGGTCGGCACCATGCCGGCATCGAGCGTGCGCCAGGTGGCGGTTTCGGCGTCTGCGCCGAGGCAGCCGCGCAGCGACGAGCCTTCCGTGCTGTGGCTGATTTCCAGCCCGCCCTTCTCGCCATAGATGCGCAGGCGCAATTCGTTGAGATGGCCGGTCGCCCAGCGGCTGGCATGGACGACGCCGAGCGCGCCGTTGGAAAAATCCACCGACATGGTGAAGCTGTCATTGGCATCGAGCTTGTAGTCGCCGATCGACCCGCCTTGAACCTTGTCGAAGGTTTTGAGCCGCGCGAAGACGTGTTCGATGTCGGCAGCCGCGCCATAGGAGGCAAAATCGAGGATGTGGATGCCGATATCGCCGAGCACGCCATTGGAGCCGTGGCCGGTGGAGAGCCGCCATAGCCATTGCGATTCCGTGCGCCAGTCGCCCCAGGCGCGCGACACCAGCCAACTCTGCAGATAGGAGGCCTCCACATGCTTGACGCCGCCGATCTCGCCGGAAAGCACGATCTCGCGCGCCTTCTGCAATGGCGCGACATTGCGATAGGTGAGGTTCACCATATTGATGATGCCGGCGGCTTCGGCCGCCTGCGTCATCTCCAGCGCCTTCTCATAGGTCTCCGCCAGCGGCTTTTCGCACATGACATGCTTGCCGGCGGCGATCAACGCCAGCGTCGTCGGATGATGGATGCGGTCGGGCGTGACATTGGTCGCCGCATCGAAGCCGCCCCAGGCGATCGCCTCGTCGAGCGAGATGAAGCGGCGCTCGATGCCGTGCAGGTCGGCAAAGGCGTTGACGCGCGCGGCATCGACATCGACGGCGGCGACGACCTCGACGCCGTCGATCGCCTGAAAATTCTTGGCATGGCTATTGGCCATGCCGCCGGTTCCGAGAATGACCAGACGCATGGAAGTTCCCTCAGCGATAACCGGCCTCGCCGGCCTGGTGCAATCTCGGTCCGCGCTCCTCGATCGGCTCCAGCGCCTGTTCCACCGGGACGTTCGGAGCCTCGTTGATCGATTTCAGGTCGCCTTGCGGATTGTAGGCCCATTTGACGGCATTCACGAGCACCTTGCGGACATTGGCGTCGTGGTAGGTCGGATAGGTTTCGTGGCCGGGACGGAAATAGAAGACATTGCCGGCGCCGCGCCGCCAGGTGAGACCCGAGCGGAACACTTCGCCGCCCTGGAACCAGGAGATGAAGACGGTTTCGAGCGGCTCCGGCACGGAGAACTGCTCGCCATACATTTCCTCGTATTCGACGACGAAGCTCTCGTCGAGGCCGGCGGCGATGGGATGGCGCGGATTGATGACCCACAACCGCTCGCGCTCGCCGGCCTCGCGCCATTTCAGCGCGCAAGGCGTGCCCATCAGGCGCTTGAAGATCTTGGAGAAATGCCCGGAATGCAACACGATCAGGCCCATGCCTTCCCAGACGCGGCGCGCGACACGCTCGACCACTTCGTCGGAAACCGCGCCGTGGTCCTTGTGGCCCCACCAGGTGAGAACGTCGGTGCGGGCGAGACGCTCTTCGCTGAGGCCATGCTCCGGCTCCTGCAAGGTCGCGGTGGTCGCCTCGATGGCCGGATCGGCGTTCAGCGCCTCGGCGATGGTGACATGCATTCCCTTCGGGTAGATGCCGGCGACGATCTCGTTCGTCTGTTCGTGGATGTTTTCACCCCAGACCACGGTGCGTATGGCCATCACGACGGCCTCCTCTCTGACATTTGCGATGCGGAAAAAATTGCTGTCAGGGCCAAAGCGATGAGGCGGCAACTTGTTCCCGTCGTCCGTGGTCCATCGCTATCGAATAGCCATGCGGAACCGCCACGCAAGAGGGACTTGAGGTTGCAGCGGCAATTTAATGCGAAATGCTGTTGGAAAACATATTGACGACCAGCACGCCGGCGATGATCAGCCCGAGGCCGATAATCGCCGCCAGATCCAGCGTCTGCCGGAAGAAGAAATAACCGACCGCCGAGATCAGCACGATGCCGAGCCCGCTCCAGATCGCATAGGTCAGCCCGACCGGAATGGTGCGCAGCACATGCGACAGGCAATAGAAGGAGGCGACATAGCAAAGGATCATTGCCAGCGTCGGCCACGGCCGGGTGAACTGCTGCGACATCTGCAGCGCCGACGTGCCGGCGACTTCGAGGCCGATGGCGGTGAACAAAAGGGCATACAACATCGTCGGGCTCATCGGCCTTTGCTCCAATCGTCAGGCCAGCGTCATCGCCACCAGTCGCTCGACCAGCGCCTTGCGCGCCTCCGGGTCGATCGTCTGGCAATCGGTGACGTCCGCAAGCCAGAGCCCGTCGGCGGCGAGTCGGACGATGAGAGCGGAAACGGAGGAATCCGTGCCGACATAATCGGTGTTGCGCTGCTCGACCCAAGCCCGCCAGCGCTCGCGCAGATGCGGCTCGTTCAGCATCGCCATGGTCAGGCCCGCCCATTGCCGGCTTTCGACCGGGTTGTCGCGCAGGTCGGCGACGACGCGCAGATAGGCGCGGGAAAATCGCCCCTGCGCCACCGGATCTTGGCGCATTTCCTCGGCCAGCGCCCGGTCGAACTCCTCGACCAGATGCTCGAACAATCCGTCGAGCAGCGGCAGCTTGCCGGGAAAATGATGCAGCAGCCCGCCCTTGCTGACGCCGGCGGCCTGGGCCACAGCGTCGAGGGTGACGGCGCCCACCCCCTGCTCGGAAGCGATGCGCGCGGCGACATCGACGAGTTGCCGGCGGACACGTTCAGGCTGTTTCTTGCGGCGATGCGATTCTGACATGCCTTATAAAGATACCGTCTGGACGGTTTTGTCAAGATAGGCGCCTGGGCGAGGCCGGCTCGCCGAAAGGTCGCAGCTGACGCTTTTCCATTGAATGCAGGCCGAGAAGACGGCATGTAAGCCATATGAACACGATGAAACGGACGGGGCGATGACAGAAACCATCACGCTTTACGAAGCCATCGGCGGCGATGCGACGGTGCGCGCGCTCACCGAGCGTTTCTACACGCTGATGGACACGCTGCCGCAAGCGGCGCGCTGCCGCGCCCTTCACCCCGCCGATCTCGGCAGTTCCCAGCAGAAGCTCTACGATTATCTCACCGGCTATCTCGGAGGCCCGCCGGTCTATGTCGAGAAGCATGGCCATCCGATGCTGCGGCGGCGGCATTTCATCGCGGAAATCGGACCGGCCGAACGCGACGAATGGCTGCTCTGCTTCCGCTTGGCGATGGAGGAGACCATCGCCAACGCAAAATTGCGCGATATCATCTGGGCGCCGGTCGAGCGTCTTGCCCACCACATGCAGAACAGGGAATGACCATGCCGTCCACTGCCTCGCCCTCGCCCTCTTTGCTGCTGGCCGGCCTGCTCGGCATCACCGGCGTGGCGCTTGCCGCGGCCGCCTCGCATCTCGGGGATGGCCATCTGCTCGGCAATGCGGCGCAGATGTGCCTCGTGCATGCGCCGGCGCTGGTCGCCATCCACGCCGCCGGCGAGCGTCTGCGCACCGGCAATGCCGCCAGCCTGCTGCTCGGCCTCGGGACGGTGCTGTTTGCGGGGGATCTGGTCTATCGCCATTCATCCGGCAACGGCCTGTTTCCGATGGCGGCGCCCACGGGCGGCATCGTCATGATGGCCGGCTGGCTGGCGGTCGGCGTCGGGGCCCTTTTCAGGCCCCGGATGCCGTAAAGAATTTCCAGGAAAAGTGTGAGGTGGTTTTTCGTTCGGAAATGCGCCGAACGAAACAACTCAGATACCTTCGACGGCATTAAACCCTTCGAAGACCGGCGGCCCGAGATAGATGGCCTTGTGGTCGCCGGCATTGCGGTGGGCGGCGCGGAAATTTTCCGACTTCGTCCAGTCGGAAAAATGCTGCTCGCTGTCCCAGATGGTGTGCGAGGCGTAGAGCGTATAGCCGTCTTCGGCAAACGTCTTGCCGCGCAGCATGTGGAACTGCACGAAACCCGGCATGTCTTTCAGCGTCGAATTGCGGTTGCGCCAGATGGCTTCGAAAGCCTCTTCCTGACCCGTCGCCACCTTGAAACGATTCATCGCCACGAACATGCCTTCGTCCTCCAACTCTATTCCGTCTCGGCCCGATCAGCGGGCCTGACGCTCATCCCGTTTTTCCACCACCGGCAGCGCAAAGGCAAGCACTTTGGCCTCGACCGGCGTTTCCGCCGCATCGCCGGGACGGCGCGTCGCCCAGGCGGGGAATTTCACCACGTTCGGATGATCCTCGCGCCAAAGGGCCTCGCGCATCAGCGCATCGTAAAGCTCCGGCACCAGCCCGTCGCCACGGCTCGCCACCAGGCGATGCAGCCCCAGCAACCCGAAGCCAGTCAGCTTGCTCTCATCCATTGTTCGCTTCCCGTTCCTGAATCGTCAACAAAGCCCGCTCCAGGCTCGACTTGCTGCCGTTGCGCAAGGGAATGAACGCCTTGCCGAACTTCTTGCAGCCGGTCTTCACCCGAAGACATGCGTCGTGGCTGATGCAGTCGATCGGGCAGAAGACGCAATCGACCGAGGGAAGCACGGTATCGATGCGCGACACCGCTTCGCGCAGGCCCCCATCATGGTGGATGAGCTCGGCGCCGTGGCGGCTGGCGATTTCCCTCAGATGCGCCACCTGGCAGTCGCGGCCGCCGACATAAAGGAAGCTGCGTCCATCCAGGCTGCTGGCCCCGCCGCGCTTGTCCGCCATCTCGCCGCCCGCCGCCGCTGCCTGGCGGTTGTTCTGCTTGCGCAATTTCTTGGCCATACCCTCTCCGTCCGCGATCTCTCTCAAACGCAATTCCGACGGGAATTGCTCCACCGACTCTCGGCCGGGCACGGGCGCACCATATTAAACTTGATTATAGGAGTAAAGTATAAACTGGAGCGAATAACTCATATTTTATAACATTGATTTAAAACAAAAAACCTGCGCCGAAAGCAGCGCAGGTTTAGAATTTTCATCCCTGTGACGGCCGCGCTCAGCGGCCGGTCACCTGAACTTCCTGGGTGAAGGTCCAGCTCGGCTTGCCCCATTCCGGCGGCAAGGGCGGGAAGGGCGCGGCGCGGCGCACGCCGTTGACGACGGCTTCGTCCAGCTCGGAAACGCCGGAGCTGCGCGCCACCGAAACGCCGCCGAGTTGGCCCGAGGAAACGATGGTCAGCCGTACCCGCACGCTCATCGAGGCACGCTCGCGCCGGAAGGCGGAGGGAACGCGCACCGAGCGGCGGATCTTCGACTGCACCTTGCCGGGATAGTTGGCGACGGCGGCGCTGCCGGCGCCCGTGGCGCTGCGGCCCGCAGTGCGCGAACCGTCGCGATTGGCGTTGGCGGCCTCGGAACCGTCGGCCGAACCGCGCTTGCGATCTTCGGCGGCGTCACCCTTCGAGCCAGCCTTTTTCGGCGTCGGCTTCTTCTTCGGCTTCGGCTTTTCCACCGGCTTTTCGCGGGCCACCGGCTTCTTCGGTTCGGGCTTCTGGATGACGGGTTGCTCGACGGGCTTTTCCGGCTCCGGAGGCTGAATGTCCTGCGGCTCGACCGGAGCGACCGCGGTCGGCGTCATCGCCTCGACGGGCTCGACCGGTTCGGCCGGCGCCATGACAGGGGCTGCCTGGGCGACCATCGGCTCGGCCGGAACGATCGAAGTCAGGACGTCCGGCTCGTTGGAAACCATCGGCTCCTGCGGCTCGACCGGCGGCGTTTCCGGCTGCACCTCGGTCGGCGCGACAGCTTGCGCTGCCTGCACCGGCTGGGTCACCACCGGCTCCGGCTCGGCGGGCGTCAGCTCCTCGGGTTGCACTTCCTCTGATTCGACGATTTCAGGGTCGCCGGCGGCAAGCTGGTCGAATTCGTTTTCGCCGAGCATGGTCACGGAAACGACGGCGCCCGCCTCTTCCACCGGCTCTTCCGGCACCGCCACCATGGTCACGGCCAGCAGCGAGAAGACAGCGGCATGGGCCAGGCAGGACATCAGCCCGGCGGCGATGCTGCGCGCCGCGCGCTTCGGCTTCGCCGCCGCCTCGCGTTCCGCGCCGTCATCGAGCGTCGGCATCGTCGTCTCGGCCGGCTGCGCCGGCGCATCGGCCGCGTTTTCGGGGAAGGAGCCGATCTGAGCGATGCGGGCGTAATGGATGACGGTCTCGGCCGCGGGCTGGCGTGGAACGCCATCGAGATCGGACATCTGGTGCCCCGGCACCAGGCCCGGAATATTGTCGTTGACGCCCCGCCCGGTCGGCAGAGTGTGAACGGCAACGGCGTCCGCCCGCATTTTCCTGGAATAGACCATCCTCGATCCTTTCAACACGGGCGGCCGCCTGCCGCCATCACCTCGCCGGGCCTGCGCCCGGCCGCGTCAACCTTCGAACGGCACAGAAATCTGCGAGCGTGTGGTCAGGCTTTTCATGCATTCGCCGGCGGCCGGGCCTTCGCAGACCGGCGTGTCATTGACGATGATGCGGCTGATGCTCTCGCATTTGACGTTGGGCATGTCGAACTGGCGCACGCGCTTCTTGCCAACCGGCAGATCGCGGAAATCCAGCACCGTGATGCGGTCGACCACGTTCTTTTCGTTGAAGAAGGCGAGTTCGAAAGAGATTTTGCCGATGGCCGTGGGCATATCGTTTTTCGCGACGAAGGTGATCATGCAACCCTTCTGCGACGGCGCGAGCGCGTTCAGCTCGACTTCCAGCCCCGGCTTGGCTTCCTGGGCGCCAGCACCGGCCGCCGGCAAGATCGCCAGCGCAATCGCGGCGGCCTGCATCGCAAACGTCTTCATATGTCCCTCTAAACGCTGTCATGGCCGCGAGCCGGGACGATCCCCGGGGCGCGGCCGATAAAGTTGATAACTCAAGTCCTGTATTGCCACCTTAAAAAACATGAATTATGAAATCAAGATAATTTCCACCCTGTCGCGTCCGTTGCCGGCCGCGCGCCGGAGATACCCACAGCGATATGATTGCCGACGCCCCCGATGCCCCCGAGGCTCCTGTTTCACCAGCCGCACTCCCCCGCGACATGCGGGTCATCGAGGCCGCCGAGCTGTTTCGCGGCGGCAAGGAAATCGCCATCCTGCACGAAGGGTCCGTCTACCGGATGAAGATCACCCGCCAGGGCAAGCTCATTCTCAACAAATAGGTTTATCATGACTGCACAGATCTCCCCCACGCCCGCCGACATCCGCGCCTACCGCGCCGAGAACGCCAAGCTGCGCGAGCGCGACATCGCCGCCAATCTCGGCATTTCGGAAGCAGCGCTGGTCGCCGCGGAAGTCGGGCTGACCGCCACCCGCATCGACTCCCATCCGAACCGTCTGCTGGAGCGCGTCAAGGAACTGGGCGAGGTCATGGCGCTCACCCGCAACGAAAGCGCCGTGCATGAGAAGATCGGCGAGTTCGAGACCATCAAGATCGCCGACCACGTGTCGCTGACGCTCGGCGAGAACATGGACATGCGCATCTTCAACACTGTCTGGGCGCACGGCTTTGCCGTCACCAAGAAGGATGGCGACAACGAGCGCCTCAGCCTGCAATATTTCGACAAGGCCGGCGATGCCGTCTTCAAGCTGCACCTGCGGCCGACGTCGAACGTGGACGCCTATCGTGCCCTCGTCGCGGACCTGTGTCTCGACGACCAGTCGCAGGACTTCACCGCCGAGACGCTTGCCAGCAGCGAGGAGGACGATCCGTCCGTGACACAGGAAAGCCTGCGCGACCAGTGGAGCAAGATGACCGACACCCACCAGTTCTTCGGCATGCTGAAGAAGCTGAAGATCGGCCGTGCCCGCGCCATCCGCATCGTCGGCGAGGATTATGCCTGGAAGCTGGCGGACGGCGCCGTCGCCGACATGCTGCGCGCCGCAGCCGATGCCGGCACCGCGATCATGTGCTTCGTCGCCAATCGCGGCATGGTGCAGATCCATGGCGGCCCGATTTCCAACGTCCAGCCGATGGGGCCGTGGATCAACATCATGGATCCGAGCTTCCACCTGCATCTGCGCCAGGATCACATCGCCGAGGCCTGGGCGGTGCGCAAACCGACCGTCGACGGCACCGTCACATCCTTCGAGGCCTTCAACGCCAAGGGCGAGATGATCATCCAGTTCTTCGGCAAGCGCAAGGAAGGCGGCGGCGAACGCGCCGACTGGCGCGCCATCGTCGAGGCGCTGCCGCGCGCGCAGACCAGCGTCGCGGCCTGAGGTAGAGCGGCCAGATGCGATCCTCCCCGTCCATCTCTTCCCGCCTCGGCACGCTCGCGCTGACGGCCGCGCTGGCGCTGCTGCCGCTCGTCTCCCATGCCGAAGAGGCAAAGCCGGTCGACACTTCCCGCATCGTTTCCATCGGCGGCGCGGTCACCGAGATCGTCTATGCGCTCGGCGAGGAAAAGCGGCTGATCGCCCGCGATTCGACCAGCCTCTATCCACCCGAGGCCTTGAAGCTTCCGGATGTCGGCTACATGCGCCAGCTTTCGCCGGAGGGCGTGCTGGCCACAAACCCGACCGCCATCCTCGCCATCGAGGGCTCCGGTCCGCCGGATGCGTTGGCGGTGCTGAAAAGCGCCAGCGTCCCCGTCGCCATGGTGCCGGACAAGTTCAGCCGAGACGGCATCCTGGAGAAGATCGACACCATCGGCGCCGTCCTGCATGTCGAGGACAAGGCCAAGACGCTGCATGACAGCGTCGCCGCCGATCTCGACAAGGCGATCGCCGCGGCGGAAGCGCGCCCGCAGGCCGAGCGCAAGCGTGTGCTGTTCATCCTCAGCTTGCAGAACGGCAAGGTCATGGCATCGGGCACCGGCACCGCCGCCGACGGCATCATCCGCCTTTCCGGCCTCGTCAACGCCGCCGGCGATTTCCCCGGCTACAAGGCGATGACCGACGAGGCGATCGTCGAAGCAAAACCGGATGTCATCCTGATGATGGAGCGCGGCGGCAACCATGACGCCACAGTCCAGGAAATCGTCGCCCATCCGGCGCTCGGCCTGACGCCGGCCGCCGTCCACAAGGCGGTGATCAGGATGGACGGCCTGCATCTGCTCGGCTTCGGCCCGCGCACCGCAAGCGCCATCCGCGACCTGATCGCCCGCGTCTACGGAGGATAAGCCATGGCCTACCAGCAGGCGGCGGATGGGGAGCGCGGGCTCATGCGGTTTTTCGAGCGCGCCATGAGCGAATATCGCGACGGCGACCGCACCCGCATCGCCCGCATCGCCATTGTCGCTTTGCTGGCGGCGGCGGTCTTCTCCATCCTGATGTCGATCACGACAGGCGCCTCCGATGCTTCCGTGATCGATGTGCTGCGCGCCATGGCCGATCCGAATGCCGCCGACGGCGCGATGAGCACCCGCGACCGCATCATCGTCTTCGACATCCGCCTGCCCCGCGCCCTGCTCGGTTTTCTGATCGGCGCGGCGCTCGCCGTTTCCGGCGCAGTCATGCAGGGACTGTTTCGCAATCCGCTGGCCGATCCCGGCCTGATCGGCGTTTCCTCCGGCGCCAGCCTGGGAGCGGTCACGGTCATCGTGCTCGGCACCAGCATGGTCGCCCCCGTTGTCGCGATGTTCGGCAGCTTCGCGCTGCCGCTCGCCGCCTTTGCCGGCGGTCTGGTCTCGACCGTCATTCTCTACCGCGTGGCGACGCAAGGCGGCCAGACGTCGGTCGCCACCATGCTGCTCGCCGGCATCGCGCTCGGCGCGCTCGCCATGGCGCTGACCGGCATCCTGATCTTCATGGCCGACGACAAGCAGTTGCGCGACCTGACTTTCTGGAGCATGGGGTCGCTTGCCGGCGCCACCTGGGCCAAGATCGCTACCGCCGGCCCGATCATGGCCGCCTCGCTTCTGCTGATGCCCTTCCTCGCCCGCGGGCTGAACGCCATGGCGCTGGGAGAAGCCGCTGCCTTCCACATGGGCGTGCCGGTGCAACGCCTGAAGAACGTCGCCATCGTCGGTGTCGCCGCCGCCACCGGTGCGGCGGTGGCCGTCAGCGGCGGCATCGGTTTCGTCGGCATCGTCGTGCCGCATCTCTTGCGGCTCGCCATCGGCCCGGATCACCGCGCGCTGCTGCCGGCCTCCGCCCTGCTCGGCGGCACGCTGCTGATTGGCGCCGACATGCTGGCGCGCACCGTCGTTGCGCCTGCCGAACTGCCGATCGGCATCATCACGGCGGCCGTCGGCGGTCCCTTCTTCCTGTGGATCCTGCTGCGCAACCGCGCGCGGCTGGGAATGTAATCCCCATGATCGACGTTTCAGACCTGACCGTCACGCTTGGCGGGCGGCGCACCCTGCATGGTCTGTCCCTGCAGGCCCGCCCCGGCGAACTGACCGCCATCGCCGGCCCCAACGGTTCCGGCAAGAGCACGACGCTGAAGGCGATCACCGGCGAAATAGCCTATGGCGGCACGGTGCGCATCAACGGCGCCGACATCCGCAACCTGCCCGGCTGGAAGCTGGCGGGTTTGCGCGGCGTTCTGCCGCAGGCGAGCACCATCTCCTTTCCCTTCACCACCCGCGAGGTCGTCGGCCTCGGCCTGACCGCCGGCGGCGCCCGGCCGAATGCCGAGGCGGCGCGACAAATCGCCCAGGCGCTGGCCGCGGTCGATCTCGCCGGCTTCGAGGGCCGCTACTACCAGGAACTGTCCGGCGGCGAGCAGCAGCGGGCGCAGCTTGCCCGCGTGCTCTGTCAGATCCCGCAGGCCGTGCGCGACGGCGAGCCCTGCTGGCTGCTGCTCGACGAGCCGGTCTCCAGCCTCGACATCAGCCACCAGTTGACGATCATGGCGCTGGCAAAAACCTTCTGCCGTCAGGGCGGCGGTGTCATCGCCGTCATGCACGACCTCAACCTGACCGCGCATTTTGCCGATCGCCTGATCCTTTTGAAGAAGGGCGAGATCGCCGCCGCCGGGACGCCGGCCGAAGTTATCGACACCGATATCCTCCAGCATGTCTTCGGTTGCGCGCTGAAGGTGAACCAGACACCGGCGGATCGCTCGCCCTTCGTCCTGCCGCAAAGCGCCATCGCCTGAGAAAGCGGCGGCTGGCCGGAACTTTTGCGGGATCTGTGCGTTTGTCTCGCGCATCCGTCAGTACCGGCCTGCCGAGGTCGCGCCGGATGTCGAGTTTCACGCCCCTTCGTGGCCCCAAGTTCAGGAGCGCTCCCCATGGCACCGTCCATCCTTCAATCCGTTCGCGGCAGCAAGAAATCCGGCACGCTGGATTCGATCGAGGAAACGCTTGAGGATCAGGTTGAGGCACTGAAGGCCGAACTGGCCTCGCTGAGTAAGAATCTGCGCGAGCGCGGCCGCGACCAGGGCCGGCGCACCCGCCGCAAGGCGGAAGCCGGCGTCGACGACCTCATCCAGTCCGGCGAGGAAATTCTTGGCGAATTGCGCGACCTCTACGGCCGCAGCGAGGCACAGGTGCGCAGCACCGTGCACCGGCATCCGCTGGCGACGATCGGCGCCGCCGCGGCGTTCGGCCTGGTCGTCGCCCTGCTCGCACGGCGCTGATCCCCATGAAGGGTTTGCTCGGCCTGATCGGCCAGATCGCCGCCTTGAACGTCACGAGAACCGTTGCGCGCGCCAAGCGCAGCGGCATCATGATCGGGATTTCCGTCCTCCTCTTCCTCACCGCCTATATGTTCGGTCTGATCGCGCTGGCGTTGCGGCTGGCGCGGCATCATCCGCCTGAAGTCGCCGCCCTGTTCGTCGCCGGCGGCGCATTGCTGCTCGGGCTGATCGTGCTGGTGGCGCTGATGATCTGGAACCGCATCGAGGATCGCCGCGCCCGTCGCCGGCGCCTCGACATGCAGGCCAATATCGCCTTCGGCCTCAGTCTGCTGCAATCCCAGCCGATGCTGATGGCCGCGCTTGCCGCCGGCTTTGCCGCATCCCTTTTCGGGAAGAAGAAGGACGACGACGCTTAGCGCGTCATTAAGACGATACGGAGAATAAGGCCGTTCCGGAAACCGGAGCGGCCTTATTTTTTGGCACCCCGCCGCCACATTCGTCATCCTCGGGCTCGTCCCGAGGATCTGAACACGCACGCTAAGCAATAGACATTAATGGGATATTTTTCCGTTGGTAGATGCTCGGGACAGGCCCGAGCATGACGGCGGCGGGTGGGGTGAGGGCCTGCCCATTGCGAACGCGCAAACGCAGACATCGGCCGCCCACAGTCAGCAGGCGGCCGTTAAAATATCGGCTTGCGTGTGGGAGATTGCCGTCGCGTTAGAAGGCGAAGGCCTTGGAGGTCAGGGGGGCGGAGGTCGCATCGGGGCCATAGTCGCCCTCGCCGCTCACCTGGAGCATTTCCTGCAGGCGCAGGCGCGCGCGGTTGACGCGGCTCTTGATCGTGCCGACGGCACAACCGCAGATTTCAGCCGCCTCTTCATAGGAGAAGCCGGAAGCGCCGACGAGGATGATGGCTTCACGCTGGTCCGGAGGAAGCTTTTCCAGCGCGCGGCGAAAATCCTGCAGATCCATCGAACCGTATTGGGAGGGATGGGTCGCCATGGATTCGGTGAAGACGCCGTCGCTGTCCTGCACCTCGCGGCCATGCTTGCGCATCTGGCTGAACAGCTCGTTGCGCAGGATCGTGAACAGCCAGGCCTTCATGTTGGTGCCCATCTGATAATGATCCTGCTTCGCCCAGGCCTTCATGATCGTGTCCTGGACGAGATCGTCGGCGCGGTCGTGCCGGCCAATGAGCGATATGGCGAAGGCACGCAGGCTTGGAAGGGCGGCCAGCATCTCGCGCTTGAAGCTCGGTTGCGAATTGTCGTCCATGGGCGCCTCACTCCTTGCCCGTCTGGACGGTTGCCAAGCGCTCGACATGGTCGAGCTTTTCAAGCAGGTCGAGGAAGCGATCGGGAATGACCTCTTCCTGCACCGCAGCATACAGGGACCGAAGGCGAATGCCGATCTGGTTGTTCGGATCCAGGATGTCCGCGACGTGCCCGCTTTGCGCGGGCAGCTCCCGATCCTCTTTCTTGCTGTTCATCATCAAGGTTTCGCTCTTGTCCGTTGCGTCATGAATGTTACCCGTTACAGTTCCACGCCGAAGATGCGGTCATGGACACATCATCCACCGTCCGCGCCGAGCGCCGCCCCAAAATCCGTCAGAGGATCGATGTCATCTGCGCACGATCATGAACTGCAAGTAACGGGGATAATCCCGTTATGGCAAAAAAGTTCCAGCCTTTGCGGAACTTTTTTGCCAAGCTTGCGTTTCTGGCTCATCAGTACCCGCGTACGGGGTATATTTACGGGAGCATATCAATGACTTTGTCTACACGAATCGCGCCGCACATTCCCTATCTGCGGCGCTATTCTAGAGCGCTGACCGGCAGCCAGACCTCCGGCGATGCCTATGTCGCCGCCGTCCTCGAGGCGATCATCGCCGATATCAGCATCTTCCCGAGCAGCTCCGACGATCGTGTCGCCCTGTACAAACTCTACACAGACCTCTTTGGTTCCGCCGTCATCTCCATCCCCGAACCGGTATCGCCCTATGCCTGGGAGCAGCGCGCCTCGCTCAACCTCGCAAAAGTGTCGCCGCTCGCCCGTCAGACCTTCCTGCTCGCCTCGGTGGAAAATTTCCGCATCGACGAGATCGCCGAGATCCTCGGCCAGTCCGAGAAGGAGGTTTTCGGCCTGCTCGACGAGGCCTCGCAGGAGATCTCCCGTCAGGTGGCAACCGACATCATGATCATCGAGGACGAGCCTCTGATCGCCATGGATATCGAGCAGATGGTGGAAAGCCTCGGCCATCGCGTCACCGGCATCGCCCGCACCCATGCCGAAGCCGTCAAGCTCTACAACAGCACCCAGCCGCGCATGGTGCTGGCCGACATCCAGCTCGCCGACGGCAGTTCCGGCATCGATGCGGTCAACGACATCCTCAAGAACAGCTCCATCCCGGTGATCTTTATCACCGCCTTCCCCGAGCGCCTGCTGACCGGCGAACGTCCCGAACCGACCTTCCTCGTCACGAAGCCGTTCAATCCGGACATGGTCAAGGCCTTGATCAGCCAGGCCCTGTTCTTTAACGAAAGCACAAAGGCAGCGGCGTAATATCTTTTTCGCCGAACCGGGAACCGGCAGCGCCAACCGCCGTTCTAAGGCGGTAGGCGTCGACCCCGAGTTTCGGGGTCGGCTCGTGTCTCCGCCGCAGGGTATGTTTGACACCCGCCCATGGTGCGGCACGGGCGGGGTCAAGGAAAGGCTGTTATGTGAGTAGTCATTCAATTTCGGGGCCGGAATTCAGCACCGCATCGAAAACGCTCATCCTGGAAAAAGCTCTTTCCGGTGCCGGAATCGGCGTCATCCAGCAGGATGATACGCTCGGCATCCGTTACGTCGAAAATCTGCCGGCGCATTTCGCCGCCTCCTCCGCGACGCTGGGGCGCGACGACGCAGCCCTGTTCGGCGAGGTTGACGGCGTCCGTCTCGGCGCCATCAAGCAACAGGTGCTGCGCAACGGCGAACCCGCGGTGACCGAAGTCGAAAGCACGACGTCGGAGGGCGTTCGCATCTACGAACTGAAGATCGAACGCATCCTGGAGGACGGCCGCTTCGGCCTGCTCTCCGTCGTTTCCGACGTTACCGATACCCGCCACCGCGAGCGCGTGCTGAAATCGCTGCTGCGCGAATTGTCGCACCGCTCGAAGAACCTGCTGGCCATCATCCAGGGGATCGCCATGCAGACGGCGCGCAACACCATCTCGCTGGATTTCTTCCTCAAGAAATTTCGCGGCCGGCTGCAGTCTCTGTCGCATTCGCAGGATCTGATCACCGATTCGAGCTGGCGTGGCGCCTATCTCTTCGAACTAGCCGAAAAGCAGTTCGCGCCCTATTGGCCGGATCGCGCCTCGCCGCTGCGCGTCCAGGGCGTCAATGCGCATCTGAGCCCGAATGCCGCCGTGCATATCGGCCTTGCCCTGCATGAACTGATCGTCAATTCCGCCGCCCATGGCGCCATCGCCTCGGGAGCGTCGAGCATTTCGCTGGAATGCCGCGAGATCGAAACCGAAGGCCGCGTGGCCATCCAGATCGTCTGGAGCGAATTGCTCGGCCTCAGCCGCAGCGGTAGCGAATTCGAGGAAAAGAGTTTCGGCCGCACCGTGCTCGAACGCGTCGTGCCGACCTCGGTCGCCGGCTCTGCCAGCTTCCAGATGACGCCGCACAGCATCGAATACAGCCTGACCGTGCCCGAAGCCGAATTCGAGATCCTGACGCGTTCAGCCTGAAACGGCCGGCATCGCATTAGGCAGAGCCCGTGCGCTGTCCCTCGAAACAGTAAAGGCAGCCAGCGATTGGGGTGCGCTGGCTGCCTTGACACTCACCGGGAGGGGAACCGTGAGTGAAGATCCGAGGGCCCTTGGGGCGCGCATTGGGGTCGATGCGATAAGCCGTCGGATACGAATAAAACGGCGTCTCACCGGAAAGGTTCCGACCCTCGGCCAACTTTTTGAATTTTTTGCGCCGCCGCACTCCTGTTTTCAAAATATGAGTTTTAAAGTATAATTTTAAAACAACGCGATCCCGGTGCTTCCGGTTTGGGCGCTCTCTCGGTCGCTGAAGGCTTGACCTTGAAAAATGCGAGACTTTTCATTCGCATAGATGGGCAGGACGGCCCATCAAAGCTCGCTTCGGTTTAAAATTTTACCGTTTGATAAATAAATTTTCCTGAGTTACGCTCCATATCACTGGCCGTTTACTAAAAGAGGGAACTTCAATGGGACGTCTGGACACTGGGATAAAGGCGAGCCGGCTGTCGCCGGCCGAATACGCCGCCAATTTTTCCGACCTTCACCCGCGCCTCGAGAACCACGAGGCGCTGGTCGCTTCCGATCGCTGCTATTTCTGCTACGACGCGCCGTGCATGACGGCCTGTCCGACCTCGATCGACATTCCGCTGTTCATCCGCCAGATCTCGACCGGCAATCCGATCGGCGCGGCCAACACCATCTTCGACCAGAACATCCTCGGCGGCATGTGCGCCCGCGTCTGTCCCACTGAAACCCTGTGCGAGCAGGCCTGCGTGCGCAACACCGCCGAGCATCGCCCCGTGGAGATCGGCCGGCTGCAGCGTTACGCCACCGACATCGCCATGGAGCAGGGCAAGCAGTTCTATGCCCGGGCGGCCTCGAGCGGCAAACGCATCGCCGTGATCGGCGCCGGCCCCGCCGGCCTCGCCGCCGCCCATCGCCTCGCAGTCAACGGCCACTCGGTCGTCATCTTCGATGCCCGCGAAAAGGCCGGCGGCCTCAACGAATACGGCATCGCCACCTATAAATCGACCGACGACTTCGCCCAGCGCGAGGTGGATTACGTGCTTTCGATCGGCGGCATCGAGGTCAAGCACGGCCAGAAGCTCGGCCGCGACTTCAACCTTGCCGATCTCACCGGCGAATTCGACGCCGTCTTCCTCGGCATCGGTCTTGCCGGCGTCAATGCGCTGCGCACCGAGGGCGAGGAACTGGAAGGCGTGGTCGACGCGGTCGACTTCATCGCGGCGCTGCGCCAGGCGGGAGACAAGGGATCGGTCGAGATCGGCCGCCGCGTCGTCGTCATCGGCGGCGGCATGACGGCGGTCGATGCCGCCGTTCAGGCCAAGCTGCTCGGCGCAGAGGAAGTCACCATCTGCTACCGCCGTGGCAAGGAGCACATGAACGCTTCCGAATTCGAGCAGGATCTCGCCGCATCCAAGGGCGTCATCCTGCGCCACTGGCTGGCGCCGAAGAAGATCATCGCCCGCGACGGCCGCGTGGCCGGCATCGAAGTGGAATATACCGAACTGTCCGAAGGGCGTCTTGTCGGCACCGGCGAGACCGGCGTGATCGCGACCGATCAGGTGTTCAAGGCCATCGGCCAGACCTTCGAGGCCTCGGGCCTTGGCCACCTTGCCATGGAAGGCGGCCGCATCGTCGTCGATGCGGACGGCCGCACCTCGATGCCCGGCGTCTGGGCCGGCGGCGACTGCGTCGTCGGTGGCGAGGACCTGACGGTCGCCGCCGTCGCCAATGGGCGCGATGCCGCCGAGTCGATCCACCGCGCGCTGCTGGCCGGTGCGCAGCCAACCGCTGCCGTCGCCTGAAGGGAACACGACCATGGCTGACATCCGCAACAATTTCGTAGGCATCAAATCCCCCAATCCCTTCTGGCTGGCCTCCGCGCCGCCCACCGACAAGGCCTACAACGTCGAGCGCGCCTTCAAGGCCGGCTGGGGCGGCGTCGTCTGGAAGACGCTGGGCGAGGAAGGGCCGCCGGTGGTCAACGTCAACGGCCCGCGCTACGGCGCGATCTGGGGCGCCGACCGCCGCCTGCTCGGCCTCAACAATATCGAGCTGATCACCGACCGCGATCTCTACGTGAACCTGCGCGAGATGAAGCAGGTGAAGATGAACTGGCCGGACCGCGCCCTGATCGCCTCGATCATGGTGCCATGCGAGGAGGAAAGCTGGAAAGCGATCCTGCCGCTGGTCGAGGAGACCGGCGCCGACGGCATCGAGCTGAACTTCGGCTGTCCGCACGGCATGTCCGAGCGCGGCATGGGTGCCGCGGTCGGCCAGGTGCCGGAATATATCGAGATGGTGGTGCGCTGGTGCAAGCAATACACCCGCATGCCGGTCATCACCAAGCTGACGCCGAACATCACCGACATCCGCAAGCCGGCCCGCGCCGCAAAGGCCGGCGGCACCGATGCCGTGTCGCTGATCAACACGATCAACTCCATCGTCTCGGTCGATCTCGACAATTTTGCGCCCAACCCCACCGTTGGCGGCAAGGGCACCCATGGCGGCTATTGCGGCCCGGCGGTCAAGCCCATCGCGCTCAACATGGTGGCCGAGATCGCCCGCGATCCGGAAACCTACGGCCTGCCGATCTCCGGCATCGGCGGCGTCACCACCTGGCGCGACGCAGCCGAATTCCTGGCGCTCGGCGCCGGCAACGTGCAGGTCTGCACCGCCGCCATGACCTATGGCTTTAAGATCGTCGAGGAAATGATCACCGGCCTGTCCGACTGGATGGATGCCAAGGGCCATCGCAGCCTGGACGACATCACCGGCCGCGCCGTGCCGAACGTCACCGACTGGCAGTATCTCAACCTCAACTACATCGCCAAGGCCCATATCGACCAGGATGCCTGCATCAAGTGCGGCCGCTGTCATATCGCCTGTGAGGACACCTCGCACCAGGCGATCACCAGCTTCGTCGATGGCGTGCGCCATTTCGAGGTGATGGAAGACGAATGCGTCGGCTGCAATCTTTGCGTCAACGTCTGCCCGGTCGAGAACTGCATCTCGATGGTCGCCCTCGACGCCGGCGCCCTCGACCAGCGCACCGGTAAAAACGTCGACCCGAACTACGCCAACTGGACGACTCACCCCAACAACCCGATGGCCCGCCAGGCCGCCGAGTAAACCGGACGGCGCCGGCCGCGCGATAGCGGCCGATATTCTGATGGCATAAAATCATCACCGCAAAGCCTCTTCTCCCCTCGGGGAGAAGGTTCGCGGCAGCGGGATGAGGGGGATGCCGAAGGCACATTATCGATGAGGCATTCGGCTTCGCCGCCCCCTCATCCGGCCCTTCGTGCCTCCTTCTCCCCCGAGGGGAGAAGGAGGTCTACGGCACCGGCGTGCCATGGACGGTGCGTTCACGTTACAGCCGCCGGCCTGTGCAGCGATGCCCCACCGATAAACACATCGTCTCCAAAACGTGCGTTGCCCGCACACGCGAAGTCGCGGATAAGGAACAGGACGGCAAAAGCCGCCTACGCCGCCAACGGGAATGTCCGCTTGAAGGTTCTTTCCTCGCGCACACGCAAGCGCCTGCATCTGGTGACCGGGCTCTGCCTCGGCCTGTTTCTGCTGACCCATTTTCTCAATCATGCGCTTGGCCTGATCTCCGTCGACGCGATGGAGCAAGCGCGAACGGTCTTCAATCTCCTCTGGCGCAGTGCCCCGGGCACCGTCCTGCTCTACGGCTCGCTGCTGACCCATTTCCTGCTGGCGCTGGAAAGCCTCTATCGCCGCCGGACGTTGCGCATGCCGCTACGCGAGGCGCTGAAAATTCTGTTCGGCCTCACATTCCCGTTCCTGCTCGTCAACCATGTCATCGGCACCCGCATCGAATGGGTACTGACCGGGAGCGGCGACGGCTATTACGATGTCCTGCCGAAGATGTGGGCCGATCCCGCCTTCGCGACCCGGCAATCGGTGGCGCTGCTGCTCGCCTGGTTCCATGGCTGCCTCGGTTTCTGGTTCTGGATACGCGCCCGCGACTGGTATCCGCGCTATGCGCTGTTTCTCTATTCCTTCGCCCTGCTGGTGCCGCTTCTGGCGTTGCTCGGCTTCGCCGCCGGCGCCCGCTCGCTGCCGCCGGCCTCCGACATGTGGTTCAAGCCGCCGCGCAGCGATGCCGAAACGCTGAACGCCATCCGCCTTGCCATCCTCGGCGTCCTCTGGGGCGGCATCGGCGCGACGCTGGTCGCCCGCCTCGTGCCGGTGCGCGGCAAGGTGAAGGTTACCTATCCCGACCGCACCGTCGCGGTGCCGCGCGGTTACAGCGTTCTGGAGGCGAGCCGCGCCGCCGGCATCCCGCATCTTTCGACCTGCGGCGGGCGCGGGCGCTGTTCCACCTGCCGCGTGCGGGTGATCGAGGGGCTGGCGGAACAGCCGCCGCCGAATGAAACGGAACAGGCGACCCTCACCCGTATCCACGCCCCCGACAATGTCCGCCTCGCCTGCCAGCTGCGCATGACCCATGACCTCACCATCGCCCCGGTGCTGGGTGCCGAGAATGTCGGCGTCAAGGTCCAGCCGAGCGTGCAGGAAGCGGCCGGGCGCGAACGGCGCATCGCCGTGCTGTTCTGCGACCTGCGCGATTTCACCCTGATTGCCCAGAAGCGCCTTCCCTTCGATACCGTCTTCCTGCTCAACCGCTATTTCGAGACGGTCGGCGAGGCGGTGGAGGCCTCGGGCGGCGTCATCGACAAGTTCATCGGCGATGGCGCCCTGGCGCTGTTCGGCCTGAAGAACGGCATCGAGGAAGCCAGCCTGCAGGCGCTCAACGCCGCCTCGCGTATCGCCCGCGGCATCGAGGGGCTGAACCGCGGCGTCACCACCGAGCTGGAAAAACCCTTGCGCATCGCCATGGGCATGCATGCCGGCACGGCGATCATCGGCCAGCTCGGCTACGGCCGCGCCTCGTCGCTGACGGCGGTCGGCGATACGATCAATGCCGCCAGTCGCCTCGAAGGTTTCGCCAAGGAATACGATGCGCAGCTCGCGGTCTCGGCCGACGTGTTGCGCTTCGCGGGCCTTGCGAAAGCGGATTGCGAGACCCACGACATTTCCATCCGCGGCCGCTCCGGCACGCTGGAAACGCTGATCGTCCACGATATGTCGGAGCTCGACGGGCTGCTGGCCGAAGCGCAGATCGGGCGGGCGACGGCGGAAACACGCAAGGCCGCGCGGCCTATTCGTGGATTTCGAGCCCCTTGACGAACATGCTTTCGAGGAAACGCGCCGCATCCTCGAAACGCCCCTCGCCGGCCTGATCCTGGCCGAGCACGGCGCGCACCTGCACGTCGAAGTCGGCATAATGCTGGGTCGTCGACCAGATGGCGAAGATCAGGTGGTAGGGATCGCATTTGGCGATCTTGCCGGAATCGGCCCAGGCGCGAATCACCTCGGCCTTTTCATCGACCAGGCTTTTCAGCGGCCCCTTCAGCTCGTCCTCGATATGGGGCGCACCCTGCAGCACCTCATTGGCGAACAGCCGGCTTTCGCGCGGAAAATCCCGCGCCAGCTCCAGCTTGCGGCGGATATAGCTGCGGATTTCCTGATGCGGATGGCCGTTGGCGTCGAAGGCGCGCAAGGGGTCGAGCCAGGTATCGAGCACCCGGTCGATCAACGCCCGATGCATGGCATCCTTGGTGCGGAAATAATAGAGCAGGTTCGGCTTGGACATGCCGGCGACATCGGCGATCTGGTCGATGGTGGCGCCGCGGAACCCGTGCTGTGAAAACACCTCCAGCGCCGCCTCGAGAATCTGTTCTTCTTTCTCTTCCTGAATGCGGGTGCGCCGTTGCGTTTTCGCTGCTCTCGGGATAGCCATGGGCTGCCTGTTTCCGTTTGAAATTCAACCTTTTCAGTCAGCTTTGCTCACAGGACGGCATTGACGAAATAATGTGCAACTGCCCGTCATTTTGTCGATGAATTTTATCTTTTCCGTCTTGAGTGCTGCTGGAGAAGTTGTAATTTACCATTCGGTCAAATTATCGCCGAAAGGCTGATAAAGGCAATATCGATTGGGGTCCGGGCGGCAGAAAAGATGCCGCCGACATTCGCATCCGACAACGGCGCAACAATAGCCGGCGGCTTGCGGCAAACTGGTGAGGATGATGACATGGTGGCAGCACCGGGTGAAAACCTGCGCGTAAACGGCGACCGTCTCTGGGACAGCCTGATGGACATGGCCAAAATCGGCCCGGGCGTCGCCGGCGGCAACAACCGCCAGACCCTGACCGATGTCGACAAACAGGGCCGCGACCTGTTCAAGTCCTGGTGCGATGCGGCCGGGCTGACCATGGGCGTCGACAAGATGGGCACCATGTTCGCCACCCGCCCCGGCACCGATCTCGATGCCCTGCCCGTCTATATCGGCAGCCATCTCGACACCCAGCCGACCGGCGGCAAGTTCGACGGCGTGCTGGGCGTGCTCGCCGGCCTCGAAGTGGTGCGCAGCCTCAACGATCTCGGCATCGAGACCAAGCATCCGATCGTCGTCACCAACTGGACCAACGAGGAAGGCGCCCGCTTCGCCCCCGCCATGGTCGCTTCCGGCGTCTTCGCCGGCGTACATACGCTCGAATATGCCTATGAGCGCAAGGATCCCGACGGCAAGACGTTTGGCGACGAGTTGAAGCGCATCGGCTGGCTCGGCGACGAGGAAGTCGGCGCGCGCAAGATGCATGCCTATTTCGAATATCACATCGAGCAGGGCCCGATCCTCGAAGCCGAGGACAAGCAGATCGGCGTCGTCACCCATGGCCAGGGCCTGTGGTGGCTGGAATTCACGCTCACCGGCCGTGAAGCCCATACCGGCTCGACTCCGATGAACATGCGCGTCAATGCCGGCCTTGCCATGGGCCGCATTCTGGAAGCGGTGCAGACGGTGGCGATGGACAACCAGCCGGGCTGCGTCGGCGGCGTCGGCCAAGTGTTCTTCTCGCCCAATTCCCGCAACGTGCTGCCGGGAAAGGTGGTTTTCACCGTCGATATCCGCTCGCCCGACCAGGCAAAGCTCGACGCCATGCGCGCCCGCATCGAAAAGGAAGCAGCCGCAATCTGCGAAAAGCTCGGCGTCGGCTGTTCGGTGGAGGCGGTCGGCCATTTCGATCCGGTGACCTTCGATCCGAAGCTGGTGGCCTCGGTGCGCAAGGCGGCCGACGATCTCGGCTACAGCCACATGGACATCATCTCCGGCGCCGGCCACGACGCCTGCTGGACCGCCAGGGTGGCGCCGACCGTGATGATCATGTGCCCCTGCGTCGGCGGCCTGTCGCACAACGAGGCGGAGGATATTTCCAAGGAATGGGCCTCGGCCGGCGCCGATGTCCTGCTGCGCGCCGTGCTGGAAACGGCGGAGATTGCGGGGTGACCGATCCGCATCTGTGTCACCGGACACATGTGGCGCGGCATCGCAATAGGACAAGATTGAAGAGGCAGGAACACGCTGCCGCATGACATGCGTTGATCTGCCCGGCCGCATAATTCGAAAAAGGGAACAGCGGATATGAGCAAAGTCATCAAGGGCGGAACCATCGTCACCGCCGACCTGACCTACAAGGCGGATGTCAAGATCGAGGGCGAGCGCATCGTCGAGATCGGGCCGAACCTTTCCGGCGACGAGGTGCTGGACGCCACCGGCTGTTATGTCATGCCGGGCGGCATCGATCCGCATGTACACTTGGAAATGCCCTTCATGGGCACCTATTCCGCCGACGATTTCGAAAGCGGCACCCGGGCCGGCCTTGCCGGCGGCACGACCATGGTGGTCGATTTCTGTCTGCCCGATCCCGGCCAGTCGCTGCTCGACGCGCTGAAGCGCTGGGACAACAAGTCGACCCGCGCCAATTGCGACTACTCCTTCCACATGTCGGTGACCTGGTGGGGCGAGCAGGTCTTCAACGACATGAAGACGGTGGTGCAGGACCACGGCATCAACACCTTCAAGCATTTCATGGCCTATAAGGGCGCGCTGATGGTCAACGACGACGAGATGTTCGCCTCGTTCCAGCGTTGCGCCGAACTCGGCGCCCTGCCTCTCGTCCATGCCGAGAACGGCGACGTCGTCGCCGCCATGCAGCAGAAGCTGATGGACGAAGGCAATAACGGCCCCGAGGGACATGCCTATTCGCGCCCGCCGTCGGTCGAGGGCGAGGCGACCAACCGCGCCATCATCATCGCCGACATGGCCGGCGTGCCGCTCTATGTCGTCCACACCTCCTGCGAACAATCCCACGAAGCCATCCGCCGCGCCCGCCAGAACGGCATGCGGGTCTATGGCGAGCCACTGATCCAGCACCTGACGCTCGACGAGGGTGAATATTTCGACAAGGACTGGGACCATGCGGCGCGGCGCGTCATGAGCCCGCCCTTCCGCAACAAGCAGCATCAGGACAGCCTTTGGGCCGGCCTTGCCTCCGGCTCGCTGCAGGTGGTGGCGACCGACCATTGCGCCTTCACCACCGACCAGAAACGCTATGGCGTCGGCGATTTCCGCAAGATTCCCAACGGCACCGGCGGCCTCGAAGACCGCATGCCGATGCTCTGGACCTACGGCGTCGCCACCGGCCGCATCACCATGAACGAATTCGTGGCGGTGACCTCGACCAACATCGCCAAGATCCTCAACGTCTATCCGAAGAAGGGCGCGATCCTCGTCGGCGCCGATGCCGATATCGTCGTCTGGGATCCGAAGCGTTCCAAGACCATCTCGGCCAAGGCGCAGCAATCGGCGATCGACTACAACGTCTTCGAGGGCAAGCAGGTGACTGGCCTGCCGCGCTTCACGCTGACGCGCGGCGCGCTTGCCATCGAGGAAGGCGCGGTCAAGACCCAGGAAGGCCACGGCAAGTTCGTCAAGCGCGAGCCGTTCCAGGCGGTCAACAGGGCCCTGTCGACCTGGAAGGAACTGACGGCGCCGCGCAAGGTCGAGCGCAGCGGCATCCCGGCCAGCGGAGTTTGATCATGATGCGCCGCCCTCTCGCACTTCTGGTTCTGATGGCGGCGCCCACATTGGCGCAGGCCGCAGGCGGGCCGCTCGACGGCAATTACGGAAACAAGGAAGGCTGCATCTACGCCCGCACCGGCGATTCATCCGGCGCAGACGACTTTTTCCTGCTGACGAAGGAAGCACTGACCACATCCGTCGCCGCCTGCGAGATCAAGAAGATCGGCAAGACGCACGGCGACACAACTGACGTCACCTTCTCCTGCCAGGCGGAAGGCGAGGACAGCGGCGGCGACATTGCCGGCAAGGTCATCAGGACGGGCAAGGACGCCGTCAAGGTGACGATGGGCGACGGCTCGTCCTACGGACCTTACAAGCGATGCAAATGAAAAGGGTCTGGCGACGAACTCCGCTAATCCGCGCGGCTTTCCAGATCCGGCAGCAGGACGACGCTTTCCTGCTCGCGCGGATCGGTGCGGGCAATGACGGCGCTGCAGGGCTGTGTCGTCGAACGGTTGACCGGCAGATGCGGCATGCCGGCGGGAATGTAGAACATGTCGCCCGCCCTGGTAATGATCCGGTGTTCGAGGTTATGACCGTAAAAGGTCTCGACTTCGCCGGAGAGCACGAAAACCGCGGTTTCATGGGCCTCGTGCAGATGCGCCTTTGCGCGGCCGCCGGGCGGCACGGTAAGCAGCATCATCGCAATGCCCTTGGCGCCGCAGGATTCGGCGGAAATGCCTTCCAGATAGGAAAAGCCCTGCTTGCCGTCATAGGGCGCGGCCGGGCGGATCAGCTTGCACTCGGAATCGGGGGATGACGACATCGATAATCTCTCCAGGAGTTTGTCAGGGAAAAGTGGAAACCGGTTTTCTCGAAAAGGCAAACGGAAACAAAGAAATTCAGAACCTGTCAGGTTCAGGGTGACCTGACAGGTTCTCAAGGACAATCACGCGCAGGCCTGGCCGCGTTACAAGAACCATATCGGGGAACCATGCCACTATCCAATGAAACCGTCGTGCGCGCCGAGGAGCTGGGGCTCACTTTCCAGACCAATGACGGGCCGGTGACGGCGCTGACCGGCGTCTCGCTCGACATCCGCAAGGGCGATTTCGTCTCGTTCATCGGCCCCTCCGGCTGCGGCAAGACGACCTTCCTGCGCATCATCGCCGATCTCGAACAGCCGACCGCCGGCCGCATCTCCGTCAACGGCATGACGCCGGAACAGGCGCGCAAGGCACGCGCCTACGGTTATGTCTTCCAGGCCGCAGCCCTTTATCCCTGGCGCACCATCGAGAAGAACATCGCTCTGCCGCTGGAGATCATGGGTTTTTCCAGCGCCGAGAAGAAAGAGCGCATCGAACGGACGCTGGCGCTGGTCAACCTTTCCGGCTTCGGCAAGAAATATCCGTGGCAGCTTTCCGGCGGCATGCAGCAGCGCGCCTCCATCGCCCGCGCGCTCGCCTTCGATGCCGACCTGCTGTTGATGGACGAACCCTTCGGCGCGCTCGACGAAATCGTCCGTGACCATCTCAACGAGCAACTGCTGAAACTCTGGGCGGCGACCCGGAAGACCATCTGTTTCGTCACCCACTCGATTCCCGAGGCCGTCTATCTCTCGACCAGGATCGTCGTCATGTCGCCGCGCCCGGGGCGGGTGACGGATGTGATCGAATCCACACTGCCCAAGGAGCGGCCGCTCGGCATCCGCGACACGCCGGAATTCCTGGAAATCGCCCATCGCGTCCGCGAAGGCCTGCATGCGGGGCATATCCATGAGGATTGAGAGCGTCCACTGTCCGCGCCATTTTTTCTCGTTGGTCTTTCTCGGGAAAACCGGCTCGCGCGTTTCGCTGACAAACACGGGAAGGAGCCACGCATGAGCCTGCCCTTCCTTCTCTGGCTCTGCGCCTCGACGGCCGCGTTCCTCACGGCCGCCACCGCCTCGCGCACTTATATCGCCACCAGCAACGTCCTGTTCCTTGTCCTGTCGCTCGGCCTCTATTGCATCGGCAACCTGATGATGATCCGGCTGATGCGCGAGGGCGGACTGGCGCTGGCGATCTCCATATCCGCCGTGGTGCAGTTGCTGCTGATCAACTTCATCGCCGTCAGCGTCTTCGGCGAGCGTTTGCCGACGCTACAATTGCTCGGGGTAGCCACCGGCGTCGTGGCGATGGCGCTGATGATGTTCCCCGGCACAGGAAAGGTGTGAGCATGGCGCGCACCGGTTTCTTCAAGGATCACGTCCTGCCGATCCTCACCGTCGTCCTGGCGATCCTGATCGTCTGGCATGTCTTCGTCGTCATCCTCAACGCCCCCTTCGAATACGACCAGGCGGCGCGCGCAGGAACGCCCACCAGCTTCATGGAAGTGCTGCCCAAAACCTTCGCGCAGGAGCGCCCGGTTCTGCCCGCGCCGCACCAGGTCGTCGCCGAACTCTGGGACACCACCATCGACAAGCCGATCACCTCCAAGCGCAGCCTCGTCTACCATGCCTGGATCACGCTCTCGGCAACCTTGCTCGGCTTTGCCATCGGCACGGTGCTCGGCATCGTGCTGGCGGTCGGCATCGTCCATAACCGCGCCATGGACCGCTCGCTGATGCCCTGGGTCATCGCCTCGCAGACGATCCCCATCCTCGCCATCGCGCCGATGATCATCGTCGTGCTGAATTCGATCGGCATCGCCGGCCTGTTGCCCAAGGCGCTGATCTCCACCTATCTCTCCTTCTTCCCCATCGTCGTCGGCATGGTGAAGGGGTTGCGCAGCCCGGAGCAGATCCATCTCGACCTGATGCGCACCTATAATGCCAGCGGCGCGCAGGTGTTCTGGAAGCTGCGCTGGCCAGCCTCGATGCCCTATCTGTTCACCTCGCTGAAGATCGCCATCGCCATCTCGCTGGTCGGGGCCATCGTCGGCGAGTTGCCGACCGGGGCGGTCGCAGGCCTTGGCGCGCGCCTGCTCTCCGGCTCCTATTACGGCCAGACGATCCAGATCTGGGCAGCGCTGTTCATGGCGGCCGGCCTTGCCGCCATCCTGGTCGGCATTGTCGGCATGGCGCATAGCCAAGTCCTCAAACGCATGGGAGCGCGGCCATGAACCTGCCCATCCTCGCCGCTCTCGCCTTCTGGATCGCCGCCTGGGCCTTCAACGAATGGCTGGTGCGCCAGCGTTTCCGGTCGCCCGCCATGGACCGGGCGGCGCGCATCTTCGTGCCCGTCCTGTTCGGCGTCACCATCCTCATCCTCTGGGAAGGCTTCGTGCGCGGCTTTCAGGTCCCTTCGATCCTGCTGCCGGCGCCGAGCATGATCTGGGCGCGGCTGATCAATTCGCTGCCGACGCTGTGGGCCGATTTCAGCCAGACCTTCCTCAAGTCGGTGATCACCGGTTATGTCGCCGGCTGCGGCCTCGGCTTCGTCGTCGCCATCCTCATCGACCGTTCGCCCTTCCTGCAGAAGGGCCTGCTGCCGATCGGCAATTTCGTCTCGGCGCTGCCAATTGTCGGCGTTGCGCCGATCATGGTCATGTGGTTCGGCTTCGACTGGCAGTCGAAGGTCGCGGTCGTGGTCATCATGACCTTCTTCCCCATGCTGGTGAACACCGTGCAGGGCCTGGCCTCCGCAAGCGCCATGGAGCGCGACCTGATGCACACCTATGCCGCGAGCTGGTGGCAGACGCTCACCAAATTGCGCTTGCCAGCCGCCGGTCCTTTCATCTTCAATGCATTGAAGATCAATTCGACGCTGGCGCTGATCGGGGCGATCGTGGCTGAATTCTTCGGAACGCCCATCGTCGGCATGGGTTTCCGCATCTCCACCGAGGTGGGGCGGAGCAATGTCGACATGGTCTGGGCGGAAATCGCGGTCGCCGCGGTCGCCGGCTCGGCCTTTTATGGTGTGGTCGCGCTCTTCGAGCGGGCCGTGACATTCTGGCATCCGTCTGTCCGTGGTGGACAGGCATAACGAGAGGGAACAGACATGCAGAAAAAAATAATATCGCTGCTTCTGGGAAGCGTCATGTCGCTGTCCGCCGCGCAGGCCATGGCGGCCGACAAGGTGACGCTGCAACTGAAATGGGTGACCCAGGCCCAGTTCGGCGGCTATTACGTCGCCAAGGACAAGGGCTTCTACGAGGAGGAAGGCCTCGATGTCGACATCAAGCCGGGCGGCCCGGATATCGCCCCGCCCCAGGTTCTGGCCGGCGGCGGCGCCGATGTGATTGTCGACTGGATGCCGTCCGCGCTCGCCACCCGCGAAAAGGGCGTGCCGCTCGTCAACATCGCCCAGCCCTACAAGTCCTCGGGCATGATGCTCACCTGTCTCAAGGAGAGCGGCGTCAAGACGCCGGGAGATTTCAAGGGCAAGACGCTCGGCGTCTGGTTCTTCGGCAACGAATATCCATTCCTGTCGTGGATGGCGCATCTGAAAATCCCGACCACGGGCGGCGCCGATGGCGTGACCGTGCTGAAACAGGGCTTCAACGTCGATCCGCTCTTGCAGAAGCAGGCCGCCTGCATTTCGACCATGACCTATAACGAATACTGGCAGGTCATCGATGCCGGCATCAAGCCGGACGACCTGATCACCTTCCAGTACGAGAAGGAAGGCGTGGCGACCCTGGAAGACGGCCTCTACGTGCTTGAAGACAAGCTGAAGGATCCAGCCTTCAAGGAGAAGATGGTCAAGTTCGTCCGCGCTTCGATGAAGGGCTGGAAATATGCCGAGGAGCATACCGACGAGGCCGCCGAAATCGTCCTCGAAAACGACGCCAGCGGCGCCCAGACCGAAAAGCACCAGAAGCGCATGATGGCCGAAGTCGCCAAGCTGACCGCCGGCTCCAACGGCGCGCTCGACGAGGCCGACTATGCCCGCACCGTCAAGACGCTGCTCGGCGGCGGCTCCGATCCGGTCATCACCAAGGAGCCGACCGGCGCCTGGACGCATGAGATCACCAACGCCGCATTGAAGTGACGATATGGCAATTTCGTCACATCTCTAATGAAAACGCGCGATGGCTTCCATCGCGCGTTTTTACTTTTCAATAACTTAGCGAAAATTCATCGAATCCCTTGATGGCCGGATCACGCAAAAACCGTTGATTTGTGCAGCGCCACCAAGTAGAACACTTGCCGAACGGCAGTATTTGCAATTCTGCGCTTGCGGGTGGTCCAGGCCGTCCCCATCTAGACGCGGAGTGGGAGCGTTGAAGAACGCCTGGAAGCGGGAACCGGTCAGAAGCGGACCCGCCGATCTGAAAAATCGCTGCCCGATCCATGGAAGCACCCGGCTGGCGCGACGCGCACGCGCAACTGGGTGCCGAGTATCTTTTTGCAGGGGTTTTGAGACGATGATCCGCTTCGGTTCGTTGACTATGGCTGCGGTCGCCGCGTTGATGGTGGCAACAAGCCTGCCGGTTCTGGCAGAGGAAACGCCGGCCAAGCCGGCGATGCAAGCGCATCCGGCGATCGTGGTGACGCCGACCACGACGCGTTCGCTCACCGATAAGGCGGTGACCACCGGCACGATCCGCGCCGTCGACGAAGTCTATATCCAGCCGATGGTTGATGGGCTGTCGATCCGCGCCCTGAACGTCGATGTCGGCGACCGGGTCGAGGCGGGCAGCACGCTCGCCGTGCTGAATGACGACGCCTTGCTGCTGCAGAAGAGCCAGTTCGAGGCCAACAAGGCCAAGGCCGAAGCCGGCGTTGCCCAGTATCGCGCCCAGGTGATCGAGGCCGAAGCCAATCTCAAGGACGCCGTCAGCCAGCGCGACCGCCTGGTCCGCCTTGGCAAGAACGGCACGGCCAGCACCTCGCAGGTCGAGCAGGCGGTCGCCGCCGCCGACGTGGCCGAGGCGCGGCTGCAAGCCGCCCGCCAGGCGGTCACCGTCGGTCAGGCCGACATCAAGGTCGTCGACAGCCAGATCGCCGATACCGAGTTGAAGCTCGCCCGCACCGCCGTCAAGACGCCCGTCTCCGGCGTCGTCGCCGCCAAGAACGCCAAGGTCGGCGCCATCGCCAGCGGCGCCGGCGAGCCGCTGTTCACCGTCATCGAGGACGGCGCGCTGGAACTTGTCGCCGATGTCGCCGAAGGCGATATCCTGAGGATCAAGACCGGCCAGAAGGCGACGATCGCGCTTGCCGGCAGCCGCGACGTCCTGCCCGGCAGCGTTCGCCTGATCTCTCCCACCATCGATCCCGTGACCCGTCTCGGCACGGTGCACATCGCGCTTGACGACAGCGGCAAGGCGCGCGCCGGTATGTATGGCAGCGCCACCGTCGTCATCGACACCGCCGACGCGCTCGCCCTGCCGCTAACCGCCATCCTCACCGGCAGCGATGGCGAAACCACCGCCCGCAAGATCGAGAACGACACGGTGAAGCAGGTGAAGGTGACGACCGGCATCCAGGACGGCCCCTATATCCAGATTGTCAGCGGCCTTCAGAGCGGCGACGAAGTCGTCGCCAAGGCCGGAGCCTATGTGCGCGACGGCGACAAGATCACGCCGGTCCGCGACGCGGCGCAAACCAATTGACGAGGACCTGACCCGATGAATTTCTCCGCCTGGTCTATCCGAAATCCGATCGCGCCGCTGCTCGCCTTTGGCCTGCTGCTGTTCGTCGGCGTCCAGTCCTTCTACAAGCTGCCGATCACTCGTTTTCCGAACATCGACGTGCCGCTGGTGGCGATCACCGTCACCCAGAGCGGCGCCTCGCCGGCCGAACTGGAAATGCAGGTGACCAAAGAGGTCGAGGACGCCGTCGCCTCGATCACAGGCATCGACGAGATCCAGTCCACCGTTACAGACGGCCAGTCGCAGACGGTCGTGATGTTCCGCATGGAAGTGCCGACCGAACAGGCCGTGCAGGACACCAAGGACGCCATCGACCGCATCCGCAGCGACCTGCCGGCCAATGCCGAAGCGCCCATCGTCACCAAGATCGACGTCGAGGGCCAGGCAATCCAGACCTTTGCGGTCTCGGCCCCCGGCATGTCGCTGGAGGAGCTCTCCTGGTTCGTCGACGATACCGTCAAGCGCGCCCTGCAGGGCCAGCCGGGCATCGGTCGCATCGACCGCTACGGCGGCGCCGAGCGCGAGGTGCGCATCGAGCTCAACCCCGACAAGCTGAACGCCTACGGCATCACCGCCGCCGGCGTGAACCAGCAACTGCGCGGCACCAATATCGATCTCGGCTCCGGCCGCGGCCAGGTGGCGGGCGCCGAGCAGGCGATCCGCGTGCTCGGCGACAAGCGTGACGTCGCAGCCCTTGCCGATACCACCATCGCGCTTCCGAACGGCCGCTTCGTCAAGATCTCCGATCTCGGCGCCATCAAGGACACCTATGCGGAGCCGAAATCCTTCTCGCGCTTCGACGACACCCCCGTCGTCACCTTCGGCGTCTTCCGCGCCAAGGGTGCCAGCGAGGTCTCCGTCGCCGAAACCGTGGGCAAGAGCCTCGACAAGGTGCGGGCCGAAAATCCGAACGTGCAGATCGAACTGATCAACGACTCGGTCTACTTCACCTACGGCAATTACGAAGCCGCCATGCACACGCTGGCGGAAGGCGCGCTG
>JAFKJU010000061.1 GCA_017305935.1 Hyphomicrobiales bacterium | reverse complement strand
GGTGCTGACCGGGGCCGGCGCATCATTCTGCGCACGAAATACCGCACAGAACGCTCTCACCGCGCCCGGCATGGGCGACCTTTGGGATGCGGTCAAAACCGCAGCCACCGACGACACATTCCAGGAAGTGATCAAGCTCATCCCCAAAGCCAAGGACATTGGCAAGAACATTGAGAAATTGCTGACCCAATGCAAAATCTATGTCGAGCTCTTCGACAACGCCCAGAGCGCCAAAATCACGAACTTCATTGGAACCGCCGAGGAGGCGATCTCCAAGCGCGTCAGCTTCGTCAACAAGGATACGGACCTCAAGGCGCACGGCACGATCATCCGTAAGATCGCGCGGCGCGGCGTGCGGAAGCCGCGCGCCAGATTTTTCACGACCAACTACGATTTGTGTTTTGAATACGCCGCGCGAACACAGCGCTTCTCCATCATCGATGGCTTTTCCCATTCCATGCCGCAAATCTATGATCGCGGCCATTTCTCGCACGACATCGTCCGCCGCGAGAATGCCAAGGAGGGGCCTGACTATATCGAGAACGTCTTCCATCTCTACAAACTCCACGGCTCGATCGACTGGAAGCGAAGCGGTGCCGATATCGTGCGGACAGAAGGCTCGGAAACGCCTCTCCTGATCTTTCCGCGCGACAGCAAATACCAGGAAGCGTTTGAGCCTCCTTATCTTGATATGATGGGCGCGTTTCAAAGCTCGCTGCGCGAGCCGGATACCGCCCTGATCGTCTCAGGCTTCGGCTTCAACGACGACCACCTGAGCAAGCCAGTGATGGCGGCACTGGAGGCCAATATGAGCCTCAAGCTGATCGTGTGTGACGTGGCCTTTCTCAGAGACGATGTCTTGGAGAAAGGCGATCATACCATCGCCGGGGAAAGCCCGGTGCGCGAGCATATCGGCGACTATTTCGAAAGGTTCAAAAACTTGGCGCGGATTGGCGATCAGCGTATCACACTGCTCAGCGGCCGCTTTGAGGATTTGGCGCTAGCCATCCCTGATCTCGTTGCGCAAACCGAACGCGAACGCCATCTTGACCGTATGCAGGCCGCGAGAGGCTTCGGCGATGGGGTACAGTCGTGATCAAACATAGCCTGGTTGATCCCGATCGCTATGTCGGCACGATTTCCGTCGTGACGGCGTCAACGGTGCAAGTGAACTTGCCTTACGCCACCGCCCGGCCGGAGCGCCGTGCCCTTGCGCGCGGCGCCGTCGGCGACTTCGTATTCGTGGATTGCGAGCTCGTGAAACTTCTCGGCCGACTGGTCGAAGTCAAACTGCCCGACGCCGAGCGATTGACCGTCGAGCCGACGCTGGGCACGCAACCCGATCCTCACCCGGTCGGCAGGGTGCAACTGCTGGCGTCAGTCAATCAACGCCAGAGCAAACTCATGCGAGGCATCCGCCACCATCCCCGCGTCGGCGACGCGGTTTACCTGGCGGATCCGGACATGTTCGGCGAGCTCATGGCAAATTC
>JAFKJU010000021.1 GCA_017305935.1 Hyphomicrobiales bacterium | reverse complement strand
AACAACAAAAGCAAACCGCCCTCGCCGCCAGAAGCGCTTCCGCCGCCGCCGATGAACGGGCTTATAGAACCACTGCACTCAAACAGTCAACACCAACTTCACAAAAAAGATAGAAAACTTCTTATGATACTGTTTCTAAAAGGAAAAATATGACTCTCTTCAGATAGGGGTTCAAGACCCTTTCCCTTGGCGGTGTCCAGGCCGGCGATTGGCCGGTGCCTTTCCTTGACCAGATGGTCAAACAGGCTTTCCGTCATCCACAACCGAAAACGATGGGCGCAATCGCAGCCCGCTGCATCCACAAACAAAGGCTCCGAGGTTTAGGCAGCGCGGGCCTGCATCTCCCTCAGGAACTGCGACATGCGCTTCAGGCCTTCGCGCAGGACGTCGACATCGTTGGTGTAGCCGATGCGCAGATAGCCTTCCATGTCCATGGCGCTGCCGGGGGTGAGCATGACGCCGGTGCGCTCCAGGAGCTGCACGCAGAACTCTTCCGAGGAGATCGGCAGCTCGTATTTCAACAGCGCCGTGGTGCCGGACCTCGGCTTGATCCACGAGATCAGCGGCTCGCCGTCGATCCAGTCGGAGAGAATCGCGAGGTTGGTGCGGGTGATCGCATGGCTGCGGGCCAAAATCTTGTCGCGGTTTTCGAGCGCTATGGCGGCGAAATGATCGTCGAGCATGCCGACGCTGATGGTGTTGTAATCGCGGTGGATCGACACGGCGTGCAGCAGGTCGGCCGGGCCGACGATCCAGCCAAGGCGCAGGCCGGCCAGCGACCAGGTCTTCGACATGCTGCCGGTGCTGATGCCCTTCTCATAGAGATCGGCGATCGAGGCGGTCATGCCGTCGCCGTGCTGGTCCGTGCCGCGATAGACCTCGTCGCAGAGAATCCACGCGCCGCAGGCGCGGGCGATCTCGACGATTTTTTCGAGGTAGGCGCGGTCCATCAACGAGCCGGTCGGATTGTTGGGGTTGTTGAGGGCGATCAGCTTGGTGCCCGGCGTCGCCAGCAGCTTCAACTCTTCCAGATCGGGCAGGAAGCCGGTCTTTTCGGTGAGCTTCAGGATGTGCAGATCCGCACCGAAACTTTCCGGGATCGAATAATGCTGCTGATAGGTTGGCAGCACCGAGATGACGCGGTCGCCGGGTTCCACTAAGGTTTCATGCACCAGCGCATTGGCGCCGATGGCGCCGTGGGTGATGACCACATTCTCGACCGCCTGCTTCTCGTAGAGGCCGGCGACGCGTTTTCGAAGGCGTTCGCTGCCCTCGATGGCGCCATAGGTCAGCTTCATCGGCAGGAGTTCTGAGAGGATCGTGTCCTTCTTGCCGGCCATGTCGAGCAGTTCCTCGACCGTCAGCGATTCGACACAGGTTTCGGCGAGATTCCATTCGCAGGTCGTCTCGTAGCGGTTCATCCAGATTTCGACGCCGAAATTGCGGATCTTCATCTTTCGTCCCTCGTTCGATGCTTCTAGTGTGCAACTTCATATGAAGGCAAGGTATGAGCAATATATTGCACAGTCAAGATGGAGGCGACGTCCTCGCCCATGTCGCCGGCAATCTCAGGCGACTGCGCGCCAAGGCAGGCCTGGCGCAGACGGCGCTGGCGGAGAAATCCGGCATCAGCCGGCGGATGATCGTCGCGGTCGAGGGGGGCGACGCCAATATCAGCCTGTCGAGCCTCGACAGACTGGCGGCGGCGCTGGGCGTGCGGTTCGCCGATCTGGTGCGCGATCCCGCTCATGAGACGCGCGAAAACATCGATGAAGTGACGTGGCGCGGCGCGGTCACCGGCAGCGAGGCGCGGCTGTTGGCGTCTGCGCCGGCGGTGGCGGAGGCGCAGATGTGGCTCTGGTCACTCGGCCCGGGAGACCGTTACGATGCCGAGCCCGATCCGGCCGGCTGGCATGAAATGCTATTCGTGACGGGGGGCCTATTGACGCTGGAGCTGGCCGGACGGACACAGGATTATCCGGCCGGCACCTTTGCGGTTTACAGTTCGGCCCAGCCCTATGCCTATCTCAACCGGCAGGCGGAGCCGCTGACTTTCGTACGCAACGTGGTTTCCTGAACTATCAAGCGGCCTGCGGCTGCATGACGCGCGGATACTGGCCGGGATCGAAACGACGGTAGAGGAAGAAGACGCCGATCACGCAGGCGAGATGCATCATCCAGCCGGTGGCAAACCCGCCGCTGACATCATGCAGGAAGGCGGTGGCGAAGGGACCGAGCGAGGCGATCAAGAAACCGCCGCCCTGCATCAGCGCCACAAGCACGCCAGCCTCCTGCGGCCGCGGCAGATGATCGAGCGCGGTGACGATGGCGAGCGCAAAGCTGCTGCCGAGACCGGCGCCGGTGAGGCCCGCCCAGACGGTGGGGGCCACCTGCGGCGCAAGCGCGAGCCCGGCAAAGCCGACCGCCTGCATGGCGAGCGTCAGGCAGAGGAAGGCGCGGCGATCGATATTGCGGCGCGCCAGGATCGGCAGGCCAAGTGCTGCGGCCGCCTGGCAGACCGCCAGCAGCGCCACGAGGTTGCCGCTGTCGCCGCTGCTCCAGCCGAGCGCCTGGTAATAGGCGGCAAGCCAGGCGACCACGGAGGAATAGCCGGCATTGACGAGGCCGAAGGCGAGGATCAGCGTCCAGGTGCGCGGCCGGCGCAGCAATTGGCCGGTCAGCGCCTTGTCCGGGCGGCTGCCGCGCGAATCCTTCAAAATAAGACAGGCCGCCGCGAAGGCGACGAGCGCGGGGGCGGCAAGCCAGGCGAGCGCCGGGCGCCAGCCGTAGCCATGGCTGACCAGCAGCGGCGTCAGCCGCGCGCCGAGCGCACCGCCGCCCATCAGCATGGCCGAATAGAGCCCGGTGACGACTGGAATGTTCTTGGGAAACTCCGCCTTGATGATGCCGGGAAAGGCCGCCTGGATGAAGGCGACGCCGGCGCCGCAGAACGCTGCCGTGATCACCAGCGTCACGCCGCCGGGCGCGACGAGGCGCAGCAGCGAGCCTGCCGCCAGCACCAGCAGCGCGATGAGGATGCCGCGCCTTGTGCCGATGGCTGCCTGGATGCCGGGCGAGACGAAAGCGCCGACGCCCATCAGCATCATCGGCAGCAGCGTCAGCAGCGCCAGGCTGCCGTAACCCATGCCAGTCTCGGCGACGATCTCCTTCAGAACCGGCCCCGGCGCGGTGAGGAAGGGCCTGAGATTGAGGGCAATCAGCACCACGAGGGCGAGCAGCATCGCGCGCCGACCGGGTTCGGCCTGTTTGGCTTCCGACATGTTGGATGTTTCCTTTGTTTTTCTTCTTGTTCTTCAAGGCTGCTGCGGCGCGCAACTACCCGCCCGCCGCCTGCAACAGTTTCACCATGGCTTCGTACCCGCGCTGGCGCGCATGCGTGAGCGGCGTCACGCCCTCTGCGTCCGCCAGGCGCGGATCGGCACCGGCCGCAAGCAGGCGCTTGACGATCTCCACATGCCGCGGACCACCGTCGCTGAGGATGATCGCCTCCAGCAGCGCCGTCCAGCCGAGCCGGTTGACATGATCGAGCCTGACGCCGGCGGCGATCAGCATCTGCACCGCTTCGACATGGCCGCGCTCGGCGGCCGGGATAAGAGCGGTTCCGCCGTAACGGTTGGTGCTTTTGAGATCGGCGCCATGCGACACCGTCAGCTTGAGGATCGTCAGCAGGCCGCGCGCGCCGGCATACAGATAGGGGCTGTCGTGGATATGGTCCCTGGCGTTGACGTCGGCGCCGGCCTCGATCAGGGCGGTTGCGGCCTCGACCCGGTTTTCATGGGTGGCGACCAGCAGGGCGGTGCGGCCCTCCCCGTCGCGGGCTTCGAGATCGGCACCCTTTGCCAGCAATGTGTGGATCGCTTCGACGTCATTGGCGGCGGCGGCGTGGTGAAGGTCTGTCATGGTCTGGCCAAATCCGGTCGCGGGAAGGAGGATCAGCATCACGGCGAGGATGGATCGCAGGACATATCGAAGGATATGCAGCATGGTCGTCGTCTCCCGGCCGGTCGGCGCGCCCTTACTCGATCAGGTCGAGATCGCGGCTATGGCCCCAGAACATGCGCGGGGTTTTAAGCGCCGCGCGCAGGTCGAGGCGGTCGATCATCAGCTCGGCCTCGCGATGCGCGGCATCGAGCACCGCATCCTCGTCGACATAGAGCGCGACGCGGTTGCGCAGCAGCACCTTGCCGCCGACCAGCACGGTATGGACGTCGTTGCCATTGGCGAAATAGGTGACGCGGTATTCCGGCATATGGGCGGGATAGAGATGCGCGCGACGCAGGTCGACGAGGATGACGTCGGCCTTCTTGCCCGGCTCCAGCGAGCCGATCTCATGGTCGAGGCCGAGCACGCGGGCGGCGTCGATGGTGCACATTTCCAGCGCCTTGCCCGGCGGCAGCCAGCTCGGATCGTGGAAATGGGTGCGGTGGTAATGCATGCATTGCTGCATGTGGCGGAACATATCGCCGGAGCGATCCGGCGCGGTCGCATCCGAACCGATGGCGACGGTGACGCCGGCATCGATCAGCTCCGTCACCGGGCAGCGCGCGAGGATCGCGGCAACCGCGCTCGGATTATGGACGATGCAGGTGCCGGTTTCGGCGCAGAGGGTGATTTCGTCCTCGTCGAGGCCGGTCGCATGCGAGAGAAGCGTGTGCGGCCCGAGAATGCCGATCTGGTTGGCGATACGAACACTTCCCTTGGTGTGGCCGTCCTGGGTGAAGATCAGGCCGCGTTCCTCCGCCATCCACTTGAGTTTGCGGGTTTCGGCAATCGCCTCTTCGGCGCCGGGCTTTTCCAGATGTTCCCGATGCAAGGTCGGGGTCAGAAGGGCGATGTGCAGCCGGTCCTCATGGGTGCGGTGCCAGCGGTCGATGAGTGTTTCGCAGGTGGCGAACTGGTCTTCAAAGGTAATGGGATAATCGGTGCGGGTGTCGCCGTCCCACCGCGCATAGGTGAGTGGATGCGGCGGACGCGTCGAGCCGATGGCAACCACAGAGCGCGTCCCGATGCCGAGAACGCCCTCCATATGGGCGTCACCATATTCGGGACGATCGGTGCGCATCACCGAATCGCCGCCGCCGAGCAGCGAAACGCCGGTGGTGACCCCGAAACGCAGGCGCTCCAGCGCCGCAAGCTGCGCCTCGGCATGCCAGAATTCGGGCGTCGAGCCGACGGTGTAGCCGCCGGCACATGCCTTGTACCAAGGTTCGCTGCGGCCGCCTCCGATGGTCTTGACCAGACCATGGCCGGCATGGGCATGAGCATCGACGAAGCCCGGCATGATCGCCATGCCGCGCGCATCGATGACCTCGCCGGCCGGATGGTCGCGGGCAACCTCCTCGCTCGGGCCGACGGCGACGATACGGTCGCCTTCGATGGCCACGGCGCCATCGGCGATGATGCGCCGTTCGGCATCGATGGCGATGACGGTTCCGTTGCGGATGAGGATATCGGCCATGGCCTGCGGTCTCCCTTTTGTTTCAAGAATGGCGGCAGGCGATTGCGCCTGCGCCACAAATCAGGCTGAAGCCCGCTCCCGCTCCAGAATGCGCTCCAGCGACGGCGCAAGGCGCAGAAGCTCACGGGTGTAGTCGTGCTTCGGCGCGGTGAACAGGGTTTCGGTATCGGCCAGTTCGACGATCTCGCCGGATTTCATCACGGCGATGCGGTCGCACATCTGGCGAATGACCGCCAGGTCATGGCTGATGAACAGCATGGAGAGGCCGGCAAGGTCGCGCAGATCCTTGAGCAGGTTGAGAAGCTGCGCCTGAACGGAGACGTCGAGCGCCGAAGTCGGCTCGTCGCAGATCAGCATCGACGGGCGTGGACCGAGCGCACGGGCAATGGCAATGCGCTGGCGCTGGCCGCCGGAGAAGGCATGCGCGAAGCGCAGGCCGGCATCGCCCGGCAGGCCGACGGCTTCCAACAACGTCTTCGCATCCTGCCGCGCTTCAGCGCCATTGGAGGCGAGCTTGTAGAACAGGATCGGCTCGGCGATGGCATTGTTGATGCGCAGCCGCGGATTGAGCGCCGAATAGGGATCCTGGAACACCATCTGCAACGACTGGCGCACCGAACGCGCCCGATGGCCGCCCAGCGAATTGCCCTGGAAGTCGATATCGCCGGAACTCTGGGTGACGAGGCCGGCAATCGTGTTGGCGACCGTGGTCTTGCCGCAGCCGGATTCGCCGACGAGGCCGAAGATTTCGCCGCGCTTCACATTGAAGGACACGCTCTTGACCGCCTTGAACACGGAGGTCTTGCGGCCGGGGATCAGCGAACCCTTGCCGTATTCGACGCAGAGATTGCGGACGTCGAGCACGACCTCGTCGCTGCGTTCGGCATTGCCCTTCTTGTTGTTGCGGCGCACGGCGTCGCGCGCCTCCAGCGTCACCTTGGTCTCCTCGCTCGGCACCGGCAGGCGTTCCAGCCGCGTGTCGATCGGCGGCACGGCGGCGATCAGGGTGCGGGCGTAAGGCGCTTTCGGTGCGGTCAGCACCTCGCGCGCCGGGCCGCTTTCGACCACCGCGCCGTTCTGCATGATGGTGACGCGGTCGGCGATTTCGGCGACGACGCCCATGTTATGGGTGACGAGCAGCACGCCGACGCCGCGCTGGTCGGCGAGATCGCGGATCAGCTTGAGGATCTGCGCCTGCACCGAGACGTCGAGCGCCGTGGTCGGCTCGTCGGCGACGATCAGCTGCGGATCGCAGGCGAGCGCCGTGGCGATGACCACGCGCTGGCGCTGGCCGCCCGACAATTGATGCGGATAGCTGCCGAGGCGGCGCTCCGGCTCGGGAATGCCGACCGCCTTCATCAGATCGAGCGCGCGGGCGCGAGCCTCGCGTGCGGAAATCTTCAGATGGGTGAGCATGCCTTCGCAGAGCTGGTCCTGGACGGTGAACAGCGGATTGAGGCTGGTCATCGGATCCTGGAAGATGGCGCCGACATCGCGGCCGGGCACGATGCCTTCGGTGCGGCCGGTGCGCAGGTCGATGGGCTTGCCGGCAATGTCGATCGAGCCGGAGACGATCTTGCCGGGGGCCTGCAGCAGGCCCATCAGCGCATTGCCGACCGTGGTCTTGCCGGCGCCGGATTCGCCGACCAGGGCATGGATTTCGCCGGGCTGGATGACGAGGTCGATGTCCTTGACCGCGACCAGCACATCGCCGGTGGCGAGCGGGTATTCGACCCGCAAATTCCTGATGTCGAGCACGGGAGGCTTGGTCTTTGTCATCTCAGCGGGCCATCAGCTTGGGGTTGAAACGATCGCGCAGATAGTCGCCGACGACATTGACCGCCAGCACGAGGATGACCAGCACGGCGGCGGGCATGACGGCAATCCACCATAGGCCCGAAAACAGGAACTGGTTGCCAATGCGGATCAGCGTGCCGAGCGAGGGGTAGGTCGGCGGCATGCCGGCGCCGAGGAAGGAGAGCGTCGCCTCCGTCAGGATCGCGCCGGCGAGGTTGATGGTGGCGATGACCATTACCGAGCTCATGACGTTGGGCAGGATATGCCGGACCATGATGCGCCCCGAGGGCAGACCGATCACCTTGGCGGCGCGCACATAGTCGCGCGAGACCTCGACCATGGTCGAGGCGCGCACCGTGCGGGCATATTGCACCCATTCATTGACCGAGATGGCGAAGATCAGGATCACCGGTGCCCATGTCAGCACCATGTCGGTGCCGAGTTGGGCACGCGCGATGCCGCTGATCAGCAGCGCCACGAGGATGGTCGGGAAGGAGACGAGCACGTCGGCGATGCGCATGACGACGCTGTCGACCACGCCGCCGAAATAGCCGGCGACCAGGCCGAGCATGACGCCGAGGGCGGCGGCAAACAGCACCGCACCGATACCGATCAGCACCGAGATGCGCAGGCCGAACAGGATGACCGAGACGAGGTCGCGGCCCTGATTGTCGGTGCCGAGCAGGAAGCGCGGATCGCCGCCATCCATGAAGGCCGGCGGAATTTCCATGTCCATCAGCGAATAGGAAGAGACGTCGCGCGGATCCATCGGCGCGATCATCGGGGCGAAGATCACCAGGACAAGCATGACCGCCAGAATTAAGAAGGCGATCATGACGGACACCGGGGGAAGCCGGTGCAACAGGGATTGCCGGGCCATGGCCATTATTTCGTCCTCAGTCGGGGGTCGATGAAGGTGTAGAGAATGTCGACGATCATGTTGATGAACACGAACAGGAAACCGACGAACAGCAGATAGGCCGAGAGCACCGGAATATCGGGATAGCCGACCGCATTGGTGAACAGCAGGCCCATGCCCGGCCATTGAAACACCGTCTCGGTCACGATGGCGAAGGCGATGAGCTGGCCGATCTGCAGGCCAGTGACGGTGACCACCGGCATCAGCGCATTGCGCAGCGCTAGCTTGCTGTAGATGTAGGATTTCGGCAGGCCGCGCGCGAAGGCGAAGCGGATGTAATCCGACGACAGCACGTCGATCATTTCCGAACGCACCAGCCGCATGATCAGCGTCAGCTGGAACAAAGCCAGCGTAATCGACGGCAGGATCAGCGATTTCAGGCCCGAGAGGGTGAGAAAACCCGTCTGCCACAGACCGAGATCGACGAGATCGCCGCGCCCGGAGGACGGCAGCCAGCGCAGGTTGACCGCGAAGACCAGGATGAGCAGCAGGCCGGTGACGAAGGTGGGCATGGAAATGCCGACCAGGGTCGCCGATTGCGTCAGCCGCGACAGCAGTGCATGCGGCTTCAGCGCCGAGAGCACGCCGAGCGGAATGCCGATGGCCAGCGACAGCACGGTGGCGACGACCACCAGTTCCAGCGTCGCCGGCAGGCGGTTGAGCAGCAGGTCCGTCACCGGCTGCTGGTAGCGAAAGCTGGTGCCGAGATTGCCGGTCAGCACCTGACCGACGAAGTGGACGAACTGCACCGGGATCGACCGGTCGAGGCCGAGCGCGGCGCGCAACGCATCCTTTTCCGCCTGCGTCGCGCCTTCGCGCACCATGGAGGCGACGGGATCGCCGACAAAGCGGAACATGATGAAGGCGATGGCCGTCACCGCGACCATCACGAGGATGGCCTGCAGCAGCCTGACCGAAAGAAGTCTGATCATCGGAATGTCCTTGGCGCAGGGAGCGAGCCCGAAACGGGCAAAGCCGGCCGTTCGCTCCGCGTCCTCCACGCCATCATCGGCGTGGGAGGGTTCGGCCGGATTGAGAAGCGATCCCGGCCGGCCGTGCGCCTGCCGGGATCGCGGCTGGGGAGGAACCCGTTACTTGTTGACCTTCGCGAACCAGGGACGAACGTACTCGTCGGCGAATTGCGGCATGTCCACCTTGGTGCTCATCGCCCAGGCAACCGGCTGCTGGTGCAGCGGGATATAGAGAGCCTGGTCATGGGCGATGCGGAAGGCCTGCTTCATCATGTCGACGCGCTTGGCTTCGTCCAGCTCCACGGCTGCGGCATGCGACAGCTTATCGATATCGGCATTGGAAAGGCCGTTGGTGTTGCTGCCGCCGAACACGCCGTCATTGGTGGTGAGCAGCGACTGCAGGGCGCTGAAGCCGTCCATCGGCGGCAGCGAAGCCCAGCCGAGCAGATAGGCGTCGAACTCGCCCTTGTCGGTGCGCGGGAAGTAGGTCGTCTTGCTTTCGACGCTCAGATCCGCCTGCACGCCGATCTTGGCCCACATGGAAGCGATCGTCAGGCAGATCTGCTCGTCGGCGATGTAGCGGTCGTTCGAGCAGGCAAGGCCCGTCTTGAATCCGTCGGGATAGCCGGCTTCCTTCAGCAGCGCCTTGGCCTTGTCGACGTCGTAGGGCATCGGCGTATCGATGGTCTGGTCGTAGCCGGTGACCTCGGGCGCCACGAGCAGGCCGGCGATGCGCGACTTGCCGCGCATCAGGCGCTTCTGGATGGTGTTGAGGTCGATGGCGCTCCACAGCGCCTGGCGCACCCGCACGTCGAGCATCGGATTGGGCTTGCCGGGCATGGCATGCAGTTCCGGCTGGAAGTTCAGCACCAGAAAGATGGTGCGCAGCGACGGGTTTTCGACGACCTTCAGGCCCTCGGTATTGCTGATGCGGTCAATGTCCTGCAGCGGAACCGGGGCGATCATGTCGACTTCGCCGGAGAGCAGGGCTGCGACGCGGGTGGCGTCGGAGGCGATCGGACGGAACTCGACCTCGTCGAGATTGTGCTGCGGCTTGTCCCACCAGTCCTTGTTGACTTCGAAGACCGAGCGCGAATCCGGCTCGTAGGATTTCAGCTTGAAGGGGCCGGTGCCGTTGGCATGGTTGCTGGCATAGGTGACGACGCCGGTGGAGGCATTGCCGGGCTTCAGCGCATCATGGGCTTCCATCCACGGCTTGCTGAGCATGTAGATGGCGGCGAGGTCGTTGAGCAGCAGCGGATAGGGACCGCGCAGGATAAGGTCGACGGTGTAGTCGTCCACCTTCTCGACGCCGGTGACGGCGGAGAGGTTTTCCTTGTTGCGCGCGCCCGGATCGATCTGGCGCTGGATGGTGGCGACGACGTCGTCGGCATTGAAGGTCTGGCCCTCGTGGAATTTCACGCCCTGGCGCAGCTTGAAGCGCCAGCGGGTCGGCTCGACCACCTCCCAGGAGGTTGCCAGCGCCGGCTCGAGCTTCAGATCCTTGTTGCGACGCACCAGCGGGTCGAAAACCATGTGATGGACGCTCTGGGTGAAGCTGTCGACCTGGGCGTTCGGGTCGTAGGAAATGACGTCGCCGGAGGATGCCCAGCGCAGCGTCTCGGCGGAGGCCGTGGCGGTGAGCGGCGCCAGCATGGCAAGCCCCGCCAGAAGGGTCTTCATATAGGCTTTCAAGAGGGTTCTCCCATATTCGTATACATATTTTCCTGAATTTTGGATACGATGTGTTCCCAAATCACTGTACATCTGATGCACACAATATCAAGATAGCAAAAGTGTTTTTGGCGGCGTGCCGTCAAAAAAACGACCTGACAGACACTCGGAGGGAGAAATATTCGATGCCGAACGCATTGCTGATTGAAAACGCCGCCATCGTCACCATGGATGCGGCGCGCCGCATTCTCGGGCGCGGATATATCCTGATCGAGGACGGACGGATCGCGGCCATCGGCGACGGCAGCTTTGCCGGCGAGACCGCTGCCGAACGCATCGACGCCGCCGGCATGGTTGCCATGCCCGGCCTGGTCGACACCCACGCCCATGCCGGACATACGCTGACCAAGGGCCTCGGCAGGGATTCCGAGGACTGGATGAGCATTGCCGGCCGCATCTACGCCCAGGCGACCGACGCGGAATTCTGGGGCGCGGAGGCGGCGCTATCGGCGGCCGAGCGCATCAAATGCGGCACGACCACCGCAGCGCTTCTGTTCGGCGGCGGCCCCGACATCATGCGCACTGATGTGGAAGCCGTCGAAGCCCACCTCGCCGCCATCGCCGCCTCAGGCGTTCGCGAGGTGCTCGCCGTCGGCCCCAACCGGCCGGGATTGCAACACGTATACCGCAATTACATGCAGGGGTCGTATACAAAAGTCGAGATTTCGCCCGAGGCGCAGCTTGATGTCGCCGCAGACCTTGTCGATGCCGCGGCCCGGCGCGCCGATCGTATACAAGTTGTGTTTTCACTTCCGGTTTTCGATGCGCGGGAGTTGGACAGCGACGCCGTATACAATATCTCACGCAGGACGCGCGATCTCGCGCGCGAGAGGGGCGTGCTGCTGGTGCAGGACGGCCATCGCGACGGCTCCATCGCCGCCAATGATGCAAAACTCGGCCTGTTCGATGGGCGCAGCCTGCTTGCCCATTGCATCGACCTGACCGACGAGGACCGCGCGGTGCTGAAGCGCACCGGCGCCAAGGTGGCGCACAATCCGAGCGCGCTCATGTCGCTTTACGGCCGCTGCCCGGCGCCGGAGCTGATGCAGGAGGGCGTCACCGTTTCGCTCGGCACCGATGCCGCCGCCCCTGACCGCTCTTTCGACATGTTCCGCAACATGTTCCAAGCGCATCGTTATCACGGCCGCCATTTCGCCGACGACGCCGTATTGCCCCCCGGGCAACTGCTCGCCATGGCGACGATCGAGGGCGCGCGGGCGCTCAACATGGAAGACGAGATCGGCTCGCTCGAAGCCGGCAAGCGCGCCGACTTGCTGCTGATCGACATGCGTCAGCCGCATCTGTGGCCGCCGGTCGATCCGGTGCAGCGCCTCGCCCGCTTCGCCAATGGCGCCGATGTCGACACCACCATCATCGATGGCCGCATCCTGATGCGTGGACGCCGCCTCGTAGGCCAGGACGAGGGCGCGATCCTGGAGCGCGCCGAACGCGCCTTCCACCAGGCGATGAACCGCGCCGGCCTCGCATAAGACGATAAGGAGGAAACAAAAATGACCGCAGACATTCTCATCCGCAACGCCCGCCCGTTCGGGGGCGCCCCCGTGGATCTCGTCATCCGCGACGGCCGCTTCGCCGTCCCCGGAGCGAATCGGCCGACGCTCGAAATCGATGCCGGCGGCCAGATCGCGCTGCCGGGGCTGGTCGAGGCCCATACCCATCTCGACAAGACGCTGGTCGGCATGGATTGGTTCGAAAACCGCGTCGGCCCGACCCGCAACGACCGCATCCTCGCCGACCGCAAGGCCAAGCGCGAGCTCGGGATCGATGCCCGCCGCCAGTCCGCCCGCCAGGCGATGCAGACCCTGAAATACGGCGTGCTGCACATCCGCAGCCATGTGGACGTCGACACCGAGATCGGCATCGCCAATATCGAGGGCGTGATCGCCACCCGCGAGGCCTTGCGCGATCTGGTCGACATCCAGATCGTCGCCTTTCCACAAAGCGGCATGCTGCCGCGCGCCGGCACGCTGGAACTGATGGATGACGCGATGCGCGCCGGGGCCGATATCGTCGGCGGCATCGATCCCGCCAGCATCGAGCGCGACCCCGTGCGCCACCTCGACGCCATCTTCGCGCTTTCGCAACGGCACGGAAAGCCGCTCGACATCCACCTGCATGAGCTGGCCGATCTCGGCGCGTTCTGCCTCGAACTGATCGTCGAGCGCACCCGCGCCCTGTCGATGCAGGGCAGGGTGACGGTCAGCCATGGCTATTGCCTGGGCATGCTGGAGCCGAACCGCCAGCGGGCGCTGATCGAGGCGCTCGCCGCCGAGCGCATCGCCGTCATGACCGTCGGCAGCCCCTCCGCCCCTGCCCTGCCGCTCAGGCTGATGCGCGAATGCGGCCTTATCGTCTGCTCCGGCTCGGACGGCATCCAGGGCACCTGGGAACCCTGGGGCAATGGCGACATGCTGGAGCGCGCAAAATATCTCGCCCAGCGCAACGGCATGACCAATGATGCCGACCTCACAGAGACCGCCCGCATCTGCACCTTCGGCGGCGCCGAAGCCATCGGCCTCGACGGTTACGGCTTTACCGAAGGCGATTTCGGCGATCTCGTCCTCGTGCCCGCACAAACACTCGCGCAAGCCGTGGCCCTGACGCCGCAGGCGCGCACCGTCATCCGCCGTGGTCGCGTCTTGGCACGCGATGGCATCCTTTCCGGAGATCTGCTCCATGTCGCCTGAGACCGAACACAACAAGCAGCCCGGTGCCACCTTGTTAACCGCCCGCTGGGTCGTCGGCCATCGCGACGGCCGCCACGTCCTCTATAAAAACGGCGAAGTGGTGTTCGAAGGTGAGCGCATCCTCTTCGTCGGCCACCGTTACAACGGCCCGGTCGCCCGTCGCATCGATTACGGCAAGGCGCTGATCGGTCCGGGCTTCATCGATCTCGACGCGCTCTCCGATCTCGATACCGGCGTTCTCGGCCTCGATCACGCACCCGGCTGGAAGAAGGGCCGCGTCTGGCCGCGCGACTATGTCGAGGCCGGGCCCGTGGAGATGTATTCGCCGGAGGAACTGGCCTTCCAGAAGCGTTACGCCTTTGCGCAACTGATCCGCAACGGCATCACCACCGCCCTGCCGATCGCCTCTCTGTTCTATCGCGCCTGGAACGAGACGCCGGAGGAATTCGCCTCCGCTGCCGAAAGTGCGGCCGACCTGGGCTTGCGCGTCTATCTCGGCCCCGCCTTCCGCGCCGGCCATTCGGTGGTCGAGGACGACGGGCGGCTGACGGTGGAAATCGATGCCGAACAGGGGGCGGCCGGCCTCGAAACCGCTCTTGCCTTCTGCGCCGCCCATGACGGCACCCATGGCGGGCTGGTTCGGACGATGCTCGCCCCCGACCGCATCGAATTCTGGACAGGCGACCTGTTGAAGCGCATCGCCGATGCGGCACGCGATCTCGACGTACCGGTGCGGCTGCATTGCTGTCAGTCTGGTTTCGAGGCCGAGACCATCCGCCGCCGCTTCGACAAGACCGCGCCGGAATGGCTGCGCGACATCGGCTTCCTTTCCGGGCGGGCGCTCTTGCCGCACGGCACCCATATCGGTGGCGACGGCCTGCGGATCATTGCCGAGTCGGGCGCGACGGTGGTGCATTGCCCGCTGGTCATGGCCCGCCATGGCGCGGCGCTCGAACGCATTCCGGGATTGCGCCTCGGCATGGGCACCGATACCTGGCCGCCGGACATGATCCTCAACATGCAGCTCGGGCTGATGCTCGGCCGGCTGACGGGCGGGACGACGGAAAGCCCGATCTCGGCCGATCTCTACGACATCGCCACTCTCGGCGGCGCCGATGCGCTCAACCGTCCCGATCTCGGCCGCCTGCAGCCCGGCGCCACCGCCGATATCACGGTCATCGACCTTTCCGGTGATCGGCTCGGCCAGGTGATCGACCCGATCTCGGCGCTGATGGGTTCGGCGAGCGGCCGCGACGTGCATTCCGTGGTCATCGCCGGCCGCTTCGTCATGGTCGACGGGGTGATCCCCGGCTTCGATTTCGACGCCGCCCATGGCCGGGCGCAGGCGCAGTTCGAGCGCCTCGTCGCCCGCTATCCGCAACGGACCTGGCAGCATCCGCCGCTCGAGACCATTTTCCCGCCGAGCTATCCGATGGTGAAGCCATGACCGCCGACGGCCATGACAAGACTCGCAAATCGACGGTGTCCAAATCCGATGCCGTCTATCGCGCCCTGAAACGCGCCATCCTCGACCAGGCGCTGGCGGCCGGCACCAAGCTGCCGGAGGATTCGATCGGCGAACGCCTCGGCGTCAGCCGCACCATCGTGCGCCAGGCGCTCGCCCGCCTTAACGGCGAGGGCCTGATCGAGCTGCGCCCCCACAAGGGCGCCTGCGTCGCCCAGCCGAGCCTGGAGGACGGCCGCAACATCTTTGCGGTGCGCCGCTCGCTGGAAGCGCTGGTGGTCGACAGCCTGATCGGCAAGCTTTCGCCGCAGCAGATCCGCCAACTCGAAGCCCATGTCGAGGCCGAGGACATGGCCCGCGCCAATGATACCGCCACCTCGATCCAGCTTGCCGGCGAGTTTCATGTCCTGCTGGCGAAGCTGACCGAAAACGACATCCTGTCGCGCTATGTCACCGAGCTCGTCTCGCGCTCCTCGCTGATCCTTTCGCTCTACGGGCGGCCGCATTCGCCCGATTGCGCCGTCTCCGAGCATCGCGAGCTGATCACGGCGCTGGCCAGGGGCGACCGCGACAAGGCCGGCGCCCTGATGCATCACCATATCGACGCCATCACCACCCGCGCCCTGCTGAAGAGCCAGACGGAGAAGGATTTTCCCGACCTGCTCGCTGCCTATGCCCGCGAGGAAGGCCTGTAGCGCAGCCCGGAAAACACGGGGCGATTGATCGCGTCGCAAAAACTTGATAATTGCAGGCATGTTTTTTTGCGCGCGGGACCGGATCGCGATGACGTTTCAGCCAAGGATGCAAAACAGGATCGAGGGCTTTTCCGTCGTCGGCGATTTGCGCCGCCGGAGCTGGAACGGCATCACCGCCGATCTCTGGGATGTGGAATGCGCCGCCTATGCCGGCGGCCATTACCTGGCGCGCGATCCGCGCCTGTTCATCCTGCTCGACCAGCAGGGGCGCGGCCGGCCGAGCGTCAAGCTGTCGCCGAAAAGTCCGGGCGCGTTTCAGGACAGCCGCGAAAGCCCGATTTCCTATATACCCGCTAACATGGATCTGTGGGTGGACATCACCGAGGTGCAATCGGTGCGCCATCTCGACATCCATTTCGATGCCGATGTCGTCAGCCGGCGCCTCGGCGAGGAAATCGATTCCGACAAGCTGCAGAACCCGCAACTGCTTTTCTTCGACCGACGGGTTCTTGCGCTGGCCGAACTGATCGCCGCCGATATCGTCAATCCCGATCCGCTGCACGATCTCTATGGCGACGGGCTCGCCCTGGCCCTGGTCATCGACGTGCTGAAGGTGCTGAAATCGCCGCAACGCCGGCGCGGGGCGCTGGCCTCCTGGCAGCTTCGCCGGGTCACGGATTTTCTCACCGCCCATTGCACCCGCAACATCCGCCTGCAGGAGCTGGCGGATCTCGTCGGCCTGTCGCCGTCGCATTTCAGCCATTCCTTCAAGGCGTCCACCGGGCTGGCGCCGCATGACTGGCAGATGGCGGCGCGGCTCGACCGCGCCAAGCATCTGCTGCTTTGCGGCGACCAGCCGCTGACGGCGGTCGCCGCCGAAACCGGCTTTTCCGACCAGGCGCATTTCACCCGGACGTTTCGCAAGCATATCGGCACCTCGCCGGCCCGTTGGAGAAAGCTGCGGCAGGCGTGATTGTGGCGGTTTTCGCCCATATCCTGAAAATTTGCCCAAGATCGTTCAATTTTCCGCGATCACGCCAAGCTGCAACGGTAAATTTGAGTTATTGACTCCGCTTAATGCCGCCCCGCGCCGGGCGGCCATCGGCATCACATGAATCGGGGTATGGACACATGAATCGGGGCAAGCGCTCTCTTGGAAATCGGTCGACCTTGCGGGCCAGCGTTGCGCTGCTCGCGCTCAGCACGGGCTTTCCGGCGCTGGCGCAAAACGCCGACACGGCGCTGAAACCGATCGTGCTGCAGGGGCAGGCGAGCGGCGCGACGGATGCAAAGGGCGCGGCCGACGCGCCCGTCAAGGGTTACGTGGCGAAAGCCTCCACTGCCGGTTCCAAGACCGATACGCCGCTCAACGAGATCCCGCAGGCCGTCTCCGTCGTCGGCAAGCAGGAGATGAACGACCGCGGCGTCGTCAACAAGATCGACGAAGCCCTGCGCTATACGCCGGGCGTCACTGCCGAGCCCTTCGGCACCGATGCCGATACCGACTGGGTCTATATTCGCGGCTTCGACGCGACGCAGACCGGCATATTCCTCGACGGCCTGAACCTGTTCTCCTACGGTTTCGGCGGCTTCCAGCTCGATCCCTTCATGCTGGAGCGCGTCGACGTCCTGAAAGGTCCGTCCTCGGTGCTCTATGGCGGCGGCAATGCCGGGGGCCTCGTCAACTACGTGCGCAAGCGCCCGACCGACGAGCCCTATTATTACACGGAAATCGGCATCAACAGCAACGGCAACGCCTTCACCGGCTTCGACGTTTCCGACAAGGTGGGCAATAGCGGCACGATGACCTACCGCCTGACCGGCAAGATCGCCGGCGGCGACAACTATTCCGATTTCTCCCATGATCTGCGCGGCTTCGTCATGCCGCAGGTCACGATTTCGCCCGACGAAGCGACCAAGCTGACGATCTGGGGCATGGCCTCGGGCCTCGACCAGGTGCATGTCGGCAACGGCTTCTTCCCCTATGTCGGCACGGTCGTCGATGCGCCCTTCGGCAAGATCGACCGCAAGGCCTTCTACGGCGAACCGGACATCGACAGCGGCAAATACGCCCAGCAGATGCTCGGCGCCGAATTCGAGCATGATTTCGACAATGGCTGGAAGGTCTCGTCGAACATGCGCTACAGCCACCTCTACAAGCACGAGGAAGGCCCCTATCTCTTCGGCTATGTCGGCGGCGTTCCCACGGCTCCGGACTACCAGCTCAACCGCATCGGCTTCGAGGCGACCTCCAGGGTCGACAGCTTCGCCATCGACAACCGCGCCGAAACCGAATTCGATCTGGGCGCCACCGATCACAAGCTGATGCTCGGCCTCGACTACAAATATTACCGGCTGGATCATATCCAGGCCTGCTGCGGCGCCACCCCGATCAGCGCCACCAATCCGGTCTACGGCGTGCCGCAGGGCAACAACTTCGTCTATATCGATCAGGCGGTCACCCAGCAGCAGGTCGGCGCCTATGTGCAGGACCAGATCCGCTTCGGCGGTGGGTGGCTCGCAACGCTCAACGGCCGCTTCGACTTCGTCAACACCGAGACCGACGACGACCTGGCCTCGGCGAGCTACAGCTTCGACAAGTCGGCCGCCAGCGGCCGCGCCGGCCTCGCCTACGAGTTCGACAACGGCCTGACGCCTTACGTCAGCGTCGGGACTTTCTTCAACCCGACGGTCGCCGTCAGCGCCACGCCCAACAACGCACCGGAAGAGGGCGAACAGTATGAAGTCGGCGTCAAATACGACCCGACCTTCATCGACGGCAGCTTCACCCTGTCGCTGTTTAACCTCAACAAGCGCAACGTCGTCGTCACCGACCCCGCCACCTTCCTCGCCAGCCAGATCGGCGAGGTGCAGTCGCGCGGCGTCGAGCTGGAAGGCAAGGTCAACCTCGACGAAAACTGGAAGATCCTGGGTTCGCTGGCCTATACCGACATGGAGGTCAAGGAAGACATCGTCCCCGCCTATATCGGCAAGCGCCCCTATCTTGTGCCGGATGTCCAGGCCTCGCTGTGGCTGGATTATACGGTGACGCAAGGCGCGCTCGAAGGCCTCAGCCTCGGCGCCGGCATGCGCTACCAGGGCGAAAGCTGGGCCGACCGCCTCAACACGCTGAAGGTTCCGGGTGCGACCGTCTTCGACGCCGCCGTCCGCTACAAGAAGGACAATTGGGAGGCTGCGCTCAACGTGACCAACCTGTTCGACAAGGAGTATGTCAGGGGTTGCCAAGGCGATTCCACCTGCGGCTATGGCGACGTGCGCACCATCACCTTCAAGCTGAGCAAGGTCTGGTAAACGGCGGACCCCCATCGCCACCGCATTTGCCGACGGGCCGGAACCTGTTTCCGGCCCGTTTCCATGTCCGCGCCGGAGGATGGCTATGGATCGCCGATCCTAACGCTCTGCGCCTGCGACGCGCTGGCGGGCCTGTTTCGGCGTCACACCGAAATGGGCGCGGAAGGCGGAGGTGAAGCTCGCCTGATGGCGAAAGCCCACGGCCTGAGACACCTCGGCGATCGACAGCGCGCCGGCGACCAGCAATTCCATGGCGCGGTCCATGCGGTAGCGGTTGCGATAGGCGAAGATCGTCGTGCCGTAGAGCAGCCGGAAACCGCCCTTGAGCTTGGTGGCGTTGGTGCCGAGCTTTTTCGCCAGTTGCGGAATGGTCAGCGTCTCGGAAAAATCCGTCGCCAGGATTTCCTGCGCCCGCTTGAACATCGCCAGTTCGCGGGCGGTGAAGACGATGGACTCCTCCTTGGCGCGGCTGCCGCGATCGATGGCGTCGGCCGAGAGCGTCAAGAGTTCGACGATCCGGGCCATGGCCAGCGGCAGGTCGCGCGCCGCCTCGAAGCCGATACCGAACAGGTCGCGCAGCACGCGCAGGAATTCAAGATCGATCTTCTGTTCGATCATCGCCATGGTGCCGTCGGCCGGATGCAGCAATTGCCGCACCGCGCCGCCGGCCGCAGCGAGGCCGAAACTGCCTTCCAGCAGCGCCGGGCGGACGTAGAGGCTCGCCATCTTGCAGGCGCCCGGCTGGCAGACGACATCGTAAGCCATGCCGAACGCTTGCTGACAGGCCATCAGCGAAATACTGGCCGGCGCCGTCGCATCGTCGGCCTGCGGCAAGTTGAGCGCCACCGGCCCTTCGAGCAGGAAATGAAACTCGACAAGCCCCTCGGCGACCACATGTTCGTGACGCACGCCGGCAAAGCTGCAATCGGTGAGCACGACGAAAATATCCTCGCCGAGCGACAGAAACCGCCAGAAGCCGCTACCGTCTTCCGCCGGCAGGTCGACTCGGGCATGCAAGAGATGCAAGCGAGTATCGACGGCCTTGGCGACATCGTCGAGTTCGGCCAGCTTGGCGAAGGCGGCGGCAACCGTTCTCTCGCCGGCGCCGAGAAAGGCGCGGAAAAGGCCCTTCTCCTTCACCCTCGTGTCACCACCGCTCATAGCCGATTTCCCGATCGTCATCGCGGCGAACAATAGGGCATCGCTTTCCGGGTGACAAGAAATCAGCCGGGATCCTTCCAGCGGCGGGCAAGACCGGTGTCGATGCCGAAGAGATCGAGCACGCGTCCGATGGAATGGTCGATCATGTCTTCGAGGCTGGCGGGTTTTGCATAAAAGGCCGGCACCGGCGGAGCGATGACCGCGCCCATCTCGGCAAGCTGCGTCATGGTGCGCAGATGGCCGAGATGAAGGGGCGTTTCGCGCACCATCAGTACCAGCGGCCGACGCTCCTTCAGCGTCACGTCGGCGGCGCGCGTCAGCAGGCTTGACGTGACGCCGGTGGCGATTTCCGACATGGAGCGCACCGAACAGGGCGCTACCACCATGCCCATCGCCCGGAACGAGCCGGAGGCGATGCCGGCGCCGATATCCGTCTGCGCGTGCCAATGGCTGGCGCGCGCCCTGACATCGGCAACCTTCAACTCCGTCTCATGCGCCAGCGTCACCTCGGCCGAGCGTGACATCACCAGATGCGTCTCGATGCCGGCCTCGCACAGCACCTCCAGCATGCGCACGCCATAAATGACGCCGGATGCCCCGGAAATGCCGACGACGATGCGTTTTTCTGTCATGGATACAACTGATTAGGCGGCCTTCGAACGGATGACAATAGCCTTCTTGCGCAGGAAGCGTCGGAAGCCGCCATAGCCGTAGCGGCTGCCGCCGAGGCCCGAGCAGCCGAAGGCCGTCTTCTCGGCCGTGGCGCCGACGCCGCCCATCGTGTCGAAATCGTTGATCCACAACCCGCCGGCATGAATGCGGCTGCCAAGGGCAATCGCCTTCTCCTCCTCGCCGATGACGGCCGCCGACAGGCCGAATTCGGTATCGTTGGCCAGCCGCACGGCCTCTTCCTCGGTGTCGAAGGCCATGATCGGCACGATCGGCCCAAAGGTTTCGTCACGCATGATCGCCATGTCCTGGGTGACGTCGACCAGCACGGTCGGCTCGCACCACAGCCCGCCCTTGTGCTCGACGATCCGGCCGCCGGTCAGCACCTTCGCGCCCTTGGCGAGGGCGTCGGCGATCTGCTCGCGCAAGATCTCCGCCTGGCGGGCGAAGATGACGGGTCCAAGTTCGCCCGTCTTGATGTCGTCGGTGTTCATCGCCAGCGCCTGCATGCGCGCCACGACGCGCTCGCAGACCGCGTCATAGACACCGCGCTGCACATAGACGCGCTCGATGGCGCAGCAGAGCTGGCCGGAATTTTCCACCGAACCGCGAACGATGATCTCGGCGGCGAAATCCGGTTCGGCGCTGTCCAGCACCACGGCGGGATCGCTGCCGCCGAGTTCGAGGAAGACCGTCTTGAACTGCGACGCCGCCCGCTCCTGCACCTTGCGGCCGGTGCGCACCGAGCCGGTGAAGACGAGCGTATCGGTGAGATCGACGATTTCAGCACCCGTCTCGCCATCGCCCTCGAAGACGTCGAGCACGTCACGCAAGTGCTCCACTTCAGCAATCGCCTGCCGGAACGGCTTGATGAAGCGCGGCGTGACCTCCGATGGCTTGATCGCCACGGCGGAACCGGCGAGCAGCGCGGTGATCGCATCGATCATGCAGAGAATCAGCGGATAGTTCCACGGCGAGATGATGCCGACGAGCTCATAGGGCACATGCTGCTGCTGGAAACGCAGGGTGGGATCGGAGGAGGTGCCGCGTGCCTCCGCCAGCGCCTCGGCCGCCGTGGCGCAGCGCATGCGGGTGATGCCCTTCAGCCCCTCGATCTCGTTGACCGACCATTCATAGCGGCCAGTATCGGCGCTCAGCGCCTGGAGGATCGCGTCGTAATGACGGTCGACGGCATCGCAGAGGTCGAGCATCGCCTTGGCGCGGCCTTCGATGCCAAGTGCATGCCAGGCGGGCTGGGCGGCGCGCAGTTCGGCGCAGCGCGCGGCAAGCTGCGGCGCATCGAGCGGGGTGATCGCGTAATCGTTCTCGCCGGTGCGCGGATTGCGGATCTGGAGCGTGCGGGTCATGACGGAATTCCTCACAAAGCATGTCGCGCCAAAGTGTTTGGCAGTTTTGCGTGACATGCAGCAAACAAAGGCTTTTTACCGAGAATGACGAAGCGGAGACCGGCTGCAAAGAGCGATGGCGCTGGGATTGCCGATATCCAAAAATTTTGGACGGGCGGGACAAAAGCGCGGGTTGTTATCGCCGGCGCGAAGCGGCTTTACTTCTTCGGATAACAGGGAGACGACCATGCGCCATTTCATCGACGACCTTCAAAAGCGCGGCGAGCTTGCCGTGGTGCGCCGGCCGGTCGATCCCCGCCACCAGCTTGCCGCCGTCACCAAGGCGGTGCAGAAGGCGGGCGAACAGGCGGTGCTGTTCGAGAATGTCGAGGGCAGCAGCTTGCCGGTTGTCTCCAACCTGTTCGGCAGCCATGAGCGCCTGCGCCGGCTGATCGGCGCCGGCGACAAGACCTTCTGCCAGCGCTGGATCGAACTGACCGACGCCTGTCTTGCTGGCCGCGATGCCGATGTGCTCGAAGCCGCCCCCGCCTCGGTCGCGGCCGAATTTCGCGACGGCACGCTGTCGGATCTGCCGGCGATCACCTATCACGAGCGCGACGCCGGCCCCTATTTCACCTCGGCGATTTTTCTGGCGCGCGAGCCGGACAGCGGCGTGCCGAACCTCTCTTTCCACCGTTCCATGCATGTCTCGGACAGCGAATTGCGCGTCCGGCTCGGCGGCACGCATGATCTCGCCCGCTACCAGGCCAAGGCCGAGGCGCGAGGCGAGGCGCTGGAGGCAGCACTGCTGCTCTCCTGCCCGCCGGAGCTGTTCATGGCGGCTTGCGCCTCCCTGCCCTACGAAGCCTCGGAACTGGTGATGGCGGCGCAGATCACCGGCGGCAAGATCGCCATGCGCCCCTGCAAGACCATCGATCTCGACGTTCCCGCCTCGGTCGATATCGTCGTGGAAGGGCGTTTCCTGCCGAACGTCAAGCGGCCGGAAGGGCCGTTCGGCGAATTCATGGGCAATTATGTCGGCGTCGGCGACAATCATGTCTTCGAGGTCACCCATGTCAGCTACCGGCCGGATGCCGTCTTCCACGGACTGCTCTGCGGCTCGCCAGAGGATCTGCGGCCGCTGGAGGCGGTGACGGCGGCGCGTGTCTATCGCCATGTGTCGTCGCAGATGCCAGGCATCCTCGATGTCTGCTGCCGGCCGAACGTGATGATCTCGATCATAAAAATCCGCAAGACCTATGAGGGCCAGGGCAAGCATGCCATCCTCGCCGCCCTCGGCTCGCATCTCGATTACAACAAGGTGGTGATCGTCGTCGACGAGGATGTCGATATCTACGATCTCGACGACGTGATGTGGGCCTATATGACCCGTGGCCGCGCCGATACGCGCGCCATGATCCTGGAAGACATTCCCGGCTTCTACCGCGATCCGCACAAGGACCATTGGGGGCGGCTGTGCATCGACGCCACCATGCCCTTCGGCCGCGAGGCGGAATTCGCCCGCAAGCGCGTGCCCGGTGAGAGCGATATCGTTCTCGCCGAATGGTTGGCATAGGCATGGCGGCGCCGGGCAAGCGCATCGTCGTCGTCGGCGCCGGCATTGCCGGGCTGACCGCCGCGCGGCAGCTGCAACAGCAGGGGCATGAGGTGCGGGTGCTGGAGGCCGGGCCGATGCCAGGCGGGCGCGTCGGCGAGCGCATGGTGCGCGGCATCCGCTTCAATGCCGGAGCGCGGCTCGTCTACGCCTTCAGCAAGCCCTTCAACGCCCTGCTCGACGAGATCGGCCTGACACCGGCGCTGGTCCCGGTGCGCCGCCTGTCGGCGGAATGCGTCGGCACGGCGGATCGCTGGACGGTGGAACTGATGCCGGGTCTCAGCAGCCTTCTGACGCCCGGCCTGTCGCTGACTGAGCGCCTGCGCTTCGTCGCCTTCGGCCTTGCGGCGCTGCGCGCTCGCACCGATCCCGACGACGCCGCCTCGACGCCCGCCGCGGATGCAGTAACACTCGCAGATCACATCCGCGACCGTCTCGGCGCCAATGTGCTGGAACGCATGGTCGCGCCGGTGTTTCGCGGCACACGCTGCTGGAACCCGGAAGAGGTCTCCGCCGCCTTCTTCGCCTCGACTGCGCCGCATCTCGTGGGCAAGGATACGGTGCATGTCTTCCAGGGTGGTATGGGCCGGCTGCCGCAGGCGCTGGCCGATGGGCTTGCCATCGACTGCGATACCCGTGTCACCCGCATCGAGACCTCCGGCAGCGGCTGCCGCATCCATGTGGAACGGGAGGGGCAAAACCTTGTCCATGAGGCCGATCTGGTGGTCTGCGCCACCGAAGGCTCTCTTGCATCAGGGTTGTTTGCCGATCTCGATCCCGAGACGCGCGCCTTCTTCGCCGGCGTGCGCTACAATTCCCTCGGCATCGTCCATTACCGGCTGAACCGGCAGGTCGAGCCCGCCATGCAATTCTTTACCCGGGCCGCCGCCGGCCCGGTTGCGACCTGGCAGCAGGTTCCCGGAAACGAGACGACCGGCGAAGCGGCGCAGCTCTATGCCCAGCTCTCGCCGGAAGCAGTGCGGGAAGCGATCGAGCGCGGCATGACCGATCGGCTGGACGAACTGGTGAGTGACCGCGTCCGCGCTCTTTACCCCGGCCTCGACCGCGATTGCGCCGACCTGCACAATCAATGGATCGCCCGCAAGCTGCCGGTCTTCTATCCCGGCTATGCCCGGTCGATGTCCAACTTTCGCGAGCGGCAATCGGCATCCCCGAAAAAAGTCTATTTCTGCGGCGATTATCTGGCGCAGGCGCTGATCACCGGCGCGGCCGCCAGCGGCGAGCGCGCCGCGCGTGATATCGCCAACCATTGGGGGACGCCATGAGCCCGCTTCCCGCCCATCCCGCCTGGAATTTCGTGACCCGCCTCTACGCCGCGCCGGATGTCGCGCCGGCCTGCATGCGGCTTCAGCGCCTGTACGACATCGACGTGACCCTGATGCTGTTCTGCCTGTGGCGCGGCTCTGTCTGCGAGGCGCCGCTCGCTCCGCATCTGCCGAACCTGATGGCGACGGCGGCGACCTGGCGCATTTCCGCCGTACTACCGATCCGCCAGACCAGGATGTGGCTGAAGGCCGAATCCGCGTCCGATCCAACCATGGAAGGCCTGTATCAGCGGGTTCTGACGGCGGAGATCGAATGCGAGCAGGGCGAATTGCTGGCGCTGACGCAACACGCCGAAGCCCTTTGCGAAGGCATTTCGGAAGGGCCGTTTCCGGCCGTCATGGCCGCCAATCTCTCCGGCTATCTCCATGCGGCGGGCATCGCGCCGACAGAGGCGGATCGGACCGACATGGCGCTCATCCTGACCGCCGCCAGAGGCTGATCCGCGTCCATCCGCATATCCCCCTGTAAACCCGAGGAGTAGAACCCAATGCAGAACCGCATCTTTTCCGGCGCGCCGTCAGAGGACTTCGCCGGCTATGCCAAGGCCGTGATCGACGGGCCGACTATTTATGTCTCCGGCACGATGGGCCAGGATCCGCAAACCAATGCCTTCCCCGAAGGTGTCGCCGACCAGACGCGAAATGCGCTCGCCTCCATCGATGCGGCACTCGCCAAGGCGGGCGCCAGCCTGAAAAATGCCGTCGCTTGCCGCGTCTACATCACCGACGGCGCCTTCCTGAAGGATGTCGCCACCGTTCTCGGCGAGGTCTTTGCCGAGATCCGCCCGACCAATACGCTGCTGATCTGCCAGCTGCCCGCCCCCGGCGCCAAGGTCGAGATTGAAATCACCGCCTCGACCCGCAGCTAAGCCAAAATCACTTTCGCGCATGAAAAAGGCCGGCATTGCCCTCGCAATGCCGGCCTTTCCGTTTCGCGATCCCCGGTCACTTGCCGGGGATCAATCCTTGCGGGCGGAAGCGCAGCACGACGATGAGGATGACGCCCATCACCAGCAGGCGCATATGGGCGGCGCTGTCGAGCAGGTGCTGCTTCAGCGGCCCGTCACCCATGCTGAGCGTCACCAGATGCATCAGCCCGTTGCCCCATGGCTCCACCTGCACCCAGAGATACCAGATGAGGAAGCCGCCGAGCACCGCGCCGAGATTGCTGCCCGAACCGCCGACCACGACCATGACCCAGATCAGGAAGGTGAAGCGCAGCGGCTGGTAGGCGCCGGGCGTCAACTGTCCTTCCAGGGTGGCGAGCATCGCCCCGGAAATGCCGAGCACGGCGCAGCCGAGCACGAAAACCTGAAGATGCCGACGGGTGACATTCTTGCCCATGGCGGCTGCCGCCAGCTCATTGTCGCGGATCGCCCGCATCATCCGCCCCCAGGGCGAATGCAGCGCTGCTTCCGAAAGCCAGATCAAGACCAGCAAAACCACCAGGAACAGGCCGGCATACATCAGCTTGACGGTGATCGCCGAGGCCGCCACCGGATCGGCGCCGAAATGCGAGATGAAGGACAGGAAGCGCTCGCTCGCCTGCAGATCCACTTCATAGGGCACCGGCCGGGGGATATCGACGATGTTCTTGACGCCGCGATCCAGCCAGTCCTCGTTCTTGAGCACGGCGATGACGATTTCGGCGATGCCGAGCGTGGCAATCGCCAGATAGTCGGAACGCAGGCCCAGCGCCGTCTTGCCGATCAGCCAGCCGGCGCCGGCGGCCAGCAGGCCGCCGACCGGCCAGGCGAGCAGCACCGGCAGGCCGAGGCCGCCGATATTGCCCTGCACCGCCGGGTTGATCGCCTCGACGGCGGCGACCGCCGGATCGAGGATCGTGCGATAGACGAAGAGCCCGCCGACCAGCAGCACGGCGAGTGCCGCGATGCGGGCAAAGCCTTTGGCCATGCGTTTATAGAGGAAGACCGCCGCAGCAATCACCAGCGCGCCAAAAACCAGTGCGCCCAAAATGCGCCAGCCGCCGGCGGGCCAGGCGCCGGCCACCGGCGACAGCGACACCAGCGCCGTCGCCAGCCCGCCGAGCGCCACGAAGCCAACCGTGCCGACATTGTAGAGCCCGGCATAACCCCACTGGATGTTGACGCCGAGCGCCATCACCGCCGAGATCAGGCCCATATTGACAATGGCGAGCGCGGCGTTCCAGCTTTGCAACATGCCGGTGGAGACGATCAGCGCGGCAACGACGAGAAACAGCAGAAGATTGCGGGTCGCGACACTCATGACGATTTGCCTCCAAAGATGCCGGTCGGCTTCAACAGCAACACCAGCACGAGGACGGTGAAGCTGACGGCGATCTTGTAATCGGTGCTGAGAAGCTGCAGCAGCCCGTCCGGCTGCAGGCCTGCCGGCAGCAGATAGGCAACCACCTTCTTGAAGCCATAGGTGACGAAGACTTCCGAGAAGGCGACGACGAAGCCGCCGACGACGGCGCCGAGCGGATTGCCTAACCCCCCGACCACGGCCGCCGCGAAGATCGGCAGCAGCAGCTGGAAATAGGTGATCGGCCGGAAGGACTTGTCCAACCCGTAGAGCACGCCGGCCAGCGTCGCCAGCGTCGCCGAGAGGATCCAGACGATCACCACCACCCGCTCCGGATTGATGCCGGAGAGCAGCGCCAGGTTCTCGTTGTCGGAAAAGGCGCGCATGGATTTGCCGGTGCGCGTCTTCTTCAGGAACCATTGCAGCCAGATGACGGCAATCGCCGTCGTCACCAGCGTCACCACCTGGGCGCTGCGCAGGGCGAGCGTTTCGGTCAGCCCCGTCCATTCGCGGAATTGCGCGGCGGTGAAGACGAAGCGGGCGCCATCGGCGAACTGCCGGTCATCGACGCCGATGACGGTGCGCACCAGCCCACCCATCACGAACATCACCCCGAGCGAAGCCATGACCAGCGTGACGGAGGATACCTTTCGCACCCGGTAATGGCGATAGACCATGCGGTCTGTGGCCAGCACCACGAGGATGGTGGCGGCGATGCCGGCGGGCATGGCGAGCAGCGCGGTCGGCAGCGGCGCGATGCTGACGCCCATCGCCTGCAACACCCAGGTCGCCAGAATGGTGATCGCCGTGCCGAAGGCCATGGTGTCGCCATGGGCGAAGTTGGAGAAGCGCAGGATGCCGTGGATCAGGGTTGCGCCGAGTGCGCCGAGCGCCAGCTGCGCCCCGTAGGTCAGCGCCGGCAACAGCACGAAATTGGCAAAGACGACGAATGCGTTGAGAATATCCATGCCGTCAGCCTCCCAGGAACGTGCTGCGCACTTCGGGATTGGCGAGCAGGTCGGCGCCGCTGCCGGTGAAACGATTGCCGCCCTGCACCAGCACATAGCCGCGATCGGCCACTTCCAGCGCCTGGCGGGCATTCTGCTCGACCATCAGCACGGTGACGCCGGTGCGGGCGACATCGATGATGCGGTCGAACAGCTCGTCCATGACGATGGGGCTGACGCCGGCGGTCGGCTCGTCGAGCAACAGCACCGCGGGTTCCGTCATCAGCGCCCGGCCGACCGCCACCTGCTGGCGCTGGCCGCCGGAAAGCTCGCCCGCCGCCTGGTGGCGCTTGTCGCGCAGCACCGGAAACAGCGCATAGACCTGCTCCATCGTGCCGCGAAAATCGTCGCGGCGCAGGAAGGCGCCCATTTCGAGGTTTTCTTCGACGGTCATCGAGGCGAATACGTTTTCGGTCTGCGGCACGAAGGCCATGCCCTTGGCGACACGCTCCTGCGGCTGGAGGCGGGTAATATCCTCGCCGCCGAGGCGGACGCTGCCCTTGCGCAGCTTCAGCATGCCGAACACGGCCTTCATCGCCGTCGATTTGCCCGCGCCGTTCGGGCCGACGATGACGGCGATCTCGCCTTTCTCGACGGCGATGGTGCAGCCGTTGAGGATATCGGCGCCGCCGTAACCGCCGGTCATGCCCTCGCCGATCAGGAAGGGCGTGTTGTTCGCGGTCTCGCTCATGGCGCGGCCCCCGCGCCAGGTCCCTTGCCGACGACCTTGTTCTTGAGGCCGCGGCCGAGATAGGCCTCGATCACCTGCTCGTCGCTGACGATCTCGTCCGGCGAGCCTTGCGTCAAAACCTTGCCGGCGGCCATGACCACGACGCTGTCGCAGAGGCGGGCAATGAAATCCATGTCGTGCTCGATGACGCAGAAGGTATAGCCGCGCTCCTTGTTGAGGCGCACGATCGCCTCGCCGATGGTTTTCAGCAGCGAGCGGTTGACGCCGGCGCCGACCTCGTCGAGAAAGACGATGCGGGCATCGACCATCATGGTGCGGCCGAGTTCCACCAGCTTCTTCTGCCCGCCCGACAGCGCACCGGCACGCTCGTCGCGCAGATGGGTCAGCGTCAGGAAATCGAGCACTTCCTCGGCCTTGGCGCGCAGCCGCGCCTCTTCCTCGCGGATGCGGCCGCGATTGGCCCAGGTGTTCCAGATGGATTCACCGCTCTGGCCGCCCGGCACCATCATCAGGTTTTCGAGCACGCTCATGCTGGAAAATTCCTGGGCGATCTGGAAGGTGCGCAGCAGGCCCCTGGAAAACAGCACATGCGGCGGCAATCCGCCGATATCCTCGCCGGCCATGGTGATCCGGCCGGAGGTCGGCTGGTAGGCGCCGGCGATGGTGTTGAACAGCGTCGACTTGCCGGCGCCGTTCGGGCCGATCAGCCCGGTGATCCGCCCTTTAGGGATGTGCAGGGAAACACCGTCGACAGCCCGGAAGCCACCGAAGTGCTTGTGTACGTCATGACAAACGATCATTCATTCCTCGACGATGAGGCAAGCCCGCCGTCCTTCAGGCAAACCGGCTCCATACGGAAGCCGTCTGCCGGGACGAGCCGGGGCAATTCCAGTCGAATACGCCGCCGGGGCGCCCTCGAAAGGGCGCCCCGGCAAACCGTATCAGTGGAACTTGACGGTCTTCATCTCGCCGCCTTCGATCTGGACCTCGCGGTAGGAACCGGCGCTTTCGCCCTTGCCGATGAACTCCACGGCCGAACCGCCGACATAGTCGATGTCGCCGCCGTCCTTGAGGATCTTCAGGGCCTTGGCCAGATCGCCGGGATAGATCTTCTCGCCAGGCGCGTTGACGACGTCCATGATCTTGCCCTTGTAGTCAGCCGGCTTGGCGGAACCCGCGGCCTGCATGGCGAGCAGCATGATGGCGGCGGCGTCATAGGTTTCCGGCACGAAGGTGGCGGTGCTGTTGATACCGGCAGCCTTGGTCATCTCCACAAGCTTGGCGGCACCCGGGCTGTCGGAGCCCGGCAGGTCGCCGAAAGAGCCGTCGATCTGCTTGCCGAACTTCTTGAGCAGGCTTTCGCCCCACATGCCGTTCGGGAAGACGAACTTGGAGAAGGCGCCGGTATCGAGCGCCGTCTGGACGACCCCGGAGCCGCCCTGGTCGGCATAACCCGCGACGACCAGCGCATCGCCGCCGGCCGACGACAGCGCGCCGACTTCGGCCGAATAATCGCCCTTGCCGTCCTCATGCGGGGCCGAAAGCGTGATCTTGCCGCCGAGCTTCTCGAAGGCCGTCTGGATCGACGAGGCGATGCCCTTGCCGTAGTCGTTGTTGGTGTAGCTGATGGCGGCCGTCTTGACGCCGCGATCCATCATGATCTGCGCCAGCACTTCGCCTTCGCGGGCGTCGGAAGGGGCGGTGCGGAAGAACAGGCCCTTGCTGTCGATGGTCGACAGGCCCGGCGAGGTCGCCGACGGCGAGATCAGCACCATGCCATTGGGGATCGCCACATTGGTCAGCACGGCGCTGGCCGCACCCGAGCAGGTCGGGCCGACGATGCCGGACACCTTGTCGGACGTGACGAGGCGCTCGCCGGTGGCCGTTGCGGCGCTGGCGTCGATGCAGGTTTCGTCGCCGCGCACCGCCACGACCTTGGTGCCACCGAGGAAAAGGCCGGAATCGTTGACTTCCTTAATCGCCAGTTCGGCGGCCTGCGCCATCGGCGGCGTCAGCGATTCGATCGGGCCGCTGAAGCCCATCTCGATGCCGATCTTGATTTCGTCGGCATGGGCGGCCGTTGCCAGCACCAGGCAGGAAACCGTTGCGATCAGATACTTCTTCATTGTCTCTCCCATGGAATGTTCCCGGTTCTTGTTTGAGCTGGAGCGGTGCCTCGACCATTCAGACCCCATGACCGCAGTATGAGCAGCGACGGCGACGATGTCACAGGCAGACCTTTCGGAGACGGCACCCGTTTTTTTGATTTCGGCTTTTTGCCTCCCGGACAATCGCTCCGCTCGAACTCCACATGATTGCAATCGAGCGTCCGGGTCAAGAGATCAAAGCCAACCTGTCTTGCGAAACCTGTAGTAGAGGACGGAACAGAGGGCGACGATGACGGCCAGGATGATGAAATAGCCGTTATGCGTCTTCAATTCCGGCATGTTTTCGAAATTCATGCCGTAAATGCCGGCAATCGCGGTCGGCACGGCGAGGATCGCCGCCCAGGCGGCGAGCTGCCGGGTGATGACGCCCTGGCGCTGCTGCTCGAGCAGGTTCGAGGCCTCGAAAACCGAAGTGATGACTTCGCGCAACCCGCCCACCATGCTCTCAACCCGGCGGACGTGATCGAGCACGTCGCGGAAGAAGGGCTTGGCGTTCTGGTCGAGGCAGGGCAGGTCCAGATTGACCAGCCGTCCCACGACTTCCGACATCGGCCCGAGAATGCGCCCGAACAGGATGAGCTGGCGGCGCAGGCGAAACAGCCGCCGGATCTGCTCGCGCTCGAGAAACGAGACCAGCATCTGTTTTTCCATCTTCAGCACCTTGTCCTCGATGGTCTGGACCACCGGCAGGTAACCGTCGACGATGAAATCGATGATGGCGTGCAGCACGTAATCGGTGCCCTGGCGCATGAGCTGCGGCGAAGCCTCGATCTGGGCGCGCAACTCCGTGTGGGCGCGCGCCGAGCCGTGGCGCACCGTGATAATGTGATGGTGGCCGACGAAGATCGAGGTCTCGCCATAGCGGATCTTGTCGCCTTCGAGATGCGCCGTCTTGGCGATGACGAAAATCTGGTCGCCATAGACTTCCACCTTCGGCACCTGATGCGCGTTCAGCGCATCCTCGACCGCGAGCGGATGCAGGCCGAAGGTGCGCGCCAGTCCCTCGATTTCCTCCATGGTCGGCTCGAACAGGCCGACCCAGACGAATTCGTCATCGCCGAACGCCGGCGGCGCTCCATCGAGTGCCACCGCCTCCTGCCGCACGCCTCCACGATAGACATAAGACGCAACGACCGACATCGAACCTCCAGGCTTGCAAGCTGTTGTTTGCGTCCTGCTTAGCCCTTTTCCGCCTCGTTTGGCCAGACCTATAAGGGTGTCGCATTTCTGGACGGAAAACCGATGCTCCCTTTTCCTGAAATGCTTATTGACCGCGTCGCTCCGCCAGCCAGGCGTCGCGTGCGGCGTGCTGGGCGGCAAGCTCGGCCTCGTCCCAATAGCCGATCAGCACGCCCTGCTCGATCAGCGGGTCGAAGCGGGGAAATTTCTCGTCCGCCGCCGTCACCCAGCGGTCGGGCACGGTGATCCGGTTGGCCGGCTTCTGCAGCCAGTCGGTGAGCGCCGCCTCCAGCCGTTCGATGACGCCGGCCATGGCGGGATCGCGGCCCAGGTCGGTCAGTTCGTCGGGATCGCTGGCGAGATCGAACAGCATCGGCGGCACTTGCGGTCCCGTCACCAGCTTGTAATGGCCGTCGGTGATCATGAACAGGCGGCAATCCGTAACCGGCAGATCCAGCGCCAGCCGCGCCCGGTCCCCGGCGTAGTCATATTCGCTGACCGCGAAGGACCGCCAAGGCCGCTCGCGCCCGCCGCGCAGCAGCGGCAGCAGCGAGCGCCCTTCGAGGATATGGGGCTTCGCCTCGCCGCCGAGAAAATCGAGGAAGGTCGGGGCCATGTCGATCATCTCGACCAGTTCGTCGCGCACCGTCCCGCGCGTCGCATCGGCTTGCCGGGACGGATCGTAGACAATCATCGGCACCTTCACCGAGACGTCGTGGAACATGTATTTTTCGCCGAGCCAATGGTCGCCGAGGTAATCGCCATGGTCGGAAGTGAAGACGATCAGGGTGTTTTCGAACAGGCCGCGGCTTTCGAGGAACTCGAACAGCACGCCCATCTGGTCGTCGATCTGCTTGATCAGGCCCATATAGGCGGGGATGACCTTTTCGCGGACCTCGTCGCGGGAGAAATTGACCGAATAGCGCTCCGCTTGGAAGGCGGCGAGCACCGGATGCGGATCGACGCGCTCGGCCTCGGATCGCACCGGCGGCTTGACGTCGGCGGCGCCGTAAAGCGCGTGATAGGGAGCCGGTACGATATAGGGCCAGTGCGGCTTGATGTAGGAGAGATGCGCGCACCAGCGCTCACCCTTTTCCTCCGCCTCCTCGATGAAGCGCATGGCGCGGCAGGTCATATAGGGCGTTTCGGAATGCTCTTCCGGGATGCGGGCGGCCTTGTCGGCATGGGTCAGCAGCCAGCCGTTGAAATCCTCGCCATCGTCGCCCTCGCCGGAATTGGCATAATGTTCCCAGGGGTTGTCGGCGTCGAAGCCGAGGTCACGCAGATAACGGTCATAGGCGGGATCGGGATCGTATTCGGTGGAGGGATGCAGGCCGTCGTCGCGCTCATAGGGCTCGAAGCCGCATTGGGCGACATGCACGCCGATGATCGAGGCGGGATCGATGCCAAGCCGTTGCATGCCCTCCTGATCCGCGACCATATGCGTCTTGCCGATGAGCGCGCTACGCACGCCGATCTCGCGCAGGTGGTCGCCGATGGTCGGCTCGCCGACGCGCAAGGGAATGCCGTTCTGGGTCGAGCCGTGCGAGCGCATGTAGCGCCCGGTATAGGCGCTCATGCGTGAGGGGCCGCAGACGGTGGATTGCACGTAGCAATTGGAAAAACGCACGCCCCGCGCCGCCAGCCGGTCGATGTTCGGCGTCGAAAGGCTCGGATGGCCGGCGCAGGAAAGATAGTCGTAGCGCAGCTGGTCGCACATGATGAAAAGGACGTTCTTGGCGGTGCTCACGGGCTCACCCTTTGCTATTGGCATTGCGGTAGTGCCAGAACAGCCAGCGCTTCTCGAACTGGAAGACGATGCTGTTGATGATCAGCCCCGCAAGCGAGATGAAGGCGATGCCGGCAAGGCCGCCTGATATCTGGAAATTTTCCTGCTGGCGCTGGATGAAAACGCCGATGCCGTTGGTGGCGAGCAGCATTTCCGAGGTGACGGCGACCAGCAGCGCGGAGGAGACGGCGAGCCGCACGCCGGTGGCGATCATCGGCAGCGCCGCCGGCAGGTCGATATGGAGCATCGCCTCCAGCTTGGTCAGATGCAGCGCCCGAGCCACGAGGTTTGCAGAGGGGTGCACGGTGCGCGATGCTTCATAGGTGTTCATCAGCAGCGGCACGGCGGCGGCATAGGCGATGATGACGATCTTGGCGGCGTCGCCGGTGCCGGCAAACAGCATGACGATCGGCACGACCGCCGGCGGCGGCAGCGTCGCCAGCATGTCGATGGCCGGCTCCAGCACCTTGCCGAGCAGTTTTAGCCGCCCGAGCAGGATGCCGAGCGGCACCATCAGCACTGCTGCGATCAGGAAGCCGATCCCGGCGCGGCTCAGCGTAAAGCCGAGCTGGCCGACGATCTGCGGATAGAGCTTGCTGATTGCCAGCAGCGTCTGCCACGGCCCCGGAAACAGCGGCGTATGGGCGCGCATCGCCAACACCTGCCAGACGGCGAGGATGGCGACCGGCAGCCAGACGGCATTCCAGAAGGATTTGTCGGCCAGCCGCTTCATGGCGTCCGCTCCGTCATGCGCATGTGCCAGCCGGTGATGCGCCAGCGCAGCAGGTTGATCAGGGCATTCAGCACGACGCCGTTGAAGGCGCAGACGAACATCAGCGCATAGACCTCAGGAATGCGGGTAGCAAAAGCCTTGCGGATCAGCATGAAGCCGAGCCCGTCGCGGCCGGCCAGCATTTCGGCGACGACGACGGCGATCAGGCTGATCGTCGCGGCATAACGAATGCCGGCGAAGATTTCCGGCCAGGCGGCGGGCAGCTTGATCCGGAACAGGATGTCGCGTTCCGAAAGGCCGAGCATGCGGCCGGTCTTGACCTCGACATCGCCGACCGCGGCAAGCGCCGCGGCACCATTGAGATAGGGCGGCCAGATGGTGACGAGGATGATGACGAAGGCGTAAAGCTTGAAGCCGAGGCCGAGCATGAAGATCGCCATCGGCACCAGCGCGGCCGGCGGGATCGGCTGGACGATGGCGGCTATCGGCCGGAAGGCGCTGCGGAAGGCCGGCACCATTTCGCCGAGCAGCGCCAGGCCGATGCCGATCAGCGACGAGCCGACAATGCCGACCAGCGCGCGGCCCAGCGTCAGCGAATCGCCGGCCAGCAATTCGCCTGAAAGCAGCATCGACCAGAAGCCGGCGGCGATATCCGGGATCGGCGGGAAATACTTGCGCGGCACCAGCTCCAGCATGGCGACGCCCTGCCAGACGGCAAGGATCAGCGCCAGCGAGACCAGCGACCGGAAACGGAGGATCCAGCGTTCCAGCGCCATGGTCATGCCTTTTCGGCGAGCGGCGTTTCGGCGCGGAAGCGACGGATCGCCGCCATCACGTCATGGCGGATCTCAAGGAAACGCGGGTCTTCGCGGGTGGTGATCTGGTCGCGGCGGTCGCCGAGGTCGACGACGATATCGTGGTCGACGCGGGTCGGGCGCCGGGTCAGCACCACCACGCGGTCGGCCATGTAGACCGCTTCGTCGACGTCATGGGTGACGAGGATGCAGGTCTGCTGGAAGCGTTCGGCCAGTTCCAGCAGCAGATCCTGCATGTCGGCGCGGGTCTGGGCATCGACGGCGGCCAGCGGCTCGTCGAGCAGCAGCAACTCGCTTTCGGAGGCGAGGCCGCGGGCAATCGCCACGCGCTGCTGCATGCCGCCGGAAAGCTGCCAGGGATAATGATCGGCAAAGCCGTCGAGACCGACGGCGGCCAGCAGCTCGCGGCCCTTGGCGCGCTTTTCCGCCTTGCTGAGCGTGGTGTTGCGGATCATGCCGAAGACGACGTTTTCGAGATTGGACTTCCAGGCAAACAGCGAGCGCGAATAATCCTGGAACACCACGGCGATGCCGGCGGAGGGGCCGGTGAGCACCTTGCCCTTGAAGCTGACGGCCCCGGCATCCGGCTTCAACAACCCGGCCAGCGCCATCAGCAGCGTGGTCTTGCCGCAGCCGGAGGGGCCGACGATCGAGACGAATTCGCCCTTCTTCACCGAAAAACTGATGCCGTCGAGAATCTTTAGCGCGCCCGCGCCCGTTCCATAGGATTTTGCCAGTTCCCTGGCTTCCAGCATGGTTTCCATATCCCACCTTCGATAAAAGAGGCCGGCGAAGATCGCCGGCCAATGGCTCGATCACTGCGCCAGGTTGTCGACCATGTCGTCCGCCTGGACCGGTTCGGGGAGCATGCCGGTCTTGTGCATCGAGTCGAGAAGCTTCTGCACGTCGGCGGCCGAGATCGTCATCTCGGGGCGGACGATGGGAAGGTGGAAATTCTTGGCGGTTTCCGGCGTCAGGCCGAGGAATTCGACGGCGGCGGCCTCCTCCTTGGCGCGGTCGGCGAGCATGGCGCGCCGCGCCTTGTCGGTAACGGCCGCAAACGTCTTCAGCGTCTCGCGATTGGCGGCGAGATAGTCGTCGCCGGCGAAGACCACGTCGTTGATGACCGGTTCCTTTTCATCGGCAATGATGCCCTGGGCAATCACCGTCGCGTCGATGGCCTTGTTGCCGATGACGGAGGAATAGAAGGGATTGACGGTGCAGGCGGCGTCGATGCTGCCCTGCTCCAGCGCCGCTTCCTGCTGCGGGAAGGGCAGGATGACCGGCTGCACCTCCTCGAAGGGAATGCCGGCGGCTAGCAGGTGGTCGCGCCAGGTCAACTCACAGAGGCCGCCATTGGCGTTGAAGGCGACCTTCTTGCCCTTGACGTCGGCGAGCTTGGTGATACCCGAGGCTTTGGTGGCGACCAGCCAGGAGAATTTCTTGTCGGGATCGACCTCATGCGCCAGCGCCAGCACCATCTTGACGTTGATACCGTTGATGCGGGCATTGATCGGCGGCACCGGGGCGGCATAACCGATATCGGCTTCGCCCGAGGCGATTGCCGCGACGACGGCCGGGCCGCCCTGGACTTCGGTCAGTTCGAGGTCGATGCCGGCCTTCTCGTAATCGCCGGCCTTCTTGGCGGCCATGATCGGCAGCATGCTGTCGGCCAGCAGATAGGCGAAGCGCAGCTTGGTGTTTTCCGCCCGCGCCGCCGTCGTCGACAGGGCGGCGGCGAGGGCCGCACAAGTCAACGTTCCCAGAATCTTATTGAACATGTTAACTTTATGCATGGAGTTCCCCTTTTTGTATTTGGCTTGCGATGACCGCCGCCTTCGTGGCAACAACCATCCCAGGACCCAAATATTCGGAAATATGCTTGATAATGTCAAATAAAAAAATTGACGACGGAATCGAAAACGACATGGGGCCGACGCCGACCCCGTGGACGCCGCCGCGCGACATCCGCGACCTGTTTTCCTATCGCCTCGCCTATCTCGTGCGGCTGAACGACCGCCATGCGCAGACGACGCTGGTCGCCCGCTACGGCATGACGCTCGGCGAATGGCGCACGCTGGCGACGGTGAAATATCTCGGACGGCCGTCGCTGCGCATGCTGGCGCGCGCCACCCAGCAGGACGAGGGCCAGCTCAGCCGCTATGCCTCCAGCCTAATCAAGCGCGGCCTGCTGGAAAAACGCCCGAGCGAAACCGACCAGCGCGTCATCGAGATGACGCTGACGGCGGAGGGCGAGACGCTGCATGGCGAGGTGATGGATTTCGCCTGGCGCATGAACCAGGATCTGTTCACCGATCTCAGCGACGAGGAGCAGGGGCAACTGCTGACGCTGGTCGACAAGCTGTTCCAGTCGGTCATCGACATGACCTGACAAAGCCGTCGCCTCGCGGCTTGCACGGGCGCGGATGAGGATTATATCCGCAGGCAACGACAGGAGACCCATCATGGATATCATCCGCGCAGGCACGCGCCCCTCCGCCAAAGGCCCGGCCGACTGGTTCACCGGCACGGTGCGCATCGACCCGCTGTTCAACCCGCACGACCCGGAGCGCGTCCAGGGCGGCAGCGTCACCTTCGAGCCTGGCGCGCGCACCGCCTGGCATACCCATCCGCTCGGCCAGACGCTGATCGTCACCGCCGGCTTCGGCCGCGTGCAGCGCTGGGGCGGACCGGTGGAGGAGATCCGCCCCGGCGACATCGTCTGGTTCCCGCCCGGCGAAAAGCACTGGCACGGCGCAGCCCCGCAAACCGCCCTCACCCATATCGCGCTGCAGGAGGTCAAGGACGGCAAGACCGTCAACTGGCTGGAGCATGTCTCGGACGAACAGTACGGCGGCTGAACGCCCGATGCACCATTGCGTATATTGACCGCACCCGTCCCGGGTGTGACAGTCCCCGAATCCGTAAGCCGGTGCCGACGCGCCGGCCGGCGGCCAGACATGAACAGAGGATTTTTCATGCGCAGATCGCTCACCATCGCGACGGCTTTCCTGATGCTCGCCGTCCCGGCTTTCGCCGAGGACGCTTCGAACCTGAACCCCGGCATCACCACGTCGGAGATTCTGGACACCGCTCCGGTACACTGGGTGTCGGTCGGCCAGATCGAGGCCTCGTTGCAGGACCAGGCGCCGACGACGGTCGGTTTCGACGTGGACGATACCGTGCTGTTCTCCAGCCCCTGCTTCTATTACGGCAAGGCCAAGTATTCGCCGACCTCCGAGGACTACCTGAAGATGGACGCCTTCTGGACGGACATCCACACCAATAATTGCGACCAGTATTCGATCCCGAAGGAAGTCGCCCGCCACCTGATCGACATGCATACCGCGCGCGGCGACACGATCTACTTCATCACCGGCCGCACCCGCGGCAGCGGCGGCGAGACCCTGACGGCGGCGATCAAGAAGGATTTCGGCATCGAGAAGATGAACGACGTCGTCTTCACCGCCTCCTCGGAAAACAAGGTGCAATTCCTGAAAGACCACAAGCTGACGATCTATTACGGCGACGCCGACAGCGACATGAAGGCAGCGATTGCCGCCGGCATCCGCCCCATCCGCGTCATGCGGGCGCAGAATTCGACCTACAAGCCGGATCCGAAGAACGGCAAGTTCGGCGAAGAGGTGATCGTCAACTCGACAAACTGACCCACGCGTTCCGGTCCGCGTTGCAACCGGCGCGGGCCAGAATAGAATCGTTATAAATTACCGCAGGTTTTTCAAGGCCTTGTGATCGGACCTTGCGAAATAGACGTTGATCAGTCGGTTCAGGAAATCTATTGCTGCGGCTTCACCGGGTGAACTGCCATGGAGGCCAAGATGAAAATTTCCCTGACCCGCCTGTCGGCGTTTGCGCTGGCGGTCTCGATCGTGACGGCGGCCCAGCCGTCCCGCGCACAGGAAGACGGCATCGTCGTCTACAATGCCCAGCATGAAAGCCTGGGCCGGGAATGGGTCGAGGCCTTCACCAAGGAAACCGGCATCAAGGTGACGATGCGCCAGGGCAGCGACATGCAGTTCGCCAACCAACTCATCCAGGAAGGCGAGGCCTCGCCCGCCGACGTGTTCCTCACCGAAAACTCGCCGGCAATGGTCCTCGTCGATGGCGCCGGCCTGTTCGCGCCCATCGACAGGGAAACGCTGGATCAGGTTCCGGAACAGTATCGCCCGGCCGACGGCATGTGGACCGGCATCGCCGCCCGCTCCACCGTCTTCGCCTACGACAAGACGAAGCTCACCGAGGACAAGCTGCCGAAATCCATGGCTGATCTCGCCGATCCCGCCTGGAAGGGCCGCTGGGGCGCATCGCCCGCCGGCGCGGATTTCCAGGCGATCGTCGCCGCCTATCTGCAGCTCAAAGGCAAGGACGCCACCAAGACCTGGCTGACGGCGATGAAGGAGAATGCCGTTCCCTACAAGGGCAACTCAACCGCGATGAAGGCCGTCAATGCCGGCGAGGTCGAGGGCGCGCTGATCTACCACTACTACTGGTTCGGCGATCAGGCCAAGACCGGCGAAAACAGCAGGAACGTTGCCCTGCATTACTTCAAGCACGAGGATCCCGGCGCCTTCGTTTCCGTGTCCGGAGGCGGCATCATCAAGTCCACCCAGCATATGAAGGAAGCCCAGGCCTTCCTGAAATTCATTACCGGCAAGGCGGGCCAGGCAATTCTCAAGGACGGCACGTCATTCGAATATGCCGTGTCGAAGGACGCCGCCTCCAACGACAAGCTGGTGCCGCTTGCCGACCTGCACGCACCCAAGGTGGAGGCCTCGACCCTCGACAACAAGACGGTCGTCGAGCTGATGACGGAAGCCGGACTGCTTTAGGGCATTCCCAGCCGAAGCGGGCCGCCTTGGCGTCGGACAATACGGCAAAAACAATAGGATAAAGCATTTCCAGGAAAACTGCGCAGCGGTATTCCGCCCGGAAATGCGAGAACAAGATGGAGCATTCCGGTGAACGTGTTGACCGGAAATGCTCTATGCGGCCCGCGTCGACGAAAGCAATTCGCCCTTCCATTTGCTCAATGCGCGGACGACCTTTTCGGATCGCTCCTTGAACTCCCCATCCAGCAGCGCCTGCGCGTCCTTGGCCTTGCCGGCCAGCGCCAACTCAAGCACCCGCGCCGCGCAATCATGAAATTCCGCATGCACCCGCTTGTTGACCTTGTAGGGCATCCCCAACCTGGTCTGCGGATCGATCTTGGAACCATGAAGCCATTTGCCCAGTGCGCACTGATCGTCGCACCGGACAACGCTCGGCTTGAAATCGCTGGACCCGGTCGCAATTGCCGTTTTCAGCTTCATCTTCCATGTGCCGTGGGCGCCGATACCGGCGGTGATTTCCTCAACATAATAGGATGTGTTCATTTCGATCTGACTTTTCTTCCATCGACAATCACCGGGAGCGAACCCTTCGGCAGTTCGAAAATTCAATAATTTGAAACTATTAATAACTCCTTATTGTCAAATAAATAATCCTTTATATCTTGAATTTTCGAGAAAAGAATAATTTTTGAATTTTCAGAAATTAATTCATCGAAAAATAACATTTAATATATGTTTAAAATTAGCATTATATACTTGTCTTTTACAGAAAAACCCCACCCCTGATCGCCTCGAAAATCCTCCATCTGCGGAATCACGCGAACTTACCCAATAAGCGTAAAAAATAACTTCATAAATTAGGGTATTTGAATTTATCCGTGAATCGTTCGTTGGCCAGTTCACCCTATTTCACTTTGTTTCCGCTGATCTGGGCTCTTAACGCCGATGCATTGTGGGGACCGGTTTCCCGGAATATGCGCCAAAACGGAAAGTGCTGATCCGCCGCAGGTTTCCCGCCGTCTAAACTATTGCCTTCCGCTCAAGAAAACCGTAGGGCATGACGAATTCCGGCGACCGTCCGCGTGGGACGGTTGTTTTTCGTTTCACGGCATGAAGGCAGCGGCCTTGTTGCAGGACAACACAAGCATGGCATCTCGCGAAGCCTGGCCGGCGACGCCGAAACGGGCGCGGGCGATGCCGCCGCATGCGCCCGTCGTCCTGCTTGCCGGTCTCGTGGCGCTGTTCAGCCTTGTGCCGCTCGGCTTCATCGCCTGGGTGACTTATGATGTCGGCTGGGAAACGGTCAGGACCCTCGTTTTCCGCCCGCGCGTCGGCGAGCTGATCGTCAACACGATCTGGCTGGAAGGGCTGACGCTGCCGCTGTCGATCGTTCTGGCGGTAACGCTCGCCTGGCTGACGGAACGCACCGACCTGCCTTTGTCCCGACTCTGGGCCTGGCTGGCGGTGACGCCGCTGGCCGTGCCGGCCTTCGTTCATAGCTATGCCTGGGTTAGCCTGTTGCCGGGCATGAAGGGCCTGTCGAGCGCCGTCTTCGTCGCGGTGCTCGCCTATTTTCCCTTTCTCTACCTGCCGGTGGCGGCAGCGCTGCGCCGGCTCGACCCGGCGGTGGAGGATGCAGCCGCCTCGCTCGGCCTCGCGCCGGCCGCCGTCTTCTTCCGCGTCGTGCTGCCGCAACTGCGCATTCCCGTCTGCGGCGGCGCGCTGCTGATCGGGCTGCACCTGCTGTCCGAATACGGATTGTTCGCGATGATCCGATTCGACACGCTGGCAACGGCCATCGTCGACCAGTTCCAGTCGTCCTACAACAGTCCGGCCGCCAACATGATCGGCGGCGTGCTGGTCGGCTGCTGCCTGCTGCTGCTCGGCCTGGAACTGCTGCTGCGCGGCAACGAGCGTTACGCCAGGGTCGGCTCGGGCACGGCGCGACCGGCGGATCGCCGGCGGCTCGGGCGCTGGACGCTGCCAGCCCTGCTGCTGCCGGCAGCGTTGGCGGCGTTGACGCTCGGCGTGCCCCTGGTGACGCTCGGCCGCTGGCTCTGGCTCGGCGGCCTTTCCATCTGGGATGGCGATGTGCTGCGCGCGGTCGGGCAGACCCTGGCGCTGGCGCTGGCCGGCGGCGTGCTGGCGACCGTCGCCGCCGTGCCGATGGCCTGGCTGTCGGTGCGCGCCCCGGGGAAATTGCAGCGGGTTCTCGAAGCCTGTCACTATTATGTCGGCTCTTTGCCGGGCGTCGTCGTCGCCCTGGCGCTGGTGTCGATCACCGTGCGGCTGATCCTGCCGCTCTACCAGACTTTTGCGACGCTGCTCGCCGCCTATGTGCTCCTGTTCCTGCCGCGCGCCATGGTGGGCCTGCGCGCCAGTATCGCCCAGGCGCCGGTGGAGCTGGAGCGCGCGGCCATGGCGCTTGGCCGCTCGCCGGCGCAGGCCGTACGCCAGATCACCCTCAGGCTTGCCGCACCGGGCGCGGCCGCCAGTATCGCCCTGGTCGCGCTCGGTATCACCAACGAGCTGACGGCGACGCTGATGCTGTCACCGAACGGCGTCAATACCTTGGCGACACGCTTCTGGTCGCTGACCAGCGAGATCGATTATGTCGCCGCCTCTCCCTATGCGGTGATGATGGTGGCGCTGTCGTTGCCGCTGACCCTGCTTCTCCATGCCCAATCGAAACGGACGGCCGGCCAATGACGCTGCTCGACATCGAAAGCATCAGCAAACGCTACGGCCCGGTGCAGGCGCTGGATACCGTCAGCCTGTCGGTGCGCCCGAGCAGCCGCACGGCGATTGTCGGCCCGTCCGGCTCCGGCAAGACGACGCTGCTGCGCATCGTCGCCGGGTTCGAATTTCCCGACAGCGGCCGCGTACGCCTCGATGGCGCGTTGCTGGCCGATGGGCCGGCCAGCGTCCCCGCCCACAAGCGCGGCATCGGCATCGTCTCGCAGGACGGCGCGCTGTTTCCCCATCTGAGCGTCGCCGAGAACATCGCCTTCGGCTTCGAACGCGGCGCGCCGGATCGGGAAAAACGCATCGCCGACCTCCTGGAAATGGTCGAGCTCGACGGCGCCATGGCCACCCGCCGGCCGCACCAGCTTTCCGGCGGCCAGCAGCAGCGCGTTGCTCTGGCGCGCGCGCTCGGCCGCCGCCCGCGGCTGATGCTGCTCGACGAACCCTTCTCCGCCCTGGATACGGGCCTGCGCGAGAACATGCGCAAGGCGGTGTCGCGCGTGTTGCAGGCGGCCGGCATCACCGCCATCCTTGTCACCCATGACCAGAGCGAGGCCCTGTCCTTCGCCGACCAGGTGGCGGTAATGCGTGAAGGCAAGCTGGTGCAGGCCGGCTCGCCGGAGACGCTCTACCGCCATCCTCGCGACCGCGAAACCGCGCTGTTCCTCGGCGACGCCGTGCTCCTGCCGGCCATCGTCAAGAGCGGCTTTGCCGAATGCGCATTGGGACGCGTCGCGGTCGAGGGCGACCACGCCGGCAAGGCAGAGATCATGTTGCGGCCGGAACAGATCCGCGTCGTCACCGATGCCGACGAGCCGCGCTACGGCGGCCGGGTGGTGGACGTGCAGTTCGGCGGCGCGACCTGCACCGTCGCCGTGGCGCTGGCCGCCGTGGCGCTGCCGCCGATCCTGATCAAGACCTCCAGCGTCGCCCTGCCCGCGCCCGGCGATCTCGTGCGCCTCGATGTCGCCGGCACGGCGCATGTCTTCAGCCGCTAGAACGCTTCAGCGTTTCACGGAAGCGCTCTGTCTATTTGTTTTTACGCGTTTCTAAACGCAGAACCGCTTCGCTTTCGCTGGAAATGCTCTAAAATTATCAGGCCGGCTTCAGCCGCCGCCGGACGGCAAGGGCGATGAACACCACCAGGGCAAGACCGAAGGCGACGGCGATCAGCAGGTGCTCATGCAGCCGCAGCCGGCCGAGCATCTGCTCGACGGCGCTGCCGAAGACATAGCCGATGGCGGTGATCGACACGCCCCAGCAGATGGCCGCCAGCAGGTTGATCGCCACGAAGCGTTCGCCGGATACTTTTGACAGGCCGATGGCGACCGGGCTCACCGTGCGAATGCCGTAGATGAAACGGAAGGCGAAGATGAAGGCATTGGGATAGGTTTCCATCCAGGAGGTCACCCGGCTCATCGCCGGCGCGGCGGTGAAGCGGCGCACGAACGACAGACGGCTGGCATAGCGCCCTGCGAGGAACAGTATCTGGTCGGCGGCGAAGGAGCCGCCGGCCGCCGCCAGCGCCACCTGCCAATAGGCGACGAGCCCACGATGGGCGAGCACGCCGCCGAGAAAGGCCGCCGTTTCACCTTCGAAAGCCGCGCCAAGAAACACGGCGATGGCGCCATAATCCGTCAAAAGCTGCGACAGGGTCACGCGCCAACCTCTTCCATGCCTTCAGCCTCTCGCCTCACGTTTTCCCGCATCCCGCGGGTTTGGACATCATGTCTGAGATAGGGTTTGGCACGGGAAGGGAAATGGTGGCAATGCCCCGGCAGACGATCCGGATTCTGAACAGATCGTTTACCGGTCTTTTCCATACGCGCGGCGCTCGCCATGTTATGTCCAACCATGAACTTTCCCCCGTTTCGAGGTGGCTTTTATGAAGAAGATCGGATTTCTCTCCTTCGGGCATTGGACGCCCTCCCCGCAATCCGGCACGCGCTCGGCTTCCGATACGCTGCTGCAATCCATCGACCTTGCGGTCGCGGCCGAGCAGCTCGGCGTCGACGGCGCCTATTTTAGGGTGCATCACTTCGCCCGCCAGCTCGCCTCGCCCTTCCCGCTGCTGGCGGCGGTCGGCGCGCGCACCAGCAGCATCGAGATCGGCACCGCCGTCATCGATATGCGCTATGAAAACCCGCTTTACATGGTCGAGGATGCCGGCGCCGCCGACCTGATTTCGCGCGGACGCCTGCAGCTCGGCATCAGCCGCGGCTCGCCGGAGCAGGTCATCGACGGCTGGCGCTATTTCGGCTACCAGCCGCAGGAAGGCCAGAGCGACGCCGACATGGGCCGGCAGAAGGCGGAAATCTTCCTCGACGCGCTCAAGGGCGAAGGCTTCGGCCAGCCCAATCCACGGCCGATGTTCCCGAACCCGCCGGGCCTGCTGCGGCTGGAGCCGCATGCGGAGGGCTTGCGCGAGCGCATCTGGTGGGGCGCCGGCTCGAACGCCACCGCCGTCTGGGCGGCAAAGCTTGGCATGAACCTGCAAAGCTCGACGCTGAAGGACGACGAGACCGGCGAGCCCTTCCACATCCAGCAGGCCAAGCAGATCCGCGCCTATCGCGAGGCCTGGGCCGAGGCCGGCCATACGCGCAGCCCACGCGTCTCCGTCAGCCGCAGCATCTTCGCCCTGGTCAACGACATGGACCGCGCCTATTTCGGCCGTGGCGGCAAGGAGCAGGATTCGATCGGCTTCATCGACGAGAACACCCGCGCCATCTTCGGCCGCAGCTATGCCGACGAGCCGGACCAGCTGATCGAGGAGTTGAGGAAGGACGAGGCCATTGCCGAGGCCGATACGCTGCTGCTCACCGTGCCCAACCAGCTCGGCGTCGATTACAACGCCCATGTGCTGGAGGCCATCCTGACCCACGTCGCGCCGGCATTGGGCTGGCGCTAAAGCGTCTTACGCATCCTGACCGCTGGCGGAGCCCCGGCCGAAATGGGCCTGGGCGACGACCACGACCAGCAGGAAGGCGCCGCGGATGACCGATTGCCAATAGGCCGAGAGCGAGATCCAGCCGAGCCCGTTCTCGAAATTCAGGATGTTGAACACCATGGCGAGCAGCAGGGCGCCGGCGAGCGTCGCGCCGACCGAGCCGGAGCCGCCGGTCAGAAGCGTGCCGCCGACCACGACGGAGGCGATGGCGAAGAGTTCCCAGCCCACACCCTCCGTCGGCTGGCCGGCACCGAACTGCGAGGCGAGGATGACGCCGGCAAGCCCGGCCATCAGCCCCGACAGCATGTAGACGGTCATCAGCGTGCGGCGCACCTTCAGGCCCATCATGCTGGCCGTCGCCTCGCCGTCGCCGATGGCCAGCACATGCCGGCCGAAGGGCTGGCGCTCCAGCAGGATCCAGCCGGCGATATAGCAGGCGAGCGCAATCCAGCCGGGAATCGGAAAGCCCAGGAAATCGTCCTGGCCTATGCTGGTGAAGCCGGTGTCATAGGACACCGAAACCGATTGGTTGTCGGCCAGCAGCAGCGCCGTTCCATAGGCGGCCAGCATCGAGGCAAGCGTGGCGATGAAGGGCTGGATCTGCATCCGCGTGATCACCAGCCCGTTGAGGCAGCCAAAGGCCAGCCCCGTGCCCAGCCCGCCGAACAGGCCCGCCGCCCAGTGATAGGGCGACAGAAGCGCGGCCACGACGCTGGAGACGGCGGCGACGCCGCCGACCGACAGGTCGATGCCGCCGGTCATGATCACGAAGGCCATGCCCAGCGCGATCAGCGCAAACATGGAATTGTAGCGCAGGAAGCTGAGGATATTGTAGGGCGACAGGAAATTGTCGTAGCGCAACGCCCCGAACAGGATAAGCAGCGCCAACGCCGCCAGCACGCTGATGCGGGCGAGATCGGCGGAGCTGCGCGGCAGAAGCATTGTCTTGATCGCGTCCATGACGTTACCCTTCAGCCCCTGGCGGCCCGTTGCTGGATGTAGACGGCGACGATAATCAGCCCGGCCTTGACGATCAGGGCCGCCGCATCCGGCACGCCGTTGGCGAGCAGCGTGTAGCGCACGAGCTGGATGACGAAGGCGCCGAGCACGGTGCCGTAGATGTTCGCCTTGCCGCCCGAGAGCAGCGTGCCGCCGACCGCCACCGCCGCAATCGCATCCAGCTCCATGCCAAGCCCGACGAGATTGGCGTCGGAAGCGGAGTTTCGCGCGACGACGATCAGCCCGGCGACGCCGGCAAGCGCTGCCGACAGCACATAGACCAGCGTCTTGACCCGCACGACCGGCACGCCCGCCAGCCGCGCCGCCTTCTCGTTGCCGCCGACGGCGAGAATCTGCCGCCCCAGCGCCGTGCGCCGCACCAGCCAGTCGGCGGCGAGCACGATGACGACCATGACGATCACCTGCGCCGGAATGCCGAAGACGCGGCCGAGCCCGACGAACTGGAAGGCATCGTTCTTGAAGACCTGCAGATTGCCGTTGGTCGCCACCTGGGCGATACCGCGCCCGGCGATGAACAGCACCAGCGTGGCGATGATCGGCTGGATGCGGAAGCGGGTCACCAGCATGCCGTTGAACCAGCCGAAGGCCATGACCAGGAGCACCGGCAGGACGAAGGAGAGGACCAGCGCCAGCGGCCCCGGGGGAATTCCGAGCTGGCCCATGAACAGCATCGGCGCCAGGGCGCCGGCGACCGCCATCAGCGAGCCCACCGACAGGTCGATGCCGCCGGTGGCGATCACCAGCGTCATGCCGGTGGCGACGACGACGATGGTCGCCACCTGCGTCAGGTTGACGTTCAGCGTCTGCAGGGACAGGAAATTCGGCGTTACCACCATGTTGAAGACCACCAGCGCCAGGAAGGCGAGGAAGGTGCCGTAGCGGCTGGCGATGGCGGCGGGCCTGAGATTGCGTTTTGCCGCGGGGGCTTCGGTGGCAAGCGTCACGATGCGGTCTCCAGTCTCGGCGCCTCGCTGGCCATGGCCTGCATCAGCGCCTGTTCGCTGAGGCGGGCGCCGTCCAGCGTCTCGACGCTGCGGCCATCGCTCAGCACCGTCACATGGTCGGCGACCGCCATCAATTCCTCCAGTTCCGAGGAAATCATCAGCACGCTCAGGCCCTTGTCGGCGAGGTCGCGCAGCAGGCGCAGGATCTCGGTCTTGGCGCCGATATCGATGCCGCGCGTCGGCTCGTCGATGATCAGCAGGCGCGGATCGGTGCAGAGCCAGCGGGCGAGCAGCACCTTCTGCTGGTTGCCGCCGGAGAGTTCCTTGATCGGCTGGTCCGGCCCGGTGCATTTGATCGACAACGCCGCGATGAAGCGGGTGGCGATCTCCTGCTGGCGGGCGCGGTCGACGATGCCGGAGCGGGTCAAGGCCGGCAGCAGCGCCAGCGTCATGTTCTCGCGGATGCTCATGTCCGGCACGATGCCGTCGACCTTGCGGTCCTCCGAGACGAGGCCGATGCCGTCGGCGATGGCGTCGGCCGGCTGGCGATAGCGCCGCTCCTTGCCGTCGATGCGCAGCGCGCCGCTCTCCAGCGGATCGGCGCCGAAGAGGATGCGCGCGGTCTCGCTGCGGCCGGAGCCGAGCAGGCCGGCAAGCCCGGCGATCTCGCCCTCGCGCACATCCAGCGAAACATCGCGCACGCGAAGACCGGAGGCGGCATTGGCGAGCGACAGGCGCACGGGGCCTTCAGCCGCGCCCGCATCGCGGCCATGGCCGATCTCCTCCAGCGCCTTCAGCTCCTTGCCGAGCATGTTGCGCACCAGATCCATCTTCGACAGCGCCGCCATGTCGGACACGGCGACGGTGCGCCCGTCGCGCATGATGGTGACGCGGTCGCAGATCGCATAGAGCTCGTCCAGCCGATGGCCGATGAAGCAGACGGAAACGCCGCGCGCTTTCAGCGAACGGATGGTATCGAACAGCACCGCGACCTCGCGCTCGTCGAGCGACGACGTCGGCTCGTCCATGATCACGAGGCGGGCATTCTGGATCACCGCCCGCGCGATCGCCACCATCTGGCGCGTCGCGGCATTGAACTGGCCGACGGGGCGGGTGACGTCGAGCTTGAGGTTGAAGGTGCCGAGCACCTTTTCAGCCTCGATGCGCATCCGGCGACGGTCGAGGAAGCCGAAGCGGCGCGGCTCGCGGGCCATGAAGATGTTTTCGGCGACCGAGCGCTGCGGCGCCAGGTTGATTTCCTGGTAGATGGTGGCGATTCCGTTCGCCTGCGCCTCGGCGGGGCTGGAAAACGCAACCTCGCGGCCATCGAAGGTGATCGTGCCCTCGTCGCGGCGATGGACGCCGGTGAGGATCTTGATCAGCGTCGATTTGCCGGCGCCGTTCTGGCCGACGAGCGCCATCACCTCGCCCTCGGCGATCTCGAGGCCGGCGGCGGTCAGCGCCGGCACGCCCGAAAACCGCTTGGTGATCGCCTGCATGGACAAAAGCATTGCCGAAAGCTCCTCCGACTTTTGGCATGGTATCAATGGCCGGGCGAGACGCCGCTCCCGCCCGGCCTAAGGCCCTGGGGGGCCTTAATAGGCGTCGGCGATCTCGTCCTTGGCGTTGGTCGAATCGTAGAACTTGTCCGTATTGATGACCCAGGGCTCGATCTTCTCGCCCTTGGCATAACGCATCATAGTCTCGAATGCCTTCGGCCCAAAGCGCGGATTGCATTCGACCACGGCGGCGATCTTGCCGTCCACGACCGCCTGCACGGCTTCCTTGCCGCCGTCGATGGACAGGACGAGGACATCCTTGCCCGGCGCCTTGCCGGCCGCCTCGATCGCCGCGATGGCGCCGATGGCCATTTCGTCGTTATGGGCATAGACGATATCGGCATCGGGATGGGCCTGCAGCAGGGCTTCCGCCACCTGCCGGCCCTTGTCGCGGGCGAAATCGCCGCTCTGCGAGGCAACGATGTCGAAGCCGCCGGCGGCCTTGATCGCGTCGTCGAAACCCTTCTTGCGGTCGTTGGCAGGCGACGAGCCGGTCGTGCCTTCCAATTCGATGATCTTCGACTTGCCGTTGGCGTTCTTCGCCAGCCATTCGGCGACACGCTTGCCCTCGGCGATGAAGTCGGAGCCGATGAAGGTCACGTAGTCTTCGCCCGGCTTTGCGAGCGAAGGATCGACGCTGCGGTCGAGCAGGATGACCGGGATGCCGGCCTTCTTGGCGGCCATGACCGCCGGGATCAGCGGCTTTTCCTCACGCGGGGCAAGGAAGATGACGTCGACGCCTTGGGCGATCATCGAATTGACGTCGGCGACCTGCTTGGCGGCGGAGCCGGCGGCATCGGTATAGACGAGCTGAATGCCATTCTTCTCGGCTTCGGCCTTCATGGAATTGGTCTGGGCGATGCGCCAGGGATTGTTGCTCTCGGTCTGGGCAAAGCCGACCTTGTATTTGTCCTTCTTGGCGAGCGCGGGCAGTTCGGCGAGCGCCATGGTGCCGGTGAAGGCAAGCGCGCCGGCAACGCCGGCCGTCAACAGGAATGCACGTCGTGTAAAACGAGACATTGCGGTTCTCCTCCCAAAGAAATCGGTCTCCTCAACCGAATGCGAGCTGCGGCCCGACATGCACAGGACTGTGCTGGTAATATTATTATCAGTCAAGGGATAATTTTATTAGCACGCGCATGCGCAGCGTGGTAGACAAAGGCCGGGAGAGAGGAACGGCCATGAGCGACGACAAGGTGAAGACCAGGCGCAACACCCGGGACAATGATTCCCGTCGCCCGACCATGACCGACATCGCCCGGCTCGCCGGCGTCTCCCAATCCAGCGTCTCGCTCGTGCTCAACCAGATGACCGGCGCCCGCATCTCGTCCGAAACCCAGGCCAAGGTCTGGGAGGCCGCGCAGAAGATCGGCTACAAGTCGCCCGGCATGCGCCGGCAGGAGGCCCGCTCGCCCGCCGACGGATGGCAAGACATGGCAAAGAACAAGATCGCCTTCATCGTCGACGAGATCTCCACCAGCCCGCATCCGGTGGTCAGCTTCGACGGCGCGCGCGATTTCGCCTTCGAGCAGGGTTTTCTCGTTCACGCCCAGGCAACGCGCTCCAATCCGGAGCTGGAGGAGGCGGTGCTGCGCTCCGTGCTCGCCGATCCGACGATTCTCGGCGTCGTCTATGCGACCATCTTCACCCGCAAGGTGAATTTTCCGGCGCTGCTGCGCGATATCCCGACCGTGCTGCTCAATTGCTATGCCGAGCCGCGCAAGCATATTTCAGTGGTGCCGGGGGAAGTCGCCGGCGGTTTTTCGGCCACCGCCTACCTCACCTCTCTTGGCCATCGCCGCATCGGCTTCATCAACGGCGAGCCGTGGATGGATGCGTCGCTGGATCGGCTCAAGGGCTACAAGCAGGCGCTCGCCACTGCCGACATCGCCTTCGACGAAAGCCTGGTGCGCGACGGTGACTGGCTGCCGTTGCGCGGCTACGAGGCGGCGCTGGAACTGCTGTCGCTCGACCCGCCGCCGAGCGCGATCTTCTGCGCCAACGACCTGATGGCGATCGGGGTCATGGAGGCAGCTTCCGAGCGCGGCTTCCGCGTGCCCGAGGATCTCTCGGTCATGGGATATGACGACCAGGAACTGGCGCGCTACACCCATCCGCCGCTCTCGACGCTGGTGCTGCCCAATTACGAGATGGGCCAGCGCGCCGCCGAGATCCTCATCGACATGACCGTGCATCGCAAGGCGTTCCGGCCGATGACCATCAAGATCGACGGCCCGCTGGTACGCCGCGGCACGACGGCGAAGCCCCGGCGCTAGAGACTGCTGGCAACGATCCTCGCCGCCGCGGTCAGCGCTCCTGCACGACGAAGCCGCCGGTGATCGGATCGACGGTGGTGTCGAAGACCACGACCTCGCTGATCGAATCCGTTTCCAGAACGGCCTGGATCTGCAGGCGCAGCGTGCGCTCAAGCGGACCCTCCTGCTCGATCAGTTCGACGGTCAATTCCCTGAAGCGGGTTTCCGTACGCAGGATGAGGTTTTCGAGATAGATGCGAAACTGTTCCTTCTGGGCGAAGCTGCCGAGATGCTGTCCTTGCAGCGAGGGCAGGCCGAAGGTGACGATGGAGTGCTGGAGTTCGCTGAGCCAGGGGGCATAGGGCCGGTGCATCGGCCGGGTGTTGAAGAGGATTTCGAGATCGCGGCGCACCGAATCGCGCAACTCGCGCAACGCGCTGTCGGCGCTGCGGTCGGTCTCGATATTGTCGCCCTGCAGCAGACGGTCGAACAGGGCCAATTGCGGCGGCGTCGTGGGTTGATGGCGGGCCATCAGCGGCTCCTCGTTCCCTGAACCTCGGTGCGCATGCGAAAACCGGAGATCACCTGATCGAACTGGAAATGCGGCGACAGATGCATGGTGCAGCTCATCATGCCCGGCCGTCCCGGCACCTCGCGAACCTCCACGCGCGCGCCGCTCAGCGGATAACGGGCCTTTGTCTCCAGCCCGGCATCGGAATTGCCGATGGTATAGTTGCGCAGCCATTCGTCGAGATAACGTTCGAGATCATAGGGAGCGGCATAGGCGCCGACGCGGTCACGGGCCATGACCTTGATGTAATGGGCGAAACGGCTGACGCACATGACATAATGCAGCATCGCCGAAATGCCGTCATTGGTCTGCTCGACGATGCCGCCCTCGCCGCTCGTCTGGTGCAGCGATTGCGCGCCGAGCAGCACCACCTCGCGGGTAAAGCTGCACGGGCTGATCGAGATGAAGCCAAGATCTTCCAGCACCTTCTGCTTCTTGTCGGTGAGTTCGACCTCCAGCGGCCGGCGATAACCCACTCCCTCGCGCGTCGAGAAATTCGGCGCCGGCAGGTCGTCGATCAGGCCGCCGCGCGTGCCGCAGATATCGGCGAACCAGCCCCATTTGCGGAAGGCGCGGATGGCGACGACGCCGTAGGCAAAGGAGGCATTGCCCCACAGCCAAGATTCGACGCCGGAGCCGCCCTCGGCATACCGAAAGCCATCCAGCCGGGCATCGCTGTCGCGGTAGCGTTCGCGCATCAGGATGCGCGGCAGGGCGATACCGAGAAAACGGCTGTCCTCGCGCTCGCGCAGCTTGCGCCAGCGATGATATTCGCCAAGCCGGAAGCCGGCATCGAGCCGCTGCGCATAGGAAAGATCGGCAAAGGTCGTCAGGCCGAACAGCTCCGGGGCCGCGCCGATCACGCTCGGCGAAAAGGAAGCGGCGGCCACCTGCGCGATGCCGGAGAGCGTGCTGACATCGTCGGCGGAGGAGTTCGGCGCGGCGCGATGGCGCACGGCGTAGTCGAAGACCAGCAGGCCATAGGGAATGCCGCCGGGCATTCCGTATTCCTCGTTATAGACCTTGGCGAACAGCGTGCTCTGGTCGAATTCGATGCTGCGCTCGAAATCGCGCGACAGTTCCAGCCATGTGGCGTTGAAAAGACGGACACGCACCTTGTCGTCGTCGCCGGCGACCTGTGCCAGCAGTTCGACGCCACGCCAGGCAGCCTCGACGGCCTTGAAGGCCGGGGCGTGCAGGATCTCGTCGATCTGGTCGCCGAGCAGGATGTCGATGGCGGCGATATCGCGGGCAAGCGTCGCCCGCACGGCCTCGAAGCCGCGGGTCTGGCTGTCTCCAGTCTCAGGCAACCAGTCGGCGAGGCAGAGTTTCCAGTCCTCCTCGGCCAGGAAACGGTCGAGCGCGGCGGAGGTCTCCTCCCCGCCGCGCCCGAGAACGCAATCGACCAGACGGCGCCGCAGATCGACCCGGGAAGCGGGCGCAGCGCCTGGCGCGTCCCCCGCTTCCGCAAGCATCTCGATCTCCGGCATCGCGGGCGTCAACCCATCTGCGGAATGCGTGCCACAAGGCGCATGGACGCCGTCAGCTCTTCCATCTGCAACCAGGGGCGCAGATAGGCGACCGCATTGTAGGAACCCGGCGCGCCGGGAACTTCCTTGACGGTCACCTGCGCTTCGGCGAGCGGATACTGCGCCTTCATTTCCTGGCCGGCTTCCGCATTGCCATTCACATAGTTGCGGATCCAGTTGTTCAGCCAGGTCTCGCAATCGCTGGCTTCGAGGAAGGAGCCGATCTTGTCGCGGCCCATGACCTTGAGGTAGTGCGAGAAACGCGAGGTCGCCATGATATACGGCAGGCGGGCGGAAATCGCCGCATTTGCGGTGGCTTCCGGCCGGTCGTATTTCTTCGGCTTCTGCGTGGTCTGCGCCCCGAAGAAGACGGCGTAATCCGTATTCTTATAGTGGCACAGCGGCAGGAAGCCGAGCTTCGACAGTTCGGCCTCGCGGCGATCGGTGATGCCGATTTCCGTCGGGCACTGCTGGTCGGCGTCGCCGTCGTCGCTGGTGAAGGTGAAGCTCGGCAGATCCTCGACCTTGCCGCCACCCTCGGCACCGCGGATGGCCACGCACCAGCCATACTTCGCGAAGGCGAAGTTCAGGCGTTCGCCCAGCGCGTAGGATGCGTTCATCCAGGAGAACTTGTCCTGCGGCATGGCGCTGACGACGCCGTTGGCGTCGATCGGGGCTTCCTCGAACTTGAACTCCTCGATCGCCCGGCCCTGCGAACCGTAGGGCACGCGGGCGAGCACGCGCGGCATGGTCAGCGTCACGAAGCGGCTATCGTCGCTGTCGCGGAAGCTGCGCCACTTGATGTATTCCGAGCTTTCGAAGATCTTCTCGAGATCGCGCGGCTTGGAAAGTTCCGTGAAGCTTTCCAGGCCGAACATCTTCGGGCTGGCGGCGGAGATGAACGGCGCGAAGGACGCGGCCGCGATGTTCGACATGCCCTGCAGGATTTCGAGATCCTCGGTGCCGTTGCCGAATTCGAAATCGCCGATCAGCGCGCCGTAGGGCTCGCCGCCGGGGGTGCCGAATTCGCTTTCATAGATCTTCTTGAAGGTCTGGCTCTGATCGAATTCGACCGCCTTGGTCAGATCCTTGTGCAGTTCCTTCTTGGATTCGTTGAGAACGCGGATCTTCAGCGTCGCGCTGGTTTCCGAGTTCTTCACCAGATAGTTCAGGCCGCGCCAGGACCCTTCCAGCTTCTGGAAGTCCGGGTGATGCATGATCTGGCTCAGCTGCTGTGACAGCTTCTGGTCGATGGCCTCGATCGCCTTGTTGAAGGTCTGCGTCAGGTTCTTCGAGAAGGTGACGGTGCCGGCCAGCGCCTCGTCTGTGAGGGTGCGCAGGAGATCCTGCATCTCGTCCGGCTCGGCGGTCTTGGTGACCTGGATCGCCTGGTCGAGGAGGCTCAGCGAGCCGGTGGACTCTTCCGTGGCGGCGGCGGTCTGTTTCTGCAGTTCAGCACTCATCGATCAGCCTTTCTTTTCTTCAGAGCCGAGTTCGCCGGCCAGAGCCGTCAGCTTTTCGGTGTTCTGCAATACTTCTTCGAGCAGGCTTTCCAGCTCTTCGGAGCGATCGACCTTGGACATCAGGTCGCGCAGCTTGTTGCGCACGGCGAGCAGCTTGCGCAGCGGCTCGACCTGCTGGACGACCGCGCCCGGCTCGAAATCGTTCATCGACTTGAACTTGAGCTGCACGGCAAGCTGGGATTCGTCGCCGGCAAGCGTGTTATCGACCTTGAATTCGGCGCCGGGCGTCATGCGCTGCATGACGTCGTCGAAATTGTCGCGGTCGATCTGGATGAACTTGCGGTCCTTGAGCGGCTTCAGCGGCTCATAGGGCTTGCCCGAGAAATCGCCGATGACGCCGACGACGAAAGGCAGTTCCTTGCGAACCTGCGCGCCTTCCGTTTCCACGTCATAGGTGATGTGGACGCGCGGCGCGCGGACCCGCTTCAGCTTCTGTTGTACGCTTTCTGCCATGGTAATCCCTCTGCTTTCAATTGTTGTGGTTCAGTCACGAGACGCAAGACTTAAAGGACGGTCGTCAATAGCCCGAGGCCTCCACCTCGGGCGGTTTGATCCCGGCGGCCAGCAGGATGCGCTGGATGTGGGCCGGGTCTTCTGCAAGTTCGGCAAGCAATTCCGGCAGGGTCATGCGCGCGCGGCGCACGGCGTCCTCGAGCGTGTAGGAAATCGGCGAATGCGGTTCGGTCTTGCGAAAGTAGGCCGAGATCCGCGAAATTTCGGCAAGCGCCTCCTCCCGCGAGGCATAGCCCTCGACACGCCGCACCTGCTGCACCGCAATGGTCGTCGTGCCGTCGGCCGTCACCTCCTGGATGACGGCCTGCTCGACCGTGGCCGCGTCGTCATAGCTTGCCGCTTCGAGTTTCGTGGCGGCGAAGTGGCGAATCGCGCCCAAAATGGTTTCCAGCAGTTCGCGCAGGGTCGAGATCGGCGGGGCATCGTAGCCGGCGACCGCATCGAAGGCCTCCGACATCTCCTTCAGCGCCGCGATCGTCTCCTCCACCAGCACAACCGTTTCCACAAAGCGCGACGCCGGGGTCTCCAGCACGCTTTGATTGAACTGCTCCATGGTGATGGCGCCGTTGTCGATACGCTCCTGCCGCCGCTGCGGATCGGTGACGCGTTCGAGATCGGTCGCCTGCTCGAAATTCCACAGCGAGAAACTGGCGAGCGAACCGAAGGTCAGGGGCACGAGGCGGGTCGGCTGGATCAGCGTGCCGGTGGCGCCGGCGCCGCTGAGGCCCGCGACCGCCGAAACCTTGCCCTCGACCCCGTCCTCGTCCAATTCCGGAAAGCAGGTCTCCCAGTAATCCCGGACGATGCCGGTGATGACCTTCAGACCGTCGCGCAGGCCCGCAAACCCTTCGATGCGCAACATCGCCTCGACCAGCCAGGCGGCGATTTCCAGATCCTTGCCGTGGCCGGAAAGGATGGTCATCGCCGTATCGGCGACATCGCCCCATTCCTCGGGCGGCGCGCCGCCGATTTCCACCGAGGCGCGCTCGGCGGAGCGGGCGGCGTTGCGCGCATCCTTGGTCTTGTAATAAAGAGACGCTGACGACGTGTCCTGGCGCGGATCGGTGCCCGCCGGCGCATCCTCCGAAATCGGCGCCAAAAGCCCGTCGATGTCGATGACCTGCGGCAATGCCATTGGCCGGAACCCTCACCGGAGCGTATGCCGCATTCCCTGAACGCGAAAACGCTCTCCCTCGTTGCTTTAAGGCAATTCCGAATGCCGGACGCGCAAGCACGCCTGTCGGATTTGCGCTGCGAAAATACCAGTCCCGCGACGAAGGCGCGATGTCGCCTTCCCCGCATCCAAGCGCCTCCCGTGGTCATAGCGGCAAAACATTAATGAGCCTCTATGACCGGCGCGACAAACGCCTGATTCGTCAATTTCAACGGCCGATCATCCTTCAGCCAGCCATTGCCGCCATTGGCGATGATGACGCCGCGCTCCATCGCCTGCTCGAAGCGTAGCGCCAGCCCGAGCGGATCGCCCGACGTGATCGACAGCAACACCGAGGCGCCGACCCCGATCGGGCACAGCTTCGGATCGGCGACCACATCCGGCATGCCTTCCGGCGCCAGGCTGCCGCCCGACCAGAACACCGCCAGCGCCGCATAGGCGGCCGCGCCTTCGAATTTCGCCTGTTCGGCGCGCACGAAGCAGGCCCGCCGCATCTGCTCCGACGCGCCATAGACCCAGCTCGCACTGTGCTCGATGCAGGCGCGGTCGAGTTCGGTCTGTTCCGGCAGGGTCGTGTGCGCCACCGCGCAGGCCCACCAGATCGCCTCCCGCGCCGGCAGCGCGAAAGCCAGGAAACGAATGGCGTCGCCCATCATCTGCGCCTCGACGAGCAGCGCCAGAAACCCCTGCGGCGACAGCGTCGGCAAAAGGAAGGCGCGCGCTTCGGCGGAAAGATCGATGCGCGCGGCAATCTCGGCGGCGCTGGCGGCGCCGATCTTGCGGAACGGTTCGGCCTGAATTTTCACCGTGCCGTTCTCCTCAATTGATCTTCACGATGCCGCCCTTGACGGTCACCATGCCGTCACCGGAGACATCCACCATCGGTCCCTTGACCGTCGCCTTGGCGCTGCCTTCCACGGTCACCATCGCGCCCTTGATGGTGATGCCCGACGGTGTCAGTTCCACCGTCGAGGGGCCGCATTTCAGGGTGATGCTCTGCCCCGCCTCCAGCGTGATCTTGCCGGCGGTCGCCTTCGTCGACTGGTTGCCGGTCGACAGCGTCAGCGAATCGTTGCCCTGGCTGAGCGTGGTCGTGCGGTTGCCCTGGCTCAATGTCAGTTCGTCATTGCCCTGACCCAGCGTCACCTTACGATTGCCCTTGTCGATATCAAGCGTCTCGTTGCCTTTTTCGATTTTCTCGGTGCGGTTGCCCTGCTTGATGGTGAAGGTTTCGTTACCCTCCGAGATTGTCGAGGTTCTGTCGTTCTTGATCGTCCGGGTCTGGTCATGACCGACATCCAGCGTGTCGTCGTTCTCGACTTCGCGCAAAAAGTCCTTTTCGGCATGAAACAGGATCTGCTCGCTACCCTTCTTATCCTCGAAGACGAGTTCATTGGCATTGGCGACCGCCCCCTGCTTGGTGCTGCGCGAACGAAACCCGCTCTTGGTCATCTCGTCCGGCAGGGTCCAGGGCGGCATATTCTCGGCGTTATAGACAGCGCCGGTCACCAGCGGCCTGTCGGGATCACCCTCCAGGAACTGCACCACGACCTCCATGCCGATGCGCGGCGTGAACACCGTGCCCCAGTTCTTGCCGGCCAGAGACTGGGCCACACGCACGAAGCAGGAGCTTTTTTCGTTTTTCGAGCCGTAGCGGTCCCAATGGAACTGCACGCGGATGCGGCCGTATTTGTCGGTGTGGATCTCCTCGCCGCTGGTGCCCACCACCACGGCGGTCTGCGGCCCGTGCGCCAGCGGCCTGGTGCCGACAAAGGGGGTGCGGGCGATGCGCGTCGAGGGAATGCCGCGGAAACGGTTGCGATAGGAGGGCTTGCCCTCCATGCCCGGGCGGATGGTGAAATGCGTGCGGTCGTAGACCTCGTGCTCGACACGGGTCAGGACGAAGGCCTTGTTGGCGTCGGCGCCGGCCGGATGTTCTGCCAGCGTGAAGCGGTGGCCCGGCGTGAAGCTGGCGCAGGTCGATTGCCCGTCGACGCTTTCATGCTCGGCCTCTTCCGCCTCAATCGCGGCGGTGGCGAGCCGGGTCAGGTCGTCGTTCTGCACGGTGCCGCCTGGATAGGCGAAATGCTCCCAGGATTTCGACGAGGACGGCTGCACGACGGTGGGCTTGCTGGCCGAGATCGTCGCCGCCGGGCGCTCGAAGTCATAATCCTGCAGCGTCCATTTCGTGTCGGTCAGGTCCAGGCCGAAATTCATCGCAAAGACCGCGTCACTCGATTCTTCCTTGTCCTGCCGGTAGGCGACGGTGGCCTGCGCGCAATCCTCATAGGCCATGCGGTGATCGGCCAGCACCATTGTATGGTTGCCGGAGGCATGCTTGAAATAGTAGAAGATGCCCTCTTCGGCCATCAACCGCTCGATAAAATCAAGATTGGTCTCGCCGAACTGCACGCAATATTCGCGCGGCTTGTAGCTGGCATTGAGCTTCTTCTCGTATTTGACGCCATCGGCCTTCAGGATATCCTCGACGATGTCGGTCACCGTCTTGCCCTGGAAAATCTTGTAGTCGGAGCTGCGTTTCGACACCCACAGCGTCGGGTGGACGGTGAGCGTATAGATGCGGTGGCCGTTGCGCGTCGTCGCGCCCGCGACCAGCGCGGTCACGATGCCGTTGACGATGCGGCGCTCGCCCCCCGGATGGGTGATCGATACCGTCACGCTTTTGCCCAGGAGATCGCCCGGCGCGACGGCCGTGCGTTGGGAAAGCGCATCGATCTTGAATTCGAACAGGCGCGACATCCCTTCGGACCCGCGCAACGACGTCGCCACCAGCACATCGGTGCCCAGCGGCGTCTCCAGCATCAACCAGCGGTTGGCTTGGGTCAGCGAAACGGCCATCTTATCGATCCATGACGGCGATCGGCCTTGCGGCCGAGCGCCCTCTTCTCAGCGCCATCAGGCGCTCTTGGTCGTCGCCAGGTCGTAGCTGACGGAAACCGGCGTGCCCGCCTTGTGCTTGTCGTCGAACGGCGTGAACTTGTACTGGATCTTGGTGAAGTTGATCGAGATCGACTCCGTCGGGCGCTCGCCGCCGCTCGAGACCGAGTAGGAGGAGATCAGCGCATTGGTCAGCGTGTATTCGGTGTAGGTCACGCCCGGGCTGCCGGTGCTGACGAGGTGGATTTCGACCTTCTTGCCGGCCGCGCCGGTCACCGATTCGACGAACAGCTTGGTCGAAGCCGCATCCATCGACTTGACGAGGGTGATTTCCGAAACGCTGGGCTCGCTGGATTCGCGGTTCCCGGCCGAACCCGACGGCGTCGAGATCGCGCGGCCGACGCCGAACGACACGCTGTGGCAGTCGATCCACTTCTTATGGGTATCGTGGGTGGCTTCCCCGTCGATCCCCTCATACTTCACATAAATTGCCATATGTTAGCTCCCATTGCCAAAATGATTTTACATGCGGAAATCCGATGCCGCGCCGGGGCGGCATCATGTCATTGAGCCGCTGTCGCGGCCGGCTCAAGCGCCTGCTCGCTTTCGGGCGAAGACCGGTCGGAGAACTGGAATTCGCCCGACTCATCGAGCACAACCTCGATATCGCCCACCTGCCGCCCGTCCGCCATGATCGACAGGACATGGGCGGAAAGGCGCGGCAAAAGCCCACGCGAAAGGATGTACTCGATGTTGCGCGCACCGCTTTCGACTTCCGTGCAGCGGCTGGCGATCTGCTCGACCAGCGCCGGGCCCCAGGTGAGGTTGGCCTTGTAGTTTTCCAGGAAGCGCTTGCGGATGCGGGTCAGCTGAAGCTCGGTGATCTTGCGGATGATATCGTCCGCCAGCGGGAAGTAAGGCACGACCGAGCAGCGGCCGAGGAAGGCCGGCTTGAACGATTTCAGCAGCTCCGGTCGCAGCGCATCGCCCAGTTCCTCCGCGTCCGGCCGGCGGGCCGGGTCGGAATAGAGGCGGTGAATGAGATCGGTGCCCGCATTCGAGGTCATGATGATGATCGTGTTCTTGAAGTCGATGTCGCGGCCTTCGCCGTCGCGCAGCATGCCCTTGTCGAACACCTGGTAGAACACGTCCTGGACGCCGGGATGAGCCTTTTCCATTTCGTCGAACAGCACGACGGAATAGGGCCGGCGGCGCACGGCTTCGGTCAACACGCCGCCTTCGCCGTAGCCGACATAGCCGGGGGGCGAGCCGACGAGCATGGAAACCTTATGCTCTTCCTTGAATTCCGACATGTTGATGACGGTGAGGTTCTGCTCGCCGCCATACAGCAGGTCGGCCAGCGCCAGCGCCGTCTCGGTCTTGCCGACGCCCGAGGTCCCGACCATCAGGAAGACGCCGATCGGCTTGCGCGGGTCGAGCAGTTTTGCGCGCGAGGTGCGGATCGTTTCGGCGATCGCCTCCAGCGCATGCGACTGGCCGATGACGCGTTCGCTCAGCTTTTCCTTCAGCGACAGCACCGTCTTGATCTCGTTGGAGACCATGCGTCCCACCGGAATGCCCGTCCAGTTGCCGACGACCTCGGCGATCGCCTGCGCATCGACCGTGACGCGCATCAGCGGCGTTTCACCCTGAAGTGCGGTCAGTTCGCCGTTGAGCGCCGCCAGTTCGGCGCGCATGTCGTCCGGCGACTTGCCACCCTCCTCGGGCTCGCCTTCGCCGCCGAGCGCTTCCTGCAGGGCGCGGATGCGCTCGACCAGGTCGCGTTCCCTTTCCCATTGCGCTTCGAGGGCGGCCAGTTCCTCGCCGGTCTTTTCCTTGTCCGCCTTGAGTTCGGCGATGCGGTCGGCATGGTTGGCGCCGATGCGCTCCTCGCGGGCGAGCACGCCAAGATCGACATCGATCATCTCGATGCGGCGGCGGCGATCCTCGACAGAGGCGGGAATGCCATGGGCGGCGACGGCGACGCGACCGCAGGCCGTGTCGAGCAGGCTGACCGCCTTGTCCGGCAATTGCCGGCTCGGAATATAACGCCGCGACAGGCGCACGGCGTCTTCCACGGCTTCCGCAAGCACGCGCACGCCATGGTGGCGCTCCAGCGTCGGGATCAGGCCACGCATCATGGCGATGGCCGCCTCATCGCCGGGTTCCTCGACCTTGACCACCTGGAAGCGGCGGGTCAGCGCCGGGTCGCGCTCGAAATATTTCTTGTATTCGGCCCAGGTCGTGGCCGCGATGGTGCGCATCTCGCCGCGCGCCAGCGCCGGCTTGAGCAGGTTCGCGGCATCGTTCTGGCCGGCGGCGCCGCCGGCGCCGATCAGCGTATGGGCCTCGTCGATGAACATGATGATCGGCTTCGGCGACGACTTGACCTCGTCGATGACATTCTTCAGCCGGTTCTCGAACTCGCCCTTCATCCCGGCGCCGGCCTGCAGCAGGCCGAGATCGAGCGACAGCAGCTCGACATCCTTCAGCGCCGGCGGCACGTCGCCGGCGGCGATCTTGAGCGCAAAACCCTCGACCACGGCCGTCTTGCCGACGCCGGCCTCGCCGGTCAGGATCGGGTTGTTCTGGCGGCGGCGGGTGAGGATGTCGACGATCTGGCGCGTCTCGGCATCGCGGCCGAGAACCGGATCGATCTTGCCCTCGCGCGCCCGCGCGGTGAGATTGATGGTGTACTGGTCGAGCGCCGAGCCGGAAGCGACGACCGGACGAGCCTCGCCGCCCGATGACGCCTGACCGTCCGAATTCGCGGCGGCACCGCCCGAAGCGGACGAGCCGGCTTCGGAAGAGCCCGCAGCGATCTTGGCGAAGGAGGTGCGCAGTACCTCTGCATTGATGCGCGCGAACTGGCTGGAGGCGTCGCGAGCCAGCGCTGCGAGCGTGTCGTCGCACAGGAGCGCCGCCATGAGATGGCCGCTGCGGATGGCGCGGTCGCTATATTGCAGCGAGGCGAAGATCCAGGCTTCGCGAATCCACTTGATGATGTTCGGAGAAAGTGCCGGCGAACGGCTGTTTCCCGTCTTCTGGCGATCCAGTACCTTGGTCAGGTCTGCGGCCAGCCGGCCGGAATCGATCTCGAAATGCCGCAGGATGGCGGCGATATCGTTGTCCGTACCTTCGATCAGCTTGAGCAGCCAATGTTCGATTTCGACATTGTAATGCGTACGCGACAGGGTCAGACCGACTGCGCCTTCAAGCGCGGAGCGCGTATGCGCATTCAGGCGACCAATCAAGGATTGCAAATCGACGTTCAACAAACACCTTCTCCCCTAAGATGGTGCGAGGCCACAAAAGGCTGTTTCTATGCAGGAATACTAAAGTTTAGTTGACGATTCGAAGACAGAATTTGAATTTTCGCAATGTAGAGCCTATTTTCCGGGCCTTGTCCATGCTCGGCAAGCCGCTATCCGGCGACCGCAGCGTCCACATTTGGGTATATCGGGAACAGGCGCAGAAAACCGCTCATTTCGAAGACCAGACGTATGCGGCTGCTCAAGCCCGACAGGGCCATGCGACCGCCGGCGGCCTTCACCTTCTTGGCCGCCGTCAGGAAGACGGAGAGGCCGGTGCTGCTGATATACTCCAGCCCCGCGAGGTCGATGACGAGATTGACATCGCCGCGGCCGATCACCGCCGCGAGGTGACGATCGAAGGTGGAAGAGCTGACGCTGTCGATTCTGCCTGTCGGCATCACGATTAGCTTGTCCTCGCGACGACTCTCGGCGATGTTCATGGCGTTTTAACCTCAATCATGATGCAATTCGGATATTTCGGAGACGATGTTTCGCTTCGTGTTACCGATGATTTCAGAAATCGCACCCTTGCGCTAGATGACGATCAGCCTTTTGGAGACGCCGGCACGATGGTGCTTAACGCTTCGCTACTGCTTGAACTCACCCATTCCATGCAGCGGTCGCTGCTGCCGCCGCGTTTTCCGGTGCGGCGCGACATCGAGGTCGAATCGGCCTGCGCCGAGCCGGAAGGGCTGGTCTGCTTCTACGACCATGTCTGGCTGGAGGCGCAGGTCTTCGCCGCCGCCGCCGTGCGCCTGCACGACGCGGGCATCGAGGGCGCATGGAACGCCGCAGGCCTGCGGCAATCGCTACGCGCGCTGCTGAACCACGAAAGCGATCCTGAAACGGTGATCGGCCTGCTCGGGAAACTCGCCCCGACATTGCGGGCCGACATCGCGCTGATGCGGCTCGACCTGGTATCGGGGGCGGTGTCGCTTGCCTGCCTGGGCGAGGCGCAGATCCGCCGCGCCGGCAGCCGCGAGCCGCAGCTTGCCGGCACGATCGTCCCCGGCGACATCCTTTGGCTGACGGCCGGTCAGGCGCTCCCGCTTGCCGGCGGCGACATTCCCGTCGAGGGGCTGGAGGCGCTGATCCGCCCGGCGCTTGCCGCCGGCAGGGAGAATGCCGGCTGCGCCGTGCATTACAAGGCGGCGCCGAAATCCAAGCGTTCGGCCACCTTCATCGTCACCAACGACCTGACCGGCGTGCCGCCGCTGCTGGAGGATCTCAACCGCTTCTTCCTGCGCCAGGCGCTCGACGACGAGGATGTCGCCGGTCTCGACGTCGCGCTGGACGAGTTGATCACCAACGCCATCAATTACGGCTATCATGACGGCAACGCCCACGAGATCCTCATCGAGGTCAATGTCGAGGGCGACCGGCTGATGATCGACATTCGCGACGACGGGGCGCCCTTCGACCCGCTCTCCATTCCCGAGCCCGACCTGTCGGTCGAGCTGGAGGAGCGCCAGATCGGCGGCCTCGGCATGTATTTCGTGCGCAGTCTGCTTGACAATATCGAGTACCGCCGCAGTAATGGCTGGAACGTCGTGAGCCTGGAGAAGCGCTTGCGGCACGGGGCAGGGAGCGAAGAGTGAACGCGGCGCGTATCGGAGATCTCATCTTGCAGGATGCGCCGCATTGCCATGCGCCGATCCATCCGCCGGCGCTGGTGCCGGCCTGCGCGCCGCATCCGGCGCTGCCGCTCGCCATCATCATGGGTCAGCCCAACGTGCTGATCGGCAGCGTGCCGGCGGCGCGCTCCACGGACATGTCGCAACCCTGCGTGTTGCCCGGCTGCGTTCCCGGCGGCCCCGGCATGATCGCCATGGGCTCGTCCTCGGTGCTGATCGGCGGGCTTCCGGCCGCGCGCGTCAACGACATGACCACCCATCCCGCCTGCGTCGCCCCGATCCCGAGCCCGACCGGCAAGATCCTGCCGCCCGGCTGCCCGACCGTCATGATCGGCGGATAAGAGCCCGTGAAGCTTGCCCATTTCGAGACGCTGGCCCCCGTTTGCCCGCTCTGCCGCCGGCAAGGCCTTGACCATGCGCTCAGCATCGCCGTCATCGAACGGGAAAGCCGCGACGATATGGCCGCCGGCATCCTGCAATGCACGGCCTGCGGCGCCGAATACCCTGTTATCGATGGGTTGCCGATCCTGGTGCCGGATGTGCGCCAGTTCGTGCAGCAGAACCTGTTCTATCTGCTGGCGCGCGACGACCTGACGCCGGCCGTCGAAGGCCTGCTCGGCGATGCCGCGGGGCCGGGCAGCGCGCTGGACTCCATCCGCCAGCATGTCTCCTCCTATATGTGGGACCATTGGGGCGACCTCGATCCGCAAGGCTTCGGCCCGGTGCCCGGCGATGCCGCTCCCGGCGGCATCACCCGGGTGCTCGACGCAGGAATGGCGCTTGCCGGCGATCTCCCCGCCGGCCCGCTGCTCGACATCGGCTGCGGCGCGGGACGAACGGTCGCGGAACTTGCCCGGCGCACCGGGCGAATGACGCTCGGCATCGATATTTCCGTACCGCTGTCGCGCGCCGGCCGCCGCGCCGCGGTCGCCGGCCAGGTCGATTACGGCCTGCGCCGCGCCGGCCTTGTCTACGACCGTCGGCGCTATGCCACCGGGCAGGACGATGACGGGCTCGTCGACATCTGGATCTGCGACGTGCTCGCCTTGCCCTTCCGCGCCGATGCCTTCGCGCTCGCCAATGCCCTGAACGTCGTCGATTGCATGGTCGATCCGCGCGCCGGGCTGATGGAGATGAGCCGCATCCTGAAGCCGGGGGCGGCCGCGCTGCTCTCCGTGCCCTTCGACTGGAGCGGCCATGTCACGCCGGTCGAGGCCTGGCTTGGCGGTCACTCTCAAAGGGCGGCCCATGCGGGACGTCCGGAGGCCATCCTCGACATGCTGCTTTCGCCGGGCCCCCTCGCCGCCGGCGGGCTTCGTCGCCAGGGAGAAGCCCGGGAAGTGCCCTGGCATGTGCGCCTGCACGACAGATCCTGTATGCATTACGCGGCCTGTCTTGTGGCCGCGCGGGAAAGCATGGAATAAAGCATCGACGATCCGCGCGCCCCGAATCGAGGGCGCCCCTTCCAATGACTGGAAAGAGATGAACGGCACATGCGACTGCGGCTGATGTTGCAAGGACCATCGCGTTTGATGGGCGCCATTCCGGAAAAGACGCTCGAGGCGGGCAGCATGGTGGTCGGCCGCGCTGCGGAGGCCGACTGGTCGATCCCCGATCCCGAACGCGTTCTCTCCAAGGCGCATTGCCGCATCGACCGCAAGGACGGAGGCTTTTTCCTCACCGATCTTTCGACCAACGGCGTGCGCGTCAACGGCGTGCCGGTCACGCCAGGCGTGCTGCGGCCGCTGGCGGATGGCGACCGGCTGCTGCTCGGCGACGCCATCGTCGGCGTGATCATCGAAGATGGCCCGGCCGGGATCGCGGACGTTCCGCCCGCCGCCGCCGAGACCGCCGATCCCTTCCCAGACGGCCCCTTCGGCTTCGATGCCGCTGCTGCTCCGCCACAGGCGCAGGCGCCGCAGGCGGCCGTTTCCGCCGCGCCGGTTGCGGCGCCCGAAACCAGGATCATGCAGGACTGGTGGGATCCGAGTGCAGCTTCGGGCAAGTCCGATGTGCCAGACTGGCGCAATCCCGGACCGGAAAGCGCCGATTCGCCTTCCGTCCCGGCCTCCGCCGCGCATCGGGCTTCAGCGGCGGTAAACGGTATGGAGGATATAGTCATGATGGCTGCCACGGTGGAAAAGGCCGCGCTGATCCGCGCCCTTGACGCCGCGGTTTCAGTGTTGGACGGAGAGCGGGAAAAATTCATGCAGCGGCTTCGCCAGTTGCTCAGCGAGGAGTCGTCGCGTTGGGTGTAATGGGATTTGCGGCGCGCGGAGGGCTCCTGCGTGCCGTACCGAAAGGCCTGTCGGTGGCCGCGCGTTTCGTGTTCGTCTGCGTGCTTGCGTCAAGCCTGACGGCCTGCGGGCTGTTCGGCAAGAAGGACGTGCCGCCGCCGAAGGAGATCGAGATCAAGCCGGCGCCTGCGGCAGCCAGCCTCGATTTCGTCGCGGTCGCCTCGCCATTGGCCAATCCCGGCCCGGACGGCGTGCCGGCGCCCGTCGTCATGCGGCTCTATCAGCTGAATGCCGAAACCAACTTCTCGAATGCGAGTTTTCGCCAGCTTTGGGAAGAGGATGCCAAGACGCTGGGGCCTACCATGCTCGGTAAGACGGAGATTTACCTGACGCCCGGCGGCATCGAGCACGTCAAGGCCAACCTGATCGAGGGCACGAGCATCGTTGCCGTCGTGGTCGGCTTCCGCAATTTCGAAAATGCAAAATGGCGGGCAATGGTCGGCTTGCAGGGCGAGAAGCGCTTCAAGCTGAAGGCCGATCTCAAGACGCTCGCGGTGGATCTGGGTCCGCAGGACTGAGGCGTTTTCAGCGAAGCACGCAGCGGCTTTCCGGGAAATGCTTAAAAAAGGCGTTGGAGTATTTTCGCTCTTCTGGGGAAAAGCGAAAAGGCCCGACGGCATTCAGGCAAAGGTGCGTAACCGGTTTCGCGCCGGTTACTTGGGAAGGGAAAGCGACCATGTCGTTTGACAAAGTTATCTGGTCGGAGGGCATGTTCATCCGCGCCCAGCACTTCCAGCAGGATGCCCGTTATGTCGAGCGGCTGATCCGCAGCCGCTCCAAGGGCCTGCGCCCCTATGGCTGGGGCCTGACCGAGCTGCGGCTGAACCGCGAGCTTCTGTCGATCGGCCGCTTCGGCGTCGAACGCGCCTCCGGCGTGTTCGCCGACGGCACGCCCTTCAGCATTCCCGCCGATGTCGCAGGCTTGCAGCCGCTGGTGCTCAACGAAAACGTCCGCAACGCCATCGTCTATCTCACCTTGCCGATCAGCCAGCCGGGGGGACAGGAAGCCGCCGATCCCGACGCGGAAACCCTGACACGCTACGTCGCTAGCGAAATCGAGGTTGCCGACGCCAACAGCAGCGACATGTCGGCCGCCCCGATCACGGTCGGCAAGCTGCGCCTGCGCTACCAGCTCGAATCCAGCGACCGCAGCGGCTTCGTCGGCATCGGCCTTGCCCGCATTATCGAGGTGCGCGCCGACAACACCGTCGTGCTTGACGAATCCTACGTGCCGCCGACGCTGGATTGCCAGGTCGCCGGCCTGCTCTCCGGCTTCATGACCGAGATCGTCGGCCTGCTCAACCATCGCGGCGAGGCGATCGCCAACCGTCTGGCCGGCGCAAGTGCGGGAACGGCGGCCGAAATGACCGACGCGATGATGCTGCAGGCGATCAACCGCTACCAGCCGCTGTTTTCGCATCTGGCCTCCGCCTCCTTCGTGCATCCCGAAAGCCTCTACATGGCCGCCATCGGCCTGGCCGGCGAGCTTGCGACCTTCACCAGCCCGACGCGCCGGCCGCGCGCCTTCCCGGTCTACGACCACGAGCGCATCCAGCCGAGCTTCACGCCTGTCATCGCCGCGATCCGGCAGTCGCTCAGCGTCGTGCTGGAGCGCAGCGCCATTGCCATTCCGCTCACCGAGCATCGCTACGGCATCCGCGTCGCCGATGTGCCGGATCGCTCGCTCTATCTCAAATATGCCTTCGTGCTGGCGGCCAAGGCGGATATCCCCTCGGACACGCTGATGCGCCGCCTGATCGGCCAGATCAAGATCGGGCCGGTCGAGCAGATCTCGGAACTGGTCAACACCGCCCTTCCGGGCATCATGCTGCGCAGCCTGCCGGTGGCGCCGCGCCAGATTCCCTATCATTCCGGCAAGGTCTATTTCGAGCTCGACCGCACCAGCCCGATCTGGAAGCAGATCGCCAGCGGTGCCGGGCTCGCCATTCACGTCGCCGGGGATTTCCCGGGGCTTGAGCTCGATCTCTGGGCCATCAAGGATTAAGGGAGAGAGACGCTGACCGATCCTTTTTCCCTTCCCGACGAGGACGATACGATCCGCAGGCCGCTGCCGAGCGAGCCGCCACGCGTGGTGCCGATGGCACCACATGCCTTTGCGCAACAGAACGCCTTTGCACCAAAGAGCGAGGGTGAAGCCTTGCGTCGTTCTGGCCCGAGCGCCTCGCTTGACGATTATTTCGATCTCGGCGCCAAGCAGACCCAGGGATATGCCGACGATTTCGGCCTGCAGGCGCCGGTGGAGCGCCAGACGCGCCGCAACGATCCGGCCATCGACAAGGCCTTCGACATGGCCGCGATCAACCCGCTGGTCAGCGCCGCCTCGCCGCTGCTGTGGCTGGCCGGCCGGCTGATCGAAAGCGCGCCGCCGGAGGATATCCCCGAGTTTCGCAGCCGGGTCATGGACGAGATCCGCAATTTCGAGACCGCGGCGATGACCAAGGATGTGCCCGACCGGCTCATCCGCGTTTCGCGTTATGCGCTCTGCGCCACCATCGACGACATCATCCTCAGCACCCGCTGGGGGGCTGCCAGCGGCTGGGCGAGCAGCAGCCTCGTCGGCGTCCTCTACAACGAGACCTGGGGCGGCGAACGCTTCTACGATCTGTTGCAACAGGTCTCGCAGCAGCCCGAGCAGAATGTCGACGCGCTGGAACTGCTGGCCATCTGCCTCGCCATCGGCTTTTCCGGCAAATACCGGGTGATGGAAGGCGGGCAGGGGCAGTTGCAGCGCCTGCGCCACGATCTCTACCGCACCATCCGCCGCATTCGCGGCCCCTATGAGCGCAATCTTTCCGCCGCCTGGCAGACGATTGCCGCCCCGCATCGCCCGCCGCTCAGCATGGTCGCGCCCTGGGCCATCGCCCTGCTGCTGCTCCTGCTGCTGATCGGTCTCTGGGCCTTTTCCAGCATCACCCTGCAATCCGACGTCGAGCGTTCGGCCCAGCAGATCCGCGCCCTCGTGCCGACCATTCCGGTGGTCGTCGAAAAGGCCGGCATTCCCGATATCCCCGCCCCCGTGCCGCCGGTGCGCAAGACGCAGATCGAGCGCATTTCCGAGGTGCTGGCGCCCGAAATCGCCGCGCAGCGCACCGAAGTCGTGCAGGTCGGCGACGAGATCGTCATCCGCATGCTCGCCGCCTCCTTCCCCTCCGGCGGCCTCGATCTCGCCGCGACCGAGGAACCGGTCGTCACCCAGATCGGCGCGGCGCTGAACCCGGAGCCCGGCCGCATCACCGTCCTTGGCCACACCGACAACGTGCCTGTCGGCGCCGGCAGCGCGCTCGGCAACAACATGGACATCTCGGTTGCCCGCGCCCGCTCGGCGGCGCAGATGCTGCAGCATCATCTCGACGATCCCGGCCGCGTCGTCTTCGAGGGACGCGGCGAGGACGACCCGATTGTCGCCAACGACACGCCCGAGGGACGCGCGCGCAATCGCCGCGTGGAATTCCGCATCCCGGCGGAAAAGCAGCCATGAAGCCGTCGTCGCTCGCGCTCTGGCTGCTCGGACTGCCGGTCGCCGCTGTCGCCGGCTGGATGCTGTGGGCGAATGGCGGCCAATGGCTGGGCCTCGCGACGGTCGCGCCCGAGCTGCGCTTCGCGCTGTCGATGGCGCCGCTGATCCTCTGGGCGTTGGTGCCGGTGGTTTTCTGGCGGCGCTTCCTGCGCAATTCGGCGACGGAATCGCCGACGCTGAAGACCAACCGCCGCGCCGTCGCAGCCTTTCTCGCCAAGCGCGGCCTCAAGGGCGAGCGCGGGCGCAATTCGGTGCCGTTCTTCCTCGTCGCCGGCCCGCCTGGCAGCGGCAAGACCAGCATTCTCGAACGCGCCGACCAGAAGCTCGGCATGCCCGTTTCCATCGCCGACGCGACATGGTGGGTCGGCCCCGATGCCGTCTATGTCGAGGCCTCGCTGATCGACACCGACCAGATGCGCGCCATCTTCGAGCTGCTGCGCAGCCTGCGCCCGCTGCAGCCGCTGAACGCGACGCTGCTGACCATCAGCCCCGCCGACCTGACGCTTGCCGATCTCGAAGAGCAGCGCATGGTGATGCAGGCCGTCGCCAACGGCTTGCGCCTGCTCGACGACATCGCCCAGAGCCGCATCCCGACCTATCTCGGCCTGACCAAGACCGACCTGATCCCCGGTTTTCGCGAGTTCTTCGACCGCTACGAACAGCAGGAGCGCGACCAGCCCTGGGGTTTCCTGCTGCCCTTCGAAACCATGGCCGAGGCGCGCCCCGCCGCCGAGCGTGCCCAGGAAATCGACCGCGGTTTCCAGGATATCCTCGCCTCGATGCGCGCCCGGCATATGGAATGGCTGTCGCGCGAGGCCGATCCGGTGCGTTGCGGCCATCTGCAAAGCTTTTCCGCCCAGATCGCCGCCTTGCAAAAGACCATCGCGCCGCTGCTGGACGGGTTTTCCCCGGATGGCGACCGTAGCTGGCAGGGCGCGTTCTTGCGCGGCATCTTCCTGACCAGCGCCCGGCAGGAACCGCTGTCCATCGACGCGCTGCTGCCGGAGCTGTCCCGGCGTTTCGCCATGCCGCGCATCGGCATGTTGCCGCCCGATCTCGGGCTGGACGACGAGGATCGCGGCTATTTCATCAACGGCGTGCTGAAATCGGTGATGCTGCCGGAGGCCGGCTTGGTCTCGAAAAGCCGGCGGCACCGCGTACGCACCTATCTCCAGACGGCGATGCTGGCCGCTTCCATTCTCGCCATCTGCGGCGCCGGCTACTGGGTCTATAGGAGTTTCGGCCACGACGTCGAGCTGGCGAGCCGCGTCGGTGACCGCACGCTCTCCATCACGCCGATCCGCAGCCCGTCCAAGCCGGCCGATCTGCCGGTGCTGCTGCACACGCTACGCGATCTCGATACCCTCGCCCATGAAACGGATGCCGACGCGGCCCGCGTCTCGCCACTGTTTGCCGCCCCGGCCTCGCGCAGCCTGCGCCAGCGCATCGACGCCATGCGCCATACGCTTGGCGCGCAGGCGCTGGTCCAGCATGTCGCGACCCGCCTCGAAGCCGCCCTTGCCGATATGAGCGCCGATCCGGCGACGCTGCGCGCCCGCATCGATCTGGCAACGCAGGCGGGTGCCACCGAAACGCCCGCCTTCCGCGACTGGCTGGCCGCCAACACCGCCGACCTTTCGCCCGAGGACCGCACCATGCTGGAGGGCCTGGCGCCCGCCGCCATCCGCGATGCCGGCGGCCTCGTCATCGATCCCGTCTATATCGACGCCGCGCGGCGGATCATCGCCTATAAGGAAAGCCTGTCGTGAGGGCGCGCCGGGCGATCAGGCGATTCTGGACCTTTCTGAAGCGGCCGTCGGTCTGGCTGTCGCTCGGCGTCCTGATCCTCGCTTTGCTCGTCTGGTTCGTCGGCCCGGCCATCGCCTTCGGCGAGGTGCAGCCGCTGGGCTCCGCCACCGTCCGCCTCGCCTGCCTGCTGGTTCTGGCGCTCCTCTGGGGCATCGGCAGCTTCTTCGTGCGCACCCGCCGCTCCAGCGAGGACGAGGCGCTGCTCGCCGCACTCCGCCGCCAGGAAGAGGAGGCGGAAGTAGCCCGCGACAAGGGGGATGCCGCCGCCGATGCCGAGTTCGCCGCCTTCCGCGACGCCGGCCGCGCGGTCCTGTCCTTCCTGCGCCGCCGCAGCGGTTTCCGTTTCGTCAGCAGCCGCTATACCCTGCCCTGGTATATCGTGCTCGGCGCCGGCGGCGTCGGCAAATCCAGCGTGCTCAAGGCCAGCGGCATCGCCGCGCCCTACGACACCGATCCCGGCACCGGCCCGGCGCAGTTCCACATCACCGACAAGGCGGTGCTGGTCGAATTCGAGGGCCGCTTCACCGCCGCCAACGACACCGGCGCGGTGCTACTGTGGCAACGGATGCTCGACCAGATCCGCCGCTGGCGTCGCCAGCAGCCGGTCAACGGCATCCTGCTCGTTCTCGACGTGCAATATCTCCTGTCGCGGCCGGAGGAGCATATCGTTGCGGAAGCCGCATCGCTGCGCAAGCGCCTTGACGAAACCATGGCGCGGCTGCGCACGACGGCGCCCGTCTACGTGCTGGTCAACAAGCTCGACATGGTCGTCGGCTTCGAGGAATTCTTCGATTCGCTGACTTCGGAGGAGCGCAATGCCGTGCTCGGCGTGCCGCTCAGTGCGCTCCGCAAGACCGACGGCGCCACCGCCAGGGGCAGCTTCCTGCCGGGCTTTTCGAACATCGTCGAGGGCTTTTCCCGCCACCAGTTCCTGCGCCTGCAGGACGAGCCGGATGAATTGCGCCGGCGGCGGATTTTCGAATTTCCCGGGCAATTCTCGCTGCTGCAATCGCGGCTGACGCCGTTCCTGTGGGAACTTTGCGTCGATCATCGTTTCGCTGATGCGCCGAATGTGCGCGGCGTGTTCTTTTCCAGCACTGTTCAATCCGGCGATTTCCGCGACGGCATGGGCCCGGTTCTTGCCCCGAGCTTCGGCCAGCGCCGCGACGGGCTGTTCCTGCAGCCGGAAACGGGACAGGTCCGCGCCCGGCCGTTCTTCCTCTCCGGCCTGTTCCGCGATGTCATCCTGCCCGAAGCCAATCTCGGCGGCTTGACCCGGCCGGCGCTGGTCGCCAACCGGCTCTACAAGATCGGCGGAAACCTGCTGCTCTTCGCCCTCATCGCCCTCATGATCTCGCTGTGGATCCTGAGTTTCGGCGAGGGCCGCGCCTATACCGCCCGCATCGCGACCGGCGTCGAGGCGGGCCGCGCCAACATTGCCGAGGCCTCGCCCGACGGAAAGATGCCGTCGCAATTCGACCCCGTGCTCGACGTCCTCGACCGGCTGCGCACGCTGGCGGAAGAGGAGCCGCGCCGGGCGACGCTCGGCCTCTATAGCGCCGAGCCGGTCAACAGCGCGGCGCGCGACGCCTATGACAAGGCGCTCGCCAACCTGTTGTTCCCCTTCGTCTGGAGCTATCTTCGCGACGGTCTCGACCACCCCGAGACGCCGGCGGCCCTGCGCTTCCAGCAACTGAAATTCTACCTGACGCTGACCGAGCATCGCGTGCCGGATCGCGAGACCGCCGACCTGCTCAGCGCCGATTTCGCCACCAACTGGCTCGTCCACGAGGCCGATCCGGGCACGCAGTTGCGCATCGCCCGCCATTTCGCGGCCCTTGCCGCAGCGCCGCTCACCGTGCCGCCGGCCGATACGGCGTTGGTCAACCGCGCCCGCCGCTGGATTGCGGATTACACGCTGGCGCGGCTCGGCTACGATCTCGTGCAGGCCATGCCCGCCGTCCAGTCACTGCCCGTCTGGCGGCCGGTCGATCACATGGGGCTTACCGGCCCGCAGGCGCTGTCGCGGGTCAGCGGCAACGGTTTCTGGGACGGCGTGCCGGGCCTTTATACGCGCGACGGCCTCATCGGCACGATGCGCGAGGTCGCGGCGACGGCGGCGCGCCATCTCGCCGACGATCTCTGGGTGATGGGCGACGACGCGCCGCTCGGCGAGCGCGACAGCGCCCGCATCCGCGACGGCATCCTCGATCTCTACCGCGTCGACTACATCAACAAATGGTCGTCCTTGCTCGCCGATATCGGCCCGGCCGGTGCCGACCGCGCCGTCGATGTCGCCCATTCCATCGCCATCATCACCGGCAATCCCTCGCCGCTCAAGGAACTGCTGATCGCCATCGCCGCCGAGACGGATCTGGAGGCGGCGACGACCGTCGTCCTCGACGCCGCCGTCGGCGCGACCACGGCGCGCATCAAATCCGTGACCGGCTCGGCCTACCAGCCGCGCCGCAGCGTCGACGTCGCCAAGTCGGTTTCCGAATATTTCCGCGCCTTCCGCAATGCGGTGACGGCGCCGGAGGGGCAGCAGGCGCCGGCCGACGCCATGCTGGCGGCGATGCAGCCGCTCTATCGCATGCTCAACCACGTCGCCAATGGCGGCGACGTGCTGGAACTCGGCACCGAGCCGCAGACGCTGCTGAAGGATCTCGCCAGCCGCAACGACAACCTGCCGCCGGTGCTACAGCCGGTCTTTGCCCGCATCCTCGCGCAGGTGGCGGCGATCACCGGCGGCAGCTCGCGCGAGCGGCTGGCGCAGATCTGGAATACGACGGTGCTGCCGCTCTGCGATGCGACGATGACGGCGCGTTATCCCTTCGACCGCACCGCCGCCAACGACACGTCGCTGGAGGATTTCGCAAAACTGTTCGGCCCCAAGGGCGCCATCGCCGGTTTCCACAACGATTACCTGAAGCCGTTCATCGACACGACCACCCATCCCTGGCGCTGGCGGCCGGGCCAGCAGGTGGGACTCGGCTTCGACGACGCGACGCTGGCGGCCCTCGAACGCGCCAATGCCATCACCACGATGTTCTTCTCCGACCAGGAGAAGCCGAACCTCGATTTCATGATCACGCCTGGCAAGCTGGACGCCAAGGCGCGCGCCTTCGTGCTCGATGCCGGCGGGCAATCCCTGCTCTACAGCCACGGGCCGATCGTCGATACGCCGTTCCAGTGGCCGCCGCAGAACGTATCGGCCGGCGCCAATCTCTCGGTCATGCCGGAGGTGCAGGGCGAGCGCAATCTCATCGCCCGCCAAGGCCCCTGGGCGATCTTCCGCCTGCTCGACAGCTTCCGCATGATGAGCAAGCAGCCGACCGACAGCGTCGATTATCTCGCCCGCGTCGGCAGCCGCCGGGTGCTGCTGCGGGTCACGGCCTCGGCGACGCGCAATCCTTTCGCCAAGAACATCCTCGCGGGCTACGCCTGCCCGCAACTGTAGCAAGAAAGGCGAAGGTCATGTCCGACGATCTCCTGACGCATTACAACAGGGAATTGCTATATATCCGCCGCGCGGCGGCTGCCTTCGCCAACGAGAATCCGCGCATCGCCGGGCGCTTGCGCCTGTCGGAGGATGCGATCGAGGATCCGCATGTCGGCCGCCTGATCGAAGCCTTCGCCTACCTGACCGCCCGTGTGCGCCAGAAACTCGACGACGATTTTCCCGAGCTGACCAATGCCCTGCTCGGCATCCTCTATCCGCATCTCGACCGGCCGATCCCGTCGATGTCGATCCTGCAGATGGACGCCAAGCCCGAACTCGTCGAGGCCTACCGGGTGCCGGCGGGAACGCTTCTCGATACCGAGGCCGTCAACGGCGAGCGCTGCCGGTTCCGCACCGCTTTCGACGTGTCGCTGTCGCCGGTGACGGTGCGCAACGCCACGCTGTCGGGGCGGCCGATCACCGCGCCGGAATGCGCCGGCGCCGCCAATGCCGCCGGCTGCCTGCGCCTGACCCTCGACGTGACCGCACCGGAAGGCGGCTTCGGGCAGCATTCGCCCGCCTCGCTGCGTTTCTTCCTGCGCGGCCAGCCGCAACTGGTCTATCCACTCTACGAATTGCTGCTCAACGATGTCAGCGCCATCGCCTTTGCGGAAGGCGCGAACGATCCGTCGCCGGTCTTCCTGCCGGGTTCGGCGGTGACGGCGGCCGGCTTTGCCGAAAACGAGGGCCTGCTGCCCTATGCGCAGAATTCGCATCCCGCCTATCGCATCCTCACCGAATATTTCGCCTTTCCGGAAAAATTCCTGTTCGTCGACCTGAAGCTGCCGGAGCGCGCGCTGCTTTCCGCCAAGGGCCGCACGCTCGACGTCTTCCTCTATCTCGACCGGGCGCAGCCGGGGCTGGAGCGTTCGCTCAACGCCAGCGCCTTCGCGCTCGGCTGCACGCCGGTCGTCAACCTGTTTCCGCAGACGGCCGAGCCGATCACGCTGGACCAGCGCAGCTTCGACTACCGCGTCGTGCCCGATAGCGGCCGGCCGCAGGCGCTGGAGGTCTACAGCGTCGAGGCGGTGCGCGGCATCGATGCCGACGGCAGGCAGCGGCTCGTCCACCCGTTCTACAGCGTCGAGCACGCCACCAGCGCCGAATGGGTGAAGGCCGACGAGCGCGATCTCGCCTGGTGGCTGTCGCGGCGCGAACCTGCGAGCAGCGACAACCCCGGCAGCGAAGTGTTCCTGTCGCTCTCCGACCCGGATTTCCGGCCGCAGCTGCCCTCGTCCGAGGTGCTGCTGGTCGATACGCTCTGCCTCAACCGCAACCTGCCGGAGCGCCTGCCCTTCGGCGGCGGCCAGCCGCATCTGCGCATGACCGAGCCGGTGCCGATGGTCGGAGCCATGCGCCTGCTGACCGCGCCAACGCCGACGATGCGGCCGATGTTCGGGCATGGCGGCCGCTGGCGGCTGGTGTCGCATCTCGCCCTCAACCACCTGTCGCTGGTCTCGGATGGCGGCGCGCAAGCCCTGCGCGAAACCCTGCTGCTCTACGATTTTCGCGAATCGGCCGAGACGCGCGCGCTCATCGACGGCATCACCCAGCTTTCGTCGAAAAGCGGCACGGCGCGGGTGCGCGCCAAGGGGCAGAGCGTCTTCTGCCGCGGCGTCGATGTCGACCTCACGCTCGACGAGGCGAATTTCTCCGGCAACGGCGTCTTCCTGATGGCGAGCGTGCTGGAACGGTTCTTCGGGCTTTACGCCAGCGTCAATTCTTTTTCGCGCCTGACCGCCCGGGTCAAGGGCCGCACGGGGATCATGAAGACATGGCCAGCACGCGCCGGCGACCGCATACTTCTCTAGAGCGCGACCTCTTCGAGGCGCCGCAATTCTACGAGCTGTTCCAGGCCATGGCGCTTCTGGAGCGGATGGCGGCGCGCGAGCATGACGAGACCGGCCTGCCGCCGGTCGATCCGCTCGGCCAAGGCAGCGATCCCTCGCGGGCGACCCTTGCCGTCCGCTCCGCCGTGCCGCTCGGCTTTGCGGCGGCGGAGGTCAATTCCGTGCGCCGCCCGCGAGACGGCGGCCCGATCGAGATGATCCAGACCATCGTTGGCCTCACCGGTCCCTCCGGCGTGCTGCCGCATGCGCTGAGCGAGCTGGTGCAGGTCAGCGTACGCGAGCGCAATCTGGGGCTTCGCGACTTTCTCGACGTCTTCAACAACCGGCTCGCCGGCCTGCTCTACAATGCCTGGGCCAAATACCGCATCGTCGCGGAGCGCCAGCGCTCGCTGTCGGTCGGCACCGCAACGCCCGCCGATCACGCGCTGAAATCGCTGGTCGGCCTCGGCCTGCCGGCGACCGCCAACCGCACCAGCGCGCCGGATGCGCTTTTCGTCTATTTCGGCGGGCTGTTCGGCCGTCAGTCCCACTCCGCCGTCGCCGTCGAGCGCGCACTGGCCGGCATCTTCGGCCACCGGCTGGATATCGCGCAGTTCTGCGGCGAATGGCTGCCGATCGCGGTGAACGACCGCACGCGCCTGCCGGAGAGGGCCTCTCCCGAAGGCAGTTTCGCGAGGCTTGGCGACGACGCGGTGATCGGCGGCAAGATCTTCGAAGTGCAATCGACGGTGCGCATCAACATCCGCGCCCTCGACTATCCACATTTCCGCTCGCTGCTGCCGGACGGCAAACGGGCGCAGCTTTTCACCGATGTCGCAGCCCATGCGCTCGGCGCCGACAAGACCTTCCGGGTCAGGCTGGAGCTGAAGCCCGACCAAGTGCCGGGCCTCAGGCTCGGCAAGGACCGCGACGACCCCGCCGCCAGCCGGCTCGGCTGGAACACATGGCTCTCCTCGGACCGGCCGAGACGGGATATCCCCTTCGCCGACATCCGCCCGACGCCGCATCTGCGATAATCCAACCACAGGACCCAAGCGACATGACTGACTGGACCGACGGCTATATTTCCGACATCGAATACGGTCCCGGCTTCTATGCCGAACAGACGCCGGCCCATCTCGATATCGTCTGCCTGTTGCGCGGCATCGAGCCGCCGGTCGCCAAGGGCGAGGCTTTCGCCTATTGCGAGCTCGGCTGCGGCGTCGGCCAGACCGCGCTGGTAGTCGCCGCCGCCAATCCGCAAGCCGATGTCTGGGGCTTCGATTTCAATCCGGCCCATATCGCCCGTGCCCGCCTGCTCGCCCGCCAGGGCGCGGTCGACAACATCCGCTTCGAGGAGGACTCCTTCGAGCAACTCGCCGATGGTGAGCGGGCGGACCTGCCGCTGTTCGACTATATCACCCTGCATGGCGTCTGGAGTTGGGTCAGCCTCGAAAACCGGCAGCATATCGTCCGCTTCATCGACCGCTATCTGAAACCCGGCGGCCTTGTCTATGTCAGCTACAACGCCCAGCCCGGCTGGTCGAATGCCGGGCCGCTGCAACGCCTGCTGCGCATGGGCGCCGGCCTCAGCCAGGCGCGCAGCGACAAGCGCGTGCTGCAGGCGCTCGATCTTGCGCAAGCCTTTTCGGAGGCCGGCGCGATCAGCATCCCCACCGAGATGGTCGAGCGGCTGAAGAAGGAGAAGACCGAGGACGCCGTCGCCTATCTCTCGCATGAATACCTCAACGAGCACTGGTCGCCCTGCTATCACGCCGATGTCGCCGGCGACATGGCCCATGCCAAGCTGAATTATGTCGGCACCGCCAATCTCTTCGAAAATTTCCCGGCTCTTTCCCTGCGGCCGGAGCAACTCGCGCTGATCGCCGACATGCCGTCGGCGATCGCCGAGACCGCGCGCGACTACTTCATGACCCGCACCTTCCGCCGCGACGTGTTCATCCGTGGCGCGCGCGCCATCCCGCCGCGACGGCTGGAGCAGCGTGTCGGAGAGGCGGAGCTACAGCTCGTCGTGCCGCCGCATGTGCTGACCCGTGAGGTCAGCATTCCCCTGGGGACAGCGTCCCTCAACGCGCCCTTCTACGAACCGGCCTTCGAGGCGTTGACAAAGGGCAGCCGCACGATCGCGGCGCTGCGCGCCGCAGCACCTTCCACCGCCGAGCCGCGCGAGATCCTCGGCATGCTCGTCGGCTCGCGCCAGGCGAAGACGAAGCTGCGGGAACCGAGCGAAGCGGAGCGGCAATCGGTGCGCCGTTTCAACCAGGCATTGCTGGCCAACAGCGCCGATCTCGGCCGCGATCTCTCGTCGCTGGCGGCGGTCGGCCTCGGCACGGCGCTGAGTGTCCGCCTTCTGGAAATGCTGGTCTACGAAGTGATCGCGGAGGGCACGCCGGAAGAGGAAGAAGCGGTGACGAAGGCGGTCCGCGCCCTGCTGCAGCAGCGCGACGCGCGCCTCAATTTCGACCCGCAGCCCGAGAACGAAGACGCCTATGACCGGATGCTGCGCGACAATATCGGGCAGGTCCTGAAATACGGCGTTCCCATGTGGAAAGCGGTCGGGGCGATCTGAACGACGGGAGACATGATGGTGCGCGAGGCGCCGCCACCCCTTGGCCCGGTGCGCAGCCGGGCAGGGATCGAAACCTACGAAGCGTGCGCCACCGATGGCGAGCGTCTCTTCGTCAAGCGCGTCGCCGCCGCCCCTGCCCTACCCCGACAGCGCTTTGCCCGCGAGAAGCAGTTGGCGCAGACCCTCCAGCATCCGGCCCTCGCCGGCCTGCGGGGGGCCGGCGAAAACTGGTTCGCCTGCGATTTCATCGAGGCGGCGCTGGATAAGCCGCAGATCGCCATGCGCCACCGCTCCGCCGACGCCGTAGAGGCACTGATCGGCGAACTGGCGGCATTGCTTGCCTATCTGCATGGCCGCGGCATCACCCATGGCGACATCAAGCCGGCGCATATCCGCTTTCGGGACAACCAGCCGGTGCTGGTGGATTTCGGCATTGCGGCGATCGGCGGGGACGATCCATTGAGCGGCCACGAAATCGCCGGCACGCCGCGCTGGATGGCGCCGGAGCAGCTGCGCGCCGGCACGATCACCCCGGCGGGCGACATCTGGTCGCTTTCGGCCGTCGGGCTCTGGCTTCTCGAGGGGCAGCTGCCATTGATGGGAACCCACGCGACGGTGCTGGCAAAACGCGATGCCGGCATCCATCACGAATTCAAGCTGTCGGCGCATGACGGCGACGGCGGGCTCGCGGGCCTGCTGGCGCGCGGGCTAGAGCATCGCCCCCAGCGGCGCCCGACAGCGGCGATGCTGGCAGGCGCTCTTTTCAAACGGTCGCCGGCCGGTCAATCGATCACCAGCGTCACCGCCGGGTGAAGCTTCTTGAGATTGGGCAGCGATTTCGACTGCCACGGGATGCGCGACGAACCGCGCACGGCGAGGCCGATCGCCGGCGTCTTGCGCACGTCGATGGTGAACTTCGCCAGAAGGTTGATGCCCGAACTGTTGAGGAATTCCAGTTCCGTCAGGTCGAGCGTGATCGTTTGCGGGTTCGACGCAAGAACGCCCTGCATCAGTTCCAGGATCGGGGCATAGGCTTCCGTCCCGGAAAGGCGCATGGTGCCTTCATAGTGGATCGTCGAACCCTCGCTCCACACCTTATAGTCGCCAGTTTTAATTTCCATTGCGAAAAAGCACTCCAAAAAATGTCCCGGTCCCGGCAATCTTATGCAAGCTCGAGGGCGGCAAATACTTCGAGGAAGACGAGGGTGCCGGCGGTCGACCGGCTGAATCTCCATCCCAATCGTGCGCCATAGTCGCTCATTAGGGTGAGAAGGCCAAGCCCCGATCCACTGGAAAATGCATCTCCCGCATTGGCTTCGATGCGCTGAATCAGCAGTTCGCCAGGATCGCCTTGGGTAATTTCCGCCAGCAACGGTTGAAACCGCCGCGAGGTCTCCTCGCTGATGTAGTTGGAAACCTTGATTTCGAATCGATTGCCGTCCAGCGACGATTCGACCAGCACGTCGCCGGGGGCGCGGAATTTCACCGCATTTTCCAGCAGCTCGTTGACGAGATAGCCGACGCTGTGGCGCGCCTCGTTGTCGTTCAGCCGCTGGGCGCCGCTGCGCATGCCGTAGATGTCGCCGAGGAATTCGGCGGTGACGCTTGCATGCTGCCATGTCAGATCGATCGGTCCTTCCGCAAGCCGGATCCGGTTTTCGAAGGACGCGGCCGCGTTACGGGATTCGATATCGCCGAAAACTTCAGTCATCGCTATCTGTGCCTCATCACGACCAGGGTGATGTCGTCGTGGATCTTCTGGGTGTCGATATGGGCCATCAGGTCGGCGATGATGCCTTCCTTGATCGCTTCGGCCCCGAGCTTGTGGTATTTGCGCGCGCTGTCGCACAGGCGCTCGATGCCGAAGAGTTCGCCGCTCGGGCTTTCCGCCTCGGTGACGCCGTCGGTGTGCAGGATGACGACGTCGCCGGTCTCGAACGCGAATTCACGCGTGGCGATGAAGGGGGCGATGTCGGCCTCCAGACCGATCGGGAAGCCGAGATCGACGGTATCGATGCGCTCGATCTCGCCTTCGTTGCGGATGACCAGCACTTCCTCATGCTGGCCGGAGAGCACGATGCGGTTCTCGTGGTAATCGAGGAAGGCGAGCGACAGGTGCTTGTCGGTGCGCGTGCGCTCGATGTTCTTGTAGATGGCGCGGTTGAGGACGTCGAGGAAGTTGGTGGGATCCTGGTCGCCGCGCTCCTGCAGGGCGCGCGCCACGGATTGCACCATCAGCATCAGCACGCCGCTTTCCAGACCGTGGCCGGTGACGTCGCCGATGCCGACCTTGATGTGGTCGCCGCTGCGCAGCACGTCGAAATAATCGCCGCCGACCTCGTCGGCGGGCTCCATGAAGCCGGCCACGTCGATCTTCTGGATTTCGCTCAGTTCCGCCGAGCGCGGCAGCACCATCATCTGGATCTGCCGGGCGACGTCGAGCTCGGCGCCGAGGCGCAGGTTCTCGCTCTTCAGGCGGATGTTCAGCGCATTGATTTCCTGGTTGGCTTCCTCCAGCTGATGGGTCCGCGCCTCGACCAGCTTTTCCAGGTTTTCGGTATGGAAGCGGATTTCCTCGGCCATGCGGTTGAAGGCGACGCCGACGGCCCCGACCTCGTCACGGCTCGGGATATCCACCCGCACCGTATAGTCCTGGGCCTGCAGGCGCCGCGCCGCGCCGGCCAACTGGCTGAGCCCTCGCGTGATGCGGCCGGAAATGGCATAGACCGCCGCCAGCACGACCAGCAGGCTCGCGAAGACCATCAGCACCTGATAGTTGACGATGCCGCGCGTGGCTGCGGAAATGTTCTTCTGCGCGGAAATCAGCGAATGATAGATGTCGCGCTCGGAAACGACGAAGCCGAGCGTCATCGTCTCGGCGACGATGCTCTTCCCGTCCCAAAGGTTGCTCGGCGACAATTGCTTGAGCACCACGAGGTAGGGCACCTGCTCGCCGTTCTCCTCCAGGAAGATATGGCGCAGGACGGTTTCCTGGTTGCGCGGCAATTCGAGGCCGGCAATCGCCGTCTGCGTGCTCTTGCGCAACGAGCGGGCGACGCCCGTCACACCCTGACCGCCGACGCCGCTGACCGAGAGGCCGAGGGTGCGTTCGCCCAGCGCATTGGTGGCCAGCACGTTGCCGTTGGAAGTGGCGAGGAAGCCGAAGCCGGTCTCGGCGATGTTGACGCTCTCGACGAGATTGACAAGCTGGTCGAGCGTGAGGTCCACGGCGACGCCGCCCGCCACCGCCTTGCGGTCGGGCGTGTAGAGCGGGTCGAAATAGCTGACGACCATGCTGCCCGAGGTGGTGTCGATATAGGGCATCGTCGCGACGATGTCAGTGCCTGCCGGCCGCGCCGAGGGATTGGCGAGCCAGGATTGCCAGCTCTCATAGATGCCCGGGAAGAAGAAGTCCCAGAAGCTCGGCCCCTTGTTGTGGCCGGGATAGAGCTTGTCGAGCGTACCCGCCTGATCCGAATAGGGCACGGAGCGCGTGATCGACGCGTCCTTGGGGCCGATATAATAGAGCTGAAGCTTCGGCGAACCGATGGCCATCATCGCCGGGCCGAGAAGCTCCAGGATGGCGCTGTCGCGGATCGCCGCCTGCGCGGCCGGCTTCGGAACGCCGTTTTCGTCCAGCAGATATCCCCAGACGCTGACCGCGGAGGGAACGCCGGGGCTGTTCTGCGCCCAGCCGGCAGCGGCATTGTATTGAAGCGGGCTCGACAGGGCCGGATCGGCCAGCAACGCATTGCCGACCCGCTCGCTTGTCTGGGGATTGTCCAGCATGAACTGGGTGACGGCGGTCAGGGTTTCGAGCTGGGAATGAACGCCTTCCATCAACAGGTCGGCGCGCTGCGCCGTGGTGTCGATATAGGTGCGCAGGAATTCCTCGTTGGCGCTGGTCAGGCCTTCGCCCACCTCGGCCGCCACGTCCCGCGACAGGCGCTGCACGTTGAAAATGGCGATGCCGCCCGACAGCAGGAGGTCGAACAGGACTGCGGCGCCGACGACAAGGATGAACTTGGCGCGGAAGCTGCCCAGCGAAAAACGGCCCGGCGCGGCCCCGGTCTCTCCGATATCGGCCGTCGTCATAGCGGCTTGGTTCCCGAAGCAACCCAGATCGGCCAGCCGGCATAGCCCTTGGGATGCAGCGCGGCGAAGATGTGGTCGTCGAAGCCCTGGCGGAAACGCGCCGTAAAGGCCTCGTCGTCGCCACGCATCTGCGACATCTTGCCGGCGAAGAGGTCGCGCCAGGCGGTGATGATGTCGGCGAAGTCCTGCGGGTCGCCGTCCATGTTGGTGACCATGAAGGATTCCATCCGCACGTTGGAGAAACCGGCATCCATCATGAGACGCCGGCTCTTGGGGCCGATTTCGATGTCGTGGTTGAAATAGGAGAGGATCTTGGCGACTTCGTTATAGGTCCACTGAATGCTTTCGCCGCGCGGCTCGCCAAGGCAATGGGAGTTCTTCTCATTGGTCACGTAGACACGTCCGCCTGGCTTGCAGATCCGGAAGAGCTCCTTCAGGATGAGTTCCGGACGGTCGAAGACCTGCAGCGCGTGGCGGCAGGTGACGAAATCGAACTGGTTGTCTTCCAGCAGCATTTCCGAGGCGTCGCCATAGACATATTCGATGCCGGAGATGCCGAATTCTTCCGCGACGCCGCGTGCATAATCCAGGCTCGGCCTGGAATGATCAAGCGCGACCATGCGTCCGGGCGCGAAGGCCTTGTGCAGCAGGACGGCGAAATCGCCGATGCCGCAGCAGATATCCGCCACGGCCATGCCGGGCTTCAAGCCATGGCGCGGCAAGATGCCCTGCTCATGGCGCCATGTCATGTTCGTCTGGGTGCGCAACAGCCCGATGATGTCGCTGTCCTCGACGAAGGCCTGACCCGGATAGAAATCGGCGTCGTATTCCTCGACCACGATGCGCGGATTGACCTGCATCAGCGGTCGGAATTTCTTGGTGGCCCAGCCGACGACGCTGGACGTGACGATGACCAGCTTGAGGTCCGATCGCTCGGTAGCGGCCGCCACGACCGAGCTTGCCAGCGCCCGGAAGGCGATGTTGTTGAGGCGCACGAGACGCTTCACATTGATATAGAGCGTGCCGCGCACGCGCGAGACGGCGTCGCGCAGCATCTCGATGCAGTTGCGCATGTCGTCGTCGTGCTGCGGCCTCAGCGCGCCGATGATCGAAAACTCCTGGTTGTTTTCGTCAAAGCGCAGGCTGTGGGCGGGGGCGGGGATTTTCAGCATCGCACGTCGCTTTCCTCGAGGATCAGATCGGTGGTCAGGCGGATGGCCCGACCGTCGAAATCCGAGATTTTGAATTCCGCGGCATAATCCACGGCGAGTTCCATCAGGCCGATACCCGGCGTCAGCGGCGCGTCGGACAACAGCGCCGCGCGATATTTCTCTTCCCGGTCGACATCGCTAAGCGATGCGACCGAAGTCGTGTAGAATCGGCCCAGTCCCTCGTCGCAGGGAATGGTCAGCTCGATGCGGTCCGTGTCGCCATCGCGCAGAACGCGGCAGACGAAGTTGCCGCCGCCATGATGCGACCGGAAGACCGTCTCCAGCAATTCGTTGAAGGCGGACGAAAAGAGATTCGAATAGAGCAGCGAATCCCGCCTGTTGTGACCGATCATCCGCGCCGCATAGGTGGAGATCTTGTCGCAATGCGCCCAGTTTGAAGAAAAACCCTCGATGGGCATGTCCAGCTCAAAAAGCAGCGAGAAGCTTGAGGTTTCCAACTTACCCCCACTTGAATCCATAGGCCGAGTCCAGTTTACATCAAGGTATATCAAAGCATTGGCCGAACGGCCGAACATCGGAAAACCTAGCATGACGCAGGCCACCGCATAACGGGTCGAGACCGACCTTTTGTGCGAACAAATGCCGAAAGCCACGCATGTCGCAAGAATTTTCCTTGCTGCGCTGACGCGACCATTCCATACAAACATAAACGAAGTGTCAAAACTCATCTCAAGAAAGCATAGACGTGAACACAACCCAGGCGGACCTTGATCTGGCGAATGCCGAGATCGAACGGCTGACGGCAGAACTCGACGATCTGAAACTGCTCTATGAAGCGATGATCGAGCACGGCGAAGCCGTCGAGGATCAGCTTGCGGAGAAGAACCTGCTGCTGGAGCGCACCCAGGCGCGCCTGGAAAGCGAGCTGGACGATGCGACGCGCTATATCTTTTCCATCCTGCCCGAAAAAAGACAGATCCATCCCACGACCGACTGGCTGTTCACGCCCTCGACGGAACTGGGCGGCGATTCCTTCGGTTATCACGACCTCGACGAGCGTCATTTCGCGCTCTACCTGATCGACGTCTGCGGCCATGGCGTCGGCGCAGCGTTGCTGACCATCGCCGTCATCAACGTGCTGCGCACCGGCGCGCTGGCGCAGGCGGACCTGCGCGATCCGCCGCAGGTCCTGGCGGCGCTCAATGCCGCCTTCCCGATGGAAAAGCAGAACGACAAGTTCTTCACCATCTGGTACGGGGTCTACGACCGGGTGACCGGCGCGTTGCGCTATTGCAGCGGCGGCCACCCGCCGGCAATCCTCATCCGTGGCGAACAGCATGGCGCCGGCGCGCCCGAATATCTCGCAACGCCCGGCGGCATCGCCATCGGCGTCCTCGACGGCGATGTCGATTACGAATGCCAGTCCGTCGCCGTGCATCCCGGCGACCGCCTCCTCGTCCTCAGCGACGGCACCTTCGAGGTCAACGGCCCGGATGGCGACCAGCTCGACGTGGATGGCCTGGCAGACTACGCCTTCACCTCCGGCAACTCCCCCGCCGGCATCCACGAATGGGTGCGGACCTTCAACAGCGAGGGGCCGCTGCCCGACGATTTCACCCTGCTGGAAGTGCGTTTCTAGAGCATTTCCAGCAAAAGTGCGTAGCGCTTTCGCGTTCGGAAATGCGTAAAAACGAAGGGTAGAGCATTTCCAGCCGAAGCGTGATCGCTTCGGCTTCGGACAATGCGACAAGAACAAAAGATGGAGCATTTCCCGGAAAGGTGGATCGCCGTTTGGCGATCCACCTTTCCGGCATGATCCAGCCGCGCCCGGCCGTAAATATCGTCCTCAGGAAAGATCCGACGCCTCGCGGGCATGACGATCGTCGGAGCGAGGGCGGCCTCTCGCGGCTGCGACCAATTGCATGGTGTAAGGGTGTCGCGGAGCGCCGAAGACCTGTTCGACGGGGCCCTGCTCGACGATTTCGCCCTTGCACATCACCAGCACCCGGTCGCAGACATGGCGCACCACCGCGAGATCGTGCGAAATCAGAAGCAGCGAAAACGATGCCTGCTCGCGAAGCCCGCGCAACAGCTCGAGGATCTGCGCCTGGACCGATACGTCCAGGCCCGAGACGATCTCGTCCGCGATCAGCAGACGCGGATTGGAACACAAGGCCCGCGCGATGTTGACGCGCTGCTTCTGGCCACCCGAGAGCTGGTCGGGAAAGCGGTCTGCGGCGTCCGGCGGCAACATGACCTTGGCGAGCAGCTCCGCAGCCAGTTCGCGCCGCGCCTTTGCCGCAAGGCCGTTGCCGCGGCATTCGAGGCTCTGGGTCACCAGGCTTCCGATCCGGCGGCGCGGATTGAGCGCCGACTGCGGATCCTGGAAGACGAGTTGCACCTGATCGAAAAAACGCTCGCGCGGCGTGCTCGTCCGGTCGAGCCCGACGACGTGAAGCGTGCCGGACGTCACGTTTTCCAGGCCGACGATCAGCTTCGTCAGCGTGCTCTTGCCGGAGCCGCTTTCGCCGACGATACCGACGAATTCCCGTTCGCGAACGGTGAAATCGAGGCCGCGCAAGGCTTCGACCTCGCGCACGCGGCCCAGCCAGTCGTGCTGGCGATAGGCTTTGCCGAGCCCTTGCGCGCGCAAGACGGCCGCTTCTCCCGGCGCGGCGAGGTCGCCTGCGTTGCGTCGCGCCGGCGGGGCGATGGCGGACGTGCGCTCCGGATAGTGGCAGGCGCTGACATGGCCTGGCGAAACCGCGCGACGCGGCGGCGGCGTGCGCGTGCAGGCTTCGTCGGCGGCCGGACAGCGCGGCGCAAAGGCGCAGCCCCGCATCGCCGCGCGCTCCACCGCGCCCGGCATCGCCTTGGGCAGGATCATCAGCGGCGCCACCGGACCGTCGAGATTGGGCGCGGCAAGGCTGAGACAGCGCGAATAGGGATGTCTCGGCGCATCGATGATCTCCTCCGCCCTGCCCGTCTCGACGATCCGGCCGGCATAGAGAACGGCGACATCGTCGCAGACATCGGCCGCAAGCTGGAGATCATGCGTGATGAACAGCACCGAGGTGTCGTGCGCCTGGCGCATGCGTGCGATCAGTTCCACAACCTTGGCCTGGATGGTGACATCCAATGCCGTCGTCGGCTCGTCGGCGATGACTAGCCGCGGGTTGGACGCGAATGCCATGGCGATCAGCACGCGTTGCAGCATGCCGCCGGAAAGCTGATGCGGATAGCTTTTCAACAGTTGCGCCGGGCGATCCAGACCGACCTCGGAAAACAATTCGATGGCACGTTTGTCGCGCGTCGCCCGGTTTGCGATGCCGATCCGGGCGAGATGGCGTCCGATCTGCTGGCCGACGGTCAGGGTCGGATTGAGCGCCGTCATCGGCTCCTGCGGAATGAAACCGATGTCGCGGCCGAGCAGGTCGCGACGCGTCCTCGCCGTCATGTCCGTGAGCGTCAGTCCGTCGAAGCGGATGCTCCCGCGCGAAATCGCCAATCCCGGTGGCAGCGTGTCGGCAATCGCCGCGCCGATCATCGATTTGCCGGCGCCCGATTCGCCGATCACGCCGAGAACCTTGCCGGGCGCGATGGCCAGATCGACCCCGGTCAGGATGGCGTCGCCGCTGCGCAGGGCGATATCGAGGCTTTCGATCTGGAGGATGGAATGACTGGTCATGGATCAGACGTGCCCGTTTGCGCGATGGCGCGGATCGAGGACACGCCGCAATCCATCGCCGAAAAGGTTGAAACTGAGAACGGTGACGAAGATCGCCAGGATCGGCAGCGCCAGTCCCCAGGGGGCGTCGAACATGTTGATGCGGGCATCGGCGATCATCTGGCCCCAGGCGGGCACGTCGGCGGGCACACCCATCGCCACGAAGGACAGGATCGCTTCGACGACCACCGAAATGCCCATCTGCAGGCTGAACAGGGTGATCAGCATCGGCAGGGTGGCCGGAAAGATCTCGCGGACGATCACCCGCATATGCGCAAAGCCGACCAGCCGGGCGAAGGAAACGTAATCCTGGCCGCGCACCACCTGGACCTCGCTGCGCAGCACCCGGCAGAAGCGCGTCCAGTCGACGAGCACGATCGCGAGGATGACCTTGTCGGTTCCCACTCCCAGCCCGATGATCAGCAACATCGACAGCACCACCGGCGGAAAGGACAGCCAGATCTCCACCAGGCGGCTGATCAGCCAGTCAACCCGGCCGCCGAAATAACCGGCGAGATGGGCAAGCACGGCGCCGAGCGCCATCGCGCCGAAGGATGCGGCGACCGCGACCTCCATCGCCGTGCGGGCGCCGAAGATCAGCCGCGAGAGCGTATCGCGCCCGAGACTGTCGGTGCCGAGCAGATGCTCCGCCGCGCCGTCCGGCGCCCAGACGGGTGGCGCAAGGATATACAGGAGATCCTGATCGTTGGGATGATACGGCGCCAGCCACGGGGCGCAGACGGCGCAGGCCAGGACGAGGCCGGCGATCGCACCGCCGATCACAAGGCCCGGATCGGATAGCCAGGACCAAATCCGCATCATGCCGTCCTCAGCTTCGGGTTCAGGAGATAGGCCGCCGCATCGGCCAGCGAATTGAACAGCAGCGTCACGGCGCAATAGATCAGCGCGATGGCCATGATCACCGAGAGGTCGGCGGTCTGCATCGCCTTGACCATCAGATTGCCGAGACCGGGAAAGGAAAAGATCATCTCGACCAGCAGTGTGCCGCCGAACAGGCCGCCGAACTGGGTTCCGACCAGGATGACGACGGGCAGGATGGCGTTCTTCAACGCCTGCCCGAACAATATCTCCCGGTCGCTGAGACCGCGCAGCCGCGCCTGGCGGATATAGCTCTGCTGGTATGTGTTGATGAGGCTGGAATGCAGCACCCGCACGATGGTCGGCGAGAAGGCGAGGCCAAGCGCCATGACCGGAAGGGCGATGTGACTGATCGCGCTGGCGACGATCGAGACATCGCCGGTCAGCAGGGAGTCGAGAAGCAGAAAGCCGGTATGGGAGGGCACCTCCAAACCGGGATCGAGGCGCCCGTTGACCGGAAACAGCGGCAGCATGACGCCGAACACCAGAATGAACAGCAGGGCCAGCAGGAAATCCGGCAGGGCCATGACGACCGAGGTGAGCGCCATGCCTAAGGATTCGAGCGCCGTCCCGCGCACCGTAAACAGCAAGATCCCGCCGGCCACCCCGACGACGACGGCGAAGACGAGCGCGCACATCGCCAGCTCGATGGTTGCCGGCAAGCGTTCGAGAACCACCTTTGCGGTCGGCATGCGATACTGGGCGGACTCGCCGAGATCGCCCGCGACGGCGCGGCGCGCCCAGAGCGCATATTGCTGCCAGATGGGCTTGTTGAGGCCCATTTCCTCGCGCTTGGCTTCGACCTGCTCAATGGTGGCCGATGGCGGCAGCGACATCTGCGCCGGATCGACCGGCAGGATTCGCAGGGCCGCGAAGACGAGGACCGTCACCACGGCGAAAACGGGAACGATGGCGAACAGCCGTCGCGCCACGATGCGCAACAATGCCTTGATCAAGACCAAACCTCCTATCGCCGGCCCAAACCGCCATCGCCGAACGGCGGATGACGGCTTGGGCGCGGGCGCAACCGGATTACGCGGATTTGATCGCGAAGGGCCGGATCCAGCCATTCGCCCAGGGCGTCAGCGTGAGGCCCTTGCGATAACCGATCGTCTGGATCGCCTGGACGAGGGGGATGATCGCGCCCTCGTCGATCAGATAGGCGTTGAGTTCCTCATATCCCTTGATGCGCTTCTCGTAATTCGGCTCGCTGAACAGGGGCTTGACCCGCGCGGTCACCTCCGGCGTCCTGTAGGTCGCAAATGGCATCTCCTCGTTGAACATGTGGCCGGTGAACAGCTCGGGGTCGCCGGTGCCGTTTTCCCAGACGAAAAGCGATGCGTCGGGCAGTTTTCCCGATGCGTTCAGTTCATACCATTGCGCCTCGGTGATGACGGTCAGATTGGCCTTGATGCCGACCTTTTCCCACATGGTGACGATGGCCCGGGCCATGTCGTAATCGCCGGGAAACTGGCCGTTGGTGGTCGCCATGGAAAGGGTGACGGGCTTGTCGGTGCTGTAGCCGGAGGCAGCGAGCAGCTCCTTTGACTTGGCCGGATCGTAGGCGAAGCTGGAATTCTTCGGGCTGCCGGGCATGCCGGGAACGGTCGGAAAATCGATGGTCGCCGCCTCGCCGCCGAAAAACGCCTTGGACAGAAGCTTCTTGTCGACGGCATGGGCGGCCGCCAGGCGTATATTGCGGTCGGCGAAAGTGCCGTCGGCGCGGATCGTGACATAGATGATGCGCGCGATCGGGTTGGCGATGGCGTTGAAATTGCCGCTTTTCTGCAGCCGTTTGACATCGCGGATCGACAGTTCCATGGCGATGTCGACCGTCCCCGATTCCAGCGCCGCCAGACGCGCGGTCGGATCGGGGATGATCTCGAAAGTCAGTTGCTTGATCGAGGGCTTCTCGCCCCAGTAGTCGTCGCGCCGGGTCAGGACGATGCGGCTGTCACGCTTGTATTCCTTGAGCATGTACGGGCCGGAGCCCATCGGGTTCGTCTGCATCCCCTGAATGCCGACCTTCTCGGCATAGGCCTTGGAGACGATGTAGCTGGCGCTGAAGGCCAGCCATTGCGCGGCAGTCGGAAACGGCTTGGAAAAGCGCATGACCGCCTCGGTCGGCGAGATCACCTCGATATCCGACACGACGCCGAAGCCGACGACGAGATCGACCTGGTCGCCTTTGACGAAACGCTGGTGATAGGTATAGGCGAAGTCCTCGGCCGTCAGCCGCGTTCCGTCGGAGAATTTGACGTCGTCGCGAAGCTTGACGTGAAGGCTCAACCCGTCATCCGCCAGTTTCCATTCCGTCACGACGGAGGGAACGAGCGTCAGATCCGGCGTCTGGTCGAGCGGCTGGTCGAAGACGGTTTTCAGGATCGACTGCGGATCGGGGGACAGGCGCTGGTTGGGATCCCAGGTGACGGGATCGGTCATCCAGGCGATCGAGATGTTGTCGATCTCGCCGGCAAACGACAGATCGGGACGCAGGACCAGAGCGCAGCCGGCGGCGCCGGCGAGTTTCATAAACAGTCGCCTGTCGATATCTTTCATGAAAGAACCCCTTGTGTTTGTTGGACATTTATTGTGTGCGCCATGTGCGCAGGATGCCTTGTTTCGACACTACGTCGCCGTTAGGCTAGCGTCCATGTCATTTCAGGCCGAAATTTGTGCGAAAGAGGCCATAAATACCGGATCGAATGCGCAATTTTGAGTTTCACGAATACATGTTCTTGCATTAGTTTATATACGAAATACCTGATCGCAAGGGAGGCCGCGATGGTCGAGGGACACAGGCGGGCGAACAAGGCGCCCCGGCGCGGGGCAAAGCGCATCGCTGCCGAAGACGGGACGGTGCGGCGCTTTTTCCTCGACATGATCATCGGCGAGATGAAAGGCGACATCGCCGAGTGTCGCCGCGTCCTCGCCAGGTTTCAATTGCGCGACAACCAGACCGTCAGCCCCTATGCCACCTATTCGCTGAAATCCTATGTCGCCTTCTTCGAGGAGGCCGCGCGCGCGCTGGGGCGGCCTTACCTCGGCCTGGAGCTGGGCCAGAATTTCCGCATCTGGGAAATCGGCCCGGTCTATCCGCTTCTGGCCACCGCGCCGACCTTGCGCGAGGCGCTGGGCGTGTTCTCGCGCTTCCAGGCGAGCTGGCAAAGCCATACCACCTTGACGGTGCGGCGGGAATACGAGGAAACCCGCTACGGCTATCTGATCAACGATCTCGGGATCTGGCCGCGCGTCCAGGACGCCGAATATGCGGTCGGGGGAATGTGCGCGCTGATCCGCCAGCTTCTTTCGGAGCGCTGGAGCCCCGCCGAGATCCATTTCGAGCATGACGTCTCGGAGCGGCAGGAAACGCTCGCACGGTTTTTCCGCTGCCCGATCCGCGGCAATGCCGATGCCAACATCATGATCCTTCGCGATGCCGATCTCGATCGGCCGATGCATGCCTGGATCAACTCCAACGCGCCGGCGCGCGCCATCGTCGAACGGCATCTCTTCGATCTGCTGCGGCCGCCGGAAGACATGTTCCGCCCGATCCACGAGCGGCTGTCGCAACTGATCGGCCAGCGGCTCGGGCGCGAAAGCGTCGACCTGGAGGCGCTGGCCGAGGCGCTCGGCCTTGCGCCGCGCACGCTTCGGCGCCAGCTGGCTTCGTTCGGAACCAGCTTCAGCGAGGTTCTCAACCGCGAACGCCGCAAGAAGGCGGAGATGCTGCTGAGCACCGGCACCATCAAGCTCAGCCAGTTGGCGACCCATCTCGGCTATGCCAACCAGTCGGCCTTTTCGAGGGCCTTCCGCGATTGGGCGGGTGAATCTCCCAGCGCCGCGCTCCGGCGGGCGCGGCGTCGATTGTCCGTCGAAATGGACGATGCCGAGACCGATTGAGACGGCGCGAACGCGCGTCCTCCCCCCCCCGCGGCGACCGGCTGAAACGACAATTCACCGAAGACGGCGATTTCCGTCTTGAAATATTTTATATGTAAAGTTATGCATGATCATACATATTATGGGAGGCGGAGATGGCGGAGCGGTCCTTTGCCAGGGAGGTCGAGCATTTGCGGCTCGGCGCAGGCGACATATTCCGTGGCGAGGGCATTCTCGCCATTACCAAAGCGCTGTTGCAGGCCGGCGTTTCCTATGTCGGCGGCTACCAGGGATCGCCGATCTCGCATCTGATGGACGTGCTGGCCGATGCCAACGACATCCTCGACGAACTCGGCGTCAACTTCCAGAGCTCGGCCAGCGAAGCGACGGCGGCGGCCATGCTGTCGGCATCCGTCATGTATCCCTTGCGCGGCGCCGTCGCCTGGAAATCCACCGTCGGCACCAACGTCGCTTCCGATGCGCTCGCCAATCTGGCCTCCGGCGGCGTCACCGGCGGAGCCATGGTGATCGTCGGCGAGGATTACGGCGAAGGCTCCTCGATCATGCAGGAGCGCACCCACGCCTTCGCGATGAAATCGCAGATGTGGCTGCTCGATCCGAGACCCGACCATGCCTGCATCGTCGACCTGATCGAAAAAGGCTTCGAACTCTCCGAAGCATCGAACACGCCGGTGATGCTCCAGGTGCGGGTGCGCTCCTGCCATATGACCGGCAGCTTCGTCGCCAGGGACAATGTCCGCCCGGCCTTCACCATCGCCGACGCGCTGAACAATCCGAAACGCAATCTCGACCGCATCGTGCTGCCGCCCGCCGCCTATGAGCACGAACAGGAAAAGATCAGGAAACGCCTGCCGGCGGCCATCGATTTCATCCGCAGCCATCGCCTGAACGAATTCTTCGGGGAGCGGAGCGGAAGGACCGGCATCATCGTCCAGGGGGGCATGTATAACAGTCTGGTGCGGGCGCTGCAGTTTCTCGGCCTCAGCGACGCCTATGGCGATGTCCGGCTTCCCGTTTACGTGATGAATGTCGGCTATCCGACGATTCCCGACGAAGTCGAGGACTTCTGCCGGGGGCTCGATGCCGTTCTCGTGGTCGAGGAAGGCCAGCCTGACTATATCGAACAGTCGATCACCACGGTTCTTGCGCGGGCGGCGGTTGCGGCGCAGGTGCGCGGCAAGGCCTATCTGCCGATGGGCGGCGATTATACCGCCGCTGTCCTGACGAAAGGCATCGAAGCCTTTCTGGAGGATTTCGATCCGGCCCGGCTCGGCAACCGGCCGCCGAAGCCGGACGTAGCGCCGCTGATGGCGAGCCCTGCGATCGCCCGGCTGAAGGAGGCGGTCCCCGCCCGTCCGCCGGGATTGTGCACCGGCTGTCCCGAACGTCCGATTTTCGCCGCGATGAAGCTCGTCGAGCAGGAGCTTGGCGCCCATCACGTCTCGGCCGACATCGGCTGCCATCTGTTTTCGATCCTGCCGCCCTTCAATATCGGGGCGACGACGATGGGCTTCGGCCTCGGAGCGGCCTCCGCCTCCGCCTTCAACGTCAAGGCGGAAAAGCGCGCCATCGCCGTGATGGGCGATGGCGGCTTCTGGCACAACGGCCTGACCAGCGGCATCGGCAACGCCGTGTTCAACAAGCATGACGGCGTCTTCCTCATCGTCGACAACTTCTATTCCTCGGCCACGGGCGGGCAGGACATCCTCTCGTCCCGCGCTCTGAACAAGCGTCGCAAGACCAACAACTCCATCGTCGATGCCGTGAAGGGCATCGGGGCGAAATGGGTGCGCCAGGTCGACCGCACCTATGACGTGACGCGCATGCGCGCCGTCCTTCGCGAAGCGCTGACGACGAAGGAAGAGGGGCCGAAGATCATCGTCGCTTCCTCCGAATGCATGCTGAACCGGCAGCGGCGCGAAAAGCCGAAGGTGGCGCAGGCGATAAAGGCGGGCGCACGCACCGTAACGGCGCGCTTCGGCGTCGATGAGGAGGTCTGCACCGGCGACCACGCCTGCATCCGCCTGTCCGGCTGTCCGTCGCTGTCGGTCAAGCAACTCGACGATCCCTTGCGCGACGATCCGGTGGCGAGCATCGACAACAGCTGCGTTGCCTGCGGCAATTGCGGGGAGGTCGCCGATGCCGCGGTGCTGTGCCCCTCCTTCTATCAGGCCGACGTCATCCACAATCCGACGCGCTGGGACCGGTTGAAGGAAAGGCTGGCCGCGCCGGTGATCGCCTTCCTGCAACGCCGGCAGGATCGCCGGGCCATCTGTTTCGAGGCATGACATGATCAGGGACGAAACCGTCAAGCTCGATCTCAAACCGGCCGGCGGGCCGAGCGAACGGCCGATCTCCATCGCCATCGTCGCCATGGGCGGACAGGGCGGCGGTGTATTGACCGATTGGATCGTGGCGCTCGCCGAGGATCAGGGTTGGATCGCGCAGTCGACCTCGGTGCCGGGCGTCGCCCAGCGAACCGGCGCGACCATCTATTACATCGAGATGATGCCCGCCGGTCTCGGCGGCCGGCGGCCGATCCTGGCGCAGATGCCGACGCCCGGCGATGTCGATGTCGTCATCGCCTCCGAATACATGGAGGCTGGACGCTCCATCCTGCGCGGCATCGTCACGCCGGACAGGACGGTGCTGATCGCCTCGAGCCACCGCACCCTGGCCGTGACCGAAAAGATGGCGCCCGGCGAAGGCATCGCCGACAACGGCGCGGTCGCCGACGCCGTGCATATCGCCGCGCGCCGCCAAATCGTCTTCGACATGAACGCGGTGGCTATCGATCACGGCAGCGTGATTTCGGCCGCTCTGTTCGGGGCGCTGGCGGCCTCTGCGACATTGCCTTTCGCGCGCGAGGCCTTTCAGGGGATCATCCGCCAGGGCGGCAAAGGCATTCAGGCCAGCCTCGCCACTTTCGACGCCGCCTTCGATCGGGCCATGCACGGCGCGCCGCCCTCCGAAGCGCCGCCGGCCGCCGCTGCGGCGAAACTTCCCGAACGGCTCGCCGACAGAAGAGCCGATGCGCTCTTGCAAACGCTGCGCGCAACGCTGCCGCAGGAGGCGCACGACATGGCATTCCTCGGCCTGAAAAAGGTGGTGGACTTCCAGGATGCCGCCTATGGCGAGGAATATCTTTCGCGCCTGGCCGATCTTCATGCGCGCGACGCAGCGGCCGGTGGAACGGATCACGGCTTCGCCTTCACCGTCGAGGCTGCCAAGCATCTGGCCAATGCCATGGTTTATGACGATCTCATTCGCGTGGCGCGTTCGAAGACAAGGACGGCGCGGCGCGACAGGATCCGGACCGAACTCGGCGTCCGCGCCGAGCAGATCGTCCGCACGACGGAATATATGCATCCACGCATGGAGGAGTTCGTCTCGGCCATGCCCGCGCCGCTGGCGCGCTGGTTCCTGCGCCACCGGCGCTTCTACGACTGGGCGAACCGGCGCATCGACAAGGGCCGCCGGGTCAGCACCTATTCGCTGCGCTGGTTTTTGGCGCTGTCCCTGCTGGGGGCGATGCGGCCCACCCGCCGCTGGTCGCTGCGCCACCAGACGGAAACGCGCCACCGGGAGGACTGGCTGTCGGCGGCAAGCGGGGCGCTGCAAACGAATTATGCACTTGCGGTCGCAATCTTGAAATTTCGCAGGCTGATCAAGGGTTATTCTGATACCCATGTCCGCAGCCTGTCGAAATTCAACAAGGTGATGAAGACGACGCAGACGATTGCCGACCGGGACGATGCCGCCATGTGGGCCGGCCTGTTGCTGTCGGCGGCCGTGAAGGATGCCTCTCACGACAGCCTCGACGGGGCCATCAGGACGATAGAGACGATACGATGACGATCACCACCAATCCCCCATCCGACCTCCAGGCGCGACCGATGAAGCGTTCCGACCTTCCGGCCGGCCTCTGGTCGACCAGAGCGACCTTCCGGCACGGACAATGCGACCCGGCCGGGATCGTCTACACGCCGAAATTCTTCGATGTCTTCAACCAGGCGATCGAGCAATGGTTCGGCGAGGCGCTCGGCATCAGCTATTACGATATCATCGGCGCGCGCCGCACCGGTCTCGGCTACGCTTCCGCCGCCGCCACCTTCTTCATTCCCTGCATGATGGGCGAGGAAATCGAGATCGTGGTCGAGGTGACCCGCATCGGCGGCAAGTCCTATACGCTGACGCTGCATGCCTTCAAGGGTGAGGACGAAGCGCTGCGTGGGCAATTCGTGACCGTGGCCACCGCGCTCGATATCCACCGGTCGATCCCGATCCCGGACGATATCCGCCAGGCGCTGACTGTTTACTCGCAGGGCGCGAAACGCTAGATGTGAGCGCAGGATCAAGGCAGGAAACGGTACGATCAGTGTTGGCCGCAAATGACCCCGGCTCGCAGGAGTCAGCCCTTTCGAATGTGCCGGACGCCGAACGGCGCGCCGCAGAAACGCGTCTCTGGCTGCAGGTTCTCAACCTGCACCGGATCGTCTATGCCGACCTGAATACGGCGCTGTCGGAGCGTTTCGGCCTGTCGGTGCCCAAATTCGACGTGCTGTCGCATCTTCATCGCTATCCGGAAGGACTGGCGATGGGCGAGCTTTCCCGCAAGCTGAAGGTCAGCAATGGAAACGTCTCGGGACTGATCGCCCGCCTCGGCAAGGACGGATATCTTCACAAGGAAATGACCAAGGACGACCGGCGTTCGTTTCGCGCCCGTCTGACAGACCATGGCCGACGCGTTTTCGAGGAGGCGCTCGACGTGCATCGCCAGGTCGTGGCCGCCGCCATGGCCTCGTCGCCGACGCCGCAGATCGACAGGCTGACGGAAGGGCTGAAGGCGCTGGTCAAGGGCAATGACGCCGACGGACGCCGCGATGACGGGCCGTGACGACGGCGGGCGCCAGGGTTTTCCCTTCGCGACGCGCGAGGAGATGGAAAACTACCTGCCCTATCTGCTCAATCGCCTGGCGCGGGACTGGTCCGCTCTCCAGACCGGTGCGCTGCAGAAACTCGGCTGGACCGAAGCCATGATGCGGATCATGTCGTCGCTGCATGCGCATGGGCAGATGACCGTCAACGAAGTCGCGGAGATTTCCCTGATCGACCAGTCGAGCGCCAGCCGCGTGATCGAAAGTCTGGTCGCCGAGGGCGTGGTGGTGCGCCGGATTTCCGAAAAGGATCAGCGGGTGCGCACCGTGGCGCTGACCGCCGCCGGGCGGCGCAAACTACGCGAGATCGCGCCGACGATCGACGCGATGTATGCCGGTTTCGTCGCCGGGTTGGCCCCGGATGAACTCAGGACCTGCATCGACGTCCTGCGCAAGCTCGAGGCACGCCGCGCACCCGGCGCTCAAGGCTGACGCCCGGCGGCGGCGCACGCATCACGCCAGCCCGGCGCCGTCGAGGCGCATGCAGACGGCGCGCGGTTCGGTATAGGCGTGGATGACTTCCGATCCGAACTCGCGACCGAGGCCCGACATCTTGGTGCCGCCGAACGGCATCGCCGTATCGAGAATGTTGTGGGTATTGATCCAGACCGTGCCGGCATCGATCTGGTCGGCGAGCAGATGCGCCTTGTTGAGGTCGCGCGTCCAGATGCTGGCGCCCAGGCCGTAGACCGTATCGTTGGCCAGCGCCTTGATCGTCCGCAAATCGGTAAACGGCATGGCGAGCACCACGGGGCCGAAGACCTCCTCGCGCGCGATGCGCATGTCCGCGCGGGCGCCGGAGAGCACCGTCGGCTGGAAGAAATACCCCTTCCCGGCGGCGCGCCCGGCGCCGCACAGCGGTTGCGCTCCCTCCTCGACGCCGCTGGAAACCAGCGAAGACACCCGCTCCAGCTGGCGGGCGGAAATCAGCGGCCCAAGCTCGTTTACGGGATCGAAGCCGCTGCCGAGCCGCAGGTTGCGGGCAATCTCGGCAACGCCGCGCGTGACCTCGTCATAGATGGACGCTTCGACAAAAAGCCGGGAGCCTGCGGTGCAGACCTGCCCGGAGTTGGGGAAGATCGCATTCGCCGCCCCTGGGATTGCCTTGTTCAGATCGGCATCGGCAAGGACGATGGCGGGCGATTTGCCGCCAAGCTCCAGCGTCACGCGCTTCATCTGCCGCGCCGAGGATTCCAGAATCTTCTGGCCGGTCGCCGTCGAACCCGTGAAGGCGATCTTGCGCACCAGCGGATGGTCGACCAGCGCCTGCCCGGCCTCGTGGCCGTAACCGGTGACGATGTTGACCGCACCTTCGGGAAACCCCGCTTCGAGAATGAGTTCGCCAAGCCGCAACGTCGTCAGCGAGGCCTCCTCGGAGGGTTTCAGCACGATGGTGCAGCCAAAGGCGATGGCCGGCGCGATCTTCTGGATCGCCTGCCCCATCGGAAAATTCCACGGCGTTATGCCGCCGACGACGCCGACCGGCTTGCGCTCGGTATAGGCCCTGTAGGTGCCGCCGTCGTCGAAAAACGGCGACAGGGCGATGTATTCGCCCGATATCTTCGAGCTCCAGCCACCGTAATAGCGCAGGGCATCCATGGCGAATTTCATGTCGACATTTCTCGACACGGCGAAAGGCTTGCCATTGTCGAGCGTTTCAAGCCGCGCCAGTTCCTCGGCATCGCGCTCGACGAGCAGCGCCAGCCTTTCGAGGAGCCGGCCGCGATCGAGCGGGCGCAGCTTCTGCCAGGCGCGGCTTTCGAAGGTGCGGTGCGCGGCCTCGACGGCGCGACCGACATCGGCGGCGGAGGCGGCGGCGATATCGGCGATCTTCTCTTCCGTCGCCGGATCGTAGACCGCGATCGTCCGCCCATCGATCGCCTCGCACCAGGCCCCGCCGATCAGCAGCCGGCCGGCCGGGATCCGCACCGCCGGGCCGCCGGCCCTTTCGATCATCGCAAACATATCCATCACTCCCGGTTCGGTCGGCTCCGGCCTGCACCGATATGAACCGCCGCTCCGTTCGTGGCGGCGTCGTCGTCTGCCCAAACCAAGCACCTGCAACCGGGAAGATCCAATAATTTCGACGGCGTGAACCGATATCGAAATGCGATGAAAGCCAGGAAGGGTCTTATCGCCCTGCTCTCAGAAGGACGTCTGATCGGGAAGCAGGGCGAGGAAACGGGCCAGAGCCGGGACGGTGTGGTCGCGCCGGTAGACCAAAGCCAGATCCAGGCCGACATCGAGATTGTCGACGCGAACGAGGATGATGCCATGCGGCGGGCGCCATTTCTGGCATTCGTTGACAAGGGCGACGCCCATGCCGGTGGTCACCAGCGCCAGCATTTCCGCCTCGTTGATCGCTTCGTGCACCACATCGACCGCCACCCCCGCCTGGAACAGGCCGCGATGCAATTCGTCGTGATAGACAGGGCTTTCGCGTCGGTGAAACGAAATGACGGGCTGATCGACCAGTTCGCGAACGTCGACCGACGCCCGTCCGGAAAGCGCCGAGTCCTTCGGCACCGCCAGAAGCACGGTGTGGCGCGCGACCGGGCGGATGGCGAGAAGCGGATCCGGCGGCGGATTGTAGAGGAAGCCCGCATCGATCCGGCCATCATGGATGCCTTCGAGTTGCTCCAGTCCGCTCAGGCTGTTCAGGACCAGGCGAACGCCGGGATAACCGTCCCGGAAGGCCATGATCGTCGCCGGGATGACGCCGTTCCAGGCCGCGACCTCGATGAAGCCGAGCTTGAGAACGCCCACTTCGCCCCGCGCCACGGCTTGCGTTTCGCTGACCGCATGGCCGAGGTCGGCCATGATTTGACTGCAATGCGCGAGAAAGGTCCGGCCGGCGACGGAAAGCTTCACCCCACGCGGCAGCCGGTCGAACAGGGTCACCCCGAGTTCGGCCTCCAGCAACTGGATCTGCCGGCTGAGCGCCGGCTGGGCGATGCGGATACGCTCGGAGGCGCGGCCGAAATGCTCCTCCTCGGCCACGGCCACGAAATATCGGATTTGTCTCAGATCCATGGGGATCGATACCAGTTCGCTATCGTTTCCGGCAAGCAAAAATATTGGACCCTGCGCGAACGCGATCCTATCCCTGTTGGCAGCCCCGTCCCGATCGCGGGTTTCCGACCCTTCCGGTGACGGCGAAAGGATTGCCCATGCACGCTCTCTCTCCCTATCTGGCCTTGGAGCACCGGGCCCGGCAGCATCCCGACGATACGCTCATCGTCCTGCCGAAGGCGGCGCGTCTTGCTTATGCGCCGGACGGCCTGACGTTCTCCTATGGGGAGATGTTCGCGGCCGTCTCCCGTCTGAAGGCGATGTTTGCCGCGGCAGGCTACGGCGCCGGCCACCGGGTGGCGCTGCTGCTCGAAAATCGTCCGGAATTCTTCGCCTACTGGCTGGCGCTGAACGGGCTCGGCGTCTCCATCGTTCCGGTCAATCCGGATCTGCGGCCGGGCGAATTGCACTATCAGCTTTCGCTGTCCGAAACCGGGCTGCTGGTCGCCTTGTCGAAAGACGCTGCCACGCTGGAAGGCCTCGATGTCGACGGCCTTGCCGTCATCGAGGCGGGCGATCCGCCGCCGCCAGCGCGCAACCCGGCATCGCGCCAGCACGGCCTTGCGGATGACGAATGCGCCCTGCTGTTCACGTCCGGCAGCACCGGCAAACCGAAAGGCTGCATGCTGTCCAACGCCTATTTCATGACGCTTGCCGACTGGTATGTGACCCAGGGCGGCATCGCCGCCATCCGGGAGCGCTCGGAAGTGGCGCTGACACCCCTGCCGATGTTCCACATGAACGCCCTTGGCTGTACCGCTCTCGGCATGATCGTCTGCGGCGGCGCCTTCGTGCCGCTCGACCGGTTCCATGCCAGCCGCTGGTGGGAGACGGTCAGCCAGTCGTCAGCCACCATCGTCCATTGCCTCGGCGTCATTCCCGCGATCCTGCTGCGCCTGCCGCCCTCGCCGTTCGACCGCGATCACACGGTAAGGTTCTCGTTCGGCCCCGGCGTCGATGCGCAGCACAAGATCGAGTTCGAGGCGCGCTATCGCATTCCCATCGTCGAAGCCTGGGCAATGACCGAAACCGGCGGGCGGGCCACGACCACGACGGCGCGCGACGACTATACGCCCGGCCTGCGCTGCATCGGACGTCCGCGCGCGGGCATGGACCACCGCATCGTCGACGATGCCGGCCGACCTGTGCCCCTCGGCACGCCCGGAGAACTGATCGTCCGCGCCGCCGGAGCGGATCCGCGCCAGGGCTTCTTCAGCGGATATCTGAAGGACGAGGTCGCGACCGAGGAGGCATGGGCCGGCGGCTGGTTCCATACCGGCGACATCATTCACGAGGACGACAGGGGGCTTCTCTACTTCTTCGACCGCAAGAAGAGCATCGTGCGCCGCAGCGGCGAGAACATTGCCGTGCTGGAGGTGGAAGCCGCGCTTTCGGCCAGCGCCGCGGTCAAGGCGGTGGCGGTGACGCCGGTTGCGGACGCGTTGCGCGGCGAGGAGGTCTTCGCCTTCATCGTTCGGGCCGAGACTGCCGGTGGCGATGCGCCGGAAAGCCTTGCGGAAGACCTGGTTCGCGAGGCCGCCGAGCGTCTGGCCTATCACAAGCTGCCGGGCTATATCGTCTTCGTCGACGCTCTGCCGCTGGGGTCCACCCAGAAATTGCAGCGCGGCGAGATCAAGGCGATGGCCGCCGGGCGCATCGAGCGCGGAAATGCGTTTGACCTGCGCGCGCTCAAGGCCGCCCTGCGGCGCAAACCGGTCTCCGCGTCATGACCCGGCAACCGGTGCGCAAATCCTATGACGGTATCGTCGCTGCCGTTCCGGTCTCCGTTCCCTATGAGCGTTACTCCATCGAAAGCGCCCATTGGTGGATCGCGCGCGCTCTGAAGGGGCTTTGCGAAGGCGCCGGCATCGATCACCGCGACATCGACGGATTTGCCATGGCAAGCTTCACCACCGCGCCGGACAGCGCCGTCGGCCTCACCCAGCATCTCGGCCTGTCGCCGCGCTGGCTCGACCATGTGCCGATGGGCGGGGTGGCGGGCGTCGTCTCATTGCGCCGGGCGGCCCGCGCGGTACAGGCAGGCGATGCCGACATCGTCGCCTGCGTCGCCGGCGATACCAACCAGGTCGATACGTTTCGAAAGACAGTCGCGCATTTCTCGCGCTTCGCCCAGGATGCGTCCTACCCCTATGGCGCAGGCGGGGCCAATGCCAGCTTCGCGCTGATCGCACGCTATTACATGAACCGCTTCGGCGCCCGCCGCGAGGATTTCGGCAAGCTGTGCGTCGCCCAGCGCGCCAATGCCTTGAAAAACCCGCATGCACTGATGAAGACGCCGTTGACGCTCGACGACTATATGAGGGCAAGGCCGATCGCCGAGCCGCTGCATCTGTTCGATTGCGTCATGCCCTGCGCCGGCGCGGAGGCTTTCCTGATCATGCGCGAGGAAACCGCAAGCGCGCTCGGATTGCCTTTCGCGCGCATACTTTCCACCATCGAGCGCCACCACGCCTTTGCCGAGGACGAGGTGCAATATCGCGGCGGCTGGGCGCGCGACGTCGGCGAACTCTATGCGATGGCCGGCATCACGCCATCCGAAATCGACGTGGTCCAGACCTATGACGATTATCCGGTGATTTCGATGATGCAATTCGAGGATCTCGGCTTCTGCGCCAAGGGCGAGGCGCCGGATTTCGTGCGCAGCCATTCCTTCGAAATCGACGGTAGCTTCCCGCACAATACCTCCGGCGGCCAGTTGTCCGCCGGACAGGCGGGAGCGGCCGGCGGCCATCTCGGCATCGTCGAATGCCTGCGCCAGGTTACGGGCCGGGCCGGGCCGACGCAGGTGGAGCAGGCGCGTATCGGCCTCGCATCCGGCTTCGGCATGATCAATTATGACCGCGGCCTGTCCTCCGGCGCCGTGATCCTGTGGGGAGAAACGCAATGACGAAACTGCCTGGCCCCGAAGCGCCCAAAGCCCCGCCGGCGGGCGCGCCGCCTCTGCCGCCGGCAAACCGAAGCCGCACCGCCCACGGATTGACGCGCGCGGCGGCCGAGGGACGCTTTGCCCTGCAACGCTGCCCCGCCTGTGCTCGCTTCACCTATCCGCCCCGCGATGCCTGCCCGAAATGCCTGTGCCCGGCGCTCGAATTCGTCGATGCGCCGGAAGGCGGCCTGCTCGTCTCCTCCACCACGATCCATGCAAGCGTCGATCCCTATTTTCGCGAGCACCTGCCCTGGAGACAGGGGCTGGTCACGGCCGATTGCGGGCCGCCCATCATCGTCCATCTGCATCGCGATTGTGTCGAGGGCGAGCGGGTTCGCCTGTCGCTGCAACTCGACAAGGCCGGCCAACCCGTGGTCTTTGCCCGACCGGCAACGGAGACACCGAACATGCAGGACGACCCCGCCTGGCAGGAAATGACCGCCGATCCCCGGTCCCGGCGCATCCTGATCACCAACGGACGCCATCCGGCGGCGCCTGCGCTGGCGCGCGCCCTGCTGCAGGCCGGCGCCGCATCCGTCGATGTCGGGCTGTCCGATCCGGATGAAGCGTTTGACGGCGGTGCCTTGTTGCGCGCGACGGACAACGTCACGCCCGTTGCCCTCGATCTCACCGATGCGCGATCGGTCGCCGCACTTGCCGCCGCGATCGGCGCGGAGGTGGATATCCTGATCAACACTGCCGACCATGTCCGGCCCGTGCATCTCTTCGAGAGGGACGCCCCGCGCTGCCTGATGGAAACAATGGATGCGACGGTCGCGGCGACGGCGCATCTGGCGCAAGCCTTCGGGCCGGCGATGATGGCGCGCGGCGCGGCCGGGCCGAACTCAGCCGTTGCATGGGTCAACATCCTCTCGGCCTATGCGCTTGGCGGCCATCCCGAATTCGGCCCGGTTTCGGTTGCACATGCGGCCTGCCTGTCGCTGTCGCATTGGCTGCGCGCCGAGCTGCGCCCCGGCGGCATACGGGTTCTCAACGCCTTTACCGGTCCCGTGGAAGGCGAATGGTACCAGCGCGTACCCCCGCCGAAGACATCGCCGTCGCAGCTTTCGCGTGCGGTCGTTGACGGGCTTCGCCGGGGACTGGAGGACATCTATATCGGAGATATCGCGCGCGACATCCAGGCAAGGCTCGCCGCCAATCCGAAGGCCCTGGAGCGCGAGAACGGCCAATGACCGCGTCGCGCAACGATCCTGGGCGGACGCTTGCGCGTTCCTGCCCCGGCGGGGCGCCCGCGCCTCAAAAGCGGTCGAAGCGATAGGGCGCGGGGTCGACGATCGGCGCATCCCCGGTGATCAGCTCGGCGGCAAGCTGGCCGGCGGCGGGCGACGTGCCGAAACCATGGCCGGAAAAACCGGTCGCCAGCGTCAGTCCCGGAAGCGAGGCCACCGGCGAAATGACCGGCAGCGAATCCGGCGTCACATCGATCATTCCCGCCCAGCTCTGGCTGATACGGAGATCGCGGAAAACCGGCCAGGCCTGCCCGAGATTGTGAAGCGCTTCCCGGTTCAATGCGTCATTGACGGGTGGGTCCATGGTGCGCAGCCGCTCGAAAGGCGAGCGTCGCGCAGCACTCCAGCGCCGTCCCAACGACAAATCCCTGAAAAATTCCTCCCCGAAAGCGATGCGGACGTTCTTCCACTGGGCTTTCAGCGTCGACAGATACCGGTGGCCGATCAGCAGGTGGTCGAGCATCAGCGGCGCGAACAGCGCACCGCGCTGGGTGATCGTGTAACCCCCGTCCAGCCGCTTGCGAAACGAGAAATCAGGGGCGCCGACGGCGATATCGGACGGCCCTTCCATCGGTGCGGTGCGCAGCACCGACGCGACAAGCGGCAGCGTCGGCAACGCCACGCCGTGATTGCCGAGAAAGCGGCGCGACCACAGGCCGCCGGCCAGAAGGACGCTCTCGCAACGGATTTCGCCACGCTCGGTCACGACGCCGTGCACGCGCCCGCCGGCAAGCGACAAGGCCCGCACCGCACAGTTTTCAACGATGACCGCGCCATTGGCCAGGGCTGCGGCGGCGATGGCGCTGGAAGCCATCTGCGGTTCCGCCCGTCCGTCCGAGGCGGTATAGATCCCGCCGGCCCATTGCCCCGTGCCGCCGGGAACCATGCGGTCGATCTCCGCCGGGCTCAGCAGCCGCGAATCCAGCGACAGTTCGGAGACCGAGCGCAGCCAGCCTTCATGGCCGGCCATCTCCTTTTGCGTCCGTGCGATATACATGATCCCGGCCTGGCGATAACCGACATCCGCGCCGACCCGTTGCGGCATCCGCGTCCACAGGTCGTCGGAGGCCAGCGACAGCGGAACGTCGAATTTCTCGCGGCCCATCTTGCGGATCCAGCCGAGATTGCGGGAGGATTGTTCCGCTGCGATGCGGCCCTTTTCCAGGACGACGACGGGGATGCCGCGCTCCGCAAGGCAAAGTGCTGCGGTCAGGCCGACGATCCCCGCGCCGATGACGACGACCGTCGTCGATTGGGGAAGATCGGGCGAGGTCTGGACAGGAACGATAACGGGAGCCACGGCTCGCATCCTTGAATGGAAACATCGAAACGAGCGCGCGGAATGGCGGGAAGCCGCCCCGCGCGCTTGCGGCTCACGGGGAAATGACGATTTCCCGGATATTGCCTCTGGAGGCGCCGCGATAGGCGGTGACCTCGATCTCGACCTCGTAGATCGGCGCGCCGAGCGGCGGGCAGGTCATGGTCAGCGTCGGATTGATGCCGCGCATGCGCTTCGCATAGGCATCCATGATCGTGTCGATGTGCTCGGGAAACTGCACGAAGACCCGCGCCGCCACGACATCCTCCAGCACCGCGCCGACGGCGGCGAGCGCGCTTTCGATATTGGACAGCGCCTGCAGCGTCTGTTCGGCCAGATCCTTGGAAATCTGCTTGGTCCTCGGGTTGCGCCCGGCCGTGTTCGAGACGAAAATCAGGTCGCCGACGGCGACGAGACGGGAATAGCTGCCGCGTTCCTCGAAGGGGGAACCGGTCTTGACTTTCACGATATCGGTCATGGTCTTCCTTTCTGAACCTGCTTCCGGGTCGGGCGCCGCGGTCAGCGCAGGGCCGGCTCGTTCCAGAGGTTCAGCTTGACGCCGATGCCCTGGCGGATGGCGTTGCGATAAACGACGGTTCCCCAGGCGACGTCCTCGACCGGCATGCCGCCCACGGACATGATGATGATTTCGTCATCGTTGCGCCGCCCCGGCGCGTCTGCGGCGACGATCTTGCCGAGATCCTCGAGCTGGCCGGGGGACATCCGCCCCTCCTCGACCAGATCCAGGAACCGGATGCCGACCGCCGGGATGAAGCGGTGGACCGGCTTCGGATTTTCCTCGTACCAGGCGTCGTAGAGGCCGGGATTGTCCAGAACCTTGCGGATATCGGGCGTCTCCATGCCCTCGTCGATATTGGCGGGCGCCGGCATGGACAGGAACGTGCCGGGGGCGACCCATTCACGCTTCACCATCGGATAGGTCGAGGGATCGCCTGTCGCGCCGGAGCTGCAGAAGGTGACGATGTCGCTGTCGCGCACCACCGCCTCGACGCTGTCGACGACGCTGATATTGACGATCCCGGGGAAGGTTTCCCTGACCCAGCCGAGAAAGGCGTCGAGGCTGCCGCGGCCCCGGCCCTTGACCTTGATGGTATCGATCCCGGGGCAGACCGCCATGAAGGCGGAAAGCGAGGTTCGCGCCATCACGCCCGGCCCCAATATGCCGACCACGCGCGAATCCTTGCGGGCGAGATGGCGTGCTCCTACCCCCGGCACCGCGCCGGTGCGATAGGCTGACAGAAGATTGGCCGACATGAAGGCGAGCGGCGCCCCGGTGTCGGCGTCGTTGAGCACGAAGGTGAGAATCGAGCGCGGCAGACCCTTCTGCCGGTTTTCGATGTTGGAGCCGTACCATTTCATGCCGGCCGTGCGGAAGCGCCCGCCCAGATAGGCCGGCATCGCCATGAACCGGCGATCGGGCGTCGCCGTCGGCATGCCCGGAAAGGGAGAGTTTTCGGGAAAGAGCACGATCGAGCCGTGGGAATTGTTGCTGGCGCCGGCCATGCGATAATCGCCGCGATACAGGAGAGCGAACATTTCTTCCATCGTGTCGACGCAGGCCGCCATGTCGGTCACGCCGGCGCGGATCATGTCGGGTTCGGACAGATAGATGAAATCGATCCGCGTCGAAACGGACGCGTCATCGGGGCGGGTGTCTTTGAGCATGGAACCACTCTCATGATTTCGAATGTCGAAAAGCTGTCATGAAGAGCAGGGACAAGGAATGACCGAACGGGCCGTTAATTTTGCAATTCAGGCCATTTCGGCGGCGATTCCGCATGCGTCAACTGCGGTCAGCCGGCCCCGTGGCCGGCGCGCAGCGCCCGGTCGAGATCGGCATGGAGATCGTCGACATCCTCGATGCCGGTCGAAAGCCGCAGCAGATCCGGCGGGCAGGGCGAGCCGGCGCCTTCGATGGAAGCCCGATGCTCGATCAGGCTCTCGACGCCGCCAAGCGAGGTCGCCCGCTTGTAAAGTTGGACCCCGGCCGCCGTCCTGACCGCCGCGGCCTCTCCGCCAGCCACCTGGATGGAGAGCATGTAACCGAAGCCGCCTTCCATCTGGCGGGCGGCGATGTCATGGCCGGGATGCTGGGGGAGACCGGGATAGAGCACACGCGTCACCAGCGGATGCGAAGACAGCCGCTCGGCAAGCGCCATGGCGGAGGCCGATTGCCGCTCCTGCCGGATATGGAGCGTGCGCATGCCGCGCATCAGCAGATAGGCCTCGAACGGGCCGAGAATGCCGCCCTGGCTTCTTCGCACCGTCTTGATGCGGTTCCAGAAGGCGTCGTCTTCCCGTGCGCAGAGCGCGCCGGCCACGACGTCGGAATGCCCGTTCAGCACCTTGGTGGCCGCATGCATGACGATATCGGCGCCAAGCGTCAGCGGCCGGGTATGCACCGGCGATGCGCAGGTGGAATCGACGGCAAGCTTCGCGCCCGCCGCATGGGCGATCTCGGCGGCCGCCGCGATGTCGGTGATCGTCCACAACGGGTTCGACGGCGTTTCCACCCACACCAGCCTGGTAACGCCAGGCTTCATCGCGTCCCGCAGCGCGACGAGATCGTCCGTTTCGACGAATTCGATGCTGAGGCCCCAGCGCGTCGCCTCGGTGAGCAGCCAGGCGCGCAACGCCCAATACATCACCTTGGAGGCGACGATATGATCGCCCGGCGAAAGCGCCTGGAAGACGGCGATGGCCGCCGCCATGCCCGAACCGAACAGCAATGCGCCGGCCTCGGCCTCCTCGAGCATGGCCAGCACGCTTTCCGCCTCGCGGATCGTTTCATTGTCGGGGCGGCCATAGACGAAGCCGGAGGAATAGCCATTGTCCTCGTCGCGGATATAGGTTGTCGCCACATGGATCGGCGGCACGACAGCCCTGGTCTGCGCATCGATCTTGCCCATCGCCTGGGCGGCCAGCGACCGCCTTGTCCAATTCCTCGAATCCATTCCCGTCCATCCGCTGCCCGTTGAACCAGCCTGCCCGGTCCATCCGATGGGCTGGAGCGCATCATGCCCGAAAGAAAGGAGACAAATTCGGCAATTCCGGTTATCCCTTGCCTGATGTGATCGCTTTTTGGGTGGATGATGGCGAAAACAGTCGAGCTCGATCATTTCGATCACGCCTTGCTGCGCGAAGTCCAGGTCGACAACCAGACGCCGGCGCGCGTTCTGGCCGAACGCGTCGGCCTGTCGCAGAGCGCCGTCTTGCGGCGCCTGCGCCGGTTGCGCGCCGAGCGGGTCATCACGGCAGACATTTCGGTCGTGAACCCCGAAGTCCTCGGCGTGCCCGTCACCATCCATGTACTCGTGCGCATCGACCAGGGATCGCGCACCTACGGCGCCTTCGCGCGCAAGCTCAAACGCCGCCCCGAAGTCAAGCAGGCATCATACGTGACCGGCGGCGCCGATTTCGTGCTGCGCCTGCAAGTGGAAAGCATGGCGGCCTATGCGGAATTCGCACGCGAAGTCTTCCATGAAGACGAGACCGTTTCCGAATACCACACCTATGTCGCGATGCAGGAGGTGATCGGGCCGACTGCGCGCAAGTAAGCGGTCGCGACGGCCGGCCGGCGCGATCAGCGCCGCTTCGCCATCATCGAGCGCGACAGCACCACGACGAGGCCGATCGCCACCGTGGCGGCGATGAACAGGAAGGCGGCCGCGGCGATGGCCGGGCTGATATTCTCGCGGATGCTGGAAAACATCTGCCGCGCCAGCGTCCGCTGGTTCGGGCCGGCGACGAAAAGCGTCAGCACCACCTCGTCCAGCGAGGTCGCGAAGGCCAGCACCGCGCCGGAGAGCACGCCGGGCATGGCGAGCGGCAAGGTCACCCGCCGGAAGACGGTGGCCGGCGCCGCGCCGAGGCTTTGCGCGGCAAGCTCCACCCGCTTGTCGATGCCCGAAAGCGCCCCGGTGACGCTGACGACGACGAAAGGCACGGCCACGACCGTATGGGCGATGATGACGCCGGCATAGCTGTTCGCCAGGCCGAGGCGCGCGAGCAGCACCTGCAACCCGACACCGAGCACCACGGCCGGCACCACCATGGGCAGCAGAAACAGCGTGCGGAACGATCCGCGAAAGAACAGCAGATGATTGCGCAGGCCGAGCGAGGCGGCGGTGCCGAGCGCGGTCGCCACCGCCGTCGTGCCGCCGCCGATGATCAGGCTGTTGACGATCGCCCGCCGCCAGGCGTCCGCCGTAAACAGTTCCTCGAACCAGCGCAGCGACCAGGACGGGATCGGATAGGTGAGGATGACGGACGAGGTGAAGGCGAGCGGCAGGATGGCGATGAGCGGCGCGATGAGAAACAGCACCGTCAGCGACGCGAAAACCGCGCGGGTGAGCTTCAGCGGCATGATCAGGCCCTCCCCGGCTCTTCGGATGAAATCCGCGCATAGACGCTGTAGAGAAGCAGCGTGGCGACCAGCAGCACGACGCCGAGCGCGCCGGCCATGCCCCAGTTTGCGGTGCCGGTGGCATAGAAGGCGATGATGGAACTGATCATCTGGTCGCCGGGGCCGCCGATGAGCGCCGGCGTGATGTAGTAGCCGATCGCCGAGATGAAGACGAGCAGGCTGCCCGAGGCGATGCCGCGCAGGCTGAGCGGCAGCAGAACCCGCACGAAGGCGCGCCAGGGCGGCGCGCCGAGCGAGGCCGCCGCCGGCATCAGGTTCTTCGGAATGGTGATCAGCACGCTGTAGACCGGCAGCACCATGAACGGCAGCAGGACATGCGTCATGGCGATGATCACGCCGGTACGGTTGAAGATCAGCGCCAGCGGCGCGCTCGTCACATGCAGCGCCAGCAGCAGATCGTTGATCAGCCCCTTCTCCTGCAACAGGATGAACCAGGCGGCGGTGCGCACCAGGAGCGAGGTCCACAGCGGCAGCAGCACCGCCCCCAGCAGCAGATCCCGCTTCCAGCCGGTGGCGGAGGCGGCGATCAGCGCATAGGGAAAGCCGATGGCGGCGCAGGCGACGGTGACCAGCGCGGCGATCCAGAAGGTGCGGGCCATGATGACGAGGTTCACGGACTGGTCGGGCGGCAGTTTCTCGATCGCGCCCTCAGCGTTTCGGCCGAAATCGATGGCGGCCAGCAGGTTGCGGTCCGTATAGGGCGACAGCGCATCGGCGATGGCGATCCAGAACTCCGGCTTTTCCCAGCGCTTGTCGATCGAAACCAGATCCGCCGGCGGGCCGGCGGGATCGGAGACCGCCGACACCGTCCTGGTCATCAGCGTGCGGAAGCCGGAGCGGGCGCTGTTGAGGCGTCGCACCATGTCGCCCAGTGCCTGGGTATCCTGGACAGCCCGCAGATCCGCGATCAGGGCCTGCTGCATTTCGGCGCTCGGCGCGGATCGACGGTCCCAGTTCGTAAGAATTCCGGCGCTGCGCGGCAGGAGATTCAGCACCGCCGAATCCGAAACCGATTGCGACATCATTCCGACGAGCGGCCAGACGAAAAACCAGACGAGAAAGACGAAAAGCGGCGCAAGCAGCAGCAGCGACCGCGCCGTGCGGGAGCGAAGACGCGTCATGGCGCGATCACCCGGCAATCGTCCGCGGCGAAGGAGGCGTAGATTTTCGTTCCCGGCGGATATTCCTGCGAGCGGCGGCCAAGCTTGGCGATCAGCGGATGGGCCGGGTTCTTCAACTGCACCCGCAGATGATCGCCCTGGTAGACGCTGTCGGTGACCTCGGTTTCCAGGCTGTTGCCGCCTGGCCTGCGGCTGTCGGAAAGGTCGATGCGTTCCGGCCGGATGGAGAGATGGACGGTCTGCCCGGCGACGGCGCTGTCGGCGACCGCACACAGCGTCGCGCCGGAGGGCAGCTTCACCAGCGCCTCCCCGCCCGAAACCCGCTCCACCACGCCCTCGACCAGATTGGTCTCGCCGATGAATTCGGCGACGAAACGGGTGGCCGGCTGGTCATAGACCTGCCGGGGCGTGCCGATCTGCTCGATCTTGCCCTTGTTGAAGACGGCGACGCGATCCGACATGGTCAGCGCTTCCGACTGGTCATGCGTGACGAAGACGATGGTGAGGCCGAGCCGGCGGTGAAGGTCGCGGATATCGAGCTGCATCTGCTCGCGCAACTGCTTGTCGAGCGCGCCGAGCGGCTCGTCCATCAACACCACGCGCGGTTCGAACACCAGCGCCCGGGCGAGCGCCACGCGCTGCTGCTGGCCGCCGGACAATTGCGACGGCCAGCGGTCGCGCAACGCCGAAAGCTGCACCATGTCCAGCGCCCGGGCGACGCGCTGCTCGATCTCGGCCCTGGCGGTGCCGCGCATCTGCAGGGGAAAGGCGATGTTCTCGCCGACGCTCATATGCGGAAACAGCGCGTAGCTCTGGAAGACCACGCCCATGTCGCGCTTGTGGGTCGGCACGCCGTTGATGGCGAGGCCGTTGACGACGATCTCGCCCGATGTCGGCGCCTCGAAGCCGGCCAGCATCATCAGCAGCGTCGTCTTGCCCGATCCCGACGGGCCAAGCAGGCTGACGAATTCGCCCTTTTCGATGCCGAGCGTGAGATTTTCGACCACGCACAGCGCGCCGTAGAATTTGGTGATCTGATCAAACCGGATGAATTCGGCCACGAGATGCTCCATGGTGTCCGGACAGGACGGCCGGCCCGGTAAGCCCCGAGGGAACCGGATACGCCGCCGCGCGCGGGATGGAGGAGGCGCCGGCCACAAGCCGCGCCGGCGCTCCCCGTCACGCGATTGCCGAGGGATGGCTTACTTGGCGAGCCAGGCGTTGAAGCGCTGCGTCAAGGTTTCGGCGTTGTCGATCCAGAAATCCGTGTTGAGCGAAATGGCTTCGGTCATGTTTTCCGGATTGGTCGGCAGATCCTTGGCGAGATCGGCCGGAACCTCGGCGGCGGCCGCCTTGTTCGGCAGGCCGTAGGCCACGTATTTCGGCAGCTTCGACTGGTTTTCCGGCAGGCTGGCGAAGGCGATGAAGTCCTGCGCCGCATCCTTGTTTGCCGCATCCTTGAGGACGACCCAGCTATCGACGGCATAGATGCTGCCCGGCCAGACCACCTTGAAATTCTTGCCTTCCGTGCGGTTGATGCCGGTGATGCGGCCGTTATAGGCCGAGGTCATGGCCACTTCGCCGGAGGCGAGGAACTGCAGCGGCTGGGCGCCGGATTCCCACCAGACGATGTTCGGCTTCAATTCGTCGAGCTTCTTGAAGGCGCGCTCGACGCCCTCGTCGGTCGCCAGCACCTCGTAGACCTTGTCCTTGGAAACGCCGTCGGCCAGCAGCGCGAATTCGAGCGTGTATTTCGGCCCCTTGCGCAGCGAGCGCTTGCCGGGGAATTTCTTGACGTCCCAGAAATCCGCCCAGGACTTCGGGCCGTCCTTCAGCTTGTCGCCGTCATAGGCGATGGCCGTGGACCAGACGATGGCGCCGACGCCGCAATCGTTGACGGCGGAGTCGAGGAACTTGTCCTTGCCGCCCATCTTGTTCCAGTCGATCTTTTCGTACAGTCCGTCGGAACAGCCCAGCGCCAGTTCCTCGGCTTCCACCTGCACCGCATCCCAGTTCGGCGCGCCGGCCTTCACCTTGGCCTGAAGCACGCCGATGCCGCCATCCCAGGCTTCGTCGAGCAGCGGCTTGCCGGTCTTTTCCGCGAACGGCTTGAAATAGATCTCGCGCTGTCCGTCCTGATAGTTGCCGCCCCACGACACCACGGTCAGATCGCGCGCCAGGGCGGGTGCGGCCAGCCCAGCAGTCAGCATTGCGGCGAGCAGGCCGGATTTCAGTCCTGTTTTCATTTGCATTCCCCTTTTCCGGTTTCAGATATTGTTTTTGCGGCTTCGGAACCGACGGTGTCCGGCCCGGATATCCGGCGTTCACCGAAACACCTGCCGCTCGCCTCTTCATGCGGGCTTCACGGCTGCGTCGTTTCCTGGAGAGATCGGTGCGTTGTCGTGGCGTTCCCGACTCGCGGCCAAGCGTTTCCTCACGCTCGTCCGCCGCATCGGCGCCGCCCTTTTCCTCCCTTCGGCGTTTTCCCGTATGGTGCATTCCGCGCCCGTCCGGTCAACGCTATTCTTGCGCTTCTTGCGCTTTGCTAAACTCAGACGTGTTGGCCGCCATTGATGTGGATTTCGGCGCCGTTGATGTAGGACGACTGCTCGGTGCACAGGAAATAGATGGTTTCGGCAACTTCACGGGGCTCGCCCAGGCGGCCCATCGGCACTTCCGCCGCCACCAGCGCCTCCGTGCCGGGCGACAGAATCGAGGTTTCGATCTCGCCGGGCGCGATCGCATTGGCGCGCACGCCGCGCTTGCCGAATTCATGCGCCATTTCCCGCGTCAGCGCCGCAAGCCCCGCCTTGGATGCGGCATAGGCGACGCCCGCGAAAGGATGGACGCGCGAGCCGGCGATCGAGGTGACGTTGACGATGGAACCGCGGGCGGCTTCCAGTTGCGGCAGCAGCGCGCGGGCCAGCAATGCCGTGGACACCAGATTGACGTTCAGCACCTGCGTCCAGACGTCGGCGGTGCTGTCGGCGACGCCGAGGCGGCTGCGGTTCGGCCCCTTCGGGGATATGCCGGCATTGTTGACCAACGCCTGCAGCCTGCCGCTCGGCAGGCGCTCGCGCACCACGTCCGCAAGCCGGTCGATCTGGGAGAGATCGGCGAGGTCGGCCTGGATATGGCTCTCGCGCGCCTCGGGCCAGGCGCATTCCTCCGAAAAGGGCTGGCGGGACACCGTGAGGATGCGCCAGCCCTTCGACTGGAACAGTTTCACCGTTGCGTGTCCGATGCCTCGGCTCGCGCCCGTCAGCAGCATGGTGGGGCGTTCAGCGGTCATGCGGCGTTCTCCGTCGATGTTTGATACATCGTAATTGCTGCATCCGAAAATGCAAGGGGCGATCGTTCATGCGTTTACCGCGACGCCGTCATGGGCGAGCACATTCGCCAGAACGGCCTGCCCGCCGAGCTGGATATCGTCGATGATCGCCATGGCCGCGCCCGCGCCGTCATGGCGCTTCAGCGCCTCGACCACCGGATAGTGATAGTCGATCATCGTGCGCCCGCCCTGCAGATAGGAATCGGCAATCAGAGGCCCCATCTGCAGCCATAACCGTCGCAGGACGCCGGTCAGCACCGGCAGCCCGGCGATCTGCGGCAGCATGAAATGGAAAGACTGGTTGAGCGCGCTGCCCTTGCGTCGATCGCCTTCGGCCAAGGCCTTTTCATTGTCGCGCAGGATGTTTTCCAGGAGATCGATCTGGGTTCGCGTTGCGGTATGCGCCGCCGTTTCGGCGGCAAGCCCCTCCAGGCGGATGCGAATGGCGCGGATTTCCCGGTAGCGCGCCTCCCTCATCTGCGGGATCCGGATGTCGCGCGGCGAGCGAAAGGTAATCGCCTCGTCATGGGCCAGCCGCAGGATGGCGTCCCGGATGGGCGTGACGCTGGTGCCGAACTGCTCGGCCAGGTCGCGGATCTTCAGGCGGTCGCCCGGCTGGAAGCGTCCCTGCATCAACCCGTCGCACAGGGCATTGTAGACGGCCGTGCTGAGGTTTTCATGGTCCAGCGTGGTAAATTCGGACATGGTTTCGGTCTGCCGCCTTGAAATATGCGCAATATGATGCATCATCTGTGGCGTTCGGTAAAGCGCCGCAGGAAGGATAATGATGGAAAAACCCGTTCGGACGCAAGGCGAAGACGCGATGACGCGCAGCTGGAGCAAGATCGCGCTGGCAGAGGCCGAAGCGCTGGCGGGCGAGATCTACGGCCTCGACGCCCGGGCCCGGCCGCTGCCCAGCGAACGCGACGACACGTTTCGCCTGACGGATGCCGACGGCCGGGAATTCACCTTCAAGATCGCCAATCCCGCCGAGGAGCCGGCAGCACTCGCCTTCCAGGACGGCGCGCTGCTGCATCTGGAGCGATATGCAGCGCATGTGCCGGTGCCGCGGCTGGTGCCGACGCGCCAGGGCGCGCGCAGTTTCACGCTGCAGACCGCCGAAGGCGGCCGCATCCTGCGGCTCCTGACCTTCCTGCAGGGCGACCTGCAATATCGGACGCCCCATTCCGCCGCCCAGAGCCGCAATGTCGGTCGGGCTCTGGCCGAGCTCGGCATCGGGTTGCAGGACTATCAGGGCCGCCCGCCCGTCGGCAAGCTGATGTGGGACATCTCGCATGTGCTGGATCTCCGCGCCTTCGTCGGTTTCGTCGGCGAGGAGCGTCGTCCCCGCGCCGAGGCGGTGTTGCGCGAGGTCGAGGCGGCCGCGCCGCGCATCGCCGCGCTGGAACGGCGGCAGATCATCCACAACGATTTCAATCCGCACAATATCCTGATGGATCCTGCGGCCCCCGAGCGGGTGACGGGCATCATCGATTTCGGCGACATGGTTCATGCGCCGCTGGTCAACGACCTCGCCGTGGCGTTGTCCTATCATCTGGCAAGCGACGACTGGGACGAACGCGCCGGCGCCTTCATCCAGGGATTCATTGCGGCGCGGCCGCTGTCGCCGCCGGAACTGGAACTGCTGCCTGTCCTGACGCGCGCGCGGCTCGCCATGTCGATCATCATCGCCGAATGGCGCTCGGCGCAGTTTCCGGAAAACCGGGATTATATCCTGCGCAATCACGCCTCCGCCTGGCGCGGCCTGCAGACCATATCGGATTTGAGCGCGGACGGGCTGAACCGGCTCGTTCAAAAGACATCGGGAGCCTGAAACATGTCGATGGTGAATGCCTTCACGAACGAGAACCTCGAACAGCTCGGCGAAACGGAAAAGGCGCTGATCGCGCGGCGCGAAAAGGTGCTGGGGCCTGCCTACCGCCTGTTCTACGAGCGCCCGCTGCATCTGATGCGCGGCGAGGGCATCTGGCTTTACGACGCGGACGGCCGCCGGTATCTCGACGCCTACAACAATGTCGCCTCGGTCGGCCATTGCCATCCGCGCGTGGTCGAGGCCATGGCCAGCCAGAGCGGCATTCTCAACAGCCACACCCGCTACCTGCACGAAGGCATCGTCGACTATGCCGAACGCCTGACCGCGACCTTTCCGGCCTATCTGTCGCAGGCGATGTTCACCTGCACCGGCAGCGAGGCGAACGACCTGGCGTATCGCATCGCCCGGCATGTGACCGGCGGCAGCGGGATCGTCATCACCAGCCTCGCCTATCACGGCTTGACGAACGCGGTCGCGGAATTCTCGCCCTCGCTCGGCGAGGCGGTCAATCTCGGGACGCATGTGCGCACCGTGCCCGCGCCCGACAGCTACCGCATTCCGCCCGAGGAGATGCAGGAGAAGTTCGGCCGCGACGTGCGCGCCGCCATCGCCGACCTGAAGCGTCACGGCATCAAACCTGCCATGCTGATCGTCGACACGATCTTTTCCAGCGACGGCATTTTCGCCGGTCCCAAGGGCTTTCTCAAGCCCGCCGTCGCGGCGATCCGCGAGGCCGGCGGCCTCTTCATAGCCGACGAGGTGCAGCCCGGCTTCGGACGCACCGGCGAGGCCATGTGGGGTTTCCAGCGCCATGGCGTCGAGCCCGACATGGTGACGATCGGCAAGCCCATGGCCAATGGCTACCCCATGGCCGGCATCGTCATGAAGCCGGAAATGATCGCCGATTTCGGCCCGAAGGCGCGCTATTTCAACACCTTCGGCGGCAACCCGGTCGCCGCCGCCGCCGGCAGCGCGGTTCTGGAGGTGATCCAGGGCGAAAACCTGCAGCGGAATGCCGCCGATACCGGAAACCATCTGATGGCGGGGCTTCGCAGGCTTGCCGAGACCTGTCCGCAACTGGGCGACGTCAGGGGTTCCGGCCTGTTCGTCGGCGTGGAAATCGTCTCCGACGCGGACAGGAAGACGCCTGACGCCGCGATGACCACCCGCATCGTCAACGGGCTGCGCGAGCGCGGCGTGCTGATCAGCGGCTCCGGCCCGCATGCCAGTATCCTGAAGATCCGCCCGCCGCTGATCTTCTCGCGCGACAATGCCGACCTTCTGGTCGAATCCCTGCGCGACACGCTTGCGAAGGCGTAAGGAGCGCCTTGCCGCCAGGGCCGCGCCGCGCCCGGGTCATGCCGGCTCGTCATGCACTCCTTCGTCGCGCACCTGCAGGATACGGTCGATGAGGCCCCATTCCAGCGCCTCCTCGGCGGTCATGAACCGGTCCCGGTCCATCGCGCGCTCGAATTCATTATAGGCGCGCCCGCAATGTTCGGCGTAAAGCCGCGTCATCCGCTGCTTGGTCTTCAGAATCTCCTCGGCATGGATCGCCATGTCGGACGCCTGCCCCTGGAAGCCGCCGGAGGGCTGGTGGACAAGAATGCTGGCATTGGGCAGGGCGACCCGCTCGCCCGGCGCGCCGGCCATCAGCAGGAACGAGCCCATTGAGCGGGCCGTTCCCATGCAGAGCGTGTGGACCGGCGCGCGAATGAAGCGCATCGTGTCGTACATGGCGAAACCGCTGGTCACGACCCCGCCCGGCGAGTTGATGTAGAGATTGATCGGCTTTTTCGGGTTCTCGGCTTCGAGGAACAGAAGCTGGGCGCAGACCAGGGCGTAAACGGTATCGTTCACCTCGCCGTTGAGAAAGATGATCCTCTCCCGCAGCAGCCGGGAATAGATGTCGAAAGAGCGCTCCCCTCTCGAGGATTGCTCCACGACCATGGGGACGAGTTGCATCGCTTCGCGCATCGGCGAACTCCAATCTGTCAGGTTGTCGGGGAAAAGGCGTGCCGCGTCAGGCGGCGCGCAGAAGCGAGAACGCGTTGGCGTTGGCGGCGGTCCTTCCGCTCCGCGCGGATGGCGCGCCGATCAGTTCGTGGACGATCCGCAGGCTGGTGCCGCCGGCCGCGTTCGGGGCGATGGTGAAGGTGACGGTGCTTTCCAGAAAGGGCGGAACCTCCTCGCGCAGCCTGTAGCGCACCGTCTGCCCTGGAATGACGGCGACCGCGTCGGGATCGGCAAGCGCCGCCTTCGGCAACCAGTTTTCCCGGAATTCCGCGATGCTGATCGCCCGCCAGACCTTTTCCGGCGGCGCATCCAGATCGTATTCCTGTTCTATATTGTGTTCCCGCGCGTCGGCCTTCGCATCCTTCATTGATCCATATCCTTCAGCAAGATCTTCAGAGCTTCGATGCGGGCCGGCCAATAGGCGCGGTATTTCGCCAGCCATTGCGCGATATGGGCGAGCCCATCGGGATCGACCTCGTAATTCACGAAACGGCCCTGTCGCTGCTCGCGCACAAGCCCTGCCCCGCGCAACACCGCAAGATGCTGCGACATCGCCGGCTGGCTGATCTCCATCCCCTCGCGCAGCGCGCTGGCATTCATGCCGCCTTCCGCCAGTTTCTCGAAGATCGCGCGGCGGGTCGGATCGGCCAGGGCCCGGAAAATATCGTTCTCCATCATGCAGACACATAAGCACGTACTTATGCGATTCGCAAGCCTCTTGCATGGAGACCGATAAGACTGCCGGATGGGAAGCGGCCTTCCCTCAGTTTCGCGCGCCGCGCCTTTCCGACGACATGAGCCGGGTAATTTCGCCGGCCGGAATCGCATCGCGGGCATAGGTGAACGTGCCGGCGCGCCGGACCTCCTCCGCTGCCCGCATCAAGGCCCCCAGCGCCGCCCGCGCGAAAGAACCGCCGACGCTGATCCGGCGCACGCCGGCATCCGACAGTTCGGCGACGGTGTAGGTCGGGCCTTTCAGTCCCATCACCACATTGACGGGCTTGTCGACGGCGGCGCAGACGGTGCGGATCGCCTCCAGGCTCGGCAAACCCGGCGCATAAAGCACATCGGCGCCGGCGGCGGAAAAGGCGCGCAGCCTTTCGATCGTGTCGTCGAGGTCGGGCCTGTCCCAGAGAAAATTCTCCGCCCGCGCCGTCAGCAGGAAGGGCCGGCCCCGCGCCGCCTCGGCCGCTGCGCGAACCCGCTCGACCGCCTGCGACATCGCATAGATCGGCGCGGCCGGATCGCCCGTCGCATCCTCGATCGAACCGCCGACCAGCCCGACGCCGCAGGCGAGGCGAATGGTTTCGGCGCAGATTTCGGGCGCGGCCCCGAAGCCGTCCTCGAGATCGGCGGAGACGGGCAGGTCGGTGGCGCCGACGATCTCCGCCGCATTGCCGAGGATCTCGCCGCGCGTCAGGCTGGCGAAGGAATCCCGCCTGCCCCTCGAAAAAGCATAGCCGGCGCTCGTCGTCGCCAGCGCATCGAAACCGAGACTGGCCAGCAGGCGCGCCGAACCGGCATCCCAGGGGTTTGGAATGACGAAGGCGCGCCGCCCTCATGCAATGCCTTGAAGCGCTCATACCTGTTTTGCTGATCCGACATCGTCGTCCTCCCGTCATGGCGTGCTGGGAATCATAGCAGATACGAACATAAAGTGAACAACTAAGAGCACCCGGCGACGTCGGGTCGCCTTGCACCGGGGACAGGCTTTCAGCACGTCAAGCTCTCGGCAATCGAGCTCATCGTGGGAAGTCGCGTCGCCTTCGTGCGGTTTTCAACGAAACAATGCCCGGGAATGCGTCCATCTCTCGGTCGGAGCGCGAATAAAGGGTTGCAGGGCCATCGGTCGATGCATAAGCTCCGGCGGCGGCAGAACGCCGCTTCTATCTTGAGGATACACATGGCAACCGGTACCGTTAAGTTTTTCAATCAGGACAAGGGCTTTGGCTTCATCACCCCCGACAGCGGCGGGCAGGATGTCTTTGTCCACATCTCGGCCGTCCAGTCCGGGGGCCCGCTCAGGGACGGCGACAAGGTCAGCTACGACATCGGCCAGGATCGCAAGACCGGCAAGTCGAAGGCGGAAAACGTCCGCACGATGTAATTTCCGGGAAAAGTGCAAAGCGGTTTTCCGTCCGGGAATGCGACCAGACAAACAGACAGGTGTTTTCGCGATTCGAAGAAAAGCGGAAACGCTCCGGCCAAGCGCTTGCACTTGACGGCGTTCGACGACGCGAGAAGGTTTGCGGATATCGCCGCAAACCTTTCGCGGTCGTATTCGCGTGAGTCACGAAGGCAGACATGACAACCGCCATCCCCGCCACGATTCGGTCCAGGACGCATCTCGCCGTGCTGGTCGTTCTGGGTCTCACCCATCTTCTCAACGACCTCATGCAATCGCTGATCCCGGCGGCCTATCCGATCCTGAAGGACGCCTATGCGCTCGACTTCGTGCAGATCGGCATGATCACCATGACCTTCCAGATCGCCGGGTCGCTGCTGCAGCCGGCAATCGGTATGGTCACGGACAGGCATCCGGCGCCCTATTCGCCGGTCGTGGGGATGATGTTCACGCTGTCGGGGCTGGTCAGCCTCGCCTTTGCGCACAGCTATGCGGTGATCCTCGTCTCCGTCGCCCTGATCGGCATCGGTTCGTCTATCTTCCATCCCGAGGCGACACGCATGGCGCGTTATGCCGCCGGCGGCCGGCAGGGACTGGCGCAGGGACTGTTCCAGGTCGGCGGTCAGGCCGGCGGCGCGCTCGGCCCGGTCTTCGCGGCGCTGGTGATCGTGCCCTGGGGACAGCCGAGTCTCGCCTGGTTCGCGGTGCTGGCGCTGCTGGCGATGGCGCTCCTGGTGTGGATCGGCAGCCGCCAGCGCGAGATCGGCGCCGCCTTCGCGGCAATGCAGGCGAATGGCGGCAAGGCGGGCGGCACCCTGCGTCACGCGCCGGCAACCATCGGCGTCGGGCTGGTGGTCCTGACGCTGCTGATGTTCACCAAGAACGCCTATGGCGAAAGCTTCCGGTCGTTCTACACATTCTATCTCATGGAGCGGTTCGGTCTCTCCATCCCCTCGGCGCAGATGATGCTGTTCATCTTCCTGCTGGCCTCGGCGGCCGGCGCGCTGATCGGCGGCATCGTCGGCGATCGCATCGGGCGCTACCGGATCATCTGGATTTCGGTCCTGGGTCCGCTTCCGCTGACGCTGATCCTGCCGCATGTCGATCTGTTCTGGACCGGCGTACTGACAGTGTCGATCAACCTGATCATGGCCAGCGCCTTCGCCTCGATCCTGATTTATGCGATGGAACTGCTGCCGCATCGGGTTGGCCTGATCGGCGGCCTGTTCTATGGCCTGAACTTCGGACTTGGCGGCATCGCCGCCGCACTTCTCGGCATCCTGGCCGACCGCTACGGCGTCCAGACCGTCTACACCATCTGCTCGTTCCTGCCGCTTGCCGGACTTCTCACCTGGTTCCTTCCGAAGATCGAGAACGCCGCCGCATAACGGTCCGCACGCCATGATCGGCAGCCGACCTTGTCCTTGCCCGCCGCCTTTCCTAAACTCGGCGTGCAGACCAGACAGGGATAGCGCATGGAAAGCATCGGCATCGCCCTCATCCTCTTGCTTGCCGTCGTCGTCAGCGGCACGCTGGCGCGGCTTTCGCCGGTCGCCATTCCCCTGCCCCTGGTGCAGATCGCGCTCGGCGCGGCGATCGCCGGCGTCACGGGCTCGAAGGTGGCGCTCGAACCGCATATCTTCTTCCTGCTGTTCTTGCCGCCGCTTCTGTTCCTCGATGGCTGGCGCATTCCCAAGGAAGGGCTTTTTCGCGACAAGGGAACCATCCTTGAACTGGCGCTCGGCCTCGTGGTTTTCACGGTTCTCGGCGTCGGCCTGTTCATTCACTGGATGATCCCGTCGATGCCGCTGGCGGTCGCCTTCGCGCTCGCCGCCATCGTGTCGCCGACCGATCCGATCGCGGTGTCGGCGATCACCGCTCGCGTGCCGATCCCCAAGCGGGTGATGCATATTCTCGAAGGCGAATCGCTGCTGAACGACGCCTCCGGCCTCGTCTGCATGCGATTTGCGGTTGCTGCGGCGCTGACGGGCACGTTCTCGCTGACATCGGCCTTCGGCACCTTCCTGTGGCTTTCGCTCGGCGGCATCGTCATCGGCGCCGGCGTGACCTGGGTGGTGATGAAGGTCAAGGACATCCTGACGCGCAAGCTTGGCGAGGAGCCGGGTTCGCAGATCCTCGTCAGTCTTCTCATCCCGTTCGGCGCTTATCTTCTGGCGGAAAAACTGCATTGCTCCGGCATTCTTGCCGCCGTCGCGGCCGGGATCACCATGAGTTATGCGGAGCAAAGCGGGCATACGCTCGCCGCGACCCGGGTGCGGCGCGGCGCCGTCTGGGACATGGTGCAGTTCACCCTCAACGGCGTCATCTTCGTGCTGTTCGGCGAACAGTTGCCGAGCATCGTCGCCGGCGCCGCGCAGGTGGTGACCGATACCGGCCATCACGAACCGATCTGGCTTGTCATCTATGTCGTGGCGATCAACGTCGCATTGGCGCTGCTGCGCCTGCTCTGGGTCTGGGTGTCCCTGCGCTTCACGCTCTATCGCGCGGCGCGCAAGGGGCGGGCGATCGCCAAGCCGAACTGGCGGCTGGTGGTGGCGGTCTCGCTCGCCGGCGTGCGCGGCGCCATCACCCTGGCCGGCATCCTGACCCTGCCGCTGGCCATGTATGACGGTTCGCCGTTTCCGGCGCGCGATCTGGCGATCTTTCTGGCGGCGGGCGTCATCATCGCCTCGCTGATCGCCGCCAGCATCGGGCTGCCCTTCCTGCTCTCCAATCTCGAGCTGCCGCCGGAACCCAGTCACCAGCGC
>JAFKJU010000095.1 GCA_017305935.1 Hyphomicrobiales bacterium | reverse complement strand
GAAGGGCAAGCCTGCGGGCTCGACCTTCTTTGAATTGTGGTGCAGGGCCTACAAGGAAATGTACGTCTCCCTTGGCGCTGCGGCCGCTCTCGCCACGCATTCCGGCTATACCGGCGTTAAGGCGGTTCGCATGTGGCAGGAGCGTATCGAGCAACTGGAGAACTTAGGGTTTATCCGGACGGCTAAGGGCTCGGCGGGGCGCTTTTCCCATGCCGTGATCCTGAACCCCCACAAGGTAATCCGGAAGCTGTATGAGAGCGGAGCTGTGGGCGTAACTCATGACAAGTACGAGGCTCTCAAGGAACGGGCAACGGAAGTTGGTTCGGACGATTTCAAGCCCGTGAAGCCTGTTCCCGCTCCGGCCGCCGCTGCGGCCTAACACTTAGCCCGCTCCGGTCTTTAGGCTAGCCCAGTCGGACAATGGTGCTTTTGCTGACACCGAAGGCCAGCGCCAGCGCGGCCACATGCTCACCGGCTCGACGCCGAGCCCGGGCCTCACTCTGCTGGCTTGGCGTGAGCTTCAGCGGCCGCCCGAATTTCACGCCCCGGCGCCGGGCCATCTCCCGGCCGTGGGCGGTGTTTTCCAGAATCCGCAGGCGATGCCAGCGTGCAAACCAGCCGAGAATGAACAAGAACAGATCGGCCAGCTCGGAGGTGGTATCGATGAAAGGCTCATCGAGGAGCCGCAGGCCTGCGCCGGAGGCCTTCACGCTGTGGAGGATAGTGAGCATGTCCAGCGGGTCACGTGCCATGCGGTCGGTGACCGTCGCCAACACCACGTCCCCCGGCTTCAAGGCTCGCAGCAACCGCCGGAGCTGGGGCCGGTCGGTCGTGTTCTTGCCGCTGCGCTTCTCCCGAAAAATCTTGGTGCACCCCGCCGCCCGGAGCCGGTCGAGCTGATAGGCCAAATCCTGCCCATCGGTGCTGACGCGGGCATAGCCGACAAGGCGGATGGAAGAAGGAAGGTGGGTCATCATCAGGGGCTCCCGTTGGAAATCCCTGAAAGTCACAGCAATAACGAAGGTTTCTTGAGGATTTATTAGAATTTCATAATGGGTCAAAAGTCACGACTTTTGCAAGGTGCTTAATACTGCCATCCGATAAATTAGAATTACTTAAAATTCAGCCATTTTCAACTTGATTAAAGCTTGCAGGGGCATGGCCAGCTCGCCCGTCAAAAGTCGTGATTTTTGATAGGCAAGCGGAGCCGAAGGCCCTTGCCAGACCGCCACCGGCAGCAAGGCTCACTTGCCATAGGGGATATTCCATGCGGCTACCGAACATCGCTTCTCTGTCTCTGAAAACTACTTTTGCAGCCGCTATTACGTTTATACTTGCGGCATGTTCCGAAGCTGCCCTAGAGGGAAAATATAAAAGCACCCAAAACGATACCACCATCGAGTTCATCAAAGGCGGCGCGGGTCTACTCGGGAATATAGGCGAAACAAATTCTATCGTTTTTTCGTGGGAACGCTTAGGAGAAGACAGGTTGAAGATGACATTCAACGACCCTTCAATTTCAAAAGGCATGGCTCCGCAAATTTGCTCTTATAAGTTT
>JAFKJU010000020.1 GCA_017305935.1 Hyphomicrobiales bacterium | reverse complement strand
TAATGCGGCGTGCATTTGACGAGATAGGCGCCTTCCTTGGTCACCGGCAGGCTGAAGGTGTCGTTCATCTTGCTCTTGAACGGCTCGACGCCTTCGGGGATCATGTCCTTGACGGATTCGACGTTGTGGCCCTTGTCGATCGGCTTGAAAACGATGGTGTCGCCGGGATTGGCCTTGATATAAGCGGGCTCGAATACCATGGCGCCGGCGGCGCCCTTGTTGAGCATATGCACTTCGATTTCGGCGGAAAGCGCGGGGAAGGCCATCAGGGCCATGAAGCCGGCGGCTACGAGAGTACCGGTTGCGCGAATAAGCATGTCAGTCTCCATTGGTTCAAGGACTGGCATGGGTTTACGCCCGGCCGGCGGTGCGATCTTTGACGTAAGGCAAAAACGGCGGTTTATTCATCCACCCGTGCGGCCGGTCTTCAGATGGCCGGTGGGCAGCGCCGTGGTGTATTTGATCTGGCTCAGCGCGAAGCTGGAGCGGATATTGGCGACGCCGGGAATGCGGGTGAGGAAATCGACCACCAGCGCCTGGAATTTCATCAGATCTTCGACCACCACCCGCAGCATGTAATCCGCCTCGCCGGTCATCAGGTAGCATTCGACGATTTCCGGCTTGGTGCGGATGGCGGCGTTGAAGACGTCGAGCGATTCCCGGTCCTGCTGCTTAAGAGACACCTGCACGAAGACGTTGACCGCCAGCCCAAGCGCCTGCGCATCCACCAGCGCCACCGAGCCCTTGATGACGCCGCTTTCCTTGAGATCGTTGACGCGCCGCCAGCAGGGCGAGGCCGACAGGCCGGTCGCCTCGGCCAGCTCCGAAACGCTCATTTCGGCATTCTGCTGCAACAGGTCGAGGATGCGGATGGAGGCGGGATCGAGAGCGGATTTGGAAGGAGGCATGATTGACCGGATTTAGAAGAGATATCGAAAGAAGTTTTCGCAATTTTATCCTGAACGGTCAATTGAGATCACTTTTACCCTGAATTCAGGTGTAGCATTTCCCCTTGTCGGGACTATAGGGAGTGAGACCACGATGACTGCGCCGGCCTTGACGCCAGCTCGGCTGGCATGCCTGAAGGATCTGGAAAAACAGGTTCTGTGGCATGCCTGCTGGATGATCCACAACGCCAACCATCTGCGCGAAAAGGGCGAGGTAAAGGTCGGGGGCCATCAGGCCTCATCCGCATCGCTCGCCTCGATCATGACGGCGCTGTATTTCCATGTGCTCCGGCCGGAAGATCGCGTCGCGGTCAAGCCGCATGCCTCGCCGGTCTTCCACGGCATCCAGTACCTGATGGGCAATCAGACCCGCGAGAAGCTGGAGAATTTCCGCGGTTTCGGTGGCGCGCAGTCCTATCCGAGCCGCACCAAGGATATCGACGACGTCGATTTCTCCACCGGTTCGGTCGGTCTCGGCGTGGCGATCACCGCCTTCGCCTCCATCGTGCAGGATTACATCGCCGCCAAGCAATGGTCGAAGAAGCAGCCCACCGGTCGCATGATCGCGCTGGTCGGCGATGCCGAGCTTGACGAAGGCAATATCTACGAATGCCTGCAGGAAGGCTGGAAGCACGACCTGCGCAACACCTGGTGGGTGATCGACTATAACCGCCAGAGCCTCGACGGCGTCATCCGCGAAGGCCTGTGGCAGCGCATCGAGGGCATATTCACCGCCTTCGGCTGGGATGTGAAGGTGCTGAAATACGGCGCGCTGCAGGAAGCCGCCTTCAAGGAGCCCGGCGGCGAGGCGCTGCGCGGCTGGATCGACCGGTGTCCGAACCAGCTTTATTCCGCCCTCACCTTCCAGGGCGGTGCGGCCTGGCGCAAGCGCCTGACCGACGATATCGGCAGCGAGCCGGGTGTCGCAGCACTTCTCGCCTCGCGCAGCGACGAGCAGCTCTCCGACCTCATGAACAATCTCGGCGGCCATTGCCTGGAAACGCTGGTCCGCACCTTCGAGAGCATCGATCACGACCGGCCGACCGTCTTCCTCGCCTATACGATCAAGGGCTGGGGCACGCCGCTGGCCGGCCACAAGGACAACCATGCCGGCCTGATGACCAAGGCGCAGATGGAGACCTTCCAGACCCGCATCGGCGTCAGGCCGGGCGAGGAATGGGAAAAATTCGGCGCCATCCCCTCGCCCCAGCCGGCGCGCGAATTCCTCAAGACGGTGCCCTTCTTCGCCGAAGGCCCGCGCCGCTTCAAGTCTCCCGCCCTGCCCGCCTCCGGCCCGGTCTTCCTCGAAGACCGCGAATTGTCGACGCAGGCCGGTTTCGGCAAGATCCTCGATGCATTGGCCCAGCGCGACGACGCCCTGTCGCAGCGCATCGTCACCACGGCGCCTGACGTCACGGTCTCGACCAATCTCGGTCCCTGGGTCAATCGCCGCGGCCTTTTCGCCCGCGACAAACAAGCGGATACGTTCCGCGATGAGCGGGTGCCTTCGGTGCAGAAATGGGAATTCGGCCCGGCCGGCCAGCATATCGAGCTGGGCATTGCCGAAATGAACCTGTTCCTGCTGCTGGGCGCTGCCGGCCTCTCGCATTCGCTGTTCGGCGAGCGGCTGCTACCGATCGGCACGGTCTACGATCCCTTCGTGGCCCGTGGCCTCGATGCCCTGAACTATGCCTGCTACCAGGATGCCCGCTTCATGATCGTCGGCACGCCCTCCGGCGTGACGCTGGCCCCGGAAGGCGGCGCGCATCAGTCGATCGGCTCGCAGCTCATCGGCATGAGCCAGGACGGTCTTGCCAGCTTCGAGCCGGCCTATCTCGACGAATTGTCGGTGATCATGGACTGGTCCTTCGACTATATGCAGCGCGACGGCGATGGCGGCCATGACACCCGCACCTGGCTGCGCGACGAGACCGGCGGCTCGGTCTATCTGCGCCTGACGACGCGGCCCTTGGAGCAGATTGCGCTGCGCCGCGAGGATCCGGCCTTCCGCCAGGGCGTCATCGACGGCGCCTACTGGCTGCGCGCGCCGTCCGCCCGCACCCGCATCGTGCTCGCCTATCAGGGCTGCATCGCGCCGGAAGTGCTGATGGCGGCAGGCCGCATGGCCGAAGCGCATGGCGATATCGCCGTGCTGGCCGTCACCTCCGCCGACCGGCTGAACGCCGGCTGGACGGCGGCGCAACGCGCCCGCCGCCACGGGGAGATCAATGCCCGCAGCCATATCGAAACGCTGTTCGACAGCGTGTCGCGCGCCGCCAGCCTGATCACCGTCACCGACGGCCATCCGGCGACGCTCGGCTGGCTGGGTTCGGTGCAGGGCCACCGCACGGTGTCGCTCGGCGTCGAGCATTTCGGCCAGACCGGCACTATCGCCGACCTCTACGCCCATTTCGGCATCGACACCCATGCCATCATGGAAGCGGCGGACTCGATTGCGCGCGCCGAGGCCCAACCATTGCGGGCAAATGCCGGCTGAGGTTTGGCGAAGACTATAAAACAGAAAGGGGCGGTGCCGATGGCGCCGCCCCCTTTTCATTTTTGACAAGCTTTCCCTCAATCTCCACGTCATGGTCGGGCTTGTCCCGACCATCTGCCAACATCCGCCAAGCAATTGAAGATAATGGATTATCTCATCCGTGCTTAGATGGTCGGGACAAGCCCGACCATGACGGAGGAAAGCGATGGATTGCGGTGCCGGCGCTTCTCGCTCAGGCGGCGCGGGCGGCTTTTACGAAGGCGGCGATCTTGTCGATGTCCTTGCGGAAACCGCCTTCCGGCAGCGGCTTGTTGGTGTGGGTCAGCGAATCCACCGCCCAGGGCTTGACGGCTTCGATGGCGGCGGCGACGTTGTCGGGGCCGAGGCCGCCGGCGAGGATCACCGGCAGCTTGCTGCGCTTGACGATTTCCCGGGAGAGCGACCAGTCATGGGTGACGCCGGCCGCACCGATGCCATCGATATGGGCGGCGACGGAATCGAGGATGAAGCTGTCGGAATAGGGCTCGAAGGCGGCCGCATGGTCCAGCGCTTCCGGCCCGGTCATCGGGATCGCCTGCAGGATGCGCAGTTCCGGATAGAGCGGCAGCAGGGTTTCGCGCAACTGCCGCACATGATCCGGCGTCACCAGCGCGATATTGCCGCACAGATGCAGGACGTCGGGACGGACGGCGGCGACCATGTCGGCGATCAGGCCGAGATCGCTTTCCACCGACAGCGCCACGCGCTCCGCCTTGCCCTTGACGGCATCGGCGATCTCGCGCGCGGTCTCGAAGCTGATTTCGCCCGGCAGGCCGCGATTTGAGGGCGTCAGGCCGAGATAATCGACGCCCGCGGCTGCGGCGGCCAGGGCTTCGGAAACGGTCTGCATGGTATAAATCTGGATTTTCACGGGGACGATACCTGTTTCATGGTTGGAGCAATTCCGGACGCAAAACCGCTGCACACTTTTGCTGGAATTGCTTTTAGATCGATTTGGGCAGGATGGCGTTGACCATCCGTTCTTCGGTCAGTTGGGCCTGCTCGGCATTGCGCGCGACGAGCGCCGAATAGAGGGCGTCGACGAGGGTCATCTGGGCGATCTGCGCCGCCATCGGCTCGCTGCCCTGCTCGTGCGAGACGCTGACCAGCACGACATCGGCAAGCCGCGCGAGCGGCGAGGCGCTGTTGCCGGTGATACATAGCGTCGCCGCCCCTCGGGATTTTGCCTCCTGAAGGATGAGCACGGGATCGCTGGTAATGCCGGAATAGGAGATGACGACGACGAGATCTTCGGGGCCGGTCAGCGCCGCATGCATGATCTGCAGCTGCGAGTCGATCGGCGCGTCGCAGCGTTGGCCCAGGCGAATGCAGCGCTGGTAGAAGGCCTGCGCGACGATCCCCGAGCCGCCGACGCCGCCGACGAGGATGTGGCGGGCCCCGGCGATCAGGTCGAGCGCCCTGGCGAAACCCGCCTCGTTCAGCACCCCTTGCGTATCGCTGATCGCCTGCGATACGGCGCGGAACAGCCGGCCGGCGGCCTGCAGGTCGCTGGCATGGGTTTCGCTGGAGGTGTCGTCGCGGGCCTCGCGCGGCTCCTGCGCCAGCGCCAGCTTGAGGTCGGTGAAGCCCTCGAAGCCGGCGGTGCGACACATGCGCAGCACGGTCGTATCGCTGACATCGACGGCCTGGGCGATGGCCGACATGGAATTGCGGATGGTGGCGTCGACATTTTCCAGCACCCACAGCGCCACGCGGCGCTCGGAGTCCGACAATTTCGGCAGGACGCTTCGCAGCCGGCTGCTGGCTGGGCTGGAGGGACCACGCAGGTCAACGTTCATGGCGGCTTTCTCGCTGTCGATGGCCAAAGCTAGCATGGGCATGTTGTGGTGTCACTATAGACATGGGATTTTTGTTGTGGCATCACTACATTGAGCAGCGAAGGACGCTGCATAAACCTTTTCGGGGAGGATGACCTGTGAAGTTGAAACGTCTTCTGATCGCCGGCGCCGCGCTGGCGTTTGCGGCATTTCCGGCCATGGCCGGCGAGCTTTCGTTCTGGCATGCCTATGCCGGGCAGCAGGACAAGGTCGATTTCATCAACTTCGCGCTCGACGAATTCGCCAAGAAGCATCCCGACATCAAGCTTGACGTCGTGGCGGCCGAACAGTCCTCCTACAAGACCAAGCTGAACACGGCGATGGCTTCCGGCAATCCCCCCGATGTCTTTTACACCCTGCCCGGCGGCTTCCTGAACGCCTTCGTCAAGGGCGGCCAGATGTATGCGCTCGACCAGGATCTCGCCAAGGACGGCTGGCGCGAGAGCTTCCTCGAAAGCGCCATCGCCCAGACCAGCAAGGACGGCCATACCTATGCCGTTCCCGTCGACGTCGACTCCGTCGTCTTCTGGTACAACAAGGCGCTGTTCAAGGAAAAGGGCTGGGAAACGCCCAAGACATATGACGAGCTGATGGCGCTGGCCGAAAAGATCAAGGCCGATGGCATCGTGCCCTTCTCGCTCGGCAACAAGGATTCGTGGCCTGCCACTTTCTGGTTCCAGTACATGGAAATGCGCCTGAAGGGCTCGGGCGTCGTCGCCTCCTTTGTCAATGGCGATGCCGCCGCAACGCTTGGGCCCGAAGGCGAACAGGCCTTCACGAAGGTCGCCGAGCTTGCCAAGAAGGAATACTTCCCGACCGGCTTCAACGGCATGAGCGACCAGGAAGCCAACATGCTGTTCCTGAACGGCCAGGCCGCGATGCTCTTGAACGGCACCTGGCAGATCGGCGCGTCTTCCGATGCGCCGGAAGGTTTCGAACTCGGCTTCTTCGCCTTCCCGAAGGTCGATGGTGGCAAGGGCGACCAGTCCGACGTGCTCGCCGGCGTTGCCGCCTCCTTCGGCATTTCCGAAAAGGCCGAGAACAAGGCCGATGCCGTGACGCTGCTGAAGTTCCTGTCGTCGCCTGAGGTGATGACCAAGTATGTCGAGCTGCGCAAGACCATGGTGACCGTCAAGGGCGCCACCACGGAAGCCGCTGCCGGCCCGGTCCTCTACGGCATCAGCAACGACCTGATGAATTCGGCCGGCCATCTCGACTCCTTCTACGACACGGCGATGCCGCCGGCCGCGACCAACATCTATTACACCTCGCTGCAGGGTGCGCTGGATGGTTCCGTTGCGCCTGCCGACGCCGCCAAGAAGCTCGAAGACGCGCTGAAGGCCAACAAGTAAGCCTTCATGAGTTCAGGGTCGCCGGCATGCTCGGCGGCCCGAAACAATCAATGGAACCGGCGGACCCATGAGCGCGGATATCGGCTTTGCGAAGAGACACAATCGGGCGGCGCTCGCCTTTCTGGCGCCGGCGCTGATTTTCGTCTTCGCCTTCGTCGCCTATCCGGTTGTTTATGCCGGCTGGCTGTCGATGTTCCAATGGGACGGCGCCTCGCAGCCGCTCTTCGTCGGCGCCGGAAACTTCCTGCGGCTCGCCGCCGATCCGATCTTCTGGGCCTCGCTTGGCCGCAACCTGCTCGTGGCGCTCTCGGCCATCGTCTTCCAGGTGTTCCTGGCGCTGGCGATCGCCTATTGCCTGGTTCGCATCGTCCCGGCTTTTTCCCGCATCTTCCTGTTCTTCTATCTCGTGCCGGTCATGGTCAGCGAGATCTGCATCGGGCTGTTGTGGCGCTTCATGTACAACCCCTATTTCGGCCTGGTGAACGCAGGCCTGAAGGCGGTGGGGCTGGATAGCCTGAAGCGCGGCTGGCTTGGCGAATCCGATACCGCCTTCCTCGCCGTCGTCGTGGTCATGAGCTTTACCTATCTCGGGCTGTATGTGCTGCTGTTCACCGCTGCCGTGCGCTCCGTGTCGGAAAGCGTCTATGAGGCGGCGGAGATCGACGGCGCCGGCCATTGGCGCAAGTTCTTCTCGATCACCATTCCCATGGTCTGGGATGCGGTGCGCGCCAATTCGCTGCTGGCGATCATCGGGTCGCTGAAAACCTTCTCGCTGGTCTTCGTGCTGACCAATGGCGGACCCAGCCATGCCAGCGAGGTGGTCTCCACCTATCTCTACAAGATAGGCTTCGGCAGCTTCGAGATGGGGTATGCCGCGACCATCGGCTTTGCCCAGATGGTGCTGACGGCGCTCGCCGCCTGGGTCGTTTTCCGGTATCTGAAGCGGAAGGGTGACGCATGAACCAGACCGTCGTCCACCGCTGGAACCGCACGAGCAGCATCGTGCTCGCCGTCCTGACCTTTCATGTGGCTCTGGTCGTCTTCCCGTTCATCTGGATGATCTACAGCACCTTCAAGACCAACAAGGAATTCATGCGCTCGGTCTGGTCCTTCCCGACCAGCCTGAATTTCGACGCCTATGCCGGGGCCTGGAGCGGCGGCGCGCTCGGCGGTTATGCGGTCAATTCGCTCATCATCATGGCGGGCGCGACGATCATTACCGTCTTCGTCTCGACGCTGGCCGGCTATGCGCTGGCCATCTACCGGCCGCGCTGGATGCCGGCGGTGGAGCTGGGCCTGACGGCGGCGATGGTGATCCCCGCCTATGTGGCGCTGGTGCCGCTGGTGGTGATGCTGCGCGGCGCCGGCCTGCTCGACACCCATCTCGGCGTCATCCTGCCGACGGCGGCCTTCAACGTGCCGGTGTCGATCTTCATCATGCAAGCCTTCTTCAATACGCTGCCGCGCGAGCTCTTCGATGCAGGCCGCGTCGACGGCGCCTCGGAATGGCTGATCTTCCGCAAGATCGCCCTGCCGATCGCCAAGCCGGCCATGTTCACGGTTGGCATCGTCAACATGATCTGGGTGTGGAACGATTTCCTGTTCCCGGTCGTGTTCATCAACAATCCGGCGCGCAAGACCCTGCCCGTCGGCCTGACCGATTTCGTCGGCGAGCATATCACCAACTATCCGGTGATGCTGGCGGCGATCCTGATCGCGGCGATCGCGCCGCTCGTCCTCTTCATTTTCTTCGAACGCCAGATCACGGCCGCCCTTGTCGGCGGCGCCGTGAAGGAATGATGTCCCAGGAGTAAGCCCCATGTCTTCCAAAGACTACGAATTCGCCAGCCGCGCCGTGTTCTACGAGGCGGAAGAACATTCCCAGTCGATCAGCTACCCGATCTACATGTCGGCCAACTTCCAGTATGCCGGCGATATCTACGACCAGATCGTGGCCGGCGCCCGCAAGGAAGTGAACATCTATTCGCGCTGCGGCAACCCGACCGAATACAAGCTGGAAGAACACATCGCCCAGTTGACCGGCGGCACCGCCTGCCTCGCCACCGCCTCCGGCATGGCGGCGATCTCGCATGCGCTGTTCGGCATCCTCAAGGCCGGCGACCATGTCGTTGCCGATCTCACCACCTATTCCTCGACGCATGAATTCTTCGACCACCGCGCCCAGGATTTCGGCCTGAAGGTCAGCCTCGTCGACTGCACCGACGTGCGCGCCGTCGAAAACGCCTTCACCGACGAGACCAAGGTTCTTTATGTCGAGGCCATCGCCAACCCGACGATGAAGGTGCCGCCGCTGAAGAAGCTGGTCGAGATCGCGCATGCGCGCGGCATCGTCGTCATCTGCGACAACACCTTTGCCTCGCCGGCCGTCTGCCGCCCGCATGAATTCGGCGTCGACGTCGTCGTCGAAAGCGCCACCAAGTTCATCGGCGGCCATAACGATGCCGTCGGCGGCGTCATCACGCTGAAATCCGACATCCTGCCGGCCGACTGGCTGGAGGATGTGCGCTGGAACACGCTGAACAAGCTCGGCGCGCCGCTCTCGCCCTTCAATGCCTGGCTGCTGCTGCGCGGCGCCCAGACGCTGGCGCTGCGCCTCGAAAAGCAGTGCGCCAACGCCTTGGCGCTCGCCAAGCACCTCGAAAGCCATCCGAAGGTCAAGCGCGTCTTCTATCCCGGCCTGCCCTCGCACCCGAACTATGAGTCGGCCAGCGAGCAACTGAAGGGCGGCGGCGCGATGCTGTCCTTCCAGGTTGTCGACGAACCCTCGGGCGCGCGCCTGCTCAAGCGGCTGAAGCTGTGCTGCTTCGCCGCCAGCCTCGGCGGCTTGCGCACCACGACGCAGGTTCCGGCAACCATGGCCTTCCTCGATATTCCGAGCCAGGAGCGTGAAGCGATGGGCGTGGTCGACGGCCTCGTGCGTTTCTCGGTCGGCATCGAGCATATCGACGACATCATCGCCGACGTCGATCAGGCCATCGACCAGATGCATATCGAGTTCTGAGACCTCACCGATGGCCGTTGTCGTCCTGCTCGGGGATATCAATATCGATCTCGTTCTCGATATCCCCGCCTATCCGGCCGAGGGCGGGGAAGCGATCGCCACCCGGCAGATGGCTGTGATTGGCGGGTCGGCGACGAACACGGCCATCACGCTGGCCCGTGCCGGGCATGAAGCCCGGATGATCGGCCGCGTCGGCAACGATGCCTGGGGCCGGCAGGCCATGTCCGACCTGTCCGCGACGGGCATCGTCACACACTGGATCGGCACGGATGCCTCCGAGCCGACCCAGATCAACGTCGTCACCGTCGGTACGAGCGGCGAACGCACCATGTTCGCCTATCGCGGCGCCAATGCGCGGCTGGCGCCCGGCGCCGTGATCGAGGATGCCTTCGATGGGGCCTCGCTGTTCCATCTTTCCGGCTATGCGCTGCTGCAGGCGCCGCAATCGGAAGCGGCGCGCAAGGCCATCGATCTCGCCGTCGCGCGAAACATTCCCGTCAGCCTCGACATTCCCGGCGGCGTCGTCTCGACGATTGCGGCCGACGTGCTCGCCCTGTTGCCGAAGCTCGATACGATCATGCTCGACAGCGCCGATCTGCCCCGGCTGCTCGACCGGCCGGCGGACAGCGTGCTCGGGCCAATGATCGAGGCGCTGCTGGGCGGCGGTATCAGGCGCATCGCGCTCAAGGGGCATGGTTCGCTGTCGCTGCTCTGCCAGCGCGGCAGCACCGACCGCGCGCCGTGGTTCGCGGTCGAGGTGACGGATACGACAGGCGCGGGCGATGCCTTCGCCGCCGGCCATATCCATGGCCGTCTCACGGGCCTGAGCGGCCGCGAATGCTGCCGTCTTGCCAATGCCTTCGGGGCCATGGCCGTCACCCGCAAGGGCGCGGGCCTCGCCATGCCGAGCCTGCAGGATGCGCTGAGCCTGATGGACGCTCAATCGCCGCGATAAGGCCCCGGCAGGCCGAGTTTTGCCAGCAGCAGAATGGTGCGGTTGGCGAGATCGACAAAATCCCCGCCCTGCGCGGCTATTTCCACCTCCAGCCGCCCCTCGCCGCGCGCCGTCTCGAAGGCGGCCAGCAATTCGGTGGTGCGCATCGTCAGCTCGCGCAGCGACGCCCCCTCCTCGCCCAGAAAAGCGGCAAGCCCGCGCGCGTTGATCGTGCCGATGCCCGGCGGCGAAACGGCGCCAGCATCGACATAGCCGCCCGGCAGGCTGCCCTTGAGATTGGTGACGCGCCTGTTCAAGGCGAGATCGAATATCTGGTCGACCGCCTGTTTTGCGCCTGCGACACGCGAGGGATGGTCGGTATCGGCGGCGGCATGCGGCAGCAGCGACAATTTGCCGGGATGGCGTTTGGCGAGCGGCAGATAGGGCAACATCGGCCCGGAGAGTGCGCCGGTTTCCGCATCCTTGAACAGATCGGCATCGATGGCGGCATGGCTGAGCTTGCCGGAGGCCAGCGCCCGGTCGAGGGCGGCGGCATCCACCAGTTCGCCACGGTCGTAATTGACCAGCACCGCCCCATCCGCCAGCGCGGAAAACACCGTCTCGCCGATCAGATCCTGATTGGCATAACGCCCGGCGGCATCCAGCGGCCCGAGGCCGATATGGATGCTGAGGACATCTGCGCCCGCTGCCGCCTCCGCTATCGAGGCGGCATAGGCAAAGCCTTCGGATTCGATGGATGCGCGGTGGCGTTCGCGGGCGTGGATGACGACCTGCATGGCGAAGGCGCGCGCCAGCTTTGCCACTTCCCGGCCGATATTGCCGTAGCCGATGACGGCGAAGCGCTTGCCCTCCAGCTTCTCGGTCGGAAACAGCCGTAGATCCTTGCCGGTATCAAAATCGCCGGCCTCCACCAAAGCTTCCAGCCGCTCGACGGGCAGGTCGGGCAGGACGCGCAACACGGCTTTCATCGCCATCTGTGCCGTGGCGCGACTGTTGAAGCCGGGCGTGTTCATCAGCACGGCCTCACCGCCCATACCGCTGCCGCCGCCCCAGGAGGCGGAGCCCATATTGCCGGTACCGGCGCCGATGCGCACGCCGCCGAGCGCAAACCGGGCCTCGGCCGGAATGAAGGTCGCCGCCGCGATCAGCCCGTCATAACGCCCGTCCGCCGTTTCGCCGAGCAGCTCCTCGCGCCGGCTGAGATCGGGCTGGTAGAAGAAATGTAGGCCGGGCGGCAGGCTGGCGGCCGGATCAAGCGGTCCTTCATGGAAACGCCCGCCCCGCGCCTCGATATGCGCCCTGACCTCGCTGTGATCCGGCCGGCGGTCGGCATCGAAACGCAGGCCGATCAGGTCGCAGATCAGGATTTTGAAGGTCGCCGTCATGCCAGAAAGCTCCGTGCTTCGTCCTTGCCGAGCGCGTTCGGCCGCTCGATGCGGGTAGAGAGGCTTACGGAAGATCGGGTTTCGCCCGAGTGCAGGATGGCCTCCATGATCTCCAGTACATGCAGCGCCAGATCGCCTTCGGCGCGCGCCGGTCGCCCCTCGGTGATGGCCCGCGCCAGATCGGCGACGCCGAGCATCCGATAATTGGCGCGGTCCGGCGCGGCATGCGGCCAGTTATGGGCGCCATAGGGTGCGGTCTCGCTGTCGAAATCCGCCCAATCCGCGCCGGCCGACGACAGCGAGACTGTGCCGCCGAACGTATCGGGATCGGGCAGCCGCAGCGAGCCTTCGGTGCCGTGCAACTCGATGGGGTGGTTGGAATGGCGGAAAACATCCCAGGAAGCGCCGAAATTGACCAGCGCGCCGTTTTCGAATTCGAGCAGTGACAGCGCCGTGGTTGGGGTCTCCACCGGAAACATCTTGTTCTTGAACGGGCCTTCGGCGGTGATCAGCCGCTCCTCGCGGCCGCGCGTGGTCAATGCCACGACGGAGCGCACCGGGCCGAGCAGGTTGACGAGCATCGTCAGGTAATAGGGCCCCATGTCGAGCACCGGGCCGCCGCCCGGCTGGTAGAAGAATTGCGGATTGGGATGCCAATGCTCCATGCCGCGCCCGAACATGAAGGCCGTGCCGCTGACCGGCCGGCCGATGGCGCCGTCATCGACGAGTTTTCGCGCCCGGCGTCCGGCCGCACCCAGAAACGTATCCGGGGCCGAGCCGATCCTCAGGCCCCGCCGCTGTGCTTCCTCGACCAGCCGCTTGCCCTCGGCGAAACTCGCGGCCAGCGGTTTTTCGGTGAACACATGCTTGCCCGCCGCCAGCGCCGATTGCGAAATGTCGAAATGGACGTTGGGCACGGTGAGGTTGAGGATGAGGTCGATCTCCGGATCGGCCAGCAGCGTATCGACGCTCATTGCGGTCAGGCCGTATTCGGCGGCGCGCTGGGCGGCCATGTCGGCGGAAATATCGGCGCAGGCGCGCATCTCCACCCCGGCAAACAGCCGCGCATTGCGCATATAGGTCGCCGAAATAGTACCGCAGCCGATCACGCCGATGCGCAAGCCGCTCCCCGCCCCCGACTCCATGAAAACCTCCACCTCTGCCATTCCGGCCGCGACATTAGTCTGGCTCGCGAACAAATGGAATGACCCGACCGGGCGGAATTTTCCGTGTCGTCAGGGCAGTTCGGCGATGCGGGCGCGCAAGGCGCGAACCTTGTCCGCATCGGTGCGCCGCTCGGCGGGCGAGGCGAAAGCCATGTCGAGCACGCGCGCATCCGGCGCGATCACAGGTGCGGCGCAGGAGGCGTGGATTTCGGCAAAGGGTTCGGCGGCCAGGATGGCCTCGACCGTCTCGATATTGATGCCGGAGCCCGGCATGATCGTCAGCCGGCCCGCGGCGGCGTCGAAGGCCTGCCTGAGGCCATCAAGCCCTTGCGTTGCGGTCTTCGCGCCGCCGGAGGTCAGGATACGTTCGAAACCGAGATCGGCGGCAAGGCGCACGGCGGCGGCGATATCCGGCGTCAGGTCGATGGCGCGATGCAGGGTGATGCCGAGCCCCTGCGCATGGACGACCAGCGTCGAAAGCACGGCCTCGTCCAGATGCCGGTCGGCCCTGTTGGCGCCGAAGACGACGCCCGGAAGGCCGGCCTCGCGGGCGGTATCGATATCGCGCTTCATGATGTCGATCTCGGCGGCGCCATAGGTGAAATTGCCGGCGCGCGGGCGGATCATCGCATAGGAGGGGACGGGCAGTTTCGCGGCCGCGTCCATGAGGCCCCTAGACGGCGTCAATCCGCCGACCGACAGGGCCGAACACAGCTCGATGCGGTCCGCTCCGCCTGTAACGGCGGCCATCAAGCCATGATAATCGTCGACGCAGACTTCGAGTCTTCGCTCAGCCACCTGCAAATTCCTTCAACCCGAGGATGGCTGCACCAATCAGGCCGGGCTCGATGCGGCATTGGCCGCGTACCACCAGCGGCCGGTGGAAGCGGCGCAGCGTTCGCGCCCGAACGGCCTCGTCGAGGGCTGCCAGCAGCGGTTCCGCATTGGAAAGCCCGCCGCCGACCGGAACGATGGTCGCGCCGGTGATGTTGATCGTCAGCGCGAGCGGCGAGGCGACGAGATCGACATAGACGTCGATGGTGCGCGCCGCCTTCGGCTCGCCCGCCTGCCAGTCGGCGATGATGGTCTCGCTGTCGAGATCGACCTTGTGGATCAGCCGGTGCAGGCGTTCCAGTCCGCGCGCCCCGCCAATGGTGTCGACGCAGCCCTTCTGGCCGCAGCCGCAGGCGAAGGCGGGGATTTTCACCGGAGGCGTGCCGGCCTCGGCGGCGATGGCGGGGCCATGGCCCCATTCGCCGGCAAAACCGTCGGTGTTGATCAGCTTGCCGTCGACGACGATGCCACCGCCGACGCCGGTGCCGAGCACGGCGCCGAGAACAATGCGATGCCCCTGTCCTGCCCCGATGCCGGCCTCGGCCATCGCCAGGCAATCGGCGTCATTGGCGACCAGCGTCGGAATGCCGAATGCCTTTTCGATTTCTGCCGTGAGGTCGCGGCCGTCGATGCAGGGAATGTTGGCGACGGTCGCCGCCCGAGTGTCGGGATCGACGACGCCGGCAATCGAGATTGCGATGCCGTCGACCGTGCCACTGAGGCTTTTCAGCGCCTCGGCGATGACCGCCAGGAAGGCGGAGAAATCCCGCGCCGGCGTCGGCCAGCGCGGCAGGGTGTCGATATCGGTCGCCGAACGGGCGACCGCACCCTTGATCGTCGTTCCGCCGATGTCGAAGCAGAGGATCATCGGCGGCTCACCGGATCGCCTTGCCGTTGGCGTCGAAGCGGTGGATGGAGGCGCTATCCGGCGAGGCGTAGACGATGTCGTCCGGCGCATAGCGATGCTCGCCGAACAGGCGCACCGTCAAGAGGCCGGCCTTTTCCGATTCCAGGTAGACGATGGTGTCGGCGCCGAGATGCTCGACATGCACCACCTTGCCCTGCCATTCGCCGCTTTCGCGCGATAGCGAGACGTGCTCGGGGCGGATGCCGATGGTTTTCGCGCCGGCTTCGCCGAGCCGTTCGGCGTCGATGAGGTTCATGGCCGGCGAACCGATGAAGCCGGCGACGAACAGGTTGGCGGGGCGGTTGTAGAGCTCCATCGGCGAACCGACCTGCTCGACGGCGCCGGCGCTCAGCACCACGATCTTGTCGGCCAGCGTCATCGCCTCGACCTGGTCGTGTGTGACGTAGATCATCGTCGCCTTCAGTTCGCGGTGCAGGCGGGCGATTTCGAGGCGGGTCTGGACGCGCAGCGCCGCATCGAGGTTCGACAGCGGTTCGTCGAACAGGAACAGTTTTGGTTCACGCACGATAGCCCGGCCGATGGCGACGCGCTGGCGCTGGCCGCCGGAAAGTTCGGCAGGGCGGCGGGCGAGATAGGGTTCGAGCGACAGCATGGCGGAGGCCCGCGCCACACGTTTTTCGATCTCGACCTTCGGGGTGCCGGCCTGCTTGAGGCCAAGGCCCATATTGTCCTTGACCGTCAGGTGTGGATAGAGCGCATAGGACTGGAAGACCATGGCGATGCCGCGCTTGGCCGGTGGCACGGCGCCGACTTCCTGGCCATCGATGCGGATACTGCCGGCGGTGGCGTCCTCGAGGCCGGCGATGACGCGCAGCAGCGTCGACTTTCCGCAGCCCGAGGGACCGACAAAGATGACGAATTCGCCGTCCTTGACGTCGAGGTCGATACCCTTGAGTACTTCATGATTGCCGAAGGCCTTGCGGACGGAATTGACCTGAAGGGAACCCATCGAATGTCTCCTGGAATATGAGTTAGAGCGTCACGGGCTGGCCGGTTCGGACGCTCTCGTCCGCGGCGAGGCAGATGCGCAGCGATTGCACCGCATCCTGCATGTGGCGGCCGAGGTCGATATCCTCGCGGATCGCCTTCAGCACATAGGCCTGTTCGAGATCGCACAGATCCTGATGACCGGGCTCGCCCGCCATGGTCAGGTTCTCGTCGGGGTGGATGAACCTGCCGTTCGGCCCGGTCTCGGCATTGTGCAGGCGGATGACCGACGTCTTGGTGTGGGTGTCGATGTCGTCGGACTTGGCGTTCGGATCCATGACGATCGAAACCGAGCCCTTCGGCGACATGACATCCTTCACGAAGAAGGCGGTTTCGGAGATCATCGGTCCCCAGCCGGCTTCGTACCAGCCGAGCGAGCCGTCCTCGAACATCACCTGCAGGTGACCGTAATTGTACATGTCCGGCGCGATCTCGTCGGAGAGGCGCAGGCCCATGCCGCGCACCTGCACCGGCTTGGCATCGGTGATCTGACACATGACGTCGACATAATGCACGCCGCAATCGACGATCGGCGGGGTGGTCTGCATCAGCGCCTTGTGGGTTTCCCAGGTCGGGCCGCTGGACTGCTGGTTGAGGTTCATGCGGAAGACGTAAGGGGCGCCCAGCTTGCGCGCCTCGGCGATGAGCCGCACCCAGGAGGGGTGGTGGCGCAGGATATAGCCGATCACCAGCTTGCGGCCGGCCTTCTTTGCCGCCGCGACGACGCGCTCGGCATCGGCGACCGTGGTCGCCAGCGGCTTCTCGACGAAGACGTGGCAGCCTTGCTCGAAGGCGGCGACGGCATAGTCGGCATGGCTGTCGGAATAGGTGCAGATCGCCGCCAGATCCGGCTTCAACTCGGCCAGCGCCGCGGTGAAGTCGGGGTGGATGGTGTAGCCGCGAAGCTCTTCCGGCAGTTCCACCTTCGAACGGTTGACAAGGCCGACGATCTCGAAGCCGGGATTGTTGTGGTAGGCCAGCGCATGGCTGCGGCCCATGTTGCCGAGACCGGCGACGAGAACGCGGACGGGGTTTTGAGAGGTCATTTCACTGCTCCTGCGGTGATGCCGCGGATCAGTTGCCGCGAGAAGATGACATAGAGGATGAGGACCGGGAAGATCGCCAGCGACAGGGCGGCGAGGACCGCATTCCAGTTGGTGACGAACTGGCCGATGAACATTTGCGAGCCGAGGGTGACGGTCTTTGTGGCTTCGCCCGGCGCCAGGATCAGCGGGAACCACAGGTCGTTCCAGATCGGGATCATGGTGAACACCGCGACCGTGGCCATGGCCGGTCTGACCAGCGGTAGAACCAGCCGGAAGAAGATGGCGTATTCCGAGAGACCGTCGATGCGGCCGGCGTTCTTCAGGTCGTCGGAAACGGTGCGCATGAATTCCGAGAGGATGAAGATGGCGAGCGGCAGGCCTTGGGCGGTGTAAACCAGGATCAGCGCAGTCAGCGTGTTGACGAGCCCAGCGGCGACCATGCCCTGTAGGATGGCGACGGTGCCGAGCCGGATCGGGATCATGATGCCGATGGCGAGATAGAGGCCGAGCATCGTATTGCCGCGGAAACGGTATTCCGACAGCGAGAAGGCGGCCATGGCGCCGAACAGCAGCACCAGAACGATCGAGACCAGCGTGACGATGAAGCTGTTTTGGAAGTAGCCGAGGAAATCGCCCTGCTTCAGCACGGTTTCATAGCCGATCATGCTGAAGCTGGAGGGGCCCGGCAGCGCCATCGGCTCGCGAAAGATGGCGTTCTTGGTCTTGAAGGAATTGATGATCGTCAGGACAACCGGGAAGAGCGAGATCAGCGTATAGGCGACCAGCGCCAGGTGAACCAGGCCGGTACGCAAGGGGGAATGGGTCGGTTTCGCCATGACTGGCCCCTCAGAACTGGTAGCGGCGCATGCGGCGCTGGATGGCGAACAGGTAGAACGAGACGCCGGCGAGAATGATCAGGAACATCACCGTGGCGATGGTCGCGCCCATGGAGCGGTCGCCGAGCTGCAGCTGGAAGCCGAAGAAGGTGCGGTAGAGCAGCGTGCCGAGGATGTCCGTCGAGCCGTCCGGGCCGGCAAGCGCCCCTTGCACGGTGTAGACCAGGTCGAAGGCATTGAAATTGCCGACGAAGGTCAGGATCGAAATGATGCCGATGGCGGGCAGGATGAGCGGCAGCTTGATCTTCCAGAACTGGCTCCAGCCGGTGATGCCGTCGCATTCGGCCGCCTCGATCACCTCGTCCGGGATGTTGAGCAGCGCGGCATAGATCAGGATCATCGGGATGCCGACATATTGCCAGACCGAGATCAGCGACACCGCGATCAGCGCCGAGCCCGGCTGGCCGAGCCAGGGGCCGAACAGCGATTTCAGCCCGACCAGATCCAACATCCACGGCGCGACGCCCCACAGCGGCGACAGGATCAGCTTCCAGATGAAGCCGACGATCACGAAGGAGAGCAGCGTCGGCATGAAGATCGCTGTGCGGTAGAAGGTGACGAAGCGCAGCCGCGGCAGCGACAGCATCGCCGCCAGCGCCACGCCGATCGGGTTCTGCACCAGCATGTGGATGACGAAGAAGACGAGGTTGTTGCGCAGCGCGTTCCAGAAGCTCGCCGCCCAGCGCTCGTCGCCGAACAGCGTCTTGAAATTGCTCAGGCCCACGAAGATCGACTGGCCGTCGACCGTGTTGTACAGCGACAGGCGCAGCGTCTCGATCAGCGGCAGGATCATGATCGCCGAGTAGATGACGAAGGCCGGCATGAGGAAAACGGCGATATGCCAGCGTATCGGCCGCCTGGCCGTCCCGATTGCGTCATGGGGTGAAGAAGTGTCGCTCATGGCCCTGCCTGTCCCGTCCCTTTGCTCACGTGGTGAATATCCGCATGTGGACGCTGTCGCGCGGCCAGCTCCGCCGCACAATCAGCGTCCTCCACCATACGATGTGTTTCGGGGCCGGTCGCCCCTCGCCATGGCGGTCTGCCCGGCTTTCTGGAAAGCGGGACCGCCTTTCTTCCCTTGGCCGCGCACAGGCGCGAAGGCGGCGGGAAAACGTGCCGGACCGGGCGGATCGGCATGCCGGTCCATCAAGGTCTCATCGACCGCCCTCCCCCCGTTCAACAACGGGGAGAAGGAGCATTCGGACGGGCCGTTGCCCGGACAGGCCTTACTTGGCCGGCTTGTACCAGCTGTCGAGGCCCTTCTGCAGCTTTTCGCCAGCCTGCTCGGGCGTATCCGTGCCGTTGATGACGTTGGCGGATTCGACCCAGGTCTCGTTTTCGAGGTTCGGCGTGCCGCGCGACAGGATCTGGTAGGTGGAGCGGATCGTCGGCTTGCACTTTTCGCGCCAGGAGACGAATTCCTGGGCCAGCGGATCGCTCATCTTCACCGCCGTCGAATTCAGGCTGAAGAAGCCCGGCAGCGCGTTGGCGTAGATTTCGGCGAATTCCGGCGAGGCGACCCAGCTCAGGAACTTCTTGGCTTCTTCCTGATGGCCGCTCTTGGCGTTGAGGCCCATGCCGATGTCGTTATGGTCGGAGATGTAGCAGGTGTCGCCGTCCTTTTGCACCGGCGGCGGGAAGGCGCCCATCTTGAAATCGGCCTGCGAGTTGAACTGGCTGATTTCCCAGGAGCCGGCCGGATAGATGGCGGCGCGGCCAAGCGTGAACATGTTCTGGCTGTCCGGATAGGTCTGCGCCTCGAAACCGTCGCCGAGATAGGGCTTCCACTTGGCGAGAACGCGATAGGGCTCGACCCAGTCGGCGTCGGTCAGCTTCTGCTCGCCCTTGATCAGCGCCAGGCGGCCTTCCTCGCCCTTCCAGTAGGTCGGGCCGATGTTCTGGTAGCCCATGGTTGCGGCTTCCCAGAGATCCTTGGTGCCCATCGCCATCGGAACATAAGTGCCGTCGGCCTTGATCTTGTCGAGGGCGGCGAAGAATTCGTCATTGGTCTTCGGCACGGCGATGCCGAGCTTGTCGAAGGCGTCCTTGTTGTAGATGAAGCCGTGGATGACCGAGGCCATCGGCACGCAGAAGGAAGCCTTGCCGTCGTCGGTCGTCCATGCGGCCTTGGCGACATCCGAGAAGTTCTCCATGCCGGCGAGGCCGGTCAGATCCGCAAGGTGCTTCTTGCTGTAGAGTTCGAGCGAGGCGTCGAAGGGACGGCAGGAAATCAGGTCGCCGGCGGAACCGGCATCGAGCTTGGCGTTCAGTGCGGCATTGTATTCGGTCGGCGCGGTCGGCGAGAACACCACCTTGATGCCGGGGTTCTTGGCTTCGAAAGCCGGAATCAGCTTTTCCTGCCAGATCGACAGGTCGTCGTTGCGCCAGCTTTCGATGGTCAGCGTCACGTCGGCCGCCTGGGCGATGCCCGTCATGCCGAGAACGCTGGTGGTCAGCAGCAATGCCTTGATCGTACGAGTCATGATGTTCTCCCTCTTGCGGAGAGCCTTTCGCATGCGGCCCTCCCGAAATCCGTTGGCCGGGCCGTCCATCGGCGTCGGCCGGCCGCGGATCGCGGCCTTCACTCTTGCAATATCAAGGGGTTTTGCGCTCGGATGCACCGTGCTTCGTTGTTTCCGGTGCTTTCGCCGGTTGATGCCTCCTCGCCTTCCCCTTGCGGAGAGAGAATGCCAAAAAAATACCAATTGTCCAGCAGAAAATTTACTTTTTGATTTTCCTCCCGGGAATGCAGGCGCAAGGCGCAAATTTTCGCAATGAATCCAGTGGAATGGTATTTTTTCGCGCCGCCTGCAAAAAGCTGCTTGGTTAATGGTATTTTTTTGGTATTATCTAGGCGTGGAGGTTTCCGATGGCTGAACTTTTCGTTGGCATCGATGGCGGGGGGACGGGATGCCGGGTGGCGGTTGCCGATCGGCAGGGTCGCATCTTGGGGCGCGGCAAGGGCGGCGCCGCCAATATCCTCTCCGCGCCGGACGCCTCCCTCGCCAATATGATCGATGCGACGCGGCAGGCTTTCGCCGCCGCCGGCCTCGACCAATCCGCCATCGCCGCCGCCTCGGCGTTGCTCGGCCTTGCCGGCAACAATGTCGGTGATGCCGTGCACTATATCCGCGCGAAACTGCCCTTCCGGCAGGCGGCGATCGAATCCGATGCGCTCATCGCCCTGCAGGGCGCGCTGGGACATGGCGATGGCATCGTCGGCACGCTGGGCACGGGGTCGGTCTATGTGCTGCGCCGCGCCAAGGCGATTCGCTTCGTCGGAGGCTGGGGATTTGCGGTCGGCGATCTCGGCAGCGGGGCGCGCCTCGGCCAGGCTTTGCTGCAGGAAAGCCTGCTCGGCTATGACGGAATCTGCGCGCGCACGCCGCTTCTGGATGAGGTTCTCGCGGAATTCGGCGGCGATCCCGGTGGCATCGTCGAATTCGGCCGTGCCGCGTCGCCCGGTGATTTCGGGCGTTATGCGCCGCGCCTGTTCGATTACGCCAGGCAGGGTGATGCGACGGCGCTACGGCTGATCGGAGAAGGTGCCGGTCAGGTCTCGGCCGCGCTCGACGCCTGCCTGCGCCATCTCGGCGATGAAAACGGCGCGATCTGCCTGCTGGGCGGCCTCGCGAAAGCTTACGATCCTTATCTGGCCGAACGGCATCGCGCCCGCCTGGTTTTGCCGCAGGCGGATGCGCTGACCGGCGCGGTCGCGCTGGCGGTGCAGCGTTTCGCGCTGCCGATGGGAGATGCCGCATGACGGAGGCGCTTGAAGTGTTGTTGCCGCTCGATGCTTTGCAGGCGCCCGCCACCGGGCCGCTCTACATGAAGCTGCGGGGGCTGCTGGAGGATGCGATCCGCGACGGCCGCCTCGGCCTCGGCGACGCCCTTCCGCCGGAGCGCGACCTTGCCGATTACGCCGGCGTCAGCCGGGTGACGGTGCGCAAGGCGGTCGACGACCTCGTCAAGGACGGCCTGCTGACCCGCAAGCATGGTTCCGGCACCTTCGTCGCCAAGCCGGTTTCGCGCGTGCAGCAGCCGCTGTCGCAACTCACCTCCTTCTCGGAGGACATGGCCCGGCGCGGGCTGGTGACGCGGGCCGAGTGGCTGGAGCGCGGGTTGTTCACCGCCTCGCCGGACGAAATGATGATGCTCGGCCTTGCGGCCGGCGCGCCGGTGGTGCGCCTGGGACGCCTGCGCCTTGCCAACGACATGCCGCTTGCCATAGAGCGCGCCAGCCTTTCGGCCGAGATCCTGCCCGATCCCGATGCCGTCGGTTCCTCGCTCTATGCGGCGCTGGAAAAGGCCGGTGCCCGGCCGGTGCGCGCCGTGCAGCGCCTGTCGGCCTGCAATCTTCGAAACCCGGATGCGGCGCTTTTGTCCGTGCCGGTGGGTGCCGCGGGCCTGTCGATCGAACGGATCTCCTATCTGAGATCGGGACGGGTCGTGGAGTTCACCCGCTCGCTCTATAGGGGCGATGCCTATGATTTTGTGGCCGAGCTGACGCTTGCCGAGACTTGAAACACGGGATGGAATGAGATGACGATTACGACACATATGAGCCGGGAAATCGCTGAAATTCCGCAGGCCGTCGCCCGGCTGCTCGACCAGGGCCGCGCCGGCTTCGCGGCCGCCGGCGCAGCCCTGCGCGACAAGGATCCGGCCTTCCTTGTGACCATCGCCCGCGGTTCCTCCGACCATGCTGCCCACTTCATCAAATATGCAGTGGAACTGCAGGTCGGCCGTCCCGTTGCCTCCCTCGGGCCGTCCATCGCCTCGGTCTACAAGACCGACATGCGCTTCTCCGGCGGCGCGGCCATCGCCATCTCGCAATCCGGCAAGAGCCCCGATATCGTCGCCATGGCGGATGCGGCGACGCGCGCGGGCGCGGTGACTATTGCGCTGACCAACACCATCGATTCGCCGATGGCGGCTGCCTGCCAGCATGCGCTCGACATCGCTGCCGGCCCGGAACTGGCAGTCGCGGCCACCAAGTCCTATGTCAATTCCGTCGTCGCCGGCCTTGCCATGCTGTCGGAATGGACCGGCGACAGCGAGCTTTGCCGCGCCGTCGCGGCCCTGCCGGAACACTTGCAGCGCGCCGTCGAACTGGAATGGGACGAACTGGCCATGGCGCTCGGCGGCACCGAGTCGCTCTATATGCTCGGCCGCGGCCCCGCGCTCGCCATTGCCGGCGAAGCGGCGCTGAAATTCAAGGAAACCTCGGAGGTCCATGCCGAGGCCTACTCGGCGGCGGAAGTGCTGCATGGCCCGGTGGCGCTGGTCAACTCCTCCTTCCCGGTCATTCTGTTCGCCGCCCGTGACGCCGCAGAGCCCTCGGTGGTCGAAGTCGCCGACAGGCTGGCCGACAAGGGCGGCCTGGTCTTCGCCACCAGCGACAAGGTCACCAAGGCGCGCCCCCTGCCCTATATCGCCACAGGCCATCCGCTGACCGACGCGCTGGCGCTGATCGCGCCCTTCTACGTCTTCGTCGAGGCATTTTCGCGCTCGCGCGGATTCAACCCGGACCAGCCGGCGGCGCTGAAGAAAGTGACGGAAACCCGATGACCTCGAAGGCAATCATCGCCGGCCGGCTGTTCGACGGCGAAGAATGGCACCACGACCATGCGGTGCTGTTTTCGAACGGCGTCATCGACGCCCTCGCGCCGGCGGCGCAACTGCCAGCCGATGCCGAAATCGTCGAGACAGTCGATCTGCTCGCCCCCGGCTTCATCGACCTGCAGGTCAATGGCGGCGGCGGGGTACTGCTCAACGACGGGCCGTCCGCCGATGCCATCGCGCGCATTTGCGCCGCACATGCCCGGTTCGGCACGACAGCGCTGCTGCCGACGCTGATCACCGATACGCCCGCGATCACCAAGGCGACGCTGGAGGCCGGCCGACAGGCCGCCGCCAACCGCGTGCCGGGCTTTATCGGCCTGCATCTCGAGGGGCCGCACCTGTCGCTGGCGCGAAAAGGCGCGCATGATCCGAACCTCATCCGACCGATGCGCCAGCCCGATCTCGACCTGATCCTCGCTTATGCATCCGATTTCGAGACGCTGCTGACCACGGTCGCGCCGGAAAACGTCACCCGCGACCAGGTGACGGCCATGGCCGATGCCGGCGTCGTCGTCAGCCTCGGCCATTCGGACACGAGCTATGCGACGGCCGTCGATTACGCCCGCGCCGGCGCCCGCATGGTCACGCATCTGTTCAACGCCATGAGTCCGCTCGGCCATCGCGAACCCGGCGTCGTCGGGGCGGCGCTCGATAATGGCGGCCTGTATGCCGGCCTGATCGCCGATGGTTTTCACGTTGCCTGCGCTTCCATGGCAATTGCGTTGCGTGCCAAGGCCGGCCCGGCCCGCATCTTCCTGGTCACCGACGCCATGTCGCCGATCGGAACGGATCTGGAAGGTTTTACCCTCAACGGTCGCCAGATCCACCGCCATGGCGGCCGACTGACGCTTGATGACGGCACGCTGGCCGGCGCCGATATCGACATGCTGTCCTCGGTGCGTTTCCTGCATGAACGCATCGGCCTGCCGCTGGAAGAAGCGCTGCGTATGGCAAGCCTCTATCCGGCCGAAGCCATCGGCGTCACCCATCGCCGCGGCGCGCTGAAATCCGGTCTCGTCGCCGATTTCGTCACCCTGACCGATGCGCTGGACATGGACAGCACCTGGATCGGCGGCCGCAAGGTGTTTGCCGCAAGCTGATCTCTTGGCCGTAATTCCCTTCTCCTGGAGACGAGAAGGGGGTTGGCGTACCTGCCCCATTTCTTATGCAGTCTTCCTCGTCGCAAAATCGGTGAACGAGGTCACCTGGACCGGCTTTGCGCCTTTCCTTCCGCCCTCGGAACGGCAATGATCGCGAGAGATCATTCCTTTGGAAGGCCAAGCCGTGAGCGATTTGCAAAATCTCCTGACCGACGTCGCCGGCGTCTCGGTCGGCCATGCCACAGATCTGGCGCTCGGCTCCGGCGTCACGGCCATCGTCTTCGACGCGCCTGCCACCGCCTCCGGCAGCGTTCTCGGCGGCGCGCCGGGCGGGCGCGATACCGATCTGCTCGATCCGTCGCGCACCGTCTCGCAAGTCGATGCCTTCGTGCTCTCCGGCGGCTCCGCCTTCGGGCTGGATGCGGCCGGCGGCGTGCAGGCCGGCCTGCGGCAGGCGGGGCGCGGTTTCCGTGTCGGCAACGTGCTCGTGCCCATCGTGCCGCAGGCGATCCTGATGGATCTGTTGAACGGCGGCAACAAGGATTGGGGCCTGCATTCCCCCTATCGCGATCTCGGTTATGCCGCCTTCGAAGCGGCAAGCGGCGGTCCTTTCGCGCTCGGCACGGTCGGCGCCGGAACTGGCGTGACCACGGCCAACCTCAAGGGCGGCCTCGGCTCTGCCAGCGCTCGAACTTCGCGCGGCGCCGTGATCGCGGCGATTGCCGCCGTCAACGCCATGGGCTCGGCCGTGGTCGGCGACGGCCCGCATTTCTGGGCGGCACCCTTTGAGCAGGACGGCGAATTCGGCGGCCTCGGCCTGCCCTCCTCCTTCCATACCGCCATGCGCATCAAGGGCATGACAACGACGGCCACGACCATCGCCGCCATCGTCACCGATGCGGCGCTGATCAAGGCCGAGGCGCATCGCCTGTCGATTGCCGCCCATGACGGCCTGGCGCGGGCGCTCTCCTGCGCCCACCTGCCGCTCGACGGCGATACCGTCTTCGCCGCCTCGACGGCACGGCAGCCGCTGGCCGGGCCGGAGGAATTCATGGAGCTGTGCCACATCGCCGGCCAGGTCATGGCCCGCGCCATCGCCCGCGGGGTGTACGAAGCGACCGCCCTCCCTTATGCGGGCGCCCTGCCTGCCTGGCGAGACCAATTTGCCGATCTGCGGCCTTGAAACACACGGCAATCGATGAAACAGATTGGTGCAGTGCGAAGGGTGGAGCGAGCATCGATGAAAATTCCGGGTCTGGTCCTGTCTCTGGCTTTGGCTATCTCCAGTCTGACGGCGCCGGCAGAGGCCGCGCCCCGCACGGATATCGTGCTCGGCATGGGCATCGAACCCGCCGGCCTCGACCCGACCATCGCCGCCCCCGTCGCCATCGGCCAGGTCACCTGGCAGAATGTTTTCGAGGGTCTGGTCACCATCGACCGCGATGGAAAAATCCGTCCGCAACTGGCGGAAAGCTGGGAAATCTCGCCCGATGGCCTGACCTACACCTTCAAGCTGCGCCAGAACGTCGCCTTCCATGACGGCTCCGCATTCGATTCCGGCGTCGCCAAGGCCGCGCTCGACCGGGCGCGCGGCGCCCAATCGGTCAATCCGCAAAAACGCTTCTTCGAAGCCGTCGCCTCCATCGATACCCCCGATCCGCAGACGCTGGTGCTGCATCTTTCCCGCCCCGCCGGCAGCCTGCTCTATTGGCTCGGCTGGCCCTCCTCCGTCATCGTCCACCCGAAGACGGCCGACAGCAACAAGACCGAACCGGTCGGTACCGGCCCCTTCGTCTTCGACCGCTGGGTCAAGGGCGATCGCGTCGAACTCAAGCGCAATCCGAATTACTGGGACAAGTCCGCAAATATCGCCCTCGACAAGGCCGTCTTCCGCTTCATCGCCGATCCGCAGGCGCAATCGGCCGCCCTCGTCTCCGGCGATGTCGACGCCTTCCCGGAATTCGGCGCGCCGGAACTGATGAGTTCCTTCGAGAGCGACGACCGCCTGACCACCGCTATCGGCAATACCGAGCTGAAGGTGGTCGCCGGCATGAACAACGCCCAGAAACCTTTCACCGACAAGCGGGTGCGCGAGGCGCTGATGCGGGCGCTGGACCGCACGACGATCATTGACGGCGCCTGGTCGGCGCTGGGAACGCCGATCGGCAGCCACTATACGCCGAACGATCGCGCCTATGTCGATCTCACCAACGTCTATCCTTACGATCCCGAAAAGGCCAAGTCGCTGCTGAAGGAAGCCGGCTATGGCGATGGCCTGAGCTTCACCATCAAGGTGCCGCAAATGTCCTATGCGACGCGCACCGCCGAGATCATGCAGACCATGTTCGCCGAGGTCGGCGTCACGCTCGCCATCGAGCCGACCGAATTTCCGGCGAAATGGGTGCAGGACGTCTTCAAAAACCGCGATTACGACATGACCATCGTCGCCCATGCAGAGCCGATGGACATCGATATCTATGCCCGCGATCCCTATTATTTCAACTATCGCAACACCGCCTTCGACGTCGTCATGACCAAGGTGGAGGCAACCGCCGATCCGGCCGAGCAGGACAAGCTTTATGTCGAAGCCCAAAAAATCCTCGCCGAGGACGTGCCGGCGCTGTTCCTGTTCGTGATGCCGAAACTCGGCGTCTGGGATCGCAAGCTGCAGGGGCTCTGGGTCAACGAACCCATCCCTTCGAACGTGCTGAGCGAGGTGCATTGGCAGGAATGACGGACGGGCTCGGGTCATGATCGGGCTGGTGCTGCGCCGCCTTGCCGGCCTCGTCCTGACGCTCGTCGCCGTCTCGGCGCTGATCTTCGCCGTGATGAACATCCTGCCCGGCGATGCCGCCGCCATCATGCTCGGCACCTCGGCGAGCGAGGATACGCTGGCAGCACTGCGCAGCGAGCTTGGCCTCGACCGGCCGGTCGTCTGGCGTTACCTCGCCTGGATCGCCGGGGCGCTGCATGGGGATTTCGGCCGCTCCTATACCTATGGCGTGCCGGTTTCCGAGCTGATCGGCGAGCGCCTGTCGCTGACCCTGCCACTGGCGGGGATCGCGCTTGTCCTCTCGGTGCTGGTCTCGGTGCCGCTCGGCGTTGCCGCCGCCGCGCGGCGACGGGGGATTATCGATGGCCTTGCCACACTCTTCGCTCAGATGAGCGTCGCCATGCCGGCTTTCTGGGTGGCGATCCTGCTGATCATCCTGTTTTCGGTGCAGGGTGGCTGGCTGCCGGCCGGCGGTTTTCCGGGCTGGCAGGTCGGCTTCTGGCCAGCGCTCAAGGCGCTGATCCTGCCCTCGGTGGCGCTGGCCCTGCCGCAGGCGGGTGTGCTGACGCGGGTAACGCGCGGTGCGGTGCTGGATGTGATGCATGAGGATTTCGCCCGCACGGCGCGCGCCAAGGGCATCAGCCGGCGGGTGACCCTATGGCGGCATGTGCTGCCGAATGCGGCCGGCCCCATCGTCACCGTGCTCGGCCTGCAATTCACCTTCCTCGTCGCCGGCGCGGTGCTGATCGAAAACGTTTTCAGTCTTCCCGGCCTCGGCCGGCTCGCCTATCAGGCGCTGGCGCAGCGCGATATCGTCGTCATGCAGGCGGTGGTGCTGCTGCTCTCCGGCCTCGTCATCGTCGTGAATTTTTTGGTCGATCTCCTCCAGATGCGGCTCGATCCGCGCCTGCGCGCGACCCCGGCATGAGCGCATCGACCCGCAAGCGCCCGCTCGGCCTGATTGCCGGCCTTGTCCTGACCGGCCTGCTGCTGGCCGTGGCGCTGCTGTCGCTCGTCTGGACGCCGGCATCGCCGACCAAGATGCAGATTCTGCTGAAGCTCAAGCCGCCGCTCGTCGCCGGCCTGCTGGGTACAGATCAATATGGCCGCGATATCGCCTCGCTGCTGATGGTCGGGGCGTGGAATTCGCTCTCTATCGCGTTTCTCTCGGTGCTGATCGGCGCCGGGGTCGGCACCGCGCTCGGGCTTGCCTGTGCCATCAAGCGCGCGGGAATTTTCGCCACGCTGGTACTGCGCGGTTGCGATGTCCTATTCGCCATTCCGCCGATCCTCTCGGCGATGATGCTCGGCGCCTTTATCGGCCCCGGCCGGTTCACGGCGATCATTGCCATTGGCGTGTTCATGATCCCGGTCTTCACCCGCATCGCCTTTGCCGCCGCCAGCCGCATCTGGGCGCGCGATTACATCATGGCGGCCCGCGCCTGCGGCAAGGGCGCGGCGCGGATCAGCATCGAGCATGTCGCCCCGAATATCGCCACGCCGATCCTGGTGCAGGTGACGATCCAGCTCGGGCTTGCCATCCTCACCGAAGCAGGCCTGAGTTTTCTTGGTCTCGGCCTGCCCCCTCCGGCTCCGACCTGGGGACGGATGCTGGCGGAGGCGCAGACCTTCCTGCGTCCGGCCCCCTGGCTGGCCCTTCTGCCCGGTCTCGCCATCGCGCTCTCCGTTTTAGGTTTCAACCTGATCGGTGACGGGTTTCGCGATCTGCTGGATCCGAAAGCGGAGACGGGCCGATGACGCAACCGCTGGTCCGCGTCGAAGGCTTGAGCATCGAAACGGCCTCGGGCCGGCCGATCCTGCGCGACCTGAGCTTGACGCTCGGGCGAGGCAAAACCCTCGGGCTTGCCGGCGAGTCCGGCTCCGGCAAGACGATGACGGCGCTGGGGGTGATAGGCCTTTTGCCGGCGGGGCTAAAAACCACCGGGCGGATCGTCTTCGAAGACAATCCCCTGCCCGATGCCAACGATCCGGCCTGGGACGACATTCGTGGCCGCCGCATCGGCATGGTGTTTCAGGAGCCGCTGACGGCGCTCAATCCGGCCATGTCGATTGCCGATCAGGTGGCTGAGGGCCTTGTCCGGCATCGCGGCATCGGCTGGCGGCAAGGGCGTCGGGATGCCGTCGCCCTGCTCGACCGGGTGCGCATCCCGCGCGCTGCCGAGCGGGCGAAAAACTATCCGCATGAATTGTCCGGCGGCCAGCGCCAGCGGGTCGGCATCGCGATTGCCATTGCGCTCCGCCCCGCCCTTCTGATCGCCGACGAGCCGACGACGGCGCTGGATGTCACCGTGCAGCGCGAGATCCTCGATCTGCTCTCGGAACTGGTGCGCGACGAGGAGATGGCGTTGATGCTGATCAGCCATAATCCCGGCGTGCTCTCCTATGCCACCGAAAACCTGCTGGTTCTGCGGCATGGCGATTGTGTCGAGAGCGGGCCGACGCGGCAGGTTTTAACCGCGCCTTCCCATGCCTATACGCGCGGACTCTTGGAGGCGATCCCGCGCGGCAGCCATCGCCAGCGCCGCCTGCCTATGGAGGGGCGATGACGCCGCTCCTCGATATCCGCAATCTCAGCCGCGACTATGCCCGTCCCGGTTTTTTCGGCAAGCGCGAGCGCGTCTCAGCGCTGCGCAACGTCGATCTCAGCCTGCAACCGGGTGAAATCCTTGGGCTTGTCGGTGAAAGCGGTTCCGGAAAATCGACGCTGGCGCGGCTCGCCATGGCGCTCGATGACCCAAGCGGCGGCGAGGTTTTGTTCGAGGGCGAAAACCTGTTTGCCCTGCCGGCGCAGGCATTGCGGCAGCGGCGGCGGCATTTTCAGATGGTGTTTCAGGATCCCTTCGGCTCGCTCGATCCGCGCCACCGCGTCGGGCGCATCGTCGCCGAGCCGCTGCATCTGCTGAGCCCGCGCCCCTCAACAGCAGAGGCGAAGACTGAAGTCGCGCGTATTCTGGAGGCGGTCGGCCTGCCGCAGGATGCTGTGGGGCGTTTCCCGCATGAATTTTCCGGCGGGCAGCGGCAGAGGATCGCGCTCGCCCGCGCCCTGATCACACGGCCAAAGCTGGTCGTCGCCGACGAGCCGGTCTCGGCGCTCGATCTTTCGGTGCAGGCGCAGGTACTTGACCTGATCCTCGACCTCAACGAAAAATTCGGCACGGCTTTCCTGTTCATCAGCCATGATCTTGATGTTGTCGAATATATCGCCGACCGGGTCGCCGTGATGCGCGCCGGCGAGATTGTCGAGATGGGGCCGGCGGCCACGGTGTTTTCCAATCCGCAGCATGCCTATACGCGCTCCCTGCTGGCGGCGCAGGCAGTGTTCACGGTGCCGGAGATGCAGGACTGAGTTTTACCAGCCCTCTTCTAAGACCCTTGCCAGACTGTCGGCGAAGAAATCGGCGCTCTCGCGGCTGAGGCAGAGCGGCGGCTTGATCTTCAGCACGTTGAGATAATCGCCGGTCGGCTGCATGATGACGCCGAGATCGAGCAGGCGGTCGCAGATCGCCGCCGTCTCCTGCGTCGCCGGCTGCAAGGTCTGGCGGTCGCGGACGAATTCGACGCCGAGGTAAAGCCCCATGCCATGCACGGCGCCGACAAGGGGAAAACGCTGGCCGAGTGCTTCCAGCCGGGCCTTCAGGTGATCGCCGATATCGCGGGCGTTTTCCTGCAATTCCTCGTCGGTCATGATGTCGAGCACGGTCATGCCGACCGTGCAGCTCACCGGGCTGCCGCCGGCGGACGAGAAGAAATAGCCGCCCTCCCGCTCCAGCGCCTCTGCAATTGCCTTGCTGGTGATGACCGCGCCGAGCGGATGGCCATTGCCCATGCCCTTGGCGATGGTGATGATATCGGGCTCGACGCCCTGCTGGTCGAAACCCCAGAAATAATGCCCGAGGCGACCGTATCCAACCTGCACTTCGTCGGCGATGCACACGCCGCCGCGGGCGCGCACCTCGGCATAGATGTCCTTGAGATAGCCTGGCGGCAGCGGAATGCCGCCGGCATTGCCGTAGACGGTTTCGCAGATGAAGCCGGCGAGCTTCTCGCCCTTGCGGTCCACTTCCTCGAACAGTGGCATTGCGGCGGCGATGTAATCCCGCGCCGAATTCTCGCCGCGATACAGGCCGCGATAGGTGTTGGGCGACATGATCGGATGCACCCAGTCCGGCCGGGTCGAGAGCGCCTTCGGATTGTCGGCGACCGAGGTGGAGACGGCGTCACTGCCGACCGCCCAGCCATGATAGCCTTCCAGCAGGCAGACCATGTTCTTCGCGCCCGAGGCTGCCCAGGCGAGGCGGATCGCCAGATCGTTGGCTTCGGAGCCGCTGTTGACGAGGAAGACCGTATCGAGCTTTTCCGGCGCCAGCGAGGCCAGCCGCTCGGAGAATTCGGCGACCGCCCTGTAATGGAAGCGGGAATTGGTGTTCAGCATCGACCATTGCCGATAGACGGCTTCCGCCAGGCGCGGATGGCCGTGGCCGACGATGGAGACGTTGTTGACCATGTCGAGGTAGGCCCGGCCGGTGGTCGAGAACATGTGTTCCTTCCAGCCGCGCTCGATCTGCGGCGGGCTGGAATAGTAGTTCTTCTGCGGTTTGGCGAAATGGCGGGTGCGGCGGGCAAGCAGGTCGTCGCCGTCGAGAGCGGGCGCATCGCAATGGCTGCCCAGAAGGGCCGAGGGCGAGGGGCTGAGCTTGCGCCAGAGGTCGGCCTGCGACGGACGGCAGAAATAGGGCGGGAACAGGCCGGCCTCGGTGCAGAGTTGCAGGCGCATCAGGCCGAAATGCCCAGCCGTGCCCTCCACCGTGCCAAGCGGCTCGCCTTCGGAAAGCGTGATGCCCGCCTCATGCAGGCAATCGAGGCCAAGCAGATGCAGGTGGATGCCCTCGCCCGCCAGCACTGTGCGCTCATTGTAGCGCTCGATGCGGCCGGCGAACGGGGCAGCCGTCTGGAACCCGGCCGGCAGGCAGAGATCGACATGCAGCGCAAACGTCTCGGGTTCGGCGGTGGAGCGCAGGTTGGTCTCGGTCAGGCGATATTCGCCGTAGCGGGTGATGGCGATGCCGGTTTCGCGCGCAGCCTGTTCGAGAAGTTTCAGCTCCATGCCGCGCCGCAGAAAATTGTCCTGCTCGAAATGTGGGCTGTCGATATCGAGCGACAGCAGGCGGATGGCATCTGTTCCGACGCCGGGCAGCAATGGGCCGATAGGCGGCAGGTCCTGTGCGGGATCGGCCATGTCGAGCGCGGCGAGGATCGCCTGCTCCATGACGACGGACTGCACCGAGATCGCCACTTCGAAGATCGTTCGCTCGTGCTCGATGTTGCCAAGCACATAGTCGTTGTCGGGCTCGACGGCCAGTTGCTGCTCGCTGCTGGCGACGAGGATGCAGGCGCGGGCGACGATCAGCGGCCACAAGGCGCGGGCTTCCGCCGCATTCAGCGGATTGACGGCATGATAGGCGCGGATGGCCGGCAGGATGAAGAACGGATTGCCGTCGGCATGATGCAGCAGCGCCGAGCAGGTGACGGCGAGATCGGCGGCCAGCCAGCCGTTGAGGATATCGCCGAAATCGATGACGCCGTCGGGGATCAGCCGGCCGGCCTCGTCGGGGCGCGAGACGACGTTGTCGTCGGTGACGTCGTGATGGATCGCCTGGATGCGCAACTCTTCCGCCAGCGGCTGAATGCGCCTGACGGCGGCGACCATCGCCTTGGCGATGCGATCGCGCGCCTGCATATCGGTAATCGCCTGAAGGAGGTGCAAGGCGACCTGGCCGGCGCGGCGCAGATCCCATTGCAATTCGCGCTCGAGGCCGGGATGCTCGAAATCGGCAAGGTTGACGGCAATGCGGGCGGTAAGCGCGCCGAGCACGGCAACAGCGGTTTCGCCGAGATATTTGCGCTGCGTCAATGGTTCGCCGTCGAGGTAGGTCAGCAGCCGCACCTGGTATTCGTCGCCGCCAACGGCGAGGAACAGGATGTCGTCGCCATTGCTGGCCTTGACGGGTGTCGGCACGCGCGGGCTGTCGGGTTTGGTGGCCAGATGATGCATGGCGGCATTCTGGGCTTCCAGTTCGACGGTCGCATATTCCATGCGGCAGATTTTCAGCACGTAGCGGCTTTCGCCGGTATCGAGGCGGTAATTGCGATCCTGCTGGCTGCCGAGTTCGGTGATCGTGCCTTTCAGACCGTAGAAAGTGTCGAGGATCGCCGCCGCTTCCTCCGCCGTCACATCCGGCCGTGGCAATTGCGTGCGCTGAAGGAGCGTTTCGTCCGCCATGGAATCCCCCGAGAATCAATCCAAACGACTGTAACTGCAAGGTCATAGGCCTGCAAAGCCAGCCCGCGGAGCAGAAAGCGTAAAAACCGTTGAATTTCGGGGTATTGCGCCTTTTTTGCCGCGCACGGGCCGGTCGAGGCCCATGCGCGGTCGCTGCCGTCAGTGGCTGGGCGACAATTGCCCGGCGCGTTCGCGACGGTTGTGGCGCACCGACGCCCAGAAGGAAATGCCGATCAGCGTCGCGCCGCCGAGGCCGGTGATCACTTCCGGAATATGGAACATCGTCTGCACATACATGATCACCGCAAGGATCAGGATGGCGTAAAACGCACCGTGCTCCAGATAGCGGTATTCGGCCAGCGTGCCCTTTTCCACCAGCATGATGGTCATCGAGCGCACATACATGGCGCCGATGCCGAGGCCGATGGCGATGACGAACAGGTTCTGCGTCAGCGCGAAGGCGCCGATGACGCCATCGAAGGAGAAGCTGGCATCGAGCACTTCCAGATAGAGGAAGGCGCCGAAGCCGCCCTTGGCCGCCTCGCTCATCGCCCGCTGCGAATAATCGAGGAGGCCGCCGATGACTTCCACCGCGAGGAAGGTCAGCAGGCCGTAGATCGCCGAATAGAGGAAGGTGGTGGCCTCAGGCCCCTCCAGCATCGCCGCGAAAACCAGGATGGTCAGCAGAACGATGGCGATCTCGACGCCCTTGATCGAGGCAAATTTCGCCATGCGCGATTCAAGCAGGCTGAACCAGTGAACCTCCTTCTCATGATTGAAGAAGTAGGACAGGCCGACCATCATCAGGAAGGTGCCGCCGAAGGCGGCGATCGGCAGGTGCGCGTCGTTCATGATACGCGCATATTCGTCCGGCTGCTTCGCCGCGAGGATGACGGCCTCGATCGGGCCGATGCCGGCGGCGATGACGACGATCGCCAAGGGGAAGACGATGCGCATGCCGAAGACGGCGATGACGATGCCCCAGGTCAGGAAGCGATGCTGCCAGACCGGCGTCATGTCCTTGAGCTTGTTGGCATTGACAATGGCATTGTCGAAGGAAAGCGAGATTTCGAGGACCGCGAGCACGACGCAGATGAAGAACACCGTGGCCATGCCGGACAGCGTGCCGGTCGAAGCCCAGCCGAGCCAGGCCCCGAGCACGAGGCCGAGTCCGGTGACGATGAAGGCCCAGACGAAATAGCTCATGGTGGATTTGGGGAGGGAAGCGTTCATGCGCGCATCCCCCCGAAGGCCGTGTTGGCCGAAAAAACGGAAGACGCAGCAATAACGCCATCGGCGTCATGCGGGCGAGGCATGGGAAGATTTTTCATGGGTTTGAATCCGCCGGCTTATCTTGCAGGCGGTACCGACATCACGAGAGCGCCGTAAAAACTCTCGCCAGAGGGGCCCGGCACCAAAGTTCCGATCGCGCGCCGATGTCTGGCGCTCGCGACGCCCCAGTAATTAGTCGCAATTCGCGCAACGTCAAGTCCCCGCCGAATTTGGCCTTGACGAAACCGTAAACTTGGGAAAAGCTAAGATGTCAGACCAATTCAGAGGTCGACCAATAATCTCCGCCCGTGCCGTATCTCCGGCTGCGGAAGCGAGGGAAGCGGGAAAGAAAGAACAGGGAATGGCAGAGCAATCGTCGCGGCCGGTCATACGGCCGCTGCCGCCGATGGACCGTGCGCGGCAGGTCACGCAAGCGCTGGTGGATTATGTTGCCGACGCCCGGTTGCGGGCTGGCGACCGTCTGCCGGCCGAGCGCGAACTGATGGAGGCGCTGGCCGTCGGCCGCTCCACCATCCGCGAGGCGATCCGCCATTTCCAGGCGCTCGGCGTCATCGAAACCCGCAAGGGCAGCGGCACTTATCTGCTGAAGCCGATTTCCAAGGCGACCATCCACATGCCGCTGTCGCTGGACACCGTGCATCTGCGCGACGTGCTGCTACAGACGCTCGAGGTGCGCCGCGGCATCGAATGCGAGGCCGGCATGGTTGCGGCGCGGCGGCGGACGCCGGAGGATCTGCGCCGCATCGAGCAGAAGCTCGACGAGATGGAGCGGGTGCATCTGGAAAAAGGTGCTTCCGGGCCGGAAGATCTGGCCTTTCACCTGGCGATCTACGATGCCACCCACAATCCCCTGTTTCGCCAGCTTCTGGAGCAGATGCGCGAGACCTTCGAGCGCTTCTGGGAGCATCCTTTCGACCGGCAGGATTTCGCCCGCCGCTCCTTCCCCTATCACCGCACGCTGTTCAACGCCATCGCCGCCCAGGATACCGAGGCGGCGCGGCGCGAGACGCTGAAAATCCTCGACGTCGTCGAGGAAGACATCAAGGACATGTCCCGATGACCCATGATGCCGATCCCTTCGATCTGGCTTCCCTGATCACCGCCCATGATGCCGGCCATTTCGCCGATGCCGTCGTACCGCCGATCTTCCAGACCTCGCTGTTCACCTTCGGCAGTTATGACGAGATGGTGTCCGCCTATCGCGGCGAGATCGTCCGGCCGATTTATACGCGCGGGCTGAACCCCACCGTGCGCGCCTTTGAGGAGATGCTGGCCAGGCTGGAAGGCGGCGAGGACGCCCTCGGTTTCGCCAGCGGCATGGCGGCGATTTCCGCTTCCGTCCTGAGCTTCGTCGAGCCGGGCGACCGCATCGTCGCGGTGCGCCATGTCTATCCCGATGCCTTCCGCCTGTTCGGCACGCATCTCAAGCGGATGAGGATCGAGGTGACCTATGTCGACGGCCGCGACGAGGAGGCGGTCGCCAGGGCGCTGCCCGGCGCCAAGCTGTTCTATATGGAAAGCCCAACGAGCTGGGTGATGGAAACCCACGACGTCGGCGCCCTGGCGGCGCTGGCGAAACGCCATGGCGTGCTGACCATGATCGACAATAGCTGGGCAAGCCCGATCTTCCAGCGGCCGCTTACGCTCGGCGTCGACCTCGTCATCCATTCGGCTTCAAAGTATCTCGGCGGGCATAGCGACGTCGTTTCCGGCGTGGTCGCCGGCTCGAAGGAGCTGATCGGCCGCATCCGGGCGGAAGCCTATCCCTATCTCGGGGCGAAGATGGCGCCCTTCGATGCCTGGCTGCTGCTGCGCGGCCTGCGCACCTTGCCGATCCGCATGAAGGCGCATGAGGCGGCGGCGATGACCATCGCCCAGCGGCTTCAGGCGCTGGACGAGATCGAGGCGGTCTGCCATCCCGGCCTTGCCAATCGCCTGCCGGCCGGGCTCACCGGCACATCCGGCCTGTTTTCCTTCATTTTCCGCGAGGGCGTCGATGTCAGGACCTTTGCCGACACGCTGCAACTGTTCAAGCTCGGCGTGAGCTGGGGTGGCCATGAGAGCCTGATCGTGCCCGGCGACGTCGTGCTGGAGCAGAAGGCGCAACCCAATTCCGCGCAGACCTTCGGCATTTCCGCGCGGTCCGTCCGCCTGCATGTCGGCCTCGAAGGCGTCGAGGCGCTGTGGGCGGATATCGAGCGGGCGCTGGGCGCCGCCAGCAGTAAAACCTAGTTCATCCAGTGTTATCAAAATCAAAGGAGGGGAAAGAATGATGAAGAAACTGATCACTGCCACCCTGTTCGCTACGATGATGGCGGGCACGGCCATGGCCGATACGACGCTGAAGCTGGTTGAGGTCATCACCAGCCCGGAGCGCACCGAGACGCTGAAATCCATCGTCGGCAAGTTCGAAGCCGCCAATCCGGGCACCAAGGTCGAGATCATCTCGCTGCCCTGGAACGAGGCCTTCCAGAAATTCGCCACCATGGTTTCGGCCGGCGATATTCCCGATGTCATGGAAATGCCAGACACCTGGTTGTCGCTCTATGCCAATAACGGCATGCTGGAAAGCCTCGAACCCTATCTGGAAAAGTGGGAGCATACCAAGGAACTGACGCCGCGCGCGCTGGAGCTTGGCCGTGACGTCAACAAGACCGCCTATATGCTGCCTTATGGCTTCTATCTGCGCGCCATGTTCTACAACAAGAAGCTGCTGAAGCAGGCCGGTGTTTCCGAGCCGCCCAAGACCATGGAGGACTTCACCAAGGCTTCCGAGGCGATCTCGAAACTTCCCGGAAAGTATGGCTATTGCATGCGCGGCGGCCCGGGCGGGCTGAACGGCTGGATGATCTTCGCCGCCTCGATGGCCGGCAACAATAAATATTTCAACGAAGACGGCACCTCGACCATGAACAGCGAAGGCTGGGCCAAGGGTCTGGAATGGATGGTCGACCTCTACAAGAAGGGCTACGCGCCGAAGGACAGCGTCAACTGGGGCTTCAATGAAGTCGTCGCCGGCTTCTATTCCGGCACCTGCGCCTTCCTCGACCAGGATCCGGATGCGCTGATCGCCATCGCCGAGCGCATGAACAAGGACGATTTCGGCGTCGCGCCGCTCCCCAAGGGGCCGGATGGCAAGTCCTTCCCGACCATCGGCTTCGGCGGCTGGTCGATGTTCAACTCCAGCCAGAACAAAGATCTTTCGTGGAAGCTGATCGCCACGCTCGAAGGGCCGGAAGGCAATATCGAGTGGAACAAGCGCATCGGCGCCCTGCCCGCCTATACCAGCGCCGAAAAGGATCCCTTCTATGCCGGCGACCAGTTCAAGGGCTGGTTCCAGGAACTGGCCGACCCGAACACCACGCCGACGGTGATGCCGACCTATCTGGAAGAATTCGCCTTCTTCAAGGATTCGCTGGCGATCAAGACCTCGCAGCAGGCGCTGCTCGGCGAAATCTCGCCGAAGGAACTGGCCGACCAGTGGGCCGATTATCTCACCAAGGCGCAGCAGAAACATTTGAACAAATAAATCTTTCCGGCGGCGGTGGGCAGACCATCGCCGCCCCATCCTGCCGACAGACGGCGAGAAAACGCCGCGAGGGGAATTTGGCCGATGACATTTCAAGCCGATGCGTCGTTTGCGCGCCGCGACCGGAAGCCGTGGCTTGCGCGTCTGGCCGACGCCGCCCAGCCCTATCTCTACAGTGCCCCGGCGCTGATCCTGATCGTCGCGGTCATGCTGGTGCCGCTGACGATCGGTATTTCCTATGCCTTCCGCGATATCCAACTGCTCAATCCGTTTTCCGGCGGCTTCATCGGTCTCGACCATTTTCGCGAGCTTGCGAAGGACAAGGCGTTCTACGGAGCCTTGCGCAATACGCTGTGGTGGACCGGCGCTTCGGTCTTCCTGCAATTCATCTTCGGCCTGATCCTCGCTTTGCTGCTCGACAAGCCGTTCACCGGCCGCGGCATCGCGCAGGCGCTGGTTTTCCTGCCCTGGGCGGTGCCGTCCTTCCTCGCCGGCCTCAACTGGGCCTGGCTGTTCAATCCGGTCATCGGGCCGATCCCGCACTGGCTCTATGGCCTGGGGCTGATGAGCGAGCCCGGCAATATCCTCTCGGATCCGAACCATGCGATGTGGGGGCCGATCGTCGCCAATGTCTGGTGGGGCATTCCCTTCTTCGCCATCACCCTGCTGGCGGCACTTCAGGCGATCCCGCGCGATCTCTACGAGGCCGCCGAAATCGACGGCGCCGGCTGGTGGCAGCGCTTCGGCTCGATCACCCTGCCCTTCCTGGCGCCGACGATCGCTATCACCGTGCTCCTGCGCACCGTCTGGATCTCGAATTTCGCCGATCTGATCGTGGTCATGACCGGCGGCGGGCCGGCCGACAAGACGCAGATCGTCGCCAGCTATATCTTCACTCAGGCCTTCAAACGATTGGATTTCGGCTATGCCTCGGCGGTGGCGCTGGTGCTGCTCCTGCTGCTGCTTGCCTATTCGCTGCTGATCATCCTGCTGCGCCAGACGCTTTTGAACAAGGACTGAGCCCATGAGACGGTCGCTCCTGCCCCTGCTGGCCCATCGCCTGGCGATCCTGATCTACATCGCCTTCGCCCTGTTTCCACTCTTCTGGCTGTTCAAGGTCTCGGTGACGCCGAACGATCTGCTCTATACCGAAGGCGTGCGGCTCTGGCCGTCACGCACCACCTTCGAGCATTATGGCTTCGTGCTGCGCCACAGCGATTTCCCGACCTTCTTCAAGAACAGCCTGATCGTCTCGGCCTCCACCGCTATCGTCGTGACGATCGCAGCCTCGCTGTCAGGCTATGCCCTGTCGCGCTTCGGCTTTCGCGGAAAATACCTGATCGTGGCCTTGATGCTGCTGACGCAGATGTTTCCGCTGGTCATGCTGGTGGCGCCGATCTTCAAGATCCTCTCGCCCATCGGCCTGACCAACAGCCTGACCGGCCTCGTCATCGTCTACACTGCCTTCAACGTCCCATTCGCGACCTTCCTGATGCAGTCCTTCTTCGATGGCATTCCCAAGGATCTGGAGGAGGCGGCGATGATCGACGGGGCGACGCAATTTGTCGCCTTCCGGCAGATCATCCTGCCGCTGACCTTGCCAGGCATCGCCGCCACGCTCGGCTTCGTCTTCACCGCCACCTGGAGCGAGCTGCTCTTCGCGCTGATGCTGATCAACGGCAATGCCGCCGCCACCTTCCCGGTCGGGCTTTTGACCTTCGTGTCGAAATTCTCGGTCGATTTCGGGCAGATGATGGCGGCCGGCATTCTCGCGCTCATACCCGCCGGCCTCTTCTTCCTTCTCATCCAGCGTTATCTCGTGCAGGGCCTGACGGCTGGCGCGGTCAAAGGTTGATCCCATGGCTTCGATCGATATTGAAAACGTCCAGAAATCCTATGGCGCCGTCAAGGTGCTGCACGGGGTCGATCTGCGCATCCGCGACGGCGAGTTCATCGTGCTCGTCGGCCCATCGGGTTGCGGCAAATCCACATTGCTGCGCATGGTCGCCGGCCTCGAAGAGGTCACCGACGGCGAGATCCGCATTTCCGGCAACCGCGTCAACGAGCTGCCGCCCAAGGACCGCGATATCGCCATGGTGTTTCAGTCCTATGCGCTCTATCCGCACATGAATGTCGCCGGCAATATGAGCTACAGTCTGCGCCTGCGTAAAACCGCCAAGGAGAAGATCGATAAGGCGATTGCCGGCGCGGCGGCGAAACTCGGTCTCGAACCCTTCCTGGAGCGTCGTCCCAAGGCGCTTTCCGGTGGTCAGCGCCAGCGCGTCGCCATGGGCCGCGCCATCGTGCGCCAGCCCAAGGCCTTCCTGTTCGACGAGCCGTTGTCGAACCTCGATGCCCGCCTGCGCGAGCAGATGCGTGCCGAAATCAAGAAGATGCATGGCGACCTCAAGGCGACCTCGATCTACGTGACCCACGACCAGATCGAGGCGATGACGCTGGCGGACCGGATCGTTGCCATGCATGGCGGGGTGGTGCAGCAGGTCGGCAGCCCGCTCGATCTCTATGACCGCCCAGCCAACCTGTTCGTCGCCGGCTTCATCGGCTCACCGGGCATGAATTTCCTCGACGCCACCTATGCCGGCGGTGCAGCGCGCCTCAAGGACGGGACTTTGGTGCCGCTGGCCGGCCCCTTGCCGCTTGTCGATGGAACGTCGATGACACTCGGCATCCGCCCCGAGCATGTGACGATTTCGGACACAGCGACCGGTCTTTCCGCCCGTGTTGACCTGATCGAGCCGACCGGCTTCGGCATCATACTGCACCTGTCGCTGCATAGCCTGCCGCTGAAGATTTTCACCCTCGACCGAGCCGCGCTTGCCTATCGCGGTGAGATCGCCATCGCCTTTCCGCAGGCGCAATTGCACGCCTTCGGCCCGGACGGCGTTCGGGTATCCTGACGAATCCCGGCTGTCGCCAAAAGAAAAGCCCCGCTCGAACAACCGGGCGGGGCTTTTTCCATGTTTCGAAAAGAGCGGCGCGAATCGCGCCGCCCCGTCCATCAGTTGGCGACGACGACCTTGGTCGTCTTGGTCGCGACGACCTTCTGGACCGCGGGCGAACTGCCGTCCGGCGAATAGCCGCCGCCAATGGCGACGTTGAGCGAAACGTAGTCGCGGGCCTGCTGCTGGATCGCCTGGGCGAGGCTCGTCTGCGCCGCCGAGACCTGACGCTGGGCGTCGAGCACGTCGAGCAACGAGGAGGCGCCGTCCTTGTAGCTGGCGGTGGCCAGCGTCAGGGCTTCTTCGTAGGAGCGAACCTGGGCGCGCAGCGCCGAGACCGTCTGGGCATCGCGGGAGACGGCGGCGAGCGCGTTCTCGACCTCTTCGACGCCGTTCAGAACCGTCGCCTTCCAGACCAGATACTGCGTCTTGGCATTGGACTTGGCGATATCGACACCGGCCTTCAGGCGGCCGCCATCGAGGATCGGAAGCGTAATGCTCGGGCCGAACGACCAGTTGACGAGGCCGCCCTTGATCGAGCTGGAGCCGAGATAGCTCGGCTGGATGCTGCCGCCCAGCGTGATCGACGGATAGAGCTGCGCTTCGGCGACGCCGATATTGGCGACGGCCGCCGCCAGTTCGCGCTCCGCCCGGCGGATGTCGGGACGATTGCGGATCAGATCGGCCGGGACGCCGGCACGGACGTTCATGCGCGCCACCGGCTGGCCGCCGCTCTTCTGCATGTCGCCGATCAGCGTCGAGGCTGGCAGGCCAAGCAATGTCGAGACGCGATGCACGGAAACGCGGAAGCGGGTTTCGAGCCCCGGGATTTCCGACAGCGTCGAGTTGACCAGACCTTCTGCCTGCACGACGTCGAGGCGGGAAGCGGCGCCGGCTTCGAGCTGGAAGCGCGTGAGGTTCAGCGTCTCGCGGCGGGACCCCAGGTTCTTGCGGGAAATCGCCAGCAGTTCCTGGTAGTAACGCGCATCGATATAAGCCGAGACGACGTTGGACAGCAGGGTCAGCCGCGCGATGTCGATATCGGCATAGGCCGCGTCCAGCGAGGCCACGGCACTTTCGCGTGCTCGGGCATACTGGCCGAACAGGTCGAGCAGCCAGGATACCGACAGGCTGCCGCTGGAGATGTTGCGGACATCCGTCTGCGTGCGCAGGTTCCGGCTACCGCCTTGTCCGCTGACCGTATGCGAGGCGCCAAGCTGCCCTTGCGGCAATGCGCCGGCGCCGGCGGAGACGACGTTGGCCTCGGCGGCATTGATGCGCTCAAGTGCCTGGAGAATCGTCAGGTTCTGTTCCTGGCCCTGGACGACATAACCGTTCAGGCGCTTGTCGCGGAATGCGGTCCACCAGTCCTTCATGGCGATATCGCCATTGGACTTGACACCGCCTTCTGCGAATTTGGCCGGAAGCACCATCTCCGGCGCCTGGTGATCAGGACCGACTACGCAGCCCGACAGCGTCAACAGACCGGCGAAGGCGGCGGCAGCTCGAATGGACATCATCTTCTTATCCTACACATTTCATAGTTCAGCCTGCCGGTCGTTACGCACCGGCGGCGCCCATTATGCTTTCAGCTTGCCGGCCTTGAACCATCCGGTCTGCAACATGTTTTCGAATCCCCGGAGTGCAGGCGTACATGAAATTTTAACGCCTTGCACTTCCGAAAACCCTGCGAACCACCACAAAGAAGGAGGGTACGAAGAAAATTCCGAGGAGTGTTGCAGAAAGCATACCCCCGAGCACCCCGATGCCGATGGCATTCTGCGCGGCAGAACCCGCCCCGGTTGCGATCGCCAGCGGAACCACGCCGAGAATGAAGGCGAGCGAGGTCATGATGATGGGTCGCAGGCGCAACCGCGCCGCCTCCAGCGTCGCATCGATGATTCCCGCTCCCGCGGCTTGCCGGTCCTTGGCGAATTCGACGATCAGGATCGCGTTCTTCGCCGCCAGGCCGATTGTGGTCAGCAGGCCGACCTTGAAATAGACGTCGTTCGACTGGCCGAACAGGATCGCCGCCCCCAACGCGCCCAGCACCCCGATCGGCACTGCCATGATGACCGAGAAGGGGATGGACCAGCTTTCATAGAGCGCGGCAAGGCAGAGGAAGACGACCAGGACCGACAGCGCATAGAGCATCGGCGCCTGCGAACCGGACAGGCGCTCCTGATAGGATATTCCCTGCCAGGCGACGGTATAGCCGCCTTCCATCCCGGCCGTCAGCCGTTCGATCTCGTTCATGGCGTCGCCGGAGCTGACGCCGGGCGCGGCGCTGCCGTCGAGCGAGATGGCGCTGCTGCCGTTGAAGCGCGCCAGCGCCGGCGGACCGGTAATCCAGTCCAGACGGCTGAAGGCGGAGAACGGCACCATCTCGCCCTGCTGGTTGCGGGCATACCAGTATTGCAGATCGTCCGGCTGCATGCGGAACGGCGCGTCGCCCTGGACATAGACCGGCTTCAGCTCGTTGTTGAGCGTGAAGTCGTTGACGTCGCGACCGGCGAAGATCGTCGACAGCATCGAGTTGACCGAGGCCAGATCCACGCCCATGGCGCCGAGCTTCTCCTGGTCGAGCAGGATCTTCATCTGCGTTTCCGCATCGCGGCTGTTGGAGCGCAGCGCCACCACCTTGCCGCTGGAATTGCCGAGCTGGATGAGCTTCTTGGAGGCTTCGGTCAGGGCGTCGTTGCCGTGCTTGCCGCTATCGACCAGATACATGGAGAAGCCGCTCGACGTACCGAGGCCGGGAATCGCAGGCGGGGCCAGCGGGAAGACCTGGGCGTCGCGCAAGGTGAAGAAATAGCCCATGGCGCGGCCAACGATCGCCTGCGCCGACTGGTCCGGATTCCTGCGCTCGGCGAAATCCTTCAGCTTGGTGAAGACGATGGCGTTGTTCTGGCCGGTGCCGGAGAAGGAGAAGCCGAGCACGCCGAAGACCGCGGTGATGTTGCCCTTTTCCTTTTCGAGGAAGTAGTCCTCGACCTTCTTCAGCACGGCCTCGGTGCGTTGCGTCGTCGAGCCGGTCGGCGTCTGGATGATCGTCAACAACACGCCCTGGTCTTCCTGTGGCAAGAAGGAGCTGGGCAGCTTGGTGAACAGGAAGGCGCAGGCGCCGACGATACACAGAAAGCCGGCGATGACCGTCACCGGCCATTTCAGCAGGACGCCGATGGTGCCGACATAGCCGCGCGTCGTTGCGTCGAAGCCGCGGTTGAACCAGGCGGCCGGGCCTCGGCCCTTCTTGTGATGGTCGATCGGTTTCAGCATCGTGGCGCAGAGCGCCGGCGTCAGCACGATGGCGACCAGCGCGGAGAGCAGCATGGCCGAAACGATGGTGACCGAGAACTGGCGATAAATGATGCCGGTCGAGCCGCCGAAGAAGGCCATGGGAATGAACACGGCGGTCAGCACCAGAGCGATGCCGATGATGGCGCCGGTGATTTCGCCCATGGATTTTTCCGTCGCCTCGCGCGGCGGCAGGCCCTCGTCGCTCATGATTCGCTCGACGTTCTCGACGACGACGATGGCGTCGTCGACGAGCAAGCCGATGGCGAGAACCATGGCGAACATGGTCAATGTGTTGATCGAGTAGCCGGTGATCGCCAGGATGCCGAAAGTGCCGAGCAGCACCACCGGCACGGCGATCATCGGAATCAGTGTGGCGCGCAGGTTCTGCAGGAAGATCAGCAGCACCACGAAGACGAGCACGATGGCTTCGACGAGCGTTTCGACGACCTTCTCGATCGACAGCTTGACGAAGGGCGTGGTGTCGTAAGGATATTGGATCTCGACACCATGCGGCAGGGTGGGCGCGATGGCGCTCAGCGCATCCTTGACGCGGGCGGCGGTATCGAGCGCGTTGGCGCCGGTCGCCAGGTTGACGGCGAAGCCGCTGGCGGGCATGCGGTTGGCGCGTGTGGCGCCGCCATAGCTCTCCTCGCCGATCTCGATGCGGGCGACGTCGCTCAGGCGAACGGTGGCGCCGTCCTTCTCGACCTTGAGGATGATCGATTCGAATTCGGAAACGGTGTTGAGCTGGCTCTGCGCGGTGATGGTGATGTTGATCTGCTGGCCGCGCGCGAGCGGCTGGGCGCCGAGCGACCCGACGGAAACCTGGGTGTTCTGCGCCTGGATCGCCGAAGTCACGTCGGCGGGGGTCAACTGGTATTTCTGCAGCTTGAACGGATCGAGCCAGATGCGCATGGCATAGCCCGAGCCGAAGATATTGATGCTGCCGACGCCTTCCAGGCGCTTGATCTGGTCCTCGATCTGGCTGGAGACGAGGTCGCCGAGATCGACCGAGCTGCGCTTGCCGTCGACCGAGACCAGCGCGCCGACCATGAGGATGCTCGACGTCGAGCGCGACACGGTGATGCCGGCCTGCTGGACGACGTCGGGAAGCTGCGATTGCACGAGCTGCAGCTTGTTCTGGACCTGGACCTGGGCGATGTCGGGATTGACCGAGTTGCCGAAGGTCAGCGACACTTCGGCGCTGCCGGTGGTCGAGGACGAGGTCATGTAGGTCAGGTCGTCGAGGCCCGTCATGCCGTCCTCGATCAGGGTCGTCACCGATTTCTCGACGGTTTCGGCGCTGGCGCCGTTATAGGCGGCAGTGATGCGCACCGTGGTCGGCGCGATCTCCGGATATTGCGAGATCGACAGCGTGAAGATCGCCAGTGCGCCCCCAAGCATGATGACGATCGCGATGACCCAGGCGAAGATCGGACGTTGGATGAAGAAATGAGCCATGCGGGTTCTTCCAGGCGTTCTGAACGGTTCCGGCAGCGCCGCGCGTCGGTGGGCGACACGCGCGGGAGGCGCTGCTACACATCGAAACTGCGGCCTGCGGCGCGGGTGGCGCGCGCGGGCCGCAGGGCTTCAGGCGTCAATTGGCGGCTGCCGGGGCGGCGGGCGCGGCCTGTGCCGTCTGCTCCATGACCAGGCCGTCCTCGTCGATCTGCACCTCGGTCGGCTTGACCTTGGCGCCGGGCCCGATCCACTGGAAGCCATCGACGATCAGCTTGTCGCCGTCCTTGATGCCCTTGGTCACCAGCCAGGAATTGTTGGATGTGCGCGCATCCTCGAAGGTGCGGACCTCGACCGTGTTCTCGGCGGAGACGAACTGGGCGGTCAGCTTGCCGCGCGCGTCGCGCGTCGCCGCGCGCTGCGGGATCAGGTAGCCGGTCTCGCGGCCGATCTCGACGGTGGCGCGGACATACATGCCCGGGAGGATGCGGCGGTTCGGGTTTTCGAAGACGGCGCGGATGTTGAAGGTGCCGGTGGTTTCGCTGACGGCCATTTCCGACATGTCGAGCGTGCCGGTATGGTCGTATTCGTTGCCGTCTTCCAGCGTCAGGCGGATGACGGCATCCTTGGGCGATCCCTTGAGGTCGCCGGAGGCGAGCATCCGCTCGAGCTTCAGCAGGTTGGTGCTCGATTCGGTGAGCTGGATGTAGATCGGGTTGATCTGGCGCAGCGTCATCATCGAGGTCGTCTGGTTGGCGGTGACGACGTTGCCGACATTGATGCCGGTGGCGCTGGCAATGCCGTCGAAGGGGGCGCGGATCTTGGTGTAATCGAGGTTGATCTCGGCAGAGCGCAGCGCCGCCTGCGCGGATTCGACGTCTGCCTTGGCCTGCAGCAGGGTCACCTTGGCGTTTTCGTATTCAATCTGGGTGGCGCCGCTGTTCACCAGGCGCTGGTAGCGGGCAAGGTTTGTCTCGGCGGTCGGCACGGCGGCCTGCGCCTTGGCGACCGCCGCCTGCGACTGGGCAAGGGCCGCCGAATAGCTGCGGTCCTCGATCTGGTAGAGCAACTCGCCCTTGGAGACCGTGCCGCCCTCCTTGAAGGCGACGGAGGTAACGACGCCGGACACCTGCGGGCGGATTTCCGCTGTCTGGAAGGCGACCGCGCGGCCGGGCAGCCTTGCGGTAAACGGCAGCTCGCGCTGCTTCATGGTGACCACGCTGACAGGGGTTTCCTGCGCGGCGGCTGCACCGTTGCCGCCGGCCGCCTTCTGCTCGCCTTTTTCGTTGCACCCGGCGACCATGCCGGCAGCGGCAAGGAGGGCTATGATCAGCGCATGACGTCGGGCCATGAGAATATCCATTCGATTAAGTGTACCTGCCAGATCGGGCACGGTAAGAGAGTGTTGCTTCAGGTGAAATTTACAAAGGCCAATTTTTTGAAGTCCGTTTTCCAGATCATCGAATTCTCATCGAGCCGACCTATTTGCAACACTTCACGCCACTGAAATTGCCGGAAGGACTCCGGCATCGTCGTGAAAGTGACGTAACTTATGAATCGTCACCTGGCAAGCGGATTTTGCAGTGCAGTATTGATCAGATCCACAAGAATCCGGCATCGTTCCGGCAGTTCTTCCTGATGGCACCGCACCAGGAAGATGGGGTGCAGAACGCTGGCGAGAGCGGCGCTGACGGCCTTGGCGCTCTCGGCCGGATCGGGGCAATGATAGATGCCGGCGTCGACGCCGGCGCGGATGATCGTCTCGAACTTTTCTTCCAGCAGCCGCTTGTAGAGCCGGCCGCTGGGAAAGTCGGTGTCGGCGGTCATCAACACCATTTCGAAGAGATAGGGGCTCTGATGCAGGTCTTCGAGATGGCTTTCCATCAGCCGCTGCGCGACGCGCAACAGCCGGTCTCCCGGCGGGACGATGACGTCGAGAGCGGCAATATGGGCGGTCATGCGGTTGATGTGCCGCTCGGTGATGGCGACCGCCAGATCCGTCTTCGAATGGAAATGCTTGAAGACATTGGCCGGCGACATGCCCAGCGCTGCGGCGATGTCCGCGATTGAAATCTTCGAGAAACCCTGGGCGCGGAACAGTTCTTCCGCCTTCAGCAGAATATCCTCGCGCGTTTCCTCGGCTTTGCGGCGCGGCCTGCGCATTGCGTTCGTGTCCTCGACCGTGAGCCGGGCCGGAGCGGCCCGGTTATGCTAAGAGTCCCTTAGTAGCTGAGTCTGGCGCTTTGGGCGCGCAAGGTCAACTCTAGGTAAAATAGGGCTCCAGATTGGCACGGACACGGTCGCGGGGCGTGGCAAAGCTGTCATCGGGCACGAATGTCTGGCCGGTGATCTGCTCGAAGGCGCGGATGTAGACTTTGGAGGTGTCTTCCACCAGTTGCCCTGGGATTTCGGGAATCTCGTCCTTGTAGGGGTCGCAACGCTCGGCCACCCAGGCGCGCACGAAATCCTTGTCGAAGCTTTCCGGCCGCATGCCGGCCTGGAAGGCGGCGTCATAGGTGGCGGCGATCCAGTAGCGGCTGCTGTCGGGGGTGTGGATCTCGTCGGCAAGCTTGATGGCGCCGTTCCGGTCGGTGCCGAATTCGTACTTGGTGTCGACGAGGATGAGGCCGCGCTCGGCGGCCATCTGCTGGCCGCGGGCGAACAGCGCCAGCGCATAACGCGACAGCGTATCCCACTGCGCCTGCGTCAGCAGGCCCTTGGAAACGATCTCGGCCGGCGTCAGCGGCTCGTCATGGCCGCCATCGAAGGCTTTGCTGGTCGGCGTGATGATCGGCTGGTCGAGCTTCTGGTTGTCGCGCATACCCTCGGGCAGGCGTACGCCATACATCTCGCGTTCGCCCCTCCTGTACAGCGTCAGGATCGAGGTGCCGGTGGTGCCGGCGAGATAGCCGCGCACCACCACCTCGACCGGCAGGATATCCAGCCGCTCGCCGATCACCACGTTGGGATCGGGATAGTCGAGTACGTGATTGGGGCAGATGTCGCCGGTCTTCTCGAACCAGTAGCGCGCCGTCTGGGTCAGCACCTGGCCCTTGTAGGGGATGCAGGTGAGGATGCGGTCGAAGGCGCTGAGGCGATCGGTGGAAATGATGATGCGCCGCCCGTCCGGCAGGTCGTAATTTTCGCGGACCTTGCCGCGATAATAGTTCGGCAGTTCGGGGAAATGGGCTTCCTGAAGTATACGCAACGTCGCTGTCCTGATCGATTCCGGGCGCGGGGGATGTGGGCGACCCTCGTGTCTCCCGCCGGCAATGTCAAGGACGCAACCCGCGCCGATCCCCAATTCAAAGGGGTCGCGCGGACCGCAAGGATCAGAAAAGCGCGTCTGCGAACAGATCTTCTTCGTCGTCGCCGGACGATGCGGCCGGCGCGGTCTCGACGGCGGGCGCGCTCGCGGCGGTCGCCGGCAGGAAATGCTGATGCACGCTGCGCTCCTGCGCCATCGTATAGGTCTTGTGGATGCGCTGGCCGAGTTCCTCTGCCTTGGCGGCGAGGTCGGAGATATCCGCGATGTCAGGCCCGGCGAGATGCGCCAGTTCCGCGGCGCACCGTTCCAGCACATCGCCGAGTTCGCTTTCAAAATCCAGCGTCTTGATCGAGCGCCCCACCTGGTTGAACATCTGCTCGCCTTCGGCGGCCAGTTCGGCCAGATGCGTGTCCATCGTCGCGCCGGCGTCGCGGATCATCTGCAGGGCGTCGGCCAGCGGCTGGTCGATGGTGTCGGCGCCGGTGGCGCCGTTGGCGGAAAGCCCCTTTGCGGCATCGTCGAGAATGGTGAGCTGCTGCACCACCGTTTCGGCGGATTCCTCCAGCTTGGCGGCGAACAGCCTGAGTTCGGCGGTGACGACGTTGATCGAGCGGGCTTCCTCGCCAAGCCGCGAGCAGCGCAGATTGGTGTTGAGCGCCATATAGTTGATGTCGCTCTTGATGGCGCGGATGACCGTGATCGCCGCCAGCAGATCCTTGGCCGTGCCCGTTGTCGAGGCGGCGACCTGATCGGCTTCGCCGCTTGCCGCCTTGACACGCCCGACAAGGGCCGCGCCCGCCTCGACGCTGCCTTCCAGCGTCCTCAGGAAATTCTGCCCGTCGCCGCCTTGTGTCATCGCATCGCGAAGCTGCATGATGCGACGGGTGTCGTCGACGAAACCGGACATGTTCCTGACGACATTGCGGCTTTCGCGCTGGAAATCCTCGACCATCTCGGCAAGCTGGGCGGCGGCGAGATGGTAGACGACGTTCATCATCCGTGCCTTGGCGTCGGCATTCAGCGTCGCGTCGCTTGCGACCAACTCTTCGTAAAGCCTGAAGCTCGCCTGCACATGCTCGATGCGCTGGCGGGTGATGTCGCCGATCTGCAGCGCCGAAAGCACGGTGGCGATCTTGGACTGAACGCCGCGCGCCAGCCGCGAGACGTCCTGCGCGATCTTGCCGAGCTTCTGATGATGGGTGCCGACCTTGGCGGCGTTTTCCCGGAGATCGGTGACGATCTGCGGCACGGTCCTCGAATATTCGGTGGCGATGGTGGCGGCGAAGCCGCGGGCGCGGCGAAGCTGCGCATCCAGCGTCGAGAGCTGGGAGGCGAAGCGGTTGACTTCCGACGAACCGGACTGAATGCGTTCGAGGATCTCTTCCGCGAAACCGGCGAAATCCGGAATGCCGGCCCCGGTGATCTTGGCAGTCAGGGCGAAGGTGCGCAGGTAGCGCATCGTCTCCTGCATGTCACAGACATGGCTGTGCATCTTGGCCGCCGTCATCGACAGTGTTTCGAAACTTTCCTGGCGTCCTGCCTCCCGTGAAGGAAGTGCCGCCAGCCGCTCCGCCGTCTTCAGAATGCCGCCGACCGTGCCCTGCGTCGTCTCCTGGTCGAGCGAGCCCGTCAGCCGGTCGAGCGATCCGATCAGCTTGGCGATGACGTCCATGATCGACAGAAGAACCGTGCCGCCGTCGAGAAAACGCGCCTCCACCTGGCTGTGGGCGCCAAGCAACATGGTATCCAGAGCGGCACGGTCGTTGTTTTCGAAGTCTTTTACAAGTTTAGCGCTGGCTTGCACGGCGATACCTTCGCTTGTTTATTAGAATTACTTGAAAATACTATCGTCCCGGAAAAAACCGGTAAACAGAGCTGCGTGCCGCGCGGTAAAACTGCTGTTCGCGCCGGTTTTCGGCCATTAATGTTAATGTGGGCTGAAACAAACCCTTCGAATTCCTCCTTTCGCGATGGGCCTGGAAATCAGGTGTTTTCGCCGCATCCCAAGAAATAACAGGCGAGAATTCATACGCGTTTCGGTACAGAAGCGGCATCTTTGAGTAGTGCCCGTTTACCCTTTGTTAAGCCTGAAATGAAACCTTCGTTGACGATTTGAAAGTATTGTCACCGGCGGGGTTGGGATGGCAGACGTCAGCAGAAACCGAAGCGAAACACGTCTTCCCGAGAGGGCGAACATCCGCACCGTCAAGGAGTTGCAGCCGGAACTACTGGCGGCGCTTCTGGGCGGCGATGCCGTGGTGCTCGACATCACCGCGTGCCGCGAGGTCGATTTCAGTTTCGTCCAGATGATCGAGGCTGCCCGCCTTTACGCAAGGGTCGCCGGCAAGACGCTGACGCTTTCGGCACCTGCCGAGGGCGCCGTGCTCGACGTCCTCCGGCGGGCAGGCTTTCTGGACCAGGTTTCGCCGGAACACGCATCGTTCTGGCTCCATCGCGAGGTTTGATAAGTATGAGTGCGCGTATTCTCACCGTTGACGATTCCGCCAGCATCCGGCTGACCACCCGTGTCGCCCTGTCGAATGCGGGCTACGACGTCACCGAAGCGGTGCATGGCCAGGAAGGGCTGGACAAGGCCAAGGCCGACAGCTTCGACCTGATCGTCACCGATCTCAACATGCCGATCATGGACGGCCTGACCATGATCGAGGAAATCCGCAAGGTGCCGAGCCTGACGGGCACGCCCATCATCTTCCTCACCACGGAATCGGATGCCGACCTCAAGGCGCGTGCGAAAGCCGCCGGCGCCACCGGCTGGCTGACCAAACCCTTCGACCCGGAAAATCTCGTCAAGATCGTCAGGAAGGTCCTCGGAAAATGAGTTTTCCCGATCCCATTCAAGTGTTCAGGACCGAAGCGGCCGAGCTTCTCGAGCAGATCGAGATCGGCCTGCTCGACCTCATGCACGATCTGTCCAACAAGGATCAGATCGACGCGGTCTTTCGCAGCCTGCATACGCTGAAGGGATCGGGCGCGATGTTCGGCTTCGAGGCGCTGGCGGCCTTCACCCATCATTGCGAGACCGTTTTCGACAAGGTGCGCAAGGGCGAGGTCGCCGCCACTGTCGAGATCGTCTCGGTGGTGCTCGAATCCAAGGACCATATGCGCTTGCTGGTCGAGCGCCCCTCCGACGAGCTGGAGCCGGTCGGGGCAAAGATCCTCGCCAACCTGCACCGCGCCGTCGAGGCCGTCAAGAATGGCGAGCCGGCCACGCCGGCCGCGCCCAAGGAAGCCGCCTGGCGCGTGCGCTTCAGCCTGCCGCGCAACGCCATGGCCAACGGCACCAATCCGCTTGGCCTGCTCGACGAATTGCGCGACCTCGGCACGGCGACGATCAAGGTCGATTTCCCCACTCTTCCCTCGCTCGACGTGCTCGACCCCAGCGACCTCCACGCCGCCTGGACCGTCGATCTCGTCACCGCCCAGCCGAAATCGGCGATCGAGGACGTGTTCATCTTCGTGATGGACGATATGGAACTGGATATCGCGCCGCTGCGGGCCGCAACTTTCACAATCCAGCCGGAAAAGCCGGCCGTTGCGGCCCAGCCGGTTGCCGCCGAACGTGCAACACTGACGGAAAATGCCCCGGTTCCCGCCGCTGTGCCTGCGCCTGTTCATAAAGATGCCGCACCCGCTGCCGCCGATGCCAAGCAGAACCGCGCCGCCGAGAGCGTGCGTGTGCCGGCCGAACGTCTCGACGAGCTGATGGACCGCGTCGGCGAACTTGTCATCGCCCAGTCGCGCCTGCGGCAGCTCGCCGGCCATGCCGATATCCAGATGCGCGCCGTCTCCGAGGACATCGAACGGCTCTCGGGCGAGCTGCGCGATACGATGATGGTGCTGCGCATGGTGCCGGTCGGCACGTTGTTCGGCCGCTTTCGCCGCCTCGTCCACGATCTCGCCCGCGAGACCGGCAAGGTCATCGAGCTGGTCACCGAAGGCGAGACCACCGAGGTCGACAAGACCGTCATCGAGCGCCTTGCCGATCCGCTGGTGCATCTGGTGCGCAATTCCGTCGACCACGGGCTGGAAACCCCCGAGCAGCGTTTGGCCTCCGGCAAGCCGCAGGCCGGCCGGGTCACGCTCTCGGCCCGTCAGGCGAGCGGCGAAGTCATCATCACCATCAAGGACGACGGGCGCGGCATCGATCGCGACCGGGTGCGCGCCAAGGCGGAATCTTCCGGCCTTATCGCCGCGAATGCGGTGCTCAGCGACCAGGAAGTGCTGCAATTGATCTTCCAGCCCGGCTTCTCGACGGCGCAGGCGGTCACCAATCTCTCCGGCCGCGGCGTCGGCATGGATGTGGTCAAGAAGACCATCGATGCGCTACGCGGCGCAATCGACGTCTCGACCGTGCCCGGCGAAGGTTCGGAAATCTCGCTGCGTATTCCGCTGACGCTCGCCATCATCGAAGGCCTGCTGGTGCGCGTCGGCGGGGGCCGTTATGTCATTCCGCTCTCGGCGGTCGAGGAATGCCTCGAATTGTCGCTGGAAGAGGATCTGCGCTCGCGCGGCCGTTCCTTCATCTCGCTGCGCGACAGCCTTGTGCCGTTCATCCGCTTGCGGGATCTGTTCCGCACCGGCACCAAGCCCGATCCGTTCCAGAAAGTCGTGGTCATCTCCACCGGCGCCGAGCGTGTCGGCCTGGTGGTCGACCAGATCATCGGCGATCACCAGACGGTCATCAAGGCCATGTCGAAACTGCACCATGACGTCGCGACATTCTCCGGTGCGACCATCCTCGGCGATGGCTCCGTCGCTCTCATTCTGGATGTCGTCCACCTCGTGGCGGCAGGCCAGCAGCAGGAGGCGCAGATGCGTATCGCCGGATGAACCAGCCGCTCAGAAAAGTCCCCGACGCCGTGTGGCGCGATGCCGAGGAAATCGAAGTCCTGACCTTCGACATCGCCGGCGAAACCTTTGCGCTGGAGGCGGTCATCGTCCGCGAAATCCTCGATCTCGTGCCGGAAACGCCGGTGCCGGGCGCCAAGGATTTCGTCGGATCGGTCATCAATTTCCGCGGCCGGATCATTCCGCTCGCCGATATCCGCATTGCTTTCGGCATGGAGGCGGTGAAGGCCACCATCGACAGCCGCATTATCGTCATCGAAATGGAATTCGACGGCGAAATCAACCTGATCGGCATTCGCACCGACAAGGTGAACGAGGTGACGACGCTGGCAAGAACAGCGTCCGAGCTTCCGCCCAGCGTCGGCATGAAATGGCGGGCCGACTTCATTTCCTGCCTCGTCAAGCGTGGCACGGATTTCATCATTGTTCCCGATCTTGAAGTAATTTTTTCCACCCAGGCCGAAAAGTGACGTCAGTACAGAGCCGGACTGTGAGCAGCCACAAAAAAGGAATTTGACCATGCGCGTCACGATCAAAGCAAAACTCGTAACCACCTTCGCGGCAGTCATCGCGCTATCCGGCGTCAGCATGTTCATCGCCGTCGGAAGCCTCGCCGACCTCAATGACAAGATGGATCGCGTCGTCAATCTCCGTGCGGCCAACAGCATCGAACTGAGCGAAATGCAGACGGCGGCGACCCGCATCTCCAACACCATGCGCCAGATGCTGCTCAGCTCCGATGTGGCTGAAATCGACGCATTGACGAAGTCGATGGCCGAGGACAACCGGTGGATCGTGACGGCGAGCGAGGATGTTCGCGCGAGGCTGTCCACCGAAGCCGGCCGGGCGATACTGAAGGATTTCGAACAGAAATGGCCACTTTACTGGAACCAGATGGCCGATCTTCAGACCGCTGCCCGTCAGAACAACGATGCACTCGCCATCCAGATGGCCAACGGCCCGATGCGCGAAGCGCGCGAAACCGCCGTCAAGGCGCTGTCGGATCTCGTCGCCTTCAACGGTGAGCGGCAGAAGGAAGATCTCCAGGCCGCGATCACCACCTATGAGAACAGCCGCCTGACGCTGATGAGCCTGCTGGCCGCTTCGACGTTGATCGCCGCCGCCGCCGCGCTGTGGATCATCCTGTCAATCTCCCGCGGGCTACGCCGCGCCAGCGAGGCCGTGCGTTCGGTTGCCGAAGGCGACCTGACGCGCGCTCCTGAACACAAGGGTCAGGATGAAATCGGCGACCTGCTCTCTTATGTCGACTCGATGATCGAGCGCCTGCGCGGCGTCGTCGGCGATGCGCTCTCGGCATCGGAAAACGTCTCCGCGGGCAGCCAGCAGCTTTCGGCCTCGTCCGAACAGGTCAGCCAAGGCGCGACCGAGCAGGCTGCATCGGCCGAAGAGGCTTCCGCCTCGATGGAGGAAATGGCCGCCAACATCAAGCAGAACGCCGACAACGCCGCCCAGACGGAAAAGATCGCCCGCCAGTCGGCCAAGGATGCCGAAGCCTCCGGCGATGCCGTCAACCGCGCCGTCTCCGCCATGCGCACGATTGCCGAAAAGATTTCGATCGTGCAGGAAATCGCCCGCCAGACCGACCTGCTGGCCCTCAACGCCGCCGTCGAGGCAGCGCGTGCCGGTGAACATGGCAAGGGGTTTGCGGTTGTTGCTTCGGAAGTGCGTAAGCTCGCCGAACGCTAGCAATCCGCCGCTGCCGAAATCAGCGGCATGTCGGGCGATACCGTCAAGGCTGCCCAGGAAGCCGGCGAGATGCTGACGCGTCTGGTGCCTGACATTCGCAAGACGGCCGAACTGGTCTCGGAAATCACCGCCGCCTGCCGCGAGCAGGATATCGGCGCTTCGCAGATCAACGAGGCGATCCAGCAGCTCGACAAGGTGACGCAGCAGAATGCCGGCGCCTCCGAGCAGATGTCGGCGACGTCGGAAGAACTCGCCGCCCAGGCCGAGGAACTGCAGACCTCCATCGCCTTCTTCAAGGTCGAGGACGGCGGCGCGAGCGCCAAGCCGCAGCGCAAAGCCGCCGCCGCCAAGGGCGCCGTCCGCCCGATCAAGCAGATGGCCAAGCCGCAGGCAAGGGCAGTCCCCGCCCAGACGGTCGCCGCCCAGCAAGCGCGGGTCAAGGGTTTCGCCCTCGATCTCAGCATGGGTGGCCCCGACGAAGACGACGACGCCTTCCGCCAGAGCGCCTGAAGGCTGCAGCGTCAAACAGAATTCAGACGGCCGCAATCTGCGGCCGTCGACTGCCGGACGATGCTTGTTCGGCCTGATATGCGCGAATCAAGCGGACGGCACGGCGTGAATGCATCGCTACCCTTGCTGTAACGGATCACGGGCGATCGCCCCGACTGACGGACAAACGGGAACCTGAAGCAATGCGCTTTACCATTAAAATGAAACTCGGACTGGTCTTCGCCTTTATCGTCTTCATGACGTGCGCGATGGCAGGGCTGGCGATCTACAACCTCTCGTCGCTCAACAATGCGATCACCGTGATGGTTCAGGGGCCGGTGGCGAACCTGCGTCAATCGGGCGACCTGTCGAGCGCCGTGTCGTCGTCGATCCAGGCGGAGAAGAACGCGATCCTGAATACGGAAGCGGCGCGAATCGGCGAATACATCGACGAAATCTCGCAGCAGCGCGGCACGATCAAGACAGTTCAGGAGCAACTGGCCCAATCCGACGATCCGGATGTTCGCGATCTCATGGTGAAATTTGGCGAACTGTTTCCGCAATGGACCGCCATCCAGGATCGCATCGCCGCGCTCGCCACCGAGAATACCTCGGATTCGAATGTGCAGGCTTCGCGGCTTTCCATGGGCGAAGGCCAGAAAATCACCGCGGAACTGGTCGCCATTCTCGGCAAGCTGGACGATACGGTGACCGGCAACGTCAAGGAAACCGATGCCGCGACCGACGCCCAATATGCCCAGTCGCGCTTGCTGCTGTTCACCATGGTCGGTGTCGTCGCCGTGATTTCGATCGCGTTTGCCGTCTGGATCGTGCTCAACATCTCGCGCGGCCTGCGCCGCGCTGTCGAACTGGCGGATGCGGTGGCCATCGGCGATCTCAGCAAGGACGTCACCCACAAGAGCAATGATGAAATCCGCGATCTCGTCAAAGCGATGACGACGATGACCGGCAATCTGCGCAACACCGCCGACGTCGCCAACAAGATCGCCGCCGGCGACCTGATGATCACGCCGAAGCCGCTCTCCGATAAGGATACGCTGGGCTTGGCGCTGGAAAGCATGGTCGAGCGTCTGCGCGGCGTCGTCGCCGACGCCATCTCGGCATCGGAAAACGTCTCCGCGGGCAGCCAGCAGCTTTCGGCTTCGTCGGAGCAGGTCAGCCAAGGCGCGACCGAACAGGCTGCATCGGCCGAAGAGGCTTCCGCCTCGATGGAAGAGATGGCCGCCAACATCAAGCAGAACGCCGACAACGCCGCCCAGACGGAAAAGATCGCCCGCCAGTCGGCCAAGGATGCCGAAGCCTCCGGCGATGCCGTCAACCGCGCCGTCTCCGCCATGCGCACGATTGCTGAAAAAATCTCCATCGTCCAGGAAATCGCCCGCCAGACCGACCTGCTGGCCCTCAACGCCGCCGTCGAGGCTGCGCGTGCCGGTGAGCATGGCAAGGGTTTCGCGGTCGTCGCTTCGGAAGTGCGTAAGCTCGCCGAACGCTCGCAATCCGCCGCAGCCGAAATCAGCGCCATGTCGGGCGATACCGTCAAGGCTGCCCAGGAAGCCGGCGAGATGCTGACCCGTCTGGTTCCGGATATCCGCAAGACGGCCGAACTGGTCTCGGAAATCACCGCCGCCTGCCGCGAGCAGGATATCGGCGCCTCCCAGATCAACGAGGCGATCCAGCAACTCGACAAGGTCACGCAGCAGAATGCCGGCGCCTCCGAGCAGATGTCGGCGACCTCGGAAGAACTCGCCGCCCAGGCCGAGGAACTGCAGACCTCCATCGCCTTCTTCAAGGTCGAGGACCAGCGTGGCAATAAAGTGGCGGCTCGTGCCGTTCCACGCGCTGCCGCTGCCGCCAATGTCCGTGCCATCCGCCCGGCCGCAAAGCCGGCGGCCCGCCCGGCCGCCACGCAGTCCGTCGCCGCCCAGCAGGCGCGGGTCAAGGGCTTCGCCCTCGATCTCAGCATGGGCGGCCCAGATGAGGATGACCTCGCCTTCAGGGAAAGCATGTAACCATGGCCAACAATTCCGCAGAAGCCCAGTTCGTGACCTTTGCGCTCGGCGACGAAGTCTTCGCCGTGCCGGTCGAGGTGGTCCGGGAAATTCTCGACCATGAGGAAGCCTTCAAGATTCCCAACGGTCCCGATTACCTGCTGGGCCTGCGGGATGTGCGCGGCCAGGGCGTGCCGACCATCGACCTGCGCCTGAAGCTCGGCTTGTCGCGCATGGTGCCGACGCCGCACACGCGGGTGCTGGTGCTCGACATTCCGCTGGCCGAGCGCACCTTGACGCTCGGCATGGTCGCCGACCGGGTGTTCGAAGTGACGCCGTTCCGGCGTGACAAGATCGAGCCGGCGCCGGATATCGGCGCGCGCTGGCAGTCGGATTACATCGACGGCGTCGTGCGCCGCGACGACGGCTTCGTCGTCATCATCAACCTCGCCCGGCTGCTGTCGAGCGAGGATGCCGCGATCCTCGCCGCGCGCCGCGCGGCCTGAGCCGACTTCATGGCGCGCAAACGCGCGCCACCTCTTTGTTTTCCAGCATGGACGGGACAGGGTTTCGCGTGCCCGTCGATGCTTCAAGGGAGCGTCCGCGTTCATGAGTGCAGTCAGTCGCGTTCTCCAATCCGCCGACGACCGGATCAGCAAGCGCAATTTCGAGAAGCTGTCCGAATACATCTACAATTACAGCGGCATAAAGATGCCGGCGGCGAAGATCACCATGCTCGAGGGCCGGCTGCGCCGCCGCTTGCGTGCGACCGGCCATTCCAGCTTCGACGATTATTGCCATTTCCTGTTTCAGCAGGGCGGGCTGGAGAGCGAGGCGATCTACCTGATCGACGCGGTCACCACCAACAAGACCGATTTCTTCCGCGAGCCAAACCACTTCGCCTTCATGAAGAACCAGGCGTTGCCGGAGTTGGTCGGCAACGGCGTCTATGACATCCGCGCCTGGAGTGCTGCCTGCTCCATCGGCGCCGAGCCCTATACCATGGCGATGGTAATGGACGATTTCATCGATGGCCGCTCCGGCCTCAGCTACGGCATCGTAGCCACCGATCTCAGCACCGAAGTCCTCGATGTCGCAAGGCGCGGCATCTATACCGCCGACATGGTCGTGCCGGTGCCCACCCCCTTGCGCAACCGCTATGTGATGCCGGCGCTGGATGCGACGCGTCGCGAGGTGCGCATCGTGCCGGGCCTGCGTGCCCGCGTCGGCTTCGGGCGCATGAACCTGATGGATCCGGCCTATCCGATCCGCAGCAAGATGCATCTGATCTTCTGCCGCAACGTGCTGATCTATTTCGACAAGAAGACCCAGACGGGCGTGCTGCAGCGGCTGTGCGACTGCCTGGAAAAGGGCGGCTTCCTGTTCATCGGCCATTCCGAGTCGATCACCGGTATAGACTTGCCCCTCCGGCAGGTCGGCAATACGGTCTTCCAGCGGCTCTGAGCATGTCGCGCAAAACTGTCCAGCGGTAGCGAAGAAACGCCATGAAAAAAATCCGTGTCCTCATCATCGACGATTCCGCCAGTGTCCGCCAGACGCTGACCCGGGTGCTGGAGGAGGATCCGGAAATCGAGGTCATTGCCGCCGCGACCGACCCGTTCATGGCGGCGCGCAAGATTCGCGAGGAAATCCCCGACGTCATCACCCTCGACGTGGAGATGCCGGGTATGGACGGCATCACTTTCCTGCGCAAGCTGATGGCGCAGAAGCCGATCCCCGTCGTCATGTGCTCTTCGCTGACCGAGGAAGGGTCCGAAACATTGATGCAAGCGCTCGAGGCGGGCGCCGTCGACATCATCCTGAAGCCGAAGATCGGCGCGGCCGATCATCTGGCCGAATCCGCCGAGCGCATCCGCAATGCCGTCAAGGCGGCCTCGAAGGCACGGTTGTCGAATGTCCGGCTTCCGGTGCTTGGCGACAAGGTGCGCCCGCAGGCCAAGCTGACCGCCGATGCGGTGCTGCCGCCGCCGACCGGCCGGGCGATGGCCAAGACGACGGAAATGGTGGTCTGCATCGGCGCATCGACGGGCGGGACGGAGGCGTTGCGCGAGGTTCTCGAAGCCCTGCCGGCCAATGCGCCCGGCATCGTCATCGTCCAGCACATGCCGGAAAAGTTCACTGCCGCCTTTGCCCGGCGGCTGAATTCGCTTTGTGAAGTCGAGGTGAAGGAAGCGGCGGACGGCGATGCCGTGTTGCGCGGCCATGTTCTGATCGCGCCCGGCGACAGGCATATGCTGCTGGAGCGACAGGGAGCGCGTTACCATGTCTCGGTCCGCACCGGCCCGCTGGTCTCCCGCCACCGTCCCTCGGTGGACGTGCTGTTCCGCTCGGCGGCGCGGGCGGCGGGTTCGAATGCCATGGGTATCATCATGACCGGCATGGGCGACGACGGCGCCCGCGGCATGGACGAGATGCGGCAGGCAGGCGCCTATACGGTGGCGCAGGACGAGTCGAGTTCGGTGGTTTTCGGCATGCCGAAGGAGGCGATCGCGCGCGGCGGCGTGGCGAGAATCCTGCCGCTGGACCAGCTCGCGCGCGAAATCATGCTGGCGCATTCGAAATTCTAGAGCATTTCATCGTCTTGCCTTGCCGCATTATCCGAGGCCGAAGCGATCACGTTTCGGCCGGAAACGCCCCGGACGGTCAGGCCGCCAGCTTCAGCAGGTTGCGCTCGATGTCGGGCACCGGCATCTGGGTATAGTCCTTGGCGATTTCGGCGGTGATCGCCTTGCGGGCATTGGCGGGAAGAGCGTTGCGCAGGTAGCCGAGCGCCTGGGGCGGTGCGACGAGGACCATGGTGCCGGGCTGGTGTTCCTCGACGATCCTGCCGATCCTTTCGGCGATCCCGGACAGGAAATCCTCTTCCGCCAGCATATGCCAGTCGGTCTGTTCCATGGCGCTGCGAGCGGTGCCTGGCGGATTGTTGGCGCGGCCCGGCCTGTCGGTGCCGAGTTCTCTGGTCTTTTCGTCCGGCTGCGTGACGGTTTCCATCACCTGCAGGTTCATGAGATCGGCATCGCCTTCGTTGCGCAGGATGAGCGCTTTCGCGCCGTCGCAGACGATGATCCAGGATTTTCGGGGGATGCGAATGGGCGCCAAGATCGTTCCTCCTTTTGCTGAATAAGCGCCCGCATGGGGGCGCCATCGATCCTGGGAAAGAACGCGGCAGGGCCGGAACTGTTCCCGGCCCTGCCATGTGCGAGGGTTAAACCGCCGCCTCTTCAGGCGTGTTGTTCGCCTCCTTGCTGCGCTTGGCGCGCGAGCGGCGCCAGTCGCCGAGGAACAGCAGGATCGGTGCGGCGATGAACACCGATGACGAGGCAGCGACGAAAATGCCGAACACCATCGGCACCGCGAAGCTTTCCACCGCGCTGCCGCCCCAGATTGCCATCGGCAGCATGGCGAGGAAGGCGGTCGAGGAGGTGTAGAGGCTTCGGCCCAGCGTTTCGTTGATCGACAGGTCGATCAGTTCGCGCAGCGGCATCGACTTGTAGAGGCGCATGTTTTCGCGCATGCGGTCATAGACCACCACCTTGTCGTTCACCGAATAACCGACCAGCGTCAGCAATGCGGCAATCGCCGTGAGGTTGAAGTCGAGGCCGGTCAGCGCGAAGAAGCCGATGGTCTTGGTCACGTCCAGCACCAGCGTGGCGATGGCGCCGACCGCGAACGGCCATTCGAAGCGCCACCAGATATAGGCGAGCATCGCCAGGCTGGCGAGCACGACAGAGAGCACGCCGGCCATTGCCAGCTCGCCGCTGACCTTCGGGCCGACGACTTCGGTGCGCTCGACCTTGGCGGACGGGTCGATCTGGGCGACCTCGGCCTTAAGGTGTTCGACGGCTGCCGTCTGGGCTTCCTCGCCGCCGGGCTGGCGTTCGACGCGGACGAGCATGTGGTTGGGGTCGCCGAACTCCTGGAGCGCGACTTCCCCGAGACCGAGCGCATCGAGGCCAGCGCGGAATTTTGCGAGATCCGCCGGCTGCTGCGTCACGACTTCCATCTGGATGCCGCCGCGGAAGTCGACGCCGTAATTGAGGCCCGGCTTGATGAACAGGATGATCGAGGTGATCGACAGCACGGCCGAGAGGCCGATGCCGAAGAAGCGCGCATTCATGAAGTTGATGCGCGTGCCGTCCGGAATCAGATGGAAGGGCAGCAACGGCTTGATGTCGATCTTCTTCAGCTTGTAGCGGCCGGCGATGAAGATCATGATGACGCGGACGACGGAAACGGCCGTGAACATCGAGATGGCGATGCCCAGACCCATGGTGACGGCGAAGCCGCGCACCGGACCGGATCCGAACCAGAACAGCAGCACCGTCGCGATCAGCGTCGTGACGTTACTGTCGACGATGGTGGAGTAAGCGCGGGCAAAGCCCGAATCGATGGCGGCGAAGGTGGATTTGCCCTTTCGGGTTTCTTCCTTGATGCGTTCGTTGATGAGAACGTTGGCGTCGACCGCAAGGCCGATGCCGAGCACGATGCCGGCGATGCCCGGCAGCGTCAGGGTCGCCCCGATCAGCGTCAGGCCGGCAAAGGTCAGGATGATGTTCAGCATCAGCGCGAAGTTGGCGAGAATGCCCCAGGCGCCATAGAGGATGAAGATGAATCCGACGACCAGTGCGAAGCCGATCAGGCCGGCATAAACGCCCTTGCGGATGGCGTCGCCGCCGAGATCGGCGCCGACGGTGCGTTCCTCGATGACGGTGAGCTTCGCAGGCAGGGCGCCGGCGCGCAGCAGGGCGGCCAGCGTGTTGGCGCTCGCCACCGAGAAATTGCCGGAAATCTGGCCGGAACCGCCGGTGATGGGCTCACGGATGACGGGCGCGCTCAGCACCTTGTCGTCGAGGACGATGGCGAAGGGGCGGCCGACATTGGCGCGGGTGATGTCGGCGAAGCGCACGGCGCCGGCATTGTCGAAGCGGAAGGAGACGATCGGCTCGCGGGTGTTCGGCTCGAAGCCGACGCGGGCGTCCGACAGGCGGTCGCCGGAAAGCTCGACGCGGTCGACGACCGGATAGCTGTTGCCTTCCTCGTCCTTCAGCACGGTGACGCCGCGGTCGCCGGCATTGCCCAGCAGATGGAAGCTCATCTTGGCGGTGGAGCCGAGCAGCTTGCGCAGCTGCGACGGATCCTCGGCGCCGGGAAGCTGGACGAGAACGCGGTTGCCGCCGACGCGCTGGATGGTCGGTTCGGACACGCCGACCTGGTCGACGCGCTGGCGGATGATTTCCAGGCTCTGCTCGACGGCGGCACTGATATTGTGTTCGAGGCCGGCCGGCGTCATGGCGATCTTCACGCCTGCATCGCCTTCGGCGGTGACGGCGAGATCGCTCTGGCCAGCGGTCAGGCCGATGCCGACGGGATTGGCGAGCTTCTGAAGCTCGGTGATCGCCGCGTCACGCTGGCCGGGATCGGTCAGCGTCACCAGCAGATAATCCTGCACGCGGCGGATCGAGGAATTGCCGATATTGGCATCGCGCAGCACGCGGCGCGAATCCTGGATGAGGCTCTGCAGCCGCTCCTTGGTCAGGTCGGCGGCATCGACCTCGAGCACGAGATGGGAACCGCCGCGCAGGTCGAGGCCGAGCGAGACCTGGTTGTGCGGCAGCCAGCTCGGCAGCCTGGCGAGCGTGTCCTTCGATAGCACGTTCGGCAGCGCCACGAGGATGCCGATCAGGATGATGATGATATAGCTGGTGACAAGCCAGCGTGAATTGCGCATGTGTCTGGTCCTTGCGGAAAAGAAAAAAGCAACGGCAAGCGCCGCGCGAAATCCGGTTAGGCCGGAATGGCGTTGCGGAAACGCACAAGAAGATCAGGCCGGCGGCCCGCGCGGCAGGCGGTCGCGTCGAGCGGGCAGCGGCAAGGCCTGCGGTTCAACCGGCAGGAGCCGTACGGCGGTAAAATAGGGCGATGGCAGAGCGCGGATCGCCGTCAATCCCCAGCCGTCGCCTGTCCAGACCGTCTGTGGCGGATCCTTGCGCTCGATGATCGGCGTGGCGCGATTGCTGTCGCGGTTTCCGGCATAGAGCGTCTGGCCGGGCTTTTCCGCGCCCATGGCGCCGGCGCGTCCCAGCGTCAGAACCTGGGCATGTCCAAGCGAAAAACTGACGAGCGCGAACAGGAACAGCAGGCAGCCGGAGAGCAGCGGCGACAGCCGCCGGCACGCGGCCGCTTGCGCGGCACGGCTGTGCGTCAGGCTATGTCTGCTCTGGCTCACTTTCGGCGCATCTCCGGTTCCGGCGCGAAAAAATCCCTCGTCGCATATACGTTTCGGACCCGCAGGGCAAGCAGTCGGCCAGGATTGCCGTTGGGCCGCGCTTGCAAGCGCGGCCACTTCGCCCCACATTGACGGTCACGACCATGTGCATGACGAGGCGAGAGCATGAATATCGGGGCGGCATCTCGTCGATCCGGCCTGCCGGCGAAGACGATACGATATTACGAGGAAATCGGCCTTATTGCGGCCGACCGGGCGCAAAACGGCTATCGCGATTATTCCGAGATGCATATCGGCCGGCTGCAATTCCTGCATCGCTCGCGCAACCTCGGCTTTTCCGTCGAGGAATGTCGCCAGCTTCTGTCACTCTACGACGACAAGCAGCGCGCCAGCGCCGAGGTGAAGGCAATCGCCGAGACGAAGCTTGCCGATATCGACCGCAAGCTCAAGGAATTGTCGAGCCTGCGCGAGGCGCTGACCCATCTGGTCGCCCATTGCCATGGCGACGACCGCCCGGATTGCCCGATCATAGACGAGCTTTCCGGGCAGGTCCGGTGCCAGAACGGAGCATGATCCCAAACAGTGTGAAGCGGTTCTTGGATAGGATCATGCGATCTCGAAGAATCATTTCAACTGTTTGAGGCGCATGGCGTTGGCGAGAACGAAGACGCTCGACATCGCCATGGCTCCGGCAGCCAGCATCGGCGACAGCGTCCAGCCGGTGAGGCCGGAAAAGGCGCCTGCGGCGACGGGGATCAGCACGATATTGTAGGCGAAGGCCCAGAACAGGTTTTGGGCGATGTTGCGCATCGTCGCTTTTGAGACGCCGATGGCGCGGGCGACGCCCTGAAGGTCGCCAGACATCAGCACGACGTCGGCGCTTTCGATGGCGATATCCGTGCCTGTGCCGATGGCAAGGCCGACGGAGGCTTCGGCCAAGGCCGGCGCATCGTTGATGCCGTCGCCGACGAAGACGACCGGACCGGCGCGGCCGGCGATTTCGCGGATCGCATCCACCTTGCCGCCGGGCAGAACCTCGGCCACCACCGTATCGATGCCAAGCGGGCCGGCGACGGCTTGTGCCGTGCGGCTGTTGTCACCGGTCAGCATGGCGACGCCGAGACCGAGATCGTGCAGGCGGCGGATGGCGTCCGGCGTCGTCTCCTTGACCGGATCGGAAACGCAGACAAGCGCCGCAAGCCGGCCGTCGATGGCGACATAGAGCGGCGTGCGCCCCGCCTCCCCTGCCCGCGCGGCTTCGTCGCGCAAGGCGGCGGGGTCGATGCCGCGCCCGGTCATGAAGCGGTCGGCGCCGACGAGCACGGCATGGCCCTCGACCGTGGCGACGATACCGAGCCCGGTTTCGGTGTGGAAATCGGTTGCCGGCGACAGGGCAAGGCCTTGCCCTGTCGCAGCCGTGACGATGGCGGCGGCGACCGGATGTTCGGAACGCGCTTCGGCCGAGGCCGTCAGCCGCAGGATTTCGTCGCGCTCGAAACCAGGCAGTGGGATGAGATCGGTGAGTTCCGGATGGCCCTTGGTCAGGGTGCCGGTCTTGTCCAGCGCGACGGTGCGGGCGTCCTTCAGTGTTTGCAGGGCTTCGCCGCGGCGGAACAGGATGCCCATTTCGGCGGCGCGGCCGGTCGCCACCATGATCGAGGCCGGCGTCGCCAGGCCCATGGCGCAGGGGCAGGCGATGATCAGCACCGAAACGGCATGGACCAGCGCGACGCCAAACGCGTTTTCCGGACCGGCGAGCATCCATGCCACAAAGGTCAGCAGCGCGACGCCGATGACCACGGGCACGAATACCGCCGTCACCCGGTCGAGCAGCGATTGGATCGGCAGTTTCGCGCCTTGCGCCTGCTCGACCATGCGCACGATCTGCGCCAGCAGCGTTTCCGCGCCGACCTTTGTCGCCCTGTAGCGCAGGCTGCCCTGGCCGTTGATGGTGCCGGCGAGCAGGGCCGAACCTTCCCGCTTTTCGACCGGGATCGGCTCGCCCGAAATCATCGATTCATCGACATGCGAATTGCCGTCGAGGACGGTCCCATCCACGGCGATGCGCTCGCCGGGACGCGCTTCGAGCATATCGCCCGCCATCACCTCGTCGACAGGCACGTCCACTAAGGTGCCGTCGCGCGCGACGCGGGCGGTGCGCGGGCTGAGATCCAGCAGCTTGCGGATGGCATCGCCCGCCTGCCCCTTGGCGCGGGCTTCGAGATAGCGGCCGAACAGGACGAGGGTAACGATGACGGCGGCGGATTCGAAATAGACATTCGCCGTGCCGGCCGGCATCAATTGCGGAAAGAAGGTGGCAACGGTCGAATAGGCCCAGGCGGCGGTCGAGCCGATGGCGACAAGCGAATTCATGTCGGGGGCCAGCCGCAGCAATGCCGGAATGCCGTGACGATAGAAGCGCAGGCCCGGGCCGAACTGCACCAGCGTCGCGAGCAGGAACGAGATCACATAGATCGTCTGCTGCCCGAAGGTCATGGCCAGCCAATGGTGGAAGGACATGAAGAGGTGCGAGCCCATTTCGAGCACGAAGACAGGCGCGGTCAGGATCGCCGCGACGATGGCGTCACGGCGCAGCGCCGCCAGGTGCCGGTCGCGGTTCTCCGTCCCGGCGTCGGCGGCCTTGGTGACCAGTCGCGCCTGATAACCGACCTTGCGCACGGCGGCAATCAATGCACCGGCCGGCAGCGTGCCGAGGCCTTCGACATGGGCGCGCTCGCTGGCGAGATTGACGCTTGCCGCCGAAACACCTGGTACGTCGTTCAGCGCCTTTTCCACCCGGCGTACGCAGGAGGCGCAGGTCATGCCCTCGATTTCCAGATCCACCACGCTTGCCGGGACATCATAGCCCGCCTTGCGGATCGCCTCGACCACTGGCGTCATTTCTGCCGACGGCACCAGGCTCACCTCAGCCGATTCGGTGGCAAGGTTCACGGACACCTCTTTTACGTCCGGCAGCTTGCGTATGGCGTTTTCGACCCGGCGCACGCAGGAGGCGCAGGTCATGCCTTCGACGGGAAGGTTGATGCGTTTCAGAGCCGTCATGCTTCTGGTCCTCACTCGGTATTTTTCCAATTCGCATGGGTCTAGACCTTCCAGTCACGGGAAGGTCAATGGCATTTTTGATGCTTCTGAATTTTTCGCAAACAGGATTGACCTTCCAGTGGCAGGAAGCTTCATAAGGGTGGCGCCCTGTTATTCCAGAAGATGCGAGGAAGCCATGCTGACACTTTCCGTTCCCGACATGTCCTGCGGCCACTGCGTCAAGGCGATCACCGAAGCCGTCAAGGAGGTCGACACCGCCGCCACCGTCTCCACCGATCTGGCGACCAGGACGGTGCGCATCGAAACCCTTGCCGAAAGCGCGAAAATTCTTAAGTCTCTGGACGATGCCGGCTATCCGGCAACGCTTGGATAACCGGTCCCGGAGCCGGAGAAAGGTCTGGCGCCCGGCGCCTTTCATGCGGTTCGTCTATCTCGCTTTCGGTTGGTCGATGGTCGTCGTCGGCATCATCGGCGCCTTCCTGCCTGTGTTGCCGACGACGCCGTTCCTGTTGCTGGCGGCCTGGGCTTTCGCCCGCTCGTCGCCACGCCTCGAAGCCTGGTTGCTCGACCACAGGATCTTCGGCCCACCCTTGCGCGACTGGCGAGAGCGCGGCGCGATCAGCCGCAGGGCGAAGACGATGGCCTGCCTGCTCATGGCGGCAAGCTATGCCGCCTACTGGTTCGGCCGCCATCCCGGCCCACTGGCTGCGATCCTGGTTGCGCTTCTCATGGCTGGCAGCGCTACCTTCATTCTGACGCGACCGGACGAGCGCAACCGCTAAAGCGCGTCGCGATCTTCCGGATTCGCTCCTTGCGCTTCAGGTCTTTTATTTTCGCATGTCGTTGTCGCAAAGCCGCTGCACACTTTTGCGCGACATGTTTTAGCGCAGGCGTTTCGCCAACAAATGACGTCGGATCGATAAATATTTTAAACTTGAAATAGATTTCGGCTGGTGTAACCTGCGCCCATAGGGAACAGAGTATTGGCAGTCGTCGGACGCAAGCCGCACAAGCGGTTCCGGCCGGGATTGCCCCATAAAAAGGGGAACGATCAACCATGTTGAGCCCTTCGGCGCATGTCGACACTTTCACGCGCGATAACCTTCCGCCACGCGAGGAATGGCCGGAATTCCTCCTCGACGGTTATGACTATCCGGATTATCTGAACGCCGCCGTCGAATTCACCGACCGCATGGTAGACAAGGGTTTCGGCGACAATACAGCCCTGATCGGCAACGGTCGCCGCCGCACCTACAAGGAGCTGACGGACTGGAGCAACCGGCTCGCTCATGCTCTGGTCGAGGATTACGGCGTCAAGCCGGGCAACCGCATCCTGATCCGCTCGGCCAACAATCCGGCGATGATCGCCTGCTGGCTGGCCGCGACCAAGGCGGGCGCCGTCGTCGTCAACACCATGCCGATGCTGCGTGCCGGCGAACTCAAGAAGATCATCGACAAGGCCGAAATCAGCCTTGCGCTGTGCGATACGCGCATCATCGAGGAACTGGTGCTTTGCGCCAAGGACAACGACTTCCTCAAGCAGGTCGTCGGCTTCGACGGCAGCGCCAATCACGACGCCGAGCTGGATCGGATCGCGCTCGACAAGCCGGTGAAATTCGAGGCGGTGAAGACCGGCCGCGACGATGTCGCCCTGCTCGGCTTCACCTCGGGGACAACCGGCGTGCCGAAGGCGACGATGCATTTCCATCGCGACCTGCTGATCATCGCCGACGCCTATGCCAAGGACGTGCTGAACGTGCAGCCGGACGACGTGTTCGTCGGTTCGCCGCCGATCGCCTTCACCTTCGGCCTCGGGGGGCTGGCGATTTTCCCATTGCGCTTCGGCGCTGCGGCCGCCCTGCTGGAGCAGGCGACGCCGCCGAACATGGTCAAGATCATCGAGACCTACAAGGCGACGATCAGCTTCACCGCCCCTACCGCCTATCGCGCCATGCTGGCGGCGATGGACCAGGGTGCCGATCTCTCGTCGCTGCGCATCGCCGTCTCGGCCGGCGAGACGCTGCCGCCGCCCGTCTATGACAGCTGGGTGGAAAAGACCGGCAAGCCGATCCTCGACGGCATCGGCTCCACCGAAATGCTGCATGTCTTCATTTCCAACCGCCTGGATGACCGCGCCGCCGGCTCCACCGGCCTGCCGGTCAAGGGTTATGAAGCCCGCATCGTCGACGACCAGATGAACGAGGTGCCGCGCGGCACGATCGGCAAGCTGGCGGTGCGTGGTCCCACCGGCTGCCGTTACCTCGCCGACGAGCGCCAGAAGGACTACGTCAAGCAGGGCTGGAACCTGACGGGCGATGCCTTCTACCAGGACGAGGACGGCCATTTCCATTTCGCCGCCCGCGCCGACGACATGATCATCTCCGCCGGCTATAATATTGCCGGGCCGGAGGTAGAGGCGGCACTGCTTGCCCATGACGACGTCGCCGAATGCGCCGTCATCGGCATGGCCGACGAGGCGCGCGGGCAGATCGTCGCCGCTTACGTGGTGCTGGTTCCGGGCGTTTCTGGCGACGAGATGATGACGCTGAAGCTGCAGGCCCACGTCAAGGCCACTATCGCCCCCTATAAGTATCCGCGGGCGATCCACTATGTCGACAGCCTGCCGAAGACCGAAACCGGCAAGATCCAGCGCTTCCAGTTGAGAAAGAACGCGACCGCATCATGACCGATATTTTCCAACGCACCAAGGCTCTGTTCGAGATCCCCGAAGGGGTGATCTATCTGGACGGCAATTCGCTTGGACCGCTGACAACCTCCGTGCGCACCCGCCTGGCGAGCGAAATCAAGGACAACTGGGGTAATCAGTTGATCCGCGCCTGGAACACAGCCGGCTGGATCGACCTGCCCAATCGCGTCGGTGACCGCATCGGCCGGCTGGTCGGCGCCCCCGCCGGCTCGGTCATCGCGGCCGATTCCACCTCCGTCAACCTGTTCAAGGTGCTGACGGCGGCCTTGTCGCTGGCCGTTGACGGCCGCCGGACGATCCTGTCGGATCGCGGCAATTTCCCGAGCGACCTTTATATTGCCGACGGCGTCATCCGCACCGTCGACAAAGGGCACAGCCTGAAGGTCGTCGCCCCCGAAGAGGTGGAAGCGGCTATCGACGACAGTGTCGCCGTGCTGATGCTGACCGAGGTCGATTACGCGACCGGGCGGCTGCATGACATGAAGGCGCTGACCGCGAAAGCAAAGGCCGCTGGCGTCGTCACCATCTGGGATCTCGCCCATTCGGCCGGCGCCATTCCCGTCGATCTCACCGGCGCCGGTGCGGATTTCGCCATCGGTTGCGGCTATAAATACCTGAACGGCGGCCCCGGCGCCCCAGCCTTCATCTATGTCCGCCCGGACCTGCAGGACAAGGTGCAGCCGGCCATTTCCGGTTGGCTCGGCCATGAGGCGCCGTTCCTGTTCGATCTCGACTACCGCCCCGGCGCGTCCATCGAGCGCATGCGCGCCGGCACGCCGCCGATGTTGTCGATGCTGGCGCTCGAAGCCGGCCTCGATGCATGGGACGGCGTCGACATGCAGGCGGTGCGTGAACGCTCGATTGCGCTCTGCGACCTGTTCGTTGAGGAAGTCGAGGCGCGCTGCCCGGATCTGGTGCTCGCCTCGCCGCGGGACGGTCTGAGGCGCGGCTCGCAGGTTTCCTTCCGCCACGGCGAAGGCTATGCCGTCATGCAGGCGCTGATCGCCAACAACGTCATCGGCGATTTCCGCGCGCCCGATATCATCCGCTTCGGCTTCACGCCGCTCTATATCGGTTTCGAAGAGGTGAAGGCCGCCGCCGCCGTTCTGGAGCGCGTTATAAAAGAAGAGCTTTGGAACCGTCCCGAATTCCTGAAGAAGAGCAAGGTGACATGACCGGCCGCGATCCCCACCCCGATGGCGCGGAACTGAATTTCCGCGAAAAAATGTCCTATTCAGACTATCTCAGGCTCGACAAGGTGCTGGATGCCCAGTCGCCGTTGTCGGATGCCCATGACGAACCGCTGTTCATCATCCAGCACCAGACCTCGGAATTGTGGATGAAACTGGCGATCCACGAGATCCGCGCCGCCTGTCGGGCGGTGCGCGCCGACGAATTGCAGCCGGCCTTCAAGATGCTGACCCGCGTCGCGCGTATCTTCGAACAGCTCAATAGCGCCTGGGACGTGCTGCGCACGATGACGCCGAGCGAATACACCACGTTTCGCGATGCGCTCGGCCAGTCCTCCGGATTCCAGTCGTGGCAATATCGCGCCATCGAATTCCTGGCTGGCAACCGCAATCTGGTGATGCTGAAGCCGCATGAGCACGACGCCGGCATCACCGAAAAGCTTCAGGCGATCCTCGACCAGCCGAGCCTCTATCAGGAAGCTCTGATGCTGCTCGGCCGCAACGGCTTCGACATTCCGGCGGAAGCCATAGGCACGATCGGCAGCACCCGCGAGGAAAGCGAAACCGTATTGTCGGCCTGGCGCGAAGTCTATCGCGACCCGACCAAATACTGGGCGCTTTATGAACTCGCTGAAAAGCTGATCGACTTCGAGGATTATTTCCGCCGCTGGCGCTTCAACCACGTCACCACGGTCGAACGCATCATCGGCCTCAAGCGCGGCACCGGCGGCACAGCCGGCGTCTCCTACCTGCGGCGGATGCTGGAGGTGGAGTTGTTCCCGGAACTATGGAAGGTTCGCACGGTTCTATAAAAAAGGGAGGGCAATGCCCTCCCTTTTCTTCAGGCGTTGCGCAGCCGGCCCTGCATGATGTCGAGCACGGCGCGGGCCGCTTCCATGACATTGGTTCCGGGGCCGAAGACGGCTGCGACGCCGTGGTCGAGCAGGAAGTCGTAATCCTGACGCGGGATGACACCGCCGACAACCACGATGATGTTTGCGGCTCCTCTGGCCTTCAAAGCTTCGATGAGTTGCGGCGCCAGCGTCTTGTGGCCGGCGGCGAGCGACGACATGCCGACGACATGCACCTTTTCGGCGATGGCGAGGTCGGCCGCTTCTTCCGGCGTCTGGAACAGCGGCCCGGCCAGCACCTCGAAACCGAGATCGCCGAAGGCCGAGGCGATGATCTTGGCGCCGCGATCGTGGCCGTCCTGGCCGAGCTTGGCGACCATGATCTTCGGCTTGCGGGTCAGCGCCGTCTTCATCTCGCCGATGCGCGAGACGAGGTTGGTGTATTCGGGATCGTCGCGATAGGCATCGCCATAGACATCGCTGACCACGACGGGAACGGCGGAGTGATCGGCAAAGACGGCGCGCATGGCGTCGGAGATTTCGCCGACCGTGGCGCGGGCGCGCGCAGCCTCGACGGCGGCGGCGAGCAGGTTGCCCTCGCCGCTTTTCGCCACCTGTGTCAGTGCCTCCAGCGCCGCCGCGACCGCGCGGGAATCGCGCCGGCGTTTGGTATCCTCGATGCGGCGGATCTGGGCGCTGCGAACGGCGGTGTTGTCGACTTCGAGGATATCGAGCTGTTCCTCGGTTTCCAGCCGGTATTTGTTGACGCCGACGATGACCTCTTCGCCGCGGTCGATAGCGGCCTGGCGGCGGGTGGCTGCCTCCTCGATCATCCGCTTCGGCAAGCCTTCCGCGACCGCCTTGGTCATGCCGCCCATCGTCTCGACCTCTTCGATCAGCGCCCAGGCCTTTTCGGCGAGTTCGTTGGTCAGGCTTTCGACGTAATAGGAGCCGGCAAGCGGATCGACCACCTTGGTGACGCCGGTCTCGTGCTGGAGGATGAGCTGAGTGTTGCGGGCGATGCGAGCCGAGAAATCGGTCGGGAGCGCAATGGCCTCGTCCAGTGCATTGGTGTGCAGCGATTGCGTGCCGCCGAGGGCCGCCGACAGCGCCTCATAGGCAGTGCGGATGACGTTGTTATAGGGATCCTGCTCCTGCAGCGAAACGCCCGAGGTCTGGCAATGGGTGCGCAGCATCAGCGAGGATGCCTTTTTCGGCTGGAATTCCTCCATGATCCGCGACCAGAGCAGGCGGGCGGCGCGCAGCTTGGCCGCTTCCATGAAGAAATTCATGCCGATGGCGAAGAAGAAGGACAGGCGGCCGGCGAAATCGTCGACATTCAGGCCCTTGGTGAGGGCCGCGCGCACATATTCGCGCCCGTCGGCCAGCGTGAAGGCGAGTTCCTGCACCAGCGTCGCGCCGGCTTCCTGCATGTGATAGCCGGAAATCGAGATCGAATTGAACTTCGGCATCTCCTTCGAGGTATATTCGATGATGTCGGCAACGATCCGCATCGAGGGCTCGGGCGGATAGATATAGGTGTTGCGGACCATGAACTCCTTGAGGATGTCGTTCTGGATGGTGCCGGAGAGTTCGCCACGCGGACACCCCTGCTCTTCGCCGGCGACGATGAAATTGGCGAGGATCGGGATGACCGCGCCGTTCATGGTCATCGAGACGGACATCTCTTTCAACGGAATGCCGTCGAACAGGATCTTCATGTCCTCGACGCTGTCGATGGCGACGCCCGCCTTGCCGACATCGCCTTCGACGCGCGGATGGTCGCTGTCATAACCGCGATGGGTGGCGAGGTCGAAGGCGACCGACAGGCCCTTCTGGCCGGCCGCGAGGTTGCGGCGGTAGAAGGCGTTGGATTCCTCGGCCGTCGAGAAGCCGGCATATTGGCGGATCGTCCAGGGGCGTCCGGCATACATGGTGGCGCGCGGCCCGCGCAGGAAGGGCGCAAAACCCGGCAGGGAATCCAGATGGCCGATGCCGTCGAGATCCTCGGCCGTATAGAGCGGCTTGACGTCGATGCCCTCGGGCGTGTGCCAGGTCAGCGTTTCCGGCGCGCGCTTCAATTCCTTCTCGGCCAGGCTTTCCCAGTCCTTCAGGGTCTTTTCCGACATCGCCGGCTCCTCTTCATTCCATTGAAAGTTTTGGGGAGCGGCAGCGCCGCCCGCCGGCCTCATTCGAATTCGATGATCAGCTCGTCGACGGCAAGGCTCTGGCCGGGCTCGGCGGCGATGCGCTTGACCACGGCCCGCTTTTCGGCGCGCAGGATGTTTTCCATCTTCATCGCCTCGACGGTCGCCAGCGCCTGTCCCGCCTCCACCTGTTCGCCGACGGAAACGGCAATCGAGGTGATGACGCCCGGCATCGGGCAGAGCAGCATCCGCGACGTATCCGGCGGCAATTTGACCGGCATCAGCCGCGCCAGTTCCGCAACGCGCGGGCTGCGGACATGGGCGGTGACATCCATGCCGCGCCAGCGCAGGCGAAACCCGGTGCCGGCCCGGTTGATCTTGACGCCCATCACCGCACCGTCGACGGTGAAATGCGTATGCGCCTGACCGGGCAGCCAGCCACCGGCGACGGTCGCCTTGCCGCCATCGGCGAAGCGGATGGCGGTGCCGTCCTCGCTGGTGGCGACGGAGACCGGGAATTCCTCGCCGTTCAGCGTCACCACCCAGTCGCTGCCGATCACCCGGCGATGATTGCCGATGGTGCCGGAGATCTGCACGGCGCGCTTCTGCAGCGTCAGATTGATGACCGCCGCGATGGCCGCCAGCTTGCGGGCCGCATCGGCTTCCGGCTCGACGCCGGTAAAGCCATCAGGGAATTCCTCGGCAATGTAGGCGGTTGTCAGGCGGCCGGAGCGGAAACGCTCCTGCCCCATGACGGCGGAGAGGAAGGGCAGGTTATGGCCGATGCCATCCACCTCGAAATCGTCGAGCGCGCCGCGCATGGCGTCGATGGCGGTGATTCGATCAGGTGCCCAGGTGCAGAGTTTTGCGATCATCGGATCGTAATACATCGAGATCTCGCCGCCTTCGAAGACGCCGGTATCGTTGCGCACCACCGTCCCGTCGGCCTGCTTGCCCTCGACCGGCGGGCGATACCGCGTCAGCCGGCCGATGGAGGGCAGGAAGTTGCGGAACGGATCCTCGGCATAGAGGCGGCTTTCGATGGCCCAGCCGTTCAGCTTCACATCGCTCTGCCCGAAAGACAGCTTTTCGCCGGCGGCAACGCGGATCATCTGCTCGACCAGATCGATGCCGGTGATCAGCTCGGTCACCGGATGTTCGACCTGCAGGCGGGTGTTCATTTCGAGGAAGTAGAACTTGTTCGCCTTGCCGTCGACGATGAACTCCACGGTGCCGGCGGAATGATAGCCGACGGCTTTAGCGAGCGCCACGGCCTGTTCGCCCATGGCCTTGCGGGTCGTCTCGTCGAGGAAAGGCGACGGCGCTTCCTCGATGACCTTCTGGTTCCGGCGCTGGATCGAGCATTCGCGTTCGCCGAGATAAAGCACGGTGCCATGCTTGTCGCCGAGCACCTGGATTTCGATATGGCGCGGCTCGGTGACGAATTTCTCGATGAAGATGCGGTCGTCGCCGAAAGAGGATTTGGCCTCGTTGCGGGAGGATTGAAAACCTTCGCGGGCCTCCTGGTCGTTCCAGGCGATGCGCATGCCCTTGCCGCCGCCGCCGGCCGAGGCCTTGATCATGACGGGATAGCCGATCTGGCCGGCGATCTTCACCGCCTCCTCGGCATCCTCGATCAGGCCCATATGGCCGGGCACGGTCGACACGCCGGCTTGCGCCGCGATCTTCTTCGAGGTGATCTTGTCGCCCATGGCCTGGATCGCGCCGACCGGCGGGCCGATGAAGGCGACACCTTCCTTTTCCAATGCCTTTGCGAAGGCGGCGTTTTCCGAGAGGAAACCGTAGCCCGGATGCACCGCATCGGCGCCGGTCTTGCGGATGGCGTCGATGATCCGGTCGATGACGATATAGGACTGCGACGACGGCGCCGGGCCGATATGCACGGCCTCGTCCGCCATGCGCACATGCAGCGCATCCCGATCGGCATCGGAATAGACGGCGACGGTGGCGATGCCGAGCTTCTTCGCCGTCTTGATGACGCGGCAGGCGATTTCACCGCGATTGGCAATCAGGATTTTCTTGAACATCAGGTGTTTTCCAGTCCCCGTGCTTTAATCTTTATACTTCTTTTCATAGGGCATCAGCAGCAGCGCCGAGGCTGTCGCCGCACCGCCGAAAATCGAAGCGAAGGGCACGACGATCAGCAGAACCGGCACGATCGGGTTCGCATCGTGGGAAATGCGCGTGCCGATGCCGCCGAGATCGAGCAGGATGAGGGCGGCCGCCGCCGCCGCGCCGATAAAGCTGCCGATGGCTGCATGCAGCACCATGAAGCGCAACATGCGCCAATGATCCTTGCGGGCTTCTTCGGGCGTCATTTCCGGCTTTCTCGTCCTGGACATCGCTTTCAGCCTTCAGAGCGGAATCGTATCGTGCTTCTTCCAGCGCGTTTCCACCTGCTTGTTGCGCAGTGAGGCGAAAGCGCGGGCGATGCGACGGCGGGAGGAATGCGGCATGATCACCTCGTCGATGAAGCCGCGTTCGGCGGCGACGAAAGGATTGGCGAAGCGTTCCTCGTATTCCCTCGTGCGCGCGGCGATCTTCTCGGCATCGCCGAGTTCCGAGCGATAGAGAATTTCGGCAGCGCCCTTGGCGCCCATGACGGCGATTTCAGCAGTCGGCCAGGCATAGTTGACGTCGGCGCCGATATGCTTGGAAGCCATGACGTCATAAGCGCCGCCATAGGCTTTTCGGGTGATCAGGGTCACCATCGGCACCGTCGCCTGGCTATAGGCGAACAACAGCTTGGCGCCGTGCTTGATGACGCCGCCATATTCCTGCGCGGTGCCCGGCAGGAAGCCCGGAACATCGACCAGCGTCAGGATCGGGATGTTGAAGGCATCGCAGAAGCGCACGAAACGCGCCGCCTTGCGCGAGGCATCGATATCGAGGCAACCGGCCAGCACCATCGGCTGGTTGGCGACGATACCGACCGTCTCGCCCTCGATGCGGATGAAACCGGTGATGATGTTGCGGGCGAAGGCTTCCTGTATCTCGAAGAACTCGCTCTCGTCGGCGACGGCCGTAATCAGCTCCTTCATGTCGTAGGGCTTGTTGGAGCTGTCGGGGATCAGCGTGTCCAGCCGGTTTTCCAGCCGGGCCGGATCGTCGTGGAAGGGACGCAGCGGCGGCTTCTGGCGGTTGTTGAGGGGCAGGTAGTCGAACAGGGCCCGCACCTGCTCCAGCGTCTCGATGTCGTTTTCGTAGGCGCCATCGGCGACCGAGGATTTTTTCGTATGGGTGGAGGCGCCGCCCAGTTCTTCGGCCGTGACGATCTCGTTGGTGACCGTCTTCACCACATCCGGGCCGGTGACGAACATGTAGGAGCTATCGCGCACCATGAAGATGAAATCGGTCATCGCGGGCGAATAGACCGCGCCGCCGGCGCAGGGCCCCATGATCACCGAGATCTGCGGCACGACGCCGGAGGCCTCGACATTGCGCTTGAACACGTCCGCATATCCGGCCAGCGAATCCACGCCTTCCTGGATGCGGGCGCCACCCGAATCGTTGAGGCCGATGACCGGCGCGCCGTTGCGCACCGCCATGTCCATGATCTTGCAGATTTTCTGCGCATGGGTTTCCGACAAGGAGCCGCCGAGAACGGTGAAATCCTGGGAGAAGACATAGACCTGGCGGCCGTTGATCGTGCCCCAGCCGGTGACGACGCCGTCGCCGGCGACCTTCTGGCTCGCCATGCCGAATTCCGTCGCCCGATGGGTGACGTACATGTCGTATTCCTCGAAGGAACCTTCATCCAAAAGCACGTCGATGCGCTCGCGCGCCGTCAGCTTGCCCTTGGCGTGCTGGGCATCGATGCGGCGCTGGCCGCCGCCCAATCGCGCCTCGGCGCGTCTTGCTTCCAGTTCGGCGAGAATGGCGCGCATGGAAGGTCCTCCCTGTCTGGCAATCGAAATCGTCGCATTGTCGATTACGCCGTTTATGGGATGAATAAAATGCTTGAACGCGCGCATCTGCATAAGTTACAAATATGCAAATGCAAAATTGCAAACTTGCGAACGCGGTGAGTCATGGCGATCGGAAAACTTTTCATCGGCCGCAAGGTGCGCGAATTGCGCGAGGGCCAGCGCGCCACGCAAAGCCAGTTCGCCGAGCGCATCGGCATTTCCACCAGCTATCTCAACCAGATCGAGAATAACCAGCGCCCCGTCTCCGCCGCCGTGCTGCTGGCGCTGGCGGAAAAATGCCAGGTGGATATCGCCGCCCTCTCCTCCGGCGAGAATAACCGTCTGCTTTCGGCGCTCTCGGAAGCCCTGAGCGACCCGCTGTTCGAAACCTATAACCCGAGCCTGCAGGAATTGAAGCTCGTGACCCAGAATGCACCGGGCCTCGCCCATGCCTTGATCCAGGTGCATCAGGCCTATCGCCGCAATAGCGAGCGGCTGGCGAGCTTCGACGACACCATCGGCCGTTCGGCGCTGGCCGAGACCACGCCCTACGAGGAAGTGCGCGACTTCTTCCACTTCGTCGACAATTACATCCACGAGATCGACACGCTGGCCGAGCGGCTGGCGGCGGCGCTGAACCTTGGCGATGGCGATAGCCATGGCTTGCTCGCCAGCTATCTGGAGCGGCAATACGGGGTGCGGGTGGTGCGCGGCGCACCGGGCAGCGAGGAGGTGCGCCGCTACGATCCCAAGGCGCGCATCCTGACCTTGAACCCTTATGCGCCGGCTTCGACCCGCGATTTCCAGATCGCGCTGCAGATCGCCCAGCTTCATGCCGGCCGCGAGATCGATGCCGTGGCCGCCGCCGCCGGGTTCCGCACGGAGGAAGCGGTGGAGATCTGTCGCATCGGCCTGCACAATTATTTCGCCGGCGCGCTCATCCTGCCCTACCAGACCTTCCTCAAGGCGGCGCGCGAATTGCGCCACGATCTCGAATTGCTCGCCGCCCGCTTCGGCGCGTCGCTGGAGCAGGTCTGCCATCGCCTGAGCACCCTGCAAAGGCCAGGCGCCAAGGGAATTCCGATCTTCTTCGCCCGCATCGACCGGGCCGGCAACATCACCAAGCGCCACAGCGCTGCCAAGCTGCAATTCGCCCGCTTCGGCGCGGCCTGCCCGCTCTGGAATGCGCATCAGGCCTTCGAGTCGCCGGGGCGAATGATCCGCCAGCTCGCCGAGACGCCGGACGGCGTGCGCTATCTCTGCCTTGCGACGCAGATCACCAAGGGTAGCGGCGGTTTCGGCGCGCCGCGGCCGCACTACGCCATCGCGCTGGGCTGCGAGATTTCCTATGCCGACAGTTTCGTCTATGCCGACGATCTCGACCTGTCGAACCGGGCGGCCTTCGATCCCATCGGTATTTCCTGTCGCATCTGCGAGCGCATGAACTGCGCCAGCCGCGCCGTGCCGCCGCTCAAGCACAAGCTGACCATCGACCATACGCTGCGCGGCGCCCTGCCCTACCGTATCGCCGATTAGCAGCTGCTAAGAACACCCTTCAAAGCGCGCCCGAAACATGCTCGCTGGCGCGGATAAAGCTCCACATAGCGTTGCTGATATCGACGATGCCGGCAATGGATTTTTCGAGATGGTCGATCTCGCGCTGGTCCATCTTTTCGACTTTGCCGTAATGCACATGCTTGTCGTCCTCGACCAGGCGCATGAGCTGGGTGCTGAGGATCTCGCCCTTCTCGTCGAAAGCATAGATGCAGTGATTGTATTTGTTGCGGGTCTTCGCTTCTTTCTTAAGACGGGTCATCAACGACAGGATCGCCTTGCGATCTCCAGGCGGAGTTGCGGCAAGCTTGGCAAGCCGCTCGATCAGGTCGATGCGGGCTCGGGTGGTGTTCAGCGTCAGGAAGACGACGATCGCGGCTTCCTTGTCCACCCGCAACAGGTGCGCGATCAGGTAGATCAGCAGGCTTTCGGTGTTGGTCCAGACGTAATTCAGTCGTCCGACCCGAAGCAATACGTCCGACATCGCCGCCATGCTGAAGCCTCCCGACCCTGCGACAGGCCGCCATCATACCGCAATTCCTCGGGAAAGTCCGGGATTGCGATGTCGCAGGAAAAGCGGGCGCTCGAGGGTCGAGCGCCCCACAAGGATCTCACCGCTCCTTGAAGGCGCGCGACATGCTGTCGGTGATCGGCTTGGTGAGATATTCGAAAAAAGTGCGCTCCGAGGTCTGGATCAGCACGTCGGCGGGCATGCCCGGCACCGGATGAAAGCCGTGGACGCGGGCGATCTCGTCGTCGGAGACCTGCACGCGCACGATATAGACGTCCTTGACCGACATGCCGGACGCTTCCTCGACACTGTCGGCTGAGACGTAGAACACCGTCCCGTTCAGCACCGGCGTCGTGCGCCGGTTGAGCGCCGAAAGCCGGATCGCGGCGGGCTGGCCCTGGTGCAACTGATCGATGGAGGTGCGCAGCACCTGCGCTTCGAGGATCAGCGGCACATGGGCTGGGAGGATCTCCATGATCGGCTTGCCGGTGGTGATGACGCCGCCGGCGGTGTGATAGTAGGATCGGATCACCGTGCCGGTCACCGGTGAGCGGATGGTGGTGCGATCCAGCACTTCCGATGCCTCGCGCACCTGTTCGCGCACGCTGTCGAGATCGGCCTCGGCCGATTCCAGCGCGTCCAGAGCCGCCTGGCGATTGGCATTGGTGGCGATGACGGCTTCCTGGCGGAAACGGGCGATTTCCGCTTCGCTCTGGTTCATTTCGCCGCTGAGCCGTGCGATGTCACCCATGGCGTCGGCGATGGCGCGCTCCAGCGCCAGCATGTCGGTCTTGCGGATGATCCCTTGCGCGGCGAGCTTGGTCTTGGAATCGCGCTCCTCCGTCAACAGCGCCAGCTGGCGGTCGAAGGCAGCCTTTTGCCCCTCATAACCGGAATACCGGAATTCCAGCGACTTGATGTTCTTGTCGATGAGATTGAGCTGTTCCTCCAGCTTGATCCGCTTGCTGTGGAAGACGACGTTCTGGCTCTGGATGATCGCATGGATATCCGGATCCTGGGCTTCGTCCATGACGATATCGGGAATCTTGAAGGTCGTCTCGCCCTGCGCTTCGGCACGCAGCCGGGCGACGATCGCCTCAAGGCGCAGCCGCCGCAGCTTGTAGGCGCGCTCGTTGGCGAGCGCAGCCGTCGGGTCGAGGGTCAGCAGCACATCGCCTTCCTTGACGCTGTCGCCTTCGCTGACCATCATTTCCTTGATGATCCCGCCTTCCAGATGCTGGACGATCTTGTTGTTGCCGGTGGCGACGAAGCTTCCCTGGGCGATGATCGCCGAGGCGAGCGGCGCGGTCGCGGCCCAGAAGCCGAAACCGCCGAAGGAGGCGAACAGGACGCCGAGGCCGACAACCGTATGGATACGGATCGAGCGCGGCACCTCGGCATACCATTCGATCTGTTTTTGGTCCTCGGGCTTTTTCTTCTTGCTGCGGAAAACCATTTCAACCCCCTATGCGCGGTTCTGCGCCGCCCTGCTGCTGCTGTCCGCGATTGCCCGAAAGCGCCTTCAACACTTCCATCCGCTCGCCGAACATGCCGACGGTGCCATCCTTCAGCACCAGGATCTTGTCGACGCATTGCAGGAGCGCTGGGCGCTGGGTGATCGTGACCGTGGTGATACCCTGCTTCTTGGCATGCATCAGGGCGCGGGCGAGCGCCGCCTCCCCTTGCGTGTCGAGATTGGAGTTGGGCTCGTCGAGCACCACGAATTTCGGATCGCCGAAGAAGGCGCGGGCCAGCGCAATACGCTGCTTCTGGCCGCCCGAAAGCGGCGAGCCATCGGCGGTGACGATGGTCTCGTATCCCTGCGGCAGGCCGGCGATCAGCTCGTGCACATCGGCCAGCACCGCGGCCTCGAAGATCTGCCGGTCCTCGATATCGTCGCGCATGCGTGAAATGTTCGCCTTGATCGTACCCGGGAAAAGCTGCACGTCCTGCGGCAGGTAGCCGATGCTTTCGCCGAACTGACGCTGGTCCCAGTTGCGCAGATCCATCAGGTCGAGGCGGACATTGCCCGAGGTCGGCATGATCGAGCCGACCAGCATCTTGCCGAGCGTCGTCTTGCCGGAACCGGAATTGCCGATGATCGCCAGCGACTCGCCTTTCTTCAGCGAGAAGGAAATGCCGTTGAGGATCACGCGCTTCTGCGGCGGCGGTACGAACAGCACGCGCTCCACATCCAGCCGTCCTTCCGGGTTGGGCAGGCGCAGGCGGGCGAAGTTCAGCGGCGAGCCGAGCAGCAACTGCTTGATGCGGCCATAAGCGGCGGCGGAGCGGTTGAACTGGTTCCAGCCCTCGATGGCGCCTTCGATCGGCGCCAGCGCGCGACCGGAGATGATCGAGGCGGCGATCACCATCCCACCGGTCAATTCGCCGGCGAGCGACAAATGCGCGCCCCAGCCGAGCAGGGCGATCTGCGCGACCATGCGGCAGCCCTTGGAGATACCCGAAAAGATGATGTTGCGATCCTGGGCCTGGACATGAGCCTTCAACGAACCGGCCGTTTCCTGCCCCCACATCCTCACGGCTTCCGGTATCATCGCCAAGGCGTTGATGATCTGCGAATTTCGGGTCATCGAATCGAGATGGAAATTGGCGCGGCTGGCATAACCGCTGGCCTCCGAGAACTGCCTTGCGGTGAAGCGCTGGTTCAGCCAGGCGATGAGAAACAGCGTGACGCAGCACACCATGATGATGATGCCCAGATGCGGATGCACCAGGTAGACGACGACGATGAACAGCGGCATCAATGGCGCATCGAGGAAGGCGATCAGCGTGCCGGAGGTGATGAAGGCACGCAATTGCTGCAGATCCTGCAGCGTCTGGTAATCCTTGCCGTTGCCGTGCAGCGAGGCGCGCGCCGCCGCCGACAGAACCGGTGCGCCGAGCTGAACCTCCAGTTCTACTGCCGTGCGCATCAGGATGAAGCGGCGCACCGAATCCATGAACGCCTGCAGCAGGACAGCGCCGATGACGGCGATCGTCAACATGACCAGCGTGTCCATCGAGCGGCTGGTCAGCACACGGTCGGAAATCTGGAACAAATAGATCGGGATCGCCAGCAGCAGCACGTTGATGGCGATGGTGAAGATCATCACCACCGCCATGTTGCGGCGAATGGCGGCCATCGCCTGCTGCAGGCTGCGGGCGAAGTTGACCGGTTCGCTACGCTTGTGGAAGCCCTGCTGGTTCGGATTGCCGCCGCCACCGCCGCCACCGCCGGAATCGGGCGTGCGGCCATTGCCGCCGCCGCCTGTCGAGGGGCGACGTTCATTGGCGCGCACGGGCCCGTTGTCGCTGTCGATGGTCTTGACGAAGGGCAGGTCCTGCTTCGGAACGGGCTCGACGCGGGCGGCAGGATCGGTGGGAGAAGCAGGCGTTTCACGCGCCGTTGCGGGATTGGAAGGCGCGACAGGCGCTTTGGCAACGGTTTCCGGAACCGGTATCAGGGGAGCGGTTGTCTGGATCGCCGGCTCGGCAAGCCGGGGAGCGCTTTCCAGTGCGGTTGATTGCGGGGCGGTATCCTGAATTTCTTTTTGCAGGTCGGTATCTTGCGGCGGTTTGGCCAGCGATGTCGTCAGAAAATCCTCGACGGCGTCATTGATGGCCTGGATGCAGGCATCCATCACATCGCCTTCGGAGCCGCCCCGGCGGACTGCGTCCTGCCGCATGGGCGGTTGCCAGGAAACCGTCCCTCTCAACACGTAATTCATCCCACTCACTCCTACCCAAACTCATATCAGGCGACCGCCGTCTGCATGACATCGGCGGGATGCGCCGATGCCCAGGACCAGTCGTGACCGCTATTGAAAACTCCATCTGTGCTGTGGCTGCCGGTGGCGTCATCATGAAGGAATGCGACGAGCTCGTTGGCGAGTCCGCCGGTCATCAGATGCGCGATCGACGTGTCGTTCTCGACGATGCCGCTCTGGATCAGAACCGCATCGGAATAGAGCTGGCCGCCAAGATAGGTCTTGGCGCCGAAGCTGTCGTAATCGACGATATGGGCGCTGTTGCCGACGACATTGCTGCCCGTATCGATCGAGACATTGGCGCCCGCGCTGTTCTTGAGAAGCGTAGACGCCGCCTGGGTCACATGGTCGGCATCGCCGAGTACGCTGGTCTGGCGGATGTAATTGATATTGAAGATATTGCCGGTGATGTAGAGCACATTGAGCCCTTGCTTGCCGGCAAACAGCGAATCCGAGGCCATGCCGTCGGGCAGGGACCCGTTGCGATCGTTGATGTGCTGGACCGCCTTGGATACATAATCGGGCATCGTGTCGAAGCGGTTGTTCAGCCCGACATTGTGTATGGAGGCCTCGTTCCACAGAAGATTGTTGCTGGTCTGGACCGTCGCGCCCGCCCCGGCGCCCGCGCCCGCCTTGACGGTGTCGTTGTCATAGAGCACCGCCAACTGGCTAATCATGTTCATGTCGAGCACATTGCCGCCGACGATCACCAGATCGTATTGCAGGCTGAGGCCGAGAAACGAGGCGAGATTGAGCGAGACATTGCCGCCCGTCAGCACGCTTGCCGAGGAGCCCGTCGTCGTGACCGTCATGACGTCATTGTCGGTCATGAAGTGATACTGCTCGGTCCAGTTGACGAAGGAAACGTCGCCATTGATGACGCTGACGCGCCAGGCGCTGGGAAACGCTGGCGTTCCATCCTCGGTCGTGGCCGTCGCCGGCGGCAAGTCATAGCTAGTGCGAGCGAAAGTGGCGATGTTGTTGGCGACCGTCGCGTGATGGTCGGCCGGCTTGGTGAAGATATCGTCGACCTTGTCCTGGTCGCTGTAGACCCAGGTCTGGACGATGGAATCCACCTGCTGGTAATTGCCCATCACCGCCATGACAGGCGAGATGACGCCGCTGTCGACCAGCGAGAACTCGTTGGCGAGGACATTGGCGCCGGCGGCGACGGTCAGGCTGTTTTCAGCGCCACCGATTTGCGACGCCGATCCCTCGACGCCTTCCGGCTCTTCGTGCGGCTTGGCGATGCCACGATCCGGCATGGCCTCGTCCATCTTCAGGGTTTCCGTGGTGGACTTGCCATTGACCCAGCTACCGTCGAGTTCCTTGCCGGCGGCGACGAAATCCTGATCGTTGCCGGTGCCAAGGCTGGAAACGCCGGATTCGGCGAGCAGCGATATCGCTTCATGCGCGCGATCCGCCAGCGCCTTGACCCCTTCATAGGTATCGGTGCGGTGGAAATCGGAAAAGGGATTGAGTGCGTCGCCCTTCAGCCAGTATTCGGCAAGTCGTTGATTGACGTAGGAAAGATCGTAAAAGAGACGCGGGCCGCCGGTCATGTCGAGATAGTCGTCATCCTGCAGCAGGTTGGACTGCACGACATGGGTGATTGCGGAGCCGGGGCCGGTGTGAATGATCAGCTCGTGTTGTACGGGAAGGCGATCCGGCGGAAGATCGGGGCTGGAGGTCATCCGATGGCGGAAGTGAAATCCGGTGAGGTCGTCGGGATCGTGGTGGCGGGGCGTCAGCAGCTTGCCGGTGTGCACCTCGATATGGAAACCGTAATGCGGCGCTCTGTAACTGACACCCGGCGTATAATCGCTCAGTTCCACATGCCCCGGCGGGTCAAGCCTGACCGGAGCATCGTTGGGCGGCAGCCTCACGCTGTCTTCATCGGCTCTGCCTCCAAGATAACGAATACGCATACGCGCCATCTCGACCTCACTTTCGAAGAGGCCGATGAAATGCGCGATAATCTCGTTAATGCTCTCGGTATACATGGTAGCCTCCGCAACGAACGCGCGAGGCCGGATACCCGCAACGATCCGCCCGATCCCTCTCGGACGAACGTTGCGGCGCCGTTTCCGGCATCACAAATTACTGTGGCTGCACCGGGCGCACCGGTGCAGCCTTTTATCGTCAGAGAGGTATAGGTCAGGAGCTTGCGGTGTCTTCGCCCGAATGGTGCAAGTCGCCACCCGAGATCGTCGAGTCCAGAGTGTTGCTGAGCATGTTGGCGCCCTGCACCAGCTCCAGATGGAAGCCGGAATTAGCAACGATGGCGGAGGCATTTGCAGTGCTGCTACCGGTCATGTCGTCGCCGACATTGATGTTTGCCGCCGGTGTCCAGCACTCGCCGGATGCGTCAATACCCTCTGCGCCATTGGCCGTGCCGCCATATGCGTTCAAGGTGTTGGTGGCGCCGCTATTTTCCATGCTGATGCCGGAGGCATAGTCCTGGTCCGCCAGATGATTTGCCTGGACCAGGCTGAAGCCGACGTCGTTGCCGTCACCGTTCAGGGAGTTGTTGAGGAGATCCTTGACATCGAGGCTGAACGAGAAATCGTCACCCAGATTGAAGGTGAGGTCGCCGCCGGCCACGCCGAGATTGCCGAAGCCGCTCAGGCCATCGAGATCGGCAAAATCGTTGTCGGATGTGTAGACGGAGTGGTCGCTGTGATCGCTGTTGTCGCTGCGATCACTATTATCGCTGCGGTCGCTGTTGTCACTGTGGTCGCTTTGGTCGTTGTAAGCGTAGTTGTTGCTGTTAGCGACACTCGTCGAGGTATTGTCGACGTCGTTATAGCTGTCAGAAACGCTCGACGTTGCGGTGTTCGTCGTGTTCGTCGTGTCCTGATCGTTGTAATTCCAGTCGTAATCGTTGTCGCGGTCGTTGCCGTTTCCGATCGCGACATCAACCTGCGCATCGACATCGACATCCGTATGGGTGCTGCTGTCGGTGTTGGTTGTCGCATTGCTGGTCTGCGAGTTGTCGTTGTTGGAATCGTATGTGCCGCTATCGGTATAGTTGCCGCGGTCGTTGCCGTTCGCAGTGCCGATATAGCCGTTCGAACCATCGTCGATTTCGGTCGAGTTAGTCGCTGTGTTGGCAAAGCCATCGGAAAGCGCACCGATTTTGGTGCTTTCGTCGGTGTTGCTGGTGCTGTTCGTCGTCTGGTCGATATCGTTGATGGTCTGGTTCACCTGATTGACTGGAAACGGCATTGTCTTTCCTCCGGTTGAGGCCGAAGTCGCAGACGATATCCCTCTCATCTAAACGGGATTTCACACGCCATGACTTCGATGGTTACAAACAAACAGATGCACTCGATACGCGGCATCTGCGACGCATACTCTGCTACGTCCCGTCTTCGGAAGGTCGATACGCAACCGGCTGCGATACGGTTTACAAGGTCGCAGTTCAGCCATGCCGCGACAGATACGCATCGCGGTTTCGACTTCAGATTTTCGGGTCTTGACTGGCGGAGAGGCTATCCACTTCACGAATCACTGGAGCTGCGGATATACGAACTGTATGCGCCTTTCCGGTCCACCTTGCGGCGACGGGCAGACATTGCACCGGAACGAGCACCATTCCTAGACATCAATTCGGGTTAAGGAAATAGTGATTAATTGGGTCGTTTTTAAATAATACCGGTTGAAGGGCGACAAATTGAAGTTTAATGGAGTTTTGTTTCCACATAAGTCTTGACGGGAAGAATCGTCTTGCAATCTGGTGCTGTAATCCGATGAAATCGCGGGTTGCGTTGTTTCCAGGAAGCATATGGGTGCAGAAATTTGCATTCCTTCGAAAGAAAATTAAGCGTTTTTTAAACCAACTAATCCGTTTGGGCCATTTATTCGCATCAGCATTCATAATAGGATCGTTAACAACTAATAAACACATTGAGCGACTGACAGGCCTATCCAGTGACTGACGGGGCCTATCCACATGGAAAGGTTCCGAAGAGAGGGTATTATTTCGGCTGAGATTGCCGGGCGTAGGGAGGCATTAATGTTCATGGTAGCATCCAGAGTCGTCAATCCAAACAAGAGCGGCAGTTTGGCCGCAGCATCCGATACACTACTAGTCCTGGCCAGGACCGATCTATTCTCCGAATGCCTGGTCGAGACCCTGGGAAAGAAGTTTCCCTTTTGCGACGTCGTCAGCCTGGACGACTCAAACGCCATCATCGACCACGATGACAGCAAGGTCAGGCTGGCTCTCTTCTATAAAATCCCCACAACGGAACTTCATGCAGCGGTCCAGGCCGTACGTAGCCTGCATCCGGAGGCTTCCATCGGGCTGGTCATCGATGCGATCGACATGATGGATACCAATCTCGACATGCTCGTCGAGACGCGCACCATCGACGGCATCCTGCCGCTGAACCTGCGCATGGATGTCTTCATGGCTGCCGTCGACCTTTTGATGAAAGGCGGCGAGCATTTCCCCTCGGCGCTGATGAGCCGCCTGCGCGCCAGCAAGACTCCGCTGGAAAAGGCGCAGGCGATGATCAAGCCCACCGCCCTGACCGCACCCTCGCGGCTCGGTGAAGCCTATGTCTTGACAACCCGCGAAGTCCAGATCCTCGATCTGCTCTGCAAGGGAACACAGAACAAGATCATCGCCGACAAGCTCAACCTGTCGGAAAATACCGTGAAGGTGCATGTCCGCAACATCTACAAGAAGATGAATGTGCGCAACCGTACCGAAGCGGCCTCGCGATTTTTCCTGGTCGAGGGTGGTGGAGAACTGCCTCCCGGCCTGCGCAACTGACGTTACTTTCGCGCCAAACCTTCGGAACCCTTTCCGATGGACCTATCCTGAGACGAAAGACTTGCCGGCGATCCCGGTTTTACTGAAAGCGCATTTGCAAGACGTTCCACGCAGATGAGGGACAGCAAGGCGCATAGCGATATTCGTGACGCACCATTTGCATTAGCGACCCGGGCCTGACATTCGGCCTGTTTTTCAAATCACCATACTCAAAGGCATCCAGCAAAAGTGTACCGCTCGATACCGTCATCGCGCGCAGGTGATTGCCTGTGCCCGTGAGCGGGCGGCGTTTGAGTCCTTGTAACGCGTATGGAGATGAAGACAATGAAGGAGAACGCAACTTCGCCACGGCCTGCGACAGGCAATGTCATCGCCTTTCCCCCTGAGCGGGGCCGACATATACAGCGCGTCCTCGTTGCGGGCGGCGCGGGTTTTCTCGGATCGCATCTGTGTGACACGCTGCTGAAAGCTCAATACCACGTCACCTGCATCGACAACCTGGCGACAGGCCGGCTGGAAAACATCAAGCCGCTGCTCGACAATCCTCAATTCACCTTCCGCCATCACGATATCCGCACAAGCCTCGCCCTGAAGGTGGACGCCATCTTCAACTTCGCCTGCCCGGCCTCGCCGCCGGCCTATCAGGCCGATCCGGTCGGTACGATGATGACCAACGTCATCGGCACCCGCAATCTTCTCGAACTGGCCCGGCGCCGCAAGGCGGTTTTCGTCCAGGCCTCGACCTCGGAAGTCTACGGCGATCCGCTCGTCTCTCCCCAGAAGGAGGATTATCTCGGCAATGTCAGCACCACGGGCCCGCGCGCCTGTTATGACGAGGGCAAGCGCTCCGCCGAGACGCTGATTTTCGACTATGCCCGCCAATACGGCGTCGGCGTCAAGGTCGGGCGCATCTTCAACACCTACGGCCCGCGCATGCGGCCCGACGACGGCCGCGTCGTTTCGAATTTCATCGTGCAGGCATTGCGCAACGCGCCGATCACCATTTACGGATCGGGCAGCCAGACGCGCTCCTTCTGTTATGTCGACGACCTCATCGGCGGTTTCATGCGCCTGTTTTCGGCGGACGATGCGGTGACCGGGCCGATCAATCTCGGCAATCCCGCCGAATTCACCGTGCTGGAACTCGCCGACATGATCGTTTCGATGACCGGGTCGAAGTCCCACATCGTGCATCTGCCGGCCGCCATCGACGATCCGCAGCAGCGCCGGCCGGATATCACCCGCGCAGGCGAACAGCTCGGCTGGCGCCCGCATGTCGATGTCCGCGACGGCCTGCTGGCGACGATCGCCTATTTCGATGCCGCCCTGCGGCATCAGGCGGTGGGCGATTGAGGGGCGGCGGTCATGGATACGGTCATGGTTACGGGAGGCGCCGGCTATATCGGCAGCCACACCTGCAAGATGCTCAGCCAGGCCGGCCTGACGCCGGTCGTCTATGACAACCTGGCGACGGGCCACGCCGACAGCGTCAAATGGGGGCCGCTCGTCAAGGGCGACGTGCGCGACCGCGATCGCCTGCGCTCCGCCATCCGCCAGTGGCAGCCGACCTGCCTGATCCACTTCGCGGCATCGGCCTATGTCGGCGAGTCGGTCACCGAGCCGGCCAAGTATTACAATAACAATGTCGCCGGCATGATCGCGCTGATGGATTGCTGCATCGATACGCGGCTGCGGCGGGTGGTATTCTCCAGCAGTTGCGCCACCTATGGCACGCCGAACTCCCTTCCCATATGCGAGGGGGACAGGCAATGCCCGATCAACCCCTATGGTCGGACCAAGCTCATCGGCGAGATGATCCTCAGGGATTATGCCGTCGCGCACCCGTTGCGTTACGCCGCCCTGCGCTACTTCAACGCCGCCGGCGCCGATCCCGACGGCGAGCTCTGCGAACGCCATGAACCGGAAACGCACCTTATTCCACGCGCTCTGATGGCGGCGGCCGGGCGCATCGACCGCCTCACCGTCTTCGGCGACGATTATGATACGCCGGACGGAACCTGCGTGCGCGATTACATCCATGTCACCGACCTCGCCCGCGCCCATATGCTGGCGGTGCTGTACCTGCTCGACGGCGGCCAGAGCCTGGCGGCCAATCTGGGCACCGGACACGGCACCTCGGTGCGGCAGATCGTCGATACCATCGAGCGGCTCACCCGTATCCGCGTGCCCGTCGCAATCGAGGCGCGGCGTGCCGGCGATCCTGCCGTGCTGGTGGCGGACAATCGCGTTGCCGAGGCGCACCTGCATTTCACGCCGCAGCATTCCGATATCCGCACCATCATCCGAACGGCCGCCCCGACCTTCGGGCTGGAGGTTCATCATGACACTTTCTCATGATCGTCCCGCCCGTGCCCGTCATCCCGGACGACTGGACAGTCGCCAGCGCCGCATGCTGCCGCGCCTGTTTCGCGGACGCCGGCGCCTTGCCTATTATGCCGGCGTTTTTTGCTGGCTGGCGGCGCTGGCATGGTTCTGGGTGTGGTGGTTCCGGCCGGAGCATGTCATCGGCATGGTTTCCTTCATCGGCCTGACGGTGATTTTGGCCTGGGTGACGCTGCTGCCCGGTTATTTCATCTATCTCTTCTCCCAGGCGCGCATTTCCCGCCCGCTGCGCGGGCAGCGCGTGGCCGGTCGCATCGCGCTGGTAGTGACCAAGGCGCCTTCGGAACCTTTCGCGGTCGTGCGCAAGACATTGTGCGCCATGCTCGATCAGCTGGTGTACGATTACGATGTCTGGCTGGCGGACGAAGCGCCGACGGACGAGGTGAAAAGCTGGTGCGCCGTTCATGGCGTGCGCATCTCCAGCCGCCAGGGCATCGAGGACTATCATCGCAGGACCTGGCCGCGCCGCACGCGCTGCAAGGAAGGCAACCTCGCCTTTTTCTACGACCACTACGGGTATGATCTCTATGATTTCGTGGCGCAGTTCGATGCCGACCACGCACCCGAGAAAACCTATCTCTACGAAATCATGCGGCCCTTCGCCGATCCCGCCGTCGGCTATGTCTCGGCGCCGAGCATCTGCGATTCCAATGCCGCCGAGAGCTGGGCGGCGCGGGGCCGGCTGCAGGCCGAGGCCAGTATGCATGGCTGCCTGCAGATCGGCTACAACAACGGCTGGGCGCCGCTGTGCATCGGCTCCCATTATGCGGTGCGCACCCTCGCCTTGCGCGCAGTCGGCGGGTTGGGACCGGAGCTGGCGGAAGACCATTCGACGACGCTGATCCTGAATGCCGGCGGCTGGAAGGGGGTCCATGCCGTCAACGCCATCGCCCATGGCGAGGGACCGCGCAGCTTCGCCGATCTCGTCGTCCAGGAATTCCAGTGGTCGCGCAGTCTCGTCACCATCCTGCTGCGCCATGCGGTGGATTATGTGCCGAGGCTGCCGGGGCGGCTGAAATTCCAGTTCCTGTTTTCGCAGATCTGGTATCCGCTGTTTTCGACCTTCATGCTGGCAATGTTTCTGCTGCCGCTCGTGGCGCTGACGACCGGGCATAATTTCGTCAATATCGACTATCCGGATTTCCTGGTGCATATCCTGCCGGTGTCGATCGTGCTCGTCGCGCTTGCCTTCTATTGGCGGCGAACCGGCACGTTTCGCCCGCATGACGCCAAAATCCTCGGCTGGGAAAACGCGGTTTTCCTGCTGGCCCGCTGGCCCTGGTCGCTGATCGGCTCGCTTTATGCCGTGCGGGACCGGTTGACCGGATCCTTTGTCGATTTCCGCATCACGCCGAAAGGCGGACAGGCCTCGGCGCTGCCGCCCTTCCGGCTGCTTCTGCCCTATGTCGTTCTGTCGATGAGCTCGGCCGCCGCCGCTCTCCTGACCGCGCATCCGGGCGATGCGAGGGGTTATTACTTCTTCGCCATCGTCAATGCGCTTGCCTATGCCGGCGTGCTTGCCGTCATCGTCATCGGCCATGCGGTGGAAAACGGCCATCGTCTCGTCACCCTTTCCCGCCCGGGACTGGCAACGGCCGCCTCATTGGCGGTCTCGCTGGGCGCGGCAACCGATGCCGCCTATCTGCGCGGGCTTGCCGGCGTGGAAGGCGTTGCCCATGGCCAGAGCATCGTCTCGTTCACGCAGACCCGCTTTGCCGTGGCGGGGGCCGGCCAGGGCGGCGCGCATACCAAGCTTACCCGCTTCAAACTCACATGGCACGGCCTCGACGCCGTCAACCGCAAAGGAAGCTCCCGATGAGAATTGCTGTATTGGGTACGGGATATGTCGGACTTGTCAGCGGTGCCTGCTTTGCCGCCTGGGGCCATGACGTGACGGGCGTGGACATCGACCGCGCTCGTGTCGACAGGTTGAATGCGGGCGAGGTTCCGATTTTCGAGCCGGGACTTGCCGATTGCATCCTCGCCTGCCGCGACCTGGGACGGCTGGCCTTCACCACAGATTTGCAACGCGCCCTCAACCACGTCGATATCGTCTTCATCGCCGTCGGTACTCCCGCCGGGCTGCATGACGGCGAGGCCGATCTCTCGCATGTCTTTGAAGCCGGGCGGCAGATCGCCCGCGCCCTGTGCGGGCCGGCGGTGATCGTTACCAAGTCGACAGTGCCGGTCGGCACCGCCGAGCGGCTGGAGGCGGTGATGCGCGAGGCAGCGCCCGATGGCGATTTCGTCGTTTCTTCCAATCCGGAATTCCTGCGTGAGGGCTCGGCCATCCAGGACTTCAACCGGCCGGACCGTGTGGTCATCGGCTGCGACGACCGACGGGCCGGCGCGCTTCTGGAAAGGCTGTATGCGCCGCTGGCGGCCGAAGGCATCCGCGTGGTGACCACCAGCCGGCGCAGCGCCGAGCTGATCAAATATGCCGCCAACGCCTTCCTGGCGACCAAGATCGCGTTCATCAACGAAATGGCCGATCTCTGCGAAAAGGTGAATGCCGATGTCGCGGACATCGCGCTCGGCATGGGCCTCGACCGACGCATCGGCGCCGATTTCCTGAAGGCCGGTCCGGGCTATGGCGGCTCCTGCTTTCCCAAGGATACGGTGGCGTTGCTGCGCACGGCGCAGGACAGCGGCGTGACCCTGCGGCTGGTCGAGCAGACGATTGCCGCCAACACGGCGCGCAAGCACACCCTGGCCCGGCGTCTGGCCTCGCTGCTCGGAGGGTCGTTGCGCGGCCGGCACATCGCCGTCCTCGGCCTCACCTTCAAGGCCGAGACCGACGACATGCGCGATGCGCCGGCGCAAACCCTGATCCGCTGCGCGGTGGATGCCGGCGCCACGATCAGCGCCTATGATCCGGCCGGCATGGACAATGCCCGCCGGCTGCTGCCGGAAATTAGCTTCGCCGCCAACCCGATCGATTGCGCCACGGGCGCCGATGCCCTGGTGGTCATGACCGACTGGGCTTGCTTCCGGACACTCGACCTCGCCCGCACGGGCGAAGTCATGCGCCGTCGGGTGATCATGGACCTGCGCGGCCTCTATGACGTCGACCAGCTCGTCAAACAGTATCGCTTCACCGTCGATCGCGTCGGCATGCCGCTCCGTTCCCCGGAGCGCTCCAGCCGGATCACCCTCAACCCCCATGCTCGCCGGCAGTCCGGCGCGCTTCCGGTTCACAACGGTTTCCGCAACCTCGAAACATCCGACACGGCATCCGCCATGCCCGGTGGTTCGATTCCAAGAGAGGAGTTCGTCAATGAGCATAACCAGACTATTTGAGACGGGCTTCGCCGCGATCGCAGGATGCCTGATGATCCTGGGGTTGGCCGCGAAGGCCGAGGCGATCGAACGATTGCCGAAGAACACGGTGCCGCTGACCGCGGACGAGGTGCGCCGGCTCTACGCCGACAAGACCTGGCAATGGTCCGCCGGCGCTGGCCGCTTCATCGCCAAGGACCGCCGCTTCATCGCCTACTCCGAAGAAGGGGGCAAGCCGACGATCGCCGAAGGGCGCTGGGAGGTGACCGATCACGGCCGGCTCTGCATGAACGCGGTCTGGTCGACGCCGCAGGACAAGGCCCGCAACCGCACCTGTTTCCGTCTCGTGCGCGATCGCGGCACCGTCTACCAGCGACGCGAGCCGAAAGGCAACTGGTTCGTGTTGCGCAGCTTCAAACCCCGGCCTGAGGACGAGGCCCACAAGCTCGTCGCCCAGGATACCGTTTCACCCAATATCGAAAGGCTCAAACCCGGCATGAAATAGCCGCCGAGCCGAAGGAGACGATCATGAAACGCAGATTGGCAAGAGTTTTGCTGGCAGGCAGTGCCCTGCTCCTGGTGCCGCTGGGAATGGCGGTGACCGGTTTGGCGGTGCTGCCGGCGCTGGCGCAGGATGCGACCAAGCCGATGACGGTCGTGGACAAGAAACCCGTCATTCATCCGGGCGAGGTCAAGTTCGGCGCCTATGATCCCCATGGCGATTTCAGCACCCAGAAGGATCTCGATACGGAAGGGCTGTTCCTCCCCTGGGAGGACGTCGACCTCGATACGCTGCGCGTCGCCGACGACTATGCCCTCAAGCGGGGGCGCAAGCTGCTGATCACCATCGAACCCTGGTCGTGGAACGAGGACTGGCGGCTGACCTCCGACCAGCTTCGCGCCAAGGTGATGGCCGGCGAGTATGACGGCAACATCAAGGCGATCTCGAAAATCGTCGCGACGTTGAAAAGCCCCGTCATCATCCGCTGGGGCCAGGAAATGGAAGACAAGACGGGTCGCTTCTCCTGGTCCAACTGGCCGGCCAAGGATTACATCGCCGCCTACAAGCGGGTCGCGGACCAGTTTCGCAAGGACCGGCCGGACGTCCAGATCATGTGGTCGCCAAAGGGTGAGGACGGACTGGATAAATACTACCCCGGCGACAATTACGTCGATCTCGTCGGCCTCTCGGTCTTCGGATTCCAGCCCTTCGACCAGCGCGCCTTCGGCGGCCCGCGCACTTTCGCCGAGGCGCTTCAGCCGGGATACGACCGGGTCAAGCAGTTCCAGAAACCGGTCTGGGTGGCCGAACTCGGCTACGAGGGCGATGCGCAATACATGCAGCCCTGGATCAATACGGTCACCGCCAGGAACCCGAACTTTCCGTCCCTGCAGGAGGTGGTCTATTTCAACGACCGGGAAGTCCAGGCATGGCCCTACGGCCTTGGCCATCCCAACTGGCGCGTTCATAAGGAGATGACGGAAAACTGATGGACGCGGCGCATGGAGCTCCTGTCCGGCTTCCCAGACGTCCGGACAGGAGGCGACGCGATGAAGGCGGTCGGCGCTGTTACCGCCTCTTGACGCCGGGCAGCACGCAGAGCATCTCGAAGAGCAGGTTCGCGGCGGTGATCGCCGTGTTGCCGGCGGGATCGTAGGGCGGCGAGACCTCGACGAGATCGCAGCCGACGAGGTTCAGACCCCAGCAGCCACGGATGATTTCCAGCGCCTGGATGGTGTTCAGGCCGCCGATTTCCGGCGTGCCGGTGCCGGGCGCGATGGAAGGGTCGAGGCTGTCGATGTCGTAGGTCAGGTAAACCGGGCCATCGCCCATCTGGGCGCGCACTTCTTCCATCAGCGGCGTCAGCGACTTGTGCCAGCACTCTTCGGCCTGCACCACGCGGAAACCCTGTTCGCGCGACCAATCGAAGTCGTCGGCAGCATAACCCGTGCCGCGCAGGCCGATCTGGATGCAGCGCTTCGTGTCGAGCACGCCGGCTTCGACGGCGCGGCGGAAGGGCGTGCCATGGGCGATCGACTCACCGAACATGTGCTCGTTGATATCGGCATGGGCGTCGACATGGATCAATCCGACCGGGCCGTATTTCTCGGCCATGGCGCGCAGGATCGGATAGGAGAGCGTATGGTCGCCGCCGAGCGTCAGCGGACGGCAACCGTCCTTGATGATGTCGCGATAGGCGTTGGTGATGATGTCGATGCATTTCGGCAGATTGAACGTGTCAATGGCGACGTCGCCGATATCGGCCACCTGCAGGCTTTCGAAGGGGGCGGCCCGCGTCGCCATGTTGTAGGGGCGGATCATGCAGCTTTCGGTGCGGATCTGGCGCGGCCCGAAACGCGTGCCTGGCCGGTTCGAGGTGCCGATATCCATGGGAATACCGACGAAGCAGGCATCGAGGCCCTCGGTCGTCGGTTGCGTCGGCAGGCGCATCATCGTCGCCGGCCCGCCGAAACGAGGCATCTCGTTGCCGCCGAGCGGCTGGTTGAAGGATCTTTCAGTCACGTTTACCTCCGGATGGGGCAGGATTTCGCCAAGGCAGGCCGCCCGCTTCCTGAATGTGAGTCTCGGGGCGAAACAGAAGCGTTATCGTCATTCCGTCCTTCGTTCGTCAAGGCGCGACAGCCCGAGGCGAGGCATCGGCGCCAGTATCGCGGCGATCGGAACACGGCGCGTCTCTTTCCGGAGGCTCGACGCGCCGTGGCATCGAAATCAGGCGACGGATTTCAGCCGCGATGCGCCTTCAGCCGCCTGCGCCTGACGGTAGGCGATCAGATCCTCGATGGTGACGATCAGCAGGCCGTGCTTTTCAGCATAGACTTCGAGCTGCGGCAGGCGGGCCATGGTGCCGTCGTCATTGGCGATTTCGCAGATGACGCCGGCCGGCGCGAAGCCGGCGAGCCGGGCAAGCTCGACGGCGGCTTCCGTATGGCCGGGGCGGGCGAGCACGCCGCCGGGATTGGCGCGCAGCGGGAAGATATGGCCGGGGCGGGCGAAATCGGCCGGCTTGGCTTTTTCATCCACCAGCGCGCGAACGGTGATCGCCCGGTCGGCGGCGGAAATGCCGGTCGTCGTGCCGTGCAGGTAATCGACGGAGACGGTGAAGGCGGTCTTCAGGGATTCGGTGTTGTTGACGACCATCAGCGGAATATCGAGTTCGTCGAGCCGCTCGCCGGTCATCGGCATGCAGATCAGGCCGCGGGCATGGTTCATCATGAAGGCGACGATTTCGGGGGTCACGGCCTCGGCGGCCACGACGATATCGCCTTCGTTTTCGCGGGACTCGTCATCGACGACGATAATCATCTCGCCACGCGCCATGGCGGCAATCGCGTCTTCGATCTTGGAAATGGTCATGTCTTTTACTGCCTTTCAAGGGTTGAGCCGGAACCGGCCTTTTCGTCATCCGGCTTCCCGGAAACGTCCCTTGGGCGAACAAGCATCGACGCCTTCTCTGGAGAAGGCGGCCGCCGCGTTGCTCTCTTCCATCCGGACTATACCGTCGGCTCCGGCCTCGCACCGGATCTGCTGACCTCCCGCCCGGCATTGCCGGACAAAAGCGCTCGCGGGCTCCGGGATTCCTCCCGATACCGCCGGTGGGGAATTGCACCCCGCCCTGAGAACTCCAAAAAGATAAGGTATGCAGGGGGCGAAACGCAAGACCCTGCGCGCTGAAACCGAATTGAACACTGCGTTTCGGTTTGCGCAAGGATAAGAAAAGCCCTCCCCGGCTCCGGGCCAGGGAGGGCGATAGGCGAGATCGGCCGATCAGAAGTCGAACTGGCCGATATTCTCCTTGTTGAAGACGAAGGGCGAGCCGAGCAGCACTTCCGAACCGTTGATGACCTTGAGCTCGCCGAGCTTGCCGGCCTTAACGGAGGTGGCGCCGGGTTTCAGGTCGCCATCGGCGGTGGCGCGCAGCACGTAAGCCGCGGCATAGCCGAGATCGACCGGATTCCAGAGCACGACCGACTTGACGCAACCCGATTCGACATAGGGCTTCATCGCATTCGGGGTGGCGAGGCCGACGACGGCGACCTTGCCGCATTTGCCGGCCTGGGTGACGGCATCGGCGGAAGCCGGGGTCGCGACGCTGGTCATGCCGACGATGCCCTTCAGCTCGTCGCCATACTTGTTGATCAGCGTGTTGGCCTGGTTGAAGGACAGGATGTTGTCTTCCTGCGCCTCGACGGTCTCCAGCCACTTCATTTTCGGATGGCACTTTGCCTGGTAGGCGCCCATTTCGGCGATCCAGCGCGCCTGGTTCGGCGTCGTGAAGGTCGAGGTCACGATGGCGAAGGCGCCGTCCTCGCCGATTTCAGCGGCGAGATTGTCGATCACAGACTTGGCGATGCCGTTGAACTCGGCCTGGTTGACGAACCACTGGCGGGCATCCGGCGTCGAGTTGGCGTCGTAGCCGACGACATTGATGCCGGCGGCGAGCGCCTTCTTGAGCACGGGCGCGATGGCGACCGGGTCGTTGGCGGCAAACAGGATGCCGTCGACGCCGCTGGTGATGTAGTTGTCGATCAGGGTGATCTGGTCGTCGATGTTCGCCTTGGTCGGGCCGTCCGTCTTGGCGTCCATGGTCTTCATTTCGGCGGCGGCGTCGGCGATGCCCTTGGACGTCGCGTTGAAATAGCCGATGCCGACCAGCTTCGGCACGTCGACCACCTTGATCGTCTTGCCCTTGCGATCCGGCGCATTGGTCGCCTCGCCGCCGTCATAGGGCTTTGCGGCGACAGTGCCGGCGGTTCCGTCGCAGGCGAGCGGATTGGTCGGCAAGTCGTCGCCGCCGGTCCAGGGCGACTGGGCATGGGCGAAGCTTGCCGAAAGCGACAGGCTCATGAGGCTGGCGAGAATGATCTTCTTCATGCTGTTCTTCCTCCACGTTTTTCGATTGCGCATCCGCCGGTCTCGTTCGGCAAGGCGGGCGCCGTTCTCCTCTACCGGTTGCCATTCCGGTGAACGATGTTGCTGATCAGGATCGTGACGATGAGCACGACGCCGATCAGGACGATGGTGCCGTCGCCCTTGACGCCGGCAAGCGACAGGCCGTTCTTCAGGGCCTGGATCAGGATGAGGCCGAGCACCGTGCCCGCAATGGTGCCGCGCCCGCCGAAGATCGAGGTTCCCCCCAACACGACGGCGGTGATGGCGTCGAGTTCGAGGCCGGTGCCCATGTCCGAGCGGGTGGTCGAGACGCGCGACACCAGGATGACCCCGGCAACGGCGGCAGCAAAGCCCGAGGCCGTGTAGATGGCGAGCTTGGCGCGATCCACTGGCAGGCCGGAAAAGCGGGCGGCGACCTCGTTGTTGCCGATGGCATAGACCGTGCGCCCCCAGCGGGTCAGCCCGAGCACGATTGCGGCGACGATGGCCGTCAGCACCAGCAGCCAGAGCTGCGTCGGTACGCCCAGCACATTGCCCTGCCCCAGCACATAGAACCATTCGGGATAGCCGCGCACCGAGCGCGCCTGGCTGATGCCCTCGGCAAGGCCGCGATAGAGCGCCAGCGTCGCCAGCGTGGCGATCAACGGCGGCACGCCGAAGCGGGTGATGATCACGCCGTTGGCAAAGCCGCCGAAGGTGCCGCAGGCGATGGCGGCAAGGGCGGCGAGCGGCAACGGCAGGCCGACCGATTGCCAGAAGACGCCGGTCAGGATCGCGGTCAGGCCGATGATCGAGCCGACCGAGAGATCGATGCCGCCGGTGGCGATGACGAAAGTCATCAGGATCGCCACCAGTCCGACTTCCGTCATCAGCCGGCCCTGGTTCAGCAGGTTGTCGACGGTGAAGAAGCGATCGGACTGGTAGGCGAGAATGCCCAGCACGATGACGGCCAGCACCGCCAGGATGGTTTCGTGACGCAGGAAACGGGTCATCATCGGCTCCTTACGCCCTGCCCTGCCGGCGCCGCCGGATCATGTCGGCGAGCACGGTGACGAGGATCAGCACGCCGATCACCGCCCGCAGCCAATAGGCCGAGACATTGGTGAAGATCAGCGCCGAGCCGATGGCGGCGAACAGGATGGCGGCGAGCGTCGAGCCGATCACCGTGCCGGTGCCGCCGAGGATCGAGACGCCGCCGATGACGGCCGCGGTGATGACGGTCAGTTCGAGGTTCGGCGGAACCGTCGACTGGATGATCTGCAATTGCGTGGCGAACAGCAGCGTCGCGAGCCCGGCAAAGGCGCCGTGGATGACGAAGACCATGACGGTGCGGCGCTCGATGGGAATGCCCGAGGCGCGCGCCGCTTCCGGATTGCCGCCGATGGCATAGAGCGAGCGCCCAAAGGCAGAGTAGCGCATCCAGAAGGCGGCGGCGAGCGTCAGGATGACCATGAAATAGATCGGCGCCGGCACGCCGAGGGGTTTTGCCTGCGCGATCAGGAACTCTTTGGGCAGGCCGGAAATCCACGCGCCGCCGGTGACGCTGATCAGCCCGCCGCGCAGAATCGACAGCATGCCGAGCGTCACCACGATGGAGGGGATGCGGGCATAGGCGACCATGGCGCCGACGAGCGCATTGACCGCCATGCCGACCAGGATCGGCACCAGCCATGCGACCCAGACCGGATAGCCGGCAACCGCCAGCGTGCCCGAAATCGTTGCCAGCACCCCGATCAGCGCCCCGACCGAGACGTCGATATGGCCGGTGATGATGATCATCGCCATACCGATGGCGGCGACCGCGATATAGGCATTCCCGGAAAAGATGGTGTTGAGGTTTTCCGGGCTGAGAAAACGCGGATTGATCAGGCCGACGATGACGAACAGCGCGACCATCGCCACGAGGATGACGGCTTCCTGGCCATAGGCGGAATAGAGGCGATGCAGCAGGCTGCGCTCGGAGCGGCGGGCGGTCGGATGATCGGCAAAAGCCATCAGGCGGCGTCCTTCCTGTTCTTTGCAACGGTCATGGCGGCGCCGACGCTTTCGGCGGTGGCCTCGGCGCGATCGAGAATGGTCACGAGATGACCGTTGTTCATCACCAGAACGCGGTCGCTCATGCCGAGCACTTCCGGCAATTCGCTTGAGATCATGACGATGGCGACACCCGTGCGGGCGAGTTCGCCGATGATCGCATGGATTTCCGACTTGGCCCCGACATCGACGCCGCGCGTCGGCTCGTCGAGGATGAGGATGCGCGGCGCAGTCTCCAGCCACTTGGCGATGACCACCTTCTGCTGGTTGCCGCCGGAGAGCTGGCCGACCGGTTGCTCGATGCCGCCACGGGCGCGGATGCCGAAGCGTTTCACCGCCTCGACCGCGCGGGCGGCCTCGTCGGCGAAGCGGATGAACAGCCCGCGCGACAGCCGGTCGATGGTCGCCATCGACACGTTCTGGCGGATGGTCATCGCCTTGACGAGACCTTGCTGGCCGCGATCTTCCGGCACATAGGCAATGCCGAGATCGCGCGCCTCCTTGGGCGAGCGGATGGTGACTGTCTTGCCGTCGATGCGGATGGTGCCGGCTTCGGCCGGCGTGATGCCGAACAAGGTGAGCGCCGTCTCGGTGCGCCCGGAGCCGACGAGGCCGGCAATGCCGAGGATCTCGCCGCGCCGCACGGAAAACGTCATGTCACGCACCAGCCGGCCGCAGCGCAGGCCTTCGACTTCCAGCAGCACGTCGCCGATGATCGGCTCGGGCTTGGGAAAAAGCTGGTCGATGGAGCGGCCGACCATCATCGCGACGAGGCTGGCTTCGGTCACCTCGCCGATTTCCTTGGTGCCGATGAGGGCACCGTCACGCAGCACGGTGACGCGGTCGGCCAGCGCAAAGATTTCCGGCATGCGATGGCTGACATAGATGATCGCGACGCCACGGGCGCGCAGCGCGCGCACCACATCCATCAGCCGCTGAACGTCGGCTTCGGCGAGCGAGGCGGTCGGCTCGTCCATGATCAGCACGCGCGCATCGCGGCTCAGCGCCTTGGCGATCTCGACGCGCTGGCGCTGGGCGACCGAGAGGCGCGCGACCTTGGTGTCGACATCCAGTTCGGCGCTGTCAAGGCTGTCGAGCAGTGCGCGCGAGCGTTCGCGCACCGTGTCCCAGTCGATGCCGCCCCAATTAGACTTGGGATATGCGCCGAGGAAGATGTTTTCGGCAATCGTCAATTCAGGAAACAGCAGCAATTCCTGGTAGACGGTGGCGATGCCGCGCTTCGAGGCGTCACGGGTGGAGGAAAAGCTGACGGTCTCGCCCTGAATGCGGATGGTGCCGCCATCGGGCGTGTAGAGGCCGGAAATGATCTTGATCAGGGTGGATTTGCCGGCGCCGTTTTCGCCGAGCAGCGCATGGACCTCGCCGGGGCGCACGTCGAAATCGACATTCTTCAGCACGGTGATGCCGTTGAATGATTTAGTCGCGCCTGTCAGGCTGATGAACGCATCTGTCGTTCCAGGCACCGGCGTCTCCTCCCCAGCGCATTTTTTCAGACGTTACAATGCCTTGCATGCGTCGCAAGGTATCATGCCGTCACGATGGATCCGGCTCCTCTTCCGCTCCTTCGTGATTAAATAGAAGCATGAACGATCATCTATCGTCAATATGGGCGCCGAAATAATCCAGCTTGCTAAAGCCATGCGAATGGATCATCAAATTATGCGAGGGAGCGAGGAAATTTAATCATGCGTGCAGACGGCGCGGAATCCGAACGCCACCGCCTCATTCAGGAGGCTCTCAAGCAACGACCCTTCGCCACGGTGAAGGATCTTCTCGACATTCTGGGAGTCTCGCCGGCAACCATCCGGCGCGATATTGCCAAGTTGCATCAGGCCGGCGTCATTCGCAAGGTGTTTGGCGGCATTGCCCTGCCGGAAAATGCGCATGTGCAGCGCATGCATGCCCGGCCCTTCTCGGAAAACCGGGTCGTCAACGTCGAGGCGAAGAAAGCGATTGCGCTGGAAGCGGCGCAATTATGCCGCGACGGCGACTCGCTGATCGTCAATGGCGGCACGAGCTGCTTCATCTTCGCCCAGCTTCTGGCGCGCCGCAGCTTAAAAATCTTCACCAATTCCATGCCGCTGGCGGCCTGGCTATGGGAGAATGGCGTCTGTCATGTGACGATTGCCGGCGGCGAGCTGCATCGCGAGCCCGGCGTCGTCTATTCCCCCAGCCTGCCGGAGCCGGAGGTCTATGCCTCGAAATTCTTCCTCGGCGCCCAGAGCCTCGGCGAAGGCGGCATCATGGAATCGCATCCGCTGATGGTGCATATCATCACCGGGCTGGCGAAGCGCGCCGACGAGATCATCGTGCTGGCCGACAGTTCGAAATTCGATATCCGGGCGCGCTACCCGGTGCTGCCGCTGGCGCGCATCGGCACCCTGATCACCGACGACCGCATTTCCGAAAGCAATCACGAACGGCTGACCAGCGAAGGCATCAACGTCATCGTCGCCTCGGTGCGCCCGCAGGAGGGCGAGCGCCGGGAGGGGAACGAACGCCCCCTCCCCTAAAGTCGGGACGTCAGATCAGCCCGTATTGCTCGGCCTTGCCGCGCAGGAAAGGCAGGCCCTTGCCCATCACCTCTTCCTCGTCGCGGGCGACGGGGCGCCAGACGGCGAGGCCATAGGCGATTTCCGGCGGCATGTTGATGAAGCTTTCCATGGCAAGCCCGCCCTTGAAGCCGATGGCGGCGAGCGCCGCATAGATCGCATCCCAGGGAATGTTGCCGTAGCCCGGCGTGCCGCGGTCGCTTTCCGAGAGGTGGATGTATTTGAGGTGATCGCGGGCGACGAGGATGCCGTTGGCCGCGCCCTTCTCCTCGATATTCATGTGATAGGTATCGAGATGGACGAAGACATTGTCGGCGCCGACGCGCTCGACCATGTCGACGGCCTGCCGTGCCGAGTTGATCAGGTGGTTTTCATAGCGGTTGATCGCTTCGACGCCGAGTTCGATGCCGCGCTGCTTGGCGTATTTCGCCGAGGCTTCGAGGGCGCGGGCGATGTTGTCGTATTCGGCTTGCGTCGGCGGCACGCCGGTGCGCTCGCCGATGCCGCCATAGATGACGCCGGACACGGCCTCGGCGCCCATCTCCGCCGTCTTGTCGATCACCACCTTGAGATAGTCGATGGCCGCCTCCGGGCGCACGGAGGCCCAGGCCGGCTCCGGCAGGCCGAGCGAGCAGACGGCGCGCAGCTTGTGTTTTTCGAGCAGCGCCCGCGTATGGGCGGCATCGACCGCCGGTGCGTTGAGAAGCGCGATCTCGATGAAATCCATCTTGTGGCGAACCGCGGCCTCGACGGCGCGCTCGGCGCCGGCACGATCCCAGTTCATCGTCCACATGCTGGTGTGAACGCCGAAACCTTCCATGTTCTCTCTCCCTTGGGCTTGCGTCCCGCCTACCCGTCCGACGGTCTCGACTCGGAAGCGTACAGACTGGCCGGCGCCGGGGTCAAGAATGCGTGGGCACACGCTTTAGAGGTTCTTATCCTCGGCCGGAGGGACTATACTGTCACGAAGCAGTTTCTTTCGTCCGTCAAAGGATATCCCCATGGCCATTCCCCATTTTTCCCTGCTGACCATTTGCGGCATCGACGAGTTGCCGGAGCACGGCCCGCGCCGGGTCACGCATGTGCTGTCGATCGTCGATCCCGGCCTGCCCGATCTCGAAGCCTTCGGCTCCTACGATCCGCATCACCGCACGATCATGCATTTCCATGACATCATCGATCCGCAGCCCGGTCAGATCATGCCGCAGCAGAAGGACGTGGAAAAGATTCTCGATCTTGGCAGCGATTTCGCCGGCAGCGGATTGTCGGTCGCCGAAGCGCATCTGCTGGTGCATTGCCACATGGGCATTTCCCGCTCGACGGCGGCGATGCTGTCGCTGATGGCGCAGGCCGATCCGGATGCGCCGGAAGACCTGCTGTTCGAACGGCTGCGCGCCATTCGCCCGCGCGCATGGCCGAACTCGGTGATGATCGGTTATGCGGACCATCTGCTGGGCCGCAACGGCCGGCTGACGGCGGCGCTCGGCCGCCATTATGGCCATCAGAAGCGCCATCAGGAATATATCTCCAACTGGATGGTCGAGCTCGGCCGCATCCGTGAAGTCGCCATGGCTGCCTGAGCAGCCGTTTCATGGGGCGGGAGGTGTCAAAAATCGCCTTTCCCGCCTGATCGGCACGGGAAATTGCAAGAATCTGTCTGTCGGGGCTGGACATGGCGAAAACCTGCCTTATCTCGGGCGAGGAATTCTCCTGTCGCGTCCGGTTTGAGGCTTTTTCCCCGACATGAAGACAAGTTTTGACGAGCGGGTCGCACCTTGGCTGTATAGCCTGCTTGCCATCCTGGTTGTCGGCCCGTTTCTGGCCGATCTGATGCTGCCGCTTGGTACGGCGATCTGGCTGATCTATATCCTGGCCATCGCCATGTCGTTCTTCTCGCGGCGCGCTTTCCTGCCACCTGCCATCGCCGCGCTGGTCACCGTGCTTCTGGCCGTCGGTTACTTCTTCGCGCCGGACGGCGTTTCCCTCGAACTGGCGCAGATCAACCGCAGCCTTTGCGCGCTGACGGCGTGGATCTTGGCTGCCAGCGGTTATGCGTTCATCCGCAATCGCAGCGAAATCCGCCGGCAGGAATGGTTGCAATCGATGCAGCTCGGTCTCGCAGACCGGATCGCCGGCGAGCAGACGCTGCCGGAACTCTCCGCCGGGATCCTCGAGCACCTGCGCCAACATCTCGGCGCCGAAAGCGCCGCTTTCTTCGTCCGCAGCGACGGTGCTTTCGAACGCACGGCCAGCTATGGCATTCCCGCCGATGCGCCGGTTCCGCAACGCATCGTCACCGGGGACGGCCTGCTCGGCCAGGTTGCCCGGGATGGACGGATGATAGCGCTGTCCGACGTGCCGGAAAACTACATTTATGTCGGCTCGTCGCTGGGGCGGGGCGTTCCGCGCCATCTGGCGATCGCGGCGGCCGAAACGGATGGCGAAATCCATGCCGTTTTCGAACTCGGTTTCCTCAAGGCGCCCAAACGCCCCTATGCGGAGGCGCTGGACCGGCTATGCCCGATGATCGCGACCGCGGTTCGCTCGGCCGAATATCGCTCCACCTTGCGCCGCCTGCTGGAAGAGACCCAGCAGCAGGCCGCCGAGCTCAGCGCCCAGAGCGACGAATTGCGCGCCGCCAACGACGAGCTGGAGGCCCAGGCCAGGGCGCTGCAGGACTCGCAGGCGCGCCTCGAACTGCAGCAGACCGAGCTGGAGCAGACCAACACCCAGCTCGAAGCCCAGGCGCAGGAGCTGGAGGCCCAGCGCGACGACCTCGCCCGCGCGCAGTCCTCCCTGCAGAAGCAGGCGCGCGATCTCGAACAGAGCAGCCGCTACAAGTCCGAATTCCTGTCCAACATGTCGCATGAGCTGCGCACGCCGCTCAATTCGCTGCTCATCCTTGCCCAGCTCCTGGCCGAGAACCGCACCGGCAACCTGACCGAAGAGCAGGTGAAATTCGCCCGCACCATCGGCGGCGCCGGCAACGACCTGCTGACGCTGATCAACGATATCCTCGACATTTCGAAGATCGAGGCCGGCCAGGTCGAGCTGCAATTGCAGCCGGTTTCCATCGCCGATCTGGTCGCCAAGCTCAAGACCACGTTCGAACCGGCGGCGGCGCAGAAGGGGCTGGTGCTGCGCAGCGAAATCGCCGCCGAGCTGCCGGGACTGATGACCACCGATCCGCAGAGATTGGAGCAGGTGCTGAAGAATTTCGTCTCCAATGCGCTGAAATTCACCCATCAGGGCGAAGTGGCGCTGACGGTCGAGCGCACCGACAGGAACGAGGTCGCCTTTGCCGTCAAGGATACCGGCATCGGCATTTCCGCCGAGCAGCAACAGGCGATCTTCGAGCCCTTCCGCCAGGCGGACGGCACGATCAGCCGCAAATACGGCGGCACGGGCCTCGGCCTGTCGATCTCGCGAGAGCTCAGCGCCCTGCTCGGCGGCCGCATCGTCGTGTCCAGCACGGAAGGTCAGGGCAGCGCCTTCACCGTCATCCTGCCGGTCGAATACGATGCCGATCTGGCCCAGCGCCGCAGCGAGACCGTCGCCGCCGGCAAGACGGTGAGGCTGGCGCCCCCCTCCCCTGCCCCGACCGTCACCGCAGCGACCCTGCCTGCCGCACCCCTGCCGGCCTCACCACCTGTCGCCGCCGAGCCGCGCCCCGGTCCCGTCCCCGACGACCGCGCGACCCTGTCGCCGGGCGATCGTGTGATGCTGGCCGTCGAGGACGATGCGACCTTTGCCGGCATCCTCTATGATCTCGCCCGTGAACTCGGCTTCCGCTGCATCGTGGCCGGCACGGCGGATGATGGCGTGACGCTTGCCCGCCAATATCTGCCGCATGCGATCATCCTCGATATCGGCCTGCCGGATCATACCGGCCTGTTCGTGCTCGACCGGCTGAAGCACGACCTGCGCACCCGCCACATTCCCGTGCATGTGGTCTCGGCGGCGGATTATATCCTGAAGGCGCGGGCGCTTGGCGCCGCCGGCTATACGCTGAAGCCGGTGAAGCGCGAGGAACTGGTCCATGCCCTGCAGGGGCTGGAAGGCAGCCTCGTCGAGCCGCTGCGCCGGGTGCTCGTGGTCGAGGACGATGCGACCCAGCTCGAAAGTGTCCAGCTTCTGCTCGGCTCGCACAATGTCGATACGGTGGGCGCCAAGTCGGGCTCGGAATGCCTGGAGCGGCTGCGCGGCGAGGCCTTCGACTGCATCGTGCTCGATCTGACGCTGCCGGATGCCTCCGGCCTCGACGTTCTCGACCGGGTGCGGCAGGATCCGTCGATCACCGTGCCGCCGGTCATCGTCTATACCGGCCGCGATCTTTCCGCCGACGACGAATTGCGGCTGCGCAAATATGCGCAGTCGATCATCATCAAGGGCGCCAAGTCGCCGGAGCGGCTGCTCGACGAGGTGACCCTGTTCCTGCATCAGGTCGTCTCGACCCTGCCGAACCGGCAGCAGGAAATGCTGGCGAAATCCCTCAACCGCGACGAGGCCGTCGAGGGCCGGCGGATTCTTGTGGTCGAGGACGATGTGCGCAACGTCTATGCGCTGACCAGCATCTTCGAGGCGCATGGCGCGGTCGTCACCATCGCCCGCAACGGCATCGAGGCGCTGGAGATCATCGACAAGCGCATGCTTGCCGGCGGCCCCCTGCCCTTCGATCTGGTGCTGATGGATGTGATGATGCCGGAAATGGACGGGCTGACGGCGACGCGCGAGATCCGCAGCCGCCCACGCCTCCATGCCCTGCCCGTCATCATGCTGACCGCCAAGGCGATGCCGCAGGATCAGGAATTGTGCATGGCCGCCGGCGCCAACGACTATCTGGCCAAGCCGCTGGACGTCGACAAGCTGCTTTCGCTGGTGCGGGTGTGGATGTCGCGATGACCGAACCCACCCTCTCCGCCCGCACCCTGGAGGATATCGAACTCGACCTCCTGCTGGAGGCGATCTATCAGCGCAGCCACTACGACTTTCGCGGCTATTCACGCGCCTCGCTGGCGCGGCGCATGGAGCAGGCGCGGCAGCATTTCGGCTGCGCCAGCCTCTCCATGTTGCAGCACCGGCTTCTGCATGACCCCAGCGTTTTCCATAACCTATTGAATTTCCTGACAGTTCAGGTCAGTGAACTCTTTCGTGACCCCGCCTATTACCGCGTCTTGCGCGAACAGGTGCTGCCGCATCTGCGCACCTATCCCTCCTTGAAAGTCTGGGTTGCCGGATGCAGCGACGGCGAGGAACTGTATTCGCTGGCCATCCTGTTCCGAGAGGAAGGGCTGGAGGCGCGCACCATTTTCTATGCCACGGATATCAATCCGGATGCCCTGCGCAAGGCCGAGACCGGTATCTATGCCATCGACCGCCTGCCGCAATTCACCGAAAATCACCGCGCTTCCGGCGCAAAAACGTCATTGTCGGATTATTACACCGCCGCCTATGGTGCTGCCGTCTTCGATAAAAGCCTGCGGGCGCAAACGGTATTTTCGCAGCACAGCCTGGTTTCGGATCAGGTATTTGCGGAGGTGCATCTGATCTCCTGCCGCAATGTGCTCATTTATTTCGACAGGCAGTTGCAGGATCGCGCTTTCGGCCTATTTGAACAGTCGCTGGTGCGCGGCGGCTTTCTGGGATTGGGCATGCAGGAGACGATGAGTTTTTCCGGCTATACCGCGCATTTCGACAGTTTCGCGTCGAAGGAGAAAATCTATCGCAGGCATGCGCGCTGCCCGGCGGACAGAGGAGTGCTGAATGGCGTTTCGTGAGCCCGTCAAATTCCTGTTGGTGGATGACCTTGAGGAGAATCTCGTCGCGCTGGAAGCATTGTTGCGCCGCGACGATCTGGAACTGATCAAGGCCCGCTCCGGCGCCGAGGCGCTGGAAATGCTGCTGGTTCACGATATCGCACTGGCGCTGCTCGATGTACAGATGCCGGAGATGAACGGTTTCGAACTTGCCGAGCTCATGCGTGGGCCGGAGCGCACCCGCTCGATTCCCATCATTTTCGTCACCGCCCTGCCGACCGACGAGAAACGCCGCTTCCATGGCTATGAAATGGGCGCCGTCGATTATCTGCAGAAGCCGATCGATCCGCAGGTGCTGGCCAACAAATCCGGCGTGTTCTTCGAGCTGGCGCGACAGCGACAGGAGTTGCGCGCCAAGGCTGAGCAATTGTCGAATGCGCTGGAAGATCTGCAGGCCCATACCGACAATTCCCCCCTCGCCTGCGTGCGCTTCGATGCCGATCTTCGCATCGCCTCCTGGTCCAAGGGTGCGACCCGATTGTTCGGCTGGACACCACGCGAGGCTGTCGGGCGCTCCGTTGCCGAGCTCAATTGGCTTCGACCGGAGGAAGCGGCGAGACTGCGCGAGACCGCGACCGCCATCGCGCGCGGCGAAGGCGACGGACGCGCGGTCTGCGCCCTGACGGCGCGTGGCAAGGCAGGACAGGACATCGCGGCGGAATGGTATCTCTCTGCATGGAGCGGCCGCGAGGGCGTCTCCCTCTCGGCGCAGATCCTCAACGTCACCGAACGCCGCAAGGCCGAGAAGACCCAGCGCCTGCTGATCGGCGAGTTGAACCACCGTGTCAAGAACACGCTTGCCACCGTACAGGCCATGGCCTCGCAGACGTTGAAGCACACGACCTCCCCCAAGGATTTCGCCCGCACCTTCACCGGCCGCATCCATGCGCTGTCCAAAGCGCATTCGATGCTCAGCGACGCCACCTGGGAGGGCGCATGCCTCAGCGAGCTGGTGCGCGATCAACTCAGCCTCGGGGCACTGGATGCCGCCCGTTTTGCGGTCGAGGGCCCAACCCTGCAATTGAAGCCACAGCAGGCCCTGCATTTCGCCCTGATCATCCATGAGCTGGCAACCAACGCCACAAAATACGGCGCCCACTCGACACCCGAGGGACGGGTGCTGGTGAACTGGCGCATCGAAGGCGGCATGCTCATCTTTAATTGGACCGAGACAGGCGGGCCGCCGGTGGAGGTGACCGGCCGGCGCGGTTTTGGCTCGACGCTGATCGAGCACAGCGCCCGCGCTGAGGACGGCATGGCGCGCATGGAAACCGGAGCTGACGGGGCGCGCTGGATCGTCACCATGAAACTGCCGCATGCCGACAGCAGCGGCGTCAGCGCGGATGCAGAAGGCGAGCGCGCCACCGATGCGACCGCCGGCGAGGCAGCGCCAGCGGCCAAACGCATCCTCATCGTCGAGGACGAGCCGCTGGTGGCGCTCGACATCGAAACGGCGCTGCAGGGCCGTGGTTACGAGATCGCAGCGGTGGCGACGAGCGTCAAGGAAGCTTTCGAGGCGCTGACCGATTCAGCCATCGATCTCGTCCTGCTCGACGGCAATCTTCGCGGCCACCCTGTCGACGACGTCGCCGATGCGCTGCGCTATCGCGACATCCCGTTCCTGTTCGTCAGCGGTTATGGACGCGAAAGTTTGCCGGTCGACTTCGTCGATATTCCCATCCTGCAGAAACCCTTCGACCACGAACAGCTTGTGCGCTGTGTCCACAGCCTGATGCAGCGCCGCGCTGGCGCTGTTCCGTCCCGGCAATAGCGCCGGGACGCGAGCGGCGGCCTTTCAGGCCGCACGAAAACCGCCGTCCACCATAACCGATTGGCCGGTCACCATCGCCGCCGCATCCGAGAGCAGGAAGAGAATAACCTCTGAAATGTCGTCCGGCATGGCGAAGCGGCCGAGCGGAATGCGCGACAGCATGAAATTCGCCTTGGCCGGATCGCTCCAGGCTTTTTCCGCCATCGGCGTCAGCGTCACGATCGGGTTCACGCTGTTGACGCGGATGCCGTGCGGACCGAGTTCGTTGGCCATCACTCTGGTCATGGCGTCGAGCGCGCCCTTGGATGCGCAATAGGCCGTGTGATCGATGACGCCCTGGAAGGCGGCCATGCTGGAGACATTGACGATCGAGCCCCTGCGGCCGGATTTCACCATGTCGCGGGCATATTCCTGAACCATGATCATCGGCGCGCGGGCATTGACCGCCATCAACCGGTCGAAATTCTCGACGGTGACGTCGAAGATCGATTCCAGCTCGGTGGTGCCGGCGCAGTTGACGAGTAGATCGGCGGGCAGCGCCTGCAGCGCGGCGGCCCGCGTGGCATCGGCATCGGCGAGATCGACGGCGATGGTTTCGCAGCCGGTTTCGGCCCTGAGCGCTTCGAGATCGCCCGGCGAGCGCGACAGCGCCAAGACGCTTGCGCCGCGCTTGGCAAGCATATGCACCGTGGAATATCCGATGCCCTTGCCGGCCCCGGTGACAATGACGCGTTTTCCTGTAAAGTCCATTTTCCTGCCTCCCCTGGCGCGGCCTCGACGGCGCGCCGTTCACCCGGTTCGGTGACCGGCCTTTGGCGAGGGTAGGATGGCATGGTGAAGCAAGTCAATCGACGGTCGCGGCGGTGGCCTCGTTGCTCACCGCCTCTCCTGTTGTACATGTACAACTTACCGCGACGCGATCGGAGCAATTGCTGCCAAAAGCCCGTTAACCAAAAACAATTTGCCGCTCGCGCCAGAATCGGCCTATTCCCTATCAGCGCGTATTTCCCGTTTTTGAGGAAAAAAGCGCAGATCGAGTATCCCCTGGAAATTTGCCATCGGTTCCGCCGGGATATGCGCAAGGCAGAGGCACAAGCAGAGGCAAGGATGTTGGCCGACCCCGCAGTAAAGAGCCAAGGCAACCTGCGTTCGCTGATCACCTCGGACGCCGACGAGTTGTCGCGCCAGCTCCAGGCCCATCAGCAACGCACCTTTCCGCCGACGGCACGCAAGAGCATCCGCCAGTTCTCTTCGGCGGAAGCGGCTGAGTTCATCGGCATCCACCAAGGCTACCTGCGCCAGATCGTCGCCGAAGGCTATGGGCCGGAACCCTCCGCCAACGGCCGCCGCACCTATTCGGTGCAGGATATCGAGACGCTGCGCCGCTTCCTCGATGAGGGCGGCAAGGGGCCGCGCAAATATATCCGCCACCGCCGCGACGGCGAAAAACTGCAGGTCGTCTCGGTGATGAATTTCAAGGGCGGTTCCGGCAAGACCACGACCTCGGCGCATCTGGCGCAATATCTCGCCTTGCGTGGATATCGCACGCTTGCCATCGATCTCGATCCGCAGGCCTCGCTTTCGGCGCTGTTCGGCCACCAGCCTGAGCTGGATGTCGGCGAGAACGAGACGCTTTACGGCGCCATCCGCTACGATGCGGCGCGCCGTGACGTCACCGAAATCGTCCGCGCCACCTATACGCCGAACCTGCACATCATTCCCGGCAATCTCGAATTGATGGAATTCGAGCACGAGACGCCGAAGGCGCTGATGGCGCGTACCGATCCCAATTCGATGTTCTTTGCCCGCATCGGCGAATGCCTGGCGGAAATCGAAAGCGCCTATGACGTCGTCGTCATCGATTGCCCGCCGCAGCTCGGTTTCCTGACGCTGTCGGCGCTGTGTGCGGCGACTTCGGTGCTTATCACCGTGCATCCGCAGATGCTCGACGTCATGTCGATGAGCCAGTTCCTGCATATGACCGGCGATCTTCTCCAGGTCGTGGAGGAGGCGGGCGGCACCATGGATTACGACTGGATGCGCTACCTCGTCACCCGCTTCGAGCCGAATGACGGGCCGCAGGCGCAGATGGCCGGTTTCATGCGTTCGATCTTCGGTAATCGTGTGCTGACCAATGCCATGCTGAAGAGCACGGCGATTTCCGATGCCGGATTGACCAAGCAGACGCTATACGAGATCGACCGCAACCAGTTTACTCGCGGCACCTATGACCGGGCGCTGGAATCGCTGACGGCGGTCAATGTCGAGATCGAAGACCTTGTGAAACAGACATGGGGGAGAAAATAACCCATGGCGCGGAAGAATATTTTTGGAATCCAGGAAACCGGCGCTGCGGCGAAACCCGCAGCCGAGGAGGCGGATACCGATATCCGCCCGCTGGCGAATTTCGAGAAGCGGCCGAAGCGGGCAAGTCCGGTCGGAGCTCTCTCGCAATCGCTGGGCGGCATCAATGAAAAGGCGCAACGCGCCGCCGATCTGGAACGACAGCTGGCGCAGGGGCAGACGATCGTCGATCTCGACCCGGCGCTGGTCGACAGCTCCTTCGTTCCGGACCGGCTCGGCGTGGCGGAAGAGGAGCAACAGCGCCTCGTTACCCAGATTCGCGAACACGGCCAGCAGGTGCCGATCCTCGTGCGCCCCCATCCGGAAGCGGAAGGGCGTTATCAAGTCGCCTATGGCCACCGGCGCCTCGCCGCCGTGCGTGAGCTCGGGCTCAAGGCGCGGGCCGTGGTGCGCGATCTCACAGATGAACAACTCGTGGTCAGCCAGGGGCAGGAAAACAACGCCCGCACCGATCTCTCCTTCGTCGAGCGCTCCTTCTTCGCGCATCGGCTGGAGGAGCGCGGCTTCAGCCGCGATGTCATCATGGCCTCACTCGGAGTCGACAAGGCGGCGCTGTCGCGGATGATCGCGCTGGTCGAGCGCCTGCCCGTTCCGGTGATCGAGGCCATCGGCCCGGCCCCTGGCTTCGGTCGCACGCGCTGGGCGGAGATGGCCGATCTCCTCGGCGAAGCCTCGAAGAAGGCAAAGGCCTTGAAGCTGGTGGCGACGCCGGCCTTTCTGGAGAAGAATTCCGACGACCGTTTCGACTATCTGTTCGACCAGTTGCGCAAGGCGAAGGACAAGCCGCGCACCGCTGTCTGGCGCAAGCAGGATGGCGCAAAGGCGGTGCGGATCAGCGAAACGGATGAGCGGTTGAGCCTGATTTTCGACAAAGCGACGGCGGCCGATTTCGGCGCCTATGTCGAAAGTCGGCTGGATGCGTTGTACGCGGCGTTCGAACGCGAAAAACACACAGGAGATTGATCAGCAAAAGAAAAAGGCCCCCAAAACGTTGCCGTCGTGGAAGCCTCTCTCAGATTGGACACCTGCAGAATCGCATTTCCATGAATCACAGTCAAGCGTCTTGAGCGTCATTTTGGCGAGCGAATTTCTTTTGCCTGTTGAAAGGTGAAAGTGACATGCAACATGGATATACGACGACGCCTTTCGGGCGGCGGCCGATGACGATTGCCCTGGTGAAAGGCGAGGCGGCAGCCGCGCAAGCCAAGCCCGGCAAGGCCGTGAACAAATGGAAGATTTTTCGCGATCTCTGCACCGCACGAACCCGGCTTGGCCTGCAGGATCGGGCGTTGGCGGTGCTGAACGCGCTGCTGAGCTTTTATCCACAGGACGAACTTTCAGCCGGGCGGGGGCTGGTGGTCTTCCCCTCGAATGCGCAATTGAGCCTGCGCGCCCATGGCATTTCGGAAACGACCCTGCGCCGGCATCTGGCGGTGCTGGTCGAAGCCGGTCTGGTGTTGCGCCGCGACAGCCCCAACGGCAAGCGTTATGCGCATCGCAATTCCGGCGGCGCTATCGAGACGGCTTTCGGCTTCAGCCTCGCCCCGCTGCTGGCGCGATCGGAGGAATTTGCGGGACTTGCCCGCGCCGTGCTCGAGGAGGCGCAACGGATCCGCCGCCTCAAGGAAAGCCTGACGCTTTGCCGCCGCGACCTGCGCAAGCTGATCGCGCTGGCGCGCGCGGGGCAGCTTGAAGGCAATTGGGTGGTGGCCGAAGCGGAATGCGATGCCGCTCTCGCTGTCCTGCCACGCAAACCTGCACGCATGGATCTGGAGCGAACACTCGCGCGGCTGGACGCATTGCGCACCAATTTCCTCAAGCAATTGGAAATGAAGGAAGATCTGGACGTTTCGACCGGCAATGGCCTGCAGAATGGCTGCCACATACAGAATTCAGAATCCGAATCTCGAGTCGAATCTGAAGCCGTTGCCCAACCGGCAACTCGACCGGCTGGAGCTTTGCTGTCGGATGTGCTGAAGGCGTGCCCGACGATCGTCGATTACGGGCCACATGGCCGGGTGAACTCCTGGCATGACCTGCAGGCGGCAGCTATCGTCGTCCGATGCATGCTCCGCATCGATGCCGCGGTCTACGCCGAGGCGGGGGCAACGATGGGCCGAGAAAATGCCGCCATCGCCATGGCCTGCATTCTCGAACGGACGGAGCGGATCCGCTCGCCCGGCGGTTATTTGCGCAGCCTGAGCGGCAGGGCAGGGCGTGGCCGATTTTCGCCGGCGCCGATGTTGATGGCGCTATTGCGCGAGAAAGCAGGGGAGGGGAAGCCCGGTCACGCCAGCACGCCGCCGACGACCATGCGTGAGACGAAATTCTGCAGCAGCTCGGGATCGAAATGGCCGGGAGAGTCGAGCATGAAGCCGATTGCCTCGGATTGCGTCCAGGCACGCTTGTAGGGGCGGATGGTGGTCATGGCCTCATAGACGTCGCAGATGGCAGCAATGCGCGCTGGCCGGGGAATACCGGCGCCCTGCAACCCGCGCGGATAGCCTGTGCCGTCATATTGTTCATGGTGATAGAGGCAGATGTCGAGCACGGTCTGCGGCATGTTTTCGGCGCGCTTCAGAAGCTCATAGCCGCGTAAGGGATGGGAGCGCACCAACAGGCGCTCGGCCTCGGTCAGCGTGCCCTTCTTGTTAAGGATGGCGCGCGGCAGCAGCATCTTGCCGAAATCATGCAGCAGGCCGCCAATGCCGAGCAAATGGATCGCTTCCTCGTCGAGTTTCAGCGACCGGCCGAAATCGATCATCAAGGCGCTGACGGCAATCGAGTGCAGAAAGGTGACCTGGTCCCGCTCCTTGAGACGCGACAGACCGATCAGCGCCGCCGAATTTTGCCCGGCCGCGGCCATCAGGCTCTCGACGGTTTGAGACGCGCCTTCGAACTGGATCGCCGCGCCCATGCGAATGTCGGAGAGCATTCTGCGCACATGCGGCGCGGTGTTCTCGATGGTCTGGCGGGCGTTTTCCACTTCCCGGGCGGAAAATTTCGACAGCAGGTCGGTCTCGAACTGGACATGGCTGAAGCCGCCGGCATATCGTCCCGCGCCGCCGGTATCGGCGCCCCGGCGCGTATCGATGACGACGCTGATTACTTGGGCGCGCATCAGGTGGTCGACATCCAGCGGTGAGGAAATCAACAGTGGAAGCGCCGGCGCGGTGCCGGCCGAACCGTTCCATTCCAGTTCCGTGACGAGCATGCCCGTTCGCAGTTGGTGGAGACGAATTCTTTTCTTCATGGTCGACCTGCGCCTTTGAAATGGCTAAGCGGACTGGTTTCGAACCTGAATGCGGATGTATTGGAATAGACGAAAAAGAAACCGTGGATTGCATATGCGACTTACGGCAATGAAATGAATATGCACCCCTGCTTATCCAGCATACGCCCTGATCTGGGCATCGGCCAAGATCCTAGAAGCGATTAAATAGATGTCCCGCAAATATGCGGAGCTGAATTCGACGCAAAAGAGAAGCACGCGACAATTCGGTTACCTTCTTCGATGAAATCCACTGTTGCGTCGCCGGCATTTACCCTTGCGTAGCGGCTTGCGGGCAAAGTGGCTGCGCGCCGAAGCCGCCGGTTCTATGCGGCCACCGGGCATGGGGAAAGGGGATCGGATTGGAGTCGCGCGTGAGACAGGAACCGATGGGAATTGCGATCGTCGGCTGCGGCTACGTCGCCGATTCCTATCGCTATTGCCTGCAGTTGCATGGCGGCGCCTTGCGCCTGACCGGCGTGTACGACCGGGATTCTGAGCGGCTGTCGGCATTCTCCGGTTATTGGAAGGATGCAGCCTATCCATCGCTGGACGCTTTGCTGGCCGATCCCGCCTGTCGGATCGTGCTCAACCTGACCGATCCGCACAATCATGCAGCCGTAACGCGCGCGGCGCTTGCCGCTGGTAAACACGTCTATAGCGAAAAGCCTCTGGGCCTTTCGGCGCAGGAGGCGCAGGAGCTTGCGGGCCTGGCCGAACGCGCCGGCCTTCGGCTTGCCGGTGCGCCTTGCAATTTCCTTGGCGAGTCGGTGCAGACGGCCTGGGCGGCTGTGCGCGCCGGGGCGATCGGCCGTGTGCGGCTCGTCTATGCCGAACTCGACGACGGCATGGTGCATCGCGCCGATTATACCAATTGGATCAGCCGCAGCGGTCGTGCCTGGCCGGCGCGCGGAGAATTCGAGACCGGTTGCACCTATGAGCATGCCGGTTATGCGCTCGGGGCGCTCATCGCCATGTTCGGCCCTGTGCGGCAAGTCTCGGCCTATTCCACGCTGCTGATCGCCGACAAGAAAACAAGGCCGCCGCTCGAAAACCCGGCGCCCGATTTTTCCACCGGCTGCCTGGAATTCGATGGCGGCATCGTTGCGCGAGTGACGAATTCCATCATTGCGCCCTATGATCATCGCTTCCGCATCGTCGGCGAAGAGGGCGTGATCGATATCGCTGAAATTTGGGATTACGGCTCCTCGGTCATATTGCGCCGCGCCGCCACCGGCCGGCTTGGTCGGTTGATCGAGCGCCGCTGGCCGCAACTGTCCGGGCGGCGGCTGAAGCCGGTGCGCGCACCGCTGCTCAAGCGCGGTCCGGGACGGCCAACCATGGATTTCATGCGTGGCGTCGCCGAATTAGCATCTGCTATTTACGAGGATCGCCCGTGCAAGCTGGATGCCGCGCTTGCTATGCATATCACCGAGGTCACGGAGATGCTGCAGCATCCGGATCGGTTCGCGCAACCGTCGCCTGTTGCGTCGAGCTGCAAACCGATCGAACCGGAAGCATGGGCAACAGGGCGATAAGGGGTTGAAATGACGACATATGAATTGGTGACCCTTTCTTTCTCGCGGGATTTCGAAGCCTGCCGCCTGATGTGCGAAAGCGCGGAGCGCTTCGTGCCGGAGGGCATGGAGCATCGCGTGATCGTGCCCCGCGCCGACCTGCCGCTGTTTGCACCGCTGGCTTCCGCGCGCCGGCGGCTCGTAGCGGAGGAGGATATTCTTCCGTGGTGGTTTCGGCGCATGCCGATGCCTTCGCCGCGCTGGCGGCGGCTGCTGCGTCTGCCGCGCCGCAACATCTACATCACGCCGTTCAGCCCGCCGGTGCGCGGTTGGATCGCGCAGCAGATCATGAAGATCGCCGCCGCCGAGCAAAGCAAGGCCGACGTCGTCGTTCATATCGATAGCGATACCGTTTTCGTCCGGCCCCTTCGACCCGAACATCTTTGCCGGGACGGGCGCGTGCGTCTTTATCGCGATCCACAGCCCGCTGGCCTGGAAACCCATGCGCTTTGGCAGAAGGTGGCGGGGCAACTGCTCGGCCTGTCTGAAAAAACCTTCTACGGCGGTGAATATATCGACTCCTGCGTGGTCTGGAAAACCTCGGTTTTGCGCGGCATGACTCAGCGCATAGCCGATATCTCCGGCTCCGATTGGTTGAAGACCTTGTGCCGGACGCCGCATTTCGCCGAATACGTTCTCTACGGCGTTTATGCCGATCAGGTGCTCGGTTTCGATGCGGCGCATCTTGTGCCGGAAAGCTTTTCGCTCTGCCATTCCCGCTGGTCCGGTGATTTCGAAAGCGATGAAGCGATCGACTCCTTCATCTCGGCGGTGAAACCGCATCACGTCACCTGCCTCATTCAATCGACGATCGGCAGCAGTCTCGATCTGCGCAGGGATATTTTTGCAAGGGTGACGGATGTCGCCGCCCGGCAGGATATGGCGACGGAAAGCGCCTGACGTCAGCGCCCTGGCGGCGGGGCGCTGTAGATCGGTTCCAGTTCCGCAAACGATATTTTCCCGAATACGCCGGCGAGTCGGTAGCGCAATTGCCGACGCGCTTCGGCGCCTTTCAGCCATTGCAGCGGTGCGGATAGCATGAGAATGATGAGTTGCAAGATCGCCCGCAGTCGCAGGCGCCAGCGCTGACGTGTCGGGCTGGCGCTGTTCCTGGAAACCGCAAGCGCAAAAGCCTGCCCACCGGCATAGAAGCGCCGTTCGAGATAGGCAGGATCGCAGCGTTTTGCCGGCACGAATTCCAGCGCCTTGGCGCCGGGTAGCCAGCCGAAGCGCCGGCCGCGCCGCTCCAGCCGGCAGAACAGGTCGTAATCCTCGCCGCCGCCATTGCCGAATGCGGGATCGAACGGCGTGGCGTCCGTCAGCGTCGTCGATTTGCGGAAGATGCAATTGTTGGTCGCCAGCGCGATGCCCTGGGTTTTCGCCGGGCCTATGGCGAAGAGATCGGTTCCGGCCGGTGCCGCCAGGCGGCGGGAAAACAGGCCGAGCACGGTGGCGTCGGCCCTGTCGGGTGCTTCCAGAACGGGCTCGACCGCGCCGAACAGCACGTCATGCGGAAAGGCCGCGAGACCTTCGGTGACGGCGATCAGCCAATCCCGGTCCAGTTGCTGGTCGTCGTCCATGAAGGCGACGATCTCATCCGGCGCCGCAGCCGCCCCGGCATTGCGGGCCACGGAAATATTGGCCGGATGCGCGGCGATGCCGAGCAGCGGATAGGGGAGGCGGGCGCGCATCGCCTCGATCACCGGCAGCGCATTGGAATCGTCGCTATTGTCGACCACGACCAGCGTCAACGGAATGTTTGCGGGATTGCGCAGCGCCGCCACGCTCTCCAGCGCCTCGCGCAGCAGGTCGTGCCGGTTGAAGGTGCAGATGACGATGCTGATGCGGGTGGGGCCGTTCATGCTTATTTTCCGCGATTGAGACGGTTGCGGAACACCAGCCGCACGATCTGCGGGCTGTCGACCAGATAGCGGCGCCATAGCCGGCGCGGCTCGCGCAGCAACCGGAAAAGCCATTCCATGCCAATCTTCGAGATCCAGTCGGGCGCCCGCCGCTGCGGATAGGCGAGAAATTCCATGGCCGCGCCGATGCACAGGCCGATGCCTTTCGCCTTGCCGCGCGCCTTCAGCCGCTGCGCCAGCAACTCCTGCTGCGGCGATCCGACCGCGAGCAGGATGAAACGCGCCGGATGCGCCTCTATGAAAGCGACGGTGTCGTCGAATTTCCGGCGGTCGCGCAGCAGGCCCATCGGGGCATCGAAATGGATGGCGTTTTTCAGCTTGAAACCGCGCACGATCGTTTCGAAAACGGCCGGTGTGCTGCCGACGAACAGCACCGGCCAGGCAGGATCGAAGCCGGGAGCGGAAAACAGGTCGCGCACCAGATTGGCGCCCGGCACGGTCGGCAGGTCCAGCCCGGCGAACTTGCCAAGCAGACGCACGGTGCGGCTGTCGTTCAGGCACAGCCAGGCGACGTCATAGGCATGGGCGACTTCGCCGCCGAGACGGTCGATGCGCACCAGATGGTCCGAATTTGGGGTTACCACGGCGGCGAAATCCTCATTCGGATCGCGTGCCAGCAGTTCCGCCAGTGCTTCGGCCTCATCGATGGGATCGAAGCGGACGCCGAGGAAGGGGACGCGCTCGCGCGCAGGCTGGTGATCGACGAGCGGAAATAAAAGCGTCATGGCAATTTACCCATGGAAAAGGAAGGCCGAGCGGCGGGAGACGGCAGAAGATCGCGCCCGCGCGCCAGAAGGAACATCATCGGCAAGACGATGTTGAACAGCACGATCCCGCGCATGAACAACGACGCCTCGGTGAAATTGTGCAACAGAAATAGAACCAGCATCGCCGTCATATAGGCGAAGCCCGCCGCCGTGCCGCGCGGCATGCGCGCCAGCAGGCATAGCAGGACGCCGCGCACGATCAGGCACAGGACGGTGAAGACGGCGAGAATCGTCACCGGTATGCCAAGCTCGATGCCGAGCTGGAGATAACCGTTATGCGCCTGGTTGATCAGGCCGAGCTCGACGTCGCCGAGCCAGCTTCCCGGTTCCAGACGCAGCAGCGGATCGCGGCCCGGCCCGACATCCCAGAATGCACCGTAGCCATGTCCCAGCCATGGCCGCTCGAACATGCTCTTACGCGCGAAGGCCCATAATTCGTCGCGCCCGGTGAAGGAGGCGTCGCCGAAGAGGATGAGGGTAATCGCGTTCATGTCCAGATCATGGGCAATGAGGAATGCCAGACCGGCAAACAGGCCGAGAAAGCCCGCCATCACCACGGCGAGCGCCACTGTCGGCCCGCTACGCGCGGCGAATGCCAGTATGCCCAGGATCGCCAGAGCCCCGAATGTCAGTCCGATGGAGGTCTTGCTGCGGGTCAGGATCAGGAAGGCAATACCGATCGCGGTCATGGCGACGCCGAATAGAACGTTCATGCCGTCGCGATGTCCGCGCGCGGTCCAGGTGGCGGTGGCCAGCACGGCGGCCATGCCCACCATGCCGGCGACGTTCTTCTGGCTGTAGAGGCCCTTGGCGCCGAGGTCGTCGACGCCGAGCGAAGGCATGGCGAAGATGACGATCAGGTTGAGGATGACGATGGCGGTGATGCCCCAGCAAAACGCGGTGTGGGCGCTGCGCAGGTCACGTACGCCAGCCGCCAAGGCCGCGGTGATCAGCGTAAAGCAGGCCAGGAGGATGGCGCGGCGCAGGGTGAGGCCTGGAAAATCGGACCACAACATGCTGAGGACGGCAATGCCGGCGATGGCAAGCACACCGAGGCTGCGCAAAGCCATACCCGGCACGGCCCGCCAATACAGCGCCAGCACCACGATCGCCAGCGTCGCCATTGCGAGAACGACAATCCGGTCGAGCGGATTGCCTTCGAGGCGCTGGGTGAGGGAGGTGGTGGAGAAGGCATTGGTGCCGATGAAGCAATAGAGCAGAAACAGCAGCGCCAGCAAGGAATGCAGCGCCGCCGGAACATGTGCCAATCCGGGGATATCCCGGAAAGTCAGGCTCGCTCCTCTGGCTTCGATCATCACTTTGTCCGTTTTCGGTTCACTTTGCCTGCGCTGTTGCGTGCGAAAGGGCGCGCGGCATGGCTTCCTTTCGCTTATGCCGCAGATATTCGCTAAACAGGCTTAACATCCGGGTTACCGGCCTGGCGTATTGTGAACATGCTTACGAAATCCTGCGGCAGATCGTTAAAATGACGGATAAATCCCCAGTGCTGATCTCGGTCGTCGTCCCGACCCTCAACCGCCCGGAGCCGCTGGCGCGGGCACTCGACAGCCTTTCGGCGCAGAGATTGCCAGAAGGGCTCGGCACGGAGGTGGTCGTCATCGACAATTCCAGGGACGGCTCGGCGCGCGGCACCGTGGATGCCTGCATCGCGCGCAACCGCCTGCCGATCGTCTATGTGCTGGCACCGGTGCCTGGGGTGGCCAATGCCCGCAATGCCGGCGTGCGCGCCGCGCAAGGTCGATGGATCGCTTTTCTGGATGACGACGAGGAAGCGTCGCCCGGCTGGCTGGCGTGCCATGTCGCCACCTTGCAGGCGACAGGCGCCGATGCCAGCTTCGGTCCGGTCGTCGCCAAGGCGGAAGCCGGGCAATTGACGCCGGCCTTCGCCGCCTATTTTTCCCGCCAGCTGGGGCGGTCGGACCGGGCCGACATCACCGATCTCTCGGCGCTGCTCGGCACGAACAATTCGGTTTTCGATCGTGGGCGCTGCCTGGACAAGGCCGAGGTCTTCGACACCTCTCTCAACGAGGTCGGCGGCGAAGACAGTCTGCTGCTGCGCCAGCTTGCGGATTCCGGGCGGCGCTTCGCCTGGACCCCGGGCGCCGAGGTCATCGAATGGGTGCCGCCAAAGCGGATGAACTGGGCCTATGTGCGTCGGCGCCGGTTTCTCTCCGGCCAGATCCGCACCTTCGTGCATCACAAGCTGATGCCGCCGCGCTGGGCTTCGGTCGCGCTGTGGATGGGCGTCGGCGCGGCGCAGGCGGCGTTGGAATTCGCCAAGGCCGCCATTTTCCTGTCGTTCGACCGGGAGAGGGCGGAGATCGCCCGCTCCAAGGCCTGGGGCGGGCTTGGCAAGCTGTTCTGGGGCGAGCGTTTCCGGCCGAAGCTTTACGGTTCCGGCCTGGTGTCCTGAAGACCAAGGCTGCCGGCCAACCCTTCCTTCAAGGTGATTTTCGGTGCGAGGCCGAGAAACGCGGTCGCCGCCCCGGCATCGAGGGTGAGCCGGCGGCGAAACAGCGCGAGTTCTCCGGGCGCGGGCGCAAGGGCGGCGCGATGACCGCCCGGCAGGCCGATGCGCCGCCAGATTTTCGCCGCCAGCCTCCGCACCGCCCACCAGCGCAGTCGCGTCGGTCCGATTATCGGCAGGCCAGGGGCGCCGAGGGCAGCGGCCAGCGCCTGGAAATAGGCGTTCCAGTCCGGTCTGTCCGGCCCGACGATATCGAGGGGTGGGATTTTCCCTGCCGACACGCCATCCTGCAGGCGGTCCACGGCCGCGACGGTGAGCGCGGCGATATCATCGACATGCACGAGATGCGCCCAGCCATCGCCGGCAGGGCCGAAATCGCCCCAGATTCCCATGCAGATACGCTCCGCCATCTTGTCGATCCAGAACCGGCTACCCGCACCATAGACGATGCCAGGGCGGAGGACGACGGCACGGCGTTCACCGCCAGCCTTTTCCCAATCGCGCACCAGTGTCTCGCAATCCAGCTTGGCGCGGCCATAGCTGTCCAGTGGTCCCTCGCCATCGCCATGGACGGCGATGGAGCTGAAATAGACGAGTCGCGCCACGCCGGCCGTCGCCATGGCGGACAGCAAGGCGGCGCATTGGCGCGGCATGGCGCTTTCCTCGCCATAGGCGCAATGCACGACGATCTCGATGCCGGCAAGCGCGGCGCCGATCTCCGCCGGCCTGTCGAGGTCGCAGGCGATGACGTCGGCTTGCGGCGCGGCGCGGCGCGTTCCAGCATGCGCGTCATGGCCGGCGCGGCGTAGCGCGTCTGTGACGCGCGCGCCGATAAAGCCGGTGCCGCCGGTGACGAGAACGCGGGTCATGCCTGCTCGCCCGGACGCAGCGGTTGGCCGCGCAGGAAATCGAAGATGCCGAGCAGAGCGGGGCGGGTGAACAGCCACATCAACCCGATCTGGATCGCCGCGCCAATCGGGATGGCGGCGCAGAGCGCCAGGATGTTGCCGAAGGGTTGCACGGTCACCGCGAAGGCGCCTGTCGCCAGCGCCATGACGGCGGCCGTCGCCCAGGCGGGGGCAAGGAGACGCAAGCGTTCGCCGCTGGTCCATCGGTCGGGCTTGCCGATGGGGGCGAGCAGCGCAAACAGCGCCTGCCAGCTATCGCCGATCAGGCGCGCGGCACCGATGACATAGGGCGGAGAATCCTTCATCGCCACCAGCAGCAGGAAGGTGACGGCCAGCCCCGTCAGGCTGCTGACCAGGCTGAATTCCGGGCGGTTTCCGGCCGAAAGCGCAGTGAAGATCGGGCGTGCCGGCATCAGCACCGCCGCTCCGAGCGACAGGCAGATGGCGATGTCGGTGGCCGTTTCCCAGCCGGGCCCGGAAACCACCGGCACCAGCGCCGGCATGATCGCCGCCAGCCCGGCAAAGGAAGTGGCGGTGACGAAGGCGAGCAGTGCGATGACCCGATCGCGTTCGGCAATCGCGGCCTTTGCCGTCTGCGCCACGCGCTTGAAATGCGAAAAGACGATGTTGTGGGACGTGGCGACGATGGCGCCACGCAACGGCTCGACGATGCGCATCGCCATGTTGAGCTGGCCGAGCGCGCTCAGCCCGAAGAAGGAGCCGACGATATTGTTGAACAGCAGATAGTTCAGATTGTCGGCGAATCGGTCGAGGAAGGAAATGCTGGCGAAGCGGCCGAGCGCGGCCAGATGCGACAGCGAAAGCTGCGGCATCAGCGGAAAGCGCAACTGCCACTGCAGGCAGAGCGAGCGCACCACGACGATTACCAGTCGCATGACGATCAGCGACCAGACGCCAGCGCCGGCCAGCGCCATGGCGATGGACACCGGAACCCCGACGGCATGACTGATGAGATTGGAGGCGGCGATATCGTTGAAGCGGTGGCGCCGCCGCGCCAGCGCCGTCACCAGGTCGCCATGGCCGCTGAAGGCCACCGACAGCATCGACACCGGGAGCAGCATCGCCATTTCGGGAGACGCATAGGCACCCGCCAGCAGCGGTCCACCGACCAGCGACAGTGCGATCAGCGCCAGCGCCACGAGCATGGAAAAGCCGAAGGCGGTGCGTAAATGCGCACCGCGCAATACTTTCTTCTGGACCAGCGCTTCCTCGAAGGGCGCGCCGACCAGAAGGGCGGCGGCTGCCGACATGGTCAGCACGATGGCGGAAATGCCGAACTCCTCCGCCGGGATCAGGCGCGACAGCACGATCGTCGACGCGCTGAGCAGGATCAGCCGCCCGACGGCATCGCCGCCGGCCCAGCCGATCCAGCCAAGAACGGTGCGGGCGGAGGATCGGGCGGTCATGGATGGTTTCCTTGCCGCAAGCGGCGCGAACCCATGTCAAAGCCGGTGGCGGCGTAACGGTGGGGCATAGTGCTCCTCCTCCCGGTTCGCAGTCCGGCGGGGGCGGAAGGCGACGGTTTTCGCGGCGACGTTGGCCGCGGCGGTGTAGCGGGCATAGGCGATCAGCGCCCTGAGCGCCGCAATGCCGAGCCCGACAAGCGCGCCCATCATCATGCCGACGATGCCCCACATGATCATGCCGACCGTACCGCTGCGGATATCGGCGGGATAGGCTTTAGAGAGGATGCGGATATTGGCGGAGTCGATCTTGCCGAATTCGGCGGCTTCGCGGGCGCGTGTCTCGAAGGAGGAGAGCAATTCGCGGTCGGAGGCGATCTGCTGTTCCAGCGCGCGCAGTTCGATGGAGGCGCGGCGGGCCTGTTCGTTCTGGCCGGTGAGGCGCGAGACGGTGGCGGAAAGGTCGTCGCGCTCCTTCATCGCCTGGCGAAGGGCGCTCTGGCCGGAGCTGCGCACCCGCTCCAGCTCGCGATTGAGCAGGCTGTCGATCTCGGCGACCTGGCTTTGGGCGCTGCGCAGGGTCGGGTGCTGGCTGCCGAATTTCTGTGAAAGCTTCGCCACCTCCTCGCGTGCCGCCACCTGGCGGCTGATCAGCGTGTTGAGCAGGGTTTGTTCGGAAGGATTGGCAAGGCCGGCGATCACGCCCGGTTCGGCGCTCTGCAATTGCTCGCCGCGCACACGGGCGAGCGAAAGCCGCTCGTCTGCGGCGGCCAGCGCGGTCACGGCGCTGGAAAGCTGCTGGTCGACGATCAGCTTGTCGTCGCTGCTGAACAGCTTGAATTTCTGGCGATATTCCTCGGCCTTCATTTCGGACTCCGCCAGCCGGGCGCGCAGCTGGTCGAGGCGCGAGGTCAGGTCGCCGGTCAGTTTTTCCGTGGCGCGCAGGCGGCTGTCGGAATCCTCGTCGAGATAGGCGGCGACGATGGCGTTTGAGAGATTGGCGGCCTTGTCCGGGTTCTTGTCCTTCACCGAGATGGAGAGGATATAGCTTCGCTCGGCGCGGGTGATCTCGATCGACTTGCGCAGCGCGTTGATCTGCGTGGCGGATGGCTTTTCGGCGGGCGACGCCGCCGTGCCCTGGCCGGTTGCGGCATAGGTCAGTGCCCGCGCCAGAACGCTTTCCGAGAGCATCACATGGCTTTGGCTTTCCACATAGTTGACGGCGGCGTTAGCGTCGTACTGGCCTGTGGTCAGGTCGTTCTTGAACACCTGGAAGCCGCGCGGATCGATCAGCACTTCGGAGGTGGCGACATAGCTCTGCGGCAAAAGCGCGCGCGCCCCGCCGCCAAGCGCACCCCCGAGAACGGCCAGCACGACGATCGGCAAGGCAAGCCGGCGCACTTCCCGGCTCAGCAGAACCCAGGTCATGGGCCAGGTTCCGGCGTCCGGCGGTGCCGACTCCAGAAGGCTGGCGGGCCCGCGAAAAGACCGTGTCATGCTTTTCCTGTCCTCAATCCAAAATTCGGCCCCGGCACTTGCGCTGGCAACGATCCTTTTCCGGCGAGATCCGTCCCCAGCGTCGTGGCGTGGCAAGGCCATCGGTTGTCCGATGATGCCTCGCTCACCATGGCCGGTTTTGCTTAAGAATTGGTTCAGAAATGCCGTGACACAGCTGTTGTCCTTAACGAAGAATATGGTGCTTAAAGCAGGTGGGCAGGGCGGCGGGGCTTGCATGAACCGGACCGAAATGCTCCTCAATAGGGAGCGGGGTCGCGCCGGGGAGGGCATGACCTCGAAGCAGCATCACTGCGGAGGATGGAATGGCTGGCGATCTGTTTCTCACCATCGATGTCGGCACCGGCAGCGTGCGCGCCGCCCTCGTCGACCGGCGCGGCAAGGTACTGACCATCGTTGCGCGCGAGCATGAGCAGATCGTTCCGCAGTTCGGCTGGTCGGAGCAGAGGCCGGCCGACTGGTGGACCGGCGTCGTCGCCGCCATTCGCGATGTGCTGACCGGGCAGCCGCAGGCGCGTTCGCGCATCGCCGCCGTTTCCGCCTGCGGTCAGATGCACGGCACGGTGCTGGTCGACGATAACGGTGCGCTCGCCCGCGAGACGGCGCCCCTGTGGAACGACAAGCGCACCGTCGCCCATGTCGAGGCCTTCGAGCGCCGACATCGGCCGGCGACCTATCTCGCCCACAGCGCCAATCCCGCCGCACCCGCCTGGCCGGGTTTCAAGCTGCAATGGCTGCGCGATACCGATCCCGAGGCGTGGGCGCGCACGGCTGCGGTGCTGATGCCCAAGGACTACATCAACCTGCGTCTCACGGGCGAAATCGCCATGGACCGCACCGATGGCGGCGCGAGTTTCCTGATGGATCCGCAAACCGGCGACTGGTCGCAGATGATGATCGACCTGCTCGCCCTCGATCGGAAAAAACTGGCGCCGCTGCGCAATCCGCTGGAGATCCTGGGATATGTCAACGCCACGGCGGCGCGGGAAACGGGGTTGCAGGAGGGCACGCCAGTGCTGGTCGGCGGCGGCGATTATCCGGTGGCGCTGCTGGGATCCGGTGTGTGCCGGCCGGGTGTCGGCTCGGAGGTGATGGGCACCTCCGCAATCATCACCGCCATTGCCGAAAAGCCGCTGCTCGATGCGCAGGTCTCGAATGTCGGCACAGTCGAGGGCAATTGGGGTGCCTTCATGCTGCTGGAATCCGGCGGCGACGCCATGCGCTGGGCGCGCCGCGCTTTCCATGAGAAGCAGGCGAGCTATGAGGAGATCGTTGAAAAGGCATGTCTGGCGCCGCCCGGCGCCGAGCGGCTTTTCTTCATGCCTTATCTTACCGGCGAGCGGCTTGGCGATCATCGCAATGCCCGCGCCCAGTTCTTCGGCATCGGTGCGGCGCATGGGCTGTCGCATCTGCATCGCGCGGTGCTGGAAGGCGTCGCCTTCGCGGTGAAGCGCCATATCGATATCCTCGACCGTATCTCCGGCACGCCGATCGAGCACGTCATCGCCTCCGGCGGTGGCGCACGGGCTCCCTTATGGATGAAGATCAAGGCGAGCGTCTACGGCATCCCCATCCTCGTGCCGACGGAGGCCGAATGCGGCATCGTCGGCTGCGCCGCCATGGCTGCCACCGCCACCGGCCAGTTTTCCCGCGTCGAAGATGCGGCCGATGCCTTTGTCTCCTATGCCGAGGAGATCGTGCCCGATCCCGCCTGGGCAGAGATCTACCGACCCATGCAGGCCGTGTTCGAAAAACTCTACGTCCACAGCCAGGCGCTCTACGACGATCTCGATCGCCTATCGAGATAATGTCAGATTCATAACAAGAATCTGGCGTCTCTTGAAAAATTCTGTTACAATTTCATCATTGGCTGATCCCAAGCCAGGGAGGCGGGAAATGGCGGATCGAAAGAGCCAGCGCGTTGCGGCGTTGGCCGACGCACTGGGCGAGCATCGCGTGCTGCATGTGCGCCGGGCGGCGGAATTGCTGAAGGTGTCGGAAATGACGGTCCGCCGCGACGTGGCGAACAATCCGGCCTCCTTCCAGTTCCTCGGCGGCCACATCATGCTGGCCGGCGAGCGCGAGGGCGAGGCGCCCTACGAGCTGGGACTGGCCGCGAACCAGCATGCCAGCGCCAAGCGCGCCGCCTGCCGCCACGCGTTGAAACATGTGGCGCGCGGCGACACGATCTATCTCGACTGTGGCACGACGCTGGTTCATCTCGTTGAAATGCTGCCGGAAAATGCCGATGTCAGCGTGGTCTGCTGCGCCATGAACGTCGCCGAGCGCTTGGCGCGGCGACCCGATATCCGCATGATCATGCTGGGCGGGCTGTACCATCCCTCCACCGCCTCCTTTTCCGGCAATCCCGGCCTGGAGACCCTGGACCAACTCGGTATCAACATCGCCTTGCTCTCCGCCGCCGGCATCGATTTCACCCGCGGCGCGACCTGCGCGCATTTCCACGAAGTGCCGGTCAAGCAGAAGGTGATAGGTTTGGCGCAGCGTTGCCATCTCGTGGCCGACAGGAGCAAGATCGGCGTGCAGAAGCCGGCCTTCTTCGCGCCGATGAGCGCCTTCCAGTCGCTGATCACCGAAGAAGGCGAGCAGCGGGTTAAATGACGGCAGGCCTACCGCTGGCATTTGTCATATGGCTTGACTTTGTCATGAAATGATGAAATCGTAACATCATCCTGATCATGAAGTCACAAATGCTCGCAGGATAGCGATGGCATGCAGGGAGGCAGCATTGGCATTACTGGCGACCGAAGACGACGGTGCGCGCATTGCTAATCACGGTTGGCCGCGCAATGCCGGCATGGCGCTCGACACCGGCTGGGTGGCGGAACAGCGCGTCAATCTTTCCGCAAGCGAACGGCGCGTGGCGACGCTGCCGGGCAGGCGGACGGTGAAAAAGGATGCGCAGGCCGCCTGGCTGCTGAAGGCGGTCACCTGCATCGACCTGACGACGCTGAGCGGCGACGACACGCGCGAGCGCGTCCAGCGCCTGTGCGCCAAGGCGCGTCACCCGGTGCGGCAGGATTTGCTCGATGCCATGGGCATGGGCGACCGTTCCATCACCACTGGCGCCGTCTGCGTCTATCACCGTTTCGTTTCCACCGCCGTCGAGGCGCTTGAGGGGTCGGGCATTCCGGTCGCGGCCGTTTCCACCGGCTTTCCGGCCGGTCTCGTCCCGCATGACGTCAAGCTGCGCGAGATCGAGGCTTCGATCGCCGACGGCGCGCGGGAAATCGACATCGTCATTACCCGCGAGCATGTGCTGACCGGCAACTGGCAGGCGCTGTATGACGAGATGCGCGATTATCGCGAGGCCTGCGGTGAAGCGCATGTGAAGGCGATCCTGGCGACCGGCGAACTCAAGACGCTGCGCAACGTCGCCCGCGCCTCGCTGGTTTGCATGATGGCCGGCGCCGACTTCATCAAGACCTCCACCGGCAAGGAAGGCGTGAACGCCACGCTCTTGGTGACGCTGACCATGCTGCGCATGATCCGCGCCTATGAGGAGCGCACCGGCATCAAGATCGGCTACAAGCCGGCCGGCGGCATTTCCACCGCCAAGGATATTCTTAACTACCAGTTCCTCATGAAGGAAGAACTGGGCCGGGAATGGCTGGAGCCCGATCTGTTCCGCATCGGCGCTTCGAGCCTGCTCGCCGATATCGAGCGCCAGCTCGAACATCATGTCACCGGCGCCTACTCGGCCTTCAACCGTCACGCGATAGGATGACCCCGATGTCCGTTGCCCCCATGTCTGTCGCCAGGTATTTTGACGAAATGTCCTATGGACCCGCCCCCGAAGCCGATGGCGAGGCCCGCCAGTGGCTGGCCTCCCATAAGGCCGAATTCGGCCATTTCATCAACGGCGCCTTCGTTGCGCCGCAGTCCGGCCAGCATTTCGAGACGCTGGAGCCGGCAACCGGCGCGCTGCTGGCGAAGATCGCCCAGGGCAATGCCGCCGACGTCGATGCAGCGGTTGCGAGCGCCCGCAAGGCGCAAGGCGCCTGGGCGAAGCTGCCCGGCCATGCCCGCGCCCGCCATCTCTATGCGCTGGCCCGCATGATCCAGCGCCATGCGCGCCTGATCGCCGTCATCGAGGCGCTCGATAACGGCAAGCCGATCCGCGAGACGCGCGATATCGACGTGCCGCTCGCCGCCCGCCATTTCTATTATCATGCCGGCTGGGCGCAGCTGCAGGAAACGGAATTTGCCGATCAGGTGCCGGTCGGCGTCGTCGGCCAGGTTGTTCCGTGGAATTTCCCCTTCCTGATGCTCGCCTGGAAGGTTGCGCCGGCACTGGCGCTCGGCAATACCGTCGTGCTGAAGCCGGCCGAATTCACGCCGCTGACGGCGCTGCTGTTTGCGGAACTCGCCGCTGCCGCCGGCCTGCCGGCAGGTGTGCTCAACGTCGTCACCGGTGACGGGTCTACAGGCGCGCTGATCGTTGATCACGGCGATGTCGACAAGATCGCGTTTACCGGCTCGACCGATGTCGGCCGCATCATCCGCGAGCGCACCGCCGGTTCCGGCAAGTCGCTGACGCTGGAACTGGGCGGCAAGTCGCCGTTCATCGTCTTCGATGACGCCGATATCGACGGCGCGGTCGAAGGCGTGGTCGATGCCATCTGGTTCAACCAGGGCCAGGTCTGCTGCGCCGGCTCGCGCCTGCTGGTCCAGGCCGGCATCGCGCCGCTGTTCCACCGGCGCCTGAAGCGGCGCATGGGCACGCTGCGCGTCGGCCAGCCGCTCGACAAGGCCATCGACATGGCCGCCATCGTCGCGCCGGTGCAGTTGAGCCGCATCGAAAGCCTTGTGGCGCAAGGCGTTGCCGAAGGCGCCAGCCTGTTCCAGCCGGATATCGAGCTGCCCAAGGGTGGCTCCTTCTATCGCCCGACGCTGCTGACCGAGGTACAACCCACCTCCATCGTCGCGACGGAGGAAATCTTCGGACCGGTCGCCGTCTCCATGACCTTCCGCACCCCGGAAGAGGCGATCCAGCTTGCTAACCACACGCGCTACGGCCTCGCCGCCAGCATCTGGAGCGAAACCATCGGTCTCGCGCTGAACGTCGCGGCAAAGCTTGCCGCCGGTGTCGTCTGGGTCAATGCCACCAATCTCTTCGATGCCGCGGCCGGTTTCGGCGGCAAACGCGAATCCGGCTTCGGCCGCGAGGGCGGCCGCGAAGGCGCCTATGAATACCTGAAGCCCAAGGCCTGGGTCGGCCGCAAGCCGCGCCCGGCGGCAACCGCGCCCGTGTTGAAATCGACGACCGGCGATTTCGCGATGCCGGCCATCGACCATACGGCGAAGCTGTATGTCGGCGGCAAGCAAGCGCGGCCGGATGGCAATTATTCCCGTCCCGTACTGTCGCCCAAGGGCAAGGTGCTGGGCGAGGTCGGCGAGGGCAATCGCAAGGATATCCGCAATGCGGTCGCCGCCGCGCAAGGCGCATCCGGCTGGACCTCGGCCACGACGCATAACCGCGCGCAGATCCTCTATTACATCGCCGAGAACCTCAGCGGCCGGGCCGGCGAATTCGCCGAGCGCATCGCCGCCATGACCGGCGCGTCGGCCTCCGCCGCGCGCGCCGAGGTCGAGGCCTCGATCTCGCGCCTGTTCACCTATGGCGCCTGGGCCGACAAGTTCGAGGGCGCGGTGCATCAGCCGCCGTTGCGCGGTGTGGCGCTCGCCATGCCGGAAGCCATTGGCGTCGTCGGTGTCGTCTGCCCGCCGGAAGCGCCGCTGCTGGGCCTGATCAGCAGCGTCGCGCCGTTGATCGCGGTCGGCAACCGTGTTGTGGTGGTGCCGAGCGAGCCGCATCCGCTGGCGGCGACGGATTTTTATACCGTGCTGGAAACCTCCGACGTTCCCGCCGGCGTCGTCAACATCGTCACCGGTTCCGCCATGGAACTCGGCAAGACGCTGGCAAGCCACAACGATGTCGATGCCGTCTGGGCTTTCGGCTCGGCGGAGCTGTCGACCATGGTCGAAAAGCTGTCGGTCGGCAATCTCAAGCGCACTTTCGTCGATTACGGCAAGGCCATCGACTGGATGAACCCGGCCGCCGCCGAAGGGCGCCTGTTCCTGAACCGCGCCGTCGACGTCAAGAACATCTGGATCCCTTACGGGGAGTGAAAAAAACATCGGCTCGCCGGCTTGGAGAGGCCGGCGAGCCGATGACGACAAACAGAGGAGAGGGCGCGCAGGCGCCCGGGAGGACCAATGCTCAAGAATATCGATCCGGCCTTGAATGCGGATGTGCTGTATGCGCTGCGCGCCATGGGCCATGGCGATACG